>CAZCVE010000075.1:0-40347 GCA_964502175.1 uncultured Sandaracinaceae bacterium
ACGCGGCCCGAGTTTCGAACTTTCGAGGTCCGTCCCCAATTCCGCGCCGCCGCGTCTCCCTAGTCCTGAAAGCACACCTGCATGCGCTCTCGAAACACACAGGTCGTCCACCCGAGGCACGTGGGACGACCCGACGACATGTCGCAGTTCAGCACGCAGATATTCTCGCCGTCCGCGCCCAAGGGCAGGCATGCCACCGTCGTGTGCTCCACGGCGGGGCAGTCGCTCGCGGAATCGCATGTTTGGGTGCACATGTGCCGGCCGCCAGCCACCTCGCGACACGGAACCTCATCCCGGCAAACGGCCGGCGGGAATCCGGGGATTCGTTCGGGACTGCACGCCCCGTACGGCGACACGGCGACCACCACGTCCGCCGGCGGCGCTGCATCCAACCTCGTGTCGATCGCTGCATCGCTTCCCGCACCCGTGCCGCAGGTACAGCCGGTCGCCAGGAGCACGAACGCTTGCATTCCTCTTCGCGCTGTTCGGCTCATGAGATCCCTCCCATCGCCCCGTCAGGTCTTGCGCGCACGGAGCACCGGCGTCCGTTGCGGGCGCATCACGGGCAGACGCATCCACTCCCCCTCACGTGAGTCTGGTAGCAACCCACGGCGAAGCTCGCCAGAATCAAGCAAGCGCACCCGATCGTGCGGACCTGGCTACAACACAACGCACCCGGGGACATGACGTCAGTCCCCGAACGCCGGTGGGTCTGTGGGCTGCCGAGGATCAAAGTAGGAAAAGAGCAAGCCGGTCTGTGCGGCGGTACGCCCGTTCCTGCAACTCGGCGTGGGTAGCGCGGGATCACAACCGCAGAGTCCGGCGGCATTGACGGCAATGTACTGCGAATCGCCAGTGTCCCGGAAACGACGATGAGAAGGCCGCGCGAGGTGAGTCGCGCGGCCTTCGCTGTGTCTTCGGCTCGAGACCGAAGCTCTCGATGAGATCAGCCGAAGATCGAGCCCCCTCGGCGTCAGCCGAAGATCGAGCCCCCTCGGCGTCAGCCGAAGATCGAGCCGGAGAATGCCGGGATGACGACGAACACCTGGCGCGTATCGAGGACCGTCGTTCCGCCGCCGCGCACGTCGATGAAGGCGACGAACAGCTTCGTGCGGAAATCGGGGTTCTGGTAGAAATCGTTCTGGAACGTGATGCGGAAGGTGACGCGCGTTCCGGGGACGACGCCGTAGAACGTCGAGAGATCGAATGTCGCGATCGCCTGGTCGTGCGTCACGCCCGTGGGCGCCATCCAGCAGTCGTCCGTGGTCGGCATGCCCGAGCCCGCGTTGCAGGCCGGCGTGCGCTGCTTGATGAAGCGGTCCGCGGGCACGCCCTCGCCGTCGCCCGGATCGTCACGAAGCGCCGTGTCGACGTCGAGCGCGACGCGCGTCGCGACGGTCTCGATCGCCTCGACGATGCTATCCGCGAACTCGGTGGTGCTGGCGGAGTTGGGGAGATCGTAGACGAGCGGGTTGCCGTCGAGGTCGACGGTCCCCGTCTCGTTCGCCGTGCGCTTCATGAACCAGCACGGGCTGTAGCCCGCAGGCCCAGTCACCGTCGCGCAGCTCTCGCCGCCGCTCGCGTTGACGCCGATGTAGCGCGCACCGCGGCGGTTCATCTCCGCCATCGTCTCGGTCCACGTCGCCGGCGCCGGCGTGATGCCGACGTACGGATCGCAGCTCGGATCCTCGTCCGGAGGACCGTTGTGCGCGCAGATGTCGGAGAAGTGCACGACGATCGGCAGCGCACCGTCGCGGAAGCAGGGCGCGCCCCAGCCGGTGTCGAGGCAGCGGTCGCGATAGGCCGGGATCGTGTAGGTCATCGACCCGCCGAACGAGTCACCCATCCAGGTGTTGCCCTCGCCGGTGACGATCTGCCACAGCGCCTGGGTCTGCGACTCGGGACCGTCAGCGCCACCGTGGATCGCGATGCGATCGAACGCGGCAGCGACCTCGGCAGATCGGTCCGGCGGGGTCATGCCGATGGCGAGGATGAACGGCTCGTCGGGCGTGCTCCCGTAGCTGCCGAACGGCATGTCGTCGTGCTGGCCACCGCCGACCCACGCGTCTGGGATGGTGTCGGTGATGCGCTCGATGATTCCGCCAGGCCCCGAGACGGTGCGAGTCACGTTGTCGACCGTACCGCTCATCGAGCCCGTCGTGTCCGAGATGAAGAAGATGTCGGCGACGCGGATCGTCGTGCCGAAGTCGAGGTTGCGCTGGATGGGTGCCTCGCCGTACGGGAGCACGACGTAGAAGTGGCGCGCGGGGATCGTGCAGGACGCGCTCGTCGCGCAGCCGCAGTCCGTGCCTGTCGTTCCGTCCTCGCAGTTGTATCGCTCGTACGCGCCCTCCGCGAGATCGCTCTGGCCATCCTCGTCCGAGTCGACCGAGCACGGGTCGGTGCCGAGCGCGGCCTCTTCGGCGTCGCCGAGGCCGTCGTTGTCGCTGTCGAAGTCCGCGAAGTCCGCGAACTCGTCGAGGCCCACCTCACACTCGGTGCCCGAGGAGTTGCACGTGGTCGGGTCGACCTCGTTCTCACAGACGCGCGGCGGCGTCGTCGGGTCGCCGTCGCCCGCCTCTTCGGCGTCGAGGATGCCGTCGCCGTCCGAGTCCGTGTCCTGGAAGCTCGGGATGCCGTCGCGGTCCTGATCCTGCGCGCCCTCGTGGCGGTCGAGGATGTTGTCGCCATCCGAGTCGTCGTCGCGCACGTCGGGGATGCCGTCGCGGTCCGTGTCGACCGGCATGCCCGGCGTCGGACCGACCTCGATCGTGTTCACCACGCCGTCGCCGTCTTCGTCCGGATCGCTCGAGTCCGGGATGCCGTCGCCGTCGAGATCCGACGTCGCCTGATCGCGATCCGGGATGCCGTCGCCGTTCGAGTCGAGATCGAGGAAGTCGGGCACCGTGTCGCGATCCGAGTCCACCGGCGGGCTCGTGCAGTCCATGTCGCCGGCCTCGACCGAGTCGTTGATGCCGTCGCCGTCCGAGTCGGTGTCGTTGTCGTTGGTCGCGCCGTCGCCGTCGGCGTCGCCCCCGCCGTCGTCCGAGTTGCTGATGCCGTCGCGATCCGAGTCGTCGAGGGCGCTACAGCGGACGACGCCCATCGGCGCGTCGGTGCCCGCGTCGTTCGTCTGCGGCATGGTGTCCGGACAGCCCGGGAGCAATCCCCCGAGGGCGGCGAGCGCGCCGAGGAGGAGGAGGCGTTCCGAGAAGGAGGAAGGACCCGGGAAAGTCATGAGCGCTCCGTAGCTGATCCGCCTGGACGGGCGAGCGGAAGAAGCCGGCAGTGTGACCCGGGCCCGTGGGACCCGCGAGGCCCGTAGGAGGGCTTGGCGCGCTGTGGCCCCCGCCCGTGAAGCCCATCACGAAAAGTGGTGGCTCCCGAAAAACTCCGACGCCGATCGCCGACGCGGCGCTCAGCGCTGCTCGTCCGTCTCGATCCGGCCGTCCCGCATCGACACCACGCGCGGCATCCGGCCCGCGAGCTCCATCGAGTGGGTCACCACGAGGAAGGTCGTCCCGCGGGTCTGGTTCAGCTGGAAGAACAGGTCCTGGATCGCCTGGCTGTTCTTGCTGTCGAGGTTTCCCGTGGGCTCGTCGGCCAGGACGAGCTTCGGGTTCATGACGAGCGCGCGCGCCAAGGCCACGCGCTGCTGCTCGCCGCCCGACAGCTCGCCCGGCCGGTGCGTCACGCGGCTCGTGAGGCCCACGTCCTCGATCAGGCCGCGCGCCGTCCGCTCGAGCTCGCCGCGCGCCATGCCGCGGATCAGGCCCGGCATCATCACGTTCTCGAGGGCCGTGAACTCGGGGAGCAGGTGGTGGAACTGGAACACGAAGCCGAGCTTCTCGTTGCGGAAGGCGGCGAGGCGCGCGCTCGTGTAGCGGGTGACGTCTTCGCCGTCGTACTCGATGGTCCCCGACGTCGGCAGGTCGAGCGTGCCGAGGAGATAGAGCATCGTGCTCTTGCCCGCGCCCGAGGCGCCGACGACCGCGAGCATCTCGCCGCGCTTCACCTCGAGGTCGATGCCCTTGAGGATCTCCACCTCGCGCCCCTCGTGGAGGAAGCGCTTGGTCAGGCCGCGCACGCGGACGAGCGTCGGCGCGTCGTGATCGACGGCGGCGCGACGCGGGCCCTTGGTCGACTCAGTCGTCGGATCACTCGCAGGCTCGGCGTCCTTCGCCTCGTGCGGCGTCGTCTCGGTGGGTTCGGTCATGTCGGTCTAGCCTTGTCGGAGCGCGTCGACGGGCCGGAGGCGGCTGCCGAGGACGGCGGGATAGATCGTCGCGAGCACGCAGACCACGACCGACGCGAGCCCCACGAGCGCGAACTCGAGCGGGTCGACGCTCACGGGCAAGCGGTCGATGTAATAGACCTCGGGGTTCATGCGGATGAACTTGAAGTGCTCCGCGGCGAAGCACACGAGGTAGCCGAGGCCCAGGCCCGACATCGCGCCCAGCACCCCGATGAGCAGGCCTTGCGCGAGGAAGATGCGGACGATCGAGCCGTCCTCTGCGCCCATCGCCTTGAGGATGCCGACCTCGCGCCCCTTCTCCTGCACCATCAGCACGAGCGCCGCGAAGATGCAGAAGCTCGCGACGAGGATCGCGATGCCGAGCGTGATGAACATCGCGAGCTTCTCGAGCTCGAGCGCGCCGAAGAGGTTGCGGTTCACCTCGCGCCAGCTGCGCACGCGGAGCTGATCGCGCTCGACGACCTGCGGCCCGAGCGCCTCGCGCACCTCGGCCGCGCTCTCGTCCGCGCGCGACCAGTCGTGGCAGCGCGCCTCGATGCCGCTGATCTCCTCGCCGGTGCGCAGAAACGACTGCGCCGTCGCGAGATCCGTGTAGGCCATCTGCATGTCGTACTCGAACATGCCCGTGTAGAAGATGCCGGCGATGCGGAACGCCCGCGTGCGCGGGATGGGCCCCGTGGGACCGAGATCGCCGTTCGGCGACACCACCGTGACCTCGTCGCCCACGTGCAGGCGGAGCGAGCGCGCGAGCTCTTGTCCGACCACGAGACCCGGCAGCACCTGAGGCGCGGCGCGTCGCATCGGCTCGGGCAGCGAGGGCTGCCGCAGCTCGTGCGTCTCGATGCCGTCGAGCAGCCGATCGATCTCGTCGAGCAAGCTGTCCTGCCCAGACGCTGGCGTGGCATCTCGCATCGGCTGCGCGGCGAGGTCGAGCGCGCTCGGACCGCCCGCGTCCTCTTCCACACCCGCGTCCGCGCCGAGCGCCTCCTCGATCGACGGCACGTCCTCGTCGTCCATGGCGGGCAGATCGTCGACGCCCTCGCCGAGGAGGCCCGGCATGTCGAGCAAGCTCCCGTGCATCGACTCGGGCGGCAGATCGAGCAGCTCCTCCGGATGCGCGAGGTACTCGAGCCGACCGAAGCGCATGTTGAGCGGGAGGTCGGTCGCCTGCCCCAGCGTCGCGGGATCGATGCCGCGCAGCTCGGCGCCGCCCGGCGCCTCGATCGCGCTCGTGAGCATCACCTCGCCCGCCACGTACGGCGTCGCGCCGCTCACCGACGGCACCGCGCGCACGGCCTCGAGCGCGAGCTCCCAGTCGCCGAACGTGCCGTGCGTGCGATCCACCACCACGTGCGCGTGGTTGCCGAGGATCTTCTGCTGGAGGTCCGCGCGGAACCCGCCCATCACGCTGAGCGTCGTCGCGAGCGTGCACGACGAGAAGCTCACCGCGAGGATCGAGAGGCCTCCGATCGCCGTGAGGAAGCCGCTCTTCTTCGCGCGGAGCATGCGCGCCGCGACCTTCACCTCGAAGCGCGAGGTCTCGAGCAGATCGAGCAGCCGCGGGATCGCGCGGAACAGCAGGCGCACGATGAACAGCGTCGTGATGACGAGCGCGATCGCGGGCAGCGTGACGTCTTCGTCGTCGTCCTCGGGCACGAACGGCAGCGTCCAGAGCGCGCCGATCATGAGCAGCGTCGCGATGCCGTCGACGATGGCCCAGAAGATCTGCCGCGCCCGCTCGGGGATGAGCCAGAACGAGGCGATCACCGACGCCAGCTGGAAGAGCGCGCCGAGCGCCAGCAGCACGCCGCTGCCATACAGGATCGGGCTCAGCCCCTCGCCGTACGCGAGCGTGTCGATCGTCTCGAGCCAGCTCTGGAGCGCGCTGCGATCGGGCAGCGCGAACGCGAGGTCGAGCTCGTAGCGCGTGGCCGCGCCGCTCACGTAGTGGATGACGGCGCTCGCCGCGAGACCCGCGACCACGAACACGAGCGACGCGCTCGCGCCGATCGTCGTGCGCACCACGCCGCGCGTCTCGGCCGCGCACTGCGACGCGCGCGACAGCGCCGAGGTCGCGACGAACACGAGGCCCATCGCGCTCGGCAGGTACGTCGCCCAACCCGTGTACGCGAACACCTCGCCCGGGAGGATGTCTCGCTGGAGCTGGAGCGACGCGGTGTCGACGAGGTTCAGCACGATCGCGATCGGCAGCGCCCAGCTCGGCCACCCGAGGCGCAGCCTGCGCACCTCGGCGCGCGCCCCACCCTGCGCACGACTGGTCTCGCGCACGCCGATCGCGACGGCCAGGTGCGCGCTGCCCCACAGCGCGATCGCCGCGCCGAGCGTGGTCCAGCGATCGAGCCCGCCCGTCAGCGTCGCGCCGAGCGTGGCCCCGCCGCCGATCACGAGGATCGCGCCGAAGATGCCGTGCGCGAGCCACTCGCGACGCGCGCTCTGTCCCGCGTCGCTCACGCGCTCAGCGTCCCTCGGTCTTGGGCGACGCGGGCGCTTCCGCGCGCATCGCCGGGAACAGCAGCACGTCGCGGATCGACGCCTGGTTGCACAGCATCATCACGAGGCGATCCACGCCGAGCCCGAAGCCACCCGCCGGCGGCATGCCGTGCGAGAGCGCGCGGATGTAGTCCGCGTCGAAGTCCATCGCCTCGTCGTCGCCCTTCGCGCGGTTCTGGAGCTGCGCCTCGAAGCGCCCCGCCTGATCGTCCGCGTCGTTGAGCTCGGAGAACGCGTTCGAGACCTCACGACCGTCCATGAAGAGCTCGAAGCGATCGGTCACGTGCGGCTCGGCGTCCGAGCGACGCGCGAGCGGCGAGACCTCGATCGGGTGCTTGGTCACGAACACGGGCAGCGAGCGCGATCCGTCCGCGCTCCGGTAGAGCAGCGTGAGGTCGGGCTCGACGAGCACCTCGTAGAGCGTGAACACGCGCTCGCCGTGGTTGGTGCACTTCGCGAGGTGCTTGCGCGCCTCGAACCACCGCGTGCGCACCTCGTTGCCCGCGGTCTTGAGGGTCTCCTTCATCGCCGCGGGATCGAACGCGTCCTCGAGCGTCTTCGCGAGCGCCACGGCGTCGTCCATCGTGGCGCGCTGAAGGCCCGCCAGCGGCGTACGAGAGAGCGGCGTGCCGTCCTGGCCGAGGTTGGCGCGGTTCACGATCGCGTCGCGCATGTCGACGCGCACGAACGGCTCGTCGAGCGAGAACCGACGGTCCTCCCACCAGCCGTTGGGCGCCCACTGTTCCTTGGTCTTGCCGTCCTTCGAGAAGCGCGCGTGGATCGCGCGATCGACGTGCCGGAACATGGCCTCGGTGAGATCCATGAGATCGTCGACCGTGGCGTACGCCATGTAGAACTCGAGGATCGTGAACTCGGGGTTGTGCCGCGTGGACACGCCCTCGTTCCTGAACGCGCGGCCGATCTCGTAGACGCGGTCGAAGCCGCCCACGAGCAGGCGCTTGAGGTACAGCTCCGGCGCGACGCGCAGGTACAGCTTCATGTCGAGCACGTTGTGGTGCGTGTCGAACGCCTTGGCGGTCGCGCCGCCGCGCAGCGGATGAAGGAGCGGCGTCTCGACCTCGAGGAACTCGCGTCCGTCGAGGAACTCGCGTAGCGCCTTCACCACGATGGAGCGCGCGCGGAAGACCTGCGCGACGTCGGGGTTCGCGAACAGGTCCACGTAGCGCTCGCGGTAGCGCTTCTCCACGTCCGTGATGCCGTGCCACTTCTCCGGCGGCGGCCGCATGGCCTTGCCCACGTGCTGGTAGCGGTCCGCGCGCACGGCGACGTCGCCCGTCTTCGTGCGGATGAGCGGCCCCTGCACGGCCACGTGATCCGCGAGATCGACGAGCGCGAGCTGCGCCACGTCGCCCTCGGGCAGCATGGGAAACGGCGGCTGCGGCTTGTTCCGCACGAGCGCCTGCGCATCGCCGTGCGGCGTGCGGATCACGACGAACGGCCCGCGCCGTCCCACGACGCGCCCGAAGAGCCAGTGCGCCTCTTCATCCCCCGCGAGCGACGCCTCGTCCGGCAGCGTAGCGAGCGAGCCTTCGCTCGCCTTGGCGCGCTCGATCCGCGCGAAGAGGCGCGCGCGCGACGCCTCACGATCGCCGAGCGCCTCATCGTCCCCCGCAGGCAGCGACGCGCGGAAGTCGTTCGGGTACGCCTGCGTGCCGAGGGGCACGAGCTCGGCGGCATGTGCGCGTCGCGACGCGATCAGCTCGTCTTCGGTGGCCATGGGCGGTGCGATGCGTAGCGCATTCTCCCCGCCGCGCCGAGGTTTCTCACACCCCCGCCGGGGATCACCAGTCCGACGACCGCTGCCGTTGTCAGCGCCCACTCGCCACAGCCCTGTGCGAAGCGCCGTCACAGGTCGAGCTGTCGTGCGACCTCATCAGCGACGCGCGCGCGAAGGAAGGTCGGTGGGAACAGGATCGCTGAATCGTCGAAGACGAAGCCGCGTGCACGCACGACCAGCGGCCAGAGTGGAAACTGATCCGGCACACGAAGCGACCGAACCCTGTCAGGGTCCGACAGACTGAAGTGCCAGACGCGCTGCGAGACCATCCTCACGACCAGACGATCCGCGAGGAGCACCGAGACCGCGACGAGCACGTGATCTCGACCTGCGAGCTCGGGGCAGCTGAGGTCCCAAAGACCGCTGGCAACGAAGCCTCGGTAGTCGCTGACAGCGCGAACCGTCGAGTCGGTCGCCAGCATCTCCTCCGGGCTCGCTCCGGAGAAGACCAGCCCCTCGATCGGACGAGGCGGAAGGATGCCGATGGGCAGTGAGAAGTACGTCCGCATGGCTCGGCGCTCGAGGCTCGGAACACGAGGCTAGCGGCGGCGGCCGCGCAACGCGAAGGCGCCACAGAACATCGCCAGAACGAGTACGCCAGCAGCCGCATAGAACCAACGAGGGTCCGTGCGCAGCGCGACCACGAGCATTGCTACGACGACCAACACAAAGGGCACAGCAAGCAGCTTCCACCACATCGAAGCTCCGTACCGCAGTTGGGCGGGCCGGCGACTTGTCTAGCGCCATCCCTTCGACCGCAATGTCTGTGAGAACGCTGTCGGCCCGTCGACCCTGCCGATCAGGTCCGTCCCCACGTGCAGGTCGCCCGTGTTGGGGTCGACGTGCACTGCCCACCCGCTCTCGCGCACGACGAGGTGCTCGACCCATCCCATCTTCCACCGGATCTCGGTCTCCGAGACGTCGATGCGCGTGCGAGCGCCCGGGCGCCAGATCGAGGCCGCGACCACCAGCGCGGAGACTCCACCGAACACCCACGGAAGGAGAGCGTCGACGGCGACACCCGATGCCTCAGCCGCGAGAGTTGCGAGGAACGAAACGATCAGCCCGACGAAGCCAGCGGCTGACGCGAGCCTGAGAGTCTCAACTCCATCGAGTCGCATCGAGAACGACCTCGCCTCCGCTGTCTCCAGCGCCGGGACTGTTCGATACGGCTCAGCCACGAACGACGCTCCGTTGCGAGTCGAGGGTTGCGTCGGCTCGACGCCGACGGCTCGAGCTGAGTTCGCGCGCCCACCAGCCCAGGAGCCAGCCGCAGAAGAAGACCATCGCGACGCCGGTCGTGAACAAGAGGAGCGAGAGTGCGCTCTCCCACGATGGCCCCGTGTAGGCGGCGTCGTCGCAGCGGTGGAGGCCGGGTACGGGGACGTGCGTGCCCGCCAACATGCCGAGGACGAGGGCCACATAGTGGCGGACCGCGCGCGACGGTTCTCGGGTCGCGGCGCCGACGACGATCACGACCGTCGCTGCGACGAGCAACGCCACGGCGAGCCACTCGGAAGGGGCATCGATCGCGTCTGCTGCGGCGAGGCCGATCCTGGAGAGCGCGCCGAGGACGGCGACCGAGGCGAGCGCCGCGGCTTCTCTGGCGATGCGTGCTCCGTCGAGCGACATGGGCGCGACTCGAACGCGGGGAGCGTCGTGGGGATTCCGTTCGGGAGCTCTCGCCTCCCCTCCCCCGGCCCCTCGGGTTGCCCTCGGTGGTTGTTGGTGCGGGCTTGGAGGCGGGTCTCGATCTGGTCGACGAGGTCGCGCGTGCGCGACAGAGCACCGTGATGGAGATCCGGTTTCCGAAGGCGCTGCGTGAAGGCTCCGTGATCGTCGTCGTCGCGCCGAGCTCGCCGGTGCCGCCTGCGCTCGAGGCGCGGCTCGACCTCGTGCTCGACGCGATGCGGGCGCGCGGGTTCGTCGTGCGCGAGTCGTCGTGCCTGCGCGCGAGCGAGGCGCCGGCTGCGTCCGTGAGGCTCGCGGCGTGGAACGACGCGCTCCACGACGAGTCGGTCGACGCGGTGATCCCGCCGTGGGGCGGAGACCTCGCGATCGAGCTCCTCGCCGGCATGGACTTCGAGCGCCTCTCGCGTGCGACGCCGAAGTGGATCCTCGGGTACTCCGACGTGAGCACGCTGCTCGTGCCGCTCTTGCTCGAGGCGGGCTGGGCATCCGCGCATGGGCCGAACCTGATGGACCTCGTGCCCGGACAAGACGATCCCGTCACGCGCGCTGCGCTCTCGACGCTCACCTCGGGCGACGCGATCACGCAGCGCAGCTCGACTCACTTCCAGACCGCGTGGGTCGACTGGGCGCGGCGGCCGAGCGCGCTCTTCCAGCTCGATCAGCCGACGCGCGTGCGCACGCTCCATCGTGCGGAGCTGCGCGCTCAAGGACGCTTGATCGGAGGGTGTATCGACACGCTGTCGACGATCGTGGGCACGCGCTACGGCGACGTGCCGCGGTTCGTGCGCGAGCACCGCGACGAGGGCGTCATCGTGTTCCTCGAGAACTGCGAGCTCCAGCCCGGACAGCTCACGCGCGCGCTCACGCAGATGCGACTCGCAGGCTGGTTCGATGGCGTGCGCGCAGTGCTGTTCGGTCGCTCGTCGGCGAAGGAGACGCCGTCGGCGCGGTTCGAAGAGATCGTTCGCCGCGTGCTCGGAGACACGGAGCTGCCGATCGTGCTCGACGCCGACGTCGGCCACGTCCCCCCGCAGTGGACGCTGATCGAAGGCGCGCTCGCAACGCTGCGAGTGGACGACCGAGCTGCGGAGATCACGCAGACACGCACGTAGGTCGCCGATGTTCCCCCTCTCCGCGCAGCGGGGAGGGCCGGGGCAGGGGCCCCGGGGAGGGGCAGCGCGAGCCGCTAAGGTCGTGCTCGGCGAGCCGCTAGGTCGTGCTCGGCGAGCCGCTAGGTCGTGCTCGGTGAGGTCGCGCGACCCCCTCCTGGGCGCTCGCGCGGCCTGTCCTCCCCCGCAAGCGGGAGAGGGGAACCACGGCGACTTGCGGCGGACATGAGAACGCCCGCTCTCGAGGAAGAGCGGGCGAGCTAGGCGAGCACGGCAAGCGGGGTTGGGGCCCCGCGCGCAGCGGCCGCATTGGCGGCCGGAGCGGGAGGGGGCCCCGCCACGCGGGGGAGGGGACGCTCGTCCCCTCCAGCAACTAGAGCGCGAAGACCTCTTCGAGGCGCGCGATCTCACCGAGCGAGGTCACGAGGCGGCCCTGGATCTCGATCGTCTGATCCATGAGCGTCTTGATCTCGCGGATGTCGTTCACGTACTCGCCGAACGCGCCGGTCTGAGACGCGAGGACGCCGCGGCTGCCCGCGCCGTCGATGAGGAGGACGTGCGTGGGAGCGGTGCCGATCTCGGTGCCGGCGGCGAAGACCGCCATCGCGCGACCGGGACCGCCGCGCGTTCCGCGGACGAGCACGCGGGGCTCGTCGTTCTCGGGGGGCGCCTCTTCGAGGAAGGCGAGCTGGCCGACCAGCTGACCGCCCTGATCCTCGGGCGCGGTCACGAGCACGGCGCCGTACTGCGCGCCTGCCGACTCGGACGTGGCCGTCGCGGTGCGATCGAGCTCTGCGCGGCGCGCGTCGTTCAGCGTCGTGGCCTGGAGGTGGCCGAACATGGTCCAGAGCTGCTGGACGTTGTTGTAGTAGGAGAAGAGGTCGTCGACCGTCTGCGGCTGGAAGGCGCCGTAGTTCTTGCGCGCGAACGCGCCGGCCACGAGCGGGATCTCGAGCGCGCGGAGCTGCTCGATCGACGCGTAGTCGACGCGCGCGGGCTGACCGCCCTGGCCTGCCGCGGCGGTCACGCAGGCGTCGATCTTCGACTGCGCGTCGAGCACCGTGCGCGAGGCCGTGTCGACGGCGGTGAAGATGTCGTGGCCGTCGCGGACCGTGACGTTGTAGAGGCCGCGGCGGCCGTTCATCGAGCCGCCACCCGCGCCGAGCGCCGCACCGAGGAGAATGCAGACGCCCGCGACGAGGAACGTACGACCACGCTGCCGACGGCCGACCTCGTCGTCCGAGACGGGCTTCTCGTCGATGACGAGGCGGACCTCTTGCGGACCGCCCGAGTACGCCTGCGCGGCGAACGGATCCGATGGCGGCTTCGGCTTCGGCGGCGCGGCCGGAGCGGCGGCCGGCTGCGCGAACGGCGGGGGCGCGAGATCGACGCCTCCGAAGAGGTTCACCGGCGCGGCGATCGGCGGCGCGGCGATCGCGGGTGCCCTCACCGGGGCAGCGATCGGCGGCGGCGCGATGTCACCACCACCACCGCCACTTGGCGGTGCGGCGACGGGCGCTGCGACCGGGGCGGCGCCGATCGGCGGGGCGCCGGGCATGCCCGGAATTTGCGGCGCGCCCGGGGTCGTCGGCGCGATGGTCTTCCCAAGACGGGCTCGCAGATCCTTCTTCGGCTTCTTGTCGTCGGACATCTCGCCTCACGCCTCCAACCACCCGCGTCGCGGGGGAACATCGTCGTCGAGCGGGCCGCGCGCGGTGCCGGCAGTGGCGCCGACGCACGCGAAAACCCTTCAAATATTGGGAATTCCAATCGAGAGAGCGCCGCAAGGTATCCGTGGGCGGAACCCAGTGTCAAACGGGATCGCCTCGCCTGAGTGCTGGGGATGAGCGAGCGGGGTTCTCCTTTCCTTCTCCGCGTCCCCGAGGAAAGCTGCGCGCGGTTGTCTGCCGATCCCCAACCCTCTCGATCCGTTCGTCTTCGCCGGCTCGCTCGCACGGTGACGGGGTACTTCCCGCTCACGCCGCTCGGCGTGCTCGTCGCGTGTGGGGCGGCGGCGGCCGTGCGGTTCCTCGCGTTCGTCGAGCTCGATCTCGTCTTTCTCGTGATCGGCTACGGCTGCCTCGGGATCGCGGCGGTCGCGCTGCTGTTCGTGATCATCGGGGCGCTGCGCATCGCGTGGGTGCTGCGGCGCGCGAAGGTCGCGGGTGATCGGAAGCTCGAGACGTCGCGCTCGCTGCCGACCGGGCTCGCGCTGCCGCGCCTGTTGCTGCTGCCGTTCGTGCGCGTGCGCTGGACGTGGGAAGGGCCCGAGGCCGATCTCGAGCTCGTCGCGAATGGTCTCTCGCTCGCCGAGCACGCCTCGCTTCGCGCGCGCGGGCTCACCGATCAGATCGCGCGACGTGTCGTGGTGGAGGACGCGTTCGGGCTCGCGCGCATCGCGTGGACGCACACGCAGCGCGCGTCGCTCGTGACGCTGCCGCACGCGGGCGCGCTCAAGCAGCTGCCGCTCTTGGTCTCGATGGCGGGCGGCGACGACGTGCCGCACCCGATGGGCATCGCGGACGGTGATCGCATCGAGCTGCGTCGCTACGCGCCGGGCGATCCCGCGCGCCTCATCCACTGGAAGGTCTTCGGACGCACGCGAAAGCTCATGGTGCGCATGCCCGAGCGCGCGCTCACCCGCGCCAAGCGGACCGTGAGCTACCTCGTCGCAGGAGAGCGCGACGAAGCGAGCGCAGCAGCCGCGCGCGTGGCCGTGGAGAGCGGCGTGCTCGGCAGCGAGTGGGTCTTCGGGGCCGACGGGACCGCGGGCGACGCGACCGACGCGCACGAAGCGACGACGAGCATCGTGCGCTCGGTGATCGCCAAGGACGAAGGCGCGATGGCGCTCGAAGCGTTCGTGTCTCGCGCCGAACGAACGGGCCCTGCGTCGCTCGTGCTCTTCGTTCCTCCGGTGCCGGGGCCGTGGCTCGGTCGCGCGCTCGCGGTCGCGAAGCGGCGCGGCAACCGCACGCGCGTCGTGGTCGCGACCGACGGCATCGACGCGAGCCCGCAGCGCCCGCCGTGGTGGCGCTTCTTCGTCGCCGTGCCGCCGCGCGAGCGGACGGCGGCGCGCGAGCTCGACGAGGTGGTGCGGGCGTTCGCGACGCTTCGCTGCGAGGTGGTCGTGCTGGATCGCGTGAGCGGTCGACGCCTCGGCGACGTGCACCGCAAGGCGCTCGAGGCGCTCGATGGACGCGCCGACGAGAAGAAGACGATCGGCGAAGGACGCGCAGCATGAGCGACGCGAACGTCGAAGCGAGCACGACCGATCCGTCGCGCGAGCCGTGGCTCGCCACGCTGCTCCGCACGCTCGTCTACGTGGTGACCGCCGCCGTGCTCGCGTTCCCGCTCGCGGTGCCGGAGGGCGTGCTGGGCGCGCTGCTCGGCGCGGGCCTGGGCGCGGTGGGCGGACGCCTGCTCGCGGGCACGACGGTGCGCCTGCACGTGATCGTGCTCGGCGCGATCGTGGGCGCGCTCGTGGCGTACGGCCTCGCCGACGCGTTCGTGTCGAGCGACACGATCGCCGACGCGATCGGGCCGAGCCTCAGCCTGCGCTTCGGCGACTTCCTCTCGTTCTTCGGCATCGTCGGCTCGCTCGCGATCGCGCTGCGCGCGTCGAGCGTGCGGCACCGTGTCGTGGCGATCGGCGAGGCCGCGGTGGTGGCGCTCGCGTTCGCGAGCCTCGTGGTGTCGCACCGCAACGGCGCGATCCATCGGCCCTACGCGATCGCCGATCCGATCCTCGAGCGCGGGGGCGATCCGACGGTGGCGATCCTGATCATCGGCGCGATGGCGGCCGTGACGATCGGGCTCCTGCTCTTGTCCGAGAAGAGCCTCCTGCGCTCGGTCGTGCACGTCGCGCTCGTGTTCGCGATGTTGCTGCTCGTGCTGGTGACGACGCACGTGGCGGGCCTCCCGCCTCCGCCGCCGTCGGGCGATGGCCTCTCGCTGCGCGACGACCACTCGCAGGGCGAAGGCGGCGGTGGCCAAGGCGGGCAAGGCAACCGACAAGGCGGCCCGGACTTCCAGGACAACTACGATCAGTCGGGCGCGCAGACGCCCGTCGCGGTCGTGCTGCTCCACGACGACTACTCACCCCCGTCGGGCACGTACTACTTCCGTCAGGACGCGTTCAGTCGCTTCAATGGCCGCAGGCTCGTCGGCGCGCAGCAGCGCGGCATCGACGAAGACGTCGCACCTGGCTACCCGGCGCGCTCGACGCCGATCCCCGACTCCCCCGAGACGGGCGCGTTCCGCACGACCGTCGAGACGACCGTCGGCATGCTCGCCGATCACCCGCGCCCGTTCGGCCTCGAGTCGCCGATCATGTTCTTCCCCGCGACGAACCCCGATCCCGCCCGCTTCCGTCGCGTGTTCCGCGTGCGCTCGGCCGCGCTCACGAGCGACGCGTGGTCGCTCGTCGGCCGCCGCACCGCAGTGGAGTGTGTGCCCGCGGGCGCGCCGTCCGACGACGTGGCTCCGGAGGCGCACGTGGAGTCGTCGGCCGCGAGCACGTCAGTGCCCATGCCCGAGGTGTGCAACGGCTTCGACGATGATCGAAACGGGCGCGTCGACGAGGGATGCACGTGCTTCGAAGGCGAGCGACAGACCTGCTACGTCGGCGAGCCGCCGCACGCCGGCATCGGTGCCTGCCAGTGGGGCATGCAGCGCTGTGTGGTGGACGGGGCCGCGACGCGCTCCGCGGGCGCCGACGAGCCCGACGCTGGAGTGCGCAGACGCGGGACGTGGGACGCGTGCACGGGATCGGGGACGCCCTCGGACGAGATCTGTGAGGACGGCGTCGACGAGGACTGCGACGGCAGGACGGATGAGGGCTGGAGCCCCGAGACGATCGCGCACTACACGCACGGGCCCGACGATCCGCGGTACCGCGAGCTCGCCGATCGGATGATCGCGGAGCTGCCCGACGAGTACCGGCAGGACCCGTACGCGTGGGCGCTGGCGATCACGCAGTGGCTCGGCGAGCACGGCACGTACTCGCTGCGATCGAACCACGCGGGCGCGACCGATCCGACGGCGGACTTTCTCTTCGGCGACCTCACCGGCTACTGCGTCCACTTCGCGCACGCGACGGTGTTCTTGATGCGATCCGTCGGCCTGCCCGCGCGCGTGGCCACGGGCTACTTGTCGTCCGAGAGCGGTCGTCGCGGCGGCTCGGCGATCCTGCTGTCGGGGCAGAACTCGCACGCGTGGCCCGAGGTGTACCTGGAGGGCGTGGGCTGGGTGGTCGTGGACGTGACGCCCGAGCGCGCGCTCGATCCGCCGCCCGGCACGCCCGACGAAGAGCTCCAGCAGCTGCTCGCCGAGCTCCTGCGCGGCAACCGCATCATCCCCGACGACGGCTCCGAGCCGCCGACGCCCATCGCCGAGATCGCGCGCAACCTGCGCACCCTCGGCGTGCAGATCGGCGCGGGCCTGCTCGCGCTGCTCTTCGTGCTGCTCTACGGCGTGAAGAACTGGCGCTTCTTCGCGCCGATGTTCGCGACGCGCGAGACCGCCGGTCGCCTCTACCTGCGGTCGGCGCTCGATCGCCTCGCGGAGGGCGGCATCGTCCGCGAAGAGGGCGAGTCGCGCGAGGCGTTCGCAGAGCGGCTGCGCGCGACGGTGCCGAGCCTCACGCCGCTCTCGCGCTGGGCCGAGTCGAGCCGCTACGGCGGCGCGCTGCCTGCGGACGCGCTGAGCCGAGTGAGGCGCGCGTTCGGCGCGTTCGAGAGCGAGCGTGCGCGGGTGGTGCCGTGGTGGCGTCGCGCGCTCGGTGCGATCGATCCGTTCTCTTGGTTGAGGACGCGGTGACCCGTGACGACAGGGAGAGCGTGAAGCGATGGAGAACGTGACCGAGACGAACAGCGGCGACGCGGCGCGTGACGACGCCGCCCACGAGAAGGCGCCCTTCGCGAGCGGCGAGAGGACGAGCCTCGAGAAGGCAGGCGACGTCGCAGACCGTCTGCGCGCGCGGCTCACCGCGGCGGTGAAGGGGCGCGACGACGTGATCGAGCTCTTGCTCGTGGCCCTCTTCGCCGACGGCCACGTGCTGCTCGAGGACTACCCCGGCTCGGGCAAGACCACGCTCGCGCGCGCGCTGGGATCGTCGATCTCGGAGACCGCGGGATCGCTGAAGCACATCCATGCGTTCCGACGCATCCAGTTCACGCCGGATCTGTTGCCGTCGGACATCACGGGCACGAACATCATGCAGCTCGAGACCTCGAGCTTCGTGTTTCGTCGCGGACCGATCTTCGCGCACGTCGTGCTCGCCGACGAGATCAACCGCACGTCGCCCAAGGTGCAGGCCGCCATGCTCGAGGCGATGGCCGAGAAGCAGGTCACCGTCGACGAGGAGACCTACAAGCTCGACTCGCTCTTCTTCGTGATCGCGACGCAGAACCCGCTCGATCTCGCGGGCACCTACCCGCTGCCCACGCCGCAGCTCGATCGCTTCCTCTTCAAGATCGCGATGAAGCACATCACGCGCGACGCGGAGCTCGAGGTGCTCGCGGCGTACCCGAAGCCGCACCTCGACTACGCCGAAGAGAAGCCCGGCGTGACGCGCGACGAGGTGCTCGCGGCCCGCACGGCGCTCCGAAGCGGCGTGGCGCTCGACCCCGCGTTCCGCGAGTCGCTCGTGGATCTCGCGAGGAACCTCCGCGCCGACAGGCGCGTGCTCCAGGGCGCCTCGACGCGCTCGCTCGTGCTGCTCCTCCCCGCGCTCCAGGCGCGCGCGCTCTTGTCGGGCCGCGACTACGTGAGCCCGCGTGACCTCGAGGTGCTCGCGCCGCACGTCTTCGGTCACCGCCTCGAGGTGGCCCCCGGCATCGACGACATCGCCGCCATCGTGCGCGAGCACACCGCCCGCGAGGTCGAAAAACTCTCGCGAAAAGCCCTGAAATGACCCGGGGTCACTCTCGCCCTCGCAACGCCCCGAAAACACACGCTTTCTAGACACCCAATGACGCGATTGCCCCAGAGCGCACAGTCGTGAGCCCATTCGTGACCCCGACCCGCCTCGCGACGAAGGCGTTCTCGCTCGCGTTCGTGTCGGCGCTGGTGTCGCTCACGGTGCTCGTGCACGCGCAGGGTGATCCGCACGCGCCGCCGCTGCCTCCGGGCGACGAGGCGCCCGACGACCGCGTGCCCGAGGCGATCGAGTCGCCCGTAGACATCGCGCCGGGCGCACTCGCCGAAGACGCGTGCAGCGTGATCGCGGGCTTCCCGCAAGAAGGTCTCGAGGGCACACCGGAGGAGCTCCGCGCGCACTGCGAGGCCGAGCAGCAGCGTCACTTCATCCGCGCGCGAGAGCTCGCCGAGGACATCCTCGATCACGACCCGCGCTCGTTCGCAGCGCACTACGTGCTCGGCTACGTCTACCACTACGGCGAGGCGAACTTTCCGCGCTCGCTCTATCACCTGAGGCAAGCGCGACAGCTCTTCCGCGAGCGCTTCGCCGAGCCGCCGCAGCCAGGGCAGCCGTGGCGATGGCAGGCGTCGATCCTCCGCGAGCTCGCGTGGGCGCACGGAGATCTCGAACAGTACGAGGACCAGCTCGCCGTGGCCGCTCGCTACAACGAGTTCTACCAGCCGCACCTCATGGCCGAGACCGCGTGGCCGCTGATGAAGCTGCGCCGCTTCGACGACGCGCGCCGCGCGGCCGATCTCGGCGAGGCCTCGGGCGACGCGATCCAGCACGAGATCGCGCTCAACGCGCGCTGCGCGATCGAGTTCGAGGCAGGCGACGAGACGCGCAGCTACGCGGCGTGTCGCGCCGCGCTCGACCTGCGAGGCGCCAACCCCGACATGCAGAGCGCGGTGGACTTCACCAACTTCGCCGAGGCCGCGCGCTCGGTGTTCCGCCTCGAAGAGGCCGAAGAGGTGGGCCTCCAGGCGACGCAGGCGCAGCTGAGCTGGTACGGCAATCCGTACATCGAGATCACCGAGCTCTACATCCGCGAGGCGCGCTTCGCGGAGGCGCTCGCGATGATGCGCGAGGTGAACCCGTACCGGCTGCGGCGTCCGCCGCACGTGCAGGACGCCGACCGCAACGAGGCGCGTCGCACGCTGAGCGAGCTCTTCGTGGTGCTCGGCCGCGGCGAAGACGCCGTGCGCATCACGACCAAGGCGATGCTCGCGCCCGATCGCCGCGCGCACAACAGCCGCGACCCCGCGCAAGATCTCGCGCTGAGCGCGCTGCTCGATCGCGCGGCGCGTCGCATGCGCGCCGAGGAGATCGATCAGTCGACGCTCGGCGCCGGCGTCGGGGATCGCGTGCTCGCGTGGTTCGAGATGACGAGCCTGCGCTTCGAGGCTTGGTCGTCGGGGCGACAGTCCGCGCGCGCTCTCGCCGACGAGAGCCGGCTCGTGGGCACGTTCCAGATCGGACGCGCGCGCTCGGCCGTCACGCCGCCGTGGCTCGTCGGGGATCTCGTCGACGTGCTCGGGCCGGGCGTGGTCGCTGCGGCCGTGCGTCGCGCGCGCCGCGAGGATCCGCGCGAAGACGCGCCCGCGTACTACGACGCGTTCGAGGCCGAGGCTGCGCTCGCGGCGGGCGACGCGGATCGCGCGTGGGAGCTCTGTCAGCGCGCCTCGACCGCGCTGCCCCGCGCCGAGTCGCTCTTGCTCGCGCGCGTGTCGGTGCTCTGCGCCGAGGCAGCGCGCGCGCTCGGTCGTCGCGACGACGCGATGGCCGCCTACGACCAAGCGATGCAGGTCGACCCCGGCGTCTTCGTGCGCATGGGTCTCTCGCTCCCCGCGCGCATCAGCTCACGCGGCGGCGACCTCCCCTCGGACGCGGCGTCGCTCCTCGCGTGGAGCCCGCGCTTCGATCAAGAGGACCTCGGCTTCCGCGTCGACGTCGACGGCGACGCGAGCCACCTCCGCATCTGCTTGTCGTCCCAGAGCGGCACCTCGGGCGCGCAGTACGCGTGCACCGACACGACGCGCGAGGCCGCGGAAGACGCCGACCCCTTCCTCGCGCGCGCCGTCGCCGACTTCCACCGCGAGGCGTTCGCGCCGCGCGTGGACCTCACGCAGACGGACGCGAACGGGCTCGATGGCTCGAACACGGTGGGACGTCAGCCGCTCGACACGATGCTCGGCACCGACCTGATGGGCGACGACGACGAGTAGCGTCGGCCACGCTGTCACGACCTTGGCGTACGCCCACATTGCCCACTGGCTGAAGCCAGGGGCAGTAGGGCATCGCTCTGCGATGCATGCCCTTCGGGCTCGGGCGCGACTCGTGGCTCGGACGCCAACAGATCGGGAAGCCCGAAGGGCTTGCATCGCTCTACTGCCCCTGGCTTCAGCCAGTGGGCAATTCCGCCGAGCTGCTCACCCGCACCGCCGGCCGCCTCAGCTCAGCGCCGCTTCTGCAACGCCGTCAGAGGCCGCGCACGGAGTACACGAAGCTCGCCTGCGGGAACGCGCGGTAGCGCTCGACGATGGTCGCGTGCGGCACGGTCTCGCCATCGACGTAGCGCGTCGCGAGCGCTTCGGCGGCGGCGCGATCGCCCGTGGCCTTGATGCGCATGACCGTCGTCATGACCTCGGTCACTGCGGCCGGGAGGCGCGCGAAGTCGATCGAGAAGCTGCCGGTGTGCGTGCCGTCCACCGCGGCCGCGTCGGGCGTCCACGTGATCGCGTGCTGATCGAGCAGCATGCCGATCTGGATCGCGGCGAGCTGGCTGTAGGCCTTTCGCTGACCCGTCGGCGTGTACATGCCGCGCGAGATGTGCCCGAACGCCCACACGATCGAGTCGAGGTAGACCTCGCGGGCCTGCGCGTCCGTGAGGATGCCGCGCGAGCGGAGGAGCTCGACGAAGAAGAGCGCGCAGCTCTGCGCCTTGAGCTCCTCGAGCATCGACGCGAGCGCGCCGCCGAAGGCCTCGTCGTCGGTCTGCCCGCCCGCGCCGTCGACCACCGGCGTGCGGTAGTCGTGCGAGGGGCCGAGGTTGTGGCCGGCCTCGTGGAGGATCGTCGAGAGCAGGCCCGACGTCGGATCGTTCGAGTAGATCGCCATCGCCTCGCTGCCGAGCAACGTGCTCGCCTGCGCGCGACGACGCGCGAGGCTGTCCTCGTCCGTGTAGAGGTTGCTCATCGCGACCGTGCGGCCGCGGCCCTCTTCCGAGACGGGCCCCCAGTTCGGCAGGCTCTGCCCGATCGTCGCGCCGAACGCGTCGCGGTCGTCGCCCGCGTTGACGACGATGTCGATGAAGTCGGGCAGGGTGAACGCCACCTCGCGCGCCTGGTACGCGTCCGACACGAGCGCCGCGAGGCCGCCTTCCATGTCGGCGCGCAGCGGCGTCAGGCGATCCTGCCAGACGAGCGAGCCCTGGTTGATGCGCGCGAACGTGAGGTGGAAGCCCGCGTGGATCGAGCACGGCTCCCAGTACGTCTCGTCGGGACCGACGCGCACGTACCACTGCGAGTTGCGCGCGTTCATGCGCGACCACGCCTCGTCCGCGGGCGTCCAGTCGTTCGTCTCGAAGCCGCTCGCGGCCGCGCGGAGGTACGTGACGAGCGCCGTCTCGTTCGGATCGGTCATGGCGTCCGCGGCGGCGCGCAGCTCGACGGCGATCGGCTCCATCAGGTCGCGGTAGGCCACGTTGTAGGGGACCGCGACCAGGCCATCGCCCGTCTCCGCTCCGCGCACGACGCTGAAGTGACCGAGCAGCGCTTGCGCGTCGGGACGCGCCTCGAGCGCTGCGCAGAAGGAGTCATCCGCGCCCTGGAGCGAGGCCGGGTACACGTCGACGACCTGGTGCGGCGCGCCGTCGATCGCCGAGCACGCCTCTTCGCGCTCCGTCGTCGAGCCGCGACACGCGGGGCCCCAGTTCCTGCGGAAGAGGCTCGCGCTGGCGGTGTCGGCCTGGTCGAGGCGCGCCTGCATCGCGTCCATGCCGGTCTGTCGCGCGTAGAGACGATCGACGAGCGCGGCGACGCGCAGCATGTGGCTGACGAACGCGCGGTGCGCCTCGGGCATCGAGGAGACGTCGGTCTCGACGAGCGTCGGTGCCGCGTGATCGAGCTCCGCGAGGACGAGCGCACGACGCGCGTCGGTCGGCTCGGCCGCGCGCGCCTCGGCCTCGATGCGGCTCACGATCTGCGCGAAGTCGTCGACGAACGCGCCGTTCTCGACGTACTCGACGCGCGGGTCGCTGCCCGGGGCGCCGTAGTAGAGCAGCGCGCGGACCTCGTCGGGATCGGGCTCGCCATCGGCGTCGGTGTCGGCCGCCCAGAACAGCGGCCGGTCGAGCCGGAGCGCGAGCTGGTTGAAGCGCGCGCGATCGACGTGCGACGCGCGCATCGAGGTCATGGTGCGCTGCGCGCCACCACAGGCGACGAGGGAGATCGCGACGGGCGCGGCGAGGAGGAGACGGCGGGTCGACATGGGGCGGCGGCGTAGCACGCCCAGAGACACGATCCCGCGTGGCCGCGCACGTGGGTTGTCACGATCGGCGGGCTCGTGGGTTGATGCGGCTCGGAGGCGTCATGGCGAGCACGAAGCCCGGATTCGCGACGGACAAGACCGCGTACGCAGGAGACACCGCGCTGGCGCAGACGCTCGCTCAGCTCGCGGGCACGGACGCGGGCGCGCCGCTCGCGCAGTCCGTCCCGCAGGGCGGCGAACGCTTCGAGCTCGGCGCGCTCCTCGGCGAGGGAGGCATGGGTCGCGTCCACCTCGCGCGCGATCTGCAGTTCGGGCGCGACGTCGCGCTGAAGGAGCTGTCGGAGGCCGCGACGAGCGCCGAGGGCGCGCGCCGCTTCGTCATCGAGGCGATGGTCACCGGCAACCTCGAGCACCCCGGCATCCCCGCGGTGTACGAGCGCGGCACGCGCGACGGTCGGCCGTTCTACGCGATGAGGCGCGTCGAGGGGCGCCCGATGAGCGACGTGATCCGCGCGGCGAAGACGATCGAGCAGCGCATCGCGCTCCTGCCCGCGGTGGCCCAGGTGGCGAACACGCTGGGCTTCGCGCACGCGCGCGGCGTCGTGCACCGCGACATCAAGCCCGACAACGTGCTCGTCGCCGCGCACGGAGAGGTGGTCGTCGTCGACTGGGGCATCGCGAAGGTGCGCGGCGCGTCCGACGTGGGCAGCGCGCTCTCGGGCCCGGGACCGCGCGGCGCCGACGTCGAGAAGGGCGCGACGATCACGGGCTCGGTGCTCGGCACGCCCGCGTACATGGCGCCCGAGCAAGCGCGCGGCGACGTCGAGGCGATCGACGCGCGCACGGACGTGTTCGCGCTCGGCGGCATGCTCTACCAAGTGCTCACAGGCCGCGCGCCGTACGAAGGATCGAGCACGATGGCCACGCTCGCGGCCGCGCTCGAGGGACGCCGCGAGCCGATGGGCGCCGAGGTGCCCGCTGGACTTCGCGCGATCGTGGAGCGCGCGATGGCAAAGGACCCCGCCGATCGCTACGAGAACGCCGACGAGTTCGCGAAGGCGATCGGCGCGTTCATGACCGAGGCGGTCACCCAGCGTCCCTCGACGATCGCGCGCGTGGTCGTGGGCGTGGCGACCTTCGTCGCCGTGCTCGCGTCGACGGCGGGGACGATCGGCCTGCTCGCGTCGATCTCGGGCCTCGCGATGCAGGGAGGCTCGGCCTACATCTACACGGCGCTCGCGATCGCGGGCTTCGTGCTGCTCGCGACGGAGTGGGCCACGCGAGGCCGCCACCAGCTCGTGCCGCTCTCGCTCGCACTGGCCGCAGCCACCTTCCTCACGGGCATCGCGGGCACGTTCGCGGGCCTCGGCGTGGTGGCGCTCGGCGCCGGCGGCGAGCTCGAGGCGCACCCGGGCGCGAGCGTGCCCACGGACGCGCTGGCGACGAACGTGCTCGGCCTCGCGTTCGAGGGCTTCTGGGAAGCGAGCGGCAGCGCAGCCGGCGGCGCCCAGCTCGCGGCGCTGCTCGTCGTGCTCGCAGCGGTCGTGCACCGCCGCAACGCCCCGCCGCGCATCGCAGAACGTCAGGCGGCGTCCTCGCCCAATACTTCGGTGCACTGAGCCGCCAACCACGCGGGCAACGGGGGATACCCCGAGACGGAGCAGGCGCATGTCTCCGTCGCATCCGCGGGCACGGCCGACGCGCGCAATAGATCAGCGCGCGCGGCAATGACGGCGTCTCGAAGGAGCATCACGAGCTCGTCGGGGTCGTCGTTGCGTCCAGCGCGGGTGTCAGCGCGCACGCGCTGAAGGACCTCGAGCTGCGCGAGCGCGCGCTCGAGAAAAGCTCGCGCGCGCGACAACGTCATTCGCCTTCGACGGCGAGCGCGAAGCTTGGAAGTGTCGTTGAGCCGGTACATCGCTTCGGTGTACCGAGCATCGTGATCGCCATCGATCGGTTCGAGACGATCATCCACGGCGCGGAAGTGGTTCGCCCACTCCGTCGTCGTCGGATCGAGCAGCTGTCGCCTTGCGATCGGAGCAGCGTCGCCATGTGGACGGTTGCAGCGGCGGCACGCGTAGAGGCAGTTCTCGTAGTCGTCGCGCTGGGAGGGACTCCGCGATTGCGGCACGAAGTGCTCGACCGTCGTCACGGCCCAACCCTCGGCACCGTCGTGAGCGATGTCGGATTCGTGGAGAAGGCACAGTGCGCACGAGTATCCGAACTCGACGCGAAGGCAGGATCGAAAGCGCGCGTACGCGCCCCCGGGCGCATGCAGGCGATCGACTCTGACCGTCGGAGGGTTCGTGACGTCTGGAAGAACCGTCGTCATCCGGAGAGCGCTCGGTCCACTCGCGCGAGAAGGTCGTCCAGCGCGGCGTACTTCGCGTCGCGGGGATCGCTGTCGTCCAGCGCGAGCTCGCGGGCCTGCGCCGCTCGTAGCTGCCCCGACGCGACTCGATACGCGGCATCGTCGTCCTCGCCCGCCCGTGCGAGCAGCTCAGCGTACGCGGCCTCGACGTCGAGCTGTGCCTCGAGCAGCGCGAAGTCGCGCTCAACGACGCCGATGTGCTCGGGGTAGCGCTGGCGCAACACCGCATGGATGAACGCTACGAAGCTCGTTCCCGTCTCTCCACGCCAGTGGCTCCCGACCGGGAGCAGCGCTGTCACGAGTTCGTGCGGCGCAGTGCGGGGGCTCATCGCTGCGCCCAGAAGTACTCGACGCCGTTGACGTCCCCGCGTGCCAGTCGCTTCTGGTCGACCAGCTCCAGGAGAGCAGCGCGCCAGTGTTCGTGAGGCGCTTGTGACCTTCCCGATGCACGTGCTGCGAGCCAGAAGGCCACGATGAGCGACGCCGTGTCGAGGGACACGTTCTCCACCCCGGCGTAGATGTCGGCGACCGAGTAAGCCTGTCCGTCCCCTGCACGCCCCGCGAGGAAACGGAAGATGCGGTCCTCGAGTGGGCGCCTCGCCTCTTCGATCTTGTCCAGCGCGATGGGCATCGCGAGACGGTAGCAGAACTGGGTTTCTCGCGGCGAAGGCGCGCGGTCAGCTCGCGGGCTTGGCCTTGGCTTTTCGCTTGTCGGCGTGCTGGAGCAGGTAGGCCTCGATGAACTCGTCGAGGTTGCCGTCGAGGATCGCGTTGATGTTCGCGTCCTTGAGCTCCGTGCGCTCGTCCTTCACGAGCTGGTACGGCTGCATGGTGTACGTGCGGACCTGTGAGCCGAACGCGTTGAGCATCTTGTCGACGCCGTAGTTCTCTTCGAACGCGGCCTCGCGCTTCTGGCGCTCGAGCTCGTAGAGCTTGCCGCGCAGCACCTTCATCGCGCTCGCGCGGTTCTTGTGCTGGCTGCGCTCCTGCTGACACGCGACGATCACGCCCGTGGGGATGTGCGTGATGCGGATCGCGGACTCCGTCTTGTTGACGTGCTGGCCGCCTTTTCCGCCCGCGCGGAAGGTGTCGACCTTCAAGTCCTCGGGCTTGATCTCGATGTCGCCGACGTCGTCGTCGAGATCGGGCACCACCTCGACGGCGGCGAACGCCGTCTGCCGTCGCGCGTTCGCGTCGAAGGGCGAGATGCGGATGAGGCGGTGCACGCCGTTCTCCGCGCGGAGGTAGCCGTAGGCGTACGGGCCGCGCACCGCGATCGTCGCGCTCTTGAGGCCGCCGTCGCCCTCGATGCTGTCGACGATCTCCGTCTTGAAGCCCTTCTTCTCCGACCAACGCAGGTACATGCGCTGGAGGATCGTGGCCCAGTCCTCGGCGTCGAGGCCGCCGGCGCCGGAGTTGATGGAGAGGATCGCGTCGCTGCGATCCTCGGAGCCCGCGAGCATGCGCTGGAGCTCCATGCCCTTCACGACCTGCTCGAGGCCGGGGATCTGCGCGAAGACCTCGGCGAGCATCGACTCGTCGCCCTCGGCCATGTCGATGAGCTCGGCGAGATCCTTGGTCTCTCGGCGCGCCTTGTCGTAGACGCCGACGAGCGCCTCGATGCCGGCCTTCTCTTGGGAGACCTTCTGCGCGCGCTCGCCGTCGTCCCAGAAGCCGGGCTGGAGGGTGCGGTCGGTCAGTCGATCGATCTGCAGACGTAGGCCGTCGACGTCAAAGAGACCTCCCCAGCGCATCGAGGCGCTGAGCAAGCTCGGACAGTCGTGTCCTCGCTTCGCTGGTGGGCATCAACATGGTGCGTTCCTCGGGCACGTCGTTCGCGAGCGCCGCGCGACGTGAGCGCGGTGGGGTACGTTCTCGGGATGCGCCTGTCAATTCGCGCGGCCTCGCTGTTCGGGTGCGCGCTGCTCTCGGCTCTGTCCGCGCCGGTCGCCGTGCAGGCAGAAGGACGCTGGTGTGAGTGGGGCCGCGAAGGCACGTACGCCGCGCGCGCGCCGCTGCACTGCTACGCGGACGAGAAGTGCAGCGCGACGTGCAGCACGCGAGGGCAGAGCGATCTCGCGTGCGTCACGGGCTCGTGCGTGCCGCCGTGCACCACCATCCGCCTGTGCTCGTTGGCGGCAGACTGCGCGCGCGGCGAGAGCTGCCTCGAGCTCGCCGGGGTCCGTCCGCCGATCGTCGACAGCCCCGGCTTCGCGCCCACCGGTGTGTGCGTCGCGCCCGACGCCTCCCTTGGACACGTGCCTCCGCGCGACGCGTTCTGCCGCGACACGTGGGAGTCGTGGGAAGACGGCTACCTCTACGACGTGACCCTGCCGGTGTTCGGTACGCGCAGCCTGCACACGCCGAGCTGGGGATTCGGCGACGCCGATCACGACGGATGCGCCAACGAGGTCGACGGCTCGGTGTGCACCGACGATGGCGCGCCCTGCCTGACGGTCGAGCCGCGCCGCCCCGTGAACTGCCCGAGCGAGCCGAGCGTCGATCGGTGCTGTCGCTTCTCGCCCGCGGGGCTCGAGTGCTCGAGCGACGCCGGGATGTGCGCTTGCTCGACGATCCACGCGTGCACGCCGGGGCCGCGCCCCTATCCCGCCGACGACTGTCGCTTCAGCGGCACGGGAGCGGCGGGCCTCTGCGTGCGACCGCCCGACTCGGGAGCGCTCGGCGTCTGCCTGTTCGAGGAGTTCTTCGAGAGCTGCACGGACCCGGCCTCGCTCGTGGTCGGCGACGCGTGCTTCCGCGACCCGAGCAGCGGGCTGCTCACGGAGAATTTCTACCAGGGCGACTGCGACGGCGATGGCTGCCCCAACGGACAAGACAGCGATCGCTGTCGCCAGTGCGACGGCGCGCGCTGCGGGACGATGTCGGTGGACACGCGCACGGACTGCGTGTCGATCGTGGGCGCGGGCCTCGACGATCCGGACCGCTGCTTCGCCGACGCGGGCGTGAGCCCCGACGCGAGCACGGTCAGCCTCGACGCCGCGCTCGATCCTCAGACCGACGCAGCGTTCACCGACGCCCCGAGCGACGCTTCGTCGACGCCCACCGACGCACCCGCGATGGACGCGCCCTCCGTCCCCACGCCTCACTTCGGCGGCGCGGGCTGTCGGTGCCGCACGCTGCCATCGACGGAGCCTTCGCGCATGGCGCTCGGAGCCTTCGCGCTCTCCGCGTCGTTCGTGCTCGCGGCGACGCGGCGCTCGCGCGCTCGCAGACGTCGCCGCTCGCTCAGCTCGTCGTGACGTGCACGGTGCTCGCGCCTGGCTCGCTGGGCCGCACTTCCACGCGCACCTCGAACCGCTCGGCCAGACGCGCGACGTGTGACACCACGCCGATCTGTCGCCCCGCCTGACGCAGCGCATCGAGCGCCTCGAGGGCTTGCTCGAGGCTGTCTTCGTCGAGCGAGCCGAAGCCTTCGTCGAGGAAGAGCGAGCCCACGTCGTCGCGCTCGGCCGTCATCGTGCCGAGACCGAGCGCGAGCGCGAGCGACACGAGGAAGCGCTCGCCGCCCGAGAGGCTCGAGGTGGATCGCGGCCCGCCCTCGAGGTCGGCGTCGAGCACGTCGAGGGCGAGCGATCCGGGACCCGCGGGAGCCCACGCGACGGACGGCGACGACACACCCGCGGCGCTCGCGCGGCGCGTGAGCTGGTAGCGCGGCGCGAGGCCTCGCAGCTGCGCGTTCGCGTGCGCGAGCAGGATGTCGAGCGCCATCGACTGCACGAGCACGCGGAGCTTCTTGCCGTCGGCCGAGCCCACGAGCCGCGAGAGCGTCTCCCACGTGCGCGCGTCGCTCTCGAGCGCGCCGAGCGCTGCGCGTCGCTGCTCCCGCTCGGTGCGTCGCGCGGTGTCGTCGCTCAGGCGCGACTCTGCGATCGCCTCGACCTGCTCGGCCTGCGTCTTCGCGCGGTCGGCGTCCCGACGCGACGCCTCGATCTCGTCTCGCGCAGGAAGGCCCGCGGGCAACGACGCCTCGGCCTCGTCGAAGCGACGACGCCGCTCGAGCACGATCGCGCGTTGCTCGTCGCGCCTCCGATCCAGGCGACCGAGCTCGGCGAGCAGGCCCGCGAGCTCGCGATCGTCGACGCGCTCGGCGAGGGCCAGCTCGGTCGCCGAGAGGCCATGCGCGGCGAGCGCACCCTGGAGCACGGCGTCGGCGCGTCTGGCGTCGATCGCGAGGCCCTCTACGCGGACCGAGAGCGCGTCGCGCTGTCCGCGCAGGTGTGACGACAGCGCCGCGCGCTCGATGCTCTCGCGCTCGAGCGTGCCGACGCGCGCGCGCGCTGCGCCGAGGGTGCGGAGGTGGGCGGCCCGCCGCTGCGCTGGAAGCTCGACGCCGTGCTCGGACTCGACGGCGCGCCTCAGCGCGGCGCGCTCCTCGGAGCTCAGCTCGGCCGCCGCCCGCGCGGAGTCGAGCTGCGCCCGCGCGCGCTCGGAGTCTTCGCGACGCACCGCGGCCGTCGCCTGAGCGCGTGACGCATCGACGTGGAGCGACGCGAGGCGGGCGGCCCGACGCTGACGCTCCTCGATCGCGTCGAGCGCGGCGCGCGCCTCGCGCTTTCCGTCCCGCTGGCCATCCCGCTGGCTGCTCGACGCAGACGGACCCGCGTGCGCCGGGTGATCGATCGAGCCGCACACGGGGCACGGATCCCCCTCGTGGAGCTCTCGACGCACGAGCGCCGCGAGCGGCCCGATCGGCGTGGTCCCGGCATCGGCGACGGCCTCGCGCTCCACGCTCGCGAGCTCGCGCTCGAACGCGTCCGCGCTCTTCTTCGCGTCCCGCTCACGCTTGAGCGCGTCGTCGAGCGCGGTCTCCGCGCTGCGACGCGCGTGCCGCAGCGCCTCGTCCTTGCCCGATCGCTCCGACGCCGAGGCGAGCGCGGTCTCGTGGCGCCCGAGCGCTTCTTCGAGCGCGACGGTCTGCTCTTCGAGGCTCCGCAGCCCTGCCCGCTCGGTCTCGAGCGCGGTGAGGGTCACCTCACGCTGTGGCTCGGTGCTCTCGATCTGCGCGACGACACGCGCGAGCTCGGCTTCCACGCGCGACAGGTCGGCGCTCGCGCTCCGCGCCGCTTGTCGTTCCGCGCGGACCTCACGCGCGCGCCGGCTGCGATCGATCTCGTCGCGCCGGGGCTCCCAGAGGCCGAGCTGCCGGGTCACGTCGTCGAGCTCGCGGCTCGCCTGCGTGAGCTGCTCGCCGAGCACACGCGCGGTGTCGTGCGCGCGCTCGATGGCGACGAGCTCCGCCACGCGCTTGGTGGTGCGGGCCGCCTCGACGCGCGCCTCGTCGCGCTGCGCCACGAGCTCCTCGCGCTCGACGTCGCTCAAGAGACGCACCGCCTCGATCTCCACGCTCCGCTCGCGCGCCTCGCGCACGAGGCCCGCGGCGCGCGTGTGAACGACGCGCGACAGCGTCGAGTAGATCTCGGTGCCCGTCACCCGCTCGAGGAGGCGCGCGCGCTCGTCGTCCGGTGCCTCGAGGAACGACGCGAGCTCGCCCTGCGGCAACAGCACCGAGCGACAGAACTGTCCGAAGTCGAGCCCGAGCCGCGCCTCGATCTGCGCGAGCACGTCGGTCTTGGTCGTCCCGACGCGCACGCTCTCGAGAGACTCGAGCGACACCGACTCGAGCGACATCGCAGGCTTCCCGAGCGCCCAGCCGCCGCCGCGACGCTGCACGCTGCGGACCTCCCAGCGCGCGCGGAACAGGCCTCCGCGTCGACCCTCGAATTCCACCTCGGCGAACGCGTGGCGCGTCCCGCGGCGCACGAGCGAGCGCGGATCGCTCGCGCGGATCACGTCGCTCGGCGCGTCGTCTCTCGTGCGCCCCGCGAGCCCGACCTCGACGTTCGCGGCATCACCCGACGGAGCTGCGCCACGCGACGCGCGCGTGCCCGCGCGGAGGACCTCGCGCTGCGGCGCACGGGCGACGCGCGGCGCGCGATCGAACAGCGCGAGGCACATCGCGTCGAGGATGGTGCTCTTGCCTGCGCCGGTCGGGCCGCCGATCACGAACACGCCGCAGCCGCGCATCGGCTCGGCGTCGAGATCGAGCTCGAACGGCTCGGCGAGGCTCGCGAGGCCTCGACCGCGGATCGCACGGATCCTCACGACGCCACCTCGACATCACCGCTCGCGTCCGGATCTCCACCGAGCTCGGGCTCCGCCGCGAGGTCTGCGTCTCGCTCGTCGCGCGCCACGAGCCACGCCTCTTCGAGCGCGCGGCTCAGCGCCTCGGGCAGCGGCTCGCGCGAGACGCTCGACCACGCGCGGAGCAGCACCGCCTCGGGCGCGAGCTCGGCGCGAACCGACGTCGAGTGCGGCAGGTGCATCGCGTCCACGTCGCGCACCACGTCGACGCTCACGAGCCGCGCGACGCTCGGGCCGCTCGCTGCGAGCGCCTCCGCGAGCTCACGCTTGAGCGCCGGCCGCGGCGCGGCGAGTCGCACCCGCACCTGGATCCACCGCTCTCCGCCGGCCGCGTCCCGCTCGGACGCGCCTGCCTCGCGGAGTCGCACCTCACGAAGCGCAGCGATCGCGGCCTCGAGCTCGAGCGGCGCGCCCTCGTCGCCCTCGAGCCTCACGAGCTCGACGAAGCGTGGCACGCGCACCGCCTCGAGCTCGATCCCCCGGCGCGTCTCGCTCACCCGCTCGCTCGCGATCACGACCTGGTGCGGATACGCGCGCTCCGAGAACGCGAGCGGCATCGGCGCGCCCGAGTACCGAACGCGGCCATCGTCGAGCGACTGCGCGAGGTGGAGGTGTCCGAGGGCCACGTAGTCGAGCTCACGCGGAAACACGTCGAGCGGCAGCGCGGCCTCGTCGCCACCGAGCAGCGGTCGCTCGCTCTCGGGCGACAGCCGCGCGCCTCGCACCTGCCCATGGCCCGTAGCGACGAGGAGCCCAGTCGCACTGCCTCGCTTCGCGAGCGCGGCGTCCACGAGCTGTCGGTGGATCACTCGCGCGCGCTCGATCGGCCCCGAGTCGGCCGCGATCCCTGGACGCGCGCGAGACAGATCGCTCGGCCGCAAGAAGGGGACAGCCACGAGGTGTCCGCGCGCCTCGCCCGAGCGCGTGTGGAGCGGCACCACGAGCGCATCGAGATCGATCTCGCCCGCGTCGGTGACCGGCAGGCTCGCGACGATCCGCACCGGCAGCCGCGCTGCAGCCCCGAGGTGCGCGAGCATCGGCGCCGGCGCCGCGAGCCGCGCGGGCCCGTCGTGGTTGCCCGCGACGACGATCACCTGTACGCCCGGCGCCTCACGCGCGAGGTCGCTCAGGAACCCGTAGAAGAGCGCCTCGGCCGCGGCGGACGGCACACTGCGATCGAACACGTCGCCCGCGACGACGAGCACGTCGACCGACCGCGACGCCACGAGCTCGACGAGCCACGCGAGGAAGCGGCGATGCGCCGCCTCGAACGACGCACCATGCAAAGTCCGACCGAGGTGCCAGTCGGCGGTATGACAGAGGACGAGTCCCACGAGCCCCAGGACGTTCACGCCGCCCGCGGACTGACGCAACCCAGAAACTTTCGCCGTGCGCCCCCGCCCGCCCCAAGAAGCCCCTCCCCATGGGAGGGGTTGGGGAGGGCCAGCAAGGCCGCTCAGTCAGTCAGCACACTCGACGATCGGAAACCCCGTCGCCTCCGCCTCCGAGCACGCGCGCCACCCGATCGCCTCGAGCTCCTCCGCATACCCCGTGTACCGCGCCCCGAACCTGACCCCGTCGGGATCGACGAAGCAGGCCCCGCCCGCGCCCAGCACGACCCCCTCGTCGACGCACAGGTACGAGTCCCGCCGATGACACGCCCCGTCCTCGCGCAGCAGATCGATCCGCCCGCACCCCGAAGGACACCCCGCCGTCGCGTCGCCCCTCCGCGGCGCCTCGCAGATCCCAGACGGCCGACATCCCGCCGAGACGCAGAGCGCCAATGCGAGCAGCTGCAACGACCCATGGGGCGAACGACTCACCCATCGATCTGTATGCGCAAACGCGCCGTTCGTCGCCCGCCGCGCTCTGCGAACTTGCTCCGCGCCCGCAGCGCGAGGAGCCGAAGAGATCGCCGACGGCGGCCGTAGGGACGGGCTGGCTGCCTGCCCCTTCCACTGAGCTGAAATCGACGCGTCATTTCGCTGCGTCTGGAGCTTCCGAGGAATGTCCGAGGGCTTCCGAGAAACGCCGGGAGCTTCCGAGAAATGGTCGGAGGGCTCGGCGAAATCCCGGAAAGCTTCGTCGGAATCGCGGACCGCTTCGGCAAAAATCATCGAAGGCTTCCGCGCTGCTCGAACGAGCTCCGGCGAAATCGGTGAGAGCCTCGGGCGAACCTCCGCAGGCTTCCGCGAAATCCGCGGAGGGCGTTGGTGAACCCGATCGGGCCTTCGAGAAGCTCGCGGGACCCACCGAGGAACTTCGGCGACCTTCCGACGCCGCGTCGAAGACCTCTCGGGTCAGCGTGGATGCCAGCTCTTCGCGATCGACTACACCGCAGGGCTGTGCTTGCGCGTCGTCATTCGAGGCGACCGACGCGTCGAGGTCGAAGAGCTCGGCCCCGGCCCACGGCTTCGTCGCAAGTAACGCGTGGACCGTGTTCATCGCGGCACGCGATGCGATGAGGTGGACACACGGACGAAGCCGCGCACGCCCGCGAGCTCTCGCTCCGCCGGGCGCTCCCGCCGGTCAGAGACACGTGGCGATGTCGTCTGTGCCCATGACGATCGGCTCTCCGCTCCAGCCCGACCCTGAGAGGCGATCCACCAGGCCTGTCACTGCGCAGGTGGGGAGCTCTGGGCTCCACCGAACCAGGATCCCGCCGCTGAGCGACACGAGGTCGTCGAAGCCGAACGTCCGCAGGCGGTCGTTCGACGCGAGCCCGATCCCGGCTGGCAACGCCCCGATTCCGTGGCCCCCGCACACGACCACGCTGCAGAAGCTCACGGGCTCCGTCCCCCGGATCGCCTCGACGTTCGCGAGACCGGTGAGGCTCGACAGCGACGCGTTGCCGTACACGCCGACGCTCCCCCCGATCGTCGTGACTCCGCGGAGCGCATCGACGTTCGTGAGGGAGCTGTGAAAGACCATCAGGTCTCCGCCGATCGACGAGAGCTCGTCGAGACCGTCGAGGTCCTCGAGGCCGCCTCCAGCGATGAGCAAGTCGCCGCCGACCGAGGCGACGCGATCGAGGCCATGCAGGTCTTGCAGCGAGGTGCACGAGTCGATCGTCAAGCTGCCGGGGATCGAGCGGAGCCCTCGCAAGCCGGCCACGCTGCTCAGCGTGGTGTTCGCCGACGGCCCCATCTTCGTCGACGTGTGGAACCCCGTGTACCCGAGCGCCACGTCGCCGCCGACCGACTGGAGCCGCGTCAGCGCATCGAGATCGGTGATCGCTGCCGTGTTCACGATCAAGAGATCTCCGCCGATCGTCGTCAAGCACTCGGCGCCCGCCAGCGAGGCGACGCCGTCCACGACGAGATCCCCCGTGACCTCCGTGTACCCCGTGAGCGCGAGCAGCGACGCCTCGTCAGCGATCGCGTAGTCACCCTCGAAGACTCGCGACGGGCATGGAGGCCCGGTGTCGAGCTCCGGCACGACCGCGTCGAAGACGACGACGCTCTGGTCATCGGGCACGTGCGCATCCACGAGCGAGCCGGGCTCGCTGCACGCCACGCCCATCGCCGCAGCGAACGCAGCCATCGCGAGTCCCATCGCCGTGAGGTCGACGCGCCGCGCGCGCGTCGTGCGCACCTCATGTCCGCTCACGATCCGCTCCCGTTCCGCATGCGGCGAGTGTAGAGGAGCGTCCGGCGCCGCTTCAACGGCACCACGAGCAGGCTCACATCTCAGCGCAGCACGCGATGCGAGGACGTGGACACGACGAACCCGCGCACGCCCGCGAGGTCGCGCTCGGCCATCGGCTCGCCCAGCCATCGCGCGCTCACGAGCGGCGCGTCGATCACCAACTCCACCGCATCGCTCCGCGGCCGCAGGATGGGCTCGTGCGCAGAGGACGGAACGATCATCGACACGATGGTCGAGAGCATCGGCTCGTCGGCGAAGGAGAAGAGGAGCACGTCGACGCGCGCCTGGTCGCGCGAGAGCGGACCGCGCGCGACGAGGACCCAGTGGTGCGGGCCGATCTCGGCGACGACGCGAGGGCACGCGATCACGTCGTCGACGCCGTCGCCGCGTCGGCGAGAGGCGACGCCGCGCTCGTGCAGGATGCGAACGTCCGCGCCCTCACACACCAAGTGCCGCGCGCCGCGCGAGCCGGCGAACACGCCGGCGCGGTTCGCAGAGACCTCGACGCTGCTCATCACCGCGCTGCACATCACTGCGGCGGCGACGAGCGCGAGCAGCCGGCCTCGAGCATCGCGCACGGGATCGGTGTAGCAGGCGTTCGATCGAGCGGGATCGACGCATCCCGACGTACGCTCTTGGCGGGTGGCCATGAGGGTTCCCAGAGTCGCCGTCGTCGTCCTCGGTCTCGCCGCCGTGGCGACCACGACGAGCTGCGATCGCAGCGTCGACCACTACACCTACACGTGGCTGCTCGAGGGCTCGTGGACTCCGCTCGGGTGCGACGACCGGTCGACGTCATCGTCCGGCTCGACTGCGAGTGAACGCGCTCGCCTTGGCAGCCAACCGCGTTGGCGGTTCACCCCCGAGGTGTCACCCTCGATCGCGATCGTTCCACGTGGAACGACGGTTGCCCTGGGACCGGGTCGAGCCCTCGACCGTGTCCTCGGGAGGCCCTTGGAAACCAGCCCGCCCGCGGACGACTCAGCTAGCCCCCGCCCGTCGTCCCGCCACGTCCTCGGTGACGTCGAGCCGCCTCGTCGAACACCGTTGATCCTTTCCCTTTCATCCCTGTACCCTGACGCCGCCCTCTGAGCTGCCACCCCTGCGTCCCGCGAGCCGTCGCGGTCCGTGCGTGTGAGAGCTTCGGAGCCCTCTCGGAGGATTCATGGATTCCCGTTCCACTTCGCCCGGTCGCCCGCCTTCCTCGGGTCGTTCGTCGTTTCTGCGCGGAAAGGCTCTCTTGCGCGGAAGAGCTGGCCTCGCGGTCGGAGCTGCCGTGCTCACCGTCGCTGGCGTGTCCGCCGCGGGCTGCCTCGAGCGAGGCCTCAAGCCGGTGAACCCGTGCACGCGCTCGAGCGTCGGCCAGCGCATCCAGGTGACGAACGTCGACAACGTCGATCTCCTGTTCATGGTCGACAACTCGAACTCGATGGCCGAAGAGCAGGCCAACCTGATCGCCGAGCTGCCGCGCCTGGTGAACGTGCTCGCCTCGGGCGACCGCGATGGCGACATGATGCGTGACTTCAACCCCGTGAAGTCGCTGCAGGTCGGCATCATCACGAGCGACATGGGCGCGGGCCCGAACACGGGCGTCCCCACGTGCGCCCGCGGCCTCGGCGACGACGGCATCCTCCGCAGCCGCAGCCGCCTCACCACGGCGCCCTGCATGGCCACGTACCCGTCGGCGGTCTTCGAGTTCGACCGCGAGCGCGGCGACAACGCGAACGACTTCGCCGCGACAATCGGCTGCGTGGCGAACATCAGCACCGGCGGCTGCGGCTTCGAGCAGCAGCTCGAGGCCTCGCTCAAGGCGATCACGCCGATCTCGGCGTCGACCTTCACGCGCCCCGGCTACAGCCCGCCGCGCTTCATCAGCGCAGACGGCGTTCCCGACAGCGTCGCGGGCAACGCGGACGGCCCGAACGCGGGCTTCCTCCGCCCCTCGTCGGCCCTCGCGGTCGTGCTCGTCACGGACGAAGAGGACTGCTCGGTCCGCGACTACGGCCTCTTCGTGACGGCCGATCCGCGCTTCATGTCGGTGCCGCTCAACCTCCGCTGCAACACCTTCGGTGATCCGGCGATGGGCATCGTGCACCCGGTGGATCGCTACGTGAACGGCTTCCTCGGCCTCCGCACGGATCCGAACCTCCTCATCTTCTCCGGCATCATCGGCATCCCGCCGGACACCGAGGACGAGGCTGCGGTCGCCAACTACGCCGGCATCCTCTCGCACCCGATGATGATCCCGCGCCCGAACGCGATGGGCACGAACCTCGAGCCGTCGTGCTCGACGGGCAACGGCGTCGCCTACCCGCCCATCCGCATCGTGCAGACGGCGGCGGGCCTCGCGGCGGCCGGCGCGGCCGTTTCGCTCTCGTCGATCTGCTCGACGAGCTTCCAGCCCGCCATCGACGGCATCATCGCGAAGATCGCCGACGCCCTCCGCGGCGCCTGCCTCCCGCGCGCCCTCAACGCTGCAGCCGACGGCCGCGTCGACTGCGAGGTCTACGAGCTCCTTCCGGCGGCAGGTACGCCGGGCGTGATCTCGAACTGCGACAACGCCGCCCTCCCGGGCCGCACGTTCCAGGAGACGGTCGTCGACGACATGGGCGTGCCGCGTCAGCTCTGCCGCGTCGAGCAGGTCGAGCGCTCGCAGATCATGGCGGCGCCGGGCTGGTACTACGACGACTTCTCGGCCGACCTCGGCGACACGTGCGGCGCGACCCCGCAGCGCATCGCCTTCACGGGCATGGCGCCGCCGGCCACGGGCTCCGAGGTTCGCCTCGAGTGCCTCCAGACCATCGCGCTCGGCAACGGCGGCGTCGACGTCAGCTGCGACGGCGACGAGCCGATGGCGACGGGCTGTACCATCGGTCAGTTCTGCGAAGATCCGATGTCGAACTCCTGCGCGACTGGCCGCGCTCGCCCCAACGATCCGCCCAGTGAGACCAACGCGGCGCTCACGTGTGATCCCGTCGAGCGACTCTGTGGTGTCCCATGCGCTTCGGACGCGGACTGTACCGAAGGAGGCCTCCTCGGATTCGTCTGCGACCAGCGCACGAACGCGGACGCTGCGGGCGAGGGCGTCGAGGACGTGCCGGAGAGCCTCCGCGGCATGCAGCGCAACGTCTGCGTGAACCCGACCTGCAACTGAGCTGCTGCCACTGAGCTGCTGCCACTGAGCTGGGGCCCGCAAGGGCAGTGACCTGCGAGAGCCTCGTCCTTCGGGACGGGGCTCTCTGCGTTCCGTCCATCGGATCACTGCACCCGCGCCGCTGACCCACCCCCGGCCCCTCCCGCTGACGGGAGGGGTGCCTCTTCGATCGATCGGTTCGATCGATCGAACCGATTGGAAGCCGCGACGTGACTCGACGACACATCGATGGAGGTCGTCATGGAGAAGCGCTCGTTGGGTCTCGTCGCTTCGTTACTCGCACTGTCGTCGGCGAGCGTGGGTTGTCTCGAGCGACGTCTCGAGTCCGTCGCGCCGTGCACGCGATCGTCGGTCACACAGAACGTGCGCGTGCAGTACGTCGACACCGTCGATCTGTTGTTCGTCATCGACGACTCGGGATCGATGGAGGCAGAGCAGCAGTCGCTCGAGCGCGAGATCCCGCGCCTCGTGTCCGTGCTCGCGAGCGGTGATCGCGATGGCGATGGCATGCAGGACTTTCGTCCCGTGCGCTCGCTGCAGGTCGGCGTCGTGAGCACCGATCTCGGCGCAGGCCTGCCCACGCCTCGTTCGCTCGGCGCGTGCGTGCACGGCGTCGGAGAAGGTGGCGTGCTGCGTCGCACGGGCACGGGCTGCGGCGTCGACGACGACGGAGTGTTCTCGTTCGCGCGCGGCGACGATCCGACGAGCTTCATCAGCGACGTGAGCTGCGCGACGACGCTCGGCACGTCGGGCTGCGGGCTCGAGCAGCCGCTCGAAGCGGCGCTCCGTGCGATCACACCGGCGATGCCGACGGAGTGGACCGCGCCCGGCTACACGCCGCCGCGCTTCCTCGATCCCGACACCGGCGCGTACACGATGCCCGGCAACGCGCTCGGCGCGAACGCTGGCTTCGTGCGCAACGAGTCGGTGCTCGCCGTCGTGCTCGTCACGGACGAAGAAGACTGCTCCGCCGCCGACACGACGATCTTCGGCGACGACCCCGCCGCCGCAGCGCGCTTCGGCAGCGACGTGCAGCTGCGATGCACGCGCTTCGCGGATCGCAGCGCGGGCGTGCTCCACACGGTGGAGCGCTACATCGACGGGCTCGTCGCGCTGCGTCGTGATCCCGGCCTCGTCGTGTTCTCGGCCATCGCGGGCATCCCGAGCGATCTCCTCGCGAGCGCGAGCTCGGATCGCGGCCTCGACTTCGACGCGATCCTCGGCGACGCGCGCATGCAGTACGCCGAGACCGGCGAGCGAGAGAACTTCCTCCGCGACGCGTGTACCACCTCGGGCGGCAGCGCCGATCCTGCGCGCCGGGTCGTCGAGGCCGCGCGTGGTCTCTCGGCGCGCGGCGCGGCCGTGGCGCTCGCGTCGATCTGCGAGGACGACTTCGGTCCTGCGATCGACGGCGTCGTCGCGCGCATCGCCGATGCGCTGAACGGCGCGTGCTTGCCGCGCGACCTCAACCCCGACGCCGACGGACGCGTGGACTGCGAGGTGTTCGAGGTGCTGCCCGCCGCGGGCACGACTACCGCGGTGACGGAGTGCGCGCGCCTCGGCGGCCGCACGCTCGATGGCATCGTCGAGATCGACGGCGTCGCGCGCGAGCGCTGCATCGTCACGCAGCTCGATCGCGCGAGCGGCCTCGCAGGCACCACGGCCGGCTGGTTCTACGACGACGCGAGCCTCGAGCGCGCGGCCAGCTGCGGCGACGACGGCCAGCGCATCGCGTTCACCGAGATCGCGCGCCCGAGCCTCGGCTCACTGGTGCAGCTCGAGTGCTTGCAGACGATCGGCCGCGCGCAGGAGAACACCGACTCGGCGTGCGACGAGAGCATGACGAGCTGCGAGATCGGCATGTTCTGCGAGCCCGGCACCGCCGATCGCTGCGGCACGGGCACGGTGTCGATTGAAGGCGTCGCCGTGCCGCTCCGCTGCGACGAGGTCGACCGCCTCTGCGCCGCGCCGTGCACGTCGGACGCGGACTGCCGCAGCGCGAGCCTCTCGGGCTTCGTGTGTGATCAGCGCACGAACGGCGTGGCCGCAGGCAGCGGCGCGAGCGAGCTCGACCCCGCGATCGCGATCGCCACCCGCGGCACCTGCGTGAACCCGACCTGCAACTGAGCGCCATCGTGACCTCGCGGTGGGGGGGCCCGCACCCCAGCCCACTCCCGCGCGCGGGGGGGGGGGCTCGGGAGCCCCGGCGGCCGCGGCGGCTGTTGTGAAGCGGCGCGGGC
>CAZCVE010000076.1:0-17262 GCA_964502175.1 uncultured Sandaracinaceae bacterium
CCTCGGCGTGAAGGTCGACGGCCCGTTCAAGGCCGAGACCTACCGCTACTGATCAGGACGCCACCGACGTGACGCCCTCACGTGTGTGAGGCGCGCCCCGATCGCCGAGAGGTGGTCGGGGCGCTTCTGCGTCATGGCTCGAACGAGAGGGAGGAGATCGGAACGAACCAGAGCTGTGCGGAACGGAAGCTGAGATCGCCTTCCTCGATCATTCCCACAGCCATCTCGTCGACACTCACCGAGTACACGCTGCTGCACGTGTATCCCGGAGGGTCGAAGCGAGCCATGTAGCCGTCGGCCAAGCGAACGACATAGCAAGCTGTTGCCAGGCCATCGCGGATCAAGACGTATCCACCGCCAACCTTCATCCGCGGAAAGGCCGTCCCGGGGTTGAGCAGGTCTGGGAAGATTCTGACCACGTCTTCGATCGGACGGACGACACGCGCTTCGCCAGGGTCGATGGGACCGGGACGCCATGGCGCGCGCCAGAGCGTCGTGCCGTCGAGCCGGATCCCCTCACTAAGCCGAGAGCCCTCGAGCCAGACGATCACCGTCTCGTCCGCGACGACCTCGCCCACTGCGTCCACGTTGCGGATACGGACGGAAGGCTCACCTAGATGCGACATGAAGAGGCCATTGGCGGATGCGCTCATGAGCCCTGTCGCCACCCAGTGCTCTCCGACGACGGACGGTGTCGAGTGAATCCGTGTACCGTCGAAGGGCGGCGCGGGCGCCGTGAAGAAGTACGTCCCATCATTCAAGACGGTCAGCATCCGATTGCTCGGCGCGACGCGATTCGCGATCAGCACGTCGCTGGACGCGGTATTTTGAGGCGAGTTGCGCAAGACGTCGTACTCGAGCGTCGCGTGCAAGGACCAAACGCCATCGCGAAAAGAGAAAATCGGGAAGGTAGCGCCGTCTAGGTCCGAGTCCGACATCCGAGTGTCATCCACGTAGACGAAGGAACCTGTGCGCTCGACGTCCGCGTCAGAGAAGTTGCAGTTGTTCCGGGGGGCCGTCGGGAAAACGCTGCGCAGGAGCAACTCCGGGGCTCCCGCGCGAGTGAACTGTAGGTAGTCCGTTTCTCGCCCCTCGCCGATTCGTTCGCTCAGTGTGACGCCGAATCTTCCCTCGGCGACATCGACGATGTGGAGTTGCTCCGGGAGATCGCGCGAGAAGCTCGTGCGCCTTACTGCGAGACAGCCAGCGACAGCGTCAGTGCATGGCTCGAGGTCCCACTCTCCGAGGACCCTCATCGGGTCACGTGCGACTCGAATGTTGCAGTCGGCGGCCAGGCCGGGGATGCGCCCCCACACGGCCTCATCAAAGGGCGCATCCGGCAGTCCTTCTCGTGCATCGACGACCGCGTCAGGCCTTCGTGCGTCGCGACCCGTGTCAAGCGAGAGGGCGTCACTTTCGGAATCCGCCGTCGCAGACGCGTCCAGACCGCCGTCGACGGGCTGATCGGGACCCGAGCAGCAGCAGACGACCGCGGCCAAGATCGATGTGCCGACGAATCGACTTCGAGCGTCCATGCCGACCTCAGAAGCAGTCGTCGAAGTCGCTTCCTCGGTCTCGTCGTTCTCTGAAGTCGAGCCACCGAACGCCGACTGGCCGCCACGGCGAGCCGGTCTCAGCCACGTTCACGCCCATGCTCTCCGCGACAATCGGGCCTTCGAGGTTGCGCCCGTGCGCCACGTACGACCCCATCACAGTGACCGGTCCAGGCTCCACCGGAAGCGTGAAGTGCACGAGCCGATAGCCCGAGGAGCGACCGCGCCGAGAGACCGCGAGCACGAAGGTGCCTCCGGGCGCCTGCGCGAGGTAGTGGTTCGTGAAGGCGCGAAAGCCGCGGGTGCTCGCGATCACCTGTGAGCGTCCGGACTCGAGGTCGAGGCGAAGGATGCGGACTCGCTCGTGGGCACGTCCTCGGCGACCGCCCCCAACCCGATCGAGCACGATCGCCTCGTGCCGGCCGCTGTCGAGCGTCACGGCGAGGACCTCCTCGGGCGCCGCACCGAGGATGCCGACCCGAGACACCGCCCCAGTGGCGAGCCTCAGGCGCTCGAAGTGCGCCCGCGGCGTCTCCGACTCGAGACCGCCGATCCGGTAGAGCGTCCCTGTTGCGCCCTCGAGCAGGGGACACGCACCGCCCGACGCCATCTCTGGCGAAGCACCTCGAAGCGCAGCGAGAGGTTCGTTCGGACCTCCCTGACCCTGGAACAGCCCGAGGCTCCCGAAGGCGTCGGTGAACACGGTGCGCAGCGCCAGCGTGGCCTCGTCGACCGTGACGAACGGAACCGCGCTTTCTGAACGCTCGTCGGCGACCTCGGAAGCGTGCACGAAGAGGGCTCCCGGCTCGCGGAGCGCGGTGAGAGCCTGACCAGTAAACCGGGGCGCGAGCGCGAGTTCGCGAACCCCGTTCAGCCGACCAAAGATCTCTGGGCTTGCGCACGCGGGGGACGGACAGCGAACCTGAGTGAGAGGCGGCCTGGGGAAGCTCGACGCGCACGTCGCGCACGCCGCGCGGCTCGCGAGCCACCAGCCGAGGAACCCGAGTGGGCGCGCGACAGGCCCGGTCGGGATCGAGTCGATTCGACCGGACGAGTAGTGGCTGGTGAGATCAGAACTGAAGGTGAACTCACCGGCAGCACCAGCCGTCGGACAGCCGCCTACACGATTGCAGCTGTTCGATGGAAGGAGCGCGACGAAGGCGGGCTTGCCCTCGTACTCGTTCGCTCGATACCAATAGACGCCCTGCGTGAAACGTGACCCGCCAGCACCCTCCGTGAGCGCACCGACTGCGCGCGCGTCGCTCTCGAAGTCCCAGTACGCCACGAAGCTGAGCGGCCGCGATCCCCGGAAGTGATCTTCCCACTCGACCACGTCACGCGGCAGGGGCGCCCTCGGATTGTAGGTCGCGATGCACTGCGCTGGACGCAGCGTGACGTCGCGTCCGACACATGCCCCGTACGGCGAAGGCGACGCGGACGGATCCAGACCCGCAGAGCCGGTGCCAGGGTACTGTACCGACGGAACCCGCCAACCCCATGACAGGCCTGGCGCCTCGTCGAGACGAGCGAAGTCGATCTCGCACTGAGAAGTGCCGCGACAGGTGACCCGGGAGTTGTTGTCATCGGAGGAGGCATCGGCGCATGGACACCACCTGAACGAGGTGCGGATCCCGGTCGGTGTGTCGTACGATCCGTCCGCGCTCGTTTGCCTTCCAGTGCCCGCAAACGCCGCGCTCGTGGCGACCGTGACGGGCGGAACAAAAGGATCGAACCGGACGTACTCGCGCGCCACGATGCCCATCGTGCCGCCGGGGCAAGGAGCGGGATCACACACGTCGCCGAGGCCCATGTTGCCGGGTGTGTGAGTGATGCCGGCGGCTTCCTCAGCCTCGAAGTTGCAATTGCGCTGATCGGGGTTTGGCTGAGGGCAGTTGTCGCACTGGTCGGGAGATCGGTCGCCATCGGCATCGTTGCCCCCGAGATCGCACGCGTCGCCTCGGCCGACACCGTCACAGTCCGCCTGGTCCTCGTTGGCCAGTGTTGGGCAGTTGTCGCACTCGTTCTGAATTCCGTCGTAATCGTCGTCGAAACCGCAGCTTCCCCGACAGGCTGTCGGCTCACAGTCGTCGCCCATGAAGTCGCCGTCGTCGTCCCGATGGTTCGTTCCTGCGTCATTGAGCCGTTCGGGCGTCACGAAACGCGCGTCGAGGCGCGGGCAGAAGTCGCGGATGTCTGGCAGTCCATCGGCGTCCGAGTCGGGCCACGCGGTCGAACAGTCGTCCGTGCTCTCCCCGCACGAACCGCGTCGCTCTGCACCCGTGCAGTGGCCATCACCGCACACGTCGCCCCCCGGGGGAGTCGCTTCGCGAAAGACGCACGGGCTGGTCGAACCGATCGAGCACGCCCCCTGGCCATCGAGCGTCTCCCAGATCCAGTCGTTCACCGTGTCCGACCAGATTCCCGTGAAGTGCACAGCGCTGGAGGCGACTGCAAGCACCGGCCCGTAGTCATCGGAAGCGCGATAGGTGATCGGACCGCCAGAGTCCCCAGGACCGATGCTACCCATCCCGGCACCTGGGAGGAGCACCATGTCGAGCGCGGGGCTGAGGTCATCACCGATCGTGACTGGACGTCGAAGCTCCGCAACGTCGAAGCTCGGAGCGACATCGCCGAAGCCCCGTACGAGTGCCTCGAACGTCGTGCCCCGCGCGAGGCACGCATGGGGTGCTCTCAGCGGGCGATGGGGTGCTTGGTCGACCGGCGCGGCCAGATGGAGGAGGAGGACGTCGCGATCGAGGTTGATCGACCGACGATTCTCGATCACCGGACAGGCGCCGAAGCCGGGGGCCGGGGCCATGACGACGTCGGGGTGGGCGTAGCAGCCGTTCACGGTCCGTGTGGTCGTGAAGACAGGACCTCCCGTCGGCGGGGTGTAGCCGAATGTGCTGCTGGCGCCGGGGCCGCAGTGAGCAGCCGTGATGACCCAATCCTCGGCGATGAGCGTCGCGGTGCACCTCTCGCGGGTACCCGTCACTGTCCCTGTCGCTCGGCCCACGCCCGTCAGGGGCGCGCCGCCGACAACACCTTCGACGGCCAACCCGACGTTCGGCGCGACGTCAGCGCAACCAACGAGCGCCGCCGCTAGAACGAACGAACGAACGAAACGGCGCATGGTCACCCTCCAACTTTCGTGACCAACACGGTGGCACCGACCACTAGCGCCATGCAAGGCGGGAGAAGGCACCAGCCACCAAGGTCCAAACATGATCCTCACGTCTACGGCTGCCGTCACTCGCTCGTCGACTCGATCATGCGCGCGACCGACGTGATGCTCTCGGGCAAGATCGCGGTCGTCTGCGGCTACGGCGACGTGGGCAAGGGCTCGGCGCAGTCGCTCCGCGCGCAGGCCGCGCGTGTGTGGATCACCGAGGTCGACCCGATCTGCGCGCTCCAGGCCGCGATGGAGGGCTACGACGTCGTGACGCTCGACGAGGCGTGCGACAAGGCCGACATCTTCGTCACCGCGACGGGCTGCGAGAGCGTCATCACGTTCGAGCACATGGCGCGCATGAAGAACAACGCGATCGTCTGCAACATCGGCCACTTCGACAGCGAGATCCAGGTCGCCGCGCTCCTCGACCCCAAGAACGAGGTCAAGGAGATCAACATCAAGCCGCAGGTCGATCACTTCGAGTTCCCCGACGGCCACAAGATCATCCTCCTCGCGCGCGGCCGCCTCGTGAACCTCGGCTGCGCCACGGGCCACCCGAGCTTCGTCATGAGCGCGAGCTTCTCGAACCAGACCCTCGCGCAGATCGCGCTCTTCTCGACGAACGGCAAGGGCGACAAGAAGTACGAGACCGGCAAGGTCTACGTGCTCCCGAAGGAGCTCGACGAGAAGGTCGCGTTCCTCCACCTCGCGAAGCTCGGCGCGAAGCTCACGAAGCTCACGAAGCCCCAGGCCGACTACCTCGGCGTGAAGGTCGACGGCCCGTTCAAGGCCGAGACCTACCGCTACTGATCACGACGTCACGGACGTGACTGGCGCCCCGATCTCCCCACCACGAGCGTGAGGGAGGTCGGGGCGTTCGCGCTCGTGAGTGACGTCAGCGGAGGCGGAGCCGCGCGAAGCCGTCGAGACCCGTCGCGGCGTAGAGCCACGTGCCGTCGGCGCGGTTGACCACCTCGAGGTGCCCCGCGTCGACCGGGGCGCACGCGCCGGGCAGGCGCTCCCAGCGCGTGCCTGCGGGCGCGCGGCGCTGCACGACGCCGCCGCTCGCGAGGTAGCGCGTTCCGTCGGTGTCGATGGCGATGCCCGCGAGGTCGAGCGACGTGAGGCCGTCGTTGATGGGCGTCCACGCCGAACCGTCCGCGCTCTCGAACGCGCCGTCGTCTGCGACCAGCGCGGTGAACGTGCCGAGCGCAGGCGCATGCGCGAGGGCGCGGACGGCCTTCTCGGCGAGCCCTGCGGCGCTCCACGTTCGCCCGGCGTCCGCGCTGCGCCACATGCCCCCACCCTCGCCTCCCACGACGACCAACCCAGGCCGAGAGGGATCGCTCGCGATCGCGCGCACGTCCACGAGGACGCCGAGCGGCGTCGACCACGGCACGATCCCGTCGTTCGAGAAGCGGAACGTGGCGCCGCCGTCTTCGCTCCGCTGCACGCCCTCGACCTGCGACGCGCTGAGGATGGTTCCGTCGCTCAGCTGCGTGAACGCGAACACGTTGTCCGCGGGTGAGCCATCGTTCGGGACGAGCTCGAAGCGCGTCGCGCCGTCGGGACGCGCGGCGAGCTGACCCCAGCTGCCCACGATCACCGGACCGCTCCGCACGGTGGCGCCCACCAGCGGCAGGAGCCCGAACGTGTAGTCGTTGTCGAGCTGCGCGACGTCGAGGCGCGCCCAGCGAGCTTCGCCGGGCGAGAGCGACCAGAGACCGTTGCCGTACGTGCCGGCCCACAGCACGCCGTCGCTCTCCACGAGCGTGGTCACCGGCATGCTGAGGAAGCCTCCGCCGCCGCGGTACGAGCGGCCCGCGTCGTCGGAGACGTAGGGCCCCGACACCGTGCCGAGGACGATGCGACCAGCGCCCACGGAGAGCACCTCGGGATCCGATCGCGCGCTGCGCGACATCGTGAATCCCTCGGTGAGCGGCCCGACGAGGTGCGAGCCGTCGTCCGAGACATACATACCGAAGCCCGCGGCCGGCGTGTTGCTGAAGGCCACGACGTGCGTGCACGCCGCGCCGTCGACCGCGGCGGTGAAGAACACCTGCTCGCCCGCGCCCGCCATCGGCTCGAACGACGCGCCTCCATCGCTCGAGCGGAGGAGGCCCCAGCGCCGGACCGCGACGATGACCGACGGGTCTTCCGCGCATCGTGCGAGGTCGTACGAGCGCCCGCCCGTGCGATCGAGCTCGGTCCACGTGCGTCCGCCGTTCGTGGTCCGCAAGAGCTCGCCATCCGCCGAGAAGCCTCCTTCGGCCGTGAGGAGGATCGTGCTCGCGAGCACCACGTCGGCGTCTCGTGGGTCGGCCGAGAGACTGTGCACGACGCCCTCGATGCCGCGGCTCGCGGCCGTCCATGTGACGCCCCCATCGTTCGAGCGCGCGACACCCAGGCCCGAGATCGCGCCGTAGACGCGGTTGGGCAACGCGCTCGAGGTCTCGATCGCGGTGATCCCGAGGCCGCGCAGGCCTCGCGGCTCGAACGTGAGGCCTCCGTCGGTCGACGCGCGGATCCCGTCGTCGGTGGCGACGAGCAACGTGGCGCCGTCGAACGCGAGCGCGCTCGGCGCGGCGTCGATCGAACCGCGCAGCTCCCACACCTCTCCGCCGTCGCGCGTGCGGTAGACGCGCTGCCCGCTCAGGCCGAAGAGCGTTCGCCGCGTCGGATCCGAGGGATCGAGGACGAGCGCGCCGATGCCTCCGCCCGAGAGACCGTCGGAGGCGCTCTCCCAGTCGCAGCGCAGCGGGGCGTCGGACGAAGCGTCGTCGGTGTGCAGCGCGGCGTCGCGGCCGAACCACGGGTCGTCGTAGATGGGTCCACGGCTACCGCACGCGCACACGAACACGGCGGACAGCGCGACGACTGACGAGGTGCGTGCGGGCATCGAGGGGTGTCTCCCAGCGGTCAAGCTGCGCTTGGTGGCGCGCCACGGCGGGGACGTTCACGGCCACCTCCGCCCCGCCTCGCGTCATCGTACATTGCCGCGCGATGCAACACCGACTCGAGGTCGCGCCCTCCGGCCGCGCCACTTGCAAGACCTGCAACCAGACCATCGCCAAGGGCGAGCTGCGCCTGGGCGAGGAGTACGCGAGCCAGTTCGGCGCCGATGGATTCGCGATCCGCTGGCACCACCTGCCATGCGCGGCGAAGAAGATCCCGGACGTGCTGCGCGAGGCGATGGCGTCGTACGACGGCGAGATCCCGGGGCGGGAAGCGCTCGAGATCACGATGGCCGAGAAGCCGGTCCGCAAGACGGGCACCGGCGCGCTGCCGTCAGCCGACCTCGCGCCGACCGGCCGCGCGAAGTGCATGAAGTGTCAGGAGGCGATCGAGAAGGGCACGGTGCGCATCGGGGTCGAGCGTGAGCTCGACACGGGCGCCTTCACGCAGAAGGGCGCCGGCTATCTCCACCCACACTGCGCCGAGGCGTGGGCCGACGAAGGCTGGGACAGCGGCTTCGACGATCTCGTCACTCAGGTGAAGGCCAACACGGGCCTGCCCGCGCTGCCGCCGCCGTTCGGCGACGCCACGGCCGAGGCGATCGCGGCGCTCTCGCAGACCGAAGCGAAACCGAAGAAAGCGTCGAACAAGGCGGGGAAGCCTTCCGGTGACGCGGCGAAGCCTTCCGAGGGCGACGCGAAGTCCTCCGAGAGCGACGCGAACCCGTCCGACGGCGCGAGCGACGGCGTGACGAAGAAGAAGCCCACCAAGACCAAGGAGCCCGCCGCCGACTCCGGGCCCGCGTTCGAGTCGATGAGCGGCAAGCAGGTGGCCGCGTTCGCCGCCAAGCTCGCGAAGATCGACGAGGACTACAAGAGCGACGCGGTCTTCGAGAAGTCGGGCATCGAGTGGGGACAGCGCGACGAGCTGCGCTGGCACATCGCACGGCACGGCCTCCTTCCCGCCACGCATCCGACGCTCCTCCACCGCATGGCCGAGAGCGCGTCGCAGGCCACTGCCGACGAGGTCTTCTCGGTCGTGCCGCAGCTCGCGGTGCCGCCCAAGAAGGCGAGCACCGTGGATCTCCTGCCGGGCTGGCCGATCGACGCGGACCTCGTGTTGCTCCGCGCGATGGAGCTCGATCCCGCGCGGCTCGAGGCAGCGCTCACCGACGCCGCGCCGCCCCTGCGCCGCGGCATCCAGCTCGTGCGAGGTCGATCGGGCGCTGCGATCGGCGACGACGATCGACGCGCGATCCTCGAGGGCCTCGCGTCGGTCGAGGCCAAGGACTGGGGCATGCCCACGTGGACGGGCGTGAAGGGCTCGGGGATCGTCGTGAAGTGCCTCGCAGAGGGCGGCGCGCGCACGGAGCCGTTCGCCACCACGGCGGAGCTCGCGGCGCGCTTCGGGAGCGAGGCCGAGTGGATCGCGGCGCTCGCCCAGGCCGCGAAGAAGGCGCAGTTCGGGACGCTCCAGCACGTGCTGCCCGCGCTCGTCACGATGCCGCTCGACGAGATGGTCGCGCTGATCGCGAAGCCCCACTTCTCCTCGAGCGAGCAGCACGACGCGCTCATCGCTCGCTTGATCGAGACGCGAGACGACGAGCCGACGGCGCTCGTGAAGGCCGCGCTCGCGATCGGACGCGAGGACTACCCCGGCATGTACGTGCGCGAGCAGCTCCTCGTGCACGCGATCGGCCGCCTCGGTGCGCGCGACATCGCGATCCCCGAGGGCCTCGAGCGCGAGGTGAAGTGGGACGGATTCGCGTACTGCGTCGCGCCGTGGCGCGGCAGCAAGGTGATGCGCGCCGCCTACCGACGCGCCCTCGAGGCGCTCGGACGCGAGCGCTCGCTCGCGCTCACCCAGCCGATCCTCGAGCGAGCGTACGGTCACTCGCAGGCGCTGCCCTTCCTCGCCGTGCACTTCGACGACGCGATCGCGCGACGCCTCGTGGCGGGCCGCGCCGATCAGGCGCTCGCGGATCCCGACGCGTTCGCCGCGCTCGGCGCGCCTGCGATCCCGCTCCTCGTCGAAGCCCTCGACGCCGCGCCCGAAGGAACGCCCGACGAGAAGAAGCGTCGCGACGCGCTCACGAAGTGTCTGCGCGGCGCGCTCGGCTTCGTCGGCGCCAGCGGCGGCACCTTCGACGCCTCGCTCGATCGCTTCGTGTCGTGCGCGCCCGACGAGTCCTACTGGCGCGAAGAGGCGAAGGTCATCTTGCTCCACAGCTTGCGCGCGCTGCCCGAGGCGCGACGCGTCGCGGTGCTCGATCGACTGCTCGAGGAGACCAAGCAGATCGAGCGCGCCTTCCTCGGCGTGCAGACCACGACCGACGCAGCGCTCCGCGCGCGCGCCGCGCGCGAGCTCGTCGAGCGCTACGGCCAGGTGAGCGACAAGAACACGCTGCAGGCGGGCCTGCAGGCGCTCCTCCCCGACGGACTCGATCACTTCCGCGCCGCGCTCGTGGAGCTCCAGCCGGATCCGAAGCTCTTCGAGCAGCTCGCGTTCGTGTTCGGTCACCCGAACGTCGAGGCGGTCCGCAAGGCCGCGAACGTCGCGACGGAGAGCGACCTCCGCCGCCTGCTGCGCCTCGCCCCGGCGTACTTCGTCGAGAACGCGAGCGCGCCCAAGGAGCGCGTCTATCTGATCGAGCGACGCGATCTCGAGAGCGACGCACCAGCGCGTCGTGTCGGCAGCTACTCCGCCAGCCGAGGCAGCGGCCCCGTCGGTCTCTCGCGCGCGGCAGAAGCGCCGGTCATCACCCCCGGCAAGGTCTTCTCGCTCGGCGAGGTCCTCGCGATGAAGCGCCAGAGCGACCCCGTGGCCGACGACAGCGAGCACATCCTGACGATCGATCTCGAGGAGACCCCGGAGCTCGCACCGCGCTACCCGGGCGCACGCGCGATCTCGCTCTTCGCGCCCTCGCCCTCCACGGGCGACGGCTGGGATCGCGCGCGCCTACGGCCCGTGCCGCCGACCGCGAGCGCGCCCACGAACGGCACGCCGATCACGATCGTCGCGCTCGACGTGCCTCGCGCGATCTTCGACACGAAGGCCGCGACGGACGACCCGAAGCTGAAGGAGATCCGCGGCCTCGTCTTCAACCGACCGGGCTACGCGCTCGGCGAGCCCATGTTCATCCAAGACGACGAAGAGGCGGGCGCGAGCTTCGTCATGCAGCTCGCCGAGCGCATCGGCGATCTCAACCTCGGCGACTCGGGATCGCTCTACGTCTTCGACGACGGCATCTTCATGCAGTGCTATTGAGGTCGCGCCTCGTGAGCCGCCCACGATGATCCGCGTCCTCCACTTCAGCGACGTCCACGTCGATCTTCCGCTCACGTCGCTGCCGTGGACGACGTGGCTCGGCAAGCGCGCGATCGGCGGCCTGAACCACGCGCTCCGGCGTCGGAAGCACTTCGTGCACGCGGTCGACAAGCTCGGCGAGCTCGCGCGGTTCGCGGACGAGCAGCGCATCGATCTCGCGCTCTGCACGGGCGACTACACGATCCTCGGCACCCTCCCCGAGCTCGATCTCGCGGCGCGATCGATCGAGCCGCTCACGAAGCGCCCGCTCGGCTTCGCCACGGTGCCCGGCAACCACGACGTCTACCTCGGCGACTCGGTGCGCGAGGCGCGCTTCGAGAAGCACTTCGCGAAGTGGATGGTGAGCGACCGGCCCGACCTCGCGACGGACGGAGCGTTCCCGTTCGTCCGGCTGATCGGAGATGCGCTCGCGGTCGTCGGCGTCTCGAGCGCGCGACCGAACCCCGAGCCGTGGCGCTCGAGCGGACGCATCCCAGACCTGCAGCTCGACGGCCTCCGCCGCGTGCTCGCCGAGCCCTCGGTGCGCGATCGCTTCGTGATCGTCATGACGCACTACGCGCCGCGCCTGTGGAACGGCCGCCCGGACTCGGTCACGCACGGCCTCGAGAACGCCGACGCGCTCCTCGAGATCCTCGCGACGATCCCCCGCGGCTGCCTGCTCCACGGGCACGTGCACCGTCGCTACGCCCTGCGTGTCCCGAGCGTGACCCCGATGTTGCTCGGAGCCGGCAGCACGACGCAGGAAGGCCGCGAGGGGCTCTGGGTGATCGAGGTCGAGCGTGATCGCGCCACGGCCACGCCAGGCGGCTACGAGAACGGCGCGTACCGCCTCGACGAGAGCGGCCGCCTTTCGCTCGACTGACGCGAGCGGCTATTCTCTGTCCGTGCGTCGCGGCTCCCTCGCTTCCTTCTCGTTCGCCCTGTCGTGCGCGCTCGCGCTCGCGGGCTGCCTGATCGATCGGAGCTCGCTGGCGCCGCCCTCCACTGGCATGGACGCCGGCCCTCCCCCCGATGCGTTCGTCATCCCCGGCACCGACACTGGTCCCATCGAAGACCCCGACGCGTACGTCGCGCCCGAGATCGACGCGTTCGTCGCACCCTCGCCCGACGCAGGGCTCTGCGATGAGGTGGGCGAAGCCTGCTGCGGCGGCTCTTGCAACGGAGGCCTCTCGTGCGCCCCGAGCTCGCGCTGCGACATCACGGGCTGCGGCGGCACGGGTGCCTCGTGCTGCCTCGGCGACGTGTGCTTCGGGATCAACGGCTGCCTCGACGGGACGTGCGCGCACTGCGGCGCCGAGGGCGAGGTCTGCTGCATGAGCGCGACCTGCGACAGTGACCTCGCGTGCGCCGGCGACCGCTGCGCTCCCTGCGGGGGCACCGGCGAGCCATGCTGCGGCGGGGGCTGCCGCGATGGGGCGTGCTCGGAGGGAACGTGCCGGCCGCCTGCGGGCTCGCGCGGCGGTCCGTGCCGTGGGGGCGATCTGCGCACCGCGTGCGACATGAACCTCGCGTGTCGAGAGGGCTCGTGCGTGAACTGCGGCGGGAGCGGTGAGGTCTGCTGCCCGGGCTTCGAGTGTCGCGGCGTCAGCGTCTGCCTCGTCGACTACTGCCCCTGAGAACGCACCGCGAGCCGCTTTCTTGCGACTCGACCTCGGCTCCCACGACGATTCGCGCATGCACTTCGAGATGATCTCCTCGACGCGGCGCTCGGTTCGTCGCTCCATCGACCTCGCCTGCGACGTGCTGTCGCCCTCGAGCGGCCTCTTCAAGGAGCAGATCCTCGACCTCTCGACGCGCGGCGCGTGCGTCACGAGCTCGGCCCCGATCGCGAGGCACGAGGGGCTCCTCGTGGGCTTCACGCCGCCGGGCATGACGACCAGCATCGAGGCGCTCGCGCGCGTCACCCGCGTCCTCCGATCGGAGCACGACCTCGACGTGCTCGGACTCGAGTTCACCCACCTGCCGGGCTCCGCGCTGCGCGACATCGAGCGCTCCCTCCGCGGCCTTCCCCCTCCGCTCCCGTCGACCCGCCGCGCGCTCGAGCTCTCGTGGATCGACCTGTCGATGAGCTGGGAAGAAGACCTCGGGGATCAGCTCAACGTCTTCACGAAGTCCGAGCGCGTGCTCGTCGTGGACGATGGCTACGACCTCATCGAGGTCGCCGCGCCCGCGGCCGCGATCCGCCTGCCCGTCCACCTCCGCAGCGTCTGACTACGGCGGATAGGGTCCGTTGTACGCGCGCCATGTCCCCTCGGTGCAGCGCACGCCCACGAAGCCACACTCGTCGAGCGCGCAGCTCGCGCCCGGTGTGTCGCAGGGCGTTCCGTCGCCCGCGCAAGGCGGCCGAGTCGGGCGACAGATCCACTCCATCGGTCGGGGCGGAGGCGCAGCGCCGCCGCACCACGCCGATGTGCCGCACGAGCACGTCCCCTGCGGATACGCGCACCCCGTGACCACCACGTCCGAGCCCTGACAGCTCGGGCCCGGATCCGAGAAGCTCGCCGGGCAGCCTGCGTGAGGGCCCGTCGTCGTCTCGTCCCCGCTCGCGTGCTCCTCGTGCGGGTCGGCGAGGCGCTCTTCGCGTGCGCCACAGGCGACGAGCGTGAGGAGCGCCCACAGCGCGTGTGCGATCGGGTGACGGGCGATCACGATCGGCGCGCCCACCCGGTCGACGCGGGACTCACTGCTCGAGCTCTTCGCGGAGGTAGGCCGCGAGCGACGTCGGCACCTCGGCGAAGTGACGGCCGTTGATGTAGAGCGTCGGCGTGCCCTGCACGTCCACGCCATGCCCGACCTCGCGATCGGCCTCGATGCGCCGCTGGGTCTCGGGCGAGCGGATGTCCGCGTGGAAGCGCTCCATGTCGAGGCCGATCTCGCGGGCATAGCCATCGATGTCCTCTTCTTCGAGCGCCTGCTGGTGATCGAAGAGGATGTCGTGCATCTCCCAGAACTTGCCCTGGTTGCCGGCCGCGACCGACGCGCGCGCCGCGGGCATCGCGTGCGGATGACCGGGCAGCGGGTAGTTGAAGAACACCACGCGGACCTGGCCCTCGAACTCGCGCAGCGCCTCCTGGATGATCGGGTGCGCGCGACCGCAGTACGGGCACTCGAAGTCGCTGAACTCGACGATGGTGATCTGCCCCATCGGCGCGCCGCGCATCGGGTGGTTCTCGATGTCGATCTCGACGCGCGAGTCACGGCCGAAGCGCGCGCCGTACATCTCCTCGATCTCCGAGCGCTCGAAGCCCTCCGAGATCAGGCGCACGACGTAGCGGGCCGCGGGCACGCACGTGCGGCACGAGTGCGTCTCCTGCGCGCAGCGCGCGACGCTCGTGGGCTCGCCGCACGGCGAGAGCTGATCGTTGACCACGTCGACGAAGATGCGCCGCTCGGCCGAGGTCAGCTCCGAGATGTCGACGCCGTCGATGTGATCGATGTTCGTGCGCGCCGGTCGGTCGGGCTGGCCCTCTTGCTGACCGCTCGGGTGATCGTTGCCCGAGCCGGCCGTGGCGCCGGTCCCTTCGGACTCGCCGCCGCTGCAGCTCGCGCCGATGCACATCAACGCGATCACGGGGGCCATCGTCGTGAGCCAGAACGTCGTCTTGCGGAGCATCGGAGTCCTCGGGCGTCGGGTCGGTCAGGCCCGCACGTCGTCGACGCGCGCGGCCGGGAAGAGGGCGGGAGATGTAGCAGAGAAGCGGCCGTGGAGGCCCGCCTTGGTGGCTCAGGACCTCGGCGCTGCAGGCTGACGCTGGACCGGCGCAGCCGACGGAATCCCCTCGCGCATCACCTGGCCCACGTAGCGCGCGACGAGCGACGGCATGTGACCGAGCAAGCGGCCGTACGCGTCGTTGCCCGCGCCCGCGAGGCGCTTCAGGTGATCCATGCCGAAGAGCACGCGCAGCCAGCGCTCGGGGTGTCGTCCGTAGATGCGATCCGCGAGGCGGGCCTGGAACCAGAGGTTGCGCCCCTCGGCCGACAAGGCGAAGCCGCGCTCGTAGCCGCGGATCGTCCGCGTGCCGCGATCGAGCGCTTCCTTCACGCGACCCGCCGCGTACACCGCCGAGTACATCGCGGGCGCGATGCCTTCGCCGAGCAGCGCGTCGATCCCGTAGGCCTCACCCACGAGCACGAGGCCCGGTCGATGACCCTCGGTGCGCCAGTCCCAGTAGCGCTCGGGAAAGCCTGCGATCTTGTCCTCGGCGAGCCGGTAGCCGCGCTCCTCCGCGTAGCGCTGCGTCCACGTGCGCAGGGTCTCGCCCGGCACGACGCCGCGTCCGTCCATCACCCCGATCTTCCAGCCGACGAGCGAACCGCCCACGAAATAGGGGAAGATCCACGCGTAGCCCGGGATGCGATCGCAGATGGGATCGAAGTCGAAGTAGAGCGTGTCCGCGCTCTCGCGCGCGTCGACGGCCTCGAACACGCCCTCGACGAGACGCCCGACGATGCCGCCTCGGAGCCCGCTCGCGCGGCGCGAGATGCCGTTCGCGCCGTCCGCGCCGATCACCCACTCGAAGCGCTCGGTGCGCTCGGCGCCCGCGCCCTTCGTGGTGACCGCGACGGCGTCGTGCGCCGGCGTGATCGCGGTCACGGCCTCGCCCTCGCGGATCGTCGCGCCTCGCTCGCGCACCGCCTCGAGCAGCTGGTGGTCGAGCTCGGCGCGATCGTGGATCCACTGTGGTCCCTTCTCGCGCACGTCGAAGCGGCCGACGCTCGACAGGAACTCGAGGCCCTTGGTCTCGCCGCCGCCGAGAGGCTTGCCCACGAGCTCGCGCAAGAGCTCGGTGCCGCGGAACGTGACGCCGCCGCCGCACAGCTTCTTCCGAGGGAACTGGGCCTTGTCGATCACGACGAGGTCCTTCGGATCGACGCCGCGCGACACGAGCGAGAGCGCGAACGCGGTGCCACCTGGGCCGCCGCCCAAGATCGCGATGCGCGGAGGTGCCGCTGAGGAGGCCACTCGGATCGCTACGTGATCGCGCGCGCGACGGCGAAGAGCTGCGCGCCGCGACGCGACGAGTTGAGCCGGAACGCGACGCGCAGCGCCGCACAGATCGCGTTCTCTTTCGGGCCGTACGGCTTGTCCGCGAAGCTCGCCATCGACGCGTCGGGGTCGCGGTTCGCGTACCACTTGGAGAGATCGTGGAACGGATAGCCCGCGTTCCACACGCGCTCGGGGCGCCAGCCGGTCTCTGCCAGCAGGCGCGTCATCGCCTCGGTCGAGAAGTGCTGGAGGTGGCCGACGCGCTTCTCCGTCTCCTGCACCTTCCCGCTCTGCGTGGAGAGCACGAGCATCGCGCCGCGGTTCGCGAGCGTGCGCGCGCTCCGCAAGAACCCTGCGGGATCGCTCACGTGCTCGATCACCTCGGACGTGACGACCGCGTCGAACCGCCGCGTGAGCGGCGCCGCGCCAGCGGATCCCAGATCCGCGACGAGCCACGTGCCCCACGGAAGGCGCTTCTGGTTCGCCGCGATCTGCGCCGCCGAGAGATCGACGCCCGCGACCTCGGCGTCGGGGAAGCGGTTGTGGATCTCCTCGCAGAGCGCGCCGTTGCCGCAGCCGAGATCCACGACCGTGCGCGGCCGCTCCTTCTCGAGCTCGCGGAGCACCGTCGCCACGCGGAAGCGCGGCGCCGCCATCTTGCGCCAGTAGTCCTGCACGCCCGGTCGCAGCTCGCCGTAGAACGCCTCGTTCGTCTCGAGGATCGCGCTCTTGTCCGTGGCGGGAGAGCTCATCGGCGCCGACCTTACGGGGCGCGCCGGATCGCCGCAAACCACGAGCGTCGAGCGCACGACCTCACCCGCGTATCCTCGCGGCCGATGTCGACCGAAGACACGGCCGCACCCTCGCCTGTTGGGTCCAACGCTCCGCCCGCGCTCGAGCGAAGGCTCGGCGTCTTCTCCGCGAGCACACTGATCATCGGCTCGATGATCGGCTCGGGCATCTTCATCGCGCCCTCGATCATGGCCGGCCAGGTCGCCTCGCCCGGTGTGCTGCTCGGCCTGTGGATCCTCGGCGGCGTGCTCACGCTGCTCGGCGCGCTCGCGTACGGCGAGCTCGCGGCGATGATGCCGCACGCGGGCGGGCAGTACGTCTACCTGCGCGAGGCGTTCGGACCCGGCACCGCGTTCCTCTACGGCTGGACGCTCTTCCTGGTGATCCAGACGGGCTTCCACGCCGCCGTGTCGATCGCGTTCGCGAAGTACCTCGGCGTGCTCGGGCTCCCCGTCGGCGAGGCCGACATCCTCGTC
>CAZCVE010000076.1:17362-39697 GCA_964502175.1 uncultured Sandaracinaceae bacterium
CCTCGTCGCGTGCGTGGTGATCACGGTGCTGACCGCGATCAACTGCGTGGGCGTGCGCGAGGGCGCGATGCTGCAGGACGTGCTCACGGTGCTGAAGGTCGCGGCCGTGGTGGGCATGGTGATCCTCGGTCTCACGAGCCCCACGGGATCGCTCGATCACTTCACGCCCACGTTCTCGACGGAGCTCGGTCCCGTCGCCGAGGTCGCGGGCCTGAGCTTCCTGGCCGCATGCGGCGTCGCGATGAGCAAGACGCTCTTCGCGTACGACGCATGGAACACCGTCACCTTCGCGGCCGGTGAGATCCGCGAGCCCGCGAAGAACCTCCCGCGGGCGCTGCTGCTCGGGACCGTGATCACCACCCTCGCCTACACCGCAGCCGCCGCGACGTACCTCTACGTGCTCTCGCCCTCGGAGATGGCCGCCGTCGCCGAGAACCGCGTCGCCGCGGAGATCGCCACGCTCTCTCTGGGGCACGTCGGGCTCGTCGCCGTCGTCGTCGCGATCCTCGTCTCGACCTTCGGCTGCACGAACGGACTCATCCTCGGTGGCGCCCGCGTGTTCTTCGCGATGGCGCGCGACGGTCTCTTCTTCCGCGCCTGCGGCGAGGTGCACCCGCGCTTCCACACGCCCGTCGCGGCCCTCGTCCTCCAGGGCCTCTGGTCGTGCGTGCTCGCGCTCTCGGGCAGCTACGACGCGCTGCTCACCTACGTCACGTTCGCGTCGCTCTCGTTCAACGCGCTCACCGTGATCGGTCTCTTCCGGTTGCGACGCACTCAGCCCGACGCCGACCGGCCCTACCGCGTGTGGGGCTATCCGTTCGTGCCCGCCCTCTACCTCGCGGGCGCCGGCTTCTTCCTCGTCTACATCTTCGTCGGCGCCCCGCGCGAGTCCCTCGTGGGCCTCGTCATCGTCGCCCTCGGCGTGCCCGCGTACTTCGCGTTCGCACGCGCGAACCGCGCGAAGGCCTGACCGCGCGCGACTCGCGCCGCGGACGAACGACTTGCATGTCCATAACCTACGGGTTATGTAGCTTACTGGTTATCGACATGCCGCCTCGCACCTCCGCCACGAGCCGCCTCGACGCCACGTTCACGGCGCTCGCAGATCCCACGCGACGCGCGATCCTCGCGCGCCTCGCTCGAGGAGACGCATCCGTGGGGGAGCTCGCGGCGCCGTTCGACATGAGCCAGCCCGCGATCTCGAAGCACCTCAAGGTCCTCGAGCGCGCGGGGCTCGTGACACGATCACAGGACGCACAGCGCCGGCCCTGTCACCTCGAGCCCGCCGCGCTCCGCGAAGCCGAAGACTGGCTGCAGCGTTTCGCCGATCGCGCGGAGCAGCGCTTCGAAGCGATGGACGCCGTGCTCGCCGAGCTCGTCGGCCACCGCGCGACCGCGCGAGCTCTCGATCCGAGATCCACATCCACGGCCAAGAAGAAGACGAAGAAGAAGGAGTCACGCCCATGATGACGAGAGGTAGCGGCAAGCTGAAGGTCACCGTCTCCGGAGACCGCGAGATCCTCTTCACGCGCACGTTCGCGGCGCCGCGTGATCTGGTGTTCGAGGTGCTCACGCGGCCCGAGCACGTGCGCCGTTGGTGGTGCTGCATGGAGGGCTTCACGATGCCCGTCTGCGAGATCGATCTCCGCGTGGGCGGCCAGTGGCGCTACGTGATGATCACGCCCGACGGACGCGAGGTCGGCTTCCGAGGCGAGTACTCGGAGATCGTGCGTCCGTCGCGCCTCGTGAACACCGAGATCTTCGAGCCCTTCCCGGACAACCCCTCGGTCGTCACCCTCACGCTCGAGGAGAAGGACGGCGTCACGCACTACCGCGCGCTGCAAGTGCACGACACGCAGCACGCGCGCGACATGCACGTCGCTTCCGGCATGGAGGCAGGCGCCGACCTGTGCCTCGATGCAGTGGAGGCGATCGCGCACGACCTCGCGAGCGCGATCACGAACGCGACGCTGCGCGGCTGAGCGCGCGAGCGCGACGTCGCGCGCGCGCGATCAGGAAGACGACGAGCGCGACGCCGACCGATCCGGCGCTGCCCGTCCCTCGCCCCGCGCGACACGCGCAGCCGCCGCCTTCGAGGATCGGCACGTCCGGTCCCGCGTCGAACGCCGCGTCGACCGGCGGAGGTGGGCCTGCGTCGTTGCACGACGCGTCCGGTCGCCCCGCCGCGTCGCGCGTCGTCGGCGTGGGATCACACGGACCGAGCTCGAACAGGCAGTCGCTGTCGCAGCCATCGCCGTCGCGCGTGTTGTCGTCGTCGCACTCCTCACCGAGGTCGCGTCGACCGTCGCCGCACTCGGGCGCGACCTCGACGAGACACGCGGCGCTGCACCCATCGCCAGCCATCGTGTTGCCGTCGTCGCAGGTCTCGCCGGTCTCGCGGAAGCCGTTGCCGCACGTCGCGGTGATGCCCGTGCCGCGCGGCGAGAGGCGCCACACGCCCGGATCGCTCACGTTGCTCGTGGTGCAGAGCTCGAGGACCTGCATCGTGAGCGAGCCCGGCAGCGTGACGAAGTTCACGCCGTCGCCCGCGTCGAGTCCCGCCTGCGCAGGGGTGCCGCCGAAGCCCATCATCCCGCCGCTCGCGTCCCCCGTCGTCCACTCGCAGCGCGCGTAGCGGATCTCGATGTCGAACGCGTTGGGCGAGTCTTCCGGCTGCGGATCGCGCGGCGGTGTGATCACCAGCTGGAAGGAGTTCAGCAGATCGACGTGGCTGCCGTAGTACCCGAGCAGGAACCACGTGACGATCACGCGATCGGGCTCGACCACGTAGTAGATGCGGTTCGCGCCCGCCGGATCCGCGACGACGCCGCGCGTGTCGCCGTCGCCCCACCACGGCGCGATCAGCGGCTGCGGCGCCCCCGGGAACGCCGTCGGCGTGAACGTGCCGAAGCGGCTCACGAACGTGATGTTGCCGTTCGTGTTCACGTGGATCTGCGAGTAGGTGGTGCCGAAGAAGTCGAGGCCCATCGGGAACGCCGGCGTGATGTCCACGGTGATCGTCGCGGACATGTCGTCGCCGATCGGCACCTCGCTCGCGCCGAAGTCTGCAGGCCCGCCGAAGCCATCGATCAGCGTCGCTTGCGCGCAGAGCGGCGCGCTCACGCCGAGCGTCGCCATCGAGAGCACGAGCGCGAGCAGCGAGGCGAGCTTCATCGGGGCTCCGTCGTGCGCGGTGGCGTGCTCGGTCGCGTGATCGGCGGCGGGGTGACGACCTCGAACGACACGAGCGGTCCCTCCGTGGGCGCGGCCCCCGACGCGGCGAGCTCTGCCGCGAGCGCCACGGTGTCGACGATCACGAGACGGAACGGCGGCACGTGGCGCACGAGCAAGGCCTCCGCGATCGCGCGCGCGCGCTGATCGGCGAGCGCGGCGCCGTCGTCACGCCGCGAGGCGCGAACCGGCAGGACGACGACCCGCCAGCGCGTCAGGCCGCGATCGAAGCGCATCACCGCGGCGATCTCGTCGAGCACGATGCCATCCGTCGGCACCAGCTGCGCCGTGCCTTCGACGAACGCGATGTCCTGGCCGAGCGTGATCGCCGTGCCCTCCACGGTGATCGTGCGCGGGCATCCTCGGCGCGAGTCGCCTCCCGGCATGCGCGGGCACGCGTCGTCCGTGTCGAGCCAGCCGTCTTCGTCGTCGTCGGGATCGGGACAGCCGTCGTCGTCGTCCCAGCCATCGCGATCTTCAGCGGCGCGCGGACACGTGTCGCTCGCGTCGAAGATCCCGTCTTCGTCGTCGTCGATGTCGGGGCAGCCGTCGTCGTCGTAGTTCTGATCGCGATCCTCGGCGCGATCGGGACACGCATCGTCCGCGTCGAAGAGGCCATCCCCGTCGGGGTCGCTCGGCGGCGTCGGCGGCAGGGCCCACCGCACGCCGAGGAACACGCGGAACGCTGGCGTACCCGGCGCGCGCAAGAACCCGATCGCGCCGCCGAGCTCGAACGCGAGCCCGTTCTCGAGGCGATGTCGTCCGCCGAGCACGAGCTCGATCGAGGTGCCGCGCGTCTGGAAGATCAGGTCGTCGCGCAGACCGCTCGAGACGAGCAGCTCCACGTTCACGTCCGTGCGGAGGAACGCGGGCACGACGAGGCCGAGCGCGAGATCGAGCTCGCTCGCGCTGCGTCCTCTACCGAGCAGCGATCGCTCGGGTCGGTACGACGCGCCCGCCGCGAGCGCGAGCGTCATGGCGGGCAACGTCACCGACGACGTGACGAGACCGCGCGCGGAGATCTCGCGATCGCTGACGAAGCCGCTCGCCGCGGTGAACGGAAAGAGCACCTCCGCGGTGACGCCGAGGTGAACGCCCTGCTCGCCGTCGCCGAGGATGCGCACCGAGCCACCCAGCACACCGTCGGCCACCGTCGCGACATCTGGCGCGGCGAACGCGATCTCCGAGATCACGGGCGCATCGCCCGCCTGGAACACGATCGGCGCACGCAGATGGAGCTCGACGCGATCGGTGATGCCGAGCGCCGCGATCACGTGCGCGATCACGCGATGCGACACGACCGCGCCGCTCTGTCCGCCGAGCGACGAGCGCGCGACGAGCGGCTGGTACGCATAGTCGACGACGAGCCCGAACGACGGAACGAGATCGCCGACCGTGCTCGGCAGCGGCATCGCGAGCGCATCGCTCGCGGTCGGTGGGGGCCGCGAGCGCTCGGCGCGGTATCCGTCGTACTCCTGCGCGCGGACGGCGTGGGCGCTCGTCGACACGCAGAGCACGAGGAGGGCGGCGGCGACGCGCACGCAGAGACTCTACTTCCGCCCGGTGTTTCGTTCCGGGTTCTTCTCGTACGTCGCCTCGCGTTCCTACCGCCGAGCCTCAGGGTGCGAGAGCACGCCCTTGGAGCGCGACGGTCGCGGTGCCGAAGCCGGTGATCTGGAGGGTCCCCATGTGCAGGCCCACGGACATGGGCGCGTACAGCACTTCGACCTCGCACTGGGCGCTGGGGACGAGCGCGTGACCCGAGCACCCATCGCGCACGATCTCGAACTGGCTGGCATCGAGACCGCCCAGCTCGACGCGCGTGACCGGGTCGGAGAGCCCCTCGCCAGAGTTTCGGTAGTGGAACGTCATCGGCGCCGACCGCTCGCCCACGGTCGCGTCGTCGAAGCTCCACGGGCTCGGATCCACCGTGGGCCCATCGCAGATGCCGGCGGACGCACGTAGCGCCACGGCCCAGCGGTCGTCGCCGGCGTCGACCTCCAGCGTCGCACTGACCTCGGGCGTCTCCGATCGCAGCGATGGCGCGACAGCGACGGTGCACACGCTGCGCGCTGCGATCGGCGACGCGCACGTGGTCTCGACGATCACGAAGTCGGCGGCCTCGGGACCCACGAGCCGACTCGCGACCTCGACGGGGCCCGTGCCCGCGTTGACGATCGTGATCACGGTCGGCGCGCCGACGCGCCCGAGGCACACGACGCTGAAGTCGATCTCCTCTCGGTCCACGAACGTGTCCCCGGGCACCTCGACCGCGGGTGCGTCGATCGGCTCGACGTGAGCATCGCTCGTCGGACACGGGGCCGTCGTCGACCCGCCACATCCCGCCATCGCGAGCGCGACGAGCGCTCCGCAAGACCACTCACACGCCTCGTCCATCGTCGTCCCTCGCGTGCTCATTCGCCCACTCCTCGCAGCGCCGACGTCGCCGGAGCACCCATCGTCGTGGTGAATCGGAGCGTCGCCATGCGCTCACCCGCCGCCGTGGGCTCGAACGCAACGCCCACCTCGCAAGTGCCCAGAGCCGGGAGCGTTGCGCCCGAGCACGTGTCGCCATCGAGGACGAAGTCGCCCGGCGACACCCCGGCGAGCCCCACCATCACGGGGCCGACGCTTCCGCCCCCGACGTTGCGAGCCGTGAAGACACTGGTGCTGCTCCGGCTACCGATTGCCCGCATGCCGAAGTCGCGAGTCGATGGCTCGATGATCAGACGACCACCACAGCCGTCGGTGAGTGCCGTGCCGCTCAGATCGGACGACGTGCGGACGCTGTCACCCACCGCGTCGAGGTGGGCGAGCTTGCTCCCCGGCGTTCTCGGCGAGAAGTCGATCTCGGCCGTGCACGATTCGCCTGGGGCGAGGGTGCGGCCGCAGTCTTCTCCGAGGATGCGGAACTCCGACGAGTCGGGACCGCTGAGGGCGACGGTCACCGCCGACGCCGGGATCGTGCCCGTGCTCTCGATGGTGAACGTCACATCGGCGCTCGCGCAGGTGACCCCCACCGATCCGAAGTTCTGAACTCCTGGCGTGATGGTGAGCGCGGCGAGCGGCGCGATGCCCGTCCCTCGCAGCGCGAGCATCCCCTCGAGCGCGGCGACGCCCGTGACGATCAGCGTGGCGGACGCCTCACCGGGAGCGATCGGCGCGAAGACGGCGCTCGCCGTGCACGACTCCCCCGGTGCGAGCGACACGCCCGTGCAGAGATCGTCGCCCATCTCGAACTGCGGGCTGTCAGACCCCGTGATCAGCGTCTCGAGCGGACCCGTGGCTTCATCGCCGACGTTCTCGATCGTCAGCGTGAGCGGGCGGCTGTACTCCCCGACGAGGACGCCGCCGAACTCCGTCGGAGACGCAGAGATCGCGAGCGCCGGCTCACAGACGTGCATGGTCGATCCCTCGAGCGCGAGGCTCGGTCCGCCCTCGACGTCGAGGCTCGCGTGGCTCGCGCCCCGATGTCCGGGACTGAACACGATCGAGACGGTGCATCGCTCGCCGACATCGAGCCCGTCGGCGCAGGCTTCGGCCGCGATGAAGAAGGCAGCGGCGTCGACGCCCGAGATGCCGAGCACGATCGGCGCCGATGCCACCGTGCCCACGTTCTCGATCTCGATGTCGACGTCCGTCTCGCACTCGGTGCCGACGGTCTCGAGGTACGCGACGCTCGGATCGAAGCGCAGCTCCACGTCGGGGACGGCGGCGTCGATCGACAGCGCGGCGTCCGGCACGAATGCGTCGAGCGCGAACGCGTCGCCGTCGTCGCTCGTCGGCCCGCACGCGACGAGCAGCGAAATCATGCCGACACCAGCCACTCGCGCCCCTCGCCCGATCGTCATCCGCTCCCGCCTTCCTCGCGCAGCCCGTCGCGCCCACCATCCGCTCCGAGACTCCATGCGCGACGCTCCGCACGATCGCGCGCCACGGCAAGAGAGCGCTACGCCGCCTTCCGCGCCGTGCGCCCCTTCACGAGGTGCGTCACCGCCTCACCGAGGCCGTGCACGGTGAGCGGGTACATGTCGAAGACGTTCTTGATCGCCTCGATCGTGTTGCCGTTCCAGTACTTCTCGGGCTCGGGGTTGAGCCAGCAGCTCTTCTCGAAGTGCTTCTGCAGCTGCATGAGCCACACGATGCCCTCGACGCGGTTCTCGTCGCCGAGATCGAGCGAGCCGCCCGCGCTCATGAGCTCGTAGGGCGCCATCAGCGCGTCGCCCACGAGGATGAGCTTGTAGTGTGGCCCGCACTCGTTCATCAGGTCGCGCACGCGGATCGCGTCCTGGAAGCGCTCGTCCTTGTAGACGTGGCCGTAGATGCAGTTGTGGAAGTAGTAGGTCCGCAGCTCCTTGAAGTGCGTGGCCTTGCTCGTGGCCGAGAAGAGGCGCGAGACGAGGTGCGCGTAGGGCTCCATCGATCCGCCAACGTCCATCAGCAGGATCACGCGCACGTTCGGGCGACGCTGCGGGCGCAAGACCACGTCGAGCTCGCCGGCGTTCTTCGCGGTCGCGTCGATCGTGCCGTCGAGATCGAGCTCCTCTTCAGCGCCCTCGCGCACGAACGAGCGCAGCTTGCGCAGCGCGATCTCCATCTGCCGCACGTCGAGCGTGAGGTCGTCGCGGTAGCCCTGCCACGCGCGCTGCTGCGCCACCTGGATCGCGCTCCGGCCGCCGCCCTTGCCTCCCACGCGGATGCCGGGCTGCGCGACCTTGCCCGAGTTGCCGAACGGCGACGTGCCGCCCGTGCCGATCCAGCGGTTGCCGCCATCGTGCCGCTCGGTCTGCTCACGTAGACGTTCCTCGAACATCTTCCGCAGCGTCTCGGGGTCGTACTGCTGGAGGAGCGCCTTCTCTTCTTCGGTCAGCTCGTAGGGTCGCTCGATCGCCTTCTCGAGCCACTCGTAGAGCTCGTCCTTCAGCTTCGTGCCGAGCGCCTCCGCGCCCTGGAAGTGCACCGCGAAGGCCTCGTCGAACGCGTCGAGGTGCGCCTCGGAGTGAACGAGGAGCGCGCGCGCCACGTAGTAGAAGCCGTCGAGCGAGCTGTCGTGGAGGCCCGCCTCGAGGGCCGCAGCGAGCTGCACGGCCTCCATCGCGCCGACGGGGACCTTTCGCTTGCGGAGCTCGTAGAGGAACGGGATGTACACCCCGCGAGTCTGCGACAGCAGGTGCGGAAGCGCGAGCGGCCGTCCGTTTGTTACGCTCGCCTCGTGGCCTTTCGTGACGCTTCCACCGCGCTCCGCGAGCAGCTCGAGCTCGAGCGGCGTCGCACGGCCGCGCTCGAGGCCAAGAACGCCGAGCTCACGGCCAAGCACTCGCCCCTCGTGCGCACGCTCGCGCTCAGCATCGGCGTGGTCGTCGTGCTCGCGGCCGGTCTCGCGTGGCACCTGGCCGTGCAGAACCACGGCCTCGAGCAGAACGCCCGGCGCGACGCGGAGCAAGCACGCCTCCTGCGAGAGGAGCTCGACCGCGCGATGGCCGCGCGCACCGACGCGGAGAACGCGGCGATGGGCGTGGAGGCCGCGTGCCGCGAGCGCAACGAGATCGAGATCTCTCGCGCGCGACGAAGGACGCGCGACGCGATCCGCGCCGCCCCGGCCGCCGCGCCCACCGTGACCTCACCCTCGCGAACGTTCTGGGTGCGCTCGGCGCGCGGACGCGACGACATCCACGAAGGCGATCCGTGTCTCCTGACGCTCAACCACGAGATCCTCCTCACGCCGGACGAGGCCTCGTGCGGGCTCGAGGTGCGCTGCGGCTTCGACGACGAGGTCGAGCTCGTGTCGGCGCGCCGCGTCGCGTGCATCGCGCGACACGACGGCTGGGCGAACCTCAGCCAGGACGACGGCATCTTGAGTCTCTCGATGCGCGGACCTCAGCTCGGCGTGCGCGACGAGGCCGACACGTGGCAGGTGATGCTCTCGAACGAGCGCCCCTGCCTCTGAGCTCCTCTCTCTGAGCCCAGCGCCGAGCGCGATCAGGAGCGGAAGCGACGACCGCCCGACAGCTGATCGGCGAGCGCGACGAGATCCTGCTCCTTCTTGAGGAGCGTGCCGAGGAACGGCAGCTTGTCCGACAGCTGGAGGTTCGCGATGCCCGCGGCGCGGAGCACGGCGATCCAGTCGACCAGCTCGCTCGTCGACGGGCGCTTGCGGAGGCGCTTCATGTCGCGGAGCTCGTAGAAGATCTTGAGCGCCTGACCGAGGAGCGCTTCGTCGAGGGCCGGGTGGTGAACGGCCACGATGCGGCGCATCAGCTCCTGATCCGGGAAGTCGATGAAGTGGAACACGCAGCGACGCAGGAACGCGTCGGGCAGCTCCTTCTCGTTGTTCGACGTGATGATGACGACGGGTCGCTCCTTCGCGACCACCTCTTCGTCGAGCTCGGTCACACGGAAGCGCATGCGATCGAGCTCGTGCAGCAGATCGTTCGGGAACTCGATGTCGGCCTTGTCGACCTCGTCGATGAGCAGCACCACGCGCTCGTGGCTCGCGAACGCCTGACCCATCGGCCCCATGCGGATGTAGCGGCGGATGTCCTTCACGTCGCCGTCGCCGAAGCGCGAGTCGTAGAGGCGCTGCACGGTGTCGTAGACATAGAGGCCGTCTTGCGCCTTCGTCGTGCTCTTCACGTGCCAGGTGATGAGCTTCGTGCCGAGCGCCTTCGCGACGGCCTCCGCGAGCAGCGTCTTTCCGGTGCCGGGCTCGCCCTTCACGAGCAGCGGGCGCCTGAGGACGAGCGCGCAGGTGACCGCGGCCTCGAGCGCTTCGCTCGTGAGGTACGTGTCGGTTCCGGTGAAGCGAGGAAACGAGGTCGGGTCGGACATGGCGCCGGACACTGACGCGACGAGGGCCTCGACGCCAGAGCGAGCCGCTCCTCGACCGTGGTACCGTCGATGCGCTTGTCCGCGCTCGCAGTCCTTCCGCCGATCGGCCGCCTCGGTCGCTACGAGCTCCTCGGCAAGCTCGCCACCGGCGGCGTCGCGGAGATCTACGTCGGTCGGCCCGCGGGGCCGAACGACAACACGCGCTTCGTCGTGATCAAGCGCATCAACCCCGCGCTCGCCGAGAACGCGACGGTGAAGCGCGACTTCCTCCACGAAGCGAAGCTCATGATGGGCCTCTCGCACCCGAACCTCGCGACGCTCTACGACGTGGGCGAGGAGGGCGGCGCGCTCTTCCTCGCGATGGAGTGGGTGCGCGGCGTGTCGCTCCGCAAGATCCTCGACGTCTCGCGCCGCAAGAAGGAGCCGCTCCCCATCCCGCTCGTCGTCGCGCTCTTCATCGACGTGGCCTCCGCCCTCTCGCACGTGCACGGCGCGAAGGACTCGAGCGGCAAGCCGCTCCGCATCGTGCATCGCGACGTCACCCCGGAGAACGTCGTCGTGGCATGGAACGGCGTGCCGAAGCTGCTCGACTTCGGCGTCGCCAAGTCCGACGCCGCGTCGCGCACGACGGACGCGGGCGTGGTGAAGGGCAAGTACGCGTACATGTCGCCCGAGCAGTGGGGCGGCGAGGCGATCGACGCGCGCAGCGACCTCTTCGCGCTCGCGGCGTCGCTGCACGAAGCGCTGACGGGCGCGCGCCTCTTCGATCGACCCACGCCGATGGCGACGATGGCAGCGATCGTCCTCCAAGGCGCGCCGCCGGCCCCGAGCGCCGCGCGTCCCGACGTCCCCGGCGAGCTCGATCGCATCGTCGCCAAGGGGCTCGCGCAGTCCGTCGAGGATCGCTACGCGAGCGCAGACGCGATGCGCGCGGACCTCGAGGCGGTCGCCGCGTCGCTCGATCCCGAGGCCGCGCCTCCGCGCGAGCAGCGCCTCAACGCGTTCCTCCGCGCGCTGTTTCCCGGCGAGGCCGAGCGCGAGCCCGTGCTCGATCGCAAGCCACCCTCGATGCGCTTCGCCGTGGAAGCGCCGCGCGAGCCGACCGCGGACGACTTCCAGCTCCGCGCGGAGGCCGAGCTCGAGGGCGACGCGATGCTGCGCGAGCAACGCAGCCGGCAGCGGACCGTCGCGCTCGTCGTCGCGCTGTTGGTGGTCGCGACGCTCGCGTTCGTCGTCGTGAACCTGCGCTGACGACGCGCCGCCGAGCCGCGAGTCAGCCGGCGACGATCACCGACAGCTGTCGACCCGAGCGCGCGCCGTCACGCCGGTGCGAGTGAAAGCGCGCTCTCTCGGCGCACGTGTCGCCGCCGACATCGTCGATGTTCTCGCTGCGCACGCCCACGTCGAGCAGCTGCGCGAGCACGAGCGTCGCGAGCGACACGTGCGCGCGCGCGCCCTCTGAGCGAACGATCGCCTCACCAGCCCTCGCGATCGCAGCATCGCGTGTGGTGCTGGGGAGCGCTGCGCGGACGGCCTCGACGACCTCGTCGCCCACCTCGAACGAGGCGACACGGATGTGCGGCCCGATCGCGACGAGCAAGGTGTCGGCGCGCACGTCGTGCTCCGCGAGCAACGAGCGGACCGAGCGCGTGACGATGCCATCCACCGCGCCGCGCCAGCCGGCGTGGATCGCACAGACGACGCGTCGCGCAGGGTCCGACACGAGCAGCGGCACGCAGTCCGCGGTGCGCACACCCACGGCCACGTCGCGCGACGAGGTCACGAGGGCGTCGGCCTCTTCGCGCCGCACACCCGTCGCGTCGAGCGCGCCCGCGCTCTCGAACGCGTCCACGTCGAGCAAGCGCACGCCGTGCACCTGGCTGGCCTCGGCGAGTCGCCGCAGGTCGTAGCCGATCGCGCGCGCGAGCCTCGCGTGGTTCTCGGCGACCGCCGCGGGATCGTCGCCCACGTTTGGGGCGAGGTTCATCGCGTCGAACGGCGGCTGGCTCACACCACCCTCACGAGAGGAGAAGCCGTGACGGATCCCGTGCGCCGTGAGGAGTGACGACGTGAGCACGATCGCCCTCAATACGGGTCGAATTCCATCGTGCTGTCGCGCTCTCCGTTGAAGCGTCGCAGCTCCTCCACGGTGAACGCGTCGGTCGAGCTCTGCGGGATCTGGGTGCGGACGAACTCGAGCACCTGGCGGCGCACGTTGAGGCCGTCGCCCTGCTCGTCGCAGTCGTCCCACATGCGGAAGATGGCGCGGCGCCGGATGAACGCGGGGCGCTCCTGGTTCCAGATCGACGCGAGCCGGCCGGGCACGCCGCGCAGCGCCGCGTCGCGCTCACGCGAGCGCGCTTCGGTCTCGAGCCGGGCGCGCACCTCTTCGGTGTGCTCCATGAACCACTCGCGCTCGGCGGCGTAGGGATCTTGTCCCGCGCCCCGCATCGCCATGTCGGTGAGATCGAAGCGCGCTGGCCCGCCCTGAAGCATCTCGTCGGCCTGCACCGCGTCGCGATCCGAGAACGACACCGCACCATCGGGCGCGATGCGCGCCGTGAACGCATGGCCGCGGTACTCGAGCGATCCATCCGGACGTGGCGTGAGCGACGGCTCGGTGCGCGTGAGCCACGGCCTCGCCATCGCCTGGCCACGAAGGTGACCCTGGAGCGAGCCCTCGACCTCGGCTTCGGTCGCGAGCCGTGGCCGCCCGCCCGTCGCCGTGAGACCCGCAGGTCCCGAAGGCTGGCTCGGCCCCGTCGCGCCCGCGACGACCCACGACGACGCCGCGCGGCCCGGGGCGACGAGCGCAGCGAGCCGGGCCTGCTCCTCGCGCTCGCGCTGCGGATCGGTCGCGACCTCGGGGCCGATCGTCGGCATCTGGATCTCCGGCGCGGCCACGACGACCTCGCCGACGGTGCCCGGAACCACTGGGCTCGTCGTCGAGATCACCGCGCCCGTGGTGGGCTGCGGCGTGACGTGGGGCTCGGTCCGCGGCGCCGGCTCGAGGACAGGCTCCGGAGCGACGGGCTCGGGCTCGTCCGGCACCTGGATCGTCGTCGGCTGGATCAGCTCGATCTCGATCTCGTGCGCGATCTCGCGCCGCGCGAGCCCCGCAGGAAGCGCGACGAGCGCGCCCACGAAGAGTCCGTGGGCCACCAGCGAGAACACGATGGCACCCGACGAGCGCGTGACCGCGGAGCTCGCCTCGGCGGCTACCTCACGCACGCTCCTCTGGCCGCGATCGTCCACTCGTTCACCACTCACGACTCGAGTACGTCGGTCCGGCTCGATCGATGTCGGACCAACCCCGCGACCCTGCCATTCCTTGGCCCCTCGGGCCAGAGACCGTCAGGGCTCCAGAGACCGTCACGGCCCCAGAGACCGTCAGGGCCCCAGAGACCGTCAGCTGATCGCCCCGCCACCCGCCTGATCCTCGCGCATGTGGCAGTTCTTGTACTTCTTGCCCGAGCCGCAGTGACACGGGTCGTTGCGTCCCACCTTCGGCTTGTCGCGGCGCACGGTCTCCATGCTCGCGCGCGGCTCCGAGGCGCCCGCGCTGGACGCGTCCGCCTCGTCCTCATCGTCGTCGCTCGCGGCGGCGGACGTGATGGGGGCCGTGCTCGCGGGGCTCGCAGCAGGCTGAGACGTCTGCTGCCGAAGCGCCGCTGCGCGCGCCGCCGCCGCCTGGAGGGCCGCGATCTGCGCCGCGCTCATCGACGCAGCCGGCGGGGGTGCCGACTGCGCCGGAGCGGCGGTCGGGTGGTTCGCGGCGAGCGCCTGTCGGGTGCGCGCCGCGGCGGCGAGGGCCGCGGCCTGCGCCGCAGACAGACCCGCCTGCGGCTTCACCGAGCGCCCACCGATCTGCTGAGCGGCCGGGGCTTCCTGCACGTTGACCGCGCCCGGATGCTGCGCGCGCTGTCGACCGAGCTGACGGTCCGCCTCGCGGCGACGATCCTCTTCGATGCGGCGGATGTCGTCTTCGCGGACCACCTTGATCGCGAACATCTGCTTGCTGACCTCCTCCTTACAGGACTCGGTCATCGCCACGAAGATGTCGTAGCCCTCCTTCTTGTACTCCTTCTTCGGATCGCGCTGTCCGTAGCCGCGCAGGCCGATGCCGTCGCGGAGCTGCTCCATCGTGGTCAGGTGCTCGAGCCACTGACGATCGATCTCGCGCAGGTAGAAGTTGCGGAACATGCGCAAGAAGTCGGGACCGATGTCCGTCTCCTTCTTGTCGAGCACGGCCTCGGCGTCCTTGTAGAGCGCCGCCGCGAGCTCGTGCGGCTCGCCGCTCTTGGAGGAGGCCTTGATCCCGAAGATCTCCTTGTACTTCTCCTCGAGCCCTCGGATGTCCCAGTCCGTCGGGTGCTTGTTCTGAGGACAGTGCACCTCGACCGTCTTGAGCACGAGGTGCTCCACGAGATCCATGAGGCGCTCGTCCTGCTCCGTGAGCGAGAGCGCGACCTCTTCGATCAAGAACGCCGCGAGCTTCTTCGGATCCTTCGCGAGCTTGCCCACCTCGATGCGACAGCCGAACGACTCGTAGAGGTTGCGCTCGATCGCCGCCGCGCGGACCTCCTTCACCTCGTCGACCGAGCCGGAGCGGACGAACTTCACCCACGCCTCGCGGTCCTCGACGGCCGCGTCGGGCGGGGGCTGCGGAGGTCCGCCGTGGAAGCGGATCATCTGCTCGACCATCGGCTGGACTTGCTTGGTGTACTCGGGCCGCGCCTTCGACACGACACGCTCGGGCTCCTTGCCCGCCTTGCGCTCTTCGTCCGTCGGGACGGTGCGGTACTGACCCTCGAGGACCTGACGACGCAAGACGTACACGCTCTTGCGCTGCTGGTTCATCACGTCGTCGTACTCGAGCAGGTTCTTACGAATGTCGAAGTTGCGCTCTTCGACCTTCTTCTGCGCGTTCTCGACGCTCTTGGTCACCCACGGGTGCTCGATCGGCACGCCCTCTTCCATGCCGAGCGTCGCCATCATGTTCTGGATGCGATCGCCGCCGAAGATCCTCATCAGGTCGTCTTCGAGCGAGAGATAGAAGCGCGACGCGCCCGGATCTCCCTGACGGCCCGCGCGGCCGCGGAGCTGGTTGTCGATGCGTCGGCTCTCGTGGCGCTCGGTGCCGATGATCTGGAGGCCGCCCGCGGCGATGACCTCCTTCTTCTCGCGCGCGCAGATCTCTTCGTACTTCTTCTGCGCGTCCTTCACCGCGGAGTCGAAGCGCTCCTTGTCGTCGAGGAGCGGGAGCTCTTGCCCCTCGGCGAGAGGCGCGCCCGGACCGCGGTAGCCGTCGCCGAGCGCGGCGACCTCCGCGCGCGCCTTGTCGAGCACCTCCATGCGCCCGAGCATCTCGGGGTTGCCGCCGAGGAGGATGTCGGTGCCGCGACCGGCCATGTTCGTGGCGATCGTGATGCCGCCCTTCCGGCCCGCCTGCGCGACGACGTACGCCTCGCGCTCGTGCTGCTTGGCGTTGAGCAGGTTGTACGGGATGCCCTTCTTCTCGAGCATCTTCGCGAGCGCCTCGGACTTCTCGACGCTCGTCGTGCCGACCAGCACGGGCTGCCCCGCCTGGTTGCACTCGATGAGGTGCTCGAACACCGCCTTGAACTTCTCGCGCTCGGTCTTGTAGACGAGGTCGTCGTAGTCCGTGCGCTTGATCTGGCGGTTCGTCGGGATGACGACGACCTCCAGGTTGTAGATCTTCATGAACTCCGGCGCCTCGGTGTCCGCGGTGCCGGTCATGCCTCCGAGCTTCTTGTAGAGGCGGAAGTAGTTCTGGAACGAGATGGTCGCGAGCGTGCGGCTCTCGCTCTGGATCGGAACGCGCTCCTTGGCCTCGACCGCCTGGTGGAGGCCGTCGGACCAGCGACGTCCCGCGAGCGTGCGGCCCGTGAACTCGTCGATGATGACGACCTTCTGATCGGGCGCGACGAGGTAGTGCTGATCGCGCTTGTAGAGCGTGTGCGCGCGCAGCGACTGCTGGAGGATGTGGATCGCCTCGAGGTTCGCGAGGTCGAAGAGGTTCGGGACCGCGATGATCTTCCGCTCGAAGAGCATCGACTGGGCGAGCTCGATGCCCTCGTCGGTCATCGAGACCTGGTGGTTCTTCTCGTCGAGGACGAAGTGCTCGTCCTTGCGGAGCTTCGGCATCAGCTCCGCGATCTGCGAGTAGCGCTTGGACGCGGGCTGGCCCTCACCCGAGATGATCAGCGGCGTGCGCGCCTCGTCGACGAGGATCGAGTCCACCTCGTCCACGATCGCGAAGTTCAGCTCGCGCTGCGCGTACTCGTGGATCGAGAACTTCATGTTGTCGCGCAGGTAGTCGAAGCCGAACTCGTTGTTCTGGCCGTACGTGATGTCTGCGCGGTACGCGGCCTTCTTCTCGGCGTCGCTCTGCTGCGGGTAGACGCATCCGGAGGTGAGACCGAGGAAGCCGTAGAGCTTCCCCATCCACTCTTGGTCGCGCTTGGCGAGGTAGTCGTTGACCGTGACGACGTGCACGCCCTTGCCCGAGAGCGCGTTGAGGTAGCAGGGCAGCGTGGCGACGAGCGTCTTGCCCTCGCCGGTCTTCATCTCGGCGATCTTGCCGTCGTGGAGCACCATGCCGCCGATGAGCTGCACGTCGTAGTGCCGCATGTTGAGCGCGCGCTTGCCGCCCTCGCGACAGACCGCGAACGCCTCGACGAGGATGTCGTCGAGCTTGGCGCCCTTCTCGATCTTCTCTTTCAGCTCGCCCGTGTACGCGCGGAGCTGATCATCGCTGAGCTTCTGGAACTTGGGCTCGAGCTCGTTGATCGCGTTGACGCGCGGCTGGACCTTCTTCAGCTGCCGCTCGTGGCTCGTTCCGAAGATCTTCGAGAGAAAGGCTTGAATCATCGCAGGGCCTCGGCGGGATCAGCGGACCTTGCGTCCGGGGATCGAAGGGGCGGCAGACTAAGTCGCCGTCCGAGCGGGCGCAACGCCTCATCAAGCACGGATCTTCCCTCTTTTCAGGGCGATTCCGCGGTGGTTGTGCGCCGCGCACCCTGCCCGTGGGGTCGTGCCCAGCGCGCGATCACCCCATGAAGAAGGGACGCGCGACGAGGAACGCTGCGGCGAGGAGGATCGCGAGGCCGATGCCGGAGACGAAGCCCACGACCGTGAGCCACGAGCGCCACCGCGCCTTCGAGTCGTCCGCCGAAGCGTCGCCGGCCTCGAGCAGCACCTCCCGCGCCTCACGCGCCGACGCGAGACCTCGACGCGTGACGGCGACGAGGATGGCCGCGACCCCGAGGAGCACGCCGGCCCCGCAGATCGCGCGCATCGTCGCGCGCACCGACTCGAGCCGTGCTTCGTCGCGCGCGAGCCCCGAGACCGGCGCCTCCACGTCGATCAGCTCGGCGTCGAGCTCGAGCAACGCCCACCGCCTCCGCTCCGGAGACCACGTCACCGCGGCGGTGCCGAAGCGCGCGCGGAGCGCCGACGCGGTGACCGTGGCGGGCTCGCGGGGGTGGGCCGTGACGAGAGCGAGCTGGTAGGCACGCTCGCTCGAGTCGAGATCGCCGCGGGCCTGCACGCGGACGATGCCACCTCCGAGATCCTCCATCGGAACGTCGAGCGTCTCGCCGCGCCGCATCGTGCGCGCCATCACCCATCGCTCGCCGACGAAGACGTCGAGGAACATCTCCTCACGACCGATCGGGGGCTCACCCCGCACGCGGAGCACGTCCTCCTCCTGCGCGATCTCGAGGAACGGTGTCGCGAGGCCGACGGGGATCTGAAGCGTCGTCGTCACGGGCAGAGGATCGAGCGCGAGCTCGCACCGGGCCTCCGAGCCATGCACCACCACGGCGATCGAGACGAGCTCGGTGCCCACGCTCGTGGCGCCGACATCGAGCCCGATGCACTCGAGCAGCCGCGGCAAGAGGGCCTGCGTCCCGCGCCAGAAGACGATGCTGCACGGCATCTCGGGCACGCACACACCGCCCGGGACCGCCACGTCGAGATCGGGCGCCGCCTCGATCACCGCCGCGGGTCGCGCGAGCGACAGCACCTGCAGGGGATCGCCGATGCGCGCGCGGATCGGCAAGCGCTCCTCGATCTCCTCGGCGACCTCCACGGCCCTCTCCGCGGTGGCGAGCACGTTCCCCTCGCGCGCGACGGCGACGACGCGAGCGCTGTGCGCCTCCGCCGTGAGCACACCGCCCTCGAGCGTGTCGAACGCAGCGGCCTCGAGCGTCGCTCCGCCCTCTTCGACGTTCTCTTCGTCGGCGGTGTAGAGGCCCACCGTCGTCATGGGACGCACGAGCCGCGGCCCATCGTGCGCTTCGAGATCCGCGAACACGCGCGCACGGAACGGGACGCGATCACCGGTCTGGATCCGCGGGGGCGCCCACAGCTGGATCTCGTGCGTGACCTGGATCTGCTCGACCGCGAGCGTTCCGAGCACCAGCGCGACCGCCGCGATCCCCGCGAGCGCTGCGACGACGAGATCGAAGCGTCCCTCTCGCTGCTGCATCCGTCCGCGATGCTACGCTCGCGCCCGCTCGCCGGGGAAGAACGCTCTCCAGCCCACGTAGCTAGAACGCCATGCGGCAGACACGCGCAGATCGACCCCGACACAGCACACGCCGAGGCTCCCGATGAGGGGCGGCGGTGGCTGGGGCTACCTCTGGTACTACGCGTTCATCTTCTTCGCGTCGTACGCGTTCCGCTATCCGCCGCTGCTCGTGGCGGTCGTGCTCTTCTTCGTCCTCCGGCGCTACATCCCCGATCCCGTCGTCCTCTTCCGTACGTTCGGCCGCATCTCGACGCTCAGGCGCCTCATCGAGACGAACCCGGCGAACGTCACCGCTCGGCGCGACCTCGCGATGATCTACCTCCAGCAGCGACGCCCTGGTGCCGCGCTCGAGAAGATCGACGAGGCCCTCGAGCGCTTCCCGAACGACGCCGAGCTCCTCTACCTCAAGGGCGCGGCGCACCACATGAAGGGTCAATACGCCGAGGCCACGCAGCCGCTCGTCGACTCCGTCGCGAGCGACACGCGCCTCCGCTTCGGCGAGCCCTACCTCCTCGCGGGCGACTGCCTCGAGGAGCTCGGAAAGCACGAAGAGGCGATCGACGCCTACGATCGGTTCCTCTCGATCAACACGTCCTCCGTCGAAGGCCACGTGAAGAAGGCGCGAGCCCACGCCGCGGCCGACGAGAAGCCTGCCGCCAAGGGCGAGCTCGACGAGGCGCTCCGCGTGTGGGCCCAGATCCCCGGCTTCCAGCGCCGCAACCAGTTCGGCTGGTGGCTGCGTGCACACCTCGCGCGCGTGATCGGCTGAGACGTTCGTCCGCGCCTACGCCGCGGCGCTGACTCTCAGAACCGGATGCCGTCCGCGAGATCAGCGGTGAGCTCGCGGATGTCTGCGTGGTCGTTCAGCGCGACCATGATGATCACCGGGATGCAGAGGGCGACGTAGATGCCCGTGCTGATCAGCAGGATCTCGATGAAGTCGCTCGTGCCGCCGGTCAGCAGCGGCAGCGTCGCGCCGAGCGCGTAGCCCACCGACGCCACGCCGAAGATCACCCAGCCCGCGATGCGGATGCCCTCGCGGCTCTCGTACTCGAGCTCGAGCGTCGTGTCGTTCTCGAGGTGAAAGATCGAGTGATCGGCGCGACGCGCCATGCCGTTGCCCTGGGAGATGCCGAGCGTGTACGTGCCGCGCGGGATGCTCTGCTCGCAGGGCGCGCCACACAGGATCGCGAACTGATCGATCGCCGCGGCGCTCATGCCGCGTCCAGTCCACACCGACACGCTCGCCGTTCCCGTGAGGCGGTGGAGTGAGAGCTCTTCGCTCGTGCCGACGACGCGAACGTTCACCATCGGCTCGGGCGGAGGAGGGACCATCTGACCCGGGTAGCCGGGCTCGATGATCACCGGAGCGCTGCTCGCGCCCGGCCCCACGCGCAGCACCTCGGCCGCGGGAAACGTGCGCACTTCGCCGGTCGCCAGCTGGATGGTCACGTGATCGCCCGGGAGGTTCTCGATCAGCGTCCCGCGCACCATGCCGCCGTTGCGCAGCTCGACCACGTCGGGCGGCGTCTGGGCAGACGCGACGGACGCGAGCATCCAGACACCCAAGGCGATCGAGCAGGCCATCGAGAGCGTCTTCATCGTTCCCTCCAGGCGATCCACGGCCGCGAGCATGACCCGATCAGCAGCCGATCACGAGCCGCTCACGAGGCAGCGGTCTTCTTGTCCGCAGCGTCGTGCTCGTGCATCCACTTCTTGATGAGCGGCGTCAGCGCGGCGAGCAGCACGCACGCGACACCCGAGGCGATCGCGATCTTGAGGAAGACGTCGGCGTACGTGTCGAGCGTCTCGATCGGGAGCGGGATGCTCCCCGCCCCGCCGCCCTCGCCCTCTTCGACGCCCGTCAGCGTCGCGATGACGCTCGCGAGGTACTGAGAGAACGCCGTCGCGAGGTACCAAGCGCCCATCATCGTCGCGACCATGCGCGCCGGCGCGAGCTTGCTGACCATCGAGAGACCGACGGGCGAGAGGCAGAGCTCACCCGTGGTGTGCAGCAAGTACGCGAGCACGAGCCAGCTCATGCCGACCATGCCGCGGCTGTCGGCGCTGCGTGCGCCGAACCACAGCACGAGGAACCCGAGACCGAGCTGTGCGAGGCCGAACACGAACTTCGTCGGCGTCGACGGCTCGATCCCTCGCTTGCCGAGCCAGGTCCAGAGGCCCGTGAACACGAGGCCGAAGATCAGGATGAAGATCGGGTTGGTCGCCTGGAACATGCCCGCGGGCACCTCCGAGCCGCCGATCGCCATGCCCACGTGCGCCTGCTCGATCGTGAGGGATCGTCGCACCTCTGACTCTTCGCGCTCGTGCGCCTCCGCGCGGAGGGTGTCGAGGCGATCGAGCGTGAGCACGGCGCCGTCGATGGGGAAGCCGACCTGCTCCTGCATGAGCACGATGTCCAGCGTCTCGCCGACGTCTGCGTCGGTGAGCACACGAGCCTCGGTGACGCGGTCGACGTTGCGATCGGTGAAGAGGCTGATCGAGCTGCCCGCCTGCTCGAAGAACGCCCAGAAGAGCATCGAGAAGAACGCCATGATCAGGATGACGAAGAGGCGCTCGCGCTCGATGCGCGTCACGCGGAACGCCTCGTAGAGGATGTAGCCGAGCGCGGCGACGCCCACGACGATGAGCACCTGACCGGCGATGTCGCCGTGCTCGCAGAGCCACGCGAACGTCGCGACTGCCACCGCGGTGACGCCGAGCACGCCACCGACGTTGCGACCGAACGTGCTGCGATCCTTGGGCTGCCCGATCTCCACGGGCACGCTGCCGTTCGACAGCGCCCACAGCGCGAAGCCCATCGCGACGAGCAAGGACACCGCGACGAAGACGTTCGCCGCGAGCACGAACACGTCCTGCACGGTGCCGATGTAGACGAGGCCGACCGCCGTGAGGAGCGCACCGACTCCGACCATCGCCTGCGTCACGACCGTCGGCGCGACGAAGATCGCGAGGCCGATGAGCATCCCGATCGTCGCGAGGCCGAAGCCCCAGTGCCAGCCGTAGTTCTCGCCCACATAGACGCAGACGAGCGGCGCGATCGCCGCGCCGAGGTTCACGCCCATGTAGAAGATCGTGAACGCCCCATCGCGCTTGGGTGAGAGGCGCTCACCGCCGTACACGCGTCCGAGGATCGTCCCGATGTTCGGCTTGAAGAAGCCGTTGCCGCAGATGAGCAGCGCGAGCGCGACGAAGAACGCCGTCGAGTTCTGGATGGTCATCACGAGATGACCGAGCGCCATGAGCGAGCCACCGATGATGACGGCCGCGCGCTGACCGAGCAGTCGATCCGCGACCATGCCGCCGATGAACGGCGTCATGTAGACGAGGGCCGTGTACGCGCCGTAGACGCTGTAGGCCCGCTCGTCGGAGTAATCGAGGAAGTCCTTCGTCATGTAGTAGATGAGGAGCGCGCGCATGCCGTAGTACGAGAAGCGCTCCCACATCTCTGCGAAGAACAGGGCGAACAGGCCGGGGTGATGGCCCACGCGTTGTTCGAACGGCGTCGCCGGTGCCTCGTACACGTCACCGTCGCTCTTGGTCTCGACCACTGCCATGCGTCCTCCGGAGCGGCGGAGATATCCCTCCGCCCCCGCGATCACAAGTCGCTTTCGCCCCGCGTCACCCAACGACGGAAGACGAAAGGAGCGACTCCTCTCGGAACCGCTCCTCTCGTCGTGTCAGTCGCTCACGCGACC
>CAZCVE010000077.1:0-39473 GCA_964502175.1 uncultured Sandaracinaceae bacterium
CTTCGCGGCTGCGTTCGCGCGACCCGCAACGTCGTGGCGCTCGCGAGGTGCGACGTCTGCTGCGCCGAGCATCACTGGCGTCCTGTCACTGCTCGGACGTCGCGCGCGAAGCGTCCGGCAGGATCGAGGGGAGTCGCACGTCGCGCCAGCTGACGTTCGCGACGAGCTGCTCGGTCGCGATGCTCGCCGCTCCCCGCGGACCTGACGGCGCTTCGCGGCTGCGTTCGCGCGACCCGCAACGTCGTGGCGCTCGCGAGGTGCGACGTCTGCTGCGCCGAGCATCACTGGCGTCCTGTCACTGCTCGGACGTCGCGCGCGAAGCGTCCGGCAGGATCGAGGGGAGTCGCACGTCGCGGCATCCGCACGGTTGTCGCCGACCTGGTCCGTCGCGATGCTCGTTTCTCCCCGGGCGACGCATCGACCAAGCCCGCTCGTCGGGCTTGCCACGAAGAACCGAGCGCTCTGACTGCCCCGGGATTGCACCCCGGGGTTCAGAGCGAAGCCGCCTGTCGGGGCGCCCTTCGCGCTCGTAGCAACACTGGTGCGCCGCTCGCCGTGACGTCATGCTCTGCGTGCGGTACGCCGCCTGGGAGCATGATGGGACGCAACGAGCGGATACTGCCGTGGTCGACGACGCAGGACCTCGAACCGGTGGGGACACCTGATGCGACGCGATGACTTGATCTGGATGACTTGCTCGATCGGCCTCGCAGGGTGCGGAGGCTCCCCGGGCGATGCCGATGCCAGCATCGATGCGAACGAAGACACGTCGGCGGAGATCGATGCGCCGGCTCACGTAGATGTGGGCGGAGAGGGTCGATGGATGCGCTGCTGCGTCGGGGATCTGGCGATCCCCGGCATTCAGTCGCGGGGCTCGGGCGACTCGCTCGAGTGCCTCTGTCCCGCCGGCGCGACCTGCAACTACGGCCAGTGCTACTGGTTCGACTCAGGACCCCCGGTACCCGCTGGCGATTCGGGGTTCGCAGATGCGGGCCCGATCGATGACGCAGCGATCGATGCGCTCCTGACCGACGATGCAGCGTCGACCGACGACGCGGTGCCGTGATGCGAGGACGCGCCATGAGACGCCCCGCATGGATCTGGATGCCCATCGTCGCGAGCGGACTCGGCGCGTGCGCGAACACCACTGTGGAAGACGACGCGTGGGCGTCGGGAGACGCGCCGCCCGATGCTCCGGAAGGAACGTGGAGTCGCTGCTGCCCCGGCGCGCACTTGGGCATCCCCGGTGGTCTGGCGCGGGGATCAGGAGACTCACTCGAGTGTTTCTGTCCTGCGGCCATCGCGTGCAACTACGGCTGGGGCAGCTGCTTCATGGACGCGGGATCCACTCCCGCGCTCGACGACACGGGGTTTGCCGACGCAGGACCGATCGACGACGCAGCCATCGACGCGCTGATCACGGATGACGCGAGACCATGACGTCGGGGCGACACTGGATGTGGATCTCGGCCCTGGGCCTCGGCGCGTGCTCGAGCGACTGGGTGGAGCCCGATCCGACGGTCCGCGCAGATCGCTGGGTGCGCTGCTGTGGTCTGGGCTCCAGCCCCTGGGTCCAGACGCGTGGCACGGGCAATTCGCTCGAGTGCCTCTGCCCCGCGGGGTCGACCTGCAACTGGGAGCAGACTTGCTGGGAGCGGGACGTGTGGCCGCCCGAGGGCGTCGACGCGGCTCGGAACGAGGCAGGCTTCGCGGACGCCGGACCCATGGACGACGCAGCCCTCGACGCACTGATCACGGACGACGCTGCGCTGGATGGCTCGAGCGCGGACGACGCAGCGATCGACCCGCTTGCGGCCGATGGAGCCCCCTAGGGACATGGTGATCATGCAACGACAACAGAGGCTCTGGATCCCAGTGCTCGCGAGCGGACTCGGCGCGTGCTCGATGCAGCAGAGGGAGCAGCCAGACGCGTCGATGTCGACGCCACCCGACACGCGTGTCCCGGACACGGGTGGAGAGGGCACGTGGGGCCCGTGTTGTCCGGGGGATCACGCGAGCATCCCCGGCGGGATGGCGCGAGGATCAGGAACGTCGCTCGAGTGCTTCTGCCCCGATGGCATCACCTGCAACTACGGCATGGGCGCGTGCTTCCGAGACGCCGGCACCGACAGCAGCACTCCCGTCATGGACGACAGCGGCTTCGCCGATGCCGGCCCGATCGACGACGCGGCAGTCGACGCGCTCGTCGCCGATGCTCCCTGAACCGTCGTGCCGACGTGAGCCGCGGGCCCTGGATCAGGACGTGCTGAGGAGGGGATCGATGGGACGCAGCGAACAGCTCTGGATCACCGTTCTGGTAGGCGTGACGAGTGTTCTCCATGGATGCGAGGCCGAGGGGACGTGGCATCGCTGCTCCGTGCGTCCACCAGGAGTACCGACGCGCGGCAGCGGAAGCACGCTCGAGTGCCTCTGCCGACCCGGCTACATCTGCAACTACGGCACGGAACCGCGGGACGCGAACCTGGGACTGCCCGATGCCCCGCTCGTGCCCGACGCGCCCGTCGATGATGCGGGGTTCGCGGATGTAGGTCCGATCGACGACGCGGCCCTCGACGCGCTGACGGCGGACGTGCTGGTTCAGGACGATGCACCGATCGACGCGCTCGTCACCGACGACGCCGCGATGGACGCGCTGATCACGGAGGACGCGCCATGAGCGGGGCGCTTCCGCTGCGGCGTGATCGCGACTCCGTGTTCGGCGCGATGTTCCGCGCGCGGTATGGCGAGGACGTCGATCTCTCCGACCTGCACCCGGAGCAGTACACGCCCGAGCGGCTCGCGCATGCGCGCGGCGTGTGGTCCGAGCGGGTGCAGACGGAGATGCGATCGGCCCAGATCATGGGGCGATTCGTCAGCGAGGTGATGGCCGCGGGCGATCCGCTCGACGTCTACGCGGGCGCCGTCGACATGCTCGACGACGAGATCCGTCACGTCGCGAGCACCTCTGCCCTCTTGCGTGCCCTCGGCGGGGCACCGCTCCTTCCCGATCCCGTCGAGCAGCGAGAGAGCGACGCGTTCCTCGCGCGCCCCGCCGCCGAGCGTGCGCTCTCCACGGCGATCTCGATGCTCGCGATCGCGGAGTCGCTCTCTCACCACTACATCGAAGACCTCGCGCGGCGCGCCACGAACCCCGCGGTCGCACGCGTGATCCAGGCCACGGGCGCCGACGAGGCCGAGCACCACGCGTACGGCTGGACGTACCTCGAGCGATCCCTCGCGCGCTTCGCGCCTCGCGATCGTGAGACGTGGGCGGCGATCACCGAGCGCATGATCGCGCCGCGGCGCGCGCGCGTCCGTGACGAGCTCGCGCGCATCGCGCCGTCGCAGCAGTCGCTCGACGCGTGGCCCGAGCCCGAGCTCGCGGAGCTGGGCCTCTTCTCACGCGAGCGGCAGGCCCTGCTGACGGACGTGGCGCTGCGCACCGTGGTCGAGCCGAAGCTCGCGGCGCTGGGCTTGATCGAGATCGACTCGTCGCGCTGATCGCCGCGAAGTGAGGCCCACGCCTCGCGTGCTACGTTCGAGCGCGTGACCGAGCCCAGACTCTCCGCCACGGCGTCACGCGAGTTCTGGGAAGGCGCTGCGTTCGCGGAGAGGTTCTTCATGGGGCTCGACGAAGTACACAGCGCGCTGAGGCGACTCACCGCGGCGCTCGATGAAGACGGGATCCCGTACGCGATCGTCGGCGCGATGGCGCTCAACGCGCACGGGTACCGTCGCGTGACGACCGACGTCGACGTGCTGCTGACCGCGGAGGGCCTCGCGCAGTTCAAGCGGAAGCGTCTGGGGCTCGGGTGGGTCGAGCGCTTCCCTGGATCGAAGGGCATGCGCGACTCGTCCGGCGTGAAGATCGACGTACTGCTCACCGGTGACTACCCGGGCGACGGAAAGCCGAAGGCCGTGCGCTTCCCCGATCCGAGCGTCGCGATCCAAGGCGACGGCTTCCGCGTGCTGTCCGTCCGACACCTCGTGGAGCTCAAGCTCGCGTCCGGGATGACCAACCCCGATCGCCTGAAGGATCTCGCCGACGTGCAAGAGCTCGTGCGCCACGCGGCGCTGCCTCGCTCGCTCGGCGACGAGCTCGATCCGATGGTCCGCGCCAAGTACGACGAGATCTGGAGCGCGACCCGACGCGCCGACTCGGACGACGACGACCTCTGAACCGCTCCGCCGGGCCACGCGCTGATCGTCCCTGTGGCGTGTGAGAGACTCCGCGCGTGTCGACGCAGACCAAGACGCTCATCGCCGTCGGGTTCGTGGCGTCGATCGTGATCGCGGCGATGCTCGCGTGGCTCTACACGCGGCCCGTCATGATGACCGACGAGCAGGACGACATCCGTCGTCGCGCCGAGACGCTCGCGCGACCGCGGCCCATCGCAGGCGCGTCTGCCGCGCCGCCGCTCGACTGCGCCGGCTACGTGGGACGGCACCCCTGGGGCGGCGAGGAGGTGTTCCCCGATCCCGTCCTCGACGCGAGGCGAGCTCGGTGCGCGCGGAGCTTCGATGCGGCGTGGGATCACCTCCTGGCCGCGCCCGACACGAGCGGTGAGGACGTCCACGCAGTGGCCGACGCGCTCGCGTGGGATGCGCAGGTGCGACCTGCCGTCGATCACGTCGAGCTCATCGTGCGACGCCTCTGGAGCCTCGACGCGCTGGTGCGCTCTGGCCAGTCGGACCTCCTCACGCCGAGCCCCGTGTGGCTCGGATGGCTGGAGCGGTCGGGGCGCGACGGGCCGCTCACGGCGGATCAGGCAGAGCACCTGCGCCAGATGTTGGCGCGCGTGCAGGCGCATCACGCGAACCGACTCCACCGGCCGGAGCTGCTCGCGCTCCAGCTGCTCGACTGGAGCCCGAGCGGGACACAGGACGAGTCACTCGACTGGGTGTGTCGCGAGCGCGTGGTGGCGGTCGCCGAGGCGCTCGACGCGATCGGGTGCGCGACCCTCTCGACGCATGCCTGCTTCGATCGCGTGAACGCGACGATCGACGCGCTGGATCCCGGCCTGCGCCCCGAGTGGGCGCCGTGGATGCCGCCGCGTGCTCGCCGCGGTTGGGACGCCGCGTGCGGGCCGCTGTCGGCGCCGCTTCGCGAGCTCGCGCGCCGCGCGGTGGTGATGGAGATCGTGCTCGCTCTCATGGACGAGATGATCGCCCACGACCTGGCAGGCGCCTCCGTCGACGCGACGATGTCGCGCCCTCTCCCGACGTTCGAGGGCGATCCGATCATCCGTCGTCGCGGGGCCTCGGGCGTGGTGTTCGAGGCACCCGAGTGGGTGGGTCACCGCGGGGAGGCCGTGCTCTCGCTCCCCGAGCGATACGTCCCGACGCCTCCACCGCCCCCACTCTTCGGCCCTCCATGACGAGCTCGCGCGCCCACGCATGACCCGCGTGCGCGCACCACGCGTGGTGTTCGACGCGCCCCCGTGGACGGGAAGCCCGTAGCGTTCACGCGTTTTTTGACGCGCAGCCCGAGGGTCCGAGATACCCGACGCATGTCTCGCGCTCTCGTGCGGCGTCTCGCGTCTGCGCTCGTGCCGTTCGTCGTCGCGGCGTGTGGTGGTGATCCCACGACGCCCGAGGCGGAGCCGTCGATCCCTTCGCCGGCGCCCGCCACCATCGCAGCCTCTGCGCCTGCCACGGCGCCCACGCCTGTCACGACGACCCCGACACGACGTCGCATGCGCCTCGATGGGCCTCGCGCGGACGTTCCTGCGGGCTCGTTCGAGGTCGGCAGCGTGCCGGGCACGCCGTTTCGTCGGAGCTCGCGCGAGGCCGATCGCGTCGTCGTCTCGATGCCCGGCTTCACGATCGATCGGCGCCCCTACCCGAACGATCCGACGCTCGCGCCGCTGCTCGTCGCGACACGTCGTGAGGCCGAGATGTTGTGCGCCGAGCGCGACGGACGGCTCTGCACCGAGCTCGAGTGGGAGCGCGCGTGCGGCGGCCCCGACGCGAGCGTGTATGCGAGCGGCGCGGCCATGGATCTCGAGGAGTGCACGCGTGATCCCGCGCTGTGCGCGAGCGGCTTCGGCGTGATGGCGATGGGCGTCGAGCGGGCGGAGTGGACGGCGTCGAACGTCGAGACGCGGCTCGGCACGCGCGCGGTGATCCGCGGCGCGCGCAGCGATCAGGCCGTCGACTTCCATCGCTGCGCGGCGCGCAACGAGCAACCCGCCGCGGCCGCGCCTGATCTCCCGCCGGTCTCCGCTGCCGCGTTCCATTGCTGCCATGGCGCGGTGGCTGACGTCGCGTACCCGACGCCGGAGGCCCAGCGTCAGTTCGCCGACGTCGCGATGACGCTCGACGAGATCCGCGCGGCGCTGCGATCGGTGCCCGAGCTCGCAGGCTGGGCCGACGCGTTCGAGCCCTACGACGCCGAAGACGGCGACCGCGCGCTCGCTCGCGGCAACGCCACGCGCGGCGCGCTGCAAGGTTGGGAGCTCACCAACGGCCCGTTCCGCTGGTCGCCCGCGCAGGGAGACGATGCGCTCGTCGTGTCGGGCCAGAGCGGCGAGGACACGCTCATCGCCGTGCTCTATCCGCGACCGACCGAAGGCTACTGGCACGCAGGCTCGTTCGTGTTCGAGCACGAGCAGACGCCGATCGCGATCTCGCGCACGCCGCCCTCGCGCGAAGAGCTCTTGTGGACAGCGTGTCAGGGCTGCGGCGGCGAGTCGGGCGCGATCCGCCTCGGCGAAGACGGCGTGATCCGCGTCGCCGCGCGCTGAGCTCCTCCCCGCGCGTCGCTCTCCGACGTTGACGACGAGTCCCCGCGGGGGTGTCGCTTTCGGTGACACTCGCGGCGTGAGGGCCGGCGCTCCTCCAGCGGAGCCGCTCGGCCGTGTCGGCAGAGCTCGCGCTCGCGGTCCTCGACGAAGCGATCGCGAGCAGCCTCGAGGGCAACATCCCCGAGCGAGCCATGTCGCGGCCCGTGCCGACCTTCGAGGACGCCGAGCCGGTCGCCGCGCCGGACTGATCTCAGCGCACGGTGTTCGAGAGTGTGCCGACGCCGCTGATCGAGACCTCGACGACGTTGCCCGTGACGATGGGGCCGACGCCCTCGGGCGTGCCGGTGAGCACGAGGTCGCCGGGCTCGAGCGTCATGATCCGCGAGATGTAGGAGAGGAGAAACGGCACCGCGAAGATCATGTTCGACGTGCTGCCGTGCTGGCGCACGAGGCCATCGACCCGCGTCTCCACGGTGATCGCAGAGAGGTCGCCGACCTCGGTCTCGATCCACGGGCCCACGGGGCAGAACGTGTCGAAGCCCTTGCCGCGCGTGAACTGCACGTCCTTCTTCTGGAGGTCGCGCGCGGTCACGTCGTTGCCCGCCGTGATGCCGAAGATGGCCGCGCGGGCCTCGGCCTCGCTGGCGTCCTTGAGACGCGCTCCGAGCACGATGCCGAGCTCGCCTTCGTGCTCGACGCGCTGACTCTGCGACGGGAGCTCGATCGCGCCGCCGGGGTCGAGCAGCGAGCTCGGCGGCTTGAGGAAGAGCAGCGGCTCGGACGGCACCTCGTTGCCGAGCTCCTTCGCGTGCGCCGCGTAGTTGCGACCCACGCACACGATCTTCGTCGGCGTGACGGGCGCGAGCAGCGCCTCGAAGCTCACGACGCGATCGGTGGGGATGCCGCCCGCGTACGGCGCCGTGGTGAGCACGCGCGCGACGCCTTCGGACTGCCAGAGCGCCCAGTGCGCCGTGCCGGGGTTCCCCGCGACGCCGCCTTCGAACACACGAACGACACGCATGGCCGGAGAGCTACCACGACGACACCGTGCGCGGCGAACCCGTCAGGAAACGAACGGTCGGTGTGCGCGCGACGCGCTCGGGGAAGAAATCCGCTGCATTCGTGGGCTGGCCGCTTTCGATCGACTGGCACGCACCTTGTGTAAGAGTGGCCCGCCGTGTCGTCGTCCCGCAGCACCTTCCTCCGGATCCTCGCGCTGAGCTGCGTCCCTGCGGTGGGCGCCTGCTACCTCACGAACACACGCGACGAGGGCGAGGCAGGGCCGCGCGACGCCGGCCGCGACGCGCACGTGTCGATCGACGCGAGCCGCGACGTCTACCTGCACGACGGCGAGGCGCCGCCCGACGTCTTCGAGCTGCCCGACGTCGGCATGGACGTGGGTCGCGACTCTCCGCTCGGCGCGCCCGATGCGCTCGAGCCTCCGCTCGAAGGCCACCCCGATCCGAGCGTGTGTCTCGTGCGGCCCGCGATCGATCCGTTCGACGCGCCCGTGCTCGAGCGCTCGTGGCCGGGCGGTCGCTCGGTGGAGCGCCCCGCGTTCATCCACGTGTGCGCGACGCCCGTCGTGATCGACCCGGACTCGACCGACGGCGGCGACATCCACCCCATCGTCGCGTTCGTGTCGTACGCGTCGCTCGAGGACGAGCAGGGCGTGCTGCGTCTCTGGGATCCGATGACCGACGAGACCACGTCGTGGCCGTCGGATCCCTTGCAGACCGGACCGTTCGAGGCCTCGACGAACATCGCGGCGGGCGACATCGACGGCGACGGGTCCGCCGAATTCGTGGGCCTCGGCGTGTTCGACGGCAGCTACGCGGTGAACCACGACGGCACGCTGCTGTGGCAATCGCCCAACCCGCCAGCGTCCGACCGCGGCGATCGACGCAACCGATCGATCGGCGGCGCGGTGTCGCTCGCCGACCTCGACGGCGACGGCACGGTGGAGGTCGTCGCGGGGCGCTACATCCTCGATGGACGCACCGGCGCGCTGATCGCGCGAGGCAGCGACGACACGTCGCGCGGCGTGAACCAGCAGCTCGGTCCCATCTCGTGCGTCGCCGATCTCGACGGCGACGGAGAGCAGGAAGTGATCGCAGGCAACGCCGCGATCCGCATGGACGGCAGCTACCTCTGGCACAACACGGATCTCTTCGACGGCTTCTGCGCGGTCGCCGACATCGTCGACGACCCGGGCCCGGAGGTCGCGCTCGTGGCGCGGGGGTGGATCCGACTCCTCGACAACCTCGACGGTCACGCGCTGTGGGAGCGCCGCATCGAGGGCCTCTCGGGGCAGCCCGGCGGTGGCCCGCCGACCGTGGGCGACTTCGACGGCGACGGCGACGTGGAGCTCGCGATCGCGCACGCGTCGCAGTACGGCGTCTACGATCCCGACTGCATCGGCGCGGGCAACCCCGCGGGCTGCGGCGCCGAGGGCCTGCGCTGGGTGATGCCCTCGGAGGACGGCTCCTCGGCCGTGACGGGATCGAGCCTCTTCGACTTCAACGGAGATGGCCGCACCGAGGTCATCTACAACGACCAGTACCGCTTCTTCATCTTCGACGGACAGACGGGGACCATCCTCTTCACGAACCCGAACTCGTCGCGCACGCGCACCGAGAACCCGACGATCGCGGACGTCGACAGCGACGGCAACGCAGAGATCATCTTCTCCGCGAACGCGGAGGCGTTCTTCTTGCGGCCCCGCCTCACGGAGCCCGGCGTGTTCATCTGGGGCGACGCGCGCGGCCGCTGGGTCGGCGCACGTCGCGTGTGGAACCAGCACGCCTACCACGTGACCAACGTGACCGAAGAGGGCCTGATCACGAGCGGCGAGACGCCCTCGTGGACGCAGGCGAACACGTACCGACAGAACCAGGCCGAGCGTCGCGACGAGGTGCTCTACAGCCCCGATCTCTGGGGCGGTCGCGGACGCTTCCTGTGCACGAGCCGCGGCCGCGCCGTGCTCTCCGTGGACGTCCAGAACTGGGGCCTCAACCGCGTGGGCCCAGGCATCGTGGTGAGCTTCTGGCGGGGCACCCCGAGCGAAGGCACGCGCGTCGGCGAGGGCATCACGTCGAGCACGCTCCTGCCGGAAGGCGGAAGCGAGACGGTCAGCGTCGAGCTCACGATCCCGCCGGGTCCCCCGATGGACTACTACGCCGTCGTCGACGATCCGGTCGACCTGCCCGGTGGCTCAGCCAACGAGTGCCGCGAGGACAACAACACCGTCCTCATCTGGCGCGTCGGTCCCTGCTGATTTGCCCGAGGGTCCATGCGGACCCTCCCCCGCAGCGGGGCCCCCACCCACTCCACGCGCCGAAGCGCGTGCTGCGCGCGGGGCCCCAACCCCGCTTGCCGCCTCGCGCGACGCTCGGCGAGACTTGCTCGCGATCAGAACGAGAAGCCCCTCAAAAAGAGAAGCCCCTCAAAAAGAGAAGCCCCTCAAAAAGAGAAGCCCAAGCCGAGGTCGAGGCGCCACTGGCGGGCGAGGGACTCGGCGAGGCTCGCGTCGGCTTCCCGCGGCGTCTGCAGATCGAACGAGAACGCGACGTTCAGCGTGATCAGCTCGTAGCGAGCCTGCGCGCCGAGGACCATGCGCGGGCGCATGGTGCGGATGCTGCGGAACACCGTGTTGTTGTTGAAGTCGCTCGGGTCGCCCTGACAGGCGATGCGGCTGCCGACGGCCGGGTCCGGAGGCGTCGGGTTGCAGAGGCGGTACGCGTCGACGGTCGGCGTGAGATCGACCAGCTCGGTGTCTGCGAACACCCAGTTGATCTGTCCCGCGATGTACGGCGAGAGCTCGAACGCGTCGCCGATCACAACCGAGTTCGACAGCGTCGCGTCGAGCGCCACGGTCGTCATGTTGAACTGCGCGTCGCCCACGAGGGTCTGCACCGCCGCGCGCACGGCGAGATCGGGCACCCACCAGTCGCGGCCCGTCCAGCCCTCGAGCAGCGCCCACCGGATCTCGAGGCCGAGCGTGAAGTAGTCCGTGTTGGTCAGGTAACCCACGCTCGTGCCGAGCTCGAACCCGAACGGCAGCGGCTTGCGGATCGAGATGCGCGTCCAGGAGAGCACCGAGTCGACCGCGCGGTTGCGGTCGCCCATCGTGCCGCTCTCGCCCTCGGTGCCGAGCTGCCAGTACTCCTGGCTCGCGTCGATACCCGTCAGCATCGTCTCGACCCCGAGATAAAAGCTGCGGGGACCGCGCGTTCGCGCAGGCTCGAGGAGCGGGGGGATGAGCGCGCCGCTGAGCTGCGTCGCGAGGCTCGACCACATCTCGTTGTTCGCGCAGAAGTTCGCGCCCGAGCAGCCGCCCACACCGTCTTCGAGACGCAGGCGCGAGAGCGCGAGGTTCATGCGCTGCGCCTCGACGGGGGTCGCCCACGAGAGCGAGCCCACGAGGACGAGCGCGCTCGCCACGAGGAGCGAACCGCACGCTGCGAAGGACGCTCTGGCAGGCTGCATCGGGCGAGGACGCTATCGAATCGCAGGTTTGTGCGTCAAGGCCGCTCACCGTCCGGCACCACGGCGCCGGCCGCGATCCACCGCGAGACGATGCCGATCGCGTCTCGCGAGAGGGGCACGTCCGGCGAGCCCTCGGCGCCCATCGGCGCGCCCGCGATCGGGCCTTCACCGAGCATCTTGTAGACGAGGTAGCTCCGCTCGGGATGGCCGGGATCGATGAGCATCGCCGTACCGTCGCGTCCGAAGTTCGACGGCGCGACCTCCGCGGAGCGCACGCCGATCGCGGTGCCGACGAGATCGTCCACGTCGAGACCGAGCGCCGCCGTCGGGCCTGCGTGACAGCTGCGACAGCCTTCGAGGACGCGCGAGACCTCGTCGAAGCCGGGCGCCTCGGGCTCGGGCGGCGCCTGCTCGCGGACCACGCGCACGCGCTCCTCGATCGGCTCGAGCGGCCGCCCCTCGAAGTCGACCGGCCCGGACACGCGGAGCACGTAGTCGAGGTCGGGATCGAGCAGCGCGGCGTCCGGATCGGCGACGAGGATGCGCGTGACCGGGTCGAAGCGGAGCGCCACCCCGAGCTCGCGCTCGCCGCTCGTCAGCGTGGCGTCGACGCCGAAGAGCGAGGTGGGCTCGAGGAGACCGCCGACCTCGATCGTGAACGCACCATCACGCGCCAGGCGACCATCCGTCGGAAACAGCAGCGTGCTGGCCACCGTCTCCTCGGACACCACGCGATCCGGCGGCAGGTCGCACGCTCCGATCACGACCACGGACAGGCTGGCCCAACGGACGAAACGACGGCTGGGGTCGACGAGCGTCATCGTCCCCAGCGTCGCTCTCGGATCAGGAGAAGCGGCTCAGCTCTCGCCGTACACGGCGAGCTGGGCGCGGACGGTGTCCTCGCTGATGCCGTCCGGGATGTACTCCTTCAGGCAGTCGGCCACCGTGACGAGCATGTCGTCGACACCCTTGTCTTCGATGAGGCGAGCGAGGAGCGCGCGGGCTTCGCGGGAGTCGTCTTCGCGCAGGAACTGACGAACCTGCTCGATCGTGATCTCGCCCGAGAAGTCGATCTGGGCGTTCTGCAAGAGAAAGCGAGCGAGCTCCTTCACGACGACCTCCCCAAAGGGCTGACAATGTATGGGCGAAACGACGTAGGTGGGACCTCGGCGTACGCGAGAGAGCGGAGTCATAGTCGGTCCCGAGAGAAAAACGCAAGCACTTCGGCCCCGCGCCGCCGTTGTCCCTGCCCACCTGCGCGGGCCCCGCGTACCATCGCCGCGTGGACTCTCGCCCTCGGATCCTCGCGACAGCGTTCGCTCCCGTGCCCGGCACGAGCCCTCACGGCGCGGCGCTCATGGCGATGGTCGCGGCCATCCGGGCGGAGGTCGACCTCGTCACCGTGAAGACCGAGCTGCTCAGCCACGTGGAGCGCGTGGGCGAAGGCCGCATGTTCCGCGTGCCCGTCGGCGATGGGGATCCGATGGAGCAGCGCGAGGCCTTCGATCGCGCGGTCGCGAGGCAGCTCGAGGCCGAGCGCTACGACGTCGTGCACGTGCGCGGTCCGTTCGAGGGGGCGCTCGCCGCCGACCGCAAGGCCGACCTCGGCTTCCGGTTCGTCTATGAGATGGCCACGTTCCCCGACGAGGCGCTCGGCGCGGGCGTCGAGAAGGTCTGGGCGGACTTCCACCATCGCTGCCTCGCGCACGCCGACGTGGTGATCGTGCCGACGGAGGCCGCCAAGCGCGGGCTCGCGGAGTCGAACCCCGGCGTGAAGGTCGAGGTACTCCCGCCTGGCGTCGACGTGGGCACGCTCGACTGGCGCGCGCCCGCTCCGCACGAGACGGCGCGCCTCCTCTACCTCGGCACCTTCACCGCGGACCGCGAGCTCTCGACGCTGCTCGAGGCCGTGCGCCGCGTGCGCGCGACGCGACCGATCAAGGTGCTGATCGCCGGCGACCCCGATCGCACGCGGCGCGATCGGCTGCGGCAGGTGGTCGACGCGTTCGATCTGCGCGACGTGGTCGACATCCGCGGCGAGCCTGCGGCGCGGGCGATCCCGGGGATCATCGCGGCGGCAGACCTCTGTCTCGCGCCGGCCGCGGCCGCGCCTCGCTTCCAGGTGCTCGGCGATCTGCCGCAGCCGCTCTTCGAGTACATGGCGTGCCGCAAGCCCGTCATCGCGGCGGCGGTGCCGGGCGTGGGCGAGGTGCTGCGCGACGAGCACGAGGGCCTCCTCTATCCGCCGGGCGACGAAGAGACGCTCGCCGCAGCGATCCTCGAGGTACTCGGCTCGACCAAGACCGCCGAGCGGCTGACCGAGGCCGGCTACCGGCGCGTGCGTGATCACTTCTCGAGCGGCGCGCGAAGGCGCCGCGTCGCGGCGATCTACGCGTCGATCCTGCCCGACCTGCAGAACGGCGATCCGTGGGTGGACGACTTCGAAGATGAAGAGATCGGCCCGAGCGAGTCGGAGATCGAGGCGGCAGAGGCCGCGCTCCGCGGCGAGATGGAGCCCTCCACGTCGGAGCTCGACGCGATCGAAGAGATCGAGCCGTCGGCATCGGACCTGGCGCAGCTCGCGAGCGACCCGGGCCTCAGCAGCGATCCGGGGCTCAGCAGCGATCCGGGCCTTCGCAGTGATCCCGGGCTCAGCAGTGACGCTGGCCTGAGCAGTGACCCTGGCCTCGGCAGCGATCCCGGGCTGAACGATCTGTCGAGCGAGCCGACGACGGCGTTCACCATCACCGACGTGGGCATCGAGTCTCCCCCGCACCCGCGGATCGACACCGATCCCGGACAGAACATCCCGGGCGAGCGAACGCGTCCTCGCGCCTGAGGCACCACCGGCGCTTCGACTCGCTGCGTTTCTTGGGCCGATGCGCGCGCGACGGAGATACCCTCGCCGCGATGCCCGCCCTCGCTGCGCTCTTGCTCTCGAGCTCGTTCTTCGTGGCCACGCCGGTCTTCGGCCTCGCGCTCGAGCCGCCCGCCATCGACGCCGCGCTCATGGCCGCGCCCGACGTGTACGCGAGCGTGAGCCCCGACCTCGTCGCGCAGACCAGCGCCGCCGTGGCCGCCGCGGACGAGGCCGACGAAGACCGCATCTACACCGAGCAGGTGCGTCAGCGCCGCGAGCTCGGACAGATCCACCGCGCGCTCGGCATCGCGACGTGGGTGTCGATGACCGCGACCGTCGTGCTGGGCTTCATCCAGTTCTACAACCTCTACGGCTTCGGCGCGGGACAGGACACGAACCCGTGCGCCGCCGGCAGCGCCGTGTTCGGACAGGAGCAGTGCTACGGCACGCCGTGGCCGCATCGCATCTCTGCGATCACCACGTCGGCGCTCTACACCGCGACGTTCGCGCTCTCGTTCGCCATGCCGGATCCGAACCACGCGACCGAGGGCAACGGCGCGTTCGCCGAGCACCTGCGCATCCACCAGATCCTCCGCTGGGTGCACCTCGCCGGCATGCTCGCGCAGGTCGGCATCGGCATCGCGCTCTCGAGCGGCGCGTTCGGCGATCGCGCGAACGACTACAGCACGCTGCAGACGGTCGGCGCCGTGCACCAAGTGATCGGCTGGACGACGTGGGGCGCGCTCACCGCCGCCGGCGCGATCATGCTGTTCTAGTTTTCCAGGAGGGTCCGTGCGGACCCTCCCCCGCTCGCGGGTCCCCCTCCCGCTCCACGCGCTGGAGCGCGTGCTGCGCCCCTTGATGGCAGACATGGGCCCCAGCCCCACTTGCACGTCTCGCGCTGCGCTCGACGGGAGTCTCAGGAGCGGAGCGACCGCACTCCGGCCTTGTGGACCTTGCCGGGGAGGTCGTGGCCGACGAGCGCCTTCGCGACCTGGCCCGCTGCCCAGAGCTTGTCGAGGTCGATGCCGGTGCGAACGCCCATGCCGTCGAGGAGATAGACGAGATCCTCGGTGGCCACGTTGCCCGCGGCGCCGGGCGCGTAGGGGCAGCCGCCGAGGCCGCCGACCGACGCGTCGAACGTGGTGATGCCGAGCTCGAGGCCGACCACGATGTTCGCGAGCGCAGTGCCGCGCGTGTCGTGCATGTGCATCGCGAGCGTCTCGCGCGGGAACTCCGCGAGGTAGGCGCGGAGGATGCGCTCGGTCTGTCGCGGCGTGCCGACACCGATCGTGTCGCTCAGCGAGATCTGGTAGCAGCCCTCGCGCACGAGCTCGCGCGCGATCGTCAGGCCGGACTCGATGGAGATCTCGCCTTCGTACGGGCAGCCCCACAGCGTCGACACGTAGCCGCGCACGCGGAGGCCCGACTTCACCGCCGGCGCGATGAACTCGCGGAAGCCTGCGAGCGTGTCCGCGACCGTCTTGTTCACGTTCTTGCGGTTGTGCGTCTCGCTCGCCGAGATGAACACCGCGATCTCCGGGAGGCCCGAGGCCAGCGCGCGCTGGAAGCCCTTCGCGTTCGGGCAGAGCGCGCTGTACTGGACGCCGTCGCGCTTCGGCAGCAGGCCGATGACCTCGTCGGCGTCCGCGAGCTGCGGCACCCACTTGGGCGACACGAAGCTCGTCGCCTCGATGCGCTCGATGCCCGAGTCGAGCAGCGCCTCGATCAAGCGCGCCTTGCGCGTGGTGGGCACGGTGACCGCCTCGTTCTGGAGGCCGTCGCGCGGCGACACTTCGTAGACGGAGACCTCGCTCGGAGCGCGCTCGAACATCGCGTGCTTCTCGTGCATGCGCCCGCACGCGTCAAGCGCGGCCGCTGCCCATCCGGTGCGGGTCGTCACGGAGCGAGACGAGACTGCTCACGGCGACCTCGAGCACCTTCACGGGAGGTCGGTTCGCACGAGGTTCGCCTCGCGACACTCGTAGCGTCGCAGCGAGACCTCGCCCTCGATCGGCACGGCCACCAAGAGCGCCGTGCCCGTCCACACCGCGCGCGCGCCCCGTGGAGCGATGCGCTCCGGAAGCAGTCCTTCGATGCGCGACACGGCGTTGAGCAGCGGGATGCGGCGCGGCACCGCCTCGCCCGTCATCACGAGCGTGGGCCGCCCGCCCTCGCAGACCGCGTCGAGCTGCGGCGCGTTCACCACGGACGTCTCGCGCCCCGTCGCGTCGACGATGGAGACGCGCGCCGTGCCTTCACACGTGCCGATCACCGCGGCGCCTTCGGGCAGCGGCGCCACCGCCTCGGGCACGCAGCCCGCGAGCGTGTCGTTCGCCGCCGCGTACGAGAGCGACGGTCGGATCGCGTAGAGCGTCGTCGCGAGCGTGGGCGCCATGTGGCAGATGCCGAAGAACCACGTGCCCGCGGTGGTCACCGCGCCGGGAAGGAGCGACGCGCACGGCGAGGGCACCTCCATCTCGGGGCCGGGCTCGGCCTGCGCGACGAGCGCGTCGAGCTCGCTCCTCCCGATGCGCGCGCACGTGGCGCGCGCGTCGCCCGCCTCCGCCGCGATGGCCTCCGAGCAGCGCGCGTCGGTGAGCCGATGCGTGACGACGATCGCGCCGTCTTCGCGCGTCGACATCGAGATGCGTCCCCGCGCCGCGCGCGATCCCGGCACGAGACCGACCGTCGGCGCGAGCGTGTTGGCCGGCGCGAACCCTTCTGTCTCTTGCGAAGAGAAGGTCGCTTGCACCACCGGCGACGGCGCGCTCACGACCCACGCGAGCCCGACGCGCGTGCCCGACGACGCGAGCGTCAGCTCCTCGATCTGCGCAGGGGCTTCGTCCGCGCTCTCCGACCTCGCGTCGCCGCGGCGCACGACGTCCACCTCCGTGCCGCGCGGCGCGCCCGTGGGATCGACGCCGAGCGCGCGCACGCCGCCGCCTTGTCGCGCGGGGGTGCCCCAGCCCAGCACGGCGCCGGCCGGCGTGGTCACGAGGTCGAACGCGATCGAGCTCGCGATCGCGCGAGGCGCAGCGATCGGCGCGACGGGCACGGTGGGGAGCGGCGCGACGGTCGCGGGAGGCGGCGGCGGATCACCGCAGCCCATCACGGTGACGACCCACGCCGCGCCGCACGAGGCGACGAGCGACCGAGAGGGAGCGTGAGGTCGTGTTCGCATCGAGGGCCTCTCTTCGCGGCGACTCTATTACTTCTGCCCGGAACGCGTTCCGGGTTCTTCGAGTCCGAGATCGCTAGTCCCCTGGATCAGTGAAGTCGATCAGAACTCCCTGCTCCAGGGGACTAGCCGTTTCTTGCCGACGGTCTGTCCCAGACCCTCCCCCGCCGGAGTGAATCCGTCGGGGCCCCCACCCAATCGAGTCCCCTGGCGAGCGCTGACTTTGGATAGTCATCTCTGCGCCAGGGGACTAGGCCGGACCAGTCGGGGCATCGTCCGCTCGCAGTCCTCGGTCTCGCGCCTGCGGCGCTCACCTGCGGGCTCGCTCCCTCCACCCCTCCCCCGACCGGTCCTCACCTTCGTTGTTCCTGATCGCCGGTCGCTTTGCGTCGGCGCTCGACGCAGCGGAGGCCCGCACCGCGCTCGTAGTCGACGACCCGCGCGCGCGCCTCGAGCGTGTCGCCCGCCGCCTCGACCGATCGCTCGAACGCGGCGCGCGCTTCGTCGCAGCGGCCGAGCTCGTGGAGCACCAGCGCGCGACCCACGTGCGCCGCGGCGAAGCGAGGCTCGTGCGCGACGACCGCCTCGTAGCGCGCGAGCGCTTCTTCCCAGCGCTGCGATCGCACGAGGAGCGCCGCCTCGCCGATCGCGAGATCGCGGTCGAAGCCGAGGCCGCGCGCCTCTCGCTCGGCGCTCGCGCGCGCGAACGTGTCGAGCGCGGCAGAGCCGTCGCCCGCGTGGAACTGAGCGACCGCGAGCGCGTTCCACGTCGCCGCGCTGTCGGGATCGAGCGCGACGGCCCGCTCGAGGTGCGGCACGGCGTCGTTCGCGCGGCCCCAGCGCAGGAGCCTCACGCCCAGCACGCGCTCGGGCCGCGCGCGATCGGGGGCGATCTCGCAGGCCTGCGTATACGCGAGCTCCGCCTCGTCGTAGCGACGCTCGAGCTCGTACGTGTGGCCCACGAGGATGCGCGGCCCGCTCTCGCGCGGCAGCAGCGCGGCAGCGCGCTCGAACGCCTCGCGAGCCGCCACGGGGCGCGCGGCGGCCATGCGCGCACGGCCGAGCGCGAGCCACGCGCCGGGCTCCTCTGGGTGCTCGGCGGCGATGCCTTCGAGGATCTCCACGGCCCGATCGAGCTCGCCGTCGTCGAGCGCCATGCGCGCGCGATCGAGGGGAGACGCGCACGCACCGAGCACACCGCACAGCGCCGCAGCCCAGAAGAGCATCGGGAGCCGCGGTGCCCGCCTCCACGTGGCCTTCCCTTGACGATCGACGATCGCCACACGACCATGCGCGCGATGACGCGCGACACGCTCGAGACCATCCTCGCCGAGGCCCCCGGTGCCAAGGCCGACGCCCCGAACGCCAAGGGTGAATCCAAGACCGAGGCGGCGAAGAGCGCCGAGAAGAACGGCGACAAGAAGAGCGCCCGCCCGCCGGCAGCCAGCAGCAGTGAGGAGCGCGCGTTCACGTTCGCCGAGGAGCACCGCGTGTCCTTGTACCTCTCTCTCGGCGACTCGGGCACCGTGGTGAACGAGGTGGTGCGCGTGTCGCTCGGCGCCGTGCTCCGCATCGAACAGAAGGATCGCACGCTCCTCTACGTCGAGTACGCCGCGGTGCAGGGCATGTCGGTCCGACCGCCGCGCAGCACCGGCGAGGCGCCTCGCACCGGGTTCTGATCGTGTCCTTCACCGCGAGCCTCGCATGACCAGCCCCGAGCGCTCCGTGTCGGCCCGCGTCCTCGTCTGCGACGACGAGGCGAGCCTGCGCGAGATGCTCGGCGTGTTGCTGCGTCGCGCTGGCTACAACGTGGAGCTGGTGGGCGCGGTCGAGGCGGCCAAGGAGAAGATCGCGGCGAGCGCGCCGTTCGACGCCGTGCTCACGGATCTGAGCCTCCCCGACGGCTCGGGCATGGATGTCCTCGCCACCGCGCGCTCGAACGACGACTCCACGCAGGTGATCGTGATCACCGCGTACGGCACGACCGAGCACGCCGTGCAGGCGATGCGCCTCGGCGCGTACGACTACATCCAGAAGCCGTTCCGCAACCACGAGATCCTCGCGCTGCTCGAGAAGGCGCTCGAGAAGCGCGAGATCGTCGGCGAGAACCGGATCCTCCGCGCGAAGGTCGAGGACAAGGAGCGCGCGACCAAGCTGCTCGGCCGCAGCGTCGCGATGCAGCGCGTGCTCGATCTCGTGCGTCGCGTGGCGAGCTCGCCGACGAGCGTGCTCATCACCGGCGAGAGCGGCACCGGCAAGGAGATGGTCGCGCGCGCGCTCCACGACGAGTCGCAGCGATCGCGAAAGCCGTTCGTCGTCGTGAACTGCGCGGCCATCCCCGAGACGCTCATGGAGAGCGAGCTCTTCGGCCACGAGAAGGGCGCGTTCACGGGCGCGCTCACGCGCAAGGACGGGCTCTTCAAGGCGGCCGACGGAGGCACGCTCTTCCTCGACGAGATCGGTGAGATGCCGCTCGCGCTGCAGGTGAAGCTATTGCGCGTCCTCCAAGAGCGCGTGGTCCACCCCGTGGGCGGTGCGCGCGACTTCGAGGTCGACGTGCGTGTCGTCGCGGCGACGAACCGACTCCTCGAAGAAGAGGTCCTCGCCGGGCGCTTCCGACAAGATCTCTTCTACCGTCTCAACGTGATCCGCGTTCACCTGCCGCCGCTGCGCGAGCGCGTGGAGGACATCCCGTCGCTCGCGGAGCACTTCCTGCGCAAGCACGGTGCGCTGCAGGGAAAGCGCCTCGGCTTTCGTCCCGACGCGCTGCGCTGGATCGAGCAGCAGCCCTACCCCGGCAACGTCCGCGAGCTCGAGAACGTGGTGGAGCGCGCGGTCGCGTTCGCGTCGGACTCGCTGGTCGGCCTCGACGATCTCCCGCAAGCGAGCGCGGTCGCCGCGCCCGACGGCAAGACGAGCGATCTCCCGAGCCTCGGCGAGGCCGGCCTCGACATCGACGCGTGGCTCTCCGATCTCGAGCGGGCGATGGTGCTCAAGGCGCTCGACGCCACCGGCGGCCGACAGAAGGCCGCGGCTCGCCTCCTCCGCACGTCGTTCCACTCGTTCCGCTACCGCCTCCGCAAGTACGGCCTCGCGACGGACGAGAACGAGCGTCCGCGTTGAGCGTCGAGGTGGCGCCCACGATCGCCTCGCTCGGCACGACGCTCCGCGACGCGCGCCCGGCGTGGTTCGTCGCGCTGCTGGTGCTCGCGTTCGACATGGCCACGCTCGCGCCCGACGTGACGGCCTACGACTCGGCCGAGCTCGCGATGGCGGGGGCGCAGCTGGGCTTGTCGCACCCGATCGGACAGCCCGTGCACACGCTGCTCGCCGCGGTGTTCGCGCGGCTCTCGATCGTGACGCCGCTCGTGGGGATGGGCCTGCTGTCTGCGCTCTTCCACGCGCTGACGGTCGTGCCCGCATGCTCGCTCGCGGAGCAGCTCGCGATCGATCCCGCCGCGCCTCGCGCGCCTGGAGCCGCGGCGCTGCGGGCCGCCACGATCGGCGCGGTGCTCCTGGCGGCGCCCGTGTGGGAGTGCGCGACGCGCGTCGAAGTCTACGCGCTGTCGACGTTCGGCGTGACGTGGGCCGCCGCTCACGCGGCGAGCCTCGGGTGGGAGCGCGTGCCGTCCCCGCGTCGCGCGCTCGTCCTCGGCGTCGCGCTGGGCCTCTCGGCGAGCGTGAACGCGTACCACGCGATGCTGGCCGCCCTCGCGCTCACGCCGCTCGCGGTGCGGATGATCGCCCGCCGCCTCGAAGAGCCCGCGGAGCCGACCATGCGCGCGATCGGGCTCGTGATCGGCGGCGGCGCGCTCGGCCTCACGCCGTACGCGTACGTGCCGCTCGTCGGCGGACGCACCGACGTCGTCGTGTGGGGCGCGCCGACGACCCTCGAGGGACTGAGCGCGTACTTCCGCGGCGACGACTACGGCCACAACCGCGGGACCACGCTCGCCGAGTGGTGGGATCACTTCGGGCAGTGGCTCGAGTGGGCTGCGCAGACGCCGGTGCTCGCCGTCCTGATCCTCGGCGCGAGCGCGCACCTCGCGCTCGGTCGTGATCGCGGCGCGGGACGCGAAGCCTCTGCGCTCCTCAGCGCGTCGACGGTGGCCCTCCTCTGCTCGCATCGCGTCTTCCACGTCGCGATCACCGACTACCAAAACTACCTCGCGCCCGCGCTCGCGATCGCAGCCGCGGGCCTCGCCGCCGCGACGCACCAGCTCGCGCTCGCGCGTCCCGCGTTCGGAGCCGCGGCGTTCGTGATCCTCTTCGCGGTCTGCGGCGGGGCGCGTCCCGCGCTCTGGCAGCGCACGCGCGCTCACGATCACGCGCTCGGCACCGCGTCGCGCGGCGCGCTGACCGAGGCTCCCGAGGGCGCGTTCTTGATCGTGCGCTCGGACCACTGGGCGGCGCCGATGCTGTACCTCCAGGAGGTCGAGAACCTCCGGCCCGACGTGGTGCTCGTCATCGAGGGGCTCACGTCGTCGTCTTGGTACTGGGCTCACGTCCGCCGACGCCATCCCGACCTGCCCGACTTCGAGCTCGCGGGTCCGGGCGAGCGCGTCGGCCGCATCCGTCGCCTGCTCGACGCAGCGCCCGACCGACCCGTGGCTGTCGAAGACGACGCGCTGGCTCGCGAGCTCGAGCTCACCGTGTGCGACGTGGGCTTCCTCGCGATGGCCCGCCACTGCGGCGAGCCGGGTCTCGACGCGGACGGAGCGACCCGCGACCTCGCACGCGCGATGACGACGATCGATCGCGGCTCCCCGTCGAGCGACGAGGCCCTGGCCGCCATCGCGCTCGGTCGCGGAGACGCGCTCCTCCGACTCGGACGCACGGAGCGGGCGGTGGCCGCGCTCGCCGCCGGTGTGCCTGCGTCGCTGTCGCCGCCCACGCCGAGCGAAGACGACCTCCGCGCGCTCGCGTCGGTGCCTGCGCTCGAGCTGTCGTTCGAGTGGTCGCAGCCCGCAGCCTTGAGCGACGCGCGTCGCGCAGTGTTCCTCGAAGGCCTCGTGTTCCGCGCCGCGCAGCGGCCGATCGGCGACGCGCTGGTCGGACACGCAGCACAGCTGGGCCTCGCCGAAGCCCGCGAGTGACGCCGCCTCGTAGGCGACAACCGCCGACGGCCCGTGCCATGCTTGCTCCGCTCATCCCTCGGAGGTCTCGATGATGCGTCGTCCCGTCCGCCCTCGTTCCCGCAGCGGCTTCACGCTCATCGAGCTGATGATCGTCGTGGCCATCATCGGAATCCTCGCCGCCTTGGCGATTCCGGCGTTCTCTCAGTACATCCAGCGCTCGCGCATGTCCGACGGCTTCGCCTTCCTCGGCGAGATCCGCCAGCGCGAAGAGGCCTACCGCGCCGAGTTCGGCGAGTACGTGAGTACGCCGTGGTACCCGAGCGCGGCGTCGATCACCAACGCTGCGGTCGTGGCGTGGGCGCCGACGGCGGGCAGCCCATGGATCCAGCTCGGCGCCGCGCCCGATGGCCCGACACGCTTCGTCTACGAGGTGAGCGCAGGGCCTCCCGGAACCACCCCCGCGAACTGCCCGGCCGGCCTCGGCGCCACGGACTTCTCGTTCTGCGCCCATGCTGGCATCGACCTCGACGGCGATGGAAACTCCGCCTGTCTCGAGACCACCTCGGTCCAGCATCAGGTGTTCATCGGGCGCGGCGGCGGCAGCTGCTCTGCGTTCCCTGCAACACCCCTCGCGCAAGGCTGGGAGTGACGCCGGTGGAAATCACCATCGCGTGGTGATTTTCGCCACCGGGTGAGACCCGACCCGCTTTTGTTCGCGGGGGAATGTGCGGCACATATGCTGCTTAGTCGGTTGTGACGGCCCACCGCTCGTCACCAAGGAGAACACATGAAGGCATTGCGCAAGAAGTCCGGTTTCACCCTGATCGAGCTCATGATCGTCGTCGCGATCATCGGCATCCTCGCCGCCCTCGCGATCCCGGCCTTCGTTGGCTACATCCGCCGCTCCAAGACGGCCGAAGCCTCCACGAACGTGCGCAACATCTTCGTCGGCGCGGCAGCGTACTACCAGGCTGAGACCTGGGGTCGCGGCGTCATCGGTCTTGCGGGCGGCGGCGGCATGGGCGCGGCGTCGGTCTACTGCACGGTTCCTACGGCACAGACCACGAACACCCCGGGCGCCTCGAAGACGCAGCTCGACTTCGAGATGGTCGAGCCCGCCGCGTTCGCGGGCATGGGCGGCACGGGTGGCGCGGGCCTCGGCTGGACCGTCGCGGATCCGGTCTACTACCGCTACCACATCCTCAACTCGACCAACGTGTGCGGCAACATGGTCAACGTCGCTCAGTACACGTTCCAGGCGCAGGGCGACCTGGACGGCGACGGCACGCTGTCGACGTTCGAGCTCTCGGCGGGCTCGGACAGCTCGAACAACCTGATGCGCTCGCCTGGCTTCTACATCCAGAACGAGCTCGAGTGATCTCCACACCCGTGGGCTGATCGGTGAAGGGGAGGACACACGTCCTCCCCTTCATTCGTTTTCGGGGCCTGAGAATCAGAGCCGCGTGGCACACCAGGTGCTGTTGGGTCGATCGAAGGAGTTGAGGATGGTGACCGGCCGAAAGAACGCGGGCTTCACGCTCATCGAGCTGATGATCGTCGTGGCCATCATCGGGATCCTCGCCGCGCTCGCGATACCAGCGTTCGTTGGTTACATCCGTCGCTCGAAGACAGCTGAAGCGACGACGAACGTCCGCAACATGTTCGTCGGGGCAGCGAGCTACTACCAGCGGGAGGCGTGGGGACGCGGCACCTTGGCGGTCGGCACTGCGGGCATGGCGCTCGTCTACTGCACCGTTCCCAACGCCCAGACCACCAACACGCCCGGCGCCTCCAAGACGCAGCTCGACTTCGACATGGTCGAGCCGCCGTCGTTCGCGGGCTTCGGTGCCGCCGGCAGCGGCATCGGCTGGTCGGTGAGCGACCCGGTCTACTACCGCTACGTCATCGCGAACTCGACGAGCTCGTGCGGCAACATGATCAACGTCGCCCAGTACACGTTCCAGGCGCTCGGCGACCTGGACGGAGACGGGAACCTCTCGACGTTCGAGCTCGCGGCGGCCTCGGACTCTTCCAACAACCTGATGCGAGCCCCCGGCTTCTACATCGTCAACGAGCTCGAGTGAGCGATGATGGCGGGAGTGACTGACGGCGTTCGAGCGTGCGATGACTGATGGCGGGCGTGCGGCGCTCGTTGCAGCGCTGGTGGTCCTCGCGGGAGCGACGCGGCTGGTCGCAGCGTCCGAGCACCACGCCGCAGAGTCGTACGAGGACATCTACTATCTGCCTCCCGCGCAGTGGCTGCCCGTCGTGTCCCTGGGTCACGACGAGGCGCTCGCCGACATGCTCTGGTGCGCGGCGCTGGTGTACCAGGGCGAAGAGTTCATCCACGGCGGAGGCCTCGACCACGTGTTCGAGTACGCCGAGGGGATCCTCGTCCTCGACCCCGACTTCCGCGCCGTCTACTTGTGGATGTCGTCCGCCGGCATCTATTCGCCCGAAGCGCTGACGCCCGCGGACATGGAGCGCACCATCGACATCGTTCGTCGCGGTCGCCGGCGCTTCCCGAACGATGGGGAGCTGGCCTGGGCACTCGGCGCCACGCTGACGTTCGAGGCGCCTCCGTACACGCCCGAGGAGCGTCGTGAGGCGGTGCGCCTGGAGGGCCTCGAGAACCTCATGGACGCCGTGCGTCTCGGCGCAGCGCCCGAGTGGTTGGTGCTGTCCAACACGTCGATGTTGAGCACGCTGGGCCACGCCGACCGCGCGATCGAGCACCTCGAAGAGATGTACGCGCGCGTCACGGACGAAGGTCTCCGCGCAGACATCGCGGCCCGGATCGAGGGCGTGCGCAACGAGTCGTATGGAGCGGCATTCGTAGAGGCCAACGACCAGTTCGAGCTCGAGCGTCAGGCCTCGTTCCCGTACCTCAACCCCGACTTCTACTTTTTCATCGCTCCCGAGTCGGACGACGAGGATGGCTTCGAGGCGAGCCTGGCCGACGACGTGGACGCGCCGCCGCCCTAGTACGTCGGTTCGGAAGTTCGATCCGGGTTCGCTGTTCCGCCCGGACCGAACTGCCGGACCGACGTGCTAGCGGAACCCGGAACGAGGTTCCGGGCAGCAGTACTAGCGAGCCTCAGTCCTGCGACTCCATCGCAGGCGCCGTGGACGCGCTCGACTCTCCCGGCCCGACGGTCGGCGGATCGAGCTCGATGCCGAGCGCGCTCGCCGCATCCACGATGCGCCCCTGCGCTTCCTCGAGGTTGGCGGTCGCTGCGAGGGCGTCGCGGAGCGTCTGGGTGGCTTCTTCGCGTCGACCGTCCTGCACGTCGAGCCGCGCGAGCCCGATCGCGGCGCGCGTGGTCGTCGGGTAGGTGCGCAGCACGCGACGGAACATCATCTGCGCGAGGCCGCCGTTGCCGCCGCCCAGCGCGGCTTCTCCGCGACGCGTTCCATCCGCCGCGCGAACGGTGCGCGCCCGCCACGCGAGCTGCTCGTAGCGGAGCATGCGATCGACGTCGCGGCGCGTGGTCGCGCAGCGGGCCTCATAGCGCGCGACCTCGGCGTGCACCTCGGCGAGCGGCTCGTCGCGCGGCGTGAGCCCGCAGCCTTCGCTCGCGACGCTCACGAAGTACGTCGCGAGCGGGCCAGACGACCGACGCGCGAGCGCGAGGATCGCGGCGTCGCTCGTCTCGTCGAGGCTCAGCGCCGCGAGCAGGACCGCGTCGTCGACGTCGAGATCCGCAGGCCAAGCGCGACCCATCGCGACCAGCTGCGCGTTCAGCCCCTCGGCGAGCCGAAGCGCCGTGACTCGCTTGCGCGAGCCCACGCCGCCGTCCGCGTCGTACGCCGTGAGGGCCGCGGTGAGATCACCTCGGGCCTCCGCGAGCCGACCAGCGACCAGCGGCTCCTGCGCGTTGGTCGACGAGATGCGCGAGAGCGCGCGCGGTCGCGCCTCGGCCACCTCGATGCGCTGCATGAGCACCTGGACGCTCGCGTCGTCGTTCCACGGCTGCTCGCGGAGCGCCCAGTCGAAGTCGTTCAGCGAGAGCCCCGCGCCGTTCGGGATCCCCGCGAGCTCGAACTCGAGCACGGGCCTGTCGTCCACGATCGTCTGTGCGTCGCCCGCGATGACCTCGAGGGCCGCCGAGTCCATCTCTTGGCGCGCGAGCAGCGCTGTCGCGTCCCCGATGCCATGGGGGCGAAAGTACGGACCGACTTCGTCCGCGGCCTCGATGCGTGCGGTCTCGGCTTCGCCGAAGGGACGCGGGGTGCTCGACGCCATGAGCACGAGGCTCGTCGACTCGACGACGAAGCCGCGCACGGACGGGAACACGTCGAGCAGCGTGCGCAGGATCGAGCGCATGTGCGGCATGTCCATGCGGAACAGGTTCACCCAGAGGCCGAACACGCCGCCCTCGCGCAGGGCGCGGCGAACCTCGTGGAAGAACTCCACCGTGTAGAGCGCGCTCGAGCCCGCGAGCCACGGGTGCGAGGGCTGCGAGATCACCGCGTCGAGCGACCTCTCGGGCATCATCTGGAGCTGGTTGCGCGCGTCGTCGACGACGAGCTCGGCGCGAGGATCGTCGAGGGGAAACGGACGACCGCGGCCCTCGTGGAGCAACCGCGACGCGTCGACGACGCCTGCCTCGAGCTCGACCACCCGCACGTGCTCGAAGCCAGTCGCCAGCGCCATGGTCGCGGTGTGGCCCGCGCCCAAACCGATGATCAGCGCCTCGCGACGCTCCTCGGCGAGGATGCCCGGCAGACCTCCGAGCGTGACGAGCTCGGGACCGAATCCCGGCGTGCCCGTGGAGAAACCCGACTCGGGGCGGCCATCGTTGTAGAGGCCGAGCATGCCGTCGCGTCGGAGGAGCGTGACGGTGGTGCTTCGACCCTCGTAGAGGAACGCGACGTTCTGATCCCACTGCTCGCCCGGACCGCCGAACACCGTGCGACCGATGTCGGTGGAGGCTGAGAGGAGGAAGCGCAGCTGGAGGGTCGGACGCGCGAGCAGGACGACGACGAACACCGCGAGCGGCGCGACGGTGCGGCCGATCCGCAGGAGGACGGTGCGGAGATCCTGAGCATCGCCGCCCCCACGGAACGCGAGGCCGGCGGCGAGCGCGTTGAGCGCGGCGAGGCTGAGCAGCGTCGCCTCGGTGCCGAGCATCGGGATGAGGAAGAAGCCGGTCGCCACGGAGCCGACGAGACCACCGATCGTGTTCGCCGCGAGGAGCGTGGCGGAGCCCTCACCCGCGCGCGCGCTCTTCTCCACCATGGCCCAGGTCGCGGGCAAGCTCGTGCCGAGCGTGAGCGCGATCGGGAAGAGCAGCGCGAAGGAGACGGCCGCGATGATCCAGGTCTCGTGAGGGACCGTGTCTTGTTCGTGCGCGAGGATCGGGATCAAGCGCGGCGCGAAGGGGACGAGCGCCATCGACGTGGCCGTGAGGAGCACGAGCAACGTCTGCGACGCAGCGAAGACCGTCGTCGGGCGGTAGCGCTTCGTGAGCGAGCGAGCGAGGAGCGCGCCTGCGGCGATGCCGAGGAGGTAGTTCACGAGCATCGCGGCGAACGCGGGGGTCGTCGCGTGCACGACGATGCGGAGCACGCGCGTCCACGCGACCTCGCTGCCGAGCGCGCAGAGACCCGCGACGAACGTCAGCACGCTCGCGAGACGCACCGAGACCGAGTGGCCGTCGTCCGTCTCGGGCGCAGCGTCGGTCTTCGGCGACGGATCCTCGACCACGGCCGCGGGCTTCGGATCGCGCAGCGCCGCGAGCACGACGGCCGCGGCGACGAAGCTGCCGATCGCGCCAGCGACGACCGTCGCGCGCGTGCCGAGCTGGGGGACGAGCACGAAGCCCGCGAGCCCTGCGCCGGCGACCGCGCCGAGCGTGTTGGTCGTGTAGAACGCCGTGAGCGAGCGTGACCACGCGCCTGCCGGCACCGCGAGGGCAACCACCGGGAGCGTCGCCCCCATCAGGATCGTGGGCGGCAAGAGGACGAGGGCCGCGAAGAGGAAGCGCACGAGCGTCAGCGTCGTGAAGCTCGCGCCTGGGCCCACGGCGCCGTACGCCGCGCCGAGACCGGGCACGAGCGCGAGCGAGAGCAGCGCGTAGATGCCGACGGCGCCCTCGAGGATCGCGTAGGCGCGCCACGGCTTCTTGATCCGCGACACGAAGCGCACGGCGATGGCGTTGCCCAAGCCCAGGCCGAGGAAGAACGTCGCGAGGACCGTGGCGACCGCGAGGTCGCTCACCCCGAAGACGCGGTGGAGCAGCCTGGTCCAGGACGACTCGTAGACGAGACCCGCGGCGCCCGAGCAGAAGAGCGCCACGTGGAGAGCGAGAATGTCACGACGCACGCGCGGAGGATCGGGCGCCGCGCGAGCGGGGTCAACCCACGTCCGAGCGGGATCGCGTCAGCGCTCGTCGGGCTCGGAGCGCTCGGGTTCCGCGGCCGGTGCAGGCGGAGGAGTCGGGTCGGGCGGAGGCGGCGGCGGACTCGGAGCGAGCAAGCCACCCGATGACGACGCGCGCTGCGGCAGCCCCGAGATCGTCGAGCTCGCGGGCACGCCCAGCGCGACCTCGCGGAAGTGGAGGAAGAGGCTCTGCGAGATGCTCAGCACGGGCACCGCGAGCAGAGCGCCGAGGATGCCGAAGAAGTGCTCGCCTGCGATCAACGAGAACACGACGAGCACGGGGTGCACCTTCGCCGCGTCGCCCATGATCTTCGGGTTGAGGAGGTTCGCCTCGAGCTGGTGGATGCCGATGATCCACGCGAGCGTGAACAGCGCCGTGCCCACCCCTTGCTGGAGGCCGACGATCACCGCGGGCACCGAGCTCAGGATCGCGCCGAAGATCGGGATGATCGAGAGCACCGTCGCGACGACCGTGAGCACGGGCCAGTAGTTGAGGCCCGCGAGGTAGAAGCCCACGCCGCTGAGCGCACCGTTCACGAGGCAGATCACGAGCTGTCCGCGCACGACGCCCGAGAGGCCGCGATCGATGCGATCGAGCAGTAGGTCGAAGTCCTTGCGTCGCGGCGCGGAGATCAGCGTGCGGAAGAACCCGAGGATTCCGTCCTTCGTGATCAGCATGTACGCCGAGATCATCAGCATGATGAAGAACTTGAAGATCCCGTTCACCACCGCGGCCACGAGGCTCTGCGCGGTGCGGAGCGCAGCGCCCGCGGTCTGCTCGCCCTCGCGCATCTGACGGCGCAGCGCCTCGGTGATCTGCACCGACAGATCGGCGCCCTCGTCGTCGTGCTCCTCGGTGCGAACCACGAAGCCGCCGTCGTCGGTGGGACGGATCGTGATGCCGTCGCGCGGGAGGATCACCTCGTAGCTGCCATCGGCGCGCGGCCGCACCTCGAGGTGTGCGCGCCCGTCGTGGTCGGGCTCGCTCGCCCCCTCGGCGTGCGCGTCGTCCGCGGGCGCTTCGGCGCCTTCTTCGGCGCCTTCTTCGGTGCCTTCCTCGGTGCCTTCTTCGGGACTCTCGTCCGCGCCGTCCTCGGCGCTCGCATCGGGCGATGGGGGCGTCGTGTCAGTGCCTTCGTGGTCGCCGGCGGCGCCTTCGTCGCCGAGCGAGCTGTTGAAGCCGCGCACCATGCGGTCCACCGCCGGCAGCCAGTCGCGGCGCGCAGTACGCAGCATGGCCGGCGTCTCGCGTCCGAGGCGCGAGAGCTCGCGCGCGAGCAGCGGCGCACCGACCGCGATGCTCGCCGCCATCATGCCCAGCAGCGTGACGTAGAGCGCGAGCACCGCGCCCCAGCGCGGGACGCGGCGGCCCGCGATCGTGCGCGCCTCCATCCAGTCGACGAGCGGCGCGAAGACGTATGCGACGACGACGGCCACCGCGAACGGCGCCAGGACCTCGCGAAACGCGTAGAGGACGCCGAGCGCCAGCGCGCCCGTGGCAGAGAGGAAGGCGATCCGACGCCAGCGCTCCTCGGCCATCGGTGTGCGGTACATGGCAGGCGCGTATACGACGCGGCGCGGGGCGCGTCTACGGGCGGGGCGCGACGAACAGAGCGCCCTGCCCGATGTGTCGGACGCGCGCGTCGGGCCACGCTGCGGCGAGCGTCTCGCGCGCCGGCTCGCTGAGGATCCACGCCGCGGAGACACCACGGTGCGCCGCCCACGCGGCCAGGTCGGCGCATGGGATCCGCACGCGACCGTCGCGCACGTCGCTCGGCTCGACGAGCTCGCACGCGTCGCCCCGTCGCGTGAGGAACACCGTGCGCTGCCACTCGGACCACGACACCGAGAGCGACGCCCAGCCCATCGGGGGACGCGGCTCGACGCGCTCCACGATCAGCGCGCCACCTCGGAGATCGTCGTCGAGCTCGCCGCGGCGGAGCATCGCGCCCGCGCGCACCGAGCTCGGATCCACGAAGACCATCGGCTGCGCCGCGCCCCGCGCGAAGAGCCCGAGGACGACGAGCGCGATGGCCGCGAGCGCCACGCGCGGAGCCGTCTCGGTCCGCGCCGCGAGCATCGCGAGGCCGAGCCCACCGAGCGGCACGAGACCGAGCTCGACGTTCGACACGAGGCGCGGCGCGAAGAACTCGATCTCCTGTCCCGCGATGACGAAGACGCCGAGCCCTTGCCCCGAGATCACCTGCAGGGCGAGACCAGGGAGCGCGATCAGCGCGAGGAGCCCGAGACCGCGACTGGCCTCGGCGCGGCCGCGGGTCAGCGCGAGCGCGACGACCGCGAACACCACGGATCCCGCGGCCCACAGCGCGAGGGCCTCTCCACGCAGCAGCATCACGCGAACCGGCGAGGCCTCGCCCGTGAGCGCCACGGACATGTCGTCGATCGTCTCGAGGAACGCGAACGCGTCGTCGTGGACGATGTACTGCGCGAGCAGCCACGCGAGCGGTCCCACGAGCCCGAGCGAGGCCATCGCCGCATCACCTACGGCGACGCGCATGCCGTGGCGGCGGCGCGCGATCCATCCGGCAGCGATCACGTAGACGATCGCGTACGCCCAGGTCTCGTAGCGGACCCATGTCGCGAAGAGCATCGCGAGCGCGCCGCTCGCCACGAGGCGTCGCGCGCCTCCGTGGTGACGACGAACCAGCGCCATGCCCGCGAACGCGACGAGCGCGTTCGAGAGAGGCTCTGCGAGCGCGGAGTGACAGAGGACGAGCACGAGCGGCGAGAGCGCGGCGATCACGATCGCGCCGCGGCCCGCGGCCTCGCCCCAACCCTCGGGCGCGAGATCCTTCGCGAGCGAGTACACGCACGCGAGCGTGATCACGAAGCAGATCGCGCCGAGGACGAGCGGCGCAGCCGCGGCGTCGAGACCGAGGCGGCCGAGCGCGCCGAGCGCGAAGAACTGACCAGGGAGCCAGAAGCGTCCGATCACCGACGCGGTCCCCTCGGACGAGAGGTACCCGTAGTACGCGCGGTATCCGTCGTCTTCCGTGGCGAAGTAGCGCCCTTGCTCGAGCAGCACGACGCGCGCGACGACGTGCGCCAACACGGCCGCCCCTGCGGCGAGCCCGAGCAGACGAACGACGCGGGCGCTCGGGCTGTCGGTGGACATCCGCGGGCACGCTCACCCGCGCCTCGGTCTCGCGTCAACCTCGCACCTCCCCGGACGTGCCTGCTCGGGACGCGAACGTTTGCCGTACGATGCGCGCATGAACGACGCCCCGAGTCAGCCGCGCGGCGCGTGGCTCCGCGCGCCGTGGCTGCTCGGGCTGGCGATCCTCGGCGTGTACGCGTGGTCCCTCGGCGGACCGTGGCTCGGGTACGACGACGACTGGCTCGTGCGCGACAACGAGCTGCTCAACGTCCGAGACCTCTCGGTGCCCACGCGCGTCGTGGGCGGCTTCGATCGCGAGACGCGCCTCGTGCTCGGCGCCGAGTACCTGCCGGTTCGTGATCTCGTGACGTGGATCGGCCGCGCGTGGCTCGGGCTCGACGCGCTCGGGTTCCGTCTCGTGAACCTCGCGATCTACGCAGCGGCTTGCATGGTCGCGCTCGCGTGGAGCGCGCAGCTCTCCAAGGCCGAAGCGAGCGGAGCTGTCGCCGCGAGCGACTCGGCCCCCCCGACGACAGACGCGACGACGACAGACGCGCCCTCGACGCCGACCTCCACTGCACCTGCGACGGCGACCGCGACGACCGTGATCGCGCCGCTGACGCTCGCGGTGTGGCTCTTCGCGCTCCATCCCATCCACGCGGAGTCGGTGGCGTGGATCGCAGGCCTCAAGGACGTGCTGGCGTTGCTGTTCGTGTCGCTCGCGCTCCTCGGGCACGCGCGCGGAGGCACGCGTGATCGCGCGCTCGCGCTGGCGTGCGTGTTCTTGGCGTGCGGCTCGAAGAGCGTCGCGGTCGTGTCGCCCGTGCTCTTCGTGCTGACGGATCTCGCGCGCAACCGGCCGATCGATCGCGCGCTCGCCGCGGGCGCCACCGTGATCTGCGGCGCGTGGGCGCTCGTCCACGTGTGGGTGGGATCGATCGTGGGCATGTACGCGGCGCCCCTCGGCGAGGGTCCCGTCGAGCGCGTGGGATCGATCGCGGTGCTCTTCGCGCGCTACGCCGCGCTCTCGCTCGGCGCCCACGCGGAGAGCGTGATCTACGACGTGGACGTGCATGCCCTCGACGCGGCCTCGCTGCTCGCGCTCGCGGGTCTCGTCGTCAGCGCGGCGCTCGCGGGGTTCGCGTGGCGTCGTGGCCAGCGCTGGCCTCTGTTCGCGCTCGCGTGGTTCGTGGCGGCGCTGCTCCCCACGTCGCAGCTCTTCGCGCCTCTCCAGAACCGCATGGCCGACCGCTACCTTCTGCTCGCCGTGCTCGGTCCGTGCGTGCTCGCCGCGATGGCCCTCGACGCCGCGGCGCGTCGCCTCGAGCAGAGGCTCGCCGACGGCGTCACGGTCGCCGCGCTCGTCGTGGTGGGCGGACTCGCTTCCGCGCGGGGCCACACGTTCGCAGACCCGACGTCTCTCTTCGTCGAGGCCACGCAGCAGACGGAGCGCGACGCCAACGCGCCGTCGCTGCTCGGCCGAGCGCTGATGAACGATCACCTCTACCTCGAGGCCGAGCTCGCGTTCCGCGACGCCGTCGCGCGCGACGGCTTCCGCACCGATCACAGCCGACGCGACGGCAACTCGCTCGGCCAACTCCTCGCGGGCCTCGGCCGCGCGGAGGAAGCGCGCGACGTCTACGCGACGCTGGTCGAGCGCTACCCAGACGACCCGCGCGTGCTCCACAACCTCGCCGTGATGGAGGCGCAGACCGGACACGCAGAGAGCGCGACGGCCCACGAAGAAGAGCTCGCCCGCCGCTTCCCGGACTACCGCACCGGCACCCGCGACCGCCCCGGCCCTCTCTGATCGGAGCGCCACCACGGCGAAGGCCGCGACCTCTTTCGAGATCGCGGCCTCAGCGCGTCAGCGGGGAGGGGCCGCTCGGCCCCTCAGGCAAGCTCAGTTTCCGCCGCTCAGCTTGTCGCCGAGCTTCTCCTTGAGGACGTCGCCGAGCTTCGCGCCCGGACGGTTCGCCGACGAGGTCGTCGACGACTGCTGCGGCTTCTGCGTGGCCAGCTCGATCGAGCGCTCCTCACCGTACTTGAGGACCTCGCCACCGCTCGCGATCTCCATCTTCTTGAGCGAGAGCGTGATGCGGCGATCGCCGGTGTTCACGTCGAGGATCTCGGCCTTCACGATCTGGCCCTCCTGGACGATCTTGCGCGCGTCGTCGATGCGGTCGTAGCTGAGCTCGCTCATCGGAACGAGACCTTCCACGCCACGCTCGAGCTCCACGAACACGCCGAAGTCGGTGATCGAGATGACACGCACCTCGAGCATCGTGCCCTGCGGGTAGTCGAGCGGGATGCGCGTCCACGGATCTTCGTAGAGCTGCTTGATGCCGAGGGAGACCTTCTTGTCGTCGTGGTTGACCGACAGGATGATCGCCTCGACCTCGTCGCCCTTGCGGTAGACGTCGGCCGGGTTGTTGATGCGCTGCGTCCAGCTGAGGTCCGACTTGTGGACCATGCCGTCCACGCCGTCCTCGATGCCGACGAACACGCCGTAGTCGGTGACGCTGCGGACCTTGCCGCGGATGATGTCACCCGGGTTGTACTTCTGGATGAAGAGCGTCCACGGATCGGGCTCGAGCTGCTTGAGGCCGAGCGAGATGCGCTTGTTGACGGCGTCGACGTCGAGGATGACGCACTCGACCTCCTGGCCGACCTCGAGGAGCTTCGACGGGTGCTTGGGCTTCTTCCACGACATCTCGGAGACGTGGATGAGGCCTTCGATGCCGGGCTCGAGCTCGACGAAGGCGCCGTAGTCCGTGATCGAGACCACCTTGCCGGAGACCTTCATCTCCACGGGGTAGCGCTCGGCCGCGGTGTTCCACGGATCGTCGACCGTCTGCTTGAGACCGAGCGAGACACGCTCCGTCTCCGCGTTGTACTTGAGGACCTTGACGGTCACTTCGTCGCCGACGTTGAAGACCTCGGACGGGTGGTTGACCCGGCCCCAGCTCATGTCGGTGATGTGGAGGAGGCCGTCGATGCCGCCGAGATCCACGAACGCACCGTACTCGGTGATGTTCTTGATGACGCCCGTGACGACCATGCCCTCTTCGAGGTTCTGGAGCGTCCGTGCCTTGAGCTCGTCGCGCTCCTTCTCGAGGAGGACGCGGCGCGAGAGCACGATGTTGCCGCGCTTCTTGTTGAACTTGATGACCTTGAAGTCGAAGGTCTGGCCGAGGAGCTTGTCGAGGTTGCGGACCGGACGAAGGTCCACCTGGCTGCCCGGGAGGAACGCCTTCACGCCGCCGCGGATGCTGACCGAGAGGCCGCCCTTCACGCGCGAGGTGATGGTTCCCTGGATGAGCTCGTCGCGCTCGCACGCGGCGCTGATCTCGTCCCACACCTTGAGGCGATCGGCCTTCTCCTTCGAGAGGAGCACGAGGCCGTCGTCGGTCTCCTTGGACTCGACGAGCACGTCGACGGTGTCGCCGACCTTGACCGCGAGGCCGCCGCCCGGCTCGGAGAACTCGTCGACGCGGATGACGCCTTCCGACTTGTATCCGATGTCGACGACGACGTGGTCCTTGCCCACGGCGATGACGGTTCCAGAGACGATGTCGCCCTCTTTGAGGGTGTCCGCCTTCGCGACGGACTGCTCGAAGAGGTCTGCGAAACCTCCCGGCTTCCTGGGAGTGTTTGTCTGGAACTGGACTGTGGTCATCGAGTGGTGTGGGCTTTCTGATTCGTTGGGGTTGGGTTGATGAACCGACCGTTCACGCGTCCTCTCCGGAATCGATCGGCGAGGGGCGCTGGCCCAGGACGAACCCTGGACACGAATCTCGAGCGACCATGCGCATGGCCGCTCGAGGGGCGGGATGGCTAGCAGCGGCTTTCTGGGGTGTCAATGAGAGGTCAGCGGGGGTCGACCCGCCGCACCTGATCGACCAGCTCGCCCACCAAGTCGTCGAGGGTCCGACCGGTCGTGTCGACGCGCGTCGCGCCCTCCGCCATCCGCAGCGGCGCGACCGCGCGCTCCTCGTCGCGACGGTCGCGCTCGCGCAGCTCCTCGAGCACGCGCCCGAGCGTCGCGTCCTCGCCGCGCGCGAGCAGCTCCGCGAGACGGCGCTTCGCGCGCTCCTCGTCCGAGGCCACGAGGAAGATCTTCACCTCTGCGTCCGGGTACACGACGGTGCCGATGTCGCGGCCCTCGAGGACGACGCCGCCCTCGCGCCCCATGTCGCGCTGCACGCCGAGCAGCGCCGCGCGCACCTCCGGGTGCGTCGACACGCGCGAGGCACCGAGGCTCGTCTCCGAGGTGCGCAGCGCATCGCCGGGGCGCTCGCCGTCCACCTCGAGCGCGCCCTCGACGAACGCGAAGCGCAGCGTGGACGTCATCGCGCCGAGCGCCGCGCCGTCGTCCCACGCGATGCCGCGACGATGCGCCCAGAGCGCGACCGCGCGGTAGAGCGCGCCCGTGTCGACGAGCGTGTAGCCGAGCGCCTCCGCGACGCGCTTGGACAGCGTGCTCTTGCCCGCCCCTGCCGGCCCATCGATCGCCACGATCACTCCGCGAGCCCTCACGCGCTCACCTCTTCCTCGATCAGATCGGCGCCGAGCGCGCGCATGCGATCGGCGAAGCCCGGAAAGCTCGTCTCGACGCACTGCACGTCCTCGACGATCGTCTCGCCGTCCGCGACGAGGCCGAGCACCACGGCCGTCATCGCGATGCGGTGATCGCCGTGTGCGTTCACCGTCGCGGGCGTGAGCCAGCGACCCACTCCGCTGCGGCCGGCGCCGAGAGTCTTGCCGTGGATCGTGAGCCCGTCTTGCAGCTCCACCACGTCGACGCCGAACGCGCGCAAGGTGGTGGCCATCGTGCTCAGGCGGTCGCTCTCCTTGGCGCGAAGCTCTTCGGCGTCGCGGATGTCGGTGCGGCCTTCGGCGCACGCAGCCAGCGCACACAGGATGGGCACCTCGTCGATCATGCGCGTGACGATCTCGCCGCCCACGCGAACGGGCGCGACGCGACCGTGGCGCGACACCAGCTTCGCGATCGGCTCGTTCCCCGCGCCCTCACCGCGCGGGATGATCTCGATCTCGGCGCGCGATTGCCTGAGCGCGTCGAGGATGCCCGTGCGCGTCGGGTTCGTGCACACGCCCTCGATCTCGATCTCGCTCCCGCCCACGATCGCACCCGCGACGAGGAAGAACGCCGCGCTCGAGAGATCACCCGGCACCGTCCAGTCGAAGCCGTCCCAGCGTCGATCCCAGCCTGCGGGATCGAGCACCGAGATCGGGCCCGCGGTGGTGAGCGGCACGCCGAGCGCGAGCATCATGCGCTCGGTGTGATCGCGCGAGAGCAGCGGCTCGTACACCGTCGTCGGTCCGTCCGCGTAGAGGCCCGAGAGGAGGAGACAGCTCTTCACTTGCGCGCTCGCGATCGGCGACTCGTAGCGGAGGCCAGTGAGCGCTTCGCCTTCGATCAGGGGAGCGATCGACAAGGGCGCATACTGTTCGCCCTCTTTCTTTCCGCGTACGCCCGCGATGTGCGCGCCGCGCGCCCGCAGCGGATCGATGATGCGACGCATCGGACGCGACGAGAGGCTCGCGTCGCCGACGAGACGCACGCCGAAGCGCTGCGCCGACACCAGGCCTGCGAGCAGGCGCATCGTCGTGCCCGAGTTGCCGCAGTCGAGCGAGCCCTTCGGCATCAGGAGGCCGAAGAGCCCCCTACCCTCGACGCGTGTGGCGGTCGGGTCGCTCGGGTCGCTCTCGAACCGCACGCCCATCGCCTCGAGCGCGCCGCGCGTCGCGTGGTTGTCGAGCCCGCCCGACAAGCCGCGGATGCGCGAGGTGCCTTCGGCGAGGCCCGCGAAGAGCAGCGCGCGGTGCCCGATCGACTTGTCGCCGGGGACCGTCAGGCTACCGCGCAGCGGACCGCTGCGGCGCACTCGAAACCGTCTCATGGCCAACGCGTATCGCGCACTCTCGCTGGGCGCACGCTGTGTGTTCGACACCTCGCAAGGGAGCGGATCGCGCTCACTTGCGAGTCGGGCGCGGGTAGCTGCCGAGCACCTTGAGGTGACGGCTCTTGCCGCCCACCTCGTCGAGCACCGCGACGATCGCGCGATCACTGACGTGACCGTCGAGCTCGAGGAAGAACGTGTGCTCGACGACAGAACCTGGCGCGCGGCGCGACTCGAGGCGCGTCAGGTTGATGCCGCGCTGCGCGAACGGCGCGAGCGCGGCGTAGAGCGAGCCCGGCTCCTCGGGGAGCTGCAGCGCGAGGATCGTGCGGTCCGCTCCCGTGCGGCGCGGCGCTTCGCGGCCCGCGACGACGAAGCGCGTCTCGAGCGAAGGGTCTTCTTCGATGTGCGTGCGGACGACACGGAGCTCCTCGATCTCGCCTGCGCCCTGCTGAGCGAGGCTCGCGCCGACTGCGGCGCTGCCGTGATCGGAGAACGCGAGCTGCATGGCGACGGCCGCGGAGCGCACCTCCATGACGGTCGCCGACGGAAGCTCTCGCTCGATGGTGCCCGCGCACGCCGCGAGGGCGATCGGCGTGGCGTAGATCTTCTCCACGTCCGACGCGTTCCCGGTGCGCGAGTAGAGGTGGTAGGCGTTCGGGATCGTGCGCTCCGCGACGATGCGCGTGCCTCCGCGAGCGAGCGCGAAGAGCGACGCAGAGATCGCTCCGTCGCTCGTGGTCTCGAGCGGGACGACCGCGGACGTCGCCTCTTGCCGCTCGACCGCGAGGAGCGCCTCGGCGACACCGTTCACCGCGATGATCTCGGCGAGCGAGCCGAAGAGCTCGCGCGCCACGACCAGCGCGAGGCTGCCGTCGGGACCGGGGATGGCGATGCGAAGCGGCGCCGCGATGGTCGCGCACGCGCCGAGCACCTCGCGGAAGATCGGCTCGATCGCTCGATCCGGAAGCGCTCGCGCACCGTGCTCTTCGCGGAGCGCGCGGACGGCGGCGAGCACCTCGTCATGGCTGGGAAGTTGGAGGTAGGAGTCGGGGCTCTCGGCGCGGAGCGCGACGAGGTCACGCACGGCCTTCGCGCGGGCCTCGAGCGCGTCGACGAGGACCCGATCCGCCTCGCTCATCGCGGCGCGGATGCGTTCGAAGCGGTCACGCGAATCCGACATGCGTTCGACTCTATCACCACGCGATCGCTCGCCGTCGGGCGAGTACGGGGCCCCAGCGGCTACGGCCCAGACAGTGCTGCCCCGATGCCGCGCGGAGAGCCTTGGTGTCAGAGGCTCCTGGCGGAGTGCCCGCCAGGCGTCCGCCAGTCCGCCAGATCTCGCTCGAATTCCTCGACGTTTGATCGCGTGAGTACCGGCGCGGGGTGTGCACCAGGGGACTTCACGACGCTCACGGCGAGCGTGTGGAGGTCTCCGTCATGGCTCAGCTCCGATGGTTCGCACCGGGTGTGCGCGCGTACTCCGTCGTCACGAAGTGCGCGGGCGACGAGATGCTCATGCGGCCCGATCCCGAGACCAAGATCATCATCGCCAAGGCGCTCCAGCACGCCTGCGAGAAGCATCCCGGCGTGAAGCCCGTCGCGTGGTCCGTCATGTCGACGCACATGCATCAGGATCTGAGAGTCGACACCGACGAGGACGCGCTCGACATCTCCGACTACATGAAGGATC
>CAZCVE010000078.1:0-39024 GCA_964502175.1 uncultured Sandaracinaceae bacterium
TCCGGCAGTTCGGTCCGGGCGGAACAGCGAACCCGGATCGAACTTCCGAACCGACCTACTAGACGTAGCTGAGCCACTCGGGGCGCGTCGGCTTGATGCCGCGCACGACCTCGAAGTAGCGGTCCTGGATCTTCTTCGTGATCGGACCGCGCGCGCCCTCGCCCACGCGGCGGTCGTCGACCTCGCGCACGGGGGTGACCTCGGCCGCGGTGCCGCACAGGAAGATCTCGTCGGCGATGTAGAGCTCGTCGCGCGCGATGTCGCGCTCGACCACCGTGAGCCCGAGATCGTGACGGAGGATCTGGAGGATCGAGTCCCGCGTGATGCCGCCGAGGATCGAGCCGCCGTAGGACGGCGTGTAGACGACGCCGTCGCGCACCATCCACACGTTCTCGCCCGAGGCCTCGCTGACGCGTCCCTGGGCATCGAGCAGGATCGCCTCTTGGTAGCCGGCGGCGAGCGCCTCGCGCTTCGCGAGCACGGAGTTCACGTAGTGCCCGACGACCTTGCCCTTGGCCATCAGCATGTTGATGCCGGGGCGCGTGAAGGAGCTGACCTTCGCGCGGATGCCCTTCTGGAGGCCCTCTTCGCCGAGGTACGCGCCCCAGTGCCACACCGCGATCGCGACGCGCGTCGGGTTCACGGCGCCGAGGCCCATCGCGCCGTCACCGAGGAACGCGAGCGGCCGGAGGTAGCAGGCCTTCATGTCGTTCGCGCGCACGGTCTCGAGGCACGCGTCGACGATCTCGTCCTGCGTGTACGGCATGGGCATCGTGCAGATCTTCGCCGAGTCGAAGAGGCGACGAACGTGCTCGCGCAGACGGAAGATCGAGCTCTTGCCGTCGTGCGTCTCGTAGCAGCGGATGCCCTCGAACACGCCGAGGCCGTAGTGCAGCGTGTGCGTGAGGATGTGGACGTTCGCCTGATCCCAGTCGACCAGCTTTCCGTCGAGCCACACCTTCGAGACCTTGTCGACCATCGGAGCCTCCGCGAGAAGAACGCGCCGGGCTTCTATCACGACGTTTCGGCGCGCAACCGCTCCGCGAGGAGATTCGTCGAGGGGCCACGCGACGGCGTCGCAACGTGCGACACGGGCGCGCGAACGCGCGTCAGCCCTCGGGGGTCTCGCCGCGCACGTTGACCCACGTCGCCGGGTTCTCCGGCCGCGGGAAGATCGCGTGCCACTGCGCCGGCAGCTCGGGCCCCGCCCACTGGAAGAGCCAGCGCGCGTCGTGGGGCGAGAGGTTCACGCAGCCGTGCGAGCGCGGGCGGCCGAAGCCGTCGTGCCAGAACGCGGAGTGGAGGGCGTACGCGAGCTGGAAGTACATGACGTACGGCACGTCTTCGATGGAGTACGGGCCGTCGGCCGCGTGGTCGCCGTCCATCGTGTGCGTGACGTGCTTGCTCGTGATGCGGAAGAGGCCCGTCGGCGTGCGCATGTCACGGAGCGGATCGTCGGGATCGCGCACGCGGCCGGTCGAGACGAGCGTCGCGAAGACGGGCGTGAGGCCCTCGTACGCGATGAGCGTCTGCGTCGCGAGATCGATGTCGATCCACTTGTCGTTCTCGGCCACGCCCTCGGGTCGCTCCGTCGCGGCGCGGAGGATGCGCACGTCCTCGGGACGGAAGAGGCGGCCGTCGTTCGTCGTGACGTACGGCGTGCCGCGCGAGTCGATCTCGCCCGTGATCTGGAACATGTGGTGGTAGCCCGGCGTGCGACCGCGGCGCGGACGACCGTCACGACCGAGCGTGAACTGGTTCACCTTCGACGACATGACGAAGCCGACGGGCAGGTGGATGCCTGCGCTCGCGCTCGATCCGCTCGCCCGCACGCCTGCGTCTTCGTCGGCGACGCCCGCGTCGGGCACGGGCTCACGCGAGAGGATCGCGCCGGTGAAGCCGGAGCTCGTGATGAACGTCGAGCTGCGCGGTCGATCGAGGCCCGAGTACGGGATGATCTCGTTCGACAGCGTGCGCCAGTAGCGGCGCGGGCCCGACCGCACGTCGCGATCGATCGCGAAGATGAACCCGCGCAGCGTGCGTCGCATGAGCACGCCGCCTCGATCGCCTTCGAGCGACGCGAGCGTCGGCACGAGCGGCTCGACGGGATCGAGCGCGCCCTCCGAGCCCGCGGTCTCTGCAGGGCCCGAGGCTGTCATCACCTCGGGCTCCGGTTCTGGCGGAGCGGCCTCTGCGGGAGCAGCCTCGGCAGGAGCGCCCTCGGCGCCCTCGGCGCCAGGCGGAGGCTCGAGGCCCGGGATGCGGTAGCCCTCGTAGATCGCCGCTTCTTCGTCGTTCGGCACGCGCCGGTACACGGCGAGGTTCTCGCGTCGCGAGCGCGCGTAGCGGTACGGCAGCTCCGTCTCGAAGTCCGGCTGCGCAGGCGGACGCGCGGGAAGGCGTCGACCCTCGAACGCCGTCACGTCGCGACCGCTGCACACGAAGCCGCCGACCTCGAGCTCGTACCAACCTCCGGCGCAGCGCTCGGAGTGGATGGGGTCGTGCGTACGCGCCATGTGCGTCGAGCCCGCGCGCAGGTAGCCGAGGCGCTCGGACTCTCGATCCGCGCGCGCGAACACGCGGACCACGTAGCGCTTCGCGAACAAGCGCTTGGGCGGACCGGGCGGTGGAGGCGGCGCGGCATCGAGGTTCGCGTCGACGGGCTCGGGGGGCGCCTCGTACGCGTCGGGGATCTCTTCCTCGCCGCCGCACGCGACGACGGTGATCGACGCGACGCTGCTCGCCGCGAGCGCGAGGATCAGCGCGCGCAGACGAGGAGAGAGGTGCACGAAGGTCGTCACGGGGCGCAACGAGTGATGCGCGCTCGGCGCCGAGTCAAACGCCGACCCCATCGGGCGCCGGGGCGGCGCGCTTTGGCGGGCTGCGCGAATGCGTGACAGTGGTCCGTCGTCGAAGGCCCCAGCGTGTCAGGACAACCCAGCGTCGAGCCTCGCGTCGAGCTCAGCCCCTCGGAGCGCGCGCTCGCGGCCGACGCCGCGCTCACACGTCGCGCGGGCCTCGCAGGCTGGGTGACGTCCCTGCTGGCGCACGGCGCGCTCGTCGCGTTCGTGACGTTCACGGTGGAGATCCCCGACTACGGCTTCGAGTTCACCGTGCCCGCCGAGCTCGAGCTCGGCATGACGGAAGCCGTCGAGGTCGAGGCGATCCCTCCGCCGCCCGCGCCCACGCCCGAGACGTTCGCGGGCTCCGCGGGCACCGGCGCCGCCGCGATGGACGCAGGCGTTCCGTTTCGCGACGGGTCGATCGGCGACGCCGGCGTTCCGAGCGACGCGCCGCGACGACGACGACGCGACGCGGCTCTCGAACCCGACGCAGCCGAGCTGCTCGCGAGCGGTGAAGGTGACGGTCGACCGCCCGTCGCGTTCCTGCCCGCGGGCGGACAGATCGCGCTGCGACTCGATCTCGATCGCGTGCGCAGCTCGCCGGTCCGCGGCGAGGTGGAGCTGCTGCTCGGCGCGATCCCCGACTGGCAAGCGCTGCTCGGATCGAGCGGCGTCGATCCCGTGCGTGATCTGTCGCGCGTGCTCGTCGCGACGCCCAACCTCCAGCGCAGCTCGCTCGTGGTCGCGGGCCGTCTCGCCGCGGACGCCGACGCGCCCGAGGCGATCGTCGAGCGCCTGATCGTCGCGGGGGGCGGGACACCCGCCTGGGAGGAGATCGACGGCGTACGCACGACGGAGTGGCCGAACCCCGACGCCACGCCGCGCAGGGTCGCGATCGTGGGCGAGCGACACTTCGTGATCGCGCGCGGGCAAGACCTGCCTCGCGTGCTCGCGATCGCGGCGGCGCGCGCCGCCGACGACGCCGAGGAGTCCCCCGCCGACGCGCTGCTCGCGCTGCCGCCGGGCGCTGCGATCACGATCGAGATCGAGGGCGCGCGCGCGTACATCCGCCAGAGCCCGTGCACCGTGCCGACACGCCTCGCGGCGCGCGTGGACGAGACGCCCGACCGCGTGAACGTCTCGCTGCACGCCGTGTTCGACACCGAAGAGGAGAGCAGCGGCGCCGAGGCCTGCTTCGAGACGCTGCGAGCACGCGCGATGCGCAACCCGTTCGTCTCGTTCTCCGGCATGGCCGGACCGCTCGGCGCGCTCGAGATCCAGACCGTCGACGAGACGCTCGACGCGACGACGACGCTCTCGTACGGCCAGGTGCGCACGCTGCTCCGCTACCTCCAGGGCATGCTCCGGCGCCCTCCTCCGTCGACGACGACCACGGATCCGAGCCCGCCCACGACGACCGGCGTCACGCCGGTACCGCCACCGCCGATCACGCCGGTGCCGCCGCCCGTGATCCCCGTACCGCCGCCGCCGATCCCGCCGCCGACGCCGTGATCAGCGCACTTCGGGGCTGCCGCTGCGCCAGCTCTCGAAGAAGCGGACGATCTGCGTCTGCGCGTCGACGATGGGGTTGGTGAAGGTCATCGGGCTCGGACGCTCTTCGAACGGAGGGAGCGGCGGGTGCTCGTACGCGGCCTCGCCGTCGTTGCCGAGGATGAGGCCGTGGGAGGCGGGCGCGAACGTCGTCGTGGTGCGCACGAACGCGCCGCTGCCGATCATCAGCGTGGGACGCACGGGCAGCTCCACGCGGGCGAGATCGCTGTAGCGAGGATCGGCGCCGGCGATGCTCGCGCCCGACGCGCGCGCGAGCGACTCGGTGCCGACGTTCGGCACGGTCTCGTCGTCGATCGCCATCTGGAAGAGCACGTGCGTCTCGCGCATCTCGAGCGCCGGCGCGAACGTCATCGAGTCGCCGCGATCGAGGAGCGTCTGGTAGAGCGCGACCGTCGGATAGTGCGACGGCGACTCGTTGGCGTAGTCGATGTCGGTGTACGAGAGACCGAGCTTGGGGAAGAGGATGGGGAAGAACGTGGGGTTGAAGCCCGCGCTGAGCTCGACGAGGCGCGTGAGGTTTCCGCCCGTGACGTTGAGCACGGCGCACCCGACGCGGGGCTCGGCCGCGACGAACATCGTGCCGAGGATTCCGCCGAGCGACACGCCGACGAAGCCGATCTGACCGTCGTCGAACGAGAGCATCGCGGGGCCGTCGGTGGCCGTCGTCACGTCGGTGAGGTCGCTGCGCTCGATCATGTCGACCGCGGCGAACAGATCGACGACCGACTGACGGAACGAGTCTCGCGGGTAGAACGGATGGAACGCGGGGTAGTCGCCCTCTTCGTCGAACACGCCCACGTACTCGACGTAGCTCGGGTTGCCGCTGATGTCGCCGTAGAGGTCGGCGCCTTCGGTCTCGCCGAAGGCGTGCGCGCCATCGAGCGCCTCGGGGCTGCTCGCCCGCGCGCGCATGCCGTGGAACGGGATGTCGATCGCGAGCACCGCGTAGCCCGCCGCCGCGAGCGTGTCGGCGATGGCGAAGACCTGACTGCGATCGTTGCCGAGGCCGTGCTGGAACACGACGAGCGGGAGGTCGGCCGTGGCGCCCGCGGGCAGGACCAGCGTGAACCACACGTCCTCGTTGCGACGCACGATGAGCGCACCGTCGGCGTTGCGCGACCAGCTGCCATGCACGAACGGCGCGGGCGAGCCGAGCTGCGGCGAGCTGAACGTGCCGTCGACGACCCAGCCGATGTGGCCGTGGGCCACGCCGCCCTCGACGTCGCGGCCCGGGCGCATGTCGATCGGCATCCCGAGCAGCGTGTCGAGCGCGGCCCCCGACGCGACGCGCTCGATCGAGACGGTGGGCGCCGCCTGCGCGCGGACGAGCGTGCGAGCGTCGGCGAGATCGTCGCTGGCGCTCTGCACGCGGAAGGTCGCGAGACCGACGATGCTGGCGGTCGGCACGCCCGCCGCCGCGAGCCCCGCGAAGACCGATCGGTACGCACGCCACGCGCGCGCCTGCATCGCGTCGGAAGGCTCGGCGGTCGCGTCGCGCACGGCGGCGAACGTCTCGCCGGGAGACAGCGCGAGGCCATCGGCGCCGCGCACGCTCGAGGTCACGACGGCGGCGTACGAGCGCCCTTCGTGGAGCGGGTGACCGTCCGCGGGGCGGATCGAGAGCCAGCGGTTCGTCGGCGACCAGTGAACGTCGGCGGGGATGCGCGTCATCGCGTCGGGTGACGCGGCGTCGACGTCGACGAGGAACACCGACGCACCTTCGCGAACGCTCTCCGCGGGACCCGAGGGCAGCGAGCTCGCGTCGATCTCGCCGTCGACGCCGAAGAACACCGGCGAGCTCGCGCCGAAGCCGTCGATCTCGCGGAGGCCCGCGCGCAGCGACTCGAAGAACTCGCCCGAGATGCTGCCCGCTTCACCCGGGATCTCACCGAGCTGGATGACGCCGTCGGCGTCACGGTAGAGCGCGTCCGGGAACGGCACCGCGCCGAAGTCCATCGGCTCGGCGGTCGGCTCGAACACGAGGTGCGCGGTGCTGCTCATCGCGCCCGCGTCGGGCATCGAGGTCGGCGGCGGGTCACCACAGCCGACGAGGCTCAGCGCGCACGAGAGGACACAGGACGCACGACTCACCGAAGCGGACCGGAGAGCGACGAGACGAGAAGCCATCGGCCGAAGATCCCACGACGCGAGCGCGACCGCAAAACTCGGGCTGCCCGAACGACGGGCGGCGTGCGTGGACGGCGCTCGACTCACCTCCAGCGGCTCACCTAGCGTCGCCGCGAAGGGGTCGGACGCAGTTGATCTCACGCGGAACGCAGATCGGCAGCTACGAAGGGGCGTGGGTTCGGGCGCGCCCGCGAGCGGCGCGCTGCTCCACGCGGGACGGTGGCGGAGCCTCCTCCTGCTGCTCGGCGTCGCGGTAATGTGTTGGGTGGGTCGAACGACGGCGCGTGAGGAGGAGAAGACGTTGCAACCAATCATGGCTGTGGTGCTGGTGTTGGCCTTGGTGGGGATCGCGATGATCCCTGGGCTCCTGGCACGGTCGCGCATGAAGGGCGTCATGGAGGGGCTCGTCGCATCGCGACTCGCGCAGACGCTCCGCCTCCACCTGGTCGCCGGTGGTCCCGAGTTCGACTACGGCAACCCGTTCTCGGCCCCGGGACGCGTCAGACTGACCATGGGCGACTACGTCACGCACATCGAGTCGCGCCTCGAGGGCGCGCCTGACGGCTACCCGACGCGCCTCTCGTACCTCCATCACCTGGAGCGGACGGTCTCGTCAACGCTCCTCGAGAAGCAGGTCAAGACCAAGGGCCACACGGACTGCAGGTTCGCCGTCGCCACGCGTGGCCCGTTTCCCGTGTTCGAGATCCTCTCGCGCGCCCAGGTGCAGCCCGGCGGGATGGAGCGCGAGCTGGCGCTCGACGACTGCTCCACGGGCAACGCCGCCGTCGACGCCAAGTACCAGGTGTTCACGAACGACCCGACGATCGCGGCCACTCTCGCCCCCGTGCTCGCGCAGTTCGACGAGCTCGCCACATCGTCCGGCGTGCATGTCGTCGGTGATGGATCGAACGTCGCATTCGTGATGCGCGAGACGAAGAGCCCGCTCATGGGTTCGGCCCTCCAGTCTGCGATCGCGCTCCAGCGCGCCATGACCGAGCTCGCGAAGGCCGTCGGCGGTTGAGCGCGCGCTCGCCTGCTCGAACGATGGGCAACACACGAGGCGCTGCGGCCACCTCGTATAGTCTCGCCGCGTGAGCGAGAAGGCCGCGGCCAAGAGCGATGCGTCCGAAGACGAGACGCCGAGTCTGGAAGAGTCGTTCCGCGACTCCGTGGCCGCGCTCAAGCTCGTCGCCAGCACGCACCGCGGCTACGCGACGGGCATCGCGGTGTTCGGGCTCGTGGCCTCCGCGCTGCCCGCTGCGATCGCGTGGACGGGCCGCGCGATCGTCGACACCGTCGAGCGCGCCGCGGATGGCGGCGACCCCGCGCTTCGTACGGACGCGCTGTGGCTCGTGGCGCTCGAGCTGCTCCTCGTCGCGGTGATGACGGCGAGCCAGCGGGGCGCGGGCCTGTTCGGTTCGCTGCTCCGCATGCGCGTCGCGCAGCGTGTGAACGAGGCGATCCTCGAGAAGGCGCTCGTGCTCGAGCTCGCCGACTTCGAGACGCCCGAGGTGCTCGATCGCATGAACCGCGCGCGGCGCGAGGCCTCGTACCGGCCGATGTCGCACGTCGACAACCTCGGCGGCATCGCGCAGGGCGTGCTCTCGCTCGTGGGCCTCGGCGCCCTCCTCGGCTCGCTCTCGCCGTGGACGGTCGTCGCACTCATCCTCGCGACGATCCCCTCGTTCGTGGCCGAGCTGCGCTTCGGCAAGGAAGCGTTCCGCCTCTTCTCGTGGCGCTCGCCCGAGACGCGGAAGCAGAACTACCTCGAGATGCTGCTCGCCCGCGCGGACTACGCGAAAGAGGTGAAGCTGTTCGGTCTCGGTCCGCTCTTCCTCGCGCGCTACCGCGCGATCTTCCACGCGCTCTGGGCCGAGGATCGCGATCTGACCGTGAAGCGCGCCGCGTATGCGCTCGCGCTCGGTCAGATCTCGATGCTCGTCTTCTACGCGGTGTACGGCTGGGTCGCGTACTCGGCGGCGAGCGGCCTCCTCACGCTCGGCGCGATGACGATGGCGCTGCTCGCGTTCCGACAGGCCGAGGGCTCGCTCTCGGGCTTGCTCGGCACCGTCTCGCAGCTCGTCGGCGATCGGCCCTACCTCCGCACGCTCTTCTCGTTCCTCGAGCACAGCGCCGCCGACCACGAGCGCGGTAGCGCGACGAGCGGGCCCGACCCCGAAGACGGCGTGCGCTTCGAGAACGTCGCGTTCGCGTACCCGGGCGCGAAGGATCCGGTCCTCGTCGACATCTCGTTCCACCTGCCGCCGCGTCACAAGCTCGCGCTCGTCGGCGAGAACGGCGCCGGCAAGACCACGCTCATCAAGCTGCTGACGCGTCTCTATCGACCCACGGCGGGGCGCATCACGCTCGACGGCCTGCCGCTCGAGCAGTGGGACGAGGCGGCGCTCCACCGCCGCATCGGCGTGATCTTCCAGGACTTCGTGCAGTACCAGCTCACCGTCGGCGAGAACGTGGGCGCGGGCGACGTGAGCGCGTACGAGGACGAGGCGCGCTGGGCCGAGGCGGCCGACAAGGGCACCGCGATCGACTTCGTGAAAGAGCTGCCCAAGGGCTTCGCCACGCAGCTCGGCAAGTGGTTCGACGACGGTCGCGAGCTCTCGCTCGGTCAGTGGCAGAAGATCGCGCTCTCGCGCGCGTTCATGCGCAAGGACGCGGACCTGCTCGTGCTCGACGAGCCGACGGCGTCGATGGACGCAGAGGCCGAGGCGCGCATCTTCGCGCGCTTCCGAGCGCTGACCGCGGACCGATCGGCGATCCTGATCAGCCACCGCTTCTCCACGGTGCGCATGGCCGACACGATCCTCGTGATCGAAGGCGGCCGCATCCTCGAGCACGGCAGCCACGCCGACCTGATGGCCAAGGGCGGTCGCTATGCGCACCTCTTCACGCTGCAGGCGCAGGGCTATCGGGACTGAGGGCTACCGAGACTGACTCGCTACTCTTTTGCTCGCGCGTGACGTATGAGTCCCTCGATGCGCACGCTCGTGCTGTCGCCCCGCTACACCGACGACTCGAACGCCATGTGGCGGGCGGCGACGGAGCGTGGCTGGGACGTCGTTCGTGTGCGCAGCTACCGACAGGACGCGATCGACGCGGCCGTGGCGAAGAAGGGTCCCGTGCTGTACGGCGAGACGCTGCTCGCCGACGCGCTGACCGAGCCGCTCGGGCTCGTCGTCGTGGAGCCGAGCGGACGTTGGCTGCCCTCGCTGCCCGAGGCGTACCGCAAGCGTGAGGTGAAGCTCACCACGCTCGGCAAGGCGCGAGAGATCCGGCACTCGACGTTCGCGAAGCCCGTCGACGAGAAGATCTTCAAGTCTCGCGTCTACGAAGAAGGCGCGATGATCGATCCCGATCTCGAGCTCGACGACTCCGAGGCGGTCCACGTGTCGGACGTGGTCACGTTCGATCTCGAGGTGCGCCTCTTCGTCGCCAACCGGCGCGTGCACACCTACTCCGCGTACCTGCGCGGCGGCACCATCGCGAAGAACGACAAGGGCGAGTGGCCGATCTCGGACGTCGAGGCGAAGGAGGCGATGCGCTTCGCCAACAAGCTGCTCGGCGACGAGAACGTCGACCTGCCCGAGGCGCTCGTCATCGACGTGGGTCGCACCGACGACCGCGGCTGGTGCGTGGTCGAGGCCAACCCGTGCTGGGCCTCGGGGCTCTGCGGCTGCGACCCACGCGGCGCGCTCGACGTGTGCGCGGTGGCGACGAAGCTCCAGGGCGAGACCACGCGCTGGAGCCGTCAGCCGAAGGGTTGATCTCGCGGCCTTCTACAAGCCGAAGATCCACTCGCAGGTGAAGTCGTCGGCGCCGGGGGTGCAGCCGCTTCCGTCGGGGCAGAAGTAGAGCTCGAGGTGGCCCTCGTCGGTGCAGAGCTGGATGATGCCGCCGGGCAGGCAGATGGCGCCGTCGAGCGTGCCGCACTCACCACCGCCACCGTCACCTGCAGGCGGATCCTCCGCGGGCGGGTCGCTCCACGGATCCTCCGGCGGCGGCTCCTCGGCCGGCGGATCCTCAGCGGGCGGATCCATCGGAGGATCCATCGACGGCGGCGGATCGCTCGGCGGTGATCCGCTCGTCGCGAGCGTGCGGCCCCATCGCGCCGCGGTCGCCTCGATGTCCGACGCGTGTCGGTAGACGAGACCGAAGTCGTCGGGCCCGCTCGAGCCGCCGTAGTAGCCGCTGTTCGTGCGCGCGACCGAGCCGTCCGCGAGGATCGTCGGCCCACCCGAGTCGCCGGGGCAGAGGTTCGCGGTCTCCTCGCCCCACGTCATGTCGAGCTTCTGCTTCGCGAAGCGACCACCGCCGCCGCGCGCCTGACAGCCGTAGCCGTAGATCGTCGCGCCCGTGCCGGCCGCAGGTGCGCTGCGCGCGATGGGCGCGGGCGTCGCGAGCGACGCGGGCACGGGCTCGCCGAGCTCCAGCAGCGCCACGTCGTCGGGGCCGATCACCTCGGAGGGATCGTCCATGTACGCCGCGATGCGTGTGATGGTGAATGTCTCGGAGGTGCTCGGTCCGGTACGGATCTCGAACTCGCCCCAGTAGCCCGAGGTGTCTCGCGATCGGTAGTCCACGCAGTGCGCCGCCGTCACGACGAGCTGCGGGCCGACGAGCGTCGCGGTGCACGCGCCACCGTCCACCGAGATCGAGCCGACCTCGGGTCGCTCGTAGGTGTACGTCCCGCGGATGAGCGTGGACTCCTCCTCTGCATACGGCGACACGGTGCGCGGACGCAGCTCCGTCGGACCGCACGCGGCGAGCGCGAGCAACGGGAGACCACCGAACCTCACGAGCGAATGAAGATGAGGGCGCATCACGTCGTCCTTTCACACGAGAGCACTGAGAGATGAGACGGGTCGCGGGGTGGGGCCTCCGCTCCGCTTTTCGGACGCAGCGTCCTGGGCTGCGCTACGACCCCACCCCGCGGCCCTCGCGTTCAGCCGAACTGGCGAGGACAGGCTTGGCCGCGGGAAGATCAGCGGGACCGGTAACAGAGGCGCTCGGTGCTCCCTGCGTTGCAGAGGTAGCCGGCGGGGCACGTGAGGAACTCGGGCACGTTGCCGTCGGTGCAGCGCACGAACTGCGTGCGTCCTCGACGACACGTGTAGTCCGCGATGCCGCTCCACGGGCCGCACGTGCTGCGCTCGGTCGCGCCGCAGTCGCTCGGATCCACGCGGAAGCCCGACGCACACGGCTCGAGCGCCTCGCCCATCGCGCCGATGCGGATGCCGCGGCTCGTCGCGTCACACCAGCCGCAGCCGACGATCTCGGTGGCTTCTTCGCAGGTCGATCGCTCGCACGGTCCCGAGCCCGGCGGGGGCGGAGGAGGCGGAGGCGGCGTGTATGCGTCGGGCGCGCTCATCATGCCGGCGTCGCGCGCACCCGCGTCGGCCGTCGCCGGCGGCGGCGGCATCATGCCACCCGAGCCCAGCGTCTCACCCCAGCGCGCGACGGTCGCGTCGATGCGCGTGCGCGTGCGGTAGACACGACCGAACTCGTCAGGGCCGCGGTCGCCGCCGTAGTAGCCGCTGTTGATCTGAACGACGAGCCCCTCGTTCGTGATGGTCGGACCACCCGAGTCGCCAGGGCAGAGGGCGGCGGTCACGGTGCCCCAGGTGGTGGTGATCTTCTGCTTCGAGAACGAGCCCCCGCCGCCGCGTCGCTGGCAGCCGTAGCCGTAGATCGTGAGCGGCGTGCCTCGCGTGGGCTCCGTGCTCACGAGGCCTGCGGGCGTCGCGATCGACTCCGGCACCGCCGTCGAGAGCTGGAGCATCGCCACGTCGTCGGGCCCGATCACCTCGGCGGAGCTCATGTACGAGGCCATGCGCTGCACGCGATAGACCTGGCGGTCCCCCGCGGCGCGCCGGATCTCGAACGTGCCGTAGTTTCCGATGGTCTCGCGCGTGGCGTAGCCCACGCAGTGCGCGGCAGTGATCACGAGCCGTGGACCGACGAGCGTGGCCGTGCAGCCACCTCCGCCGATCGAGATCGAGCCGACCTCGGGTCGCTCGTAGGTGTAGGAGCCGCCGACGAGCGTCGAGTGCGCCACGTCTTCGGGCGGGAGCGACTCGCGCGGGCTGAGCTCCCCGGAAGTGCATCCCGCGAGCGCGAGCAGCGAGGCGGCCACGAGAGAGGACGAGGAACGGGCGTACGACGACGCCGCGCTCCGCACACGGTTCGAGTGCGTTCGCATGGAGGGCTTTCGTTTCGGGTGGAGGGGGAGCCCGGCTCTTCTCGTTCGAGCGCTTCCGGACTGCTCGCCCCTCTAGTGCGCAGGGCTCGTACGGATCGGTCACCGTCCGCCGAACTTTTTTTCAACAAGCGCCACTTTTCTTCGGATCGCCCTCGAAACAGGGCGATCCACGCGACGAGCTCCGGCGGTTGACGACCGCCCCCTCGGCGACGTAACCCGACGGCCCATGACGCACCCGAAGACCGACGCCGTCGCCACGCGCGCCCAGGCGCAGCTCGCGACCACCCTCGCCCGCCTCGGCGAGTACCTCAGCCATCCGGCCATCTCGTCGGACCCGACGCACGCGAAGGACGTGCGCGCGCTCGCGGGCCGCATCGCGAAGGATCTCGAGGGCCTCGGCTTCGCAAACTCGCGCGTGCTCGATCTGCCGGACGCGCTGCCCTCGGTCGCCGCCGAGTGGATGAAGGCGCCCGGCAAGCCGACGGTGCTGATCTACGGGCACTTGGATCTGCAGCCCGTGAAGAACGAGCCGTGGGACACGGACCCGCACACGCTCGTGACGAAGGGCGAGCGCATCTACGCGCGCGGCGCCGCCGACGACATGGGCGGTTGGGTGAGCCACCTCGCGGCGATCCAGGCGTGGCTCGACGTCGCGGGCGAGCTGCCGTGCAACGTGCGCCTCTTCATCGAGGGCGAAGAAGAGATCGGCTCGCCGAACCTCGAGCGCTTCATGGATGCCTTCCCCGAGGCGTTCGCATCCGACGTGATGGTGCTGACCGACTGCGAGAATCCGTCGCCCACGTTGCCTGGTCTCACGGTGTCGCTGCGCGGCCTCCTCGAGGTCGAGCTCACGTGCGAGTCGCTCAAGAGCGACGTGCACTCGGGGCTCTGGGGCAACCTGCTCCCCGATCCGTCGATCGCGCTGATGATGCTCGTCGCGCGCCTCGTCGACGACGACGGTCGCCTGAAGCTCGGTCGCCAAGAGGTGCCCGAGGCATGGCGCAAGGATGCCTACAACGTCCCGCTCACGGACGACGTGATCCGCAGCGCGGGTCGTCTCGTCGATGGCGTGAACCGCTTGCCCGATCATGGGAAGCCGCCCGCGGAGTGGATCTGGCGTCAGCCGGCGGTCACGGTGCTCTCGACGTCGCTGCCGCAGCCGGGCAACGAGAAGAACGCGATCCGCACCAAGGCCACCGCGGTGCTCTCGTTCCGCGTCGCTCCCGGACAGACCGGCGACGAGCTGTATGGGCTCGTGGAGAAGGCGCTCGCGAATCCCCCCGGCGGCGTGAAGCTCACGCTCACGCGCCGCGGCAAGCCCGGGCACTCGTGGCTCTACACGCCGAAGGGCCCGGCGTTCGCCGCCGCCGATCGCGCGTACACGCGGGCGTGGGGCCGCGGTCTCCTCCAGATCGGCGTGGGCGGCACGATCCCGTTCGTCGCGCTCTTCGGCCGTCGCTTCGGTGACCTGCCGCTCATCTTGAACGGCGTCATGGATCCCGAGACCGGCGCGCACGGACCGAACGAGTCGATGCACCTCGGCGTGTTCGAGAAGGCGATCCTCGCGAACGTGCACCTCTACGCCGAGCTCGCCGAGGTGAAGGAGCTCGCGCCGAAGACGGCGTGACGTTCAGCGCTTGCGCTTGGACGCGAGGTAGCGGTCGAGCGCGGTGAGGTCGAGGCCCGAGGTCGACGCGATGTCACCGAGGAAGCGGCACGCCTCTTCGGACGACGAAGCCGCGATGGTGGGCACCACGGGCGGAGCGACCCACTGGATCGCGGTCAGCACGCCGCGCGCGATCGGGCTCTTGATCACGAGCGCGTTCGCGACGACGTGCTTCTGCGTCATGGCCTCGATCGACTTGGTGAACGCGGCGATCGCGTTGCGGCCCTTCGCATCCGGGAGGTTGGCGACGAGCGACGCGTCCGTCAGCGAGAGGAAGCGCTGGTTCTTCGCGAAGCACGCGGTGAGGGACCGCGCGAGAGGCTCGATGTCGAGGCTCGTCACGTCGGCGGGCAGCACCAAGACCGCCAGTGGCCAGTACGTCGTGTCGTATTCCGCGGTCGCCATCGTCCCAGGCGTGCCATGTACCATCGTCGCCCTTCGGGAGGCCACAACGATGGCGCAGACGGATCGCGAGCGCGTGCTCGACTGGGTCGGCGAAGAGCTCGGCACCGTGCGTCAGTGGAAGGTCCTCCTCCTCTCGGGGGTCGGCCTCGTGATCGCGCTCGGGCTCGTGGGCATGCTCACCGCCGTGTACGCGTCGGGCTCCGCGACGGTCGACGACCTCGGGGTCCCGCTCGCGATCCTCGGCTTCCTCGTGCTGGTGCTCGGAGGCACCGCGATCCACGGCGCGCTCGGCGTTCGCGCGCTCCGCACGCACCCGCTGCTGCTCGCGCTGCAGGCGACGCCGCACACGCTCACGCGCTGCGAGCTCGCGCAGGAGGGCCACTGGAGAGGCGTTCGCTTCGTGGTCTCGACGGGGCAGGAGTACACGCTGTGGGCCGCGAGCCGCGACTGGGCGCCGTGGGTCGTCGAGCACCTGGGTCGCTGAGCGTGTGACTGATCACGAAGCGCGTCGCGCTCGCTGCGACTCGAGGAAGCGATCGACGCCGCTCGTGTCCACATCGGCTCGGCGCGCATGTCCGATCACGAACGCGCCGCCCTCCGCGAGGGTCGCGCACACGATCGTCGGGACGACCGGCGGTGCGATCCACTGGATCGCCGTGAGGACGCCGCGCGCGACGGCGTTCGGCACGACGAGCGCGTTGGCCGCGAGGTAGCGCTTGCTCAGGGGTTCGATGGTCTTGGTCCATCCGCCGAGGTCGCCGCGCGCCTTCGCGCCCGGCAGCTTCGCCACGGCGGTCGCGTCCGTGATCGAGACGAAGCGCTGGCCACGCGCGAAGATCGCATCGAGCGATCGCGCGAGCCGCGGGATGTCGATCTCCGACACGTCCTCCGGAAGAACGAGGACCGCCAGAGGCCAGTGCGTCGTGTCGTACTCGACGTGGGTCGCCAACTGCCGATCTCCCTGTCTCCCTCGGCGCGAAGTGCGCGATCCGAGACTACACGAGGCGCGTGGACCACCGCGAGACACCCCGATGCGCAGCACCGACGTCGGGGATGACAGCGTCTCCCCTCGATCCTGCCGGGCGCTGACGCGGGGACCTCGCCGCGAATCAGTCGCTCGCGGGCCTCGCCTCGGCCACGGGGTCTTCCGCTCCAGCGACCGTCTCGTCCATGTCGGTCTCCATCTCGACCTCGTCGAAGAAGGCAGCCTCGACGGCGGCGTCTTCGACGTCGACCTCGCGCTGCGATTCGTCCGCGGGGCCACCCTCGACAGCCTCGGGAGCGGCAGCGTCGATGGCACCTGGGCTCGACTGCGTGGTTGCGGCTGGCTGGGCGAAGTGCGCGCGGATGGCCGTGGCTTGTGTGCTGCTCGCGCCTGCGGCGATGAGCTCGGCCTCCGTCGCCGCGATGATCGCGCGCAGCGATCCGAGCGACTTGAGCAGCGCCTTGCGCGTCTTCTCGCCCACGCCAGGCACGTCGTCGATGCCGCTGCGCAGGCGCCGGCGCTTGCCGACCTTCTCGCGCAGCGCGTTCGACACGCGGTGGGCCTCGTCGCGCACCTGCGTGAGGAAGTGGCGCGTCGCGCTGCGCTCGCGGAGCACGATCGGGTTCTTCTGCCCGGGTAGAAAGACGCGCTCAGTCACCATCTTGCCGGCGGTCTGCTCCTTCTCTTTCGCGAGGCCCGCGACCGGGAGCCCGCGGAGCTGCGCGGCGAGCGACTCGTCGTCCGTGTGTCGCGCGAGATCTTCGAGCACCGCGAGCGCGACGCCGAGCTGTCCGCGACCTCCGTCGACGACGAGCAGATCCGGCACCTGCCAGTCGGCCTCGCCCGCGCGCGCCAGACGACGCGTGAGCACCTCACGCATCGCGCCGAAGTCGTCGCCGCCCTTGAGGTCGTGGTGGCCTCTCAGGTGGAAGCTGCGGTAGCGCGCGCGGTCGAGCTGACCATCGGTCATCGCGGTGAAGGCCGCGACGGTGTCGGTGCCGCCGAGGTGCGAGACGTCGACGCACTCGATGCGACGCGGAAGGCGCGGGAGACGCAGCTTCTTCTCCACCTCGGCGAGGCGCGCGTCGACGTCTTCTTTCTCGCGCTCCTTCTCTCGGTACGCGTGCTCGGCGTTCTCGGTCGCCATGCGCACGAGATCCTTCTTGCTGCCGCGCTGCGGGACCAGGACCTGACAGCGTCGACCGCGCTCCTCGGACAGCGCGAGCGCGAGACCGTCCATCGCCTCCACCTCGACGGGCAGGAGGATCTCGTCGGGCACCGCGTTGCCTTGCGCGTAGAACGCCGTGACGAAGCTCGCGACCAGCTCTTCGTCCGGCAGGTACGCGTCGAGCGAGAAGGTCCGCACGTTCGTCATGCGCCCGCCGCGCACGATCACCATCGCGAGCTCCGCGCGGTCGCCGTGCACGAAGAGACCGAGCACGTCTTGGTCCACGTCCTTGGCCACCGCGATGCGCTGATCGGTCTGCACGCGATCGATCGCGCGCAGCTGATCGCGGTACACGGCCGCTTGCTCGAAGGCCTCGTCCTTCGCGGCGTCGCGCATGCGTCGATCGAGATCCGCGGTCAGCTCTTCTTGTCGGCCATCGAGGAAGAGCCCCACCATCGCAGCCTGCGCGAGGTAGGCGTCGCGATCGACGTCGAGCACGCACGGCCCCGGGCAGCGACGGATCTGGTGCTGGAGACACGGGCGAACGCGCCGCGCGAAGTCCGAGTCACGACACGTGCGCAGCTTGAAGTGCCGGTTCACGAGCCGCAGCGTCTTCCTCGCCGAAGTCGCCGAGTCGTACGGCCCGTAGTACTGCGCGCCGTCCTGCTTGGGCTTGCGCACCACGGTCAGCTTCGGCCACGCGTCGCGGAGGTCGATGCGGATCGACAAGAACTCCTTGTCGTCGCGGAGCTTGAAGTTGTAGCGAGGCCGCTTCTCCTTGATGAGCGAGTTCTCGAGGAGCGCCGCTTCCTTCTCGTTCGCGACGACGATCGTCTCGAGGTCGCCGATCTCGTACGGCAGCCGGTGGATGAAGAAGCGGGTGTCGCTCGATCCTTCTTGGAAGTAGCTGCGAACGCGCGAGCGCAGCGACCGCGCCTTGCCGACGTAGAGCACGTGCCCCTTGCGATCGAGGAACACGTAGACGCCCGGCTGCACCGGCAGCGCCTCGAGCTTGCGTTCGACGACCTCGGGGAGAGCCACGCCGCGACTCTGCGCGGTCGCGCGCCCGCCGCCAACTGCACGTTCGGCGATCAGCTGCCACGCGAGTGACAGGCTTCGGCGCGAAGGAACGCGCTCAGGCCACGCGATCGACCGCGAGCACGCGCAGGGCGCGCGCTGTTCATTCACCACGATGGCGCGCGGCTACGCCTGATCCTCGGCGTCGTCCGCCCCGCCACGCGAGGTCCACGCGAGCCGGCTCCAGAGGACCGACACCAGCGCCAGCGCGGCCGCGGGCAGCACGAGCGTGAGCCGACCCAGCCACGCGAACGCGAACGCGCCGAGCAGCGCGCCTACGAAGAAGGCCACGAGCAGGAGCCCCAGGAGCTTCGCGCGCGCGGCCTCGCCGCCGCCACCGCGGAGCGCACGACCGAGGAGGATGCCGAGATCCGTCGCGATGCCCGTGACGTGCGTGGTTCGCACGATGGCGCCGGAGTAGGTGCTCGCCATCGCGTTCTGGAGCCCCATCGCGGCCGCGACCACGAGCTCGGGCGCGCCTCGCTCGGTCGCCATCATCGTCGCGGCGATCGCCAGGAGCCCCGATTCCACCAGCAGCGCGCGGCCATAGCGACGATGGCTCGCGTCGGTCAGCTCCGACGTCCGGATGAGCGCGCCCGCGAGCACGGCGCCCGAGAAGAACGCGAGCACGAGCACGAGCGCATCCAGCGCCGCGTCGCCTCGCGCCGCCGCGAGGTCGAGCCCCATCTGGGTCACCTGCCCCGTCACGTGGCTCACGCCGCGGTGCGCGACGCCGAGGTAGCCCGTGGCGTTCACGAAGCCGGCGGTCATCGCCAGCGAGGCGCCACCGGACGCGATCCAGACCGGGGTTCGACGCCACGACATCGAACGCGCTGCATACCGCACGTCGGCGCACGATGCCGCAGCCCGGACGTCGCCGCGCTTGCCCGCGCCGCGCGGACGGTGCGCGACGTGTCATCCTCGACCGATGGCCGAGCTCGCACGGAAGCGCGACACTCTCGCGGATCTCGAGGCAGTGCCGAAGCACCTCGCCGCGGAGCTCATCCAGGGCGTGCTCTACACGATGACCCGCCCGCGTCCGCGCCATCAGCACGCGAACGTCTTGCTGGCGGGCGAAGTGAGCGGGCCTTTCCAGCGTGGCCGCGGGGGGCCAGGCGGTTGGTGGATCCTCACGGAGCCCGGCATCGCCTTTCTCACGCTCGATGTCGAAGAGCTCAGCCCGGACATCGCCGGGTGGCGCAAGGAGCGCATGCCCGAGCTGCCCGACGAGACCATCAACGTCGTTCCGGACTGGGTGTGCGAGATCCTCTCGCCGAGCACGCGCGCGCACGACCAGCGCATCAAGCGCCCGCTCTACGCGCAGGCGGGCGTGAAGTGGATGTGGATCGTGGACGTCGACGCGCGGACCGTCGTCGTGAGCCGCAACGAGGGCGGCAAGTGGCTCGAGCTCGGCGTCTTCGTCGACGACGACGTGCTCCGCGCGGAGCCCTTCGAGACGCACGCGATCGAGCTGAAGGACCTCTGGGCGACGCGCTGAGTCAGACGAACCGAGGTTCGCCGCGTCAGCCGCCGACCGCGGCAAACCACGCTTCGCCGATCGCGTAGAGCGTGTCCTCGCTCGTCGTGCCGCCCTCCGGCACGCCGTTGGGGGCGCCGAAAGAGAGGACGATGCGGCCCACGGGCACGCCGTCGACGAGCACCGTGTAGGCGTCGTCGCCGAGCAGCTGAATCCTGTAGGTGATGCCCTCGAACGAGACGGTGTTCGCGGCGACGTCGACGGTGGGGGTGCTCATGGGGGCCGGGACCTAGCACGGGTTCGCCTGATGGCGATGCGAGATCCGCGCGCCGAGCACGCGAGTAGGCGTGATCAGCGGGCAGGCGGAACGACGACGTCCGCGGGTGAGAACGATCCGTACCCGCCTTGGTCGCTGCGAAGGATCGCGGATTCGAAGACGACATCGACACCGAGCGCTGCACGTTCGCGGGTCGTGAGGCGTCGAGGATCGCGGCGCAGCAGGGATACGAGTGTTGGAGCTGTCGCGGCGACCGACCACACCGGCCACGCCCACGTTCCATCTTTCCAGCCCCCCGCGACACCTGTCGTCTGCAGACGACCGCGGCGGAACATGACGGGAAAGAACGAAAGAGCCTGCACCGCGAGCCAGTTCGCCGCCGGGACGGAACCGCGCTTCTCCGACGAGGGGTTGGAAGCCCGAAGCGCGTAGTTCCTCGCGACCGACGCATCCCACGACAACGAGGGCAGCTTCGACGCGCTCCGCCAGGGTCCGTGCAGCGCCTCGTCGAGATCGGTGGCGTTCATGCCGCCACGAAGGAGCTCGACCATGCCGAGGAACGTTTGCTGTCCGGCGGTGAAATGCAGCGCAGTCGGCTTGCTGTTGCCGTTGTTGTCCTGAACCAACTCGGACAGGAAACCAAGAGCGAGATCCGCGTCGCGTCGAGAACCCTCGACAGGCCGTGCGACGTCTTTCAGCCATTCGCGCGCTGTGTGGGGTGGCGGCTTCAGGTCGCGCGTGGCTCCGCCCGAGTCAGGAGCACACCGATTCCCACCGTCGTCGTACGCGAGCCGAAGGGCGGTACTTTCGACCTGGGCCCGAGCGTCCGCCAGGACGACCTTCACCACTCCAGCGAACGGCAGGTCGGTGAACACGAGCGCGGAGCGCGCACCGTCGGCGGAGAACGCGAGTCTCGGCGGAGGCAGCGCGTGGCCACGCGCGTGATCATCGAGGACGCGAAGAAGACCCAGCGCTGCAAGGAAACCGAGAGGGTTCTGGGCATCGAGCCCGTGAAGTGCGAGCGCTCCGGACATCACGCGTCTCCGTTGCGCTCGCTAGCGCGGTGATCAGCAAGCCGAAGGACCGCCTCGAGCCACGCGAGCCCCCACGGTCCGTAGCGCGCGTTCAAACGGTGGAAGCGGTCGGAGACACCGCTGTCCAGTCGGGCGCGACGATGACGCGTCCCTGCTCGCAACTCGCTCGTGCCGTGTTGGAGTCGGACGGGCATGTCGTCAGGGTGATCCTCGAGCGGCGCGAATGGCCGACAAAATCCGTGGTGGCTTGCCACGAGATGAAGAACGAGGTCGACGTCGTGCGCCTCGGCAACTACGCCGTGCCCCTCGATCATCGCGAGCGAAAGAAGCTCGTGACGGTAGCCCTTCGGATACTGCGCACGCCGCCGCGCGAGATCTCGCTCTTCGAAGGAGCTCGATGACAGCGCTGACTTCGCGAGCGGCTCGTCGAGGGTCGCCTCACCCACTTCGCTGCCCCCGACCAACCATCGCTGAAAGCGCGAGTCCGCTTTCCCAACGTCGTGCAGCCACGCTGCCAGACCGAGGTCGGAAACGATGGTTGCCGAGAACCCGAGGGCGACGCCGTACTTCTCGACGGTGCGTCGTACGTCGTCGCTGTGAGCTGAGAGGGTGACCCGAGCTGCACGGAAGGAGCTGGCGTCGTCCTCCGTCACGGACTCGCCGACCTCGGAACGCAGGCGCACAGCGGCCACTGACGCCTGCCAGACAGGTCGGTTCGATCCGTCGACGAGCCGCGTCAGTTGCGGACGCCGGCTCATCAACGCGTGCCGCAGTGCCGACCACTCCGCGTCGGTGCAAAGCACGGTTCCATCGGCAGTCGGGCGCGCCTCTGGCAACGTGGACGCCCAGTCCTTGAATCGCTCTCGCCACTCGCGCACCGGCTCGTCATCCGTTGGAATCGGAAGTTGCTTGGTTCGCTCCGCGTCGATTCCGAGAGTCGTCAGACCCGCGCCACCGAGTCGAATCACCACCTGAGCGCGTGCACGGAGCGATGCGACGCTCGCGATGTCCGTGACAGGAGCGTCGGCTTCCGGGTCGAACGACGCGTGGAGGATTCCGCCTGTCGACGAGGGAACGACCAGGACATCACCGGGCGCGATGGCGCCAACTCGGACCCACTCGCTATCGTCGCCACGCCAGCGCAGTGCGACGATCTCGGCCGGCTCGACCCTTCCGCGCCGAGGCTCCTCGTCCGCAACGCTGGCAAGGACGTCCGCGATCGGGCGCGGATCGCCCTCGCCACCGGTGAGCCATCGTCGCACCGCCGCGAGTGGAACCGTCATGCTCTCCAGACTCGACGGTCGCAGTGCGCTCAGCGACGCGATTGCGCGCGAAAGCGCGGCACCCTGCTCGCCGGGTCCGTCGTCGGCCGGCAGCGTCAAATCCTCACGCCAAACCAGCTGAACATCGGCGACGGATCGCGTGGGTCCATGCAGCCAGAGAGCGATATCGGGATCGTAGTCGGGTCGCGGAGCCGTCTGAGCCCACGCGTCGACGTGCCCCGGAAGCAACACCGGCGCGTTCGGCTTCGGCGCGAGCAGATCGCGAGTGGGTCCCTTGGTCGTTTCGAGATCCGCGAGGGCGTCGATACCGAAGTCGACGACGCTGGAGGTCGCGTGTTCGGTCAGCCAGCGCCATGTGGCTCCGAGCGCGTTGCCGTAGACGGGGTCGGCCGCGTCTGGCTCGACCTGATCGCTCCGGCCGATGACGAACGCGCGCGTCGACTGGAGCAGGCCGCCGCGGTCGAGCCGCCCGAACCTCTGCTTGAGCGCATCGAGGCTCGCGCACTCCGTCACGAGGCCATCGAAGTCCAAGTCGGCTCCGGCCTCGATGCATTGCGTGGCGACGACGATCAACGGGCCACGGTCGGAGCGGCCGGACCGCGCACCGCATCGCGGCAAGAGCTCGTCACGCACGATGCGGTCGCGCTCGACCGGTCTCATCCGTCCCGTGATGAGCAGCGCATCCGTCTCGTGCGCGTCGAGGATCGCGCGAGCGAACCGGGCAGAGTCGACACGGTTGAGGACGATGCCGACGACGCGGGATCCGTCGCGCTGCAGTTCGAGCGCACGGGTAACCGCCGCTTGAGCCATGGCCTGCAGCTTCTTGGTCTCGTCGTCTCCAGTCACGCGGAGCGGAACGAGGGCAGCGAGCTTTCGTGAACGCAGACGTGGTCCGAGAACTGGGTGCGACCGGTCGTCTCCGCCGATCAACGCGGTCGGTCGCTCCGCTCCTGGCGTGGCTGACATGCGTACGGCGAAGAACCGCGAGGGCAGCGGCATGTCGGCTCGTCTCTCATCACCGATCACGGCCAGCGTCTGCGCGAAGGGCTCCGCTAGATGCACTTCGTCGAGAAGAACCAGGGTGTCGTTGCCAATGAGGCCGGCATGGATGGATGCCGAACGCTCGCCGATCCCGTAGCCGCGGAAGAGCAGTCGCGAGCCCAGCTGATCCACCGTCGACACGCCGAGCAGCGGTTGATCTGGTCGCCGCCCCCAGTCGTTGTCACGCGGCATGCCGCCGCGCATCACTGCGACCTCCACCGGCGACTCATCGTCCCGCGCGTTCCACAGCGCGCGCAGCGCGTCCGCGACGACGCGCACGGGCCCTTCCTTCGCATCCGCGAGCGCACGCTGAATCCGACGTGCGTGCTCCCCCGCCTGATCGACGACGATCCTGCGGTCGACGACCAACACGGTGCGACGCGGCATGCGCGCGGGAGAACGGGCGAGCGCATAGACCGCGACGTCGAGCGCCGATGTTTTTCCTGCGCCCGTGGGCACATCCAAGACTCGTGGCCACGGCGACGGTTCCGTGTGCGGTGCGTCCACGACCGCCGCCGCGAGGCGTGCCTGCCACGGGAACGGGTCGTAGCCGTGAACCCCGCGGAAGAACTCACTGAAGGTCGTCGCCCCGATCGTCATGCGTGTCCTTCCTCGTCGACCGGCATGCAGAGGCCGAGACCCAGGTAGCGCCCAGCGCCCAGCAACACGGGCCCGAGCACGGGCTTCTCGAAGACGACGCGTACGTGAACGAGGACGCGCTGGGGCTTGTCCGCGGCGATCGGGAAGCGTGGATGCGATCGCGGCTTCGCAGTGCCCGCGATCACCGCCGACCTCACCACATCGATCTCGAGCGGCGGGGGGAGCCCGATGTGCTCCACGCTGTGCGCGACACTGCTGCGTGCCGCATCGAACGCCTTCGAGCGGCGAGCAGCATCGTCGTCGTGGAGGTTGCCGGGGTTCACATCGAGCGCCACGGGCGTCACGCTGGCCCAGGTCCGAGAAGCGCGGGTCCACGTTCCGCCGCGCAGCGTCGAGCGGGTGCGTTCGCCCCACACGTGTCGCTCGAGCTCGAGGACCCCCGTCTCACCTAGCAGGAGTTGAATCGTCGGGGCTTCCTCGCCATCGCCGCCTTGTCGCGTCCCTTCGAGTCGTCCGACGGCGCGCATCACGGCGCGGCGCTCGTCGGCGCTGGCGTCGCGTGGCAACCAAAGAGCGACACCGAGCAGCGCACCATCCGAGTGCTCGTGTCCCGCGAACGGGAGCGCAGTGAAGGCCACATGGGAGCGCTGCGAAGCGCCCCCGCCAGTCGCGTGCCCCGAGAGAATCTCCGGCACGGGCTGCTCGGCAGCAGCCATCAAGGCTCGACGAAAGTGGTGCGTGACTCCCACCGTCGAGACGATCGGCAACCTCGGTCCGCCCACGCGAGCGAAGACGAGGGGAGACGGATCAAACGCGGAGTGTGGCGGCTCCTCGCGCACTTCCGTCGCTCCCTCGCGGTACCGAACGAAGCGAGCCGGCAAGACGCGAGGCTCAGTCTCACGGTGGAGCTCGAAGGCTGCGTCGAGGCGATCGACTTGCCCCCGGGAGACCCAGCGCAACACGACGTCACCCGCGTCCTCGTCGGGCTCGAACGCGACCAATTCCCCGCGCGCGGCCTCGACCTGCGAGGTCGTGTAGCGGCGCATGTGCACGAAGCTCGACGAGTGGCCCACCCGAACGACACGAGCGCAGAGGCTCTCGATCGCGGTCGCGACGTCGGAGTCCGGCGTGACCCCGTCCCACACGAGCACCACCCGGTTGTCGGCCGGGGCGACCGACGGAAAGGTGCGGGGCTGTCGGGTCCGCAGCTCCGGCAGAATGCGTCCGCGCAGGTCGTCTTTGCTGAAGCTCGACGGCACCGCGATGGACTTGGCCGTCTCGTCCACGAGCTTCTTCTCCAGCTTCGCGACTTCCTTCTCGAGCTTCGTTCGCTCCTTCGCATCCCCCGCCGTCGCGAGTCTCTGTCGAGCGTCGTCGAGCTTCTCGCTGGATGGGGGAGACACCACGGCCACGTCATTCACGGGCACGAACACCGGCGCGACGCTCCGTCGATCGCGCGCCTCCGAGTGGCTCGCGAAGATCACCGGCGCAGGCAGCGACTCGAGAAACCGCAGGGCTGCCTTCTCGCGGACGGCGTTGGAAACCGACTCGGGGTCGTCGTCGTGATCGGCCCACGTCGCGACCAACGCCGAGAGCACACGCGCTGGATGCGGCGGCCACTCCGCGGCGCTGCGGTCGTTGTACGCCGTCGCCACGTAGCGTCCGCTGAGCAGCTCGATGCCCAGCGCGAGACTCACGACCCGCTCTCCGCGCCGCCAGCTGCCAGCTCTCGACTCCGCTTCACGAGCGCCAGCAGCTTCGGCGCGGCCTTCAGCGCGAGAGGCTGACGCACCCAACCGAACCCGACTTTCCTGAGCACCGCCGCCGCCGCCGCGACGAGCGCGTCAGCGTCGGCAGGCGACATCGAGACATCATCGTGTGCCCCATCGGGCCGAAGCACCTGAAGCACGAGGCCGGTCTCGGGTACGAGCAGACAGCGCGATCGCAGGTCGTAGCCAACCTGCCGCTGATGAACGATGCCGGCGATGGCGAGCGCAGCGAGGGCGGTCCGCGCGGCACCTTCCGCTTCGTCGCGATTTGCGAGCGGCTTGCCCGCGAGGTCAGTACGAAATCGCAAACGACGCAGCGCCGCGAGCGAGAGAACGACGACCTGCTCCGCGTAGTCGAAGGTCACTCCGCCAGCGAGCTCGTCGACGCTCGGGGTCACGTTGGAGTGGTTCACCGCAGACGGCTTCCCCTTGCCCTCGCCTCCCGCGCGATTGAACAGCACGGGCTTGCCGGCCTTGTCCTTCTGCGCCTCCGCCGCGTCGATGGTCCATTCGGACGGCGCGTCGGCGCGATGGAACACGTCGACGCCAGCCTGGATCGCCAACGGGTCGAGACGGCTGCCGACCTTCTTCCCGTGCTGCACGCCGACTCCGACAATCTCTGAGCTGATCGCGCGCTGGAACTTCGCGCCCATCCCGCCCTTCGGCCCGGTCGAGTCCCAGACGCCGAAGATGAGCGCCGTCGGACACAGCTCGAGGACCGCCGTCGCGTTGCGAGTCGTCGCGTCGGTGAACGCCTTTCCCTCCGGCGTGTCGCGGAAGAGGACCTTCCCGGTGGTGTCGGTGGCGTCGCGAAGGATCGCGTCCGCGATCCTGTGTGGGGCCTGCAGCGCCGTGATGGTTCCGATGTCCGCCAACGCCGGCTCTGCCGAGAAGTCCACCGACAAGACCGGGAACTCGAGCCGCTTCCGGTCCCACGCGTCAGCGAGCGCTTCTTCCATGCGGTTGGCTTGCGACGCCACGCCGTCGAGGAGCACGCACGGCACGTCGGTTCCGCCCACCCGACGGGTCTCGACCACGTACTTCAACGCGCGATCGCCCGTGGAGTAGGTCGGCGGAAACACCTTGTCGCCGGCGCCGCCCGCGGGCTGAAGGCGCTGACGCACACGGATCGCCACACCCCCACCACTCACTAGCTCCTGCAACATCTGCAGCGACATTTCTTTCATCGTGCTTCTCCCGTTTCCAACTCGCGGAACCCGCGAGCACAAACTTCGGACGCGACCGCCGATCGCGGTTCTAGACGGCATCCTCGCTACGGACGGTGCCCGGGGCGTCCGACTGACAAGGTCACCCCCCGCTCTTCGCTCGTCGCAGCTCCCGCGCCGTCATCGGACCGCGCAGGAGCGACATCGCCCACCGGGGCTGCATCATCCAGACCTCGTTGCTGCTCGCGGTTCGCACGAGGAACCAGCGCTTTGCGATGCGCTTGAGCTTCTCGTCGATCGGGCCCTTCTTCTTCTCGCCGAGGCCCTCGATCACGCGCGTGCGGTCGGGCTCGGTCTGCAGGCGGCCGAGCATCCACGTGCCGGCGTTGCCGAGCGCGCGGTAGTCGAGGTCCATCGGGTTCTGCGTCGCGAGGACGCAGCCCACACCGAAGGCTCGCGCTTGCTTCATGAGCGCGACGAGCGGGCGCTTCGTCGGAGGGTCGTGGGGGTGCGGCGGCATGTAGCCGTGGATCTCGTCGAACACGATCAGCGCGCGGAGGCGTGACGTGCCCGACAGCGAGCGCGTCCACGCGAGCGCCTCTTCGAGGACGACGCCCAACGCGAGCATGCGCTCGCGGTCGGGGAGGTGCGCCACGCTGATGATCGTCGCCGTGGTCTTGCCGTCGACCGGCTCCATCCACTTGGCCACGTCGAGGTCTTGCCCTTGTCGCCAGCGCGCGAGGGCCGTCGATGCGATCAGCGTGTTCAGGTCCGCCGCGAGATCGAGGCGTGCCTTCTCCCCGATGTACGTGTCGACGGGCAGCGCGCCGATCTCCGCGAAGGGCGGCATGAGCACGTCGGGCAGGAGCGAGGCGAGATCGGCCGGCTGCTTCGCGACGTGTCGACGCTCGACGATGGTGGTGAGCAACGCATGCGCACGGCTCTGCGCCGGATCGGGATCGCGCTTCATCAGCTGGAGCACCATCGACACGGCGGCCTCGAGCGTGGCTCGGGCGCCTTCGACGTCGTGGTCCCAGCGCGGGCTTCTTCGTTCGAGCGCGCTCAAGAGATGAAGCGCCTCGCCCGCATCACTGCCCGGCGTGATCACGCGGATGTGGGTACTCGCGCAGTAGTGAGCGAGGTCGGCCTCGGTGATGCCCCACGCAGTGAGCTGCTTCTCTCGCTCCGCCGCCACCTCGGCGACGAGGTCGGGATCCGCGACGCCGTCTTCATCACCGCGCGCAGCCTCGATCCACGCCGCCAGCTCCTCCGAATCGAACGACGGGAACGCGAGCTTGAGGTTCGCGAGGTCGCCCTTCACGTCGAGCAGCAGCACGGGGATGCCGTTCCGGATCGCCTCCTCGACGAGTACGGTGATGAGGCCCGTCTTGCCCGAGCCCGTCATGCCGACGACGACCGCGTGCGTGACGAGGTCGTCCGCCCGCAGCTCGAAGGAACCGCGCGCCTCACCCGAGAGGGTTCGGCGCGCGCCCAAGTTGAACGTGAGCGTCACTCAGACCTTCGACACGGCCGGCTGAGCATGGGTCAGCGGCTCGGCTTGTTGGGATCGCTAGGCTCTTCCGTCGGGTCCTCCGTGGGATCGACGAACGGCGCCGGGTCCACCGGATCGCTGCTGCGACGCTCCGCGAGACCGAGACGAATGAGGTAGTCGCGGCGCTTGATCGTGATGCGCGCGATCTCACTCCACTCGAGGTACCAGTCGCGCAGATCGAGGAGCAGCTCGACGTACTCGGGGCTGTCGCGGAACGCGGGCGCAGGGATCTGGGCCGCGCCTCGGGCCAGCTCGACCAACGCCGAGAGACGCTTCCGCTCCTCGTCGTCGAAGCCGGCCGTCGCGAGACGCTCCATGGCCTCGCGAGATTCGGGGTTCGCCATCTCCGCCTCGATTCGCTCGAGGAGGACCGCGATGTTCGTCACGGCACCATTGCCGGCGATGGGCGCCAGGCCTACGAGGATGCGCTCGGACTCGTCGGGATAGCGGATGAGCGCCGCGCGTACGGTGCGGAGCCCGTCTTCGTCGTAGTTGTCGAGCTCGGTCACCGCGAGCGCGGCCTCGGTCTTCTTGCTCGGGAGGACGGCCGGCGTGCCTATCAGGCGATGGACCAGCTTCCATCCGCGCGCGTGCTCTGCCTCGGTGTAGCCGCGCTTGTTCATGAGCGCGTACGGACCGGGCGAAGTGCCCAGCGCGATGAGCATGTCCATGGCGCGGCGGACGGTCTGTTCGAGTGTCTCCAACGTGACACCCGCGGACGTGAGCGTGCGCTTCTTCGGATTCGCCATCGCGATCCCCCCAATTCGAACGATGTTGCCTCGTTGCGGGAACCACGCCCCGCACCTGAAGTGGCACGACTCTGACCGAGACAACAGGGCTGTCAAGTCCGAATTGTGGCGCTGAGCCCCTGTTTCCGGCGGGAATCGCTTCGGTTCCGGTTCGGCGGGCGTCCGGCTCGGCTGGGGAAGCTGCCGGCACCGTCGGCAGACCTGCCGGCTCCTTCCGCTGGGCCACTTGCTCGGTCGGTGAAGCCTGCCGGCTCCTCTGGCGGGGCCGGCGCCGCGCCTGGCGGACCCTTCGGCGGCTCCGGGAGACCTGCCGGCTCGGACCCGCAGGTCTTCCGAAGGAGCCGGCAGGCTTCGACGGTGGAGCCCGAAGCTTCGCCGCCGGCGCGACATCCTTCTTCGTTGAAATCGCGTCGAGATCCGCGATGTCGTCGGCGAGCTCGAGGTCGAACGGGGGGTTGGGTCCCCACAGCATGACGACGCCGACGCGCCCCGAGTGGTGGATCGTCTCTTCGAGAGCGCCGCGCGGCACGGAGTTGTGGCGCTTCCAGCCAGGTGGTAGCACCGCCAGATGGATCGACGGTACGAGCCGTCTGCGAAGCACAAGGCGCCGCTCGGCTTCGGCAGCCACTGCCCGAAGATGCCGCCCGAGAAGAGCCAGACGCTTCTCGAGTCCGCTATCCTCGAGCCAGACAAGCCGAACGGCTCCAAGCTCTATGCCGTGTGGGGAGACTGGTGCTTTGTCGCGCAGCCAACTCGATCCGAGCTGGGGACCTACCACGGGTACCCTGTCCCCGGGCACGAAGTGCCTCCCAGCGTGCTCCGCACCTTTCAGACGCGAGGCGACCTGAGCCGCGAGCAGCGGCTGCGTTTGCAACAACAGACGTCGCTCCCCGAGCGCGACCCCGGTGACGACTGATGCGGTTCTCGCGACTCTTCGGCGACAGTCAGACGTTCGGGATTCAGCTCGCGCTCGCGAGCGCCCCGCGCGATTCGGCTCATTCGGAACGCGAAGCGAGCTGGGGGACTTTCGCGCTCTGGGTGCGCGGTCGATGCGTGACGCGCTCGGAGCAACACGGCGCGATGCGCGACGATGTCGAGTGGTATCTCGCGCCTCTCCTCACCTGGTTGGACGAGTCCGCTGTCCCCTTGCTCAACGAAGAGCCCGTGCCCGCGCTCGTTGCGGACGAGGTCAGCGACGCAAGCCATTGGCTCGCGACCAGCCTCGCGGGTCCGCCGTACACGTCCACGGATGCCGACGACGATCGCTGGCGCGACGAGCGATTCGCCTACTGGCGTAGGCACGCCCTGGCGGCCGTGGGCGACGGCGGGGCATGGCCGAACGTGATCCTTCGTCGCGTGGGGGATCAAGTGGAGATCAGTTGGGACAACGACCGCGTCCGCGCGCCGAGGCGCGACCTGCGCTTCGTGGAGCCTCGCGGCGCCGAGTGCGTGGCCGCGACGCACGTGGCGGCCGTCCTCGGCGAAGCCGTGCGAACGACTGCGGCCGCCATCGACGTGCGCGCAACCTTCAAGCTGCATGGCGCGCTCGCCAACGGAGCTGGCCCCGGTGCGGGCGCGTGGACATGGCTCGTCACCGCACCGGCACGGCGGGCGCTCGAGGAAAAAGCATTGCGGCAAGTGCATCGGTCGCTCGACCGCTCCGTGCCAGCGAGCGGCGCACTGGTTCCGCATACGCCGCTCAGTTCATGGTTGCGCGCGATTCCGGAATCGAGCCCGGACGTGATCCGGGAAATCGCGACGGCCGCCACGTCGGCCCCAGCTCAGACCATGACCGACCGCCTGTCGGCCTTGATTCGGCCGTCGCTGCCGGTCGGCAATACACCGTGGGAGCTCGGCTACCAGCGCGCTCTCGAGGTGCGAGCCGCTCTGGGTTGGAGCGACCGTCGCGCGCCCCCGCTCCGCCGGTGGCTGCGCGCGTGTCAGGTGGACGTGGGGAACGTGCGCGCGACCGATTGGGCGTGCGCAGTACGCATGTTCCACGGACGCCGCGCTCGGATCATCACGACCAATTCGTCGAACCTCTCGGCCGAGATGAAGCTTGCGACTGGCCTCGGGCACCTGCTCCTCGACCTGCGGACCGAGGGCGACGACGGCGTCGCATCGAGCGCTTGGACGCATTGGCCGAGTGCGGCACGGGCGAAGGCATTCGGGGCCATGCTCTTGATGCCCGAGCCCGCACTTCGTTCGCTCGCCGTCCGGGAGAGCGATCCTGTCGCCCTCACGCGTTCCGTGATGGCCTCGTTCGACGTCAGTGCCGAGCTGGCCACCTGGCACATCAGGAACGTCCGAATCTTCAGCGAAGAGACGCGCCTACGAGTCCTGCGTCGACTCTGGGGCGCGGCTCACCAGAACTGACGGCTCACACCACGATCGCGCCGCGCAGCGGCGGCTCGTAGCGGCGGCCGACGGCCGAGATGCTCGTCGAGCCGCGACCGTCGACGGGCCCGATGAGGACGAACAGCACCTGATCCTCCCAGTGGTGGATGGTCTCTTCGAGGCGACCGCGCAGCTCCACGAGCTCGACCGCGGTCAGCTCGCAGCGGAAGACGCTCAGCTGAAGGTGATCGCCATACCCGCGCATGATGCGGAACACGCGTCGCAAGCGCGACGGGTCGCAGATGTCGTAGGTCACGAGGTACGCCGTGCGCATCGATCACCTCGTGCGGAACGCGGGGTAGTCCGGGATCTCGCCGAGGAGACGCCGACCGAGGAGACGCGCCTGCACTTCGAACACGCGGCGGTACGAGATGCGGTAGCCGAAGATGGGATGCGAGATCAGCTGATCGACGCGGCGCTCGTACGACTCGATGAAGCGCTTGCGCGCGGAGGTCGACAGCGCGCAGCCGGCGGGAGAGCGCACGAAGTCATCGGGACCGACGACGCCCGTGTTGAGCGCGTTGACCACCGCGGAGTCGGCCACGAGCGGGCGCATCTCCTCCATGAGATCGAGCGCCAGGGCCGGTCTCCCGTAGCGCGGCTTGTGGAGAAAGCCGAGGAGGGGATCGAGGCCCGCGGCCAGCACGGACGCGACGTAGTCCTTCGTGAGGAGCGAGTACGCGAACGACAGCAGCGCGTTGATGGGATCCTTGGGCGGACGCCGGTTCCTCGAAGTCAGATCGAAGTCGCCGGCAGCGTCGCCCTTCAGCATCTTCGCGAAGCCACCGAAGTAGGTGCGCGCGGCCGTGCCCTCGAGGCCGAGCAGCGACTCTACTGAACCACACATCTCTGCCTTGCGGGCGAGGGACTCGAGCTCGTTCAGCGGCTGAACGTCGAGCGCGACCGCGTTCCTGCGGAGCATGGTGCGCTGGTTCCGGATCTTCGCGACCACGAAGGCGCGCGCGAGCTCGATCGCGGTTTCGGCGTCGTCCGCTGCGCGGTACTGCGCGACACGAAGCTCCACGTTCTTGGTGCCGTGGCCCGTCGTGCGCCCGCGCAAGAAGCCACCGCTGGAGAAGAAGAGCACGGGGATGTCGCGCTCGAGGAGCGCCGCCAGCGCCTGCGTCGTGATCTGCACGTTGCCGTAGACGCAGACATGGGATGTCTGCGGCAAGCGCGCGTGCGTGGGGTGGGCACCCGACGTCTCGACGCGCAGGACGTCGCCGTCGAGCGCGAGGCGTGCGCCTTGGGCGGTCACATAGAGGACCGTGCGATCGTCGCGCGCCGGATGGATGCGCCGGATCGGATGCTCGATGGGCGGCTCGCCTGCCAGCCCCCATGGCTCCGGTGAGAGCGGCCCGCTCGCATCGCTGCCGAGATCGAGCATGAGCTGGATCTGTGTCTGCGGTGCGTCGAGCGGCGCGTCGGCGAGGCCTTTCAGCAGCGTGGTCTCGTCGGGGAGACAGATGCCCACGAGCGAGCAGCCTCTGCACTTCGGATGGTCGTCGAGCGGTTCGGGGATCTTGCCGGCGAGGACGACCTCTTTCGCCCTCGCGATCGCGCGCAGGGTGACGTTGATCAAGTTGTCATCGATCTCGATCGTCGCGCGACGTCGCTCGGCGGCGAACCAGATCTCGCCGTGGGGCGCGTCGTACCCGTGCTCTCGCAGCAGGAGAACGTGCGCACAGACTTGCGCCTTCTCCGGCAAGTACGCCCCGCGGCCCGGAAGGCTTCGGCCGCGCTTGTGCTCGACGGGGATGACCTTGCCGTCTTCGCTCTCGACGACGTCGAGCTTGGCGGTGAGGCCGAGCTTCTCGGACGTGAGCCACACCGAGCGCGCGGTCCACGGCGGCGGCGCGTCCTCGGTGTCGTCGTCGGGGCTGATCCTCCGCGTCGTTCGCTCCTCATCCGGTCGAGGGGCTCCGTTCGCGGGCGCGGTCGGCGGAGGGAGAACACCGCGGCCCGCGTCCACACGGCGATGAACGACTCGCCCGTCGGCGGTGAAGACGTTGTCCTCGAACTCACCTTGGGCCCACTCGAGGTAGAGAAGCCGCTCGCAGTAGAGGACCTCGTTGACCATGCGCGCGGGCACGACGTCGGGTGCATCCGTCGCGATCGGGAGATGTCGCCGGCTGGGCTGCCCGTCGAGCGCCTTCGGCCGCGGGAGCGTCTCGGCGCCGACGGGCTCGAGCCGCGCGGGCGCGCTGCTGTCACTGTTCACCCCGACCTCCTTGGTGCGGTGTGATCGTCAGTGACGCGAACGCTCGACCGCAAGAAAGCGCACGATGACGGTTGCGACCCGCCCCCTGTCTGGCTCAGTGTCGGAGTGCGGTCGCGGCGAGGACACGACGTTTCCCAGTGGCGAGCGCCTCGGTGACCTCGAGGCCCCGGCGGTCGCTCGCAAGCCTCGCAACCCCTGACAATTGAAGAAGAATTCTCTCCTTCGATCGCCGCGAACGTCGTGCGAAGATAGCGCCCGGCTCTCTGAAACTGGCACCGCTCGCAAGACGCCTCGCAAGTGTTCGATTTCCCTCGCCCCGCAGACAGGCCCCCTCTCCGTCGTGATCAGCGACGGCTCCGTTGAAGCGCGCTCACCGCGTTGTGGTCCATCGTGTAGGTGTAGCCTCTCCGTCGTGATCAGCGACGGCTCCGTTGAAGCTCCTCGATCGCGTGTGCCGGCGCATGACCGCGAGCGCCTCTCCGTCGTGATCAGCGACGGCTCCGTTGAAGCATGGATTTCGCCGAGGCCGTGACGGCGGGCGAGATCGCCTCTCCGTCGTGATCAGCGACGGCTCCGTTGAAGCACGGTCCCGTTCGTGCGGAGGAAGCGCTCGAGCACGCTCCTCTCCGTCGTGATCAGCGACGGCTCCGTTGAAGCCCCATGATCGGCCCGCGCCAGACCTGGATCGCGACGTAGCCTCTCCGTCGTGATCAGCGACGGCTCCGTTGAAGCCTCGCGCTGGCGCCGCGCGACGCGATCGTCGATCTCCCTCTCCGTCGTGATCAGCGACGGCTCCGTTGAAGCGATCTCGAGATCGCGGAGCGGCTCTTCACGACCGCCACCTCTCCGTCGTGATCAGCGACGGCTCCGTTGAAGCGAGCCACGCCACGTCGGCTCCGCCGGGCTCGGTGACTCCTCTCCGTCGTGATCAGCGACGGCTCCGTTGAAGCTCCGAGATCGGCTTCGGTGCGAACGGTCCGTTCGTCCCTCTCCGTCGTGATCAGCGACGGCTCCGTTGAAGCCGAACATCGCGAAGATCCTCGCCTACGCGCGCGCGCTCCCCGCGGGCCTCTCCGTCGTGATCAGCGACGGCTCCGTTGAAGCCACGAGGATCTCCTGGTACCACGGGACGCCTTCGTTGCCTCTCCGTCGTGATCAGCGACGGCTCCGTTGAAGCCGCGGGTACGCCAGTCGCGCGCCAGAGCGAGGACCATCCGCCCTCTCCGTCGTGATCAGCGACGGCTCCGTTGAAGCGCGAAGCCGTGGCCATCCTCGACGCCGCTCTCGCCGCCCTCTCCGTCGTGATCAGCGACGGCTCCGTTGAAGCGTGTTGTCAGTACGGGTCACGCTTTGGCTTGTCGCGGCCTCTCCGTCGTGATCAGCGACGGCTCCGTTGAAGCGACATCCAGGCGCGGAACGCGCGGCGCGAGGACGCGCAGCCTCTCCGTCGTGATCAGCGACGGCTCCGTTGAAGCGTAGACTTGGATGCCCACGGCCGCTTGAATCTCGCAGGCCTCTCCGTCGTGATCAGCGACGGCTCCGTTGAAGCAGCATCCCGCCGCCGCTCGCGCGAAGGGCGCGGTTGGCCCTCTCCGTCGTGATCAGCGACGGCTCCGTTGAAGCGTCGACTGGCATCGAGGCGCGCCACGCCGCGGAGCTACCTCTCCGTCGTGATCAGCGACGGCTCCGTTGAAGCTAAATACTGCTACGCCGACGAGCTGGCGGAGAACAAGCCTCTCCGTCGTGATCAGCGACGGCTCCGTTGAAGCGACTGAAACACTGCGAGAGCAACGGCCGCGTCCGCCCTCTCCGTCGTGATCAGCGACGGCTCCGTTGAAGCTTCCTCTCTCGGCCTCGCTTCCGAGCGAGGTTGGTTCCCTCTCCGTCGTGATCAGCGACGGCTCCGTTGAAGCGAGGAACACGAAGCCGCCGCCCGGCACCTTGCGCGAACCTCTCCGTCGTGATCAGCGACGGCTCCGTTGAAGCGCGAGCCGCGTCTCGATGCCCTGCACGACGCCGCGCGCCTCTCCGTCGTGATCAGCGACGGCTCCGTTGAAGCATGTTCGGCGTCACCGAGATCCAGGAGGCCGACGCGAGCGCCTCTCCGTCGTGATCAGCGACGGCTCCGTTGAAGCGTGACCGGGGGCACGGTCCATAGCTGGCGCGTGCCACCTCTCCGTCGTGATCAGCGACGGCTCCGTTGAAGCCTCGTGTGCGTCTTGTTCGCGCCTCACGCGAACCGAGCCTCTCCGTCGTGATCAGCGACGGCTCCGTTGAAGCGGCCTCGGTCGGCATGAGGCGCCGGAGCGCCCGCATGACCTCTCCGTCGTGATCAGCGACGGCTCCGTTGAAGCGTCGGCCCCGTCGTCGTGCGGATGCCGCGCGCTGTCGTGCCTCTCCGTCGTGATCAGCGACGGCTCCGTTGAAGCCACTGCGGGCGGCGGACGCGGGTCGATGTCTTCGGCGCCTCTCCGTCGTGATCAGCGACGGCTCCGTTGAAGCGCGGAAGGCGAGGAGCACTTTCCACCCGACCGGTCCGTCACCTCTCCGTCGTGATCAGCGACGGCTCCGTTGAAGCTGGGCGTAGGTGCCCACGAAGCGCCCGTTGACCACGCCTCTCCGTCGTGATCAGCGACGGCTCCGTTGAAGCCACCCGGAGGCCCGCATCCAGTACCCCCAGTGTTGCTCCCCTCTCCGTCGTGATCAGCGACGGCTCCGTTGAAGCTGGTGTGGGTTCATCGCTGGCCTGCCAACGACGACGCCCTCTCCGTCGTGATCAGCGACGGCTCCGTTGAAGCGGCAAGACCGAAGAGAAGGCGGGCGGCTTCGCCGGCCTCTCCGTCGTGATCAGCGACGGCTCCGTTGAAGCGCGGCGTGCGCTCGATTCCCATCGAGGTACGGATCCCTCTCCGTCGTGATCAGCGACGGCTCCGTTGAAGCCGCAGCCTTCGAAGCTGCGACCGGGGGATTCGCGACGACCTCTCCGTCGTGATCAGCGACGGCTCCGTTGAAGCACGTCTCCGCAGCGCGAGCCTCGATCGCCTCGCGCGTCCTCTCCGTCGTGATCAGCGACGGCTCCGTTGAAGCGGGGAGCTTCTCGAGGCGATCTATCGAGCGACCGATCGTACCTCTCCGTCGTGATCAGCGACGGCTCCGTTGAAGCGAGAAGAACCCGTGTCCCGACAACGTGTGGATCGGCACGCCTCTCCGTCGTGATCAGCGACGGCTCCGTTGAAGCTCGGGCTCCGCGACGGGCTCCGCGACCCTCTCCGTCGTGATCAGCGACGGCTCCGTTGAAGCTCGAGCCGCTCTTGCGGAGCTGCGACGAAGCCGATCACGCCTCTCCGTCGTGATCAGCGACGGCTCCGTTGAAGCGGCACCGTCCACCCGAGCACGTCGGCCGCCTGCTCGGCCTCTCCGTCGTGATCAGCGACGGCTCCGTTGAAGCTCGAGGTGCTCCTGTGCATGGGACTGGAGCTCCTCGACCTCTCCGTCGTGATCAGCGACGGCTCCGTTGAAGCCGCAGGAGTGGCACGCCGCGCTGTCGTCGTGCATCGTCGTGCCCTCTCCGTCGTGATCAGCGACGGCTCCGTTGAAGCCCGTCCGTGTAAAGCCCGGGGAAGAACACGGCCCCCGCCTCTCCGTCGTGATCAGCGACGGCTCCGTTGAAGCGGCGTCACGGCGACGAAGGAGATCACGTCGCTGTGCCCTCTCCGTCGTGATCAGCGACGGCTCCGTTGAAGCATGTCGAGGTAGATGCCAGTCGCATTGTTGACCTGCACCTCTCCGTCGTGATCAGCGACGGCTCCGTTGAAGCGCGACGGGTTCGTGTGTCGAACGGTGCGCGTCGAACGGTGCGCGGTCACCTGGAGCCTCTCCGTCGTGATCAGCGACGGCTCCGTTGAAGCGTGGATCGCGTACTCCTATGGCACTCTCACGTTTCAGGCCTCTCCGTCGTGATCAGCGACGGCTCCGTTGAAGCGCGGCCTCGACGGTCGAGAGCGTGATCGTGCGGTATCCGACCTCTCCGTCGTGATCAGCGACGGCTCCGTTGAAGCGGCCTCGGCGAGCCCATCGTCGCGACCGAGCTCAGCGCCTCTCCGTCGTGATCAGCGACGGCTCCGTTGAAGCCGAACGCAAGTCCTTCTCGCGGCCTTCTCGGGGCTCGTGCCTCTCCGTCGTGATCAGCGACGGCTCCGTTGAAGCACGATGCCGGCGCCAAGCGTTACTCGGTCGTCGTCCGCCCTCTCCGTCGTGATCAGCGACGGCTCCGTTGAAGCTGGTTCAAGCAGTGGGGCGGCCCGAGGCCGACGAGCGGCGCCTCTCCGTCGTGATCAGCGACGGCTCCGTTGAAGCTTCTCGCAGGACGATCGAAACGATACGCTCGTCGTGGGCCTCTCCGTCGTGATCAGCGACGGCTCCGTTGAAGCTCGACGTCCACGGCGTGGACGTCCGGGGGCATGGGTGCGCCTCTCCGTCGTGATCAGCGACGGCTCCGTTGAAGCGGTCGGGGCATGGATCTCTCGGGCGCGCTCTCGGGGCTGCCTCTCCGTCGTGATCAGCGACGGCTCCGTTGAAGCATCGCGTTCGACGCATACGGCGACGCCGATGGCGTGCGCACCCTCTCCGTCGTGATCTCGGCGCTCAAGCTTCAACGGAGCCGTCGCTGATCACGACGGAGAGGGCGCCCACCGGGAGCGACTGCACGCCGATCGCCTTGCGGCTTCAACGGAGCCGTCGCTGATCACGACGGAGAGGGCACTCCGAGTGCGGTGCTCTGCACGGCGCGCAGACCCGCTTCAACGGAGCCGTCGCTGATCACGACGGAGAGGGCGGTAGCTCGGATGCTGCGGCGCTCGCCTCGAAGGTGCTTCAACGGAGCCGTCGCTGATCACGACGGAGAGGACGGCGCGTGCATGCGCATCACGACGGCCGGCGCAGTCGCTTCAACGGAGCCGTCGCTGATCACGACGGAGAGGCAGCGCCGCTCGCCTCTTTGTTTCCGCCCCACGTGCTTCAACGGAGCCGTCGCTGATCACGACGGAGAGGAGAGCCACCAGAAGTTGCCGTCGTTGTCGCGGAACAGCGTCGCTTCAACGGAGCCGTCGCTGATCACGACGGAGAGGCGCATAGGAACCTATCCCATGCGGCGCATTCGATATCGCTTCAACGGAGCCGTCGCTGATCACGACGGAGAGGCCCATTGGTCGCGATGCTTCCCTCGCGACGGCCGGCTTCAACGGAGCCGTCGCTGATCACGACGGAGAGGGTCGTTCGGTTCGTCATAAGCCCACTATAGCCCGGCCGCTTCAACGGAGCCGTCGCTGATCACGACGGAGAGGCCGGAGCGCCGCGAGGCGCGGGAGATTCGTCGAGGGCCGGATGTTTCCTCTCCGTC
>CAZCVE010000079.1:0-37454 GCA_964502175.1 uncultured Sandaracinaceae bacterium
TTCCCCACTGCTGCCTCCCGTAGGAGTCTGGCCCGTGTTTCAGTGCCAGTGTGGCTGATCATCCTCTCAGACCAGCTACGCGTCTTCGCCTTGGTAGGCCGTTACCCTACCAACTAGCTGATGCGCCGCAGGACCATCCTCGAGAGATAGCATGAATTCAGAGGCCATCTTTTCCCACTCCGGCCGAAGCCGGCGTGGGCTTATGCGGTATTAGCGTCCCTTTCGGGACGTTATCCCCCGCTCGAGGCAAGGTTTCCTACGTGTTACTCACCCGGACGCCACGCTACTGGGGACGAATCCCTTTCGCGTACGACTTGCATGTGTTAAGCCCGCCGCTAACGTTCGCTCTGAGCCAGGATCAAACTCTCCAGTTGAATTTTTCGGTTCGTCGCCGAAGCGACTCACCTAACTGATGAGCGTCCTGAGCACTCGTCGGCGACTCGTCTCTTTCGAGAGCGAATGCGCAGACATAGAGCTCGTTGCTCGCAATCACTTTTCGAAGCCTTAGCTCCGAGAAGTTCCTCTCAGACGACGCAGAGCATCGTTGATTGGGACCCGTGATTACGGACTCTCCGATTCAGTTTTCAAAGACCGACTGCAAACTGCAGGGCCGGCGAGGCTAGCAGCTGCTGAGTTGGCTGTCAAGAGATTCGACGACTTTCGTGTCGTTCTCTCGGATGCTCGGGGCGTTCTTTCGTTCGCTCTCCGAAGCGGCGCGTCTTCTACTCCACCCTCTGGGAGAGTCAAGAACTTTTTTTGCCGCCCGCCTCATTCGCGCAGAGCGCGAAGAGGGGGGTGCGCCTGATGGCGCACGCAACTCGGTCTCGGTTTTCAGCCCGTTCCGGCCTTAGCCGTCCCAGGGGAGGCGCGATCTAGCACCCACCCCGGGGCTGTCAAACACGATCCGTCGAATTGTGCTCACGACCCGCAACTAGTCGTTTCTGCCGGTGTTTCTGGGCTCATCGAGGCGAAGTGCCCAGATTTCCGTGCCCTCGACGACACCCAGGGCGCTGATGGAGAGGGGATCGAGCTCGATTTCGTCGCCCGAAACGGACGCCAGCACGGGTACGGCGCGAAAACAGGGGAGCGCCGGCAGATCGATCGCGACGAGAATTCGCTGTCCCTCGGTGACCGCGGGCACGGGGGAGACGCGCATCCGGCGGGCGCGACGTACGAGGGAGATTTCGTCCATCGCGGCGATGAAGTGTGGTCCGCCGTCGAAGGGATCGACGCGGTTCCAGTAGCGGAACCCGATGCGGCGAAGGAGCTTCTCGACGCCTCTCGTCTGCGGACCGACGCGGCCGACCACGGACTGCGCTTGGGGCGAGAGCAGCGAGACGTAGATGTCGCCGTCGGGAAACAGGCCGCGGATGAACTCCTTGTTCTGCTTCGAGAGGCGATCCGCCTCCCGGTAGGTCAGCCCGGTGAAGTGGCGGCCGACGGCCTCCCAGAGATGAGAAGTGCCGTCCGACTCGAGGGGCGGAAGGAGCTCGGCCAGGATGCGGTCCTGGAAGAGCTCTCGGTGCATCGCGAGGAAGAGGAACCGCACGTACGAGATGAGCATCCCGAGCTTCTCGGGCGCGCGCCGGGCGTCCGGGTGTACGACCAGGCCACCGATCTCCGTCGGGCCATCGTACGAGTAGCCGATCGACAGGACTTGATGCGCGAAGTGTCGGTCGAGGGTGGCGCTGTACCGCTCCTCCACGCGGACCTCGAAGTAGATGTACGGCGCATCGCGGCGGCCGAGCTGAGCGACGATGAGTGACGTGCCGACCGCGCGTCCGGTCGTCTGGTCGTAGAGGACGAACACGTACTCGCGGAGCCGTGGATCCGTGATCTCGCCACGGAACGAGCGCTCCGAGAGCGCGAGGATGTGCCGGATCGCCTGGCGATCGTGAGGCAGATTCACCGAGTCGAGGTACTTCGACAGCTCGAAGAGCATCTCCTCGTCCGCGAGCGTGGCGGCGCGGATCTCGTAGTGAGGCTCAAGACCAGTGGTCACGTCAGAAGACCTTGCGGCTGTCGATGAGGATCGTGATCGGACCCGCGACCGCACAGGACACGAGCATCTCTTCGCGGAAGCGTCCGGTCGCGACCGGAACACCGAGCCTCGAGACGGCGGCGACCAGCTCGTCGAAACGGACGCGCGCGACGTCTGGCAGCTCGGCGTCGTCGAACGAGGGGCGGCGACCACGCCGCACGTCGCCGAAGAGCGTGAACTGCGGGACGAGGAGCACGCCTCCCCCGACGTCGGCGACGGCGCGGGACATCTTGCCGGCGTCATCCTCGAAGATGCGGAGGTTCACCAGCTTGTTGGCGATGTAGTCGACGTCCGCTGGGCCGTCGTCGCGCATGGCTCCGACGTACGCGAGGAGACCGTGATCGATCCTGCCGACGATCTCGTCGTTCACCGTGACGGAAGAAGCTCGAACGCGTTGCGCCACCGCGCGCATGGGAGGCGCCTAACACACTCGTGGTGACGAGTCACCGTGTCGCGCGCCGCTCTCGGCGGTCGAGCCACGCGCGTCGGGCGCGCCGAGCGAGACCGACGAGCACCGCCAGGCCGAGGAGCGGACCCGCGATGGCGACGATGCGCGCAAGTGTCTCTCGAAACGGGCCGACGCGGACTCGGGGAGGGAGTGGCGCGGGGGCGTCGATCGGGATGAGACCACCGACCGACGACTGATGCGCGGCGACGCTGACGTCGGGACGGGGCGCGACGATCCCCAGGTGGTTCATCACCTCGCGCTCACGACCACGGACGAAGACCTCGTGGCCGTGGCTCGTCTCGCGCGTGCGCTCGCCCGAGCCGAGCAGCTCGTCGACCGCGATCTCCCAGCGACCGCGCGACGGGACGTTCACGACGCCTCCAGCCGAGCGGACGAACATCTCGCTCGAGCCGCCGCCATCGAGGTTCATGGCGCGGTCGGCGCCGAGCTGGACGAATAGGTCCGCGAGCTCCGAGAAGCTCATGCCACGACTGTCGCGCTGGCGTCCGTCGACCACCACCACGATGACCTGGCGTCCGCGCCGAGCGGTGCCGACCGCAGTGCGCGGCGCGCGGAGCTGAGCGTCGGGGAGCTCGGTGAGGAGCGGGTCTGGTGCGCCGTCGAGCACCAAGATGGGCTTTCCGCTCACTGCGTCGGTGACGTCGTCGAGATCGGGAGGTAGGTCCGGTGTGTGGATCGAAGCGCGGCCGCCGGACAGCACGAAGGTGGCGAACTCCGGGTCGCTCGCGACGTCGGGCCACATCTCGCCGCCGCCCGCGGCGAGACCGCGCGGATCCTGGAGGGTGCTCCAGAAGCCACCGTTGACGGCGATCTCGAGGTCGTGGCGCGCCGCGAAGTCGGGGACGGTCGTCCATCGGTCGGCGTGCGGCGTAGCGAAGAGCCGGACCCCTTCCGCGTCGAGATCGCAGACGACGACGTGGATCTGCGTCGGCGTCGAGGTCGTCCGGCGGAGGTAGCGGACACCCGGGGCGGGATCACGCCAGACATCCGAGACGACACGCGGGGCGCGGCGCTGCGCGCTCGCCTCGACGGTGGACAGAAGGAGCGCGACGATCGCGAGGGTGGCGAGCAGTGTTCGCATCTCTCGAGGCGGAGGGACAGCAACCACTGGGCCTGGCGCTGCGGGTGCAGCGTTGGTGCGATCGTGACGGAGAACAGGCCCATTTCCCATGGCAATCGTGCGTCGTGCGCGGGTGGTTGGACACGACACCGTGCGCGTTTCGCCGCGATCCTCTTCCTCGCGACGAGTGCATCGATCACGGCATGTGAGGAGCCGCGTCCAGTCGTCGTCGAGACGCCGACGACGACGCCCACGCCCCTCGACGTGGTGGTGGAGGAACCGACCGATGCGAGCGTGTCGCCCGACGGGTTCCAGGTCGTCGACGCGGGGCGGGACGCGGGGCGACCGCGGCGGGCTCGGCGCGTCGAGGCGGAGGTGGGGACGCTCTTCGATCCCGACGAGGACGACGCGATCCTCGAGCGCCTGCGATCCGAGGAGATCGTTGGGATCGAGCGCGGCCGGGGCGGTCGGAGCGTCGCGTTCCGCGTGACGCTCGCCAGCGGTGCGCGCGCGTACTTCAAGCCGGAGCAGACCTTCTCGGGGACGCACTGGTACGCCGAGATCGCCGCGTTTCATCTCGATCGGCTGCTTGGGCTGAACCGGACGGCGCCGAGCACCGGGCGGGTGGTGCCGTACGCGTTGCTCGAGCCCGCGCTCGTGGGCGATGCCCGCGCCGGCGAGGTCATCATCGGAGCCGACGGAAACGTGCGTGGAGTCCTGGTCGACTGGATCGACGAGCGCTTGGTGCCGATCGACCCGCCGCCCGGATGGGAGCGCGACCTGCGGGTGACGGAGCACGTGGGCGCGTTTCCGTTCGTGCCGCCTCGAGCGCTGATGCGCGCGCATGCCGCGTTCCTCGCAATCGATGCCGGTGTTCCTCCCGATGCCGCCGCGGATGCGGCGCTCGACACGGGGGATGCGGGCGAGCTGGCCGAGGGCGATGCGGCAACGCATGAGGAGGCAGTAGACCTGTGGGACGAAGAGGAGCGCGCAGCCGAGCTCTCGAGCCTCATCGTGTTCGACTTCCTCATCCACAATGGCGATCGCTGGGGCGGGAGCTTCACGAACGCGCGGACCCGCGGCGTCGGCGGTCCCCTCGTGTATCTGGACAATGCCGCGGGGTTCTCGCGTCGGCGCGCGCGACTGACGACGCTCGATCTGCGTCTCCTGTTCGTGGAGCGGTACGAGGCGACCGTCGTGCGGAGAATCCGGCGCCTCGAACCCGCAGCGCTGGGCGCGCGGTTGTCGGCCGATCCGCTCGCGCCGATCCTCGACGACGCGCAGCTCGCTCACTTCGAAGAGCGTCGGCTCGCGCTGGTGGAGCACGTCGACGGCCTCGTCGAACGGCTCGGGCGCGACCGCGTCTTGCCCTGGCCCTGAGCCGCGTCCGGCTACGTCTGGGGTCGCGCGACTCCGCGCGAACGGGGCTTCCTGGGGCTTCGGGGCCCCAGGACACCCGCGAGCGGAGCGCCGATGTGCCGGGTGCACGCGTGATCCGTGGGCAGAGGGAAGGTCTTGACCCTCGACGGGCGAGGCACGCAACATGCTGTACTTCGAGGTTCGGTAGTGCGTGTGCCTCGCTCCGGGGCTTCCCGCGCATCGACCGGAGGTCACCCATGTTCGCCATGACACCGAGCTCGGCCGGGTCGAACCCGACTGGGAAGTCGCGCGCGACCGACCGTCGCAGCCTCTGGTCCGACGAATCCGGCGCCACGATGGTGCTCGGCGTGTTCATGGCGGCGCTCGCCGTGGGCGTTCTCTATTACCTGCATGGCGTCGCCAACGTGGTCATCCACCGCGAGCGCATGCAGGACGCTGCGGACTCGGCGGCGTTCATGTCCGCGGTCGTCAACGCGCGAGCGATGAACATCCTCGCGATCCTGAACATGATCATGGCCGCGTTCGCGGTGGTCGGCGCGGCGATGCAGATCGCCGCCGACATCGTGGCAGGCGCGGCGGTGGCCGCAGGACTGGTGTGTCTAGGCTGCGGTCCGTGGTGCGCGTACTGCTGCGAGGCGTGCGTGGATGCGGCGCGACACGGCGTCGATGCGGTGGACGCGTACGACACGGCCGACGACGTGGAAGGCGTGATGGAGGACCTGATCAGCGTGGTCCACGGCATCGCGGTGGCGGTCCGAGAAGGTGCGCCCTACGCGGCACGCGCTCGCGTCGTGGAGTACGGCACCTCCGAGTACAACCCGACCACGTACGTCGGCATCCCGTGGCCGATCATCGGCGGCGTCGCGGCGGAAGAAGACGACACCGACTGGCCCTGCGACAACCGCGTGCGAACGCCTGCGCATCTGCTCGGTGCCATCGCATCGGCGTTCGAGACGCACATGTCGGAGTTCTACGCGGCGTCGGTCATCGTCACGCCGTTCATCACACGCACCATGCGCGCTCGGCACTACTGCGGCGACATGGACAGCTTCCAGATGGTGGAAGAGGACGCGTGGCTCGGCGAAGGGCCGTTTCAAGTGCAGGCCTACATGATGGGCGAGCCGAACTTCCGCTTCACACGGCAAGGCGTGCAGGTGGCGAGCTGGGGGCGAGACGATTCGAACCTCTCGGACTCGCTCGAGTTCGCCAACAACGTCTCCTTCGCGCAGGCCGAGTACTACTTCGAGGACGAAGACGGCATGGAGCGCGAAGAGTGGCTCTGGCACTGCCAGTGGCGCGCGCGCATGCGCCGCTACCGGCTCGGTGATGCGCTTCCTGAGGGTCTCGGCTCGGTCGCCGGAGCACTCGACATGATCAGCGGCCTCGTGGCGCACTGAGGAGGGTCCATGAAGGGTCAGCCCAAGAAGACGCAGCGCGCCGGGGCTTGGAGCCGACGGTTCCGCCTGTTGCGCGACGAGCGCGGCACGGCGAGCACCGAGACGATCATGATGACGCCGGCGTTCCTCATCATCTGGGCGAGCGTCTTCTACGTGTTCACGCTCGGGCGCAACATCGTGGAGATGAACGTGCGGATTCGTGAGGGCGCGTGGCAGCGCGCCTACGATGGGTGTCGAACGACGCCCGATTCTCCGACGCGGGTGGGCGATGCGCCCTACGACGGATCGGGGTCGACGGGCAGCACGGACACGCCGATCTTCGGCTCGATCCTCAGCATGCTCTTCGAGGAGTTCCACACGAGCCGCAACGGCACGGTGGAGCAACCGCCCGTGCTCGGCGGCGAGAGCCAGCCCTACCGCGGCGACATGATCTGGATGTGCAACGAAGACCCCGAGGACTACGACGTCGCGAACTTCATCGCGCGTGCGTGGGGCTCGTTCGGCATCTGAGAGAAGCGAGGAACCATGGACATGGAGAACCAGCTTCCGCCGGAGACGAACGAGACGATCTCGTCCGTGGAGACCCCGGTCGAGGGCAAGAAGACGCCGCTGCGCCCGACGCACTGGCAGTTGCTGCATGCATCGCCGTGGATGAAGGGCGTGCGCCTCTTGGGCTTCGTCGCCCTCCTCGCCGCGCTCGGCGTGGGCCTCACCTACTCGCGCGTGCGCGGCCAGGTCGGCGAGCAGATGATCTCGATGGGCGAGAGCCTGATGCGGTACGAGCGCGCGGAGCGCCAGGACGCGCCGCGTGAGCTGCACCTGAACGGCCAGTCGCTCATGGTGACGAGCGGCACCTCGCCCGACGATCTCGACGTGGTCCTCGACGAGTTCGAGGCGCGCTGTCGGTCGCACAACGCGGACCTCCAAGCGCAGATCCACGCGGCGAGCACGCAGGACTTCTTCGTGATGCGCGAAGAGCGCAGCGGCGTCGGCGCCGTGGGATGTCTCGACTTCGGGCAGGAGATCGGCGCCGCGGAGCTGCTCGGTCGCGCCGCGCGCTTCAGGCAGAGCAACGACCTCCACGACCTCGGCGATCTCCGCTACGTCTACGCGCGCACGCTCGACGAAGGCCGCGGCACTCACTTCCTCACGTTCTGGACGACGGGCTCGCTCGACTTCGACGAGATCACCGGACACGGCGGCAACACGGACGTGCCGGGCGAAGAGGTCGCGGGCATTCCTCGTCCGCCGCGCTCGCGCCGCATCCTCGACGCGTACGAGACGGGCGCCGAGCAGCGGGTGGTGTCGTACGCGGGCTCCTCGATGACCGAGTGGGAGCTCGAGGCCTTCTACCGCGACGCGCTTCCGCGCAGCGGCTTCCACATCGTCGATCCGCCTGCGGACGCACCGGCCGTCGAGATGGAGGCGATCCTCCTCGCGGCAGAGCGCGACGAGCGGATCACGTTCCTCGTGCTCGACACCGATCGGCACGGCCACGGCGTGGCCTCCGTGCTGACGGGCGAGTGAGCGCCAGCGTGAGTGTGCCCACGGGAGTGCGTTCGCGGCTCGCCCAGATCGGGGGCGCCGGATTCGCCGTGGGCGCGACGTTGGCGGCGCTGGCGTTGTTGGGCTGCGGCTCGGAAGGCGCCGCGAGCGGCAGCACGCCGGAGCCTCAGAGGCGCGCGCCACGCGCGACGCCGCCCACGGTCTCGGCCCCGGCGCCCGTGGCCGCTGCGCCCGGCGCGTTGTCGGGCGGCTCGATGTGGGCGCGCGGCATGACGGGCGGTGGTGGCGGTGGCGGGCTCGCGCGCGACGCGCTCGAGCGCAACCGCGCAGAGCGCCTCGCGCGTGAAGGCCCGCAGCGTCCCTTGAGCGAGCGCCACGACGAGCTCGTGCGCGACGGACAGGAGATCGCTCGCACGCTCGCTGCGCGACTCCCGGCGAGCGCCCGTGCGGCGTTCGAAGGTCCGCCCCCGGAAGGTCAGAGCGAGGATCAGGCGGTGCGCGATCGCTGCACCGCGATGCTCGAGGGCAACCAGCAGCAGCTCGGTGCGCGCGGTGACGCGCGAGGAACCACGGCGTCGGCGTTCGTCGCCCGATGTCGCACGTACCCGATGGAGTTCTGGCGCTGCATCGACCAGGGCGACGCGGGACGCGAGGACCCCGAGTGTCGAACGCAGTTCGCGCGGCTCGATCGCGAGGTGCGGACGCTGCGTTCCGATGGGCGCGAGACGGCTCACCCCGATCAGCGCCTCGACACGCTCGTCGAAGAACAGTGGGCGACGGAGCGCGAGGCGGTCGCCCCCGAGACGCTCAGCGAGGAGACGGTCGAGCGACCGCCGCCGGTCGTGCTCGATCCGAAGTGATCGGCGCGCGCGGACTTGCGGGTGCGAGCCGGACGCTCTAGGCCGTGTCTCCGAGAGCGTTCTCTCGGACCGCCGAAGCAACGTCGGCGCGCAGCACTCCCCGGAGGTCTCATGAAGCGAAGCATCGTCATCTCGTGTCTCGTCGCCGTCGGCGCCTTCGGGTGCGGCTCGGCCAACTCGGGCACGAGCACCTCGGCCACCAGCTCTTCGACCGAGAGCTCCGTCTCGACGTCTGGCACCGAGGCTGGGTCGTTCGCGCAGATCTCCGTGGCCGACGTGGCCGCCGGGATCGAAGGTCCGGATCGGCGCCTCGCCGTGTACGACGCGAACCACCGCGAGACGTTCGACGAGCACCACGTCCCCGGCGCGACCTGGGTCGACTACCACACGATGGCGCGCGCCGAGCTGCCCGAAGACGCGAGCACGCCGCTCGTCTTCTATTGCTACAACGAGCAGTGTGAGGCGAGCCATCGCGCGGCCGAAGGCGCCGTCGCGCTGGGCTTCAGCGACGTGTCCGTGATGGGCGCCGGCATCGCGGGTTGGGTCGAGGCAGGCCAGCCGGTCGAGGGCGCAGGCCCCGCGCCCGAGACGGCGACCGCGACCCAGTGAGCGTTGGCTGAAGGGCTCGGGTCACAGAGGCCCGAGCCTCGTCATCGGGTCACAGAGGCCCGAGCGCGGCGGACGTACGTCACGTAGCGCATGGGATGAGCGTGCTGCGCGTCGGCCTCGTGGTGCGTCTCGGCGATCACCTGCCAGCTCGCCTCGTCGATCGACGGGAAGCGCGCGTCGCCTTCCACTTCGGTCTCGACGTGCGTGAGCTCGAGCTTCGTCGCGTGCGGCAGGAAGGCTCCGTAGATCTCGCCGCCGCCGATGACGCAGACCTCGGGCGCGTCGCGGAGGAGCGCGAGCGCGTCGGCCACGCTGGCGACGACCTCGACGCCTTCGATCGCGTGGGGGCTGCGGCTCAAGACGACGTTGCGACGCTTCGGCAGCGGGCGACCGATCGAGGCGTAGGTCTTGCGGCCCATCACGATCGGCTTGTCGATCGTGAGGGCCTTGAAGCGCTCGAGGTCATCCGGCAGACGCCACGGGAGCGCGCCTTCGCGGCCGATCACGCCGTTCTTCGCGAGCGCGGCGACGAGGACGATCTCCCGCGCGCTCATACCGCGACGGCCGCCTTGATCGCGGGGTGAGGGTCGTAGCCTTCGATCGCGATGTGCTCGTAGCGGAAGTCGTCGAGCGTCGTGATCGACGGATCGAGCACCAGCTTCGGGAACGGACGCGGCTCGCGCGTGAGCTGGAGGTCGGCCTGCGCGAGGTGGTTCGCGTAGAGGTGCACGTCGCCGAACGTGTGGATGAAGTCGCCGACCTCGAGCTTCGTGACCTGCGCGACCATGTGCGTGAGGAGGGCGTAGCTCGCGATGTTGAACGGCACGCCGAGGAAGACGTCGGCGCTGCGCTGGTAGAGCTGGCAGCTGAGGCGTCCGTCGGCGACGTAGAACTGGAAGAGCGCGTGGCAGGGCTGGAGCGCCATCTTCGGCAGGTCGGCGACGTTCCACGCCGACACGAGGAGGCGGCGCGAGTCGGGGCGCGTCTCGATCTCCTTCACGACGTTCGCGAGCTGATCGACCAGGCCGCCGTCGGGCGTGGGCCAGCTCCGCCACTGGACGCCGTACACGGGGCCGAGCTCGCCGTCTGCGCTCGCCCACTCGTCCCAGATCGTGACGCCGTGCTCGCGCAGGTACGCGACGTTCGAGTCACCGCGGAGAAACCACAGGAGCTCGTGCACGAGCGACTTGAGGTGGACCTTCTTCGTCGTCACGAGCGGAAAGCCCTGCCGCAGGTCGAAGCGGATCTGGTGGCCGAAGAGGCTCAGCGTGCCGGTGCCCGTGCGATCGGTCTTGCGCGTGCCGCGCGTGCGCACGTCGCGGAGGAGATCTTCGTAGGCGCGCGAGACGGCGGGCAGGCTGACGACGGGCTCCGGGGTGGGCTGCATCGAGGGGATATGTAGCCGTTTTTTTGCCCGCAGCGCATGAGGTCGGTTACTCGCGACAGATGCTCGCCGCAGGAGTTGTCTCGTCCGTCGCACCCTCGCCTCTCGCCCGTGCACGCGTGTCGAAGGGCAACGTGTGTCCACACTGCGACGCGCCGAGCGAGCACGGCGCCAGCTTGTGCAGCTACTGCGGCGTGACGCTCGGTGAGCCGCCTCGACGCTCGGGCATGACGCAGCGGGCGATGGCGCTCGACGCAGAGAGCGCGCGCCTCGCGCTCGAGGCCCTCGCGCCCGCGGTGATCGCGCCCGCGGTGATCGCGGCGAGCCCGACGCCCATCGTGGTGCGAGGCTCCTCCGCGGCTGCGCCGACGCGGCGCGCGGCCACGATGTGGGAGCGCATGTTCGTCGTGCTGACGCTCGGGCTCGGGTGGCTCTGGGTGAGACGTCGGATCGCGCAGGCGTAGACCGTCGGTGCCCGTGCTAAGCGGGCGTGATGTCGATGCGTGAGGTCGGGTTCGCTCTCGGGCTGGTCGGGCTCTTCGGATGTGGTGGCGCGCGCACCGGCGGCCAGACGACGCCTCCGACGACGACCACCGAGACCGCGGAGGTGCGCGAGGCGCTGCCGCTCGATCCCATGCGCGTCGTGGCCGGCACGGGTGTCTCGATGCGCGCGCCGCGCGGCAGCGAGCCGACACCGTTCGGCGCCGGGTTCGTGCACCGCGCGAGGCGCATCCAGATGCTCGTCGCGGCAGCGCAGGGCAACGCCGACGTGATCGCCACGTTCGAGCGCGGCATCGCGAGCGACGCCGAGTCGCTCGAGACCGAAGACGTCGAGGTCGCCGGGCACGCGGTGACGCTGCACATCGATCGTCAGGAGACGGGGCAAGATCTCATGCTCGAGCGCGTGTGGGTGCTCGTGACCGAGGGCGATCGCGCGTTCGTGGTGGCTGGCGCGTACGACGCGTCGCGGAGCGAGCGCGTGCGCGATCTCGTGCGCGCGAGCGTGCTCACCGCGACGTGGGACGCGACGGCGCCGCTCGATCCCGAGGCCGCGGTGGGCTTCCGTCTCGCGCCGCCGACGGGGCTGACGCTCGATCGGTCGACGACGGGCTCGGTGACGTACGGCGTCGAGGGACAGATGGTGCCGCCCGTGATCGGCGCGCCCACGGTGTTCTTGATCGCGGTGCCCGCGCAGGTGCCGCTCGCGCAGCGCGACGACGCGTGCGAGCCGATCCTCTTCCAGGCCGGACCCGTGCCCGACGATCAGGTGCGCACGCGCGGCCGCTTCGAGACGGACACGCTCGAGGGCTGCGAGGTCACGGGCTGGCAGGAGAACGAGCGGCCCGACGGAACGACGACGCGCCTCGCGACGTACGCCGCGATCGTCTACCTCGCCGACGAGACGTTCCTCGTCGCGGGCGTGGTGGCCGAGGCCGATCAAGACGCGTGGCTGCCGCGCTTCGCCGAGGCCGCCCGCACCGTCGCCTCCGCGCGCTGATCGTTCGTCAGCGGGTCGCCGAGCGAAGCGCGAGGCGTCCAAGCGGGGTTGGGGCCCCGCGCGGAGCACGCGCTTCGGCGCGTGGAGCGGGAGGGGGCCCCGCTCTGGGGGGAGGGTCCGCACGGACCCTCAGGCAAATCAGCGAGACAGCACTTGCTTGAGCATCCCCGACAGCTTCTGAAGCGTGGCGAGGTTGTCGCCGAGCTTCTTCGGGTCTCCGTGGTCGACCTGCTGGCGCACCTGATCGACGGCGCGACGCGCCTTCACGATCGCGGCCGCCGCGACGGGTGTGCTCGCGACCTTCTGCTCGGCTTGTGGCAGCAGGCGATCGAGATCCGCGAGGAGCACGTGGATGCCCTGACGGTTCTTCTCCTGCTCCTCGAGCTCGCGCCGGTCGGCCATGTGCTGCTCGGCGTCGTTCATCATCTTCGAGATCTCGTCTTCGTCGAGACCGCTCTGCGCGAGGACCTCGATGGTCTGCGCCTCGCCCGTCTCGCGATCGATGGCCGCGACGCGGAAGATGCCGTCGTCGTCGATCTCGAACACGACCTCGACCTCGACCTCGCCCGCCTTGGCCTTGCGTAGGCCCGTGAGCGCGAACTGGCCGAGGAACTCGTTCTGCGCGGCCTTGTTGCTCTCGCCCTGGAGCACGACGATCTTCACCTGCTCCTGGTTGTCGCGGCTCGTCGCGAAGACGTTGCCGATGCGCACCGGCACGGTGGTGTTCGCGGGGATCACGGGATCGAAGTTGCCGCCGGCCGTCATGATGCCGAGCGCGTGAGCGGTGACGTCGTGGAGCGGGACCGCGCTGCCGCCCTCTTGGCTCGCGAGGAGCTGCTGGCCATGGAGCGCGGCGCCGACGGCGACGACCTCGTCGGGGTGCACGCCTCGGCTCGGATCTCGCTCGAAGAACTCGAAGACCGCGCGCTGGACCGCGGGCATGCGCGTCATGCCGCCGACGAGCACGACCTCTTCGACGTCCTTGATGCGGAGCTCGGCGAGGCGCAGCGCCTTCTCGCAGATCGCGAGGCTTCGCGTGACGAGATCGCCCGTCATCTTCTCGAGCTCGTCGCGACGCAGCGTGGTCTCGAGGTGCACCGCGCCCTGGGCGCCCGTCATCAGGAACGGCAGCTGGATCTCCGCGGCCGCGATGTCGGAGAGCTCGCACTTCGCCTTCTGCGCGGCCTGCCTCATGCGCGCGAGCGCGAGCGGTGACTCGGTCGCGTCGATGCCGGACGACTCCTTGAGCCGGTCGATCATCCACTCGACGACGCGGTTGTCGAAGTCTTCGCCGCCCAGGTACGAGTCGCCGGTCGTCGCGATCACGTCGTAGCCGGTGCCCGGATCGACGCGCACGATCGAGACGTCGAAGGTGCCGCCGCCCATGTCGTAGACGACGATGGTCTTGGCCTGATCGCGCGTGTGTCCGTACGCGATCGCCGCGGCCGTCGGCTCGTTCAAGATGCGCAGGACGTCGAGCCCCGCGATGCGCCCTGCGTCTCGAACCGCCTGCCGCTGGTTGTCGTTGAAGTACGCGGGGACCGTGACGACGGCGTGCTCGACCGTCTCGCCGAGCTGCTCCTCCGCGAGCGCCCGCATCTCCTGGAGCAACATCGCGGAGATCTCGGGGATCGAATAGATCTTGCCGCGGAGCTCGATGCGGACGTCGTTGTTCGGCCCCTGCACGATGCGGAAGGGGCTGACCTTCATCGCGTGCTGGACCTGCGGCGAGTCCCACGCGCGCCCGATGAGACGCTTGGCCGCGTAGACGGTGTGCTCCGGGTTCGTGACCTGCTGCCGGACGGCGAGCTGCCCGATGAGGCGCTTCCCGTCTTCGGTGACCGCGATCACGGACGGCGTGGTCTTGTAGCCCGCCTTGTTGTGGAGGACGGAGGACCGTGTCCCGTCCACCACAGCCACGCAGCAGTTCGTCGTTCCGAGATCGATGCCGATGACACGCGGCATTAGGGACGGTGATTGTGCCCAAGTCGGGCGACACTTGTCGATGGAATCGCGCCGCGACGATGCCGAGCGTCGCGCACCTTCGTCGTGTCGGATTTCATTGCGTCGACACGCGATGACGCGCACGCGCGCGACTGGCCCGCGGACGCTGGCGTCACTGCGGGGTCGTCTGCACGGCGGTCACTGCGGGATGGAGGCGCTGCCGGCGGCGAGGGCGGTGACGCGGCTGCCGATGGTGCCCTGGAGGCGGATCTGGAACGCGCCGTCGGGCGCGCGGTAGGGGGCGACGAGCGGGCTCGAGCCGGCGAGCTCGAGGGCGCCCTGCACGGTCGGGTTGCGGGTGAGGTAGGCGGGCTGGATCGCGGCGCGCACGAGGACGTCGAGGGCCGTCATGCGCAGCGAGCGATGCACGCGGATCGAGCCCGTGCCGCGGAGGATGATGTCCTCGCCGTCGCCCGAGAGGCGCTCGATGCGACCGACGCCGTCTTCGACGGTGACGTGCAGGGCGAGCTCGCCGATGCCGATTCGGGTGAGCTGGATCCCCGTCATGCCGGGAACGGGGAGCGGCACGGTGAACTGCTCGTCGCCGATCGTCGCGGCCGCGATCGCGAGCTCGATCGTGCCGTCCGTACCGTCCGGCTCGTCGGCGACCTCGAGGTCGATGTCGCCGCTCACTTCACCGCCGAGCGACATGCCGAGGTAGTGACGCAAGACGCCGATGCGGCGCATTTCGACCGCGTCGAGGTGCGCCGTGACGTGGCTCGCGGTGCCCGTGTCGGTGACCGAGCCCTCGATCGTGCCGCCGCCATCGGTCTCGACCTCGAACACCACCTCGGTCGTGCCGAGGAGGTACGAGAGGATGCTGAGCCGCGCGTAGAGGTACGGGATCGTGACGCTCGGACGCACGGGTCGTCGCGGCTCGGCGGCGCCCGCAGCGCCCGGTCGCGCGGGCTCGACGGGCTCGGCCGGGAGACGGAGCCGCACGCCGTGCGCCTCGATGCCCGTGAGCCATGCGGGCTCGAGGCTCACGATCTCGAGCTCGGAGCCCGGGATCGCCTGCTCGACCTGGTGCACGACGAAGTCACGCACGCGGTCGTACGGGAACGTGAGGTACGTGAACGTCACGAACGAGAACAGGAAGAAGAACACGTAGCCCGTGACGCGGAGCCAGCGGCGCCCACCGGTCTGTGTGCTCGCGGGACGCGGCGAGGGAGAGCCCGAGCGACGGAAGCGCGCGAGGAAGCTCTGGAACGCGGAGGGTGAGGTGGTCGAGGACATGACGATCAGGGGGTCGGCGGACCGGCGCGGCCCGCGGGCTGGGGACGTGCGGGCGTGGCCGGTTCGGCGCCCGCGGCGGGGCCCGTTCGGTCGTAGGTGATCACGCCGAGCTCGACGTTGTAGCGATCCTCGCCGGGCGCGAAGTGATCGATGTGCACGCGCTCGAGCGCGATCGGGTACTGCGAGGCCTCGAGCGAATTCATCAGCTTCACGGCCGCGCGGAGCCCGGTGCCGGGGAACGACGCGCGCACGTGGCGCCTTCGGAAGCGGCCCTCTTGCACCTCGGGCTGGCTCGTGACGGCGTTGATCGTGATCGACTGATCACGGCTCTGCGCCTCGAGCAGCGACGAGAGGGCGGGCGCTTGGATGTCGTAGCGAGCTTCGGCTGCGCGCGACGCCGCCTCGCGCTCGGCGAGCTGCGGGGCCGCGCGCTCGATGTCGCGCATCACGGTCGCGATCTCTTCGTTCTCGTCTTCGAGCGCGGAGATCGAGGTGCTGAGGAGATACATCGGCAAGAAGATCGCGAGCGCGGCGAACACCACGCCCATCAGGCCGACGAGGCGCTTCTCGCGATCGTTCAGGCCGGCCCACGCCGCTTCGAGACGCGCGCGCATCACTCGCCTCCTTCGGCAGCGGCGGCTGCGCCGCTCGATCGACGTCGACGTCGGCCGTTGTCGTCCGAGGCGCGGTGCTCGTCGGGGCAGCGGATGTCGGCTTCGAGCCGGTACTGGCGGCGACCGTCGGCCGCAGGCGTGGTGGCGCCCGCCTGCGCGAGGTTCTGGAAGCACGGGATCTCGGCGAGCGCGGCCCGCACACGGTCGCTCTCTTCGATGGTGCCGACCACGCCCTGGAGCTCGAAGTGGCCCTCGCTGCGATCCTGCGCGAGATCGATCTGGAGGCGCTGCACGTCGTGCGTGATGCCCGTCGTCTCGCCGCCGGGGATGGCGTTCGAGATCGCGAGCAGCGCGTCGAAGGCCGTCCACTGCGGGATGGGATCGGGGTTCACGCGACCCTCTTCGAGGAGCTCACGCGCCTGGGTCACGTCGGTCGTCTCTTGCCCGAGGTGCGTGCGCGACAGACGCGCGAGCTCGCTCTCGAGCACCTCGCGGCGCGCTCGCAGGACCGAGTACTGCGCGTACACCGAGAAGCCCCACGAGAAGAAGATCGCCATCGCCGCGATGCCGAGCAGCGGCGCGAGCTCGCGCACCAGGCCCAGCTGTCGTGTGCGGACGAACTCGCCCTTCCGCAGATCGATGCGCTGCTTGCCGAGCGCGTGACCGACGAGGCCGAGCGGCACGGCGAAGCGCGCCTTGGTGGCGGGATCGAGCGCGGGCTCGGCCGACTTCGCCGAGGCGCTCGCGAGATCGGGCATCGCGAAGATCTCGACGTTGCGACCGAGCACGTGCGCGAGCCAGCGCACGATCATGCCGCTCGGGTCGACGAGGCCGAGCGCCCACGCGCCGTCGGGCTCGGCGCCGCCCTGCATGCGGTAGCTGGTGATCGTCTGCTTGAGCTCGCGGGCGAGGCGCTCCGCCTCGGAGCCTGGCGGCGGCTCGGCGTAGCCGATCTCCTCGACCTGCCGGTGGCCGACGGTGATCGTTCGCGCGAGCTCGCACTTGCCGCGACGCACGATGGAGACCTCGGTGCGATCGACGAGGATCGCGACGAGCATCTGCGGCGCTTCGGCGACGGCGAACGTGGGCAGGAACGTGGCGAGGCCCGCGAGCGACGGAGCGCTCGGCACGAGCGCCATCGGATCGAGTCCGAACTCGGTCAGCTGCTCGAGGCGCTGACGGATCTTGGTCTTGGGCGCCGCGCACACGAGCAGCTGGAGCTTCAGCGGATCGCTGCTCTCCATCGTCTGGTACTCGAGCTGCGCCGCGTCGATCTCGAACGGGATGAGCGACTCGACCTCGAAGGGCAGGAGCTCGTCGATCTTGCGCGCGGCCGCCGTGGGCAGCTCGACGCGACGCAGCGAGACGTCGTCGCTCGGCATCGCGGCGACGACCTCCGCGCCCGCGCCGGCGATGCGGAGGATCTCCGTGATCGCCTGACGCGTCGGGCTCACGGCGGGTGCAGCGGGTGCGTCGGTCGGCTCGGCGGTGAGCGCGTGATCGACCGGAAACTGTGAGAGCCAGAGCTCGACGTACTTCACGAGCTGCGTACGCCCGAGCTGCGAGCGCACGATCGCCGCGCGTACGGAGAGAGAGTCCTGCTCGATGCCTACGTAGGTGGCCATGATGGAAAACGGCTACGGAATCAGGGGTTGTAGACGGCGTGGTTGAGCGCCCAGACGATGGGGACCATCGCGCGCGTGGTGTAGACCTCTTCGCGTCGCGGGTTCTGCGTCTGCGGCACCACGAGGCGGATGCGAACCTGCGCGGGCAAGCGGTTCTGCTCCTGTCCCGACGACGCGTCCCACGTGTCGCGCCATTCCAGAGACAGCGGGTCGAGGAAGCTGAGCTCGAACTCCATCACGTCCTCGACGAGCACGGCGTTCTGCCCGCCCCGCTCGAAGTCGTCGTCGATGCGGTTCTGCTCGCGACGAAGCAGCGCGTGGTGCGAGTCGCCGTCGTCGTCGCGGAATTCCGCGACGAAGTAGCCGACCTCGTTCTGATCGGACTCGTGCGCGTCGCGGTAGAGGCGACGGTGCGAGAACGACGTGAAGTCGAGGCGCGCGCCGCGCCCTTCGCGTCGGCCGTGGAAGCCCGTGCGCGAGGTGATGAGCTGCGGGTTCGGGTTCACGTGGATGGACACGAACGCCGCCGAGATCTCGCGCACCATGCGCTCCATCGCGACGCGGATGACGTGCGAGCGATCGGACTGCGCCTCGACGAAGCGGCGGTTGCGCATCGTCTGCGAGAAGCCGCCGAACACGATCGTCGCGACGATGCCGAAGACGGCGATCGCGACGAGCGCTTCGACGAGCGTGAAGCCGCCCGTGCGCGTGCCCTGCTTCTTCTTCGCGGCCATTCGGGGGTCGGGCGTGCGGGGATGGGTCACTGGCCCGTCCTCGTCTGGCCGGTCTGTCCCGTCTGTCCGGTCTGGCCCGTCTGCCCGGTCTGGCCCGTCTGTCCGGTCTGACCCGTGAGCCCTCCGCCTTGGAGCGCCTGCACCTGCGCTTCGTTCAGCTGCTCGGCGACGAGGTACTGCACGACGTCGAACTCTTGCGTGCCCTCTCCCTCGTGCCAGCGCACCGTGACCGTGGCGCGGCGGATCTGCTCTTCGATGATCGGCTTGAGCATCGGCAGGACGAACTGCATCGCCATCTGGCTGATCATGTTCCCGCCGCCACCGCCTCCGAGCATGGAGCCCGAGAGGATCGCCTCGGCCGACGGAGGCGCCGCGGGCGCGCCGCCCTCTGCGCCGCCGCCGAGGAGGCCACCGAGCACGCCGCCGGCGCCCTCTTCGCCTTCTTCGCCCAGCGGCATCTGATCGGGGATCACCACGCGCGAGATCTCCCACTCGCACTCGAAGCCCTCGAGCTCGCCGCCCTCGCAGCACTCGTCCGAGCCCTGCGACGACACGGCCGGGAAGCCGGTGCGCATGATCTCTTCTTCGATCTCGCCCATCTTGCAGCGCGCGAGGAGCGACGCCGTGGTGAGGAGGCGCGCTCGGCCCGCCATGCGGATCGCGCCGGCCTCGGCGGAGAAGATCGACACGAGCGTGATGCCGAGGATGGCCACGGCGACCATCACCTCGAGCAGCGTGAAGCCCGATCCCGCGTGCTCGACGCGAACGACCGGCGCCTTCGCGCGGCGTGTGCGCGAGCGGCGGATCACGGGCGCGAGCGGAGAGGCTCGGAGTGCGACGGCGGTGGACATCAGTCGTTCACCTGCGAGGTCGACTCGTCGCCCTCGATCAGCAGCTCTTCGGGCTCGTACGCGGCCGAGCGCACGCGGGCGCGGCCGCTCAGCGGGTGGATCTCCACGGAGAACACGGCCTCGCCACCATCGGTGAGCCACACCACGGCGTGCTCGGTCTGGCCGTGCGGAAAGAAGTAGATGTGCCCGACGCCGCGCTCGCGCGGCTCCGCCTCGTGCGGCGTGATCAAGCGCTCGAGCTCGACGCCCGGCGCGAGCGGCTGCGGCTCGTAGCGGCGGCCCGAGATCGGCTGGAACGGCGAGGCGCCGAAGCTCGGATGCAGCGTGTCCGCGAGGCGCGCGTGCGCCGCCTCCCACGGGTCGACCGCGGCCGAGACGTCGCCGTCCTCCGAGTCTTCTTCGATCTGCTGGCGACGCGTGTCGGTCGTGCGCGCGAGCGTGATGCGCCCGTGGCCCTCTTCGATCGCCATCGTGCCGTTGCCGAAGTCGAGGGCGATGCGCACCGTCGTGCCGCGGCTGATCGCGCGGTTGTAGGCGAACCGCGAGGCCGCGGTGAGACGCATGCAGGCCGAGCGCAGCTGCGTGCGGTTGAGCGCGCCGAAGCCGTACGAGAGGCCCGTCGCCGCGACGGCGATGATCAAGCAGACGATCATGATCTCGATGAGCGTCATGCCCTCGAGCGAACGCCGCGCCACGCGCGCGCGAACACGCTCACGCCGGAGGGCGTGTCGCGAGCTCGTGGTGCGCGGGGTGGGGTTCATGGGTCGATCACTTCGCGGAGATCACTCGATGTCGTCTTCGGTGCCCATCTGACCGTCCGGGCCGCTCGACACGACGGTCACGTCTTCGCCCTCGCACTCGATCGAGAACTCGTTGTCCCAAGGATCGGCGGTGCGTGTGCGCGAGCTGAGGATGCGCTCGCTGACGAGCTCTTGGACGTTGGGGCAGTCCGCGCTCGGGTTCTGCGCGAGGTACATCTCGACGGCGCCGCGGATCGACTGCGAGTCGGTGCGGGCCTGCTCGATGCGGGCGTCGTTCAGGCGCGGCAGCACGGCCACGCCGACGGCCGCGGCGATCATCGCCATGATGATGACGACGATCATGATCTCGACGAGCGTCATGCCCTGACGTGCCCGACGCGCGCGGCGCAGGCGCGCAGCCCTCACCGTGCGGAGGATGCGGGTCGTGGTGTGCGTCTCGATGGGGCGGAGCGATTCCATGGCGATCTCCTCGTTGTCTCTTCTCACCAGATGTTGTCGTCGATCAGGAAGTTGCCGCTCGGGCCCGCCGAGACGACGTCGGCGTCGTCCTCGTCGTAGCGAGCCGGGCAGCGCACCCAGAGCGGATTGCCCCACGCATCACGCGGCTCCTCTTCGAGGTAGCGCACGCCGGAGCGCGGAGGATGAACGAGCTCGGTCATCGAGCTCGGGCATCGACCGAAGTCGAGCCGGAACGCCGTGAGCGCGCGGTGCGCGCGATCGATCACCACGCGCGTGGCGCGCACCTGCGACCGACGGTGCGCAGAGAACGAGAGCCCCGCGAGCGAGAGCACGCCGATCACGATCCATGGCAGGTAGCGGACCTGCCGCCCGAAGAACAGCTCGCGCAGGAACGCACCGCGGGCTTGCCACGGCATCGTCAGCGTCGACTCGTTCTTCTTGCGGGCCATGGTGATCGTCAGTTGATGAACTCATTCATCCTCATCAAGGGCATGAGGATCGAGAACGCGATGAACCCGGAGATGCCGCCCATGACGACGATCATCATGGGCTCGAGCAGGCTGGTCATCATCTGCACGCGCGCCTCGATCTGCGCGTCGTAGCTCGTGGCCACGTTCTCGAGCATCTCCTCGAGCTGACCGGAGCGCTCGCCGATCGCGATCATGTGCGTGACGATCGGCGGGAATTTCTTACTGCGCTTGAGCGGCTCCGCGATGCTCTCGCCTTCACGGATCGAGCCCGCGGCGTCTTCGATCACCTTCATCAGCTCGACGTTGCCGAGCACGTTGCGTGTGATCTCCATGGCCCGCAGGAGCGGTACGCCTGCCTTGAGCAAGGTGGCGAGCGTTCGCGCGAAGCGCGAGACGGCGACCATGAGGAGCAGCTTCCCGAACAGCGGGGTGCGGAGGATGAACGCGTCCCAGCGGGCGCGGCCTTCCGTGGTCGCGCGCCATCGGCGGAACCACAGCGTGCCCGCCGCGATCAGCGCGAGGATCGCCCACCAGTAGCCGGTGACGAGGTCGCTCGTGAAGATCAGCGCGCGCGTGTACCAGGGCAGCGCCTGCTCGAAGTCCTCGAAGATCGCGGTGACCTTCGGCACGACGACGACCATCATGATGCCGACGGTGCCGAGGCCCATGAGCGCCATGAAGCCCGGGTAGGCGAGCGCGCTCGTGACCTTGCCCTGCAGCTTCGCCTGACCCTCGAGGAAGTCTGCGAGGCGCGCGAGCACGGCCTCGAGCGTTCCGGACGCCTCGCCGGCCTCGACCATGTTCACGTAGATCGGCGGGAAGATCGCCGGGTGCATCTTGAGCGACTCGTGCAGGCTCGAGCCCTCGTTCACCTTGTCGCGCGTCTGCGTGAGCGCCGACTTGAGCTCGGGGTTCTCGAGCTGATCGATCAGCGCGCTCATCGACTCGACGAGCGGCACGCCGCTCTTGAGCAGCGTCGCGAACTGGCGCGTGGTCATGGCGACGTCGAGCGTCGAGACGCGGCGGAACATCTTGCCGAAGTCGACGTCGCGCGCCTTGGCCTTCTGCGCCTGCGAGCCCTCGAGCGCCTGCGTGAGCAGCACGCCGTCCTTCTTGAGCAGCGTGCGCAAGACCTTCGCGTTGTCCGCGTCGCGAACGCCGCGGATCTCTTTTCCGCGACCGTCGATGCCTCGCCACTCGAAGACGGCCATGGGGCTACTCCATCTCTCCGGCCTGCGTCGCCGCGAGGACCTCTTCGAGACTCGTCATGCCGGTGGCGACGACGCGCGCGCCGTCTTCACGGAGCGTGCGCATGCCGCGCGCGATCGCGACCTTCGCGATCTGGTTCGCGTCCGAGCGGTTGAGCACCTCTTTGCGGACGGCGTCGTCGATCAGGAGGATCTCGGCGATCGCGATGCGGCCGCGGTAGCCCGTGCCGCCGCACTCTTCACAGGCGCCGGGCTTGTAGAACAGCGAGCCCGGCTCGGTCGATCCGACCTTGTTGCGACCGAGCGCCGCGGCACCACCGACGGGCCGGATCTCGCGCGCGGCAGCCAGCGCGATGGGCGCGGGCGCGAGATCGCGCAGGTCGCGGACCTGCGTGGGCTCGACGTCGATCGGCTCGAGCTCGTCCGAGAGATCGACGAAGAGGTCGCTGGCCTTGCTCGACGCCGGCGGAGCGCTCGCCTGGTACGTGCTGGGCGCGTTCGCGCTGTTCTCGTAGTGGTGCGGCATGCCCGCCCACGCCTGCGTGCCCGACATCGCGATGATCGCCTTGAGGCGCGAGCGGTCGACGCCGAGCTGACGAAAGTCTTGGTCCGTCGGCTGGTACGGCTGCTTGCAGCGCGAGCAGAGGCGGCGCACGAGGCGCTGCGCGATCGCGCCGAGGAGCGAGCTCGTGATGAGGTAGTGCTCGACGCCCATCTCGAGCATGCGCGTGATGGCGCCGGCCGCGTCGTTCGTGTGGAGCGTCGAGAGCACGAGGTGACCCGTGAGCGATGCGTGGATCGCGATCTCGGCCGTCTCGTGATCGCGGACCTCGCCGACCATGATCACGTCGGGGTCCTGACGAAGGAAGGCGCGGAGCGCACTGGCGAACGTGAGGCCGATCTTGGCCTGCACGTGGAGCTGTCCGATGCCGCGCAGCTCGTACTCCACCGGATCCTCGGCGGTGAGGATCTTCAGGTCCGGCGTGTTGATGCGCGAGAGCGCGGCGTAGAGCGTCGTCGTCTTGCCGGAGCCCGTCGGGCCCGTGACGAGCAAGATGCCGTTGGGGCGCGTGACGAGGTGGTGGATGCACTCGAGCGGCGCGCCCGAGTAGCCGAGGTCCTCGAGATCGAGGAGCACCTTCTCCTTGTCGAGGAGGCGCATGACGATGCTCTCGCCCTTGCTCGTCGGGATCGTCGAGACGCGCACGTCGATCAGGCGGCCCTGGATGCGCTTGGTGATGCGGCCGTCTTGCGGCAGGCGCTTCTCGGCGATGTTGAGGCCGGCCTCGATCTTCACGCGCGACACGATCGAGTTGAGGAAGCCCTTGTGCGCGGTCTTCGCGATCTGGAGGTTGCCGTCGATCCGGTAGCGGACCGTGACCTCCTTGTCGCTCGGCTCGATGTGGATGTCGGACGCGCGGCGCTGGGCCGCCGTGTAGAAGAGGTTGTTCACCCACCGGATGACGGGCGCCTCGTCCGTCATGTCGATGAGGTCTTGGAGCTCCTCCGCCGCGGCCTCGTCCTTGGCCTCGGTGAGCGCGGTCTCGTCCTTGCGCTCGTAGACGCGGTTGATCGCGTCTTCGATCGCCTCGGGCGTCGCGGCCACGGGCACCACGTTGCGACCGAGCAGCGCGCGGAGGTCGTCGAGCGGCGTGGGATCGAGCGGGTTCGAGACGGCCACGCGCACGGGACCCACCTCGGGCCGCGTCGGGTCGAGCCAGCCGAGCGCGAGCAGCTTGTGTTGGCGCGCGAACGTGATCGGCACCGCGTCGATCATCTGCGCGGGCACGTCGCCCGGCTTGATCTGATCGAGGAACGGGATGCCGACCTCGTCGGCGAGCGCCTTCGTCACCTGCTCGGGCGGGAGCTCGCGCGTGGCCTCGAGCAGCTCGAGCAGGCGCACGTTCTTCTCGCTGACGGACCGCAGGAGCTCGTCGAGGCGGCCCGCAGGCAGCGCGCCCCGACGCACGAGGATCTCACCGACGTATCGCTCCGCGGTACTCATCGTGGTGCTTCACTCCTGAGGTGCGACGGGCGTGACGACGCGTCCACCGCCGAGGCTCGACGCGGTGTCGTCGCTGGTCACGGGCGCCTCTTCGACGCCATCGGGACCGATGATGATCGCGCCTTCGAACGGATCCGCCTCGCCGATCGGCGCGCGGGCTCGATGCTCGGGAGGTGGCTGAGAGCGTATCTGCTCCATGAGCTCGCGCTCTTCGTCGACCTCGTTCAGCTCGCCCATGATCTCGTGCACGAGGCCGCGCGTGCGCGAGTAGTCGAGCGGCGGTCGGTACTCGTGGCTGCCGAACACGAAGTAGCGATCGAGGAACTCCTGACGCTCGCGCATGCGGCGCTCGAAGATCGATCGGAGATCCTCGGGCGAGCGGACGATGTACGGCGTGAGGAAGAGCAGGAGGTTGCGCTTCTGCGTCTCGCGCGACGTGGTGCGGAAGAGCTCGCCGATGATCGGGATGTCGCCGAGGATCGGCACCTTCGTCTCGCGCGTGGAGACGCGGTCGCGCATGAGGCCGCCGATCACGATCGTCTGCTGGTCGCGCACGAAGACGCTCGTCTTGGCGATGCGCTGCTCGATCGGGATGACGCCGAGCGTGCCCTGCGGCGAGCCGGCCTCGGAGATCTCCTCTTCGATCTCCATGCGGATGTCGCCGCTGTCGTTGATGTGCGGCGTGAGGCGGATCGTCGTGCCGACCGTCTGGCGCTGCACGCCGCCCGCGGCGCCGAGGCCGCCGCCCAAGCCTCCCGCGAGGCCCGCGAGACCGCCGAGCGCGCCCAGCCCACCCTGCGCCCCGGCGGCAGCTCCACCGAGACCTGCCAGACCCGCGAGGCCGCCGAGACCACCGAGTCCACCACCGAGACCCCCGATGCCCGACGTCTGCAGCGGCACGTTCGCGCCGACGTTGATCTCGGCCTCCGCGTTGTCCATCGCGATGAGGTGCGGCGTCGAGAGCACGTCGACGTCCGAGCTCGTCGCCATCGCGGTGAGCACGGCGCCGAAGCTGGGGATCGAGAGGCCGATGCCCGGGATCTGCAGCGAAGGTCCGCGCACGCCGACCGCGAGGCCCGAGAGCGCGTCCTGGCTCGTGAGCGCGGAGGCGGGGAAGCCGAGCGACTGCTGTGCGCCGAAGCCGAAGACCGTGAGGCCTTGGTTGCCGTCGACGTTGGGCTCGGGTGCACCGCCGTGGAACGAGAGGCCGAGGCGCGAGCTGCGCTCGACCTGCAGCTCCATGATCACGGCCTCGATGAAGACCTGACGCGGAGGCACGTCGAGCCGCGAGATCACGCGGCGCAAGGACGCATAGTCCTGGAGCGACGCGGTGATGATCAGCGAGTTCGTCGGCTTGTAGGCCGTGATGTGCGTCTCGGACGAGATCGTTCCGCCACCTTCGCCGCCGGCTGCGCGCGCCTTGGTCGCTGCTCCCGCGCCGCCGGCTGCGGCGCCTCCGCTCGAGCTGTCGGACGCCACGCCCGAGAGCACCTCGGCGACGAGCTCCGCGTCGGCGTACTGGAGCGCGTGCACGTGCACGCTGCCCTCGCCCTCGACCGAGACGTCGATCACCTGGAGGAACTCGATGATCTGGAGGTACGCGCGCTCGGTCGCGATGATGATCAGCGAGTTCGTGCGGTCGTCGCCGATGATGCTGCGCACGCGCGCTTCACCGCCGGACGACGCGCCGACCGTCTGACCGCCCGCCGCCGCTTCGCCCGTGGGCTGCGCGCTCTCGGCCTCGCGTGTCGCGGGCGCCCTGCCCGCGCGTGGTCGTCCCGGCGCTGCCTTCGATCCCGCCGCCGCGCCGCCGCTCCCGCCCTCTTCGGGGGGGAACACTTGCGTGAGCAGCTCGGCCATCTCGGACGCGGACGCGTAGTGGATCGGCTCGACCCAGATCTGCTCGCCGGTGCGAGGGACGTCGACCTCGCCGATGATGCGCAGCATGCGCCGTACGTTCGCGGCGGTGTCGGTGAGGATCAGCGTGTTCGTCGGCGCGTACGCGGTGACCGCGCCCTCCGCGCTCTTGAAGTGCGTGAGCAGCGTCGCGATGTCCTCGGCGCTGACGTTCTCGAGCCGGTGCATGCGCGTGACGAAGCGATCGTCGGCCGGCATGGCGTCGCCGTCGGCGTACATCGGGAGGACGCGCGACTCGATCGCGCTCGACTCCACGATCTTGTAGTAGCGACCCGAGCTCTCGAGCGTGAGGCCGTTGAGCTGGAGGATCGAGAGGAACGCCTGGTAGGCCTCGGCCGCCGTGACGTCGCTCGGCGAGTAGATCGTGGCCTTGATCGAGCGCGCCTTGCTCGGGAGGATGAAGCGCTTGCCCGTGATGCGCGACACGATGCGTACGAGATCCGGGAGGTCGGCGTCCTCGAGGTTGAACGCGACGCGCGCGCCCGGAGGAGACGGACGCGTGTCGGTGCCCTCGAGGCCCGTGCGGAACGGCTGGACCTTCGACTCGCCTGCGCCGGCAGCGCCTCCCGCGGCGGGCTCCGCCGGAACACCAGGCAGGCGCACGCGCGGCATGCTCGGCACGTCCTGAGCGTTCGCGAACGAGATCGCGAGGCCCGACAACATGATCGAGGCCGAGGTCAGGAGGATGGGCAGGGCGAGGCGAACTTTCATCGTGGCCACGGTCTTCGTTTCTCGCGCACAGGCGCGTGGTCCGAGCAGGAAGCGGGGGACGCGGTTCGGGTCCCTTGGAGGCTCACTGGATCTGGTAGTCCACCGAGACCGGGTTGCCCCGGCGCACGATCTGCAACGTGAGGTGGTCGGCCGAGCGCAGCTGCGTGTAGGCCTGGAGGATCGCGTTCGGATCGCTCATGTCGAAGCCGTTGATCGTGCGGAGCATGTCGCCGTTCTGCACGCCCAGGCGGCCGAGCAGGCTCGAGCGACGGATGCCGTAGATCTTCATGCCCACGGTGCGGCCGTCTTCTTCGTGCGGGATCACGCGCGCGGCGCTCATGAGCGCGGCCTGGTTCGCGAGCAGTCGATCGACGAGCGAGCGGTTGATCGTGTAGCTCGTGTCGGTGACCTGATGGATGTTCGCGTCGAGATCGGCGGCCTCGAGGCCACCGGTCTCGGGACCCGCAGGCGGCGCCTCGGCCACGACCACGGGCGTGGGCGCGACGGCGGACGCGACGGGCGTCCCGGTCGGCGTCCCGAACATGTTGAGATCGCAGAGCGTCGTGCCCGCCGTGCGCATCACGAGGCGGTGACGCTCGATCACCATCACGAGGCGGTCGTCGATCTGCATGCCCTCGCGGTAGAGCAGCGAGGTGCCGGTGGCGTTGATGACGGCGGCGAACGACTGGTCGGGCTCGCCCCGACGCACGTACGCGCCGACGAGGCGGACCGAGCCTTCACAGACCGGATGGGTGGCGGTGAGGTCGCCCGGATCGACCTCGACAGCCGTCTCGTCGACGACGGGGTCGATGATCTCGGGCGGCGGGTCGTCCCACTCGATCGCGCCCGTCACCGAGTCGAAGATGTTCCGCTGGAGGATCGGCACGCCCGCGCGCCCATCTCGGCGGCGGGACGGCGCGTCGCCGGTCGCCAGCGGCGCGTCGGCGCCCGCGTCGACGGGGACGTCGAGGAACGCGGACGCCACCAGCTGCGAGGTGCCGGCCGCGAAGAAAAAGGCGGTGCCAGCGAGCGTGCTGAGCACCACCGCCGTGCGGACGCGGCGCGTATCTCCCTGGACTGTCGACATGCGAGGAGGTCCTCTGGCCCCCCGGTCGAGCCCGGGGCTGCACCAATGCTTTGCAGCGGCCGTGCCTAGCCCATCAGATCGCGAAGTCCAGGGAATCGAAGGAGATCCGCGCGGTCGGACCGGCCGGGTGCTGACGCGCTGACACGCCCGACCCGCGGGGGCTCGATGCGACTGACAACCTGTCATCGGGACCTCGACCCACCCCCGACCGCGCCGCGTCGACCGAGACGGTCCGGGCGGGTGAACGCCGATGACAAGCGGGAGGGTTTCGCTATCCTCGCCGCCATGAAGCTCTCGCACCTCGAGCACGCGGACCGCCTCCGCCTGATGAAGTTCGTCTGCGCGTTCGCCTGGGCGGACCTCGAGATCGCGGACCAGGAGCGCTCGTTCGTCCAGAAGATGACGAAGCAGCTCGGCCTCACCGGCGACGACAGCAAGCAGGTGCGCGCCTGGCTCGAGCTGCCGCCCAAGGTCGACGAGCTCGATCCCAACGAGATCCCGCTCGCGCAGCGCAAGCTCTTCCTCGAGGTCGCGCGCGAGCTCGTCGCGGCGGACGGCACCGTGAGCGAAGAAGAGCGCGAGAACCTCTCGCTGCTCGATCAGCTCCTCGGCTGAGCTCCGGCGAGCGCGCGTCCATGACGACGCGATGGGCGCGATGAGCGAACACGACGACGAGCTCGAGTGGGCGAGCCGCGCGAGCGTGCTCGAGCCGCTCGTGCAGGCCGCCGAGCGGGCGACGAGCATCGCGGCGCGGCGCTTCGCGATCGATCGGCTCGAGCGCGCGCTCGCTGCTGCAGATCCAGGCACCGCGGCGCCGCTCGTCGAGCGCGCCCGGTCGCTCGGCGTGTCTCGCGGTGCGATCGAGGCGAGCGAGCTCGCCATGCCGCCGCACGCGGTGCTGGTGCCGTTCGTCGCAGTGGACTCCGCGGGACGTCGTCGTGCGCTCGTGCGCGCGATGATCGTGAGCTTCGACGCCGGCGAGGCGCCGCGGGGGGGCACGTTCGGTCGCGTCGCCCTCCGCGCCGCGCGCGCCGCGATCGCGCTCGCCGCGAAGGACGCACACGCCAAGGTCGATCGCCTCCACCTCGTCCCCGTGCAGCCGGGTGCGCTCGAGGGCGTGGAGATCGAAGGGCCTTCGCTCGCAGCGGCCGCGTACTTGTCTGCGCGCGCGCTCTTGAGCGGCCGCCGCGTGAAGAGCGGCCTCGCGGTGACGGGCGCGATCGAAGGGCGCGCGCTCGCGCACGTCGAGAGCGTCGAGGACAAGCGCACGGCCTCGATCGCGCGTGGTCTCGCGCTCGTCGCGCCGCTCGTGGACGCACCTCGTCGGGACCCGCACGTGATCGGCCTCGCCGACGTGGACGCGCTGATCGCGCACGCGCTCGAGCCCGGCGCCGTCGACGCGGACATCGAGGCGGAGGTGCGCGACGCGCGCGATCGATCGGGCGCCGCGTGGCAGGGCTACCGCTGGCGCGAGGTGCGCGAGTCGATGGCGCGCACGCTGGTGCGCGTGCCGCCGCGTCGACCCGATCTGCGCGTCGACATGCTCGCGCGCCTCGCCGCCGCGGAGCGACACCTCGGGCGCACCGCGGAGAGCCTCGCCTGCATCGACGTCGCCGAGGCGATCGTGGCCTCTCCCATCGCGGCCATCGCGGTGCCGGACGAGGCGCGCACGCGCCTCATGCGACAGAAGGCGATGACGCTGCTCACCGCCCTCCGCCTGCGCGAGGCGCGCGCCGCGGCGAGAGAGAGCGTGAGGCTCGCCGAGCGAGGTCACCTGCGCGGCGAGCTGATCACGTCGCTCGGCGCGGAGGGGCTCGTGGCGCTCGCGGCGCGACGGCCAGCGGACGCGTGCGTGCGCTTCATCGTCGCGCTCGGCCACACGCTCGAGCATCGACCGAGCGACGCCGCGCGCAGCCGCGCGTACTACGTCGAGGCGCTCGGTCAGGCGCGCGACGCGAAGGGCGCGCGCGCGCACTACCTGCTCGCGCTGGCCGAGGCCGAAGACGACGCGCGGCGCGGTCGGCACGGCAAGATCGAGTGGGTGCGCACGTCGTACGCCGACGCGCTCTCGGCGCTCGGTCAGCACGCGGCCATCCTCGAGGTGCTCGATCACGAGAGCGTCACGCTCGCCATCGCCGAGACGCCGCTGCCCGGCCTGCGCGCGCGTCGCTACCTCGCGCTCGCGACGATCGCGTGCGCACGGAGCGAGCGCGACGTCGCGCGAGGCCTCGCGATGCTCGAGTCTTCACCCGACGCCTACGACGGTCTCGAGCCCGCGCTCCGCGCGACGGCCCACGTGAACGTGCTCTTCGCGCTGCGCCATCGCCTCACGCGCGGCGAGAGCGCGGACGAGACGCGGTGGACGGAGAGCTTCGCTTCGCTCCCGCGCGTACCGACCGTGGAGCGCGCGAAGCACGCGTTCACGCATGCGCAGGGCGATCGACGCGTGGTGGCCCTGGGGCGCTTGCTGACGCTGCTCGAGCGCGCCTGATCACGACGTCTCCGCAACTGCGGTCAGAGAAATCGACGACAGGGATGGTCGGGTGGATAGTCACCCTCGCCCCCCGGACGGCGCCCCATGTTTCTTTCCAAGACTCCAGTCGAAGGAGAAGGTGTCGCCGGCCAACGGCTTCCGTCGAGTGCCGCGCGACTTCACGGCTCACGCCTCACGATCGACGGCGCGGGGTGGCGCGTGCGGTGGGTGCCGCGAGAGGGACGCGGCGAGGACGACGCCGCGATCACGATGACGTCGGACGACGGAGGTCGAACGCTTCGCTGCGATCGATGACGGCCGCGATCCGCGTCGGGTCACTCCCAGGGGTTCACGACGCCGTCGCTGCTGCTGCCGCCGTTGGTGCGACCCATCGTGGGGGGCGGCGGCGTCGCGGGGCGTGACGTCGCCGGCGGCTGGATGCCCCACGGCGAGATGAGGCCCTGCTGCGCGCCAGCGGTCGTGCGCGGCGTGCGATCGAACGTGCGCGGGCGCGAGCCGCCCGTTGGGGGCGCGGAGGCCACGACGGTGCCGCACGTGAAGCGGATCGAGAACGTGTGCAGCGTGCCGCTGTCGGCGCCGACCGAGTCGCGCACCGAGAGCGTCCAGCGACCGCGCGCGTTCTGTCCTGCGAGCGCGTGGAGCACGCCGCGGCGATCGTCCCAGTCGATCGTCGTCGAGAGCGAGCGACGCGAGCCGGACTGGTGGTTGTGGAGCACCACCTCGGTGCCGCTCGGCGCGCGCAGCGCCACGCGCAGATCGGCGACGTAGCTGTGCTGGAGATCGAGCACCACGGCGGCGCGACCGATCGTGCAGTCCTGCGGGACCTCGACGTGCTGCTCGACCGTCGTGTAGTCGCGCACGTTCTGCACGGGGTCGGTCGTCGCGATCGTCAGATCGCCCGTGGTGCCGGGCGTTCCGGGGTCCGTGCCCGGGTTGGTACCAGGGTTCGTCGGATCGATCGTCGGCGCTACGGTGTCGGTCGCCGCGAGCAGCGACGCGTGCAGCACCATCGAGCCGCCGAGCAAGCGACCGGTGACCTCGGCCGTGCGATGGCCGGGCATCTCGAGCACGAAGCGCCGCTCCTGACCCACCTGATCGCCAGGCACGGGCAAGACGAACATCGCGGGCGTGGTGCCGAGCACCTCGCCTTCGGGCGTGCGCACGGTGGCGCCCGCGGGATCGCTCGTGACCGTCACGCTCACGCGCGTGTCTTCGGCGACGGGCGCACCGCCGGTACCCGAGACATCGCTGCTCGGCGCGACCGAGAGCGAATACGGAAGATCCTGCGCGGCCGAGAGCGCGCCGACGTACACGAGGTAGTCGCCGGGCTGATCGATCGAGACGTGCGGCGTGTGGCCCGAGCCTCCGTCGCTGTCGCAGCGCACCTCGCCCTGGCCCGAGACCGCGATCGCGAGCGGACCGTTCGGAGACGACGCGGACACCACGAACGGAACGCCATCCGCGACGCGGATCAGGTGCTCGGGCGCGCTCGGATCGACGAAACCCGGGCAGCCCGGCGAGAGCTCGAGCGCCGCGCTCGCTTGCGCGCTCGTGTGACCCGAGAGCGTCGCGCGCGGCGCCGCGGCGGAGAGCGAGAGCGCGCCGTAGCGAGGCTCGGTGCCGCAGGCCAGCAGCGAGAGCGCTGCGAGCGACGCGAGCAGCTTCGGGGTTGCGAGGCGAGACGTGACCCCGATCATGCGGCCCTCTTTTCTTCGTCGGTCAGCGGGGGAGCGGGCGGCACCGAGCGACGGCTCGGCTGCGGAACGCGCGAGGGGCGCTCGACCTCGAAGCCTGTCGCGAGCGCACGGTCGGGCAGGCGGAGCACGAGCAGCGAGAGCAGGTACACGAGCAGCGCGAGCAACAGCATGGGCGTGCGCAGCGAGCGCATCGCAGGCACCGCCGACGCCTCGCTCGTGATCTCGAGCGGCGCCGTGAGCAGCAGGCCTCCGCCCAGCGCGGCGAGGCGCTCGAGCGTGGCCGTGTCGGGACCGAAGGCCGCGAGCTCTTCGTCGTAGGGACGCTCGTCACCTTCGGCCGCGGTCGGCTCCACGTCTTGGGGCATGCGCGCGTCGACGAGGAACGTGAAGCCCGTCTGGATCGAGGCCTGCCACACGCCCGGGCCCGCGATCTCCATCGGCAGCTCTTCGGCGAACATCGGCGCGCTGCCGGTCGCGATGTTGCGCACGCTCGCGCCGCGGAAGAGGCGCACCACGGGCACGTTTCGCGTGTCGACGTAGGGCGAGATGATCGTCACGAGGCGACGCTGCACCGAGAGCGGGTCGCGCTCGATCACGATGCGCGGCGGCTCGACGGTGCGCGTGCGCAGCATGCCGCGCGCGAGGTGCGTGAAGAGCTCGCGGAACGTCGGCGTCTGGCGCAGGCCATCGGTCCAGCTGCCGCTCGTGGCGCTCGTCCACGTGGCGACCTGTCCGAGGCCGCGGTGCCAGTGCGCGAGGAGCGGCATGCCCTCGGTCGCGGTGAGCACCTGCGTCGCGCCGGGGCGAAGGCCCGCGAGCGCATGACCCGACAGCGCGGGCGCGCCGTCGAAGCGCATGCCGTCGAACATCTGGAGGTGCGTCTCCTCGCGCATCTGGAACGGCGTCTGACGGTGCGCGGGCGGCTGCCGCATCATCGCCTCGCTCACGACGAGCGAGCGCAGGCCGCCGGCGTTCGTGACGTGGTAGCGGCCGCGGCCGATGCGCGCGATGTCGGCGAGCAGCTGCGAGTAGCTGCCGATCGTGATCGTGGTGATCGTCACCCCGCGCCCCGCGAGGGCCATCGAGGCTGCGATCGCGCTCTGCGGCTCGCTCTCGCCATCCGAGATCAGGATCACGTGATGGATGTAGCGAGGGTCGTTCGACATGATGTGGTTCGCGGCGGTGATCGCGGCCGCGATGTTCGTGCCGCCCTCGGCGTGGATCCCCGCGATGAACTGGGCGACCTGCTCGGACTCCTCCATCCCGACGGGCGCGATGACGCGATCGGCGCCCCCCGAGAACGCGACCGCGCCGACGCGCGCATCGCGGCGCAGCGCGCGCACCGCGGCGACGCCCGACTGACGCGCCTGCTCCATCGGCGCGCCGCTCATCGACGAGCTGCGGTCGATCACGATCACGAGCTCGAGCGGGCGCGGCTCGGGCTGCGCGGGCGGCGGGATGATCGGCTCGATCTCGCGGAGGATGCGCGGCGTGCGGCGCACGGGGCGGTTGAAGCTCGCGGTGATGAGACCGCCGCCCTCTTCTTCGACCCACTGACGAAGGATGCGCTGCTGATCGTCCGAGAAGTCACCGAGCTCGATCTCGTCGGCGATCACGAGCGCGTAGGGCTCGTACGCGTCGAGGCGCGTGAACGCGGCCTGGGGCGTGACGACCTCGACCTCCATGCCCGCGTCGCGGAGCACCGTCGCGAGGATCGGGGTCGAGTCGGGCGCGTGGTAGATGCGCACGCGCGGCTTGGGCAGCACCTCGACGAGCGTGCGCCAGCGATCGTTGGCCGACACCACGTCGCCGTCGCCGTGCACCGCGAGCTCGAGCTGGTGCACGCCCGGCTCTTCGGGGAAGCGCAGCGACATGCGCGCCGTGGAGGTGCCGCGCGTCGCGTGGTGCGGCTCGGTCAGCACGGAGCGACCGTCGAAGAACGCCTCGATGCGCACGTCCGCGTCGCGGCTCGAGTAGAGCGTCGCGACCACGTCCGACATCTCTTCGGCGCGGAGCAGGCGCGGCGCGTCGACGCCCGAGATCGCGAACGCGTCCACCGCGGGCCCCTCGCCCATCGAGAGGATCGACACCTCGACGCCCTGCTCGCGTGCGCCCGCGATGGCCGTCGCGAGGTGCGGATCGCGGCCGTCGGTCGCCACGAGCAGCCGGCGCGCGTGATCGCGCGGGAGGAGCGAGACGGCCGCGCCGATCTGCACCTCGAGGTCCTGACGCGCGCCGCCGTTGCCGCCGCCGCCGTTGCCGAACGGGCGCGAGGCGCCGAGCCCCACGGGTGTCCACGTGATGAGATCGTTGGACGCCTGCATCGCCTGGAGGTCTTCGCTCACGCGCCGACGCTCTTCGGGCGCGATGCTCGAGGAGCCATCGACGACGAGACCGACCGCGAGGTCGCTCGTGGGAAAGCCGATGCGCAGCGCCGCGACGGACACCACCGCGAGCGCCATCGCGATCATGCGGAGCACCGTGACGATGCGACGTCGACGCGCCGACATCGGGAACCGCGAGCGCCACACCAAGAAGGGCACGAGCGCGACGGCCACGAGGCCCCACAGCGCGAGCGGCCAGCCGAGATCGATCGAGAGGCCGTCCATCACTCCAACCTCCCGCGATGGAGGAAGAACCACTCGAGCGTCATCACCGCGATCAGGATCGCGGCGATCACGACGGCGAGCGGCGGCAGCTGGCTCTCGGCGACGAAGCGACCGCCCGTGGAGCCGCTCCGGAGCGGGCCTGCGTGCCTCGTCGCGCCGAACGCGAGGGCGCGCTCACCCACGTGGTAGAGGCCGGCGCGCGTGATCTCGGGGAGCTCGCCACCGCGCACGTCGATGGGCTCGCCGTCCGGGCCGGTCACCTCTTCGCCCGCCTCGACGAGCACGCCCTGGCCGACGGGACGCGCGAGCGGGCTGCCCTCGCCGCGATCGGCGGCCCAGCGGAGCGCGTCGTGCACGAGGAGCGGGAAGGCCTCGCGGCGAACGAGGTCGGTGTCCGTCGTGGCGAAGCCGAAGACCACGAGGCGTCCGCGGCGCGTCTCGCGGGCGATCGCCATCACGCTCTCGCGGCTGCGGATGAGCACCTGATCGCCCGCGCGCTCGCTCAGCGCGGAGGCCTGATCGAAGCCCACGTCGTCGAAGCGGAGGCCCTCGAGCACCGGATGCGACGCGAGCGTTCCCGTGACGCGAGGGCGCGTGAGCGTGCGCGCGATGCCCACCTCACGGCCGTTCATCGGCGCGAACATGACGACCGCGCGGTGCTCGACGCCGGGCGGCAGAGACGCGTGATCGAGCACCACCGCGTGGAAGCGCGAGAGCGTCGTCGAGGTGATCGACGAGATCCCCGACGGCGCGATGATCTGCACGTCGAGCCCCGGATGGCTGCCGAGCGCGGCCTCGAGGTAGCGGTCGCCCTCGGTCACGAGGAGCACGCGCGTCGCGTCCAGCGCCTCGACCACGGCGACCGCGGCGTCGTCGCCGGTGAAGCCGTCTGCGCTGCCGTCGATGCCGATCGTCTCGAGCGCCGCGACGAGCTCCGCGCGGTGGCTCGAGAAGCCGCCCGCCTCGAGCACGTGCGTCGCGTGCGGCGCGACCGTGACGCGCTCGTTCAAGAGATCGACCTCGCCATCGCGCACGTGGACGCGCGTGCGCGCCGTGCGGCCGGAGAAGTTCTCGAGCTCGATGCGCACGGCGTACTCGCCCACCGCGTCGGGCACGCGACGCGCGGAGAACGACGTGATCGCGAGCGTGTCGACCTCGTTGCCGACCGGCAGCGTGACGAGCGGCGCCTCCGTCGCGAGCTGCATGTCGCGATCGGTCACCAAGAGGATCTGGCCGAGGATCGGCGTGCCGTTCGCGGCCATGCCCGCCTCTGCAGCGGCGATGCGCGAGCGCTCGATCACGATCGCGTCCGCGAGCGCGACCGCCGCGCGCACATCGGACGGTCCGTCGTCGGTCTCGAGCCGCGTGAGGGCCGCCTCGAGATCGCCCGCGTGCTCGGTGATCGGCAGGATCACGGACGGACGCATGCCCGCGCGCACGATCGCGACCTCACCCGCGATGGTCGAGCGCTCGACCCAGCGACGCACCTCGGCCACGGCGCGGTCGACGCGACGCTCGTCGTCTTCGCCGCTCGCGCCCATCGAGCGGCCGGTGTCGATCACGATGACGGTGGTGCCGCGCACGCCCGCGCCGAAGCGCGGATCGCCGATGAGCGCGACCATCGCGAGCGCCACGAGCAAGGACACGAGCAGCGCGAGCAGCGGGATGCGGAAGCTCGCGAGCAGGCGCGGCTTCGCGTGCTGCGCGGCGCGCAGCCAGAAGTCGACGTTCGAGACGATGATCGGCCGCGGCGTGCGACGCAGGAGGTACACGCCCACGACGAGCAGCCCGACGACGCCCATCGCCGACAACATCGCCCACAGCGGGAACGCCGCGAAGCTCACTTCTCGTCTCCGCGAAACGCCGTGCGGAGCATCTGCTCGAGCGGCATCTCGACGTCGAGATCGACGAAGCGGCCACCGGCGCGGCGCGCGGCGTCGCGGCACCCGTCCCGGTGCGTCTTGATCTCCTTCGCGTACGCATCGAGCAGATCGCGCGACACGCGGAGGCGCAGCTTCTGTCCGCTCTCGGCGTCGTGGAGCTCGATCTCGCCTTGGAAGTCGGGCTCGTCGTCTTCCTTGCAGCGCACCGACACGACGCGCACTTCGTGCCCGAGCGCGCCCAGCGTGCGGAAGCCCTCGGGGAAGCCCTTGGCGGTCATGAGATCCGAGACCACGACCGCGAGCCCGCGCTGCGGAAAGCGCGTCGCGAGGCTGCGCACCGCCTGCGGAAACGCCGTGGGTCCACCGGCCGTCGCGTTCGCGAGGAAGGCATCGACGTCGGGCAGATCGCTCGGCGCGCGCAGCGGCCGCGCCTCACGCTCGAGGTCTTCGCCGAAGGGCACGACGACCGCGCGATCGAACTGCTTCATGCCGACGTACGCGAACGCGGCGGCGATGCGCTTGGCGATCTCGATCTTCGGCGGCGCGCCGCGGCTCATCGAGCCCGAGAGGTCGAGCAGCACGTAGACGCGCGCGTCGCGCTCTTCCTCGAACTGACGCATCACGAGCTGGCCGTGCCGCGAGAACGCGCGCCAATCGATGCGACGGAAGTCGTCGCCCGGCACGTACGGACGGTGATCGGCGAACTCGACGCCGCTCGCGAGCACGGGAGAGCGGTGACCGCCCTGCCGCGTCGCGGTCGAGCCGGGACGCACGCTCAGCTGGAGACGGTCGAGGATCCGTCTCGCGGTGGCATCGAGGACTCTCACGTCCGCTGCTCCTCACTTCGTTCGTCGCATCGCGAGGGGCGCGCCCCTCGCCCAGTTT
>CAZCVE010000080.1:0-37013 GCA_964502175.1 uncultured Sandaracinaceae bacterium
CGACGAGGTCTTCATCGGCTCCTGCATGACGAACATCGGCCACTTCCGCGCGGCGGGCATGCTGCTCGAGAAGTTCAAGGAGCCCGCGCCGACGACGCTGTGGATCGCGCCGCCGACGCGCATGGACGAGGCGCAGCTCGTGGAAGAGGGCGTCTACTCGCAGTTCGCGGGCGCAGGCGCGCGCACCGAGATGCCGGGCTGCTCGCTGTGCATGGGCAACCAGGCGCGCGTGCGTCCGGGCTCGACGGTCGTGTCGACGTCGACGCGCAATTTCCCGAACCGCCTCGGGCCGAACAGCAACGTGTTCCTCGCGTCGGCGGAGCTCGCGGCAATCAGCTCGATCCTCGGACGCCTCCCGAAGGTCGACGAGTACATGCAGTACGCGTCGGTGATCGACGCGAACAAGACGAAGATCTTCCGCTACCTCAGCTTCGACAAGATGCCGACGTACCAAGCGGAAGCTGCGGAATCGAAGAACCGCTTGCCCGTCCTGCAGTGATCTCCACTGCGGGCGATCGAGCTCGCAACTGATCGAAGGGCGCCGTGCCGGTGCATCTCCTCGAGAGGCGCGCCGGCACGTCCGTTCCGTCCCGTGCTGCGCTACGCTCGCGCTCGTGAAGATCTCCCGCCTCATGGTGCGTGGCTACCAGCAGTTCGAGGACCTCGACCTCGACCTGACGAACCCGACCACCGGCGAACCACTCGATCGAGTGTGCTTCCTCGGCTCCAACGGAACGGGGAAGACCACGATCCTCGAAGGTCTTCTGCGACGAGCCTTTCAGGGCGACGGTCCGAGCCTTGGCGCCCTGATTCTCCGCACGATCGTGGGTGCCAACCCCGGTCCGACCTTTGTGGGAGCGAGGGGTCGCGGCCAGTGGACCGCGCGGTTCATCGACGCCGAACAGTGGCTGATGTCGACCCCACGCTTCGATGAACGTCCCGCCCTGGACTTGGGAGGAATCCTGGCTGCGGTTGTGGGCGCGGACGTGCCTGGGCAGCTCGCATTCGACCCCCCTCGTACGACGTTGAGCGAGGCGATGCGGTCGACGTCGATGGGTATGCACTATGTGGGACCTCATACTGCCGACCAGTTCTGGGCGCAGATCATGCGCCGGCTTGCCAAGCGGCAGGAGTCCTACCTCTCGTTCCTCGAGAAACCGGAGAACTCATCGCGGACGCAAGGTGAGCTGCGCGCCGAGTTCGCGCGTCTTCACCCCGAGCTACTTCCCGCGCTGGCGACACTGTGGAACAAGCTACTCGAGCCCGCGGGCCTGGAACTGGACTTGGAGAACGTCAAACTGCCGAGTCAACTGACAGACTCACTCTCCCTGCACGTCCGCGTCTCTCGCACCAAAGCCGCGCTTCCATACAACGCGTTGTCGAGTGGCCTACGTAGCTTCCTGTTCCGACTCGGATATCTCAAGACACTGTTCTTCGAGCCTCCGCATGGGAGCTCGTTCGTGCTCGTCGATGAGCCCGAGGCCAGTCTTCATCCGGACTTCCTCTACGACATCGTCGACGTCTACCAGAGCGTCTGTGTCGGTAGTCAGCTGTTCTTCGCAACGCACAGTCCGATCGTCGCCGCGCAGTTCAAGCCCGAGGAGCGCGTCATTCTCGAGTTCGACGAGAATCGCTTCGTGCGAGCGACGAGGGGCACGGCGCCTGAGGGCGACGATCCGAATGATCTGCTTCGAACCGATTTCCACGTGCGGTCCTTGTTGGGCAAGGAAGGCGTCAAGAAGTGGAAGCGGTTCTTGGAGCTCGACGAGCTCCTGCGCAGGGAGACCGACGCTACCCGTCGATCCGAGTACCGCCGTGAGTACATGGAGATCGGGGCTGCCTACAACTTCGAGCCGCTACCTCACGCATGAGGTACCTCCGCAAGCGCAGCGACTCGGCGATCGACTCCGAGGCCCTCGTCTATCCCAAAGACGCCCATCGGATACGTGCACTCCTTCGCGGCGAGCAGCGGGGCTACTGTGCGTACTCGGAGTGCTGGATTCGAGACATCGACGCGCACGACGTCGAGCACTTCGATCCTCGGATCAAGGCGACTGCTGACGACGGCTACCGCAACTGGCACGCCGTACGTGCTGCGGGTGCGACGAATGCTCGAGCGAGGCATCAGTCTCACGAAGCTCTCCGAGGACCCGGCCAATCTCTCGTTCGTGACGGCGCTCGAGGCCGAGTTGGCAATCGCCATCCCGAACGACTGATGGACTACCGGCTCGCGGCGTGGATGGCGGTCGGCTGCGACTGGGTACCGAGCGCGACTGCGAGAAGGAAGGCTGGCGCGACGATCAGCGTGTTGATCACGCCGTGTACGACGACCATCGCGCGGATGCCGAAGACGGCGGGGACGATCATCGAGAGCTCGTTGGCCCACGCGAGCAGCATCGTGAGCAAGAGGCCCGCGATGCTCGCGCAGCCGAGGGTGAACGCGGCGCGATGGCGCCTTCTCACCTCTCGCAGGAACACGAGCTGTGAGATCGGGATCGCGATCGAGAGGCCGATCACGCCGAAGGGCTTGAGCGCGCGCAGCTGATCGATGCCCAGCGCGATCAGGAGGAACGACACGAAGCAGACGAGCACCGATGAGACATAGACGTTGCGCTGTGGGCCGGCGCGGTCGGCGAGGATCGCGATCGCGCCGACCAACATCCAGCCGAGCACGTTGCCGTGGAGCGCGGCGTAGAAGCCGAACTCCATGCCGTAGCCGAGGAGGTGCAGGTCGCTCGAGCCCGCGACGAGCCACACGGCGGCGACGTTGCTGAAGAGGAACGGCACGCACGCGGCGAGCGTCGAGGGCGAGCGCAGCGACGACACGCGTGATCGCAGGAAGAGCGCGAAGCTCCAAGCCGTGAAGAGCAGCCATGCGACGCAGAGGACGGGCATCGAGGCGAAGAGACCGATCGCGACACACACCCAGGCGACGACGTGAACCTTCAGGAGGGGGCGCGCGTACTCCGCGAGGAAGTGACGGTGCGTGCCGAGCGGCGCGATCGCGAGGCTCACGAGCAAGAGAACACGCAGGAGGGTGAGCTCGGACATCACGCGGTGATCTCCATCGGACGTTCGTCATGCGAGAGTGCGAGCGGCCCGCGATGGAGATCTTCAGCTACCACCTGATCCGAGCGCCCGTCTACAGCGTGGCCGCGCGTCTCTTGGGCTCGTCCGCGCTGCGCCGCGTCGAGGGTCTGCGTCACGCCGAGTGTCTCTTGCCCATGTCGATGGGCCACAACGTGATGCTGCCGGGCCGCTACCACTTCGGCGCGCTGGTGTTCTTCGGGTTCTGGGAGAGCGAGTCGCACCTCGATCGGTTCCTCGGCTCGCCGCCGTACCGCGTGTTCGAGCGCGCGGGGTGGCACGTGCGCATGCGCTTCTACCGACGCTGGGGGACGTACCGAGGTCTCGACGAGGCGAAGGCGTACACGGAGCTCGCCGATCCGGAAGGGCCCGTCGTCGGCGTGACGTTCGCGCGGCTCAAGCTCAGTGAGACGCTGCGCTTCGAGCGCTGGGGCAAGCCGGTCGAAGCGCAGGTGCGTGATCATCCGGGCGTGACGCGCGCGACCGTCGCGTTTCGGCCGTTCAACACGTTCTCGACGTTCAGCATGTGGAAGAGCGAAGCCGACATGCTCGCGATGGTGAGAGGCCGCGAGGCCGCGCGCGACGGCGTGGGCCACCGCGACGCGATGAAGGAGCGCGTGAAGCGCGACTTCCACTACGAGTTCACGACGATGCGCTTCGTGCCGCTGTCGGAGCACGGCCAGTGGCCCGAGCCCATGCGCCTCCTTCCTCGCGCGTGATCAACGCTCCGGCGACCAACGCATCACGGCCGAGGGTGCTTCGGTGAAGTCGTTCTTCGGATAGAAGCCGCGCGTGTACACGTCGCGCGTGCGGTTCGTCGTGAGCTGCACGCGCAGCACACCGAGGATAGACGCCTCGCGCTTCGCGTGATCGAGCAGCACGCGTCCCACGCCTCGACCTCTCGCGTCCTCGCGCACGACGAGCTCTTCGATCGTCGTCTCGAGCCCCGCGAGCCGCAGCTGCGGGCGCGTCGTCGTCGTCAACAGCCCCACGATCTGCGACGCATGCATGGCGAGCCACACGGCGCGTGTCGGGTCGGCGAGCACCGCCTCGAGCGTCGGCGCGAGCGTCGCTTCGGTCAGCTGCGGATACCCGAGATCGACGAGGAGCCCGTGGATCGAAAGGAGATCCGCGGACGTGGCGCGGCGCACGGTGATCGACGACGGCTCACTCAACGGCTCACTCATCGGGGCGAGCGTACCTCTCTCCTCTCTCACGCTCGGCTCGACGTCACGCGCAGTGAGAACCAAACGAGGGCTCGTACGTCGGAGGCCGGCCATGTCGTCGTCTCGATTCGCGCTCGTCACCCTCCTCGCGCTCGCCACGTCGTGCGGGGCGCCGATCCAACGCGCGACAACGGTTCGCTCCGAGCCCGGCTCCGCGGTGCACTTCGCGCGACCGCCCGTGGTCGACGGGAGCCGACGCGCGTGCATCGAGCCGCCGTACACACCACCGCACGATCAGACGAGGCTCGAAGACGGCACGATGGTGACGATGATCGCCGAGGGGCGCGGATGGCAGTTCAAGACGCCGGGCGATCGTGATCCGACGGCTCAGGAGGGAACCGACCTCCTCCAGCGTCTCCGCGCGCAGGGGTCCGGGCTCACGTTCTTGAACTTCGGCCTCTACTGCGACGATCACTTCTGCTTCCGCTGGGACGGCGATCTCTGCGACACCGACGTGCTCGATCGCCTACGCATCTTCCGCGAGGCTGTTGCGACCGATGGCCAGCTCGCCGACGCGCGCCTCGAGATCGTGATCGGCCTCGCGGGTCAGCTCGGCCCCCGGTGCGAGCCGACCGACCCCGCGTGCGTCCCGCCGGCGTACCAAGGAGGCACCTACGATCTCTCGCGTGGTCGTCGCGCAGGCCCGCTGGCGACGCACTCGGCGGGCGCGTGCGAGCACGACGGCGAGTGCTCGGTGATGGGCTGCGGCAACCACTGCCTCTCGTGGGATCACGGCGGCGCCAATTCAGGCGCGACGTGCGAGGGGTACTCGATGAGCGAGCCGATCTTCTGCGGGTGTGTCGAAGGCAGCTGCGCTTGGTTCACGCAATAGCGTTGGTCTACGGGGTAGCTACACCGAGGCAGAGGCGGGCGAGGCATGCCTCGCCCCTACAACCGCCCAGGGGCCGCCGGTCCGAGTGTCGGAGGCGCGGGAAGCTCAGCGTCTTCGGCGACGGACGGCCAGCGCGAGGCCGAGGAGGCCTGCGAGCACGAGGGCCGCGGGGCTCCCGGTGCGTGTCTGCGCGCGACAGCCGCACGCGCCGCCGGAGAAGCCGCCGCTCGTCGAGACGCCGGAGTCCGGCACGTTCGGGCCTGCGTCGCCCGCGGGTCCCGCGTCAGCGCGCGGACCCGTGTCGCCCGCGGGTCCCGAGTCGCGCGGGCCAGCGTCCGTCGCCGAGTCGTTCGTGGGATCGAGGTAGTCCGGCACGCCGTCTCCGTCGGAGTCGTCGGTGCCTTCCATCTCGTCGCCCGTCATCGCGCCGTCGGCGTCGGTGTCGAGCCAGTTCGGATCGCCGTCCATGTCGACGTCGTTGCCGTGCGTCATGCCGTCCATGCGCTCGGTGCGCGTGGGGATCGTGTCGTCGTCGTCGTCGGGATCACGGTGATCGTCGAGACCATCCATGTCCGTGTCGCGCGGCGTGCCGCCCGGAGCCTCTTCGGACGTCGGGATCGTGTCGCCGTCGTCGTCCGTGTCGAGGTGATCGAAGTCGCCGTCCATGTCCGTGTCGCGGCGCACGCCCATCGGCGCTTCGTCGCGCGTCGGGATGCCGTCGCCGTCGTCGTCCGGATCGAGGTAGTCGGGGTTCGGATCTCCGTCCTCGTTCTCGCAAGACGCGGGCGTCGTGCACTCGAGCGCCGTGTCGATGCCGTCGCCGTCGTCGTCCGGATCGTCGAAGTCGGGGTTGCCGTCCATGTCGCTGTCGCGACACGGCATCGACGGGCACTCGTCGGTGTCGAGGATGCCGTCACCGTCGGTGTCGAGCATCGTCGGGTCGAACGTGAACGTGCTCGAGTCCGTGGCGGTGTTGCTCGCCTCGTCCGTGGCAGTGACCGAGACCGAGTGCATGCCCGCGCTCACCGCGGTGGGCACGCGCAAGGACCACGTGCCGTCGGCCGCGACGGTCGTCGATCCGATCACCGTGCCGTCGAGCGAGACGTCGATGTTCGCGCCCGGCTCGCCGGTGCCGCGGATCGTCGGGCGCGGAGAGCCGGTCGTCGAGCCGTCGGCAGGCGCCGTGATGTCGACGAACGTCGACGTGTCGATGGTGAACGTGCTGCTCGCGGTCGACGCGTTGCCAGCGGCGTCGCTCGCGACCGCGCGCGCCGTGTGCGGACCGACCGGCAGCACGGTCGTCGGCGTGACCGACCACGTGCCGTCCGCGGCAGCCACAGCCGTGCCGACGAGCACGCCGTCGACGAAGACCTCGACGCTCGAGCCCGGCGTCGCCGTGCCCGAGATCGTCGGCGTCGTGTCGTTGGTGGCGCTGCCGTCCGCGGGGATCGCGATCGCGACCGCCGGCGCCGTCGTGTCGACGGTGAAGCGGCTCGAGTCGCTCGCCGTGCCTGCGCCGTCGGTCGTCGTCGCGCTCGCCGTGTGGTCGCCGCTCGTGAGCGCGGTCGTCACGTCGATCGACCAGAAGCCCGTCGCGTCCGCGGTCGCCGTGCCGATCACGGTGCCATCGACGCTCACGCGCACGGACGCGAACGGATCGGCGGTGCCGGAGATCGTCGGCGTGGTGTCGTTCGTCGTCGAGCCGTCGACGGGCGTCGCGAGATCGAGCACCGGCGCGCTCGCGTCGACCGTGAAGGTGCTCGTGTCGGTCGCCATGTTGCCGGCGCCGTCGGTCGCCTCGACCGCGACCGTGTGCGCGCCGCTCGCGAGATCGCTGCTCGGCACGATCGACCAGTTGCCGTCGGCGTCCGTGAGCACGGTGCCGAGCACGGTTCCGTCGACCGTGACCTCCACCATGTTGCCGGGCTCGGACGTGCCCGAGATCGTCGGGCGCGCGCTGCCGATCGTCGTTCCGTCCGCGGGCTGACGGATCTCGACGACCGTGCTCGAGTCGACGGTGAACGCGTTCGTGTCGGTCGCGGTGATGCCCGTCGTCGAGACGGACGTCGCGGTCACCGAGTGGGCGCCGTCGGTAAGCGCGGTGCTCGGCGTGACGCTCCATGTTCCGTCTGCTGCGACCGTGGCGGTGCCGACGGTGGTGCCGTCGACCGTCACGGTGACCGTCGCGCCTGCGAGCCCGGTGCCCGAGATCGTCGGCGTCGTGTCGCTCGTCGTCGCGCCGTCCGCGGGCGCCGCGATCGTCACGAAGTTCCGCGTGTCGACGGTCCACGTGTGCATCGCGGGCGTCGCGTCCACGTTGCCCGCCGCGTCGCGCGCGCGGACCGCGAGCGTGTGCATTCCATCGGCGAGCGCGGCGGTGGTGAAGCTCGCGCCGCACGACATGAACGCGCCGCCGTCGAGCGAGCACTCGAACATCACGCCCGCTTCGGGCGACATGAAGGTGAAGTCGCCGGTCGTGTCGCCGGTGGGGCTCGTGGGCGCGGTCGCGATGACCGTGTCGGGCACCGACGTGTCGATCGTCCACGTGTAGGTCGCGGGCGTCGGATCGGTCATGCCGGGGCCCGGCGCCGTCGCGCGGACCGCGAGGGTGTGCATGCCGTCGGCGAGCGCCGCGGTGGCGAAGGTCGCTGTGCACGGCATGAACGCGCCGCCGTCGATCGAGCACGCGAACGTCGAGCCCGGGATCGTCGCGGTGAACGTGAAGTCTCCCGTCGCGTCGTTGCTCGGGTTCGTCGGCATCGTCGCGATCACCGTGTCGGGCGGCGCGAGCGAGACGATCGTGGTCGTCGTGTTGCTCGTGACGAGGAACGCCCTGAGACCGCTGACGAAGCGCATCGACCCGACGTGCGTGTAGGTGCCGTCGGCGGGCACCGTGATCGTCATGGAGACCATCGCGCTCGAGCCGGGCGCGAGGTTGCCGAGGTTCCACGTCACGACGCCGGCCGCTGCCGTGCCGCCGCCGGTGGCCGAGTCGAGCGTCGCGCCCGCGGGCAGCGTCGTCGTCATCACCGCGCCGTCGGCGAAGTTGGTGCCGGTGTTCGTGTACGTGAACGACACCGTGTAGCTGCGCGTCGCGCTCGTCGCGGGCGAGGCCGCGACGATGGCGACGTTCGCGGCGCCGGTCGCCGTCGCGCAGTCCGACTCGAAGAGGCTGTCGAGGAAGAGGCGCACGCCGTTCGTGCTCGGGTTCGCGCTGATCGGCACCGACGTCGAGTACTCGTGCCCGCCGAGGTAGGTGACCTGACCGTTGCCCGCGTCGCCGTCGAGGCGCGCGGTGGCCCAGAGCACGTCGTCGCCCGCGTCGTCGATCAGGACGCGCGTGTAGGGATGGAACACGCTGCCGGTGGCGGGCTCGACGGATTGGATCGAGCCGCTGTCGGGCGTGATCGATCCGTCGAATTGGTTGAAGGGAGAGTCGGCGAGGGAGATCGTGAGCGCGCCGTTCACCGCGGGCTCCGCCGTCGTGACGCCCGCCGTCGTGAGGAAGCGGCCGAAGCTGTTGTTCTCGAACGTGGAGATCGCCTCGCACTGCATGAACGCGTGCACGGCGCGCGAGGTGTCGAGCCAGCTGCGCACCTCGGCGACGACACCGCTGACGCGTGCCTCGGAGCCAGCGCCCGTCGGCGCATCCCAGTGCATCGAGGTCACGTGGCAGAACGCGGGGCTACCGTCGGTCGCGAAGAGCGCTCCGTCGGTGCGCGAGGTCGTCGTGGGACCCGTGATCTCCGCCTCGCTGAGCGCGTCGGGCGATGTGTCGCTCCACGCGTTGCCCATCGAGTCCGTGACGCCCGCGGCGTTCAGGCTGTCGTAGGCGATGTCCTCGTTGCCGTCCTGGAACACGCCGATTCGCGGCGCAGCGACGAGCGTGCGCGCGATGTCCGCGCTGAACTCGACGCTGATGTCGTGCACGTTCGTGACGAGGTCCGAGGCCAGCCACGCGTCGATGATCGGCAGCGCGGCCGTGCGGTTGGCGCCGCTCACGACGAAGCCGCCACCGCGGTACGAGACAGCCGACGATCCGATCGGCACGGCGATCGGCAGGCCGGACTCGCGGCTCCTCACGCTCGCCGACACCGGCAGCCCCGTGGAGGGGATGGAGAAGTCGACGTCTCCCGCGGCCTTGCCGGTGAGGATCGCCCAGTGCACGGGCACGCCCGCGCGCAGCAGGCGATACACCAGACCGAACGCGCGCAGCGTCCCGTTGTTCTGGTGCGTCGTCGACATCGGGATGACCAGCGATCCCGTGGGGAACGTCTGCACGAGGCTCTCGGTCTCGACGGCGGCGGCCTCGGGCTCTTGCCCGGCGCACGACGTCAGCGACATGAGGGCGAGCGTCGCGAAGAGAACGAGGACGAGCGAACGGAACGAAGCAGGCGAAGCCGAAGTGAGGTGCATGCGCGCTTTCTCGATCGTGGGAGGGACAGCTCGATCGCGCGGGCTCACACGCTCGCGCGTCTCGCGACGCGGCGGGCTGGAGATCTGCCGCACACCAGCAGGATAGATCCGTGTGGCGGTGCTCGAACAGAGGGCCCGCGCGGGGCGTCTCGACACGCGGGCGGCTCGGGCGATAGCGTCCGCTGCCATGCGAAAATTCTCTCTCGGCCTCACGCTCCTCCTCGCCGTCGTGGTCTCGTGCGGCCCCATCGCTCGCGGGGGTCGCGGCTCCTCGGGCGGAGGCGGACGCACCTCGATGGCGTCGTGCGGCGGCGACTTCGGAGCGACCGCACAGGCCGCCAAGATCGAGGCGTTCTTCCTCGCGACGTCGCGCTTCCAGGACGCAGCGTTCGAGGCGCACGACCAGCTGATGACCGCGTGCCGCAACACCGGCCTCGCGCTCGAGATGAGCGAGGCGGAGCTCACCGGCGACCTTCGCACGGTCTGCACCGCGGCCCACGATCGCCTCGCGAGCGAGCTCGCGTCGCTCCGCGCGAGCTACACGGTTCGCGTCGAGGCGCAGCCGCCGCACTGCGAGGTCTCGGTCGAGGCGTACGGCTCGTGCATGGCGGAGTGCGAAGCGCAGGTCGATCCGGGCTCGGTGGAGATCACCTGCGAAGGCGGCGAGATCCGCGGCTACTGCGACGCGCAGTGTCAGGGCAGCTGCGCGGCGGACGTGAGCGGTCAGTGCACGGGCACGTGTGAAGGCGCGTGCGCCGGCACGTGCTCGGCCTACGCCGCTGACGGCTCGTGCGCGGGCAGCTGCGACGGCAACTGCCAGGGTCGCTGCGTGGTCTCGGCGCAGGCGAGCTGCCAGGCCGAGTGTCGCGGTGGCTGCTCGGTCGAGTACCGCGAGCCGTACTGCACCGGCCGCGTGCGCCGTCCCTCCGCGAGCGCGCGCTGCCGCGCGTCGTGCGACGCGCGCATCGAGGCGCAGGCGCGCTGCACGCCGGGTCAGGCGAACATCGCGATCGAGGGCGGCCTCGACGCCGAGCAGCAGGCGCGCCTCGCGCGCGTGCAGCGCGCGATGCGTGAGGGCGTGAGCGCGATCCTCGGCCTTCGCGAGCGCGTGCAGCGCCTCCAGACGAGCGGCGCGGAGATCATCCGCCTCGCGCCGCAGATCCCCGAGGCCGCGATGGCCGTCAGCCTCAACGCCGTGGCATGCGCGACGGCGGCCGCGGCAGCGACGGCAGAGGCCTCGTCCAAGCTCACGGTCTCGGTCGAGGTGAGCGTCTCGTTCAGCGCGTCCGTCAACGCGCGTTGATTTCCCGCGCCTCCGGCGCTCGATGCGGGGGCTCGACCCCCGCGGCCCCCATCGCTCCTTCGTCGCTGCGCTCCTCCATCGCTCGCGCCTCAAGGGGGCTTCGCCCGCTTCGCCCCCGCCGGCTGGCTCCCCACGCCTCTTGCTCTCCGGAGCTCTGAATCTGCGCTCTTCGCGCGACGTCTGGCACCTCGCGGTATCTTCCGCCGCGAGGTGTGTCCCATGCGCGCTCTCTCTTCCTTCCTGCTCTCCGTGGTCCTCGCGCTCGGCGTGGCGAGCGTCGCGACGCCTCGCGCCGCCGCCCAGGAGACCGAGCTCCCTCGCCTGCGTGAGGCCGCCCGCGCGGCGCCGCGCGACGCGACCGTGCAGCGCTCGCTCGGGATGGCGCTCCTCCGCGCGGGTCGCTACCGCGAGGCGCGCACGCAGCTCGATCGCGCCGCGCGTCTGTCCCGCGGATCGCTCGACGCGCTGTTCGACGTCGCGCGCGTGTCGTTCGCCGAGCGTGATCACCGCGCGTCGGAGTCGGCGTGTCGCGCGATGGCGCGCGTGGAGAAGGCCGCGCCGCTGACGCGCGTGTGTGATGCGCGCTCCGACCTGGTGTGGGCCCGGAGCGCGCGCGCGTTCGAAGAGCTCGACGAGGCGCTCACGGCAGATCCGAACCTCTACGAAGGTCTCTACGCGCTCGGCGAGGCGCATCGCCTCCGCGCCGCGACCGGCGACGCCGAGACGGCCTACCGGCGCGCGATCACCGCGCGCGCGACCGAAGCCGGACCTCACCTCGGCCTCGGGCGCCTCTACGCGGCGAACGGACGTCGTGACGAGGCGATCCGCGCCCTGCGGCGTGCGCTCGAGCTCGACGGCACCGATCCCGAGACGCAGTACGAGCTCGGCCGTGCGCTCGCGGACGCAGAAGGCCGAGAGCTCTTGGGCCGCGCGGTCGCAGGCAGACCGGCGTGGCCCGAAGCGCAGACGGCGCTCGGTGATGCGCTCGCCGCTGCGTCGCTGTCCGAGGCCGCAGAAGCCGCGTACCGCGCGGCGATCGCGACGCGCGCCGATCATGCCGCCGCGCACGCCGGACTCGGTCGCGTGCTCGCCGCGCGAGGCGACATGCCCGCCGCCGAAGCGTCGCTGCGCCGCGCACTCGAGATCGTGACGAACGACCAGGCCGCGATGCTCGCGCTCGCGGACGTGCTCGCGCGCACCGAGCGCGTCGAGGAAGCGTACGAGTCGTACCGACAGGCCTACAGCTTCGACGCGCGCAACGCCGAGCCGCTCCTCCGCGCCACGCGCCTCGCCCTCTCGCAGCAGCGCGACGTGCTCGCGAGCGGCTTCCTCGACTCGATCCTGCGCACGCAGCCCACGCACGCGGACGCGCTCGCGCTCTACGGCGACGTGATGGTCGCGCGTCGCGATCGCACCCAGGCACGCGGCTACTACGAGCGCGCGATCGCGGGTGGCACGACGGAGCGCGCGCGCGTGGAGGCAGCGCTGCGCGGTCTCTGATCTGCGCGGCTCGGATCGCGTGACATAGTCGCGCGCCCATGACCGACGCGACCCTCGATCCGCTCGACCTCCATCTCGCGGAGGCGCTCGCGGCGCTCGGCGGCAGCAGCGACACGGACGCGCTCGATCGACCGATCCGCAGCGACAGCTCGCTCGTCGGACAGCGCGCGCTCGAGCTCTTCGAATGTCAGATCGGGAGCCGCCACCTCGATCACGCGGCGCGGTGGCTGCGCGCCACGCACGGCAAGGGCTTCTACACGATCGGGAGCGCGGGCCACGAGGGCAACGCCGCTGTGGCCGCCGCGACGCGTCCGACCGATCCGGCGCTGCTCCACTACCGATCGGGCGGCTTCTATCTCTCTCGCGCGCAGCAGATCGGCCGCGAGAACGCGCGCGAAGACGTGATGCTCGGCGTGTGCGCGGCCAAGAGCGAGCCGATCTCGGGCGGTCGTCACAAGGTCTATGGCCACGCAGACCTCGCGATCCTGCCGCAGACCTCGACGATCGCGTCACACCTGCCGCGCGCCGTCGGCGTCGCGTTCGCGATCGATCGCGGCAAGAAGCTCGGCGTGCCCTCGCCGTGGCCGATCGACGCGATCGCGATCGCGAGCTTCGGGGATGCGTCGGCGAACCACTCCACCGCGACGGGCGCGATCAACACCGCGTGCCACTGCGCGCACCAGCACCTGCCGCTGCCGCTGCTCTTCGTGTGCGAGGACAACGGCCTCGGCATCAGCGTCGCGACGCCGAGCGGCTGGATCCGCGCGGCGTACGGCTCACGTGAGCACCTGCGCTACTTCGCGGCCGACGGCTGCGATCTCGCCGAGGCCTACGAGGTGTCGCTCGAGGCCGCCGAGTACGTGCGACAGACGCGTCGCCCCGCGTTCCTCCACCTCCGCACCGTGCGCTTCATGGGCCATGCGGGGTCGGACGCGGAGGTCACCTACCGGAGCCCCGCCGAGATCCGCGGCGACTACGCGCGCGATCCGATCCTCGCGACCGCGAGGCTCCTCGTCGACGCGCACGTGGCGACGGGGCCCGAGCTCGCGGAGCGCTACGCGAGGGAGCGCGACGACGTGCGCGCGATCGCGGTGTCTGCGTCGCGCGAGGCGCAGCTCACGAGCACCGACGAGGTCATGGCACCGCTCGCGCCGCGAGAGCCGATGCGCATCGCGAGCGCGGTGATCGAGCCGCCTCCGGACCACGCACGCCTCCGCATGCACGATGGAAAGCTCCCCGAGCACGAGGGCCCGCTGACGCTCTCGCTCGCGGTCAACCGCGCGCTCGCCGATGCGATCGCGAGCGATCCGCGGGTGCTGATCTTCGGTGAGGACGTGGGCCGCAAGGGTGGCGTGTACGGGCTCACCAAGGGCCTCCTCAAGCGCGCGGGCGCGGGGCGTGTGTTCGACACGCTGCTCGACGAGCAGTCGATCCTCGGCCTCGCGCTCGGCAGCGCCGTCAGCGGCTTCCTGCCGATCCCGGAGATCCAGTACCTCGCGTACCTGCACAACGCCGAGGATCAGCTGCGCGGCGAGGCCGCGACGCTGCGCTACTTCTCGAACGGGCAGTACGTGAACCCGATGGTCGTGCGCATCGCGGGCTACGGCTACCAGAAGGGCTTCGGCGGCCACTTCCACAACGACGACTCCGTCGCTGTCCTGCGCGACATCCCCGGCCTCGTGATCGCGTCGCCCTCACGCCCCGACGATGCGGCTGCGATGATGCGAACGTGCCTCGCGACGGCGCGCGAGCACGGCTCGGTGTGTGTGTTCCTCGAGCCGATCGCGCTCTACCACACGCGTGATCTGCACAGCGACGGCGACGGCGGCTGGCTCGCGCCGTACGCCGCGCCGATCGCCTGGGGCGCCGCGCACGTACCGCTCGGGAGCGCGCGCCTGTATGCCTCGACGGACACGCCGGTGCTCACGATGGTCACGAGCGGCAACGGCCTCTTCATGAGCTTGCGCGTGCAGTCGCGGCTGGCGAAGGAGGGCCTCTTCGTCGACGTGGTGGACCTCCGCTGGCTCGCGCCGCTGCCGATCGACGACGTGCTCGCGCACGCGACTCGCACGGGACGCGTGCTCTGCGTGGACGAGACGCGTCGCACGGGCGGCATCGCCGAGACGGTGATCGCGTGCCTGATCGACCGTGGCTACGACGGACGCATCGCCCGCGTCGCGAGCGAAGACAGCTTCATCCCGCTCGGCGACGCGGCGCGCACGGTACTGCTCGACGAGCCCACCATCGAAGCCGCCGCCCGCGCGCTCGCCAAGCGCTGATCAAAACCGGGACGGTCCTGCTTAGTTGCATTCCCGTACCACTTGGATGGCACGGGAATGCAACTAAGCAGGACCGTCCCCAAATGTTGCGACGGGAGAGGTGGATCTGCGAAAGACGACGGTCAGGTTGTTCGCTGGCATCCGGAACGTCTGCTCGTGCGTGAGGCCGTGCCGCACCGCGATCGCGGTCACCTCGTCGAGGTCGCGTACGCCCCAGCGCGGGTCGCGCGACTCGAGGCTCGCGTCGAAGCTCTCGTTGCTCGGCGCGGTGTGGACTCCGGCCTCGCGGAACGGGCCGTAGAGCACGAGCGGCGCACCCGCTGGCAGGCACGCGCTCGCACCCTCGAGGAGCGCGAGGCACGCGGACCACGGCGCGATGTGGATCATGTTCGCGCAGTAGATCGCGTCGACTCGCTCGATCGGCCACGGGAGCGCATGGACGTCGAGCCGCAGCGCCGGTCGTAGGTTCTCGAGGCGCTCGCTCTCGCGCCACGCATCGATGCTCGCGACGTGGGCCTCGTCCGGATCGCTCGGCTGCCACTGGAGCGAAGGGAGCGCGCGCGCGAAGAAGACGGCGTGCTCGCCGCTGCCGCTCGCGATCTCGAGCACGGATCCTCGCGAGGGAAGGACACGCGCGAGCACGTCGAGGATGGGCTGGCGGTTTCGCTCCGTCGCCGGGAAGCGCAGCCGACGATCGATCTCGCTCATCAGACCGACACGCTCATCGCAGGAAGAGCCCCTTGAGCGACGACCACGCCTTCTTCAGGCCGCGCTCGTGCTCTTTCGCGAGCTGCGCGCCCAGCGTCTCCACGGCCTCGAGCGACACGCCCCAGCTGCGCGCGAACTCGCGCACCACACGCCACTCCGTCGCGTCGCGCTGACCGTCGACGTAGGCGAGGCGACACATGGCCTCGACCACGGCCCCCGGATCGTGCGGCCAGCCGAGATCGTGCGGACGCCACACGGCGAGGTCGTTCGGCTCGATCGGCGGATGACCCCAGCCCGACAGCGTGCGATCGAGGAAGCCGCGATCCGTCGCGTCGGCGATGCCGTCCGCCAACATCACGCTCGCGAGCGCGCGCGCCGAGACGCGCAGCGGCTGGAGGTGACGCGGGATCGACTCGTGCGTCATCGGGATCGACATCGGCACCACGCTCGTGCGGTGTCGTCGCACGTCGGGCCACGTCACGAGGGGTGACTGCGCCTTCTCGAGCTCGGGCGGTCCCGAGTCGAGCGTGTCGTGCGCGTCGAACGCGGCCACGGGGCTCTTGGCCTTCGGCGCGTCCGCGTCGCGAGCACCACCGCCGCCACCGCCACCACCACCCGCCCCCACGCCGGGAAACAGCCACGCGATGGCGTCGAAGCTCGTCTCCACGCGCTCGCCCCGCGAGAGGAGCTCGCACACGTGGTCGATCGCCTCGATCGAAGGGGTGGCACCTCGCGGAGGCGTTCCGAAGTGCGCAGCCACGAAGCGACCCGCGTCGGAGTCGCCTTCTTCCTTGGCCCAGCGCTCGAGCGCCGCGCGAGCGCGCGCGACGTCACCGCGGAACGACTCTCCCGGATGGAGCGCCTCGTCACGCTGGCTCGCGCGCAAGCACGCGCGGCAGCGCCGCTCGAGCACGACACCGCGCCCGCCCTCTTGTGCGATGAGCTCGACGACGGCGGACTCGACGAGACACGCCTCGCAGTCTGCGAGGGCCTCGAACGCCTCGGCCTCTCCTCGTTCTCCGGTGTCGGACACGTCGCGGAGGAGAGCGTCGCGAGGTCTGCGCGGTGCGTCAAGCGCGCGTGAAGCTGGTACGTTCCGCGCACATGCGCGTGCTGCATGCAGACGACGACAACGTGTTCGCGAGCGAAGGACGCGTCATCGTCCAGGTGCGCCGCGGCACGATGACGCACGCGACGCTCGACGTCGTCGCCAAGCACATCGGCACGCCTCCGACGAACCAGCTGCTCGGCTTCATCGTCATCATCGAGGACTCGGCGAGCGTGCCCGCGGCCGACGTCCGCAAGCGCCAGCAGATCCTGGTGCGCCGCACGCTGATCGACGCAGGCGTGCACGTCGCGGTCGTGATGCTCGCGACCGGCGTGAGGGCGTCGATCCTCCGTGCGATCAGCCGCACGATGGCGATCGGGTTCACGCGCACCGCGACCTTCTCGGAGATCGAGCCCGCGGCGCGGTGGCTCGGCCCCCTCGCGAGCGCGACGCCCGCTGCCGTGGTGGAGCTCGTCGCGCGAGCGCGCGCCGTGGGAACGAAGACGACATGACCCAGACGATGAAGGCGCTGCTCTGTGAGTCGATCGGCACGATCGACGGCTTGGTCGTGCGCGACGTGCCCGTGCCGCGCGCAGGGCCGGGCGAGGTGATCGTCGACGTGCGCGCCGCGGGCGTGAACTTCCCGGACGTGCTCGTCGTCCAGGGCCTCTACCAGATCAAGCCGCCGCTCCCGTTCTCGCCCGGCGGTGAGATCGCAGGCGTCGTCAGCGAGGTGGGCGCGGGCGTCACGGAGCTGTCGCTCGGCGATCGCGTGATGGCGTTCACGGGCGTCGGCGGCTTCGCGGAGAAGCTCGCCGTCGCGCCCTTTCAGTGTGCGCGGATGCCCGACGCGATGCCGTTCGAGCAGGCGAGCGGTCTCCTGCTCGCGTACGCGACGGCGCACCACGCGCTCTTCGATCGAGGTCGGCTCGGGGCGGGTGAGACTGTGCTCGTGCTCGGCGCCGCGGGCGGTGTCGGCGTCGCGAGCGTCCAGCTCGCGAAGTCCCGCGGCTGCAAGGTGATCGCCGCGGCCTCGACCGAAGCCAAGCGCGCGTTCTGTCTCGCCCAAGGCGCGGACGCCGTGTTCGATCCGGGCGCGGGAGATCCGAAGCAGACGCTCAAGTCGCTCGGCCGCATCGACGTGGTGCTCGATCCCGTGGGCGGCGATCTCACGGACGCCGCGGCCCGCGCGCTCGCGCCGCGGGGACGTCTCATCGTCGTCGGCTTCGCGAGCGGAACGATCCCCAAGCTCCCCCTGAACCTCGCGCTCCTCAAGGAGATCGACGTCGTCGGGGTGCAGTGGGGCATGTTCGCGCGCCGCGAGCACGAGGCCGAGCGCGCGGTCGAGCGCGACCTCGTCCGCCTCTACGACGAGGGCGAGATCGCACCGCCGATCCACGCCACGTATCCGCTCGAGCGCGCCGTCGAGGCGCTGCGCGCGATGAGCGCGAGAGAGATCATGGGCAAGGCGATCGTCGTTCCCTGAGGGACGGAACGCAGCGACGCGACGACCGTGTCCGATCGTCGCGTCGCAGCTGTCGAGGTTGATGATCTCAGAGACCGAGAGAGAATCGTGCACTCGACGGGGCGCCTTGCGGCGGGGGCTGCGAAGCAGACCCCTGGAGCAGGAGCGAGGAGGAGTCTTCGACGAGCGAGCGACGGGGAGCTCGAGGGGCCGGAGGCCTCTCGACCCGGCCAACTCAGACGCCGGGGCGGGCCGGATCGGTCGGATCGTCGTCGCGCGGCACGCAGCTCCCGACCGGGGTCGGGCACTCGCCGCAGGGGCCGCCCTCGCAGAAGCACTCGATCGTCGGGACGTCACAGCGGAGGCCGTCGGCGCAGTCCGCGTCGCTCGTGCACTCGCCCACGGGCGGCTCGTCGATCACGCAGATGCCGCCGGGGCACTCCCAGATGCAGCCCTCGGTGCCGTCTTCACGCGACTCGCACACCGCGGCGCAAGCGATCGGCTCGCAGCGGCCACCGTCGCCGCACTCGTCGTCGGTCTCGCAGTAGGTCGGCTCCGGCGCGATCGGACGGCAGAGGCCTCCGCACACCGTGAGCTCGCCGACGGGCAGGCAGTCGCTCACGTCGCACCACGCGCCCTCGCCGCAGTCCACGTCGCTCGTGCACTCGCTCGGCGGAGGCGGAGGAGGAAGCGCGCGACAGAAGCCGAAGCACTCGCTCGGGCCACCGCAGTCCGAGCCGGGCTCGCCGCCGCAGTCGTACTCGGTGCAGCCCTCGATCGCGCAGTAGCCGCCGTCGCCGCAGTCTGCGTCGCTCGAGCAGCGCGTCTCCATCTCGCGCGGCGCGCAGAAGCCACCGCCGCACGGATCACACTCGCCGTCTCCATCGTCATCCAGGCACACGGGCGGGCACGCGGCGATCAAGCAGATCTCGGACTCCGCGCAGTCCGCGTCGGTCGAGCACTCGGTCGGCGGCGCGTTGCACGAGCAGGTCTCGCAGCCCGTCGTCGGATCCACCGCGAAGCCGAACTCGCAATAGCGATCGCAGAGCACCGGCTCACAGAGCGGCGGCAAGCACTCGCACGTCTCGCAGCCCGCGGCGTCGCGCGCGAAGCCGTTCTCGCAGTAGAGGAGGCACGCGACGGGCGCGCACTCGCACGCACCGGCGTGAGCGATCGCGACGCCCGCTCGCGTCGCGTAGCAGTCGTTCGGGTACGTCGTGCCGTCGTCGCCGCAGACGGGCGCGTAGATCTCGTAGCAAGCGGCCTCGCACACACCGTCGTGCGCGATCTCGACGCCCGCGACGTCCGCCTCGCACGCGTTGCCGTACGTGTTCGCGTCGACGCCACACACCGGCGCCCACTCTTCCGTGCACACCTCGTGGGTCTCGCCGAGCTCACATCCGCGCGCGCCGAGGAGGGTGGGCGCGACGAGGACGGCCAGGCCGCTACAGAGTCGAAGGAGAGAGGAAGAAGAGGCTCGCATGACAGTCTCCGGGGTTCGGGTCTGCCCGGATGATTCGCAACTGTTGTGCCGACCATTTTCGCGCCACCGTGTGCCAAACGAGTGCGCCACGCATCCGCGCGAAGCCTTGTGCGTACAGCGAATCGCCGCAGGCGACGGAAACGCGAACGCCCACCGAGAGGTGGGCGTTCAAACGTAAAACATGGCGCGAACAGACGCTTGGTCGGGAGGGTCGGGAAGGTCGGGGAGGGTAACAGCGACCGGGCGCGCGACGTTCTGCGTGATGGTGTCCGCGGCCTGCGGCGGTCATCACGAAAAAGATCGATGCACGAACGAGGGCCCCTCGCCCGGACTAGCAGAGCAGCGCCTCGAAGATGCGTCGACCGTCCTCGTTGCCGAGGATGGCCTCGCTCGCGCGCTCGGGGTGCGGCATGAGGCCCATCACGTTGCGGCTCGCGTTGTAGATGCCGGCGATCTCGTTGCGAGAGCCGTTGACCGTGTTGCCGCGCAGCGGCTGTCCGTCGGCCGCCGTGTAGCGCACCGCGACGAGGCCTTCGCCCTCGAGGCGCGCGAGCGTGTCGTCGTCGCAGTGGTAGCGACCCTCGGCGTGCGCGATCGGGAGACGCAGCGTGGTGCCGCGCGTGAGGTTCTTGGTGAAGCGGCCCTCGCCCTCGACCTTCACCCACACGTCACGACACTCGAAGCGCAGGTGCGCGTTGCGCGTGAGCACGCCGGGCACGAGGCCCATCTCCGCGAGGATCTGGAAGCCGTTGCAGATGCCGAGCACCGGAGCGCCGCGCTCTGCGTGCTTCACGATCGCGTCGGAGATCGGCGAGAAGCGCGCGATCGCGCCCGTGCGCAGGTAGTCGCCGTGCGCAAACCCGCCGGGGAGGATCACGAGCTCGGCGTCGCCGAGATCGGTCTCCTTGTGGAACACGAAGCGCGCGTCCCAGCCCATCACGTCGCGCGCGACGTGGAGCGCGTCCCAGTCCGCGTTCGATCCGGGGAACACGACGACGGCGACCTTCATGGCACGACCTCCGGGAGCAGCTGAAACCGGCGCGAGGATAGTCGCGGGCACGCGGAAGTCGACAGCTTCGACGGCCGGCGCGAGCCCCACCTTTCGTGGCACCATGAGGGACCCTCGCGCGCGTGAATCGATCGCGCGCCGCCCGCGTCTCCGACCACGGAGGTTCTCGTGATCCGCATCTCTCGCACCGCCTCGCAGGCCCTCGTGGCCCTCACGCTCGCGCTCGGCGCGCCTGCCCTCCTCGCGCCCGAGATCGCCGACGCCCAGGTCGTCGTCCGACCAGGTCGCGGCGCGGTCGTCGTCCAGCCAGCGCCCGGACGCCCCGGCGGTGCTGTCGTGGTCCAGCCCGGCCCCGGCCGTGGTCGGCCCGGCGCCGTGGTCGTCGCGCCCGAGCATGGTCGGGATCGTGATGGTCACGTCGTGGATCGGGGCCACGCGGACCCGGGCCACGGGGGCGGTGCTGTCGTCGTGACGCCGGGCCAGGACCGTCACGGGCACGCCACGGACCCGGGCCACGCGGGCGCAGTCGTCGTCACGCCTGGACGTCCGGGTGGTGCGGTGATCGTCGGCCCGCGCGGCGTCGTGCGCGGCGCGCCGGGTCGTGTGGTCGTCGTCGGTCCGCCGCCGGCGCCGCGCGTGATGACGCGTCGTCCGCCGCCGAGTCGTCATGGCGAGCTGTGGGTCGAGCCGTACTGGGGCTGGACCGGAAACCAGTGGGAGTGGATCGACGGTCACTGGGAGGTGCCGCCGCAGTCGGGCGCGATCTGGGTCGCGCCGCAGTGGGACGGCAGCGGCTGGGTCCCCGGCTACTGGACGATGGCGAGCGTCTACCAGCAGGCACCGCAGGTCGTCGGCATGGCGTACCAGGTCGGCGCGTACACCTCGGGACAGCTCACCGATCGTGATCCGCGCGACACGTCGGGCGGCGCCTACCAGGACTACGCCGTGTGGATGAACGCAGGCGAGATCGCCACGTTCCTCGTGTCGGGTGGACCAAGCGATCGCTACGCGGGCACGCGCGTCGACGTCGCGATGACGCTCCTCCTCGACCAGCGTCCGATCGCGAGCGCGAATCCGTCGGGCCCGTTCGACATGCAGCTCACGTTCTCGGCGCCGCGCGCCGCGATCTACACGCTGCGCATCTCGACGCGCGGCGGCCCCGCAGGCACCGGGCAGTACATCCTCCAGAGCGCGCAGGGACAGTGGGCGCCGCAGCAGAGCCCGTACGATCAGTACTGGGGCGGGCAGGTGCAGGTGCAGCCCACGTATCCGCAGCAGCAGTACCCCCAGCAGCAACAGCAGCAGTACCCCCAGCAGCAACAGCAGCAGTACCCCCAGCAGCAGTACCCCCAGCAGCAGTACCCGCAGGTGCCCGACTGTCGCTCGACGCTCCTCCAGATGGGCCACGCCGCGACGAACCTCATGTTCTGCGACGGCAACATCGAGCCGTACTGCGCGGACACGCTGCTTCGCATGGGCCACGCGCCGACGAACCTGATGTTCTGTCAGGGCGTGCAGGCGCAGTGCGCCACGCAGCTGCTCCAGAGCGGCCGTAGCCCCACCGAGCTCCAGTTCTGCCGCTGATTTCCCGCGCCTCCGGCGCTCGGTGCGGGGGCTCGACCCCCGCAACCCCCATCGCTCCTTCGTCGCTTCGCTCCTCCATCGCTCGCGCCTCAAGGGGCTTCGCCCCGCCGGCTGGCTCCCCGAGCAGCTCCTCCATCGCCCCGAGGCGAGCTCTTGGTTCACGCTCGGGCGATGACGATCAAAGCACGTGCGATCCGGCTCCACGCGCCCGGCGGCCCTGAAGAGCTCCGCCTCGAAGACCTCGAGCTCGCGCCTCCCTCGCGCGGCGAGGTCCGCGTTCGCCACACGGCGATCGGCGTGAACTTCATCGACACCTACCACCGCACGGGCCTCTATCCGCTGCCGCTTCCGGCAGGCATCGGCATGGAGGCCGCGGGTGTGGTCGAGGCGCTCGGCGAGGACACGCGCGGGATCGCAGTCGGCGATCGCGTCGCCTACTCGACCGCGGGCGTCGGCGCGTACGCGACGCACCGCAACGTGAGCGCCGCGCGCCTCGTGCACGTGCCCGCGCACGTGAGCGACGAGCTCGCGGCCGGCGCGATGCTGAAGGGCACCACGGTCGAGGCGCTGATCCACCGCGTCTTCCGCATCGAGAAGGGCATGACCGTGCTGTGGCACGCAGCGGCCGGCGGTGTGGGCCTCCTCGCGTGTCAGTGGCTCTCGGCCATGGGCGTGACGGTCATCGGCACGGTCAGCACTGAGGAGAAGGCCGCGCTCGCGAAGGCGAACGGCTGCACGCACGCGATCGTCGGTCGCGACGCAGACTTCGTGACGCGCGTGAAGGAGCTCGCGCCCGCGAAGCTCCCGGTCGTCTACGACTCGGTCGGCAAGGACACGCTGCTGCGCTCGCTGGACTGTCTCGCGCCGCGCGGCTTGCTCGTGTCGTTCGGCAACGCGTCGGGCAAGCCCGATCCGCTCGAGCTCTTGCTGCTCTCACAGAAGGGCTCGCTCTACGTCACGCGCCCCACCGTCGCGACGTACACCGCGAGCCGCGAGGATCTCGAGCTCAGCGCGCGCACGTTGTTCGACGCGATCGAGAAGGGCTGGGTGCGGCCCGACGTGCGCCATCGCTACCCCCTCGCCGACGCGAAGGAAGCACACCGCGCGCTCGAGGCGCGCGAGACGTCGGGCTCGATCGTGCTCGTCCCGTGACGCTCACGCTCGTCTGCGCCCTCAGGGCTTGGTCTGCGCCTTCAGGGCTTGGTCTGTGTCAGCGCGCCGAGGTAGTCGCGCTTGCCCACGTCCACGCCCGACTCGCGCAAGATCGCGTACGCGTGGGCGAGGTGGAAGTAGAAGTTCGGCAGCGCGTGCTCGAAGAAGTAGTCGTGGCCCGTCATGGTGCGGCCCTCCCAGCGCGGCGTGGTGATCGTGCGCGTGGCGGCGCCCTCGAAGTCCTTCTCGGTGAGGGTGTCGAGGTACGCGATGGCCGACGCGACGCGCGCGCGGAGCTCCGCGATCGTCTTCTCGTCGTCGTCGTTCTTCGGCGCGTCCTTGCCCGTGAGGCGCGAGGCCGCGAGCTTGGCGGTGTCGCACGTCGAGTCGATCTGCCGCGCGAGCGCGAACTGATCGGGCGCGAGGCGAACGGCGACGAGCAGGTTGGGATCGAAGCCGCGCGCCTTGGCGTGCGCCTCCGCCTTGTCGAACCAGAGGTCGACCTGACGGAGCTGCTTCTTCATCTGTCCGAGGAGCTGGAAGTACATGCGGCGGCTCTAGAGCGTTTATCCGTCGAGCGGAAGAGAGATCTGGCGAGACCTGGACGAACGGGCCGCATGAGGAACCGAGATCACGGCAACCTCCGGAACGGGCCGCGCGCGGATGCTCGGCCGATCGAATCGGTGCGCGACGGCACGGGGCGGATCACGCTCGCTCAGCGCGGAGAAACATGAGCCTGCATCGTTGTCTACTGCTCGGCGTGTGCTCCACGGTTGGACTCAGCACCTCGTGTCTCGACACAGGAACGGTCGAGAATCCGCGCCCGGCGCGCGCTTGCTACTACGACAACAGCGCGAGACGGCTGTACTTCGTCTTTCAGGAGCGTGCGCAGGGCTGTGCAGTGCTGTGGAACGGCCCCCTGCTCGGCGGCGGCGACGGGGAATGGCGTTTGGACTCCAGCGGGCAATTCCGAAGCGTAGGCTTCGTCGATCATCCGGTTCTCTCGGAGAGCCAGGCTCCATGTCGGGAACTGATCATGCAGAATCTCGCCCGCGACGACAGCGCCCTACACGGAACCAGCGGGAAACGTGGCTGGGCTCGCGCGTGGGTGGTCGAAAACCCGGACGATCCGTACCAGGTCGAAGCCCCGTGGCCGACATTCCTCAGCGCGTCCATCGACTTCGAGGCGAACGAGAGCGCCCAGACCGAGACTGTTCGCATTCTGAACTTGGAGCTCACGGACGAGGAGACGGCATGAGTGTCCGGAGTGACTCGGTTCCGGTCCTGATGCGCGTGGTCGCTCTCGCGTGGGGTCTGACCAACACTGCTTGCGGGTCCACTCATTCCACGATGGATGCAGGCGAAGCGGACAGCGCGGCAACCATCGATGCGGTGTTCTCCGCGCCAGACACGGCGGAGTCGTTGGATGCCGCTGCCATGTCCGTAGACGCGCCGCCGGACGCGAGTCCGCCGCTCGACGCTTCCGAAGAGACCGACGTGTTCGTGTGCCGGTCGCCAGGATCTGTCTGTTTCTTCGCCGAAGACTGCTGCGTACGGGCATGCATCATCGAGCCTGGCTTCGACGAGGGCTTCTGCGTTTGAGGGTTCGCGCGCCGTCGCCGTGCCCGTCGGCGTTCGCTGGGTCATCACTCACGCCGACATGACGGACCCGTCCCCGCCGCCCTTCGTCGGCCTGAGCGTCGATCAAGCCATGCAGTCGCTGAGCCTCGAGACGGCGAAGCGTCGACAGATCATCGAGGCCAAGCGCACGGGCTCACGTCTCGTCGTCTACGGCGTGGCGATGGGCGCGTGCGCGAGCCTGGCCGCGTTCCTCGCGCCCGCCGACTCGATCTTCGCGTGGGCGCCGTGGATCTTCGGCACCTTCGCCGGACTGGTCGGCGGCTTCGGTCTCTTGCGTCTGTTCGCCGCGTGGCAGCTCGGACGCCGCTGACGCGTGCTGCGGAGACGACGATGATCGCGATGCGCACCAAGGCCTCGTGTTTCGCGCTTTGGCTCATGACGTTCGGGATGTCGGCGTGCTGCTTCGACGCCATCGCCGGACTCAGCACGCTGTCGTTCGTGCGTGAGTCGACCGGACTGGCGCTCTCGCCGATCTCGGACACGGACACGGCCGACGACGCCGAGATGTCTTGCTTCGTGTACGGCCGCCTCGGCCTCGAGGAGGCCCGCACGATCGCCGCCGCGAATCCAGTCATCGTGCACGCCGACGGCGCCGCGACGTTCGACGACCTCCGGCACCAGGAGACGGCTGCATCCCATCTCCCGCATGTCGGCGCGTCGCTTCACCGAATCGCGGGCTGCACCAGCGGCCACGCGTGGCGTGGGTTCGTCGATCCCGAGATGGGTGATGTGTGGCTAGAGGTCCTCTACCCGGACTGGAGCGGCGATTTGCCTGCCTGCCCACAGGGAGCGACGGAGTCGCCTTCCCCGCATCCAACGCGTTGAACCCGCGGCGATCGTTCCGACCGCGCGGTGTTCACTCGTGCCGGAGGTGAGGGGGCTCGCCGAACACCATGACGGTGTCCTTCTCGAAGCGGGCGTCCGTCTCGGGGTGGTCGGCGTTGTAGTGCAGGCCGCGGCTCTCCTTTCGGACTGACGCGCAGCCGATGATCATCTCCGCGACGTCGGCGATGTTGCGCAGCTCGAGCAGATCGCGCGTGACGTGGTGCTCCCAGTAGTACTCGCGGATCTCGTCCTTCAAGAGCGCCACCCGGCGCGCGGCGCGACGCAGGCGCTTGTCGGTGCGGACGATGCCGACGTAGTTCCACATGAAGCGGCGCAGCTCGTCCCAGTTCTGGCTGATGACGACGCCCTCGTCGCTCGGCACGGCCTCGCCGAAGTCCCACTCGGGCACGTCCGGCTGCACGCGCTCCTTGCGGATGTTCGACGCCGCGTCCGCCGCGCGCTGGCCGTAGACGAGACCCTCGAGCAGCGAGTTCGAGGCGAGGCGGTTCGCGCCGTGGAGGCCCGACGCGCTGACCTCACCGATCGCCCACAACCCCGGCACGCTCGTGCGTCCGTCGCCGTCGCACACCACGCCGCCGCACATGTAGTGGGCCGCGGGCACCACGGGGATCGGCTGCGCGGTGAGGTCGATGCCGAAGCGCTGGCACTCGGCGTAGATCGTCGGGAAGCGCTCCTTCAGGTAGCTCGCCGGGTGGTGCGTCATGTCGAGGAACACGCAGTCCGCGCCGGTGCGCTTCATCTCGTAGTCGATCGTGCGCGCGACGACGTCACGCGGCGCGAGATCCTTCATCGCGTGGTGACGCACCATGAACGGATCGCCGTTCGCGAGGCGCAGGATGCCGCCCTCGCCGCGCAGGGCCTCGGAGATCAAGAAGCTCTTGGCCTGCGGGTGGAAGAGCGACGTCGGATGGAACTGGAAGAACTCCATGTTCGCGATGAGCGCGCCTGCGCGGTACGCCATCGCGACGCCGTCGCCCGTCGCGACGTCGGGGTTGGTCGTGTAGAGGTAGACCTTGCCCGCGCCGCCCGTCGCGAGGACCGTCGCGCGCGCCGAGATCGCGTGCACCTTGCCGGACTCGCTGCTCTCGGGGTTCGTGTCGAGCACGTACGCGCCCGCCACCTGGTGCGGCCCGCCGTGCTTGCTCAGCTCGAGCAGATCGACCGCCATGTGGTGCTCGAGCACGCGGATGTTCGGGTGCTGCCTCGCCGCGAGCGAGAGCACGCGCTGCACCTCGCGGCCCGTCACGTCGCCCGCGTGGATCACGCGACGCGCGGTGTGACCGCCCTCGCGCGTCAGATCGAAGCGCGAGAAGTCGCCCTCGGAGATCGACGAGTAGTCGAGCGCGTGGCCGTCGAGCACGGCGCTCGGCGCCTTGTCGTCCTTCTCGTCGAAGTGCGCCCCGAGCTCGATGAGCTTCTTGATGCCCGCGGGCCCGCCCTTCACCACGAGGTCGACGACGCTCGGCTTCGAGAGGCCGTAGCCGACGGTGAGCGTGTCCTTCGCGTGCGCCTCGAACGAGTCGTTCGGATCGAGCACGGCCGCGATGCCGCCCTGCGCCCAGTTCGTGTTCGAGTCCGAGAGGCCGCGCTTGGTCACGACGATCACCTCGCCGTGCTTGGCCGCCTCGAGCGCGAAGGTGAGGCCCGCGACACCGCTGCCGAGGACGAGGAAGTCGCACGTCATGCGCATGCGCGCGATGGTAGGACCCGCTCGCGGGCTGGGCCACCGATCTCGTACGACGTTGTCGCGCACGCCCGCCCGCGCGATCCTCGCGCGCTCGAGAGTGACGTCGGACACGCACGCATCGCCGTGCACGATCGCGGGTGATCGAGCGCGGCCCTCTCGTAGGATGCGCCGCATGGCCCGTGTCCTCGTCCCCGCCGATGTCGCGCTCGCCGAGAAGAAGCCCGCGCGGGCCCGCGAGCCGCGCGTGCTGGTGCTCGAGGTCGCGAGCGCGATCGCCGAGCTCCCCAAGGAGGGCCCGCAGCACTACGGCGCGACGCACGTGCGCGATCACCTCCCACGGCTCACGCAGCTGCGCGGCGTGGTGCGCGCGTCGGGACCCGAGGCGACCGAGGCCGTGCGCGCGTGGATCCGCGAGATGCAGCCGAGCCCCTCGATCACCGTGCGCGCGACGCTCGCGTACGTGCTCTCCGATCGCGACGAGGCCGCCGAGGTGCTGCGTCGCGCGCGCGGCACGATCACGCCGCCCTCCGCCGCCGCGCTGGTCCTCGCCGACGCGGAAGATCCTGCGCTCGTCGCCGACGCGGGCGGATGGATCGCGAAGTCCCATGCGCGCGACGTGCTCGACCGTGCGCCTCACGTGCTCGCGCGCTTCGCCGATCGCCCCGAGGCCGCCGCCGTGATCGTGCTCGCGTGGCTCGCCGCGCTCGACGCGCAGGTGAAGGCCTCGAGCTCCTACGAGCGGCGCGACGCCAGCGAAGCGTTCGGCAAGATGCTCGACGTGGTCGTGTGCGTGGGCACGCCAGAGGTCGCCGCGCACGTCGCGACGCTCGTGGGCAAGGCCGGCACGAGGGAAGACGTGGCCCGCTACTTCAAGCGCTTCCCCGAGCTCGCGGAGAACGCCCTGCGCCCGCTCGCGAAGGGCCGCGGCAAGGTGCGCGACGCGGCCGCGGCGATGCTGCACGGGCTCTCGCCCGCGATCACCAAGACCGAGGCGTCGCCCGAGATCGCGACGGCTCCGGAGCGCGCGGACGCCGTCGACGGACCCGAGATCCTCGCGGATCCGCCGTGGCGGCGATGGGCGAGCGCGGGCCTGCTCGTGATCGAGGAGGCACCCACGCCGACGTTCGATCTGCCGCCCGAGGCCACCGCGAAGCACGATCGCGAGGCGTGGTGCACCAAGCTGCCGTCGATCCCGCGCAACGCGATCTTCAGCTCGCGCGCGGCGTTCCCCATCGCCCACGCGTGGCTCACCTCGCGCGCGGAGCGCGAGGCCGCCGAGGGCTGGCTCGTCACGTTCGCGCCGATCGCGATCTACGGCCTCCTGCCGTTCGCGCTCGGCGAGCCCGGACCCTCGCGCACACGGGCGACGAGCGCGCTCCGCTTCGTGTGCTCGCGCATCGCGCCCGATCGTGGGCCGAAGGTGATCGAGCGCTGGATCGACGACACGGGTGGTGGCCGCGCGCTGCTCGCGCCGGCGATCACGGCGATCCTCGAGGCCGACGCGCGCTGGGACTGTCCGAGCGCGCCACCGGGCTGGCCGAGCTGGCTCGCCGTCGATGCGCTGCCGCCGGTGCGCACAAAAGACGGCAGCACGCTCAGGGCGAGCTCCGTGCGCCACCTGATCGAGCTGATGAACTTCGCGGGCGCAGGGGTCGGCGGTGGCGATCTGTCGGCCGAGTACGTCGGCGTGCGCGAGGTGCGTGAGGCGCTCGATCCGCGGAGCCTCGGCGGCCTGAGCCTGCACGTGTACCAGCAGTGGAGCGTGCTCGGACAGAACGCGCGCGTGAGCTGGCCGCTGGGCCAGATCGCCCTCTTCGGAGGGCGATCCGCGGCCCACAAGCTCGCGGCGACGATCCGCGGGCTCGCGACCGATCGTGAGCTCTCGCGCGCGCTCGAGGCCCTCACGGTGCTCGCGCGCCTGCCCGACGACAGCGCGCTCGTGCACCTGTCGACGCTCGCGGAGAGCGCGAAGAACGAGCGCGTGCGCAACGAGGCACGACGGCTGCTCGACGCGACGGCGAAGCAGCGTGGGCTGGAGGCCACCGAGCTCGAGGACGTGCTCGTGCCCGACCTCGGCATGGACGATCGTGGCGAGCTGTGGCTCGACTTCGGACCGCGACGCGTGCGCGTGACGCTCGACGCCTGCCTCGTGCCCGTGCTGCGCGACGAGACCGGCACCGTGCTCTCGCAGCTGCCGCGCGCGAACAAGTCCGACGACGCAGAGAAGGCCGCGGCGGCGAGCGAGCTCTACAAGGCCGTGCGCGCCGACGCCGAGGGCGCCGCGAAGGCGCAGCTGCGCCGCTTCGAGCGCGCGATGTGCAGCGGTCGCGCGTGGTCGCGCATGGCGTGGGAAGAGCGCCTGCTCGCGCATCCGGTGTTGCGGTCGCTCGTGGGCGGTCTCGTCTGGAGCGCGACGTCATCCGAGGGATCGGTGACGTTCCGCGTGGCCGAAGATCGATCGCTCGCAGGGCCCGACGACGAGCCGATCGCGCTCCCCCTCGAGACCACGATCGGCCTTCCTCACCCGCTCGCGCTCGCGGCGCCGCTGCGGGCGCGCTGGGGCACGATCTTCGGCGACTACGAGCTCTTGCAGCCGTTCGCGCAGCTCTCGCGCGAGACCTTCGAGCTCGACGAGACCGAGCGTGCCTCGCGCGAGCTCGCGCGGATCGTCGGCAAGCGCGGCGAGGTCGGCAACCTGTACGCGCTCGAGCAGCGCGGATGGATCGTCAGCGGCTCGCGGACGATGGTGATCGGCATGCGCCGCAAGCTCGGGCGCGGAACGGTCGAGCTCCGCCTCGAGGAGTCCGTCGATCTCGCGCGACCGAAGGAGACGCCCGAGATCACCGCGCTGTCGCTCACGGTCTACGGCGCCACGGCCGTCGAGGCCGCGTCGTTCGCGCTGCTCACGCCGATCGAGGCGAGCGAGACGCTTCGAGATCTCGCGTTTCTCACGTAGCGTGCGCTCGTGTTCGAAGGTGTCCCCAGCCTCACCGCGCTCGCCGTGCTCTCGATGCGCGCGCTCTCGAGCCTGCCCGGCTCTCCGTCTGATCACGTGGGCGATCGCGGTCACCGCGTGCTCGTGCCGGGCGTGATCGACCGCGGGCTCGACGCGCTCGGGCTCGTCACGTCGCGGAGCCCGCTCGCGCACCGCGCGCTGCGCGCGCTCACGATGGGCCTCGCGGATCACGTCGCGCTCCGGACCGACGCGATCGACCGTGCGCTGACGGACGCGATCGCCGCAGGCTGCACGCAGCTCGTGATCCTCGGCGCGGGCCTCGACGCGCGCGCTTACCGCATGGACGCCCTCCGCGCCGTCGACGTGTACGAGGTGGACGTGAAGAGCACGCAGGCGATCAAGCGTCGCGCCGTGCGAGGACGACCGCTCCGCGCGCGCACGCACCGCTTCGTCGAGGTGGACTTCGAGCGCGACTCGCTCGAGGCACGCCTGCTCGCCGAGGGCTTCGATCCGGAGACGAAGAGCGTGTGGATCTGGGAGGGCGTGACGCCCTACCTGCCGCGCCCCGCGATCGAGGCGACGCTGCATCACCTCGCGCGCCTCGCCGACGAGGGCTCTCGCGTGCTCGTCACGTACCTCACGGGCGAGATGGTGAACGCGCCGACGCTGCTCCTGCCGGCCGTGCTCGTAGGCTTCGAGACGCTCGGTGAGCCGCTGCGTGGGCGCATCGAGCCCGACGAGCTCGCGGCGCTGGCCGACCGAGAGGGCTTTCGCGTGGCGAGCGACACCGGCTCGCGCGAGTGGGCGCGCGCGCACTACCGCGCGCGGCCCTCACGCATCGAGATCACCGAGCGCCTCGCGATCCTCACGCGCGGCTGAGGGGCCGCTCCGGTCGATCGACCGCCTCACGAACGTGCCGCCGGCCAGCGCCGAGAGGGCCACGGCGAGCAGCTGGTAGTACGTCAGCGGACCCACGATCGGCGGGTTCTCGCGCTGGGTCTCGAGCGCGAAGCGGAGCACCGCGTAGAGCGCGAGGTAGAGCGCGAGGTGTCTGCCGCGCAGCACCTCGGTCTTCGCCATCACGAGCAGCACGAGGGCCATGAGCGCATGGAAGTAGGCCTCGATCAGGCTCGCAGGAAAGCGAGGTGGCCCGTCGTCGAGGCTGGGCAAGAGGGCCCACGCCGAGCCTTCCTCGAGCACGCGACCCGCGCAGCAGCCGGTGAACGTGCAGCCCATGCGGCCCATCGTCATGCCGAGCGCGAGCGGCATCGCGAAGCCATCCCCGGTCGCGCCCACAAAGCCCATGCGGTGCTTCTTCCACTCGACGGCGATCCATCCGCCCAGCAAGCCGCCGAGCACGGTGCGTCCGAGGATCATCGTGCCCGCGCCGGGATGCGCGAGCATGTCGGGTGAGGGCGCGGCCCAGCCGAAGAGATCGGCCGGCAGCTCGAGCACGTGCGCGCCGACCACCGCGCCGACGAGCGCCCACACACGCACCCCTTCGCGCACTTCGGGCGGAACGTCTGCGCTCGGAGGAACGATGCGCGCAGCGGCGAAGGCCGCGACGACGCCGAGCGCGACGAACAGCAGGTAGGTCACGTGGCGGCCTCGCCCCGATCGAGCGGCACGACGCTCAGCCAGCCAGCATGATGCCGTAGCAGGCGCCGATGCCGAGCGCGGCGATCAAGAGGATCGCCGCGAACACGTGGAGCGCGATGCGCGAGCCGCGGCTCACCGTGAGGCCGTTGCCGCTCACGAAGAGGGCGATCGCCATGCCCACGCACACGAAGGCGACGACCGCGGGGCCGAAGACGAGGAGCGTGAGCCCAGCCGATTCCGACATCGCCTGAGCCTATCAGCGACCGCGCGACCAGAGGACCTGGCCGTTGCGCACGGCGCCGCGGTCGATGACGAGCTGCTGGTAGCCCTCCTGCATCCGCACGTCGCGCGCCTGGCTCGCGTACTGCTGCCACGTGTAGTGCGTGAGCTCGCCGACCGTGAGCGCGCCGTCGCGCGGATCCGCGTCGGCCTCGCCCTGGATGCCCATGCGGAGGAAGTGCGAGAGGTAGCCGCCCGCCTGGAACTGCATCGCGACGCCGCTCGTCACGTCTTCCTCCGAGCTGAACATGCCGACGATGCCGGGGCGCGTGACGACGTCCTTCGCGAAGCCGCCGGAGAAGCACGAGTCGAGCGCGAAGAGCGTGGTGCGCGCGTGGATCGCGTCGATGAGGCGGCCCATCTCGTCGTCGAGGATCTGTCCGTCGTGCACGAAGATGTACTCGTCGATGGAGTCGAGCTCTTCCTGATCGCGGCTCTGGCCCTGCGCCTGACCGCCGTGTCCCGAGTAGAAGAAGACGAACACGTCGTTCGGCTGCGCCTCGCGCGCCACGCGCTGGAGCGCCTGCGTGATCGCGCCGCGCGTCGCCTGCCCGTCCGTGAGGAGGATCTCGCGCTCGGGCGTGGTGAGGCCCTGGTTGCGTAGCGCCTCGGCGATCTTCACCGCGTCGTTCGCGCACTCGGGCAGGTCGTTGCCGGTGCCCGGGTAGTCGCTGATGCCGACGGACACGGTCCACACGCGCGTCGAGCTGGAGCCTGGCGCTGCGGCGGGAGGTGCGCCGCCAGGCGTCGTCGGAGGACGCGTACCCGGAGTGGCGGCTCCACCACTGCCGCCGCCAGCGGTCAGTGTGTACGCGCCGGTTTCACCCGGACGATACGACGTGACCATCACCGTGTACTCGCCCGCCTCGGCCGCGGGGATGTCGATGCCCGAGTTCAGGTTGCCCGGCACGAGGTCGTCGTTGTCCTCCTGACGACCGCTCGGCGATCGCACGATGAGGTAGGTGTCGAACGCGCTCGACTCGACGCGGATCGACACGGGCTGACCCGCCGTGAACGTCATCGGGAAGCTGTCCGAGAACTCGCCGCTCTGGAGCTGGCGATCGCCCTGCGCGAGCGAGCCGCGCTGGGTCTGTCCACCCGCGCTCGGCGGAGCCGACGGAGTGGCTGGCGGGGGCGCGACCGGTACGGTCGACGGCGGCGGCGGCGCACCTGCCGCGCCCGCGGTCCCACCGCGCGTCACGAGGTCGTACGCGCCGGTCTCGCCCGAGCGGTACGAGGTGACGAGCACGCGGTACGCGCCCGCTTCACGCGCGACGAAGTCGAGGCCCGCGTTGAGGTTGCCGGGGACCATGTCGTCGTTGTCGTGCTGCTCGCCGCTCGGCGCGCGCACGATCAGGTACGTGTCGAACGCGGTGGAGCGCGCCTCGACGTGAACGGCCTCGCCGACCTGGAGGTTCAGCGTGTGCTCGTCGAAGAACTCGCCGCTGCGGAGCTGCTGATCGCCCTGCGCGAGGTCGCCGTGCGCGGTGCGCTCGCCGCCTGCGGCGGAAGGCGCCGCAGCCTGTGCGGCCTCGCGGTTCGCCACATCACGACTGGAGAGCGCCTTCAGCTCGTAGCTGCCGCTCTCGCCCGCGCGGTAGGTCGTCGCGACGATGCGGTACGTGCCGGGCACGGCCTGGAGATCCAGCTGCGCGTCGCGCGTGCCGCCCGAGTCGTCGTTGCGGAGCTGCTCTCCGCTCGGCGTGGTGACGAGCAGGAACGAGTCGACGTTGCGCGACTGCATCTGGAGCGTGATGGCCGTCGGCTCCGTGACCGTGAGCTCGTAGACGTCGGCCAGCTCCCCCGAGGGCAGCGTCGTGTCGCCGCTCGCGAGGTTCGCCTGCACGCGATCGCCCACACGCAGCGGCGTCGAGGCCGGCGCTGCGGGCGCGGCGCCTGCCGCCTGCGGCTGCGCGGGCGCGGCGGCGCCCGTCGCGCCACCGAGGAACGAACGTCCGTTCGCCAGCAGCTGGTGGTGCGCGCCCGCCGCGCTCACGACGCGCTCGGCGAGCGACGAGCCGACGGCCGTTCGCTCGACGCGCACGTGGTACGCGCCGCTCGCGCCAGGCTGGTAGCTGGTGGTCGCGACCTTCAGCTCACCCGCCGTGTCGACGACGACCTCGAGCTCCGAGCGCGTGCGATCGCCGCCCACGTCGTCGTTGGTCAGCGTCTGGCCGCCCGGGAGCGTCAGGAGGAGCACCGGATCGAAGGCCGACGACGTCAGGCTCACGCGCACGCGATCCCCAGCGTTGACGCGCACTTGCGCGCGAGAGACGGCCTGATCGAGGGTGCCGTCGCTCTCGAGGAGCACGCCCAGGCCCGCGGGCGGAGTCGGCGTCGCGGCGGGTCCGGTCGCGGCCGCGCCGGGCTGGGCCGTGGGGCTCGCCACGGCGGTCGGCGGCGGCGGCGTGTCGTTCGATCCGCAGCCGACAGCGGTGAGCGCGAGGACCAGAGCAGGCCAGCGGGGCGTGTGCATGCCGCATCCTACGACAGCTCCCCCGCGAATATTCGCTCCCTCCCTCGCGCTCCGCCGCGAGCGCGCCTTCCTCGCCCTTTCGCGAGCTTGCGCGAGGAGGGTCCCGAGCGCAGAAGTGGCGCGCCATGGCCAGCATCGATCTCGAGAGCCTCCCGATGGACCGCGCGATCAGCGCCGTGACGCACGACGGCGCGTTCCGTGTGATCGCCGTGCGCAGCACGCGCACCGTCCGCGGCCTGGTGAAGAGCCAGGGCGCCACGGGCCCCACGGTCGAGAACCTCGCCGACCTCGCCTCGGGCACGGTGCTCGTTCGCCTCACGATGGCGCCGAACTACCGAGTGCAGGGCATCATCCAGGGCGCTGGCGGAGAGGGCACGCTCATCGCCGACAGCTGGCCCGACGGCGGCACGCGCGGCCTCTGTCGCGCCAAGAGCCCGGTCGTGTTCGGCGAGGGCGCGCGCATGCAGGTCATGCGCACGATGCCCAACGGCGCGATGCACCAGGGCATCGTGGAGGTGAGCCGCGAGCACCGCGTCAGCGGCGCCGTGATGAACTACCTCCTCGAGTCCGAGCAGGTGACGAGCGCCCTCGGCGTCGCGAGCGTGGTGAGCGGCGACGAGGTGCTGATCGCAGGCGGCTACGTCGTGCAGCTCCTGCCCGAGTGCACGGAGCCCCCGCTCGCCGTCATGTACGAGCGGCTTCGCCACGACTTCGCGGACCTCGCGCGCGTGCTCGTCGAGGTCGACGGCGATCCCGACGAGCTCGTCGCCGAGATCCTGCATGGCATGGACTACACGCGAACGATGCAGTTCGATGACCTCGACTTCCGCTGTCGCTGCTCGTCCGAGCGCGTGCTCGCGAGCCTCGCCACGGTGGGCAAGACGGAGCTCGAGGACATGATCCGCAAGGCCGAGCCGCTCTCCATCACCTGCGACTACTGCCAGCAGGAGTACGAGGTGCAGACCGAGATGCTCCGCGGCCTCCTCAGCGCGAGCTAGCTCCGCCGCGACGCAGCGCGATGCGTGCAAGCGGGGCTGGGGCCCCGCGCGCAGCGCGAGCGAGCGGAGCGGGTGGGGGCCCCACGCGTGGGGGAGAGGTCGCACGACCCCTCAGGGAGAAAGCAGCTCGACGTTGTCGAGCATCAGCCACACGGCGATCACGAGGAGCAGGCTCGCCGTGAGCAGCATGGCCGTGAGCCCACCGCCCTTGGCCTCTCCGCTCGAGAAACGATCGCGGAAGTAGCGTCCCTTGCTCCGCTTGCGGATCCGGTCCTGCACCTTGCCCACGAGCGACGGCGCGATCTCGGCGCCCTTCTCTTTCTCACCGCTCTCGAGCGTGCCCTCGTCCGCGCCCGCGACGCGCACCACGGCGCTGCCCACGCCCTTCACGATCGCGCGGTAGCTCTCGTACTCGTCGCGCAGCTCGTCGTCGCCGGCGATCGACGCGTCGAACGCGCGCTGCTCGCTCTCCGACAAGAGGCCGTCGATCGCATCGCCGAAGCGATCCCGCGCGTCGTCCGCGCTCATCGTGCTCGTGGCTTCGTTCGCGGCGGTCACGTCTTCTTCTTCCCCATCGTGCCCGGCTCGCTCGCCGCGCGCACGGTCTTCGCGAGCGAGAGGCGCGCGCGGTGGAGGCGCGACTTCACCGTGCCCTCGGGCAGGCCCGTGATCGCTTGGATCTCTTCGTAGCTGAGGTTCTCGACGTCTCTCAGGATCACGAGCTCGCGCTGCTCTTCGTCGAGCTCGCCGATGGCGCGGCGCATCAGCGCCTCCATCTGGTTCGCCTCGGCCTGCTGATCGGGTCGCGCGACGTGCGCGCTCGCGCTCATCGACGCGCTCTCCACGCGATCGCTCTCGCTCAGATCATCGAGCTCGGTCTTCTTCCCGCGCGCGCGACGGTCGAGGTACTTGATCCGGTTCTTGCAGTGGTTCGTCGCGACCCGGTAGAGCCACGTCGAGAGCTTGCTGTCGCCTCGGAAGCTGTCGATCGACTTGAAGACGGTGAGGAAGACGTCCTGCGCCACGTCCTCGGCCTCGCCGCGGTCGCCGAGCATGCGGAGCACGAGCTGGAAGATCCGCTTCTCGTAGAGGCGGATGAGCTCCGTGAACGCCGCCTCGTCGCGCCGCTTCAGTCGTTCGACGAGCTCTTCTTCGTAGCCTTCGGGCATCGGCACGTGAAACCCAGACGCCCAGATCGCGTCGTCGAGCTCGCCCGAGACGGGCGATCGCGATGACTTGCTGGCGACGTCCACAGCCCGGAGACACCACGTCTCGGGCCGAGTTCCGCGGACCCTAACAGAGTTGGCCCACCCTCACGCGAACGGGGTGAGCAGAGGGGCAAGCGGTCCATCGCTGGACAACTCACGGCGCGAGAAGGAGTCGCCGGGGCGCCTTGCGGCGGGGGCTGCGAAGCAGACCCCTGGAGCAGGAGCGAGGAG
>CAZCVE010000081.1:0-36144 GCA_964502175.1 uncultured Sandaracinaceae bacterium
TGCCGCGCGTCGCGGTACCGGCTCCAGTCCGCGTAGGCGCGCTTCACGAGCACCCGGCCCTTCTCGGCCAGGCGGTTCAGTACCAGGTGGATGTCGAAGTCGCCTCGACCCTTGGCCCCGGGGCGGGACATGTTCTCGAAGTCGACCAGCACGGCGAGAGAGCTCTCGTGCTCGGCCATATGGGTGCCTCCAGATCTTCTGTGTGGGCCGCCCGAGGCGGGCGGCGGTTCATGCGGCGGATCGCCAGGATGCCCGCGCGTACGCAGGCGACGGGGATGCTACCAGTCGGCGCCGCCGCACCATTCCGGCCCACGGTGCCCTCCCGCCGCCTAGAATCCCCCGGAGACTCTCACGGGGCACCGGGCAGGTGCGCAATCCGCGTCAAGGGAAAGTTCTTCATGACGACTCAGCAGACGGCCAGCAGCGACGCTCCGGCGGGGTCCGGCGCCGAGACCCTCACGATCGTCGACAACCGGACGGGCCGGAGCTACGAGCTCCCGATCACCGACGAGACCATCCGGGCGACCGACCTGCGCCAGATCAAGGTCAACGATTCCGACTTCGGGATGATGACCTACGATCCGGCTTTCATGAACACCGCCTCCTGCCGTAGTGCGGTGACCTACCTGGACGGCGACAACGGGGTACTCCGTTACCGCGGCTACCCGATCGAGCAGCTCGCCGAGAAGTCGAGCTTCCTCGAGGTCGCCTACCTGCTCGTCAACGGCGAGCTGCCCGACCAGGCCCAGCTGGACACGTGGGTGCACGACATCACGCACCACACCTTCGTCCACGAGAACGTCCGCACCTTCATGCAGGGCTTCCGCTACGACGCGCACCCGATGGGGATGCTCGAGTCGAGCGTCGGGATGCTCTCCACGCTCTACCCGGAGTCCAAGGACATCACGGACCAGGAGAGCAACGAGCTCCAGATCGTCCGCCTGATCGCCAAGATGCCGACCCTCGGCGCCTTCGCGTACCGGCACATCACCGGGAAGCCGTTCGTCTACCCGAACAACGAGCTCTCGTACTCCGAGAACTTCCTCTCGATGCTGTTCACCACCGGGGTCCCCAAGTACGAGCCGGACCCCCGCCTGGTGAAGGCCCTCGACGTGCTCTTCATCCTGCACGCCGACCACGAGCAGAACTGCTCGACCAGCGCGGTCCGCAGCGTCGGCTCGTCCCAGGTCGACCCGTACTCGGCCGTCACCGCCGGCATCGCCGCGCTCTACGGCCCGCTGCACGGCGGCGCCAACGAGGCCGTGCTCCAGATGCTGCGCCGCATCGAGACCGTGGAGAACATCCCGGGCTTCATCGAGGGTGTGAAGGGCGGCAAGGAGCGCCTGATGGGCTTCGGCCACCGGGTCTACAAGAACTTCGATCCGCGGGCGACGATCATCAAGAAGGCCTGCGACGACGTCTTCGAGGTCACCGGGGTCAACCCGCTGCTGGCGATCGCGGTCGAGCTCGAGAAGATCGCGCTCCAGGACGAGTACTTCGTGAAGCGCAAGCTGTACCCGAACGTCGACTTCTACTCGGGCCTCATCTACGAGGCGATGGGCATCCCGCTCGACATGATGACGGTGCTCTTCGCGATCGGCCGCACGCCCGGCTGGCTCGCGCAGTGGGAAGAGCTGCTCAACGACCCGGAGCAGAAGATCGCGCGACCGCGCCAGGTGTACCTGGGACCGACGCGTCGCGAGTTCGTGTCGATCGACAAGCGCTGACGTCCTGACCGCTGCTCGAGGTCTGGGAGGGCCGCGCGGACCCATGAGGAAGCCATCCTCGTTGGTCGGCGCGCCCACACGTGCGGGGGCGTCGCCCACAGTCTCGGGCGTAGCTCGGCGTTGATCTCCAGCGGTTCTTTGGGATCGGGGAGACGGTGCGGCGTGGAACGCTTCTTGGTCCTCTCCGAGCGCAGGAGGACCGATGAAGACGACGATCGGGATCGTGGTGCTGGGCGTGAGCGTGATGGCGGCGGTGGGTTCGATCGGGTGCGGCGAGGAGGATGCGTCGGACGTGCGGCCGTACACGGACACGGCGGGTCGCTCGTGCAACGTCGACCTCGAGGACATCAGCATGACCGCGACGTGCGACGTCGCGCCGAGCTCGCTGATCAGCTGCGAGGCGGAGCGTGAGGCGGCCATCGTCGTGGACGACGGCTACGACAGCGACACGCGGATCTGGACGCTGCGGAGCTGCACGGCATGCATCGATCGTCCGGCACGCCGCACATACGTCGGAGACTGCGCGCTGGTCGAGTGTGTCGAGGACGCTGACTGCATGAAGGCCAACTACATGTGCCGCGGCGGCGCGTGTGAGCACGACTGACCCTTGCCTGACCACGACGACCCTTGCTCAGAGGAGACGCTCGCTCCTCTGAGCACGCTAGGCCGACTCAGCGCGCCGTGGCTCTCACGTGCGCGGCGAGCCGCTCGAGCCCCTCGGCCGTCGTGATCGGCGCGCGGTAGCCGAGGTCGCGCTCCGCGGCCGCGAGGCTGTACCAGTGCGCCGTGCCGAGCTGCTCCGCGAGGAAGCGCGTGAGCGGCGGCTCGTTCCTGCGACGCGCCACGCGCCACGCGAGCTCCACCGCCGACCCGAGCGCCTTCGCGACCGGCAGCGGGATGCTCCTCGGCTGCACGTCGAGGCCGTGCGCCCGCACGAGCCCGAGGATCAGCTCGCGCGACGGCATCGGCTCGCCCTGCGCGATGAAGTACGCCTTGCCGCCACACGCCGCGTCCGGCGCGAGCCGCTCCCACGCGAGCAGGTGCGCGTGCACCGCGCTGTCGATGTGCGTCGCGTCGATCTTCTTGTGGCCACCGCCCACGAGCACCAGGCGCCCTGACTTCGCGCGATCGACCATCCGCGGCGCGATGTTCGTGTCGCCCGGTCCCCAGATCAGGTGCGGCCGGAGCGCGACCGTCGAGAGCGCGTGGCCCTTCTCCGTGCGCGCTCCGTGGGCCGCGAGCACCTCGCGCTCGGCGATGCCCTTGGTCGCCGGATAGTGCGTCGCGTGTCGGTGCGAGATCGGCGTCGACTCGTCGATGCCTTCTTGATCTCCACCCGCGTGAACGATGCTCGGCGAGCTCGTGTAGACGAGCCGCGACACGCCTCGCGCGCGCGCCTCCTCGATCACGTTCCGCGTGCCGATCACGTTCGCGCGGAAGTACTCGTCGTACGTGCCCCACACGCCCGCCTTCGCGGCCACGTGAAAGACCGTCTCGACGCCTTCCATCGCGCGCGCCGTCGCAGCCCGGTCGTCCATCGCACCGAGCACGTTCTCCACGTGCCCTTCCCGCTCGAGCCGCGTGAGGCGCTCACCCTTGGTGCGCTGGAGCGTGCGGACGCGGTGCCCCCGCCTGACGAGCGTCTCGACGAGCGCCCCCCCGAGAAAGCCCGACGCGCCCGTGACCAGGATGGAGATCGACGCGCTCATCGGATGCCTCGTGCTTGCTGTTGGATGAGCTCGTCCCAGCTCGTCCCGAGCCCTCTCGCGAGCTCACGCTCGCACCGCGCGCGCAGCTCCTCGCGATGGATCTTCGCGTTGTGCCGCGGGTCGACGGGGAAGCGATCGAACACGAAGAAGCGCTCGATCACGCCGCCCGCGCCGCTCCGCAGCGACGCGTCGACATACGCCCCCGCGATCGACGGCAGCTTCGCCGGCAGCGGCTCGATGCAGAGCGTCGGCACCACGCGTCCATTCACCACGGGCCCCACGAGCGCGCTGCGTTTCACGTGGCGGTGTGCGTTGAACGGCCCCTCGATCTGCTCGGTGAACCACGTGCGCTCGCCCGCGATCACCCGCTGCGACTTGCGCCCCGCGAACCAGAGGCGTCCCTGCTCGTCGAACGCGCCGACATCACCGACGCGGTGGAAGAGGCGTCCGTCCGGGCCACGCATCTTGTGCAGGCGCGTGTTGTCGTCGTCGCGAAAGTAGCTCTCCGTCACCTGCGGACCCGCGACGCAGATCTCGCCCACCTCGCCCTGCGCGACGCGATCCTCGATCGTGAAGCCGTCGCGCGGCGCGTCGGTGATGCGGAGGATCTCGACGGTCGCGCTCGGCACCACGCGACCCACGCACACCCCGCGGCCCGCGTCCGTCAGCGCGCGTGTCTCGTCGAGCACGGTACGGTGATCGATCGTCGCGATCGGCAGCGACTCGGTCGCGCCGTACGGCGTGTGGATGCGCGCGTCCTTGCTCAGCAAGCGCTCGAAGGCCTCGAGGATGCGCGGGCTCACGGGCGCGCCTGCCGTGATCACGCGGCGCAGCGTCGGAAGGAGGGGCCCCGAGCTCGACGCGACACGCTCCGCTGCGTCCGTCGCGACGCGATCGAGCAGCGCAGGCGAGCCGAACATGTTCGTGATCCCGAAGCGCCGGATCGGCTCGAGGATCTGCGAAGCGCTCACGCCGCCGGGCTTGGTGAAGTCCATGCGCGGGATGACCGTGGTCATGCCGAGCGCCGGATCGAAGAGGGCGAAGAGCGGGAACGTGGGCAGATCGATCTCGCCGGGCGCGATGCCGTACATCGTGCGGATGCCCTCGACCTGCGCGAGGAAGTTCCCGTGCGTGTAGACGGCGCCCTTGGGCACGCCGGTCGAGCCGCTCGTGAACAGGATCGCCGCGACGTCGTCCTCGCTCACCGGCGCGAGGCGCTGTCGACCTCGCCGCGCGCCGCGGAGGCGCAGCTCTTCGAGCGAGACCGCGCGCTCGCCGCCGCTGCCGAACACGCGAGGAAAGCCTCCCACCACGACGTTCGTGCGGATCGACGCCTTGCCCCAGCCGAGCGCGCGCCGCGCCACGTGCGCGCGCGGGATGCCGATGAACGCGCTCGGCTCCGCGCGCGCGAGACACTTGCCAAGGCGCTCGGGGCCCATGCCCGGATCGAGCACCACGGGCACGACGCCCGCTTCGAACATGCCGAAGACGAGCGCGAAGAACGGAAGCGACGGCGGCACCATGAGCACCACACGATCACCGCGCGCGATCCCCACCTCGCCGAGGCCCGCCGCGTACTCCGCCGCGAGCGCATCGAGCTCGGCGTAGGTCAGCTCGTCGTAGTCGAGCGCGTGCGCACCCCGCATCGCGTTCGCGATCGACTCCGCCGGCGAGAGGATCGCGCGCACGTCTGGCTGCTCGCGCGCCATCCGCGGCAAGTGCGCGGCGACGTTCGCGACGTCGATCTGCGGGCTCCGGTGCACGTCCACGCTCACGGCGGCGAGCCTAATACGTTGGTTCGGAAGTTCGATCCCCGTTCGCCGCTCCGCTATCGATCGTCTCGCGTTCGTGCCTGCTCGATCTGCGACTCCAGGCGGCTGACTCGATCTTCGAGCGCCTTCACGCGCGCCTCGAGAATCCTCTCTCGCGCGCTCACCGGCGCGGCTTCCTCCGCGCGCTCCGCAGTCACCGTCGCGTGCGCAGGGCGCGCGAGGTCAGGCATCGCCTCGGGCGTCGACGCCGCGGCGCGCGGCGCAGGCTCGTCCGTGTCGTCCCACGGATCGTCGCTGAGATAGACCGAGTCGCGCTCCACGTGATCGAGGTACTGACGCGTGGGGTCGAGGCCGCGCATCACCGACGGCTGGAGATCCGTCGGACCCTGCCGCACGAGCGGCACGATCGGGATCTCGTCGACGAGGCCCTCGTCGAGCGGGCTCAGGATCGCGCCAGGACGGCTGAACGCGATGCGCGGCCAGTTCGCGTGCGGCACGACGGGCAGCGCGTAGTGGCTCGACGGATTCTTCAGCGCGCCGTCCACCGCGCGACCGCTCCGATCGGCGGCCCACTGCCACACGCGCGCCCAGTCGCGCGCCGCGACGAGGTGTGCGAGCGGCAGGATGAGCCGGAAGCGCGGGTGCGACTCGGTGTGGGACCACGTGGAGTGGACCAGATGGAAGTAGCGCGCCCACCGCTCGGACGCGTCCTCGATCCGCGTCCCGTCGTCATGATCGAGCACCAGACACGACAGGTGCGTGACGTGCTCGCCGCCGCGCTTCTCGGCGCCCGGCACGTAGAGCGTCGGCGACCACACACGCAGCTCGCCCTTCGCCTTCTTCCGCGCTTCTTCTTCGAGCCGCAGCCCGGTCGCCTCGACCGCCGCGACGGGATCGCGCTTGGCCGCGCGCGCTTCGTCGGCAGCCTTCACGAGCCGCACCTCGATGCCCGCGCTCGTGTGGAGGCCCGCCTTCACCCGCGTCGTGGCGCGCCGCACGCGCGCCATCTCGCGCTGTGCACGCGCGAGCACCTCGGGCTTGAGCTCGAAGCGACGCAGCGCCGCGACGAGCTCCGGAAGCGTGACGACCTCCTGCACGGGCATCGTGTCGAAGACACGTCGGAACGTCGTCACGGGAAAGAGCACGTCGGACATCGGGTCGCCGCGTCGAGCGCCGGAGGCGCGGGGAATCAGAGCCGGCAGTCGCTCAGCGTGATCTCCACGAAGCCCGCGGCCGTGTCGGGATCGGTGAGCTCGCGCTCGAGGCCGGTGCCGTCGATCGTGCCGAGGCCCGCGCAGCGCACCTCCAGCGAGACGTCGCGCGTCGCCTCGTCGATCGACACTCGCTGCACCTGACAGGGCGCGTCGGCGCTCGGCGGGTTCGCGCTGCACGGGCCGCGCAGCGAGATCATCTCTGCGGACTCGAGCACGTCCACCGAGCACGCAGCGCCGCTCACGCGGCCGCCGGTCGGGCTCGTCAGCACGCCCGAGATCGCGACGCCGAACTCGGTGGGCATCTCGAAGCGCACGTCGAGCTGGCGGTCGGCGCCGACCAGCGGCGCGTCGCACTCGACGAGCGCCCCACCCTCGCCGTTGTCGACGTCGAGCGTGCGCGTCGGGTTGCCGGTGCAGTCCATCAGCGCGTCGCAGCGCACGCGCCACGACGCGGTCACGTGCGCGATCGACGCGGGGCCCGTGTCCGTGCGCACGCTCGCGTCGCTCGTGCCGAGGTTGCCGCCGCATCCGCTCGCCGCGAGGCCTACGCAGATCGAGACGCCTACCGTCAGCGCGGCCGCCATGCGAGCGCCCAGGAGACCCGTCGTTTCGTCGATCGTGCGCAGCATCACGCGACGCTACCACTGCCCTCTGCACGTCCGCACCCACGTCGCGCGCGCGCCACAGGACGCTGCTCGCGGGCTACGCGAGGAGCTCGTCGATCGTTCCGCGGCAGAGATCGGGCTCGCCGAACGTCGGCAGCCGATCGGCCCCCACGCCCATCGCGCGCGCGAGCGTCAGGAAGAGCTCACCGTGGTTGTGACGACCCGTGTACGTGGCCTCGTCGTCGAGCACGAAGTGCTGGTTCGTGCGCAGCGCGCCGCCCGCGGATCCCGCGTAGAGGTACGGGAGGCCGCGCGCGTACTGGTTGCCGTCGCGGATCGTCCACGCGCCCACGCCAGCCTTGAAGGTGTGGAGGCCCGTCGTCATGTCGCTCGTGTGGAGCAGGCACGCGTTGTCGAGCAACGTGGAGCCGCCGGACTCGAGGCGATCGGGCGAGTCGAGCTCCTCCGCGAGGTGCGCGAAGAGGCCCATGAACACCTTGTGGAGCGCCACGGCGTTGCCGATGCGGACCTCGTCTCCCGGGAACGCGTGCGAGCCCTCGCCGTGCGGATCGGCGTGGATGCGTCCGTCGAGCGCGCGCAGCGTCTCGAGCGGCACGCCGTCCGAGTGCCAGAAGACCGAGACGTTGCGCGTGATGTCGCACGCGAGCGCCATCGCGATGAGGCGGTGCGCGAGGTGCACGTTCTCGATCCACGAAGGCCCCTCGAAGCGCAGGTCGCCGTTCGGACGATCCGGCACCGTGCACGCGCGCCGAGCCGCGTCGAGCCCGAGCTCGATCTCGCGGATGGCCGTGTAGTGCGACTCGAGCTGCTCGCGGTCGCGGCTCGAGACGCGCGAGCGAAGCGACTCCATCTCGCCGCGCGCGTGATCGAGGATCGACGAGCGACGACGACGCGTGGCCTCGAACGCGGCCACGTCGGTCGACGCATCCGCGAACAGCGTGTCGAAGAGCGAGACCGCGTCCTCGATCGCCGGCACGTTGCCCACGCTGCCGTCCGGGTTGAGCTTGCTCGTGAGCGCGCCGCGGCGACCGACCACGAGGTGCTTGAGGCGCGTGCCCGCCCAGTTGTTCTCCGCGATCACCGTGTCGATCGAGTCGCCGCCGGGGCCCCCGAAGATGTCGAGGTTTCCGTCGGAGCACTCGCGGTGGCTGCTGACCGGCACCTCGCGATCGGTGCCGTCGATCCACTTGATGCAGCGGAACGTTTCGTTGCGCTGGAAGCGCGCGGTGAGCGCGTGGTTCTCGCCGCACGGGTGGCTGCCCGAGCCTTCGTACTGCGCCTGCGCGCTGTCCATGCTCACGCCCGTGAGCACGCTGAGCTTGCCGCGGCTCTTGAGGCCCTCGAGCGGCTGCATGATCTCGCGGAGCGAGAAGCCCGAGCCCGTGCCGTCCGGCGTCCAGTGCGAGGGGATCGTGCCCCAGCCGCGGTGGAACGTGATGAACCGGCGCGGCAGGCCATCGGCCGCGTGCGCGATCGGACGCGGCAGGGCCTCGAGGAAAGGCAGCGCGAGGATCGCGCCAGCGGTGCCGCGGAGGAACGAACGTCGAGAGACACTCATCGGCTTTCTCCTTCATCGGCCGTGCGTTCTTCGACCGGCGCGGTCACGAACGCCTCGGAGGTCACGAGGGTGAGGACGGCAGCGTCGAGGCCGCCTCCGAGCAGATCGCGCGCGACGAGCGGGATCGCGATGCTGCGTCGCGACGCAGTGCCCGCCACGCCTGCGCGGCTCTGATCGGTGCCGAGCGCGTACTCGGTGAGGTGCTGCGCGAGGCAGTCGGCCACCACGGGGCTGCCCGCGAGCGCGGCGGCGAGGTCGGTGATGGACTCGTACTCGCCGTCGAGGACGCGATCGCCCGAGCCGATCACCTCGGCCGAAGGATCGACCGCGCGGCCCTGCTCCATCGTGCGGAAGCGGCCAGCGCCGTCGAAGTGCTCCATCGCGAAGCCGAGGCGATCCATCTGTCCGTGGCACGCGCCGCAGCCGGGGTTCGCGATCAGCTGCTCGTGCCACGAGCGCGTCTGCGCGGTGGGATCCTCCGTGGGCGCGCGCATCAGCGCGTCGGGCGGCGGGCTGCCGATCACGCCGCAGAGGAGGCGGGTGCGCATCCAGTGGCCGCGCAGCGTGGGACCGAAGCGCGAGCTCGGTCGCGAGTGCATCGCCTGGAACGCGGCGAGCGTGAAGATGCCGGAGGCCTGGCGCGGATCCTCGGCGGCGCGCGCGCTTCCGTCCTCCGAGCCGAGGTGCGGCAGCGCGACGAACGTCGCGAGCTCGGGCGTGAGGAAGCGATCCCGCGACGTGAAGAGTCCGTCGAGCGAGCCGTCCTCGCGGGCCCAGTGGATCACGAAGCGGTGCGCCTCTTGGCCCATCTGCGCGCCGAGCCCGTCGTGCCACTCGGGGATGCGCGAAGGATCCTTGGTGACGCGCTCGACGTCTTCGAGGCCGAGCCACTGGTCGAAGAACGTGACGAGGAAGCGATCGAAGCGCAGGTCGTCCATCATGCGCGTCGCCTCGCGGCGTACGCCGGCGTCGCTGTCGAGATCACCGCGCGCGGCGGCGTCGAGGAGCGCCTCGTCGGGGCTCGAGGCCCAGAGGAAGAACGACAGACGCTCCGCGACCTCGAAGCCCGAGAGGCGCGTGCGCGCGTCGACGCTGCGACCGGTCCCGTCACGACCAGCAGCGTCGCTCCACGCGTAGAGGAATCGCGGCGAGAGCAGCATCGCGGCGATCGTCGTCGTGAGCGCGGTGCGCGGATCGTCCGACGCTCGCTGCGCGTCGTAGAGGTCGCCGAGCGCGCGCACGTCGGTCTCGGCGAGCTCGCGACGGTAGAGGCGCGGGAGCGCACGGCGCGCGAAGGCCTCGACGCACGCGCGTCCCTCCGCGTCGACCGAGCAGCCCACGGCGGCGTCGCTCGACGCGATCGCGCTCGCGGTGCGGGTGAGCGATCCCTCGGCGAGCTGGAGCGTCGCCGAGGTCACCGACTGCCCGCCGGCGAACGTCGAGTAGCGGTGCGCGACGCGCGACGCCGGGATCGTCAGATCCTGTCGACCGAGCACCGGCATCACGTCTTCGAGGACGTTCTCGAGCTCCACCTCACCGAGCGCGCGGATCGGCGTCGCGCCGCGCTCGACCTCGGGCTCGGTGGACTCGGGATCGACGCCCGGCCCACGGCCGCCCCAGGTCGGGCCGGCGTCGAGCGAGCCCGTGCACGCGGAGGTGAGCAGCGTGGTCGCGGCGAGGGCTCCGGCGACGGTCCGCGGTGAGAGGCGAAGGCGCATGCCCAACCGTTCAGCAACGCGCGGGCCAGGGCGCCATCACCTCTCAGACGCCCACGAAACAGGGCGAACCGTGAGATCGTTGGCCTCGCCCGCGCGCGCGAGCGCGGAGCCGTCGGCCGGGCGCACCCGGCCATGGCGGGGTCCACCCAGCCATCGTCCCGAGGTCTCCACGCGCGCGCTTGCGGCCGTGAGCGCGCGTGACAGATCCGAGCCCCCCATGACCGCCGAGCTGGCACGTCCCGTCGCGCAACCCGTCGCCGGCTCCCCCGCGAGCGGAGACGAGCTGCCGCGCCGCTTCGGCCGCTACCAGCTGTTCGATCGCATCGGCAAGGGAGGCATGGCGACGATCTACCTCGCGCGCAGCGAGAGCGAGCTCGGCGCCGAGCGGCTCGTCGTGGTGAAGCAGATCCACGACGCGCTCTCGCGAGACCCCGCGTTCTCCACGCAGTTCGTCGACGAGGCCAAGCTCTGCGCGGGCCTGCGGCACGCGAACATCGCGCAGGTCGTCGATCTCGGACGCGGCCAGATCGCGGGCGGAGACAACAAGAACGGTGAGCCCGGCGTGCTCTTCATGGCGATGGAGTACGTCGAGGGCCTCGACCTCCAGCAGCTCCTCAGGAACCTCGCGAAGTCGAAGATCCCGATGCCGCCGGAGTTCGTCTTCCACATCGTGCGCGAGACGCTCGCGGGCCTCGACTTCGCGCACCGCGCGACCACGACCACCGGCAGCCCCGCGACCGGGAGCGCGTCGGCGGCGGGCACACCGCTCGGCATCGTGCACCGCGACGTGTCGCCCTCGAACGTGCTGCTCTCGTTCGAAGGCGAGGTGAAGCTCTGCGACTTCGGCATCGCGAAGGCGTACGGACGCGCGGGCGAGATGGGCCTCGACGAAGGCGACGCTGGCGAGAGCCATGAGGGCAGCGCCGTCGACGCGAGCACGACCGAGAGCGCCGATCTCGGCGCCACGCGGGTCGTCGGCAAGAGCGCGTACATGTCGCCCGAGCACGCGCGTGGCGAAGCCCTCGACGCGCGCGCGGACGTCTTCGCCGCGGGCATCCTCCTCTGGGAGATGTGCGCGGGTCGCCGTCTCTACAAGGGCTCGGAGCTCGAGATGCTCGAGCTCGCGAAGGGCGCGTCGATCCCGCGCCTGCCGAACCGTGGCCTCGCGGGACACGACGAGCTCCAGGCCGTGCTCGATCGCGCGCTCGCCGCCGATCGCGACATGCGCTTTCCCACGGCCAAGGCGATGCTCGACGCGCTCGACGGCTACCTCGCGCGCCACCGACTCGTGCCTTCGCAGCTGCGCTTCGCGGCGTTCATGACCGATCACTTCGCCGAGCAGGTGGTCACCGAGCGTCGCGCGCGTGAGCGGGCCGCGAGAGAGATCGCGACGAACGAAGGCGCGAATGCCGCGGCGAGCGCGTCGTCGCCTGCCTCCGCGAGCCACGTCGTCCCCACGCCCAAGGCGAGCAGCGAAGCGCGACCGCGCTATCCGCGCCCGGACGTCGAGCCTGGCGTGATGGATCAGAAGACGGTGCTCAAGGCCGCCGCGTACGTGCCGCGCGAAGCCCCAGCCGCCGCGCCGGTCGCGTCTCCTCCCGCCGCGGCAGCTCCTGTCGCCTCCGCGAGCGCAGCCTCGACGCCCTCGACGAAGGACGTTTCCAAGACGCCCGCGCCGATCGCGCCGAAGACGCCGCCTCAGTCGTTCGACACCGCGCACCTCGGCGTGGCCGCCGTGATGCTGATGGTCATCGCGATGATGCTCGGCGCCCTGCTCTTCTACCTCGTGACCCGCTGACGTCTGCGTCGAGGACCGCGGGAGGCACGCTCGTGCGTGCTACCGTGCCCTCGCATGGAAGCGCGCGATCGCCGCGAGATGACGCACGAGGAGTACGTCGCCCTCGAGCGCACCGCGTTCGAGAAGCACGAGTACGTGAACGGGCGCGTGTACGCGATGGCTGGCGGCTCACCCGAGCACGCCAGGCTCGCAGCGGCGATCTCCGCCGAGCTTCGTGCCGCGCTGCGGGGCCGTCCTTGCGCCGCGTTCACCTCGGACCTGCGCGTTCGGATCCTCGCGACGGGTCGCAGTACGTATCCAGACGTGTCGGTGGTGTGCGGGCAGTTCGAGCGCGCGCCAGGCGACGAGGACGCGGTCACCAACCCCACCCTCCTCGTGGAGGTCTTGTCCGACTCGACGGAGCACGACGACCGCGGCGAGGAGTGGGCCCATTACCAGCGCGTCCCCACGCTGCGCGAGTACGTGCTCGTCAGCCAACACGCCCGCCGCGTCGAAGTGTTCAGCCGCGACGAGGCTGATCCGCGGCTCTGGCACTACCGCGAGTATCGCGATGGCGCGCGCGCCGCGCTCCCCGGGCTCGGCGTGGAGCTCGACGTCGACGAGGTCTACTCCGATCCCCTCAGCGCGCGCTGACACGCCTCGCAGAACGCTGAGCCAGGCCGAGCGCGCGTGCGATCTCGCGCTGCTTCGTCGGCGGCAGTGCGGCCGCGGCGGCGCGCAGCACGAAGTGCGACACGGACGCGTAGTCTTCGCGCTCCGCGGGAGACAGCGCCGCGAGGTGCCGCTCCACGGCGTCGGCGTCGCCTCGCGCGATGGGCCCGGTGAGCGCTGCGCTCGCGCCCACGCGCTCGACGTTGTCGGCCACCGATCGGAGGAGGCTGCCGAGCGCACGCTGCGCCTCGATCGGCCTGAGCGCTGGATCGCCGGTGACGAGCAGCGACGTGGCCCGCTCCGCGAGCGCCGCGGCGCCGTTCGCCAAGAGGGCCAGCGCCGCGTGGTAGCGAGGCCCGTGGAGCGCGCGCACGATCGGCCGCGCGCCGAGCCTGCGCGCGAGCTGCGTGAAGACTCGCGTCGCGCGCGCGTCGCCCGCGAGGAGGAACGTCGCGCGGAGGACCTCCGTGTCGATCGTGCCGAACGACACGATCGGATGCGCGCTGGCCACGGGCGCACCGATCGCCGCGCACGCCGCGAGGACGTCGGGGGAGCGCGAGCCGCTCGCGTGCGCGATCGCAGGGAGCGCGCGCCGCGCGATCGAGCCGAGCCACGCCGCGAGCCGTCGATCGACGTCCGGGATGTGCGGATCGGGCACCGTGATCCAGACGGCGCGGGCGCGAGAGAGCGCATCGCGTGCGCGCGCGTCGAGTCGCTCGGAGCGTCCGGCGAGCAGCACGGCGGAGAGCCCCGCTTCGCCCGCGCGCCGTGCGAGCGCACGACCCACGCGTCCTCGCCCGACGATCACGAGATCCATCCGCGGTGGCTTCGCTTCGGCGCGCGGCGCGGGCTTCGTTCGCGCCTTGCTCGGCGCAGCGATCGCTCGCGCGGGGCGCGTGGTCACGGCGCGTCTCGGTAGAGGCCGTGCTCGGTGATGTAGGCCTCGACCTCGCGGCTCACGAGACCCGTGATGCTGCGGCCCTCGCGCACGTTCGTGCGCACCACGGTGGAGCTCGCGCCCGGAAGATCGAGCGGCGCGTGCTCGTGCTCGGGAGCGTCGTGACCGCCGCGTCCGATCACGAAGAACGGCGCGAGCGCGAGCACGCGCGGGAGGTTCGTCCAGCGCGAGGTGTCCTTCACGATGTCCGAGCCGACGATCCAGCGAAACGTCGCGCTCGGGAAGCGCGCCGCGAGCGCCTCGACGGTCCGGTACGTGTAGCTCGGCGCGGGGAGCTCGCTCTCGATCTCCGAGAGCGCGACGCGCGCGGGATCGAGCACGGAGAGCGCGAGGCGCGTCATCGCCATGCGGTGCTCGAACGAGGTCATGTCTTTGCCGAACGCGTGCGAGTGGGCGGGCACGATCAAGAGGCCGTCGATCGGCGCGACCGAGAGCGCATACGTCGCGAGCAGCACGTGACCGCAGTGCGGCGGATCGAAGCTGCCGCCGAGCACACCGATGCGCGACCACCGCGAAGGATCGGCGACGTCGCTCACGACACCGCCCTCACGACGCCCCTCTCACGAAGCCACCGTGAGGCGCGTGATCGAGGTCGCGAGCGACTCGCGCAAGACGGGCATGCCCGACACGTCGTAGACGGCCACGGTGAAGCCCTCGTCGCTCGACTCGAGGATGCCCACGCGGCCCGCGGAGAGCGGCCCCGGCGTGAAGAACGCGCGCTTGCCGAACTTGTTGAGCTGCGACTCCTTCGAGACGCCGTAGACGATCACGTTCGCGTTCGCGATGTCTTCTTCGTCGAGCACGGCCTTGTCGTGCACGAAGAGCACGATGCGATCGTCGAGCAGCTCGATCGCGCGCGCGGGCGGATCGGGCAAGCGCCGCACGTCGACGATGCGCCGCGCGCCCGCGTCTTCGGCGAGGAACTGCTCGATCGTGCGCGCGTCTCCCGAGCGGGCTGCGTCGAGCGCACGATCGAGGAACGTGCTGCCGCCGTCGAGGCCGACGTCTGCCGCCCAGCGCTCGAGCGCCTCCTCGAGGAACGCGCCGCTGCCGAGGAAGACGACCTGATCGGCCTCCGCGTCGCCGAGCAGGAACGAGGCGGCCTCGCGCAGCGTCTCGTCGTCGTCGGTCGGACCGAGGATGCCGAGCTTCCACGCCCGCTGCGCGCTGCCTCGTGGCTTGTCGTGTTCGTCCCGCATGGCGCGAGTCCGTCGTCAGCGCGCCTAGCGCGCCGCGCCCGTTGCCGCGCTGGCCCCCGCCGCCGCGTTGACCCCTGCCGCCGCGTTGACGGAGCGTCGTCGCGCCTCGAAGCAGGGCTCCGAGACCGCGAAGTGGAGGAGGGAGAGCGCCTCGGGAGAGCGACGCACGGCCGCCACGCGGGCGCTCACGTCGGTCGACTCGGTGGGCAGGCCGGCGAGCTTGAAGATCGCGGTGAGCGCGGCGGGCATCGATCCCGTGGCGAGCAGCGCGATGCGATCGCCGAGCTCCGAGACCGCCATCGGGAGCTTCGCAGGGTCGTACTCGGGCGCGCCGACCATCTCGAGCACGAGCGGGCCGACCTCCTCGAGGACCTTGCGCGGCGCGACCTTCGCGAGCCGGCGCCCCTGCTCCTGCACGAGGCCGGGGTCGAGGCCGATGGGCTGGTACGACGAGTCGAACTGCTGCGCCACGTACGCGAGCATCGCGGCGAGCTCGTGCGGCGGCGCGCGGAGCACGCCCGAGAGACCTGCGCGCGCGACGCACACGGTGCGCGTGACGAGGAACTGACGCTCCGTGTCGGGCGCCGAGAGGATCTCGCGACCCACGAGGATCGACGGCGGCTGCGCCGCGAACGGCACCGCGAGACGCGGCGACGCAGGGGCGACCCAGAGCTCGAGATCCGGCGCGCCGAGCCACTGACCGACCTCGTCGAGCACCTTCGCCGCGGCGGGATCGCGCGGCGCGAGCTTCTCCGCGCGGTGGCTGCGCGGATCGAACGCGAACGCCTTGTCGAGGTAGGGACCGAGACGCCCGAGCGCCTCGCGCACGCCGCTCGGGAGCGCGGCGGGGGCCACGCCGTCGGCGACCTCGGGGGCGCGCAGGATGTCGTGGCAGGCGGGCGCGCCACCGTGCTCGTCGACGAGCTTCGCGACCTCGACGTCGACGATGCCGAGCGAGACCGCGGCCGTCGCGGCGGCGCACGCGGCGTCGTGGCGACCGCGCCAGCCGAGCACCTCGACCAGACCAATCCATGCGGCCTCGTCGGTGAGGTCGGCCGCGAGCGCGTGGCGGAAGTCTTGCGCCGCGCGGTTGAGGTGCATCGCGAGCGCGGTCTGTGCCTTCTGTCGGCCGTAGAACTCGGCCAGGGCGCGCAGCGTCTCGAGATCCGTCGGGCCCGCGCGGCGCGTGGTCTCGAGCGTCTGCTCGGCGCGACGCGTGTCGCCCGCTTGCTCGTGGATGCGCGCGAGGCCGAGCCGGTGGGTGCGCGCGCGATCCGGATCCATCTCCACCTTGAGCAGCGCGTCGAGCATCTCGATCGACTGAGGGAGCATGTTCTCGCGACGATAGAGCTCGGCGAGGCGCTCCATCGCAGGCGCGTCGTCGGGCACGAGCTTGAGCACGCGGCGGTACGCGGCCTCGGCGCGCTTCACGTCCGGGATGTGGCGGTCGTAGATGTTCGCGAGCTCGAAGAAGATCCAGCGGAGCTCCTCGACCTCACGGCGCAGCTTCGCGAGGCGGATGAGGGCCTCGGCCGCGCCTCGGTAGTCCTCGTCCGCGAGGCTCAGCTGCGCGAGCTTCTTGAGCGCGCCGAGCTGCTCGGGCGAGCCCTCGACGGTGCTGTGCTCGAGCGCAGAGCGCAGGGCCGCACGGGCGCCCTCGAGATCGTTCGCCGACTCGCGGAGGCTCGCTTGCGCGAGGTAGAGCGTGGCGGCCTGCGCGCCATCACCGCCCGCGGCGAGACGTCGCGCGACGAGCCCCGACAGGCGCTCCTTGTCGCCGCTGCGCTCGAGCGCCGTGCGCAGCCGCTCGAAGACCTGCGGGAACGTCACGTCGGCCTTGGAGGCTTCTTCGAGGGCGGCCACGACGCGCGTGGGATCCGTGCCCATCTCGTCGTGCGCGTCTGCCGCCGCGACGAAGAGGCGCGCCTTGCGCTGCGGCGAGCTGGCCGCACGCGCCGCTTGCTCGAGCGCCGAGGCCGCGTGTTCCTGATCTCCGGCGCGCGCCGCGAGCAGCGCGACCTCTTCGGCCAGGAGAGGATGCTCGGGCGCGCCCGCTTGGAACGCGCGCAGCACCTCGAGGCTCTCGGCCGCAGCGGCCGGCGTCTCCACGAGATCGGCCGCGAGCGCGTGCATCGCCGCGCTGGCGCGCTCCATCGGGGCGCTGAGCGACTCGGCGACCTCGAGGCCCGCCTTGCGCGCGAGCGCTCGATCGCCGCGACGCGCCGCGATGCCCGCGGTGCGACGCGAGAGCCACGCGTCACCCGACACCGTGCTCGCCGCCGACAAGAACCTCGACTCGAACGCCTCGGAGGCAGGCGAGCGCAGCGAGAGCGTGTACGACTCGCGGAGGTACGCGGAGCGATCACTGGGATCAGCGACCTGCTCGGCGATCGCGAGCGCGATCTCGTCGAGCCGCGGAGTCGCATCCGCCGCGGCCGACATGCGCGCGCGCTCGGTCGCGCGCAGGACGGCCAGGTCGCCGTGGGCGTCCTCGAGGCTGTTCACGGCGACGACGGGCCGTCGACTCTCGTCGAGGCGTGCCGCGCGGCGCGCAGCTTCGGCGCGCGCCTCGTGGGCGATCGAGCCTGCGGTCGCGGTGTCGTCGGCGCCCGCCAACGGACTGCCGAGCACCATCGCGGTGTGCACCGAGAGCGCCGCCTGCGATGCGCCTGCGCCCGCGCGCGAGCGACGCTCCGCGACCTCGGGCGGCACGGTCTCGCCGTTGCCGGTCGCGTCGCGCCAGCGCATCAGGTCGAGGATCGGATCCTCCGGCGCGTCGACGGCCGCGCGCGCGAGGAGCGCGCGAGTCTGCTCGCCATCTCCACCGGCGAGCGCCGCCAGCGCGGCGCGGACCAGCGCGCGAGCGCGCGCGCTCGGATCACGATCGATCGCCGCGTACCGAGACAGCGCTTGCGCGCGGAGCGCGGGTGCCTCCTCGCGCTCGGCCATCATGGCGAACAGCGCGGCCGCCGCGAGATCCTCGCTCTTGCTCGAAGCCAAGCGCTGGCCGGCCTGCGCCGCGTCGAAGCCGACGAGCGCGCGCGCGCTCTCGCGAGACGCGCGCGCAGCCGCTTCGCCCGACGCGCTGGCCGCCTCGTCGTGCCACGCCTGCGCCGCGTCGACGGCCGTCTCGGCGGTGAGCACGCGGGCGCGCGCCGTGGCCGCGCCCGGCATCGCGCCGTACGCGTCGATGGCCGCATCTGCATCGCCCGAGAGCACGCTCGCGAGGAGCAGGCCCGGCGCGCGCGACGCCGTGGACGCGCCTTCGCGCGCCGCGCGACGCAGCCCGACACGGAGCGCCTCTTCGCCGCGACGATCCTCGGCGCGCGCGGCGAGCGCGTCGAGCCGGAGCACGTCGGCGGTCGCAGACGCGTCGCCTCGCTCGGTGGCCTGCTCGAACAGATCGGCCTCTTGCGCGATGCCGCCCGGCTCGCGCGCGAGCTTCGCCGCCACGACGAGGGCGCCTTCGGTCTCGATGCGGAGCGCGCGCTTGCTCGGATCGAGATCCGCGAGGCGCGCGCGCGCGGCCGAGACCGCGCCGATCGTGGAGTCCGCCGAAGCGGCCGCGCGAGCGAGCGCCTCGGCGTCACCGAGAGACGCCGCACCGCGCGAGGACAAGAGCAGCGAGCCGCGTGCGAGCAGCGCAGCGCGCTCGGCGCCCTCGAGCTGAAGCGCGAGACGCTCGGAGACGATCGCCTCGTCGGGCGCGTTGCGACGGATCGCGCCCTCGAGCGCGATCGCGAGCGCGAGCTGTCGGTGACCTTCGCGGCCGAGCTGGCGCGCGGCGTCCTGCGTGGCCTCGTCGTCTGGCGTGAGCGCCGTGCGCTCGATCACCTCGAGCGCGCGCGCGGCCTCGGCGGGCTCGTCGTCGAGCGTGCCGCCGAGCGCCTCGAGGATCGACAGCCTCACCTCGGGCTTGGTCTGCACGGCGAGCGCGCGCAGCGCGACCGCGGGCTCCGCGAGCATCGCGTCGTCGAGCGCGGTCTCGGCGCCGGGACGCTCCACGGCACGCGCGGCGGCGTTCGCGAGGATCCCGCGCACCAGATCGCCTCGGCTGGCGGCGCGCAGCACGCCATGCGCGCCCGCGGTCGACGGCTCCTCGGACGCGAGCGCGAGCGCGACGATCGAGGTGAGGAGCGTCGGCTGTGCTTCGTACGCAGAGCGAGCGGCCGCGCTCGCGCGCGAGAGATCTCCAGCGCGCGCCCACACGTCCGCCGCGGCGGCCCAGAGCACCGCGCGCTCGCCGCGCTCGCTCTCGTCGAGGAGGGCAGCCTCGCGCTCGAGGAGGCGCGCGACGGACGGCACGTCGCGCTTCGCCGCCGCGACGGCGCGGGCGAGCCGCACCGCGGCGATGCTCGTCGGATCGAGCTCCGCGGCCTCGGCGGTGAGCAGCGCGACCGTGTCGCTCTCGCCGAGCTGGAGACGAAGCTCCGCGGCAGCGAGCAACGCGCGGGCACGGGCCTTCGGGTCGGGCTCGGCCGCCTTCGCGTCGCGCGCGATGGTCTCGAGCATCTCCGCGCGCGCCGACAGCGCCTCGGGCTGCCGACCGACGAGCGGGAACACCTCGCGTCGCGGCTTGCGCGATCGCACGGTGCGGCGCGCGGCCTGCGCACCGCGATCGGTGCGCGCGGACACCTGCGGACGAGAGGCTTCTTCGGCCGCAGGAGGCCCTGCAGCCGCGGGAGCAGCAGCCGCGGGAGCAGCGGCCGCGGGAGCTGGAGACGGCGCGGCCGCAGGCTGCGTCGGAGCGGCGGGAGCGTCGCCGTCGTCCCCGAAGAGCTCGTCGCCCAGCGAGGTCGACGACGTTGCAGCGGGCGCGGCGACTGCGGGCTCCTCGACGGGATCGTTCACCGCGTCGAGCTCGGCGCTCGAGGTGTCGATGTCGATGTCGGGCTCGTCGTCAGACGGCGCGCCGATCGACTGCGCGGGCTCGGAGAACACGGGTCCCGCCGACGCAGGCGGCGGCGCGGTCTTGGACGTCGAGCTCGCGGTCGCGGCGGTCGCAGCACCCGCTCCCGCAACCCCGCCGACTCCGGTGGCCGCACCGAGCGCGCCGAGCGCGGCGTCGAGCTCCATGTCGAGATCATCGAGGCTCGTGGTGGCCGCGCGCGGCGGCTCGACGCGCGGCTCGGGAGCGCGCCCGGGCTTGCCGACCGGGGAAACGGCCTTGCCGATCTGCGGAGCGCTCTTGCTGAGCGGGGGAGGCATCGGCGTCGGCGCGTTGTGCGTCTCGGGGCTGGCGGACTCGCCGAACAGGATCGCGTCCAGCGCATCGGTCTCGCCCGACGCGTTCGGCGACGCGAGCTGGCTCGGAACCGGCGCCGCGGGCTGAGACTTCGCGGCCGAGAGGCTCGCCTCGAACGACGCGAGATCCTCACCGAACGAGTCGCGCGCGCGATCGATCTCCGGTCGCGAGACGACCGGCTTGGGCATCCCGCCTGGCTTGAGCAGCGGCGACTTGGGACGCGGCGGCGCAGGCACACCAGGCCGCGGGAGCGCGGGCACGCGCGGCGGGGCCTTGGGCGCAGCGGCCGTCCTCGGCACGTCGGCCGGGTAGTGACGCGTGTCGTCGTCGAGGTTCGCGAGGAGGTCGTCGAGGTCGAGCTCGGGGCTCGTCGGACGCTGCGTCGGGCGCGGCGCTTCTTCTTCGTCGCGCATCGCGGGAGGAGGCGCGGTGGGACGCGGGATCGACGGGATCTGCGCCATGACCGTCGACTCGTTCGAGCCGTCGTCGTCGGCGAACGACACGTGCTTCTGCTGCTGCCGGAGGCGCGCGATCTCCGCTGGATCCGGCGGCTGGTACAGCGCGCGTGCGGGCGGCGCAGGCGGCTTCGCCAGCGGCTTCTGCGGCATCGGCTTCGCCTTCGCCTCGGCCGATCCTTCGACGTCCTTCTCCCAGTCCGACAGCGCGTCGTCCCAGTCCAGATCGAAGGCGTCCTTGTCTTTCTCGTCGGTCAAAGCAGGAGCTCCACGGGAACTTCGAACAGGGAAGACGGGGACCGAGCGGCGTCGACGCGCTCAGTCGGGTGGGCGCCACCCGAAGACGGCGCGCGCCGCGATCACGTCGCTGCGCAGCCACTCGCGCGCGAGCTGCGTGGCCGCCTCGCTGGTCGCGATGGCCTCGGGCTTGGCGGTGCTCGAGGTGAGCGCGCCGAGGCCTCGCGCGAGATCGCTCGAGACGAGGACGGCCGCGCGCACGAGGCGTCCTTGGAAGTCGCGGGCCCACGTGGTGAGCGAACGACCGTCGCCGATCGCCGCGACCAGCTCGCCCACGCGCTTGCTCCGCTTGCTCGCAGGCTTGCCGAGCGAGCGCGCGAGGTCGGCGAAGCCGTCGCGCGTGTCGATGCCCGAGAGAGGCGCGCCCGCCGCCGCCGCCGTGGCCGCGATCGCCACCGCGACCGCAGGCGCGCCGCCGCGCGCACAGCGCATCGCGAGCACGGGCAGCTCGGAGCGGACACCCGCCGCGAAGTAGGCCGCGTCGTAGGCGAGCATCTGCGGCGCGCGCACGCCTCGACCGAACGCGTAGAACGGCCTGCCCTTCGAGGCGCCGCCCGAGAACGACTTGCCGTCGCCCGCGATGTAGACGTCGCCCGCTGCGCCGAGCTGCGAGGCGATCGCGTGCACGATGTCCGCGCCGATCTCCCCCGAGCCCCGCGGCTTGAGATCCTTGCTCGCCGCGCCGAAGGCCGCGGGCTCGAGCGGCTCGATCTCGGCGATGACCTCGCACGCGATCTGTGCGAGCTCGTAGAGCGCATCGCGTGGAAGCGCGACGAACACCGGAAGGCGAGCTTCGTCCACCGGGCGAAGGCGCGGCAGCTCGATGGGGCTCGCGCCGCTGGGCGCGCCCTCGAGCGTACGCATGAGCTCCTGCGCCGCCGTGGAGAGGCCCCAGTCGCCCGCGAGACGCGAGACGCGCTCGATGCGCGTGAGGTGATCGAGCGTCACTGGGTAGCTGCCAGCGCGGAGCGCGATGGACACGCCCTGCACGCGCTCCTCCGCGTCGCCTGCGACGGGGATCTCGGCGAGCGCCTCGGCGGCGTCGACGTCGTCGGCCTGCGCGTCGAGCGCTTGGCGGTATGCGTTCGCTGCGTCTTCGAGGCGACCCTGCCGACGCGCCAGCTCGCCGAGCTTGCGGTAGGCGGCCGCGCGCTTGGCCGGATCACCGGCGCGCGCCGCCGCCTCGACGTGCGCGCGCGCCGCGTCTTCGAGGCGACCGCTGCGCTCCGCGAGCGACGCCATGCGCTCGTAGACGACCCGGTCGGCCATCTTCAGCTCGGTCTCGATCAAGGACAGCTCCGCGAGCGCGCCCGCCGCGTCGCCGAGCTTCTTGTCGAGGAACTCCGCTGCGCCGAGGCGCGCGATGCGGCGCTGGCTCATCGGCGCGCTCTCGGCCGACGCGAGCATGCGCAGCGACTCGACCGCTTCGTCGAACGCCTCTCGCTGCACGTGGATCTCCACCTGGAGCGCGAGCCCGCCGATGTGCTCGGGCTCGAGCAGGAGGAGGTTGTCGAGCGAGGCGAGCGCGTCGTCGGTCTGACCGAGGCCGCGGAAGAGGCGCGCCTGCTCGTAGAGAAGCGGCGCGAGCACGTCCGGATCGTCGAAGACCTCCGAGCGCGCGTTCACGAGATCGAGGAGGCCTGCGTCGTCGCCGCGCTCGGCGAGCAGATCGTGGAGGCGCGCGTACGCGATGTCGCGCTGTCGATCGATCACGAGCGCGCGCCGACAGCGATCCTCGGCGCCCTCGACGTCGTCGATCTCGTCCATGAGGACGGCCGCGGCCTCTTCGAGGAGCTGCGCCTGGAGCTCGCCGGTCACGCGCTGCGCGAGGAGGTCACACGCGCGCACCACCTCCGGCCACACGCGCGCCTCACGGGCTGCCACGCGGAGCGCGTCGACCGACGCGACGTCGTCCGGTCGCGCGTCGACGAGCGCGGCGAGCTGTGTGACGACCTGATCGCCTCGACCCGCGGCGACCATCCAGCGCGCCTGCGTCGCGACGACGTCCGCCGGCGCGCCGTTCTGGGCGTGGCGCGCGTGCGCCGTCGCGAGCTCGGCCATGTCGCTGCTCTCACCGCGCAGGAGCGCGTCGAGGATCACCTCCGCCGAGACGAGGGCGCCGTCGGGGCGCACCTCGACGTCGAGGTCCTCGAGGGCCGCGACACGCAGGAACGAGTCGTCGTCCATCTCGCCGCGGAGGAGCGCGACGCGGAGCGCGTGGGACGCGAGCGCATCGGCCGTGTTCCCGGCGCCGTCTTCGTTCATCAGCTCGTCCGCGAGCGCGAGCCACGCGCCCGCTGTCCCGCCTCGCACGCCCGCGAGCGGATCGGTCGGAAGCGCGAGCACGTCGCCGAGCTTCGCGCGACCACGATCACGACCTTCTGCGGAGATGCCCGGCAGTCCCGCGAGGGCCAGCGCCGCCTCGGTGCCCACGGCGGCCGAGCCCACGAGCGCCGCGAGCGCCTCCTCGCGACCTTCGACGGGGCCACGCAGCGCGGTGAGGAGCGTCCACACCGGCGCGTCGAGCCCACGCCGCGCCTCGGCGACCGCGGCGAGGTTGCCCTCGCGGATCGCGAGGCGCGCGAGCAAGTGACGCGCGTCCACCGCAGCGCTCGAGGCGATCGCCTCGCCCGCGCTTCGCCGCGCGAGCTCGTCGTTGCCCTCGATCTCGGCCACGTGCGCCGTCGAGCTGAGCTGCGCCGCCGCGGCCTCGGGCGAGCTGCCAGACGCCGACTCGCGGAGCGTGCGCAGCACGGCCTCCACGTCGCCGCGCGCACGACCCACGTCTTCGAGGAGGGCGCGCGCGTACGCGTCGGTGCTGCTCGCCTCGAGCGCCTGAGCGAGCACGGTCTGCGCGCCGTCGAGATCGCCGTGGCGCACGAGCGCTCGAGCCTGCGCCGCGCGGTGTGCAGCGACGAGGTCAGGCTGGGTGGAGGCCTGCGCGAGTCGTCCGTGCGCCTCCGCGACGAGCGCGAGATCGCCGCTGCGCGCACCCACGACGCACGCCATCTCCGGGGCCCACGCGGCGCAGGCCGGATCTTCGAGCGCGGCCTTCACGAGCGCCGCGCGATCCACGTCGGGGCGACCGTGCGCGAGGTGGAGCGCCGTGAGGCGCCAGACGCTGCGCTCCGCGGCGCGCTCTTCGTCCGTGGGCAGATCCGCGAGGAGGTGCGGCGAGACCGTCGCGAGCGCGCCCTTCGCGCCGACGGAGATCGAGAGCAGCGCGAGGTCGCGCCACACCTCGCCGCCCACTGGCGTCGAGGGTCCACCGTCGGCGGCGTCGCGCGTCGCGAGCGCGGCGAACGCAGCGACCCGCTCGTCGAGCGCGTCGCGACGGCTCATCGCCGCCGCCACACCCGCGAGCTCGCGCAGCGCGTCGAGGCGCGCGTCGGTCGACGCATCGCTCTCGGCGCGGGCCTCGAGCTCTCGCGCGCGGCCCTCGAGCAGATCGGGCGGTGAGGTGTCCGTCATCACCAGCAGCGCGTGCGAGCTCGGCGCGGCGGCGCGCGCGGCGGCGAGGTGCTGCGCGGCGTCGTCTCGACGGCCCGAATTCGTAGCGGCTTCCGCGCGTCGGTGGTGGAGCACAGCAGCGAACGCGCCGAGCTCGTCGCCCGCGAGCGCGAGCACCTTCGCGCACGCTTGCTCGAGCACGTCCCACGCCTCGCCGTTCTCGGCGGCCTCCGCGCGCTCGATCCACGCGAGCAGGTCTTCAGGGGCCCGCGTCACCGCGCGCTCGCTCGCCGCGAGGGCACGCTCGGGCATCACGAGGCGCGCGCGAGCGAGCGCCGAGGCCTCGCAGTAGAGCGCGGCCGCGAGCACGTCGTTCGTCTCGGCCTCGGCGCGACGCTCGATGGCGTCGACCACCACGCCGAAGCGCCCCGCGGCGCGCGCGGCGCCGTCGAGCGCGGTCTGAACGCGCGCCGAGCTCGGATCCGCCTCGGACGCCTCGACCAGCAGCGCGAGCGCGACGTCGTCTGCCGTGCCTGGCTCCACCGCCGACTCGTGCAGCAGCGCGGCGCGGAGCTTGGGCGAGCGAGTGGCCTCGGCGCGTGCCTTGGCCGCCTCACGCGCGAGCGCATCGCGCCCACGGTGTCGCGCGAGCACTTCGATGATCGCCCACGCGCTCGCGCGGCCTCCCTCGGCCGCCGACAGAGGTCGCGGCTCGATCGCCTGATCGAGCAGCGCGTCGACCTCTTCGATCGCGCCGCCCGTGGCGAGCAGGAACATCGCGCGATCGAGCAGCGCGTCGGTGCGGCCCTGCGCGTCCGTCGCGCTCTTGTGCTCGGCGTCGTAGAGGCGCCCGAGGTTCTTGAAGGAACGCTTGCGCTCGAAGCTGTCGACGAGCGCGTAGAGCGGCGGCCGGAACGCGGGCTCGTGGTTGTAGCTGGCGAGGAGCTCGCGCGCGGCCGCGCCCTCTTGCGCTGGGTCGCGGAGCAGCGCCCGGCCGATCGCGTCGGCGATCACGGCCTTGCCCACCTTGTCCTCGCGCGCGTCGAGCTCCGTGCGCAGCTCGGCGAGGCGGAGGGGCTCGATGCGGGGCGAGCTGGACGTCGGTGGGATCGAGGCCCCCACGCTCGAGGGGTCGGAAGTGGGCTCGGAAGCACTCATGCAGCGCGCGGACTATACCGTCCACGCTCCGCCTTTTGAACCGCAGCGTTTCGGCACGCCCCCGACCCGCATCGCGGCCCGAAGGTCACGAGCCGAGGAGATCGCGGAGTCGCTCCAGCCGAGGGGTGACCGCTTCGCTCGTCACCCGCGCGTCGGACGCCAGCTGGGCGGTCAGGGCGAAGCGCTCCCAGCGCGCGAGCACCACCTGACGCAGCCCATGCACGGACTGGGCGTGACCGACGATCTCGCGCTGGTACTGCATCGCCTCTTCGCTCTGCCCCGCCTGCACCGCGGCGCGATGTCGGCTCGTGAGATCACGCCCGCGGCGCTCCTCGACCTCGAGCCACCGCATCGCCTCGTCCAGCCGCGCCGTCGACGCCGCGAAGCTCGGCGGCGTGGGCGTTCCCGGCGCCGCGGGCGTGGGCGCGGCGATGACGAGCGCGCGCCCCGCGGCGAGGGCGTCGTCGAGGCGCGCCGAGCCCTGCGTCGTCTCTTCCGCGTGATCGACGACGTGCACCTCGAGCCCCGCGACGACCTCGACGATGCGAAGGCGGTGGCGCGCGTCGACCTCGGACGTCGTCACCTCGACCGCGCCGTTGAGCACGCTCACGTGCGTGGCGCCGGACGTCTGCACCGACACGATCACGTCGCCCGCGCCCTGGAGCTCGATCGTGGCGGTCGGCGTGGCGATCCGGAGCGGCGTGCGACCGCCCAGGCCCATCGGCGGATCCGTCACGTGCGCGACGCCGCTCACGATCCAGAGGCCGCGGTCAGGCGCCTCGGCGAGCAGCATCGAGCCCGCCGACCACAGCGTTCCGCGCGCGCCGGCGGGCAGCTCGATCGTCGCGCGTCCCGGTCCATCGAGCGCCACGACCTGCCCCGCCTCGACCGGCGCGCCCGAGACGGCCGTGACGCGATCGACCGTGACGGTGCCCTCGATCATCCCGAGCTGTGCGGGAGGCAGGCGAGGATCGGGCTCACGCACCTCGTGCGACCCCTCGGGCACCTCGCGACCCGTCGTGGACGGAGGCGCTGACGTGGCGGGCGCCCGCTCGTGGTCGTCGCCATCGTCGCCGCAGCCGTGGGCCAGCACCGGCGCGACCACCAGACCGAGGCCCAGCGAGAGCCTCGCCGCGAGCGCGACGACAGGCGGCGCGACGCCCCTCGTGACGACGCGCGTCACACGTCGTCGTCGAGCGTGAGGGCCGTGAGGAGCGAGTCTTCGCCAGCGCTCTTGCCCTCGCGCGCCTCGCCGAGCTCGCGTGAGGTGTTGCGCAGGCGCTCCGTGAGCACGCCGAGGAAGCTCCAGAGCAGCTTCACCGCGATGCCGTGATCTTTGCGGATGATGTCGAAGAACTCGCGTCGACGGATCGACAGCAGCGAGCTCTCCTCGAGCGCGCTGACGTCCGCGCTGCGCGGCGCCTTGTCGACGAGCGCCATCTCACCGAAGTGCTGCCCAGGCCCGAGCTCCGCGATCGGCGCCTTGGCCGACTCCACGCGCACCTTGCCGGAGAGCACGATGAAGAGCTCGTCGCCCTCGTCGCCCTCGCGCACCACGAACGTGTTGGGCGCGAAGTTGCGCACCTGCGTGCTGTTCATCACGCGCACCAGCTCTTGGTACGTGAGGAACCGGAAGAGCGACATCTGGTGCAGCGTCTCGAGCTTGAGGTTCACCTCGCGCGCGAGGCGATCCATGCCGGACTCGGCGTCCGGCACCTTCACCACGATGGACGTGATGTTGTCCTTGCCGCCGCGCTCGTTCGAGAGATCGATGAGCTTCTGCGAGAGCTCTTCGTCGGGCGTCTCGCCGAACAGCTTGCCGAGCTCGGGCGGCTCGAAGTAGCCGTGGAGGCCGTCCGAGCAGAGGAGGAAGCGATCGCCGCGGAGCACGTCGAAGTCGAGCGTGTCGACCTCCACGCTCTCGTACACGCCGACGGCGCGCGTCACCGCGTTCTTGTACTGCAGCTGATCGATCTGCTCGCGCGTGAGGCGACCGCGACGCAGCAGCTCGTTGATGAGCGAGTGGTCCTCGGTGAGCTGGTGCACCGAGCCTTGTCGGTAGAGGTAGATGCGCGAGTCGCCGACGTGGGCGATGAAGCCGCGCGATCCGATGAGGAGGAGCGCGACGAGCGTCGTGCCCATGCCGCGCTTGGTCTCATCGGCCTGGCCCTCGCCGAACACGGCCGAGCAGCTCTGCTGCACCGCAGACTCCATGAGCCGCAGCACGTCCGTGCGCGTCGTCGCGCCAGTGCCTCGCTCGAAGTCGAGCAGCGCCTCGCGCTGACCCAGCAGCACCTCGCGCAGCGTGCGCGCGGCCATGTTCGAGGCCACCTCGCCGGCGGCGTGTCCGCCCATTCCGTCGCACACGACGAAGAGCTGGAGCTTCTTGTCGACGAGGAAGCTGTCCTCGTTGTGATCGCGCACGCGCCCGACGTCGGTGACCGGCCAGAAGCTGAGGGCCTCCGTAGGAGGCGTCGACGTCGGTGCGGACATATGGGGCGACGGTCGTACTCGATGGCACGACGACGGGTCAACACGCGGTTGCGACCGAAACCCGAAGAGCCGACCCACCTCTCGGCGGATCGGCTCTCCTCGCGCCCTCGGGGACGCACACGCTCGACCTCTCGGTCAGCGCGGTCGACGGCCCTCAGCCCTCTTGGACGCAGAGTCCGGTCGCCTCGTCGCAGACCGTGCTGCGACCCGGGCACTGCTCGTCGTTCGTGCACGCGGGCATGCACGCGGTGGCGCTCATCATGTCGTCCGGGTTGCTCGGGCGACACGCGTAGCCCGCGCGGCAGTCCGTGTCGGTCGTGCACGCGTCGAGACACACGTTGCTGCGGCCGCGCGGCGAGCAGACGCCGTCACCGGGGCACATCCCCGACATGCCGACCTCGCAGCCGAGGTACGCGCAGTAGCCACCCGGGTAGCCCGAGTCGAACTCGCGGAAGCAGGTGCCGCCCTCGCAGATCTCGCGGAAGCCGCACGTGCCTCCGAGACGCTCCGGATCGAACGGCGGCGCGCACGTGCCCGCGCCGGCGTTGCACACGTTGCCGCTGACCGTGCACTCCATGTCGTTCTCGCAGGCGGGCGCGCAGTACATGCGACCGGGGAAGCCCTGGGCCTCGCGGCACGCGTACTCTGCGCGGCAGTCCGTGTCCGCCATGCAGCCCTGCGCACAGACGCCGCCGCCGCCGAACACCGTCGGCAGGCACGCATCGCCGGTCTCGCAGCCCATGCCGGTCATCGGATCGCACTCGCCGCCGAGGCACGCGCCGCCCGGCCAGCCCGTGCCCTCTTCGGGCTGACACGCGCCGCCCGAGGGACAGTCGCTCTCCGACGCACACGTGCCGCCGATGGTCGCGCTGGGATCGAAGCACGAGCCCGCGCCGAGCTCGCCGCCCGAGGGATCGCAGTCGAGGCCCATGCCGCAGTCGGCCGAGTCGGTGCAGCCGCCGACGCACACGTTGGCGCCGAGGCCGATGCCGCTCGCGCAGCCGTAGCCCTCGCGCTCGCAGCCCGTGCTCGGATCGCACTCGAGGAAGCAGAACGCCTGACCCATGCCGACCTCGATGCAGATCGACGCGTCGGGGCAGCTCCCCTCGTCCGCCGGATCACACGCGGTCGTGCAGTAGCCGTCGGGCAGGAAGCCCGGCTGATCCGGGATGCACGTGTCCGCCGAGCCGGTGCAGTCGCTCGCCGCGCTGCACGTCGCGCCGACGTTGCCGGGGCCGACGGTCGCGTCGGGCTCCTCGGGCGGCGCGGGCGAGTCGGGGAACCGAGCCCCGTCGAGGTCGAAGATGATCGGACCCGCGTCCGTCATGTCTTCGGTGGTGTGCGTCGATCCACAGCCGGCCAGGGCCAGGATCAGCGCGGGGGTGAAAGAGATCTTGGAACGAAAGAGCGACATGGAGCCTCCCGAAGGGCGCGAAGCTAGCTCGCGGCGGCCAAGCGGCCAGTGCGATGGGCCACGGGCCCAAACGGCTGCCCGTTGACGCGGCCGCGGGCCATGGGGCACACGCCTCTTCATGCACGCTCCGACTCGCCAGCTGTCCGCGACTGGCCTCGCGTTGGCGCTCGCCGTGAGCGGGTGTCCGTCGTCGCCGGTGCCCGACGACGCGCACCTCACCACGGATGCTCCGATCGAATCCGACGCCACCCCGGACTCGGGTCCGCCTCACGAGCCGCGCCCGTTCACGCCGACGCCCGAGACGATCGCGTACTGCGGAGATCGAGACGACGCGGCGATCGAGGCGCGCATCACCGCGCTGCTCGGCGACATGAGCCTCCTCGAGAAGCTCGACATGATGGCCGGCAGCACCGCCCCTGGCGTCGACGGCACCTGGTACGTACCCGGCAACACGCGCCTCGGCGTGAACGGCCTCCACATGCTCGACGGCCCGCGAGGCCTCTCGGCGTTCGGCGGCGCGCACGGCACGGCCTTCCCCGTCGCGATGATGCGCGGCGCCACGTGGGACACGGAGCTCGAGGAGCGCGTCGGCCACGCGATGGCGGTCGAGCATCGCTCGGCCGGGGCGGACGTGATCCTCGCGCCGACGATCAACCTCCTGCGTCACCCGCGGTGGGGCCGCGCGCAGGAGACCTACTCCGAGGACACGCACCACATGGGCGCGATCGCGCTCGCGTTCGTCGAGGGCGTGCAGGACGAGGGCGTGATCGCGTCGGTGAAGCACTACGCGGTGAACAGCATCGAGGACACGCGCCACGACGTGGACGTCACGATCGACGAGCGCACGCTGCGCGAGCTCTACCTGCCGCACTTTCGTCGCGTCGTGATCGAGGGCCGCGTGGGCTCCGTGATGAGCGCGTACAACCAGGTGAACGGCCTCTACTGCGATCTCTCGACGCACCTCCTCACCGACATCCTGAGAGACGACTGGGGCTTCGCGGGCTTCGTCGAGTCCGACTGGATCTTCGGCACGCATGGCGACGCCGCCTCGGTCCTCGCCGGCCTCGACATCGAGATGCCGCTGCCGTCCGAGTTTCGACGCCTGCCCGGCGCCATCGCGCGCGGCGATCTCAGCGAGCACGACCTCGACACCGCGGTGCGGCGCATCCTCCGCGCGCAGCTCTGCTTCGGCCTCGACGAGACGCCGCGCACGCCGGGGGTTCGCATCGACGATCCCACCCAGCGCGAGACCGCCGAGCACCTCGCGCTCGCCCGTGAGGTCGCGCGACGCGGCATCGTGCTCTTGAAGAACGCCACCCCCGCCTCGGCGAGCGCGCCCGTGCTGCCGATCGCCGAGGGCGCCTCGATCGTGCTGATCGGTCGCAACGTCGACGTCGAGAGCATCGGCGACGAAGGCTCGAGCCGCGTGGCGCCGACGAGCGTGATCACCGCGCTCGAGGGCATGACCACGCGCTTCGGCGCGGCGAACGTCACGCACGTCACCGGGCCCCTCGACGCTGCCGCGATGGCGACCGTACGCGCGAGCGACGTCGTCGTGATCGTGACCGGCCTCCAAGCCGACGACGAAGGAGAGAGCGACATCGGCGCGGGCGATCGCGAGACGCTGTCCTTGCCTGCGGAAGAGCTCTCGCTGATCTACGCCGTCGCCGCGGCACACGGCTCCGTCATCGTGGTCCTCGAGGGCGGCGCGGCGCTCCTCACGGCGCCGTTCGAGAGCGAGATCGAGGGCCTGCTCTTCGCGTTCTACCCAGGCTCCGAGGGCGGCGCGGCGATCGCCGAGATCCTCGCGGGCGACGAGTCTCCGTCGGGTCGCTTGCCGTTCTCCATCCCCGTCGCCGAAGCGGATCTGCCGCCGTTCGACTCCGTCTCGCTCGAGGTCACGTACGACTTCTTCCACGGCTACCGACACCTCCAGAACCAAGGCACCGCGCCCGCGCACGCGTTCGGCGAGGGCCTCGCCTACACGACGTTCGCGTACAGCGACCTCTCGCTCTCGCGCGCGAGCGTGTCTCCCGGCGACGACGTCGAGGTCACCGTGCGCGTCACCAACACGGGCACCCGGAGCGCCCGCGAGACCGTGCAGCTCTACGTCGCGCCGATCTCGTCCAGCGTCGAGCGCGCGCCGCACGACCTCCGTGGCTTCGCGCAGGTCGAGCTCGCGCCGGGCGCGAACGCGCTCGTCACGATCACGCTCGACACCGACGACCTCGCGTTCTGGAACGTCGCGACGAGCGCCTTCGAGGTCGAGCTCATCGACTACGAGCTCCGTGTCGCGCGGTCTTCCGAGGACGTGCGGGCATCGGAGATGTTGTCGATCCGCTGAATCGGTAGGGCGGGGGCTCGTCCCCCCGCCGCGCGCGTCCACGCCTCACCCCTCTTCGGAGCGGAACACGTACATCTGCTCTTGGTAGACGCAGATGCGATCGCGGCCGTCTTCCTTGGCGCGGTAGAGCGCCGTGTCGGCCGCGCGGAGGAGCTGATCCTTCGAGGTCACGCCGCGGCTCGGGTAGAGCGCGATGCCCACCGAGGCGGTCACCTCGAGGCGCGCGCGCGCGGTCTCGAAGCGGCGCGCGTTGATCGTCTTCCGGATGCGCTCGGCCACGATCAGCGCCCCGGCGAGCTGCGTGCTCGGGAGCAGCACGACGAACTCCTCTCCGCCGTAGCGAGCCACGACGTCGGTGTCGCGCACGGACGTCTTGAGGCGCGCGCTCATCTCTCGCAGCACGGCGTCGCCGATCTCGTGTCCGTACTGATCGTTCACGAGCTTGAAGTGATCCACGTCGAGCATCGCGATGGCGAGCGGCTCGCGGTGGCGCTCGGCGCGCTTCCACTCTTCGGTGAAGCGCTGCTGGAGATAGCGAACGTTGTAGAGGCCCGTGAGATCGTCGAGCACCGCGAGCTCGGCCATGCGGTTGCGCGAGCTCGCGACGTCATCGTACGTGCGCTTGATGCGCAGCATCGAGGCCACGCGCGCGAGGAGCTCCTCTTCCTCGAAGGGCTTGCAGACGTAGTCGTCCGCGCCGATGCGCAGCCCCTCGACGCGCGCGTCCGGATCGGCGCGCGACGTCACGAGCACCACGGGCACGAAGCCCTCCTCGCGCGCCTTGAGGATGCGGCACGCGTCCACGCCGCTGATGCCGTCCATCACCACGTCGAGCAGCACGAGATCGAACGCGGTGTGCTTGTGGGCCTCGAGAAACCGCGTCGCGGACTCGAAGATCGTCGGCGTATGGCCGCGCGACCGGAGGATCGACGCCACGCGCTCTCGCAGCAGCTTGTCGTCGTCGACCACGGCGATGCGCGCGCTCGTCGGAGGCGTGCTCGCGGGTCGGGCCGCTGGCGGAGGTGAGGTGTTGGCCACCGACGCCGAGTATACGCGGGCCTCGGCCGAATCGAGCGCAGTCGCGCTGGGGCTCAGCTCGGGCTGGCTTCCGCGGGCTTGGCCTTCTTGTCGGCGCCCTCGGGCGCGACCTGTCCGGCCTTCTCGAGCGTCTGGAAGAACGCGCGCTCGAGCGTCTTCACGAGCGGGCTCAGGTGACGGATCTGGTGCTTGCCCTCGATGGCCGCACGCAGGATGAAGTCCGCGCCCTTCCCCTTCGGGACGCGCACCTCGAGCGTCGAGCCGTCGCGGGTGATCACGCAGCCAGCCTCCTCGAGCGTCTTCTGGAGCTTGGCGGGGTCGCCCTTGCCGCGGACCTCGAACACGCCCGCCTCGCCCGCGATCATCGGCGCGAGCTCGCCGGCGTAGAGCACCTCGCCGCCCGCGACGACGACGACCTGATCGCACGTCTTCTCCACATCCGGCAGGATGTGCGTCGAGATGATCACGCTCGCGCCCGTGCGCGCGGGGATGTCGAGGATCAGCGCGAGCATCTCGTCGCGGCCGCGCGGATCGAGACCGCTCGTGGGCTCGTCGAGCAAGAGGAGCTTCGGGTCACCGACGAGCGCCTGCGCGAGGCGCGCGCGCTGGCGCATGCCCGTCGAGAACGATCCGAGTCGTCGGTAGCGCGCCTCGCCGAGGCCCACGTAGTGGAGCACCTGATGCGCGCGCGCGATGGCTTCCTGGCGCGGGAGGCCACAGAGCTCGCCGGCGAGCGTGGTGAACTGGAGCGCCGTGAGCTCGGGCAGCACCGCGTCGCCCTCGGGCATGTACCCGATGCGCGACCGCACCTCGAATGGCTGACGCACGACGTCGAAGTCGAACACCTTGGCCGTGCCGTAGTCCGGCGTGAGCAGGCCGAGGATGCACTTGAGCAGCGTGCTCTTGCCCGCGCCGTTCGGTCCGAGGAGGCCGATGCGCCCCGCCTCGAGCTTGAGCGTCACGCCCCGCAGCGCGCGCAGCTCGCCGTACCGCTTCTCCACACCTTCGAGCTCGATGAGTGCCACGGCGCGCAGGCTACAAGCCGTGCGGACGGCTCGCAACGAGTCGGCGAGGCGATCACCAGCGGATCTGGAACGTGTACGCGAACCGCGTCGGATCGCGTCGGTGGGAGACCACCTCGACCACCACGTCGGGCGCGCCGTGCGAGCGCATCGTGCCGAGCACGATGCCGGTGAACACGCTCGGGTACGCTGGCGTGGGCTCGACCATCGCGGTCCAGCGCGCCTCGCGCGGCCCCACGCGCTCCACCGCGTGCGCGTTTCCCTGCACGCTGAGCCGGTACGCCTCGGTCAGCCGCTCGAGGATGTTCATCGGGTCGTCGCCCATCAGCTGCGCCATCGTCCGACCGACGAGGCTCTCGCGGAACACGGGATAGAACGTCTCGGCCACCGTGCGCATGGCGCCCTCGAGGCTGTCGCTCGGGTGCAAGCGGCGCGCGGCCGTGAAGTAGAGCTTGTAGAAGTGGCGGTGCGGGTAGAGCGCGAAGGGAACGCGCGCGGGCGGCACGTCGGCGATCGCGACCACCTCGTCTGCGGCCGCTCGACCGCGCGTGCTGCGGATCGTGCGGAGCAAGCCATCGAAGAACATGCCGCGGCACGACACGTCGGGCGGGAGGCCGTGGAGCGTCTCGACGATCAGCTCGCGGTCGCGCGGCGCGACGGCGATGCGAGCCGCGAACGCCTCCGCGGCCTCACGAGAGCCGGGCTCTCGATCGAGGGGTTTCACTGAGATCGGCATCCTCCGCTGCTTGCGATCATGAAGAACCGCGAGCGAAACCGTCAAACGAAACGATCGAGGACCGATCAGGGCTCGAGGCGCGACAAGAGGAAGCCGATGCCCTCTTCGTCCGACTCGATCTCGTACGCAGGCACGTCGGCTTCGAGCTCGGTGCCGCGCTCCGCCGCCAGGCGCACGAGCGCGCGCGCGTGCAGCGGGTGGTGCAGAAGATCGAAGCCTTCGTCGGCGGGTCCGGCCGCCTCGCCGTCGTTCCGCACGTACGTCGGCGGATCGTCCGACGTCATGAGCGAGAACATGTCGACCTCGGCACGGTACGCGACCATCTCGGGCGTGAGCAGCTCCGCCTCGAGGCCGCTGATGTCGCCCGCGAGCGCCCCGTCGAGCCCGTAGAACTGGACGAGCGTCGAGCGCAGCGCGGCCTGCGTGAGCAAGAGGTTGTTCGTGAGGAACGAGTACTCCTCCTGGAACACGTCCGGCGCCCAGCGCATCACGTCGTACGTCGACTGCGTGCTGAGCGCGGCCACGACCTGAGGGCGCGAGCTCTCACGCGCCACGAGATCGGCGCTGTCCGGGATCGCCATGTCCGGATGGAACCCGAGCCACAAGCTCGTGCCCGCGCCCGCCGAGCCACCGTACGTGCCCACGCGCATCGGATCGATCTCGAAGACGTCGGCGTGGTGGCGCATGAACTGGAGCGCGCGCATCGAGTCGCGCAGGCACTTGATGACGCCGTCGGTCTCGGTCCCTGCGCGCTCGAGCAGGCGGTAGTCGATCGAGGCGTACGCAGCGCCGGCCCCGATCACCTGACGCACCGCGCTCGCCGACGGACCGCTGCGCGAGCCGCCGGTGAAGCCACCGCCGTGGATGAAGATCACGAGCGCCGTCGGCTCGCTCGCCTGGGGCAGGTAGATGTCGAATACCTGCTCGTCGCTCGGCCCGTAGTGGATCTCTTCCGCGTAGCGTGTGCCCACAGGGAGCATCGTGATCGGCGGATCGGAGAACGTCAGCGTCGGGGGCTCCTCGGTGAACGGACCGCCGTCCATGGCGGGACGCACCGGCGCATCGCCGAGGTACGCATCGCCGCCCGCATCACGCCCCGCGTCGGGCCGCGGCGCGACGAAGGCGTCCACCGCCGCCGCCGCGTCGATCTCCGCGGCGCCCGCGTCCGGTACGTCACCCGCGTCGGGGAATCCGCCGTCCTCGACGCAGCCGACGGGAAGAGTGGCGAGCACGGCAGCGACGAAGAGCGAGCGGCGCGACATCCCGAGACGGTACAGCGCGAGCCCGTGCGCTCACCAGCAGTTCGCGACGGAGGAGCCTCAGCCCTCGAACACATCCTCGATCGAGACCGCGGTGAGCACGCGCTCGATCCAACACTCGAGCTCCTCGCTGGACGCGGCGGCCATGCGCGCCGCGTGAGCCTCGTGCGCAGGTCCGAACTTCAGCTGGAGCATACGCGCCAGCGTGCGACGCAGCGCCTCGAGCTGACCACGCGCACGCCCCTGCTCGCGACCTTCTTCGCGACCTTCTTCGCGACCTTCTTCGCGACCTTCTTCGCGACC
>CAZCVE010000082.1:0-36091 GCA_964502175.1 uncultured Sandaracinaceae bacterium
CCGATGACGAGTGGTATCTCTTCCATCCCGAGCCGGTGAACATCCAGACCATCTCCGGTGGCTGCGCGGGAGAGATCGCCTTCGAGCAGACCGACGGCAGCCGTCCCGGTGCCACGCTCACGCCTGTTGCCAGCACCTCGTTCCGGGCCACGTCTCTACCCATCTCTCGGGTGGGAGCCGTGACGTTCGAGTCGCACTTCGTGTCGGACGAGACGGGCGAGCCGCTGAGGCTGGACTCTTTCGTGCTGACGACGCGCGATGGGCGAACGTTCTGGATCAACACGCGGGACGGCGTGACGGACATCCAGGACCGCAACGGCAACTCGCTGTCACTGCGGCGCAACCAGATCGCCAGCTCGAGTGGGCGCGGCATGAACGTGGTGCGCGACGCACACGGCCGCATCACGCAGGTGATCGGCGGCGACGGCCGCAGCGTGGGCTACGAGTACGACGCAGCTGGCAACCTGGTGTCGTTCCTCGACCCCGCCGATCGCACGACACGCTTCGAGTATCGGCACGCCCCTTTGCCTCACCACCTGACTGACATCATCGACTCGCGCGGCGTGCGAGCGGCGGCGATCGACTACCAGGCTGACGGCCGCCTCGGTCGGATGTGCGACGCAGACGGGGTGTGTCAGCGCTCGAGCTACGACCTCGGCTCGCGCGAGATGACGATGACGGACGGCCTGGGCATCCCGAACCGGTACATCTGGGACCAGCGCGGCAACGTGACGAACGTGTTCGACGGGCTGAATGGCGAGACCCGCTACGGGTACGGCATCGCGTGCCCGGACGACGTTCTTTGGGTGTCCGACCAACTCGGTCAGGGCGCGATCACGAACCGCGATCCTGTGAGCTGCGATGTGACCCGACGGATCGAGGCCTACGTTCCGACAGAGAACTCTGCCGACTTCACGACGACGTGGGAGTACGACGAGGCGGGTCGCCGCACGGCGGAGACGCTGCCGACCGGTGGCACGACGTTCTACGAGTACGACGCGGAGGGCAATCAGACGGTGACGCGTGACGATCAAGACAACGTGATCTTCGAGCGCACCTACGGCGACCAAGGACAACTCCTCACCGAGACCTCGCGCATGGGCACTCTCACCTACGAGTACGGCTCTGGTCCAGACGGGATCCCGTGTACTAGCCAAGCAGAGTCGTGCGGCTCCGCCGGAGGCTTCGGTCGTCACCAAGAAAGGATGCCGGTAGGCGCTCAGTGAGTCCCTCGACTGACATGCAGACAGACGTCGACGTTGACTCGCGGGGGTGGCGAGCGGTCGGTGTGCGTCTGCGTGTCAAAGAGCGAGGCGCCGGGGTGCCCCATGTCCGGCGCCGGGAGCTACCCGAAGCGGTACCAGCACAGGTGTCCGTCGAAGTAGGTCACTCGGCCGACGGGACGCGTGACTGGGCTGCGGCCGAAGTAGACCTCGTCCGGCGTGCAGTCCTCGAAGCGCGAGTGCGGGCGGTCCCTGTTGTAGAGGGTCACGAAGTCGCGGCAGTAGCGGTCGATCTCTCCCACGCTCGCGAACAGCCAGATGTGCGCGAACACGGTGCTCTTGAACGTCCGGAAGAGGCGCTCGATGCGGCCGTTGGTCCAGGGGTGCGCGGGGCGAGTGAAGGTGTGCTCCACGCCGTGCGAGGCGAGGAGCAGCGCCACGTCCACGGCCTTGAAGACCATGCCGTTGTCCGTGAGCACGCGCTCTGGAATGCCGTGTTGCTGAAAGGCGCGCTCGAGTGCAGCGCGCACGTGAGCGGCAGTCGGCGCGGTCAGGCGCTCGAGCGTGATGATGCGACTGCCATGGTAGTCGACGACTCCGAGGAGCCAGATCGGGAAGAAGCCCAGCAGCCACACCAGCGTGAGGTCCATGCCCCAGAGTTGGCGTGCTGCCGTGACGTCGATGCGGCGTGCGACCTCGCGGTGGCCTGTCCCTCTCCCCGGCCCTCCCCCGCGAGCGGGAGAGGGAGTTTGCGGCGAGCGGCCGACGATGTTGCGTATCGTCTGTGTGGCGAGCTGGATGCCGAGCGTGCGACGCAGGAGAGCGCGGAGACGCATCGCGCCGAGGTCGCGGTGGTCGTGGTGCATGCGGTGGACGGCGAGCTCGGTCTCGGGCGGCGTTCGGTTCCATGGCGTTCGGCCTCGCGATCGCCGCGGCGCAGCCGGCGTGTTCGTCCAGCGACGCCACAAGCGCAGCAGCGAGCCGCGGAGGCGTCGGGCGGTGCGCGTGGCCCATCGCTCGTGGCGGTCCAGTGCGAGTGCGGCGCGCAACAGCAGACCGATCAGCGCGTGGACGTTCGCTCGGTAGATCGCTGCAAGCGGCATCGGCGGACGGTAGGCGGGGGCCACGCGCGTGGCCGACGCTCGTTCAGCCGAGGATCATCGACTCGCTGAGCAGCTTGCCTTCGCGGTAGCGGCGCAGGTTCCAGCGTTCGAAGAGCTCCTTCTCTTCACCGAAGAGGAGGTGCTTCGCGAAGAGCTCTCCCATGATCGGCGCGATCATGAAGCCGTGGCCCATGAAGCCGCTCATGAGGAAGAGGCCGGGCGCCTCGTCGACCTCGCCGCAGAGCGGGTTGCCGTCGGGCGTGAGGTCGTAGCAGCCCGCCCACTGACGAAGGATCTTCACGTCGCCGAGGATCGGCATCGCCTCCGAGAGCGCCTTCGCGTAGAGGCCGAGGAAGCGCGCGCTGCTGCGCTGATCGAGGCCCTCGGGCACGCGCTCGTTCGAGATGCCGCCCACGATCTCGCCGCGCATCGACTGCGAGAAGTAGAGGCCGTTCTGCAGGTCTCCGACGAGCGGGCGCAAGAACGGCTTGAGCGGCTCGGTCGAGCAGATCTCGTGGCGGTGCGGCTTGGACGGCAGCTCCACGCCGACCTTGCGCGTGATCGTCGGGCTCCACGCGCCTGCGCAGACGAGCACGCGCGGCGCGCGCACCACGCCGCGCGAGGTGACGACACCCACCACGCGCGAGCCCTCGGTGACGAGATCCTCCACGCCGGTGTGCGTGTGGAGCGACACGCCGAGCGACACCGCAGCGCGCGCGTAGCCCCACACGAACGGCCACGGAAAGACGACGCCGTCGTCGGGGTTCCAGCTCGCGCACACCACGCGCGAGACGTCGAGCTCGGGGACGATGTCCTTCACCTCGCTCGGATCGATCACGCGCGTCGGCAGGCCGTGCTCGCGCTGGAGCTCGGCGGACGCAGCGAGCTGCTTCGCCCGCTCGTCGGTGCGCGCGAGGAAGAGGTAGCCGCCGCGCCGGAACCACACGTTGATGCGCATGCGCGTCGCGAAGTCCGCGCAGAGCTCGATCGAGCGCTTCATCAGGCGGATGTTCGTCTCGCTCGCCCACTGCGCGCGCACGCCGCCGCCGTTGCGTCCGGAGGCGCCGCCGCAGAGGTAGCTGCGCTCGATGACGACGATGCGCAGCGGCGTCTTGCTCTCGGACAACCGCGCGAGGTTCCACGCCGTGGCGAGGCCCATGATGCCGCCGCCGATGATCACGACGTCGGCCGACTCGGGCAGCGGCGCGCTCGGCAGCGCGGGCGGTCGCGCCTGCTCGCGGAGGCTCACGCGTGCCCTCCGGGGCCGTCGTCGTCGTCGTCGATCAGCGACGCGAGCGCGTGGATCGCGATCGGATGAAACGGTGGCCGCGGCGTGATCGGCATCGTGGCCACCTCTCCGCCGCGCTCCGCGAGGAGGCGCGCGCAGAGCGCCACGCACTGCTTGCCTTGGCAGAAGCCCGTGCCGAAGCCGGTGAAGCGCTTCACGGACTCGAGGTCCTCGTGGCCAGACTCGATCGCCTCGTCGATCTCGGCGAGCGTCACGTCTTCGCAGCGGCAGACGATGATCTTGCTCATCGCGTCGCCTCCGGACCCGCGCCGAGCGTGGCGATGATCTCGGCGGCTGCGCGCTCGGCGTCGGCGATCACCGCGCCCGCGTCTGCGGTCGCGAGCGCGGGATCTCCAGCGCTGCCGACGATCCACGTCGCGTGTGCGCCCCCGGCGTGCACGAGCTCGAAGCAGCCGTTCCGCAGCGTCGTGCGCGCTCCGGCCTGCACGGCGAGCTCGTAGCTCGCGCTCGTGCGCGGCCCGACGACGAGGAGATCACACGCGTGCTTGCTGCGCTTGGAGCCCTCCGTGAGCGTCACGGAGCTGACTTGGTTGCGGCCGTCTGCGCGCGCGACGCGATCGAGCGCGTGAGGCCCTTCGACCTTGGCGCCCGCGCTCGACAGCGCGCGCGCGAGCGCGTCGAGCTCGGCGCCGCGCGAGTCGAGATCGCCTGCGATCACGACGCGCTCACCCGGGACGATGCCTCGCGCGAGCACCCGCGCCGCGGCCTCCGCGCCGATCACGCCGGGCAGATCGGCGCCCTCGAACGCAGCGCTGCCCTCGTGTCGCCCGACCGCGAGCACCCACGCGCGCGCTCGCACGCGCACGATGCCCGCGTGCGACGCGATCAGCGCGAGTCGCACGTCGTGCGGCTCGTCGAAGATCCCCACCGCAGCGTGGGAGACGCGGACATCGGCACCGGCGCTCTCGGCGTCGCGCGCGAGCGCCGACACCGCGCTCGCACGAACCGCGTCGAGCCACGATCCGCCGACCGCCTCTTCTTCGTCGACGACGAGCACGTCGAGCCCCGCCTTCGCCAGCGTGCGCGCCGCCGCGAGCCCGGCGAACCCCGCGCCGATCACGAGCACGTCGGGCGCGCGATCCGTCACGGGGCTCGGCGCCCGCACCTCGGAGGGAAGCGTGCCGATGCCCGCGACCTCGCGCGCCACGAGCTGCATCACGTGGTTCACGGGCTTGGCCCACGTGAACATCTCGTGGTGGTTCATGCCGCCAGGGAAGAACCAGTCGGCCGCGCTGAGGAGATCGATCTCCGCCGAGCCGAGCACGTTCTGCGTCTCGAGCTCGAGATCCTGCGCGGCGGGCAGGCGACACGTGCGCACGCTCGGCACGCCGTCGACGCGCATGAGGCAGCCGTCGCATCGACCCGAGAAGCACGCGGCGCCGCGGGGCCGGTGGTACTTCACCGAGCGCCCGAGCACGAGACGACCCGCCGCGAGCAGAGACATCGCGACGGGCTCGCCGCGCACCGCGCTCACGTCGTCGCCGTCGACGCGCAGCGTGACGAGCTCGCGGCCGGGACGATCGAGGCGTCGGGCGGACATGTGCGGCGAGCCTACCGCGGCTGCTCAGCGATCACGCCAGCGATCGCCCCTTCGATCTCGCAGATCGTCTGCCGCGCGAAACCACCTCAGCGAACGCCCGAGCTTGGCCATGACCGCCAGCACCGTCGCGCCGATCCCGAGCAAGACGAAGCCGATGCGTGGCTCGGCCATGATGAAGAAGGCGAGCCCGAGCGCGCCGGCGGCGAGCAGCAGCGCCTTCGCACCCGTCGAGAGGCCAGCCTTTGGTGTTTCCTTCGCGCGTCGCTTCTCGACAGCCTTCGTGTGCGTCGGCGGTGGGGTCGAGGGCCGCACCTTCGAGGTCTTCGGCACGCCGCGCGACGCCTTGCCCTCGCGCTGGACACGCTTCTTCGTGGCCTTGTCGAGCCTCGCCCCTGCGTTCTCGAAGACACGCAGGTTCGCGAGGACGCTGGCCGTGGCCGCGCGCTCGATCGGGGTGAGCCCGTCTCGCCGACGGTCGACGACCGCGCCCGCGCGCAGGAGCGCCGCGAGCGCGCGCGGAGCGTACTCGTGTTCGACGGGCGCGATCGCGTGGAGGAGATCCTCTGCGGCGCGACGCGACTTGCCGTCGAGCCCGGGCAGGCCGAGCGCGAGGCGCGGCATGGCGGCCTCGATCGCTGCCTGACCGGCGCGCGCGAGCTGGCGCACGTCGTGGCTCGTCATGCGCACGACGTCCGGGGCGATGTCGCCGAGCGCCGCGAGGACGTCGGGGGCGCGTGTCCGCGCATCGCGCTCCATCGCATGTACGAGCGCGTGGTCGTGCCCGTGGCTCGCCGCGAGCGCGCGGGTCGCGGGCTCGACGCTGCGGAGATCCCTCGCGCGACGGAGGAGATCGACGAGCACACGCGCCGTGCGCTCGACGCCGAGCGCGCGCGAGAGCGGATGAGTCGCCGCGTCGCGGTAGCCCGCCGAGAGCTCCGCAGGCTCGACGTCGACGAGGTCCACCCCGCCATCGCCCAGCGCATTGCTGAGCGTCACGCCCTCGCGCAAGCGGACGTGCCCGCCGAGCAGCGTGATGACCCTCGGAGCGTTCGCGGCCTCCACGGCGCGCGCGAGCTCGAAGGCGAGGCCGTGTCCCGGCGCGAGAGGCTCGGGCTCCGCGAGCGCGTCCTCGTCGCGCTCGTCGTCTTCCTCGCGCCCTCGCGCGCGTGGCTCTCGCCGCATCCCGCGAGCGTACTGCGCGGATGCGCAGAGCACGGCCGGAATCTGGATGCCAGACCCTGGCGCGTTCGAGCATTCGCCTCATGCGGGCCTCGATCATCCTCGTCCTCGCCCTCGCTGCCGCCCCCGCGGCCGCGCAGGCCGACGTCACCGTGATCTACGCAGAGCCCGCGCCGCCGCGGCCTCTCGTCGCCGTTCCCGTGGCGCCGTCCGCCGACGCGACGCCGGGCGAGATCGAGGCGCCGCCCCCCGTCGTCTCGTCGACGATGACCGCAACGCCCACACCGAGCTCGGCGGCGTCGGCGCCCACGGTCAGCGAGCCGACCTCGATCACGCCCGCCGCGCCCACACCGAGCTCGGCGGCGTCGGCGCCCACGGTCAGCGAGCCGACCTCGATCACGCCCGCCGCGCCCACCTGCGTCACGCCGTCCCCCGTGCGGTTCATCCGCACGACCGACGGCTCGCGCGAGCCGCGCCTGCTCCACCTCACCGACTGTCGCGGCGCGCCGGACGCGGAAGCGCTGCTGGAGCTCTCGATCCTCGCGCGTCCCCGCGTCGCCGATCGCCCCGATGCGCGGGATCTCGCGGCCCACGCGAACGATCCCGAGCTCTTCGCGTCCGAGGTGCGGCGGCTCGACGCAGGCCTCCTCACGCGCCTGCAGGTCATCGCCGATCGCTTCCCCGGTCACGACATCGAGATCACCTCGGGCTACCGGCCGGACGCCAGCGAGACGAGCCGCCACCGCACCGGTCACGCGCTCGACGTGCGGGTCGTCGACGCGCCGCTCGACCAGGTCCATGCCGTCGCGCTGCTCCTCGACGAGAGCGGCGTGGGGCTCTACCCGACGAGCGAGTTCCTCCACGTCGACGTGCGTCCGCGGGTCACGCGCTGGGTCGATCTCGCCGGACCGGGCGAGCCCGCGAACATGGTCGAGGTGGTCAATGGTCGCGACGGCCACGCGAGCAGCGCGGCCCCGCTCGCGTGGCCGGCCACCCCAGTCGACGCGCCGGTCGCGAGCGACTCGACGGTGGGGCCGCCGCCCTCGCGCGGCACGTCGGGCCGACGGGCGACGCGGTCACGACGGGCGCGGGCGGACACCGAGGAACAGCAGCGCGCAGCGGTTCGCGAGGCGCTCGACGCGCTCGACGCGCTCGAGGGCATCGACTTCCAGATGCCGTGAACGGATTGGCTCCGTTCACGCCCGGTCTGTGAACTCGTGGTCACGCGTCGCCGAGGGGCCTCGATGGATCGCCCACGATTCTGCGTCTCTCGCGAAGTTCGCGGCTGGCACGGATCCTGGTAAACGGGAGCCCAACCCGCCCCTCTCGGCGGGGGAGGGTGTGCCGTGGAAAAGCTTTTTGGACGTCGGGCTTCTCAGCTGGTCCTGCCTCACCGGGCGCTCGCGCACCTGCGAGTGGCGCTGGCAGCGACTGCGGCGCTCCTCTCGACCGCCGCCGTCGCTGGCTGCTCGCAGGAGAGCAACTACTGCGACGAGACGGCTTGTTACTACTGCGATGGCTATGGCTGTCGTCGGCTCGAGCCGCCCGAGCGCGCCGAGTGCTCGTGCGACTACCAGTGCAACGTCGCCGGCACCGAGTGCACCACGCTCGGCTGCACGCAGACGTGTGACGCGGACGCCGACTGCGGCGACGCCGCGACGCGCTGCCGCGGCGGCTACTGCGTGACGCCGTCCGAGACCGTCACGGACTCGAGCTGCGTGTGCACCACGACGGCCGAGTGCCCCGGCGACGGTGTCATCTGCCGCGAAGGCGCGTGCGTTCGTGGCTGCGAAGACGCGACCGACTGCGACGCGAACCAGACCTGCGTCGATGGCTCGTGCGTGCCGACGCAGAACCCTGCGTGCGGCGACACGAACCCCTGCGCGTCGGGCCTCGAGTGCGTCGACGGCGAGTGCCGTCAGCCCTCCGACACCTGTCAGTTCTCGTCCGAGTGTGGCGCGGGCCGCATCTGCGTGAACCAGCGCTGCACCGTGGGCTGCGGCATCGACAACCCGTGCCCCGAGGGCGCGCAGTGTGTCGAGAGCTACTGCGAAGAGATCCAGCCCGATCCGGGCGAGTGCAGCACGAACGACGACTGCGGTGCGGGCCGCGTCTGCCGCGACACGCGCTGCTTCGACGAGTGCGCGACGGATCCGGAGTGTGGCGAGGGTCGCTACTGCAGCGAGGGCCGCTGCCGCCTCGACGACCGCCCGCGTCCGAGCTGTGGCGCGACCGCCATGTGCGCCGCGGGCTCGATCTGCCTCAACGGCAGCTGCCGCATCCCCTGCAGCTCGGTCGACGAGTGCCAGCGCTTCGACGTGCAGTATGGCTTCTGCCTGATGAACGTCTGCGCGACGACCAACGAGGCGACCTCCAACTGCATGAGCGCGGACGACTGCACGAGCGGTCAGTGCATCGACGGCGTCTGCCGCTGATCTCCCCGATCCGCTGATGCGCGTCGGCTGATCGCGAGTCGACAGCCCACACCGACGAAGCCGCCGCCCGAGAGGGTCGGCGGCTTCGGCGTGTTTGGAGGTAGCATCGCGACCGTGCGTGCCTCCGCCCTGTTCGCCTCGCTGTTCGCGCTCTCGGCTGCTGGGTGCGGCGCCGGCGCGCCAGGCCCCGAGACGACGCTGCGTGCGGTCGCGGCGGACCTCCGCCGTGACGTTCCGGCTGGCGCCGACGCGCCCACGGACAACACGCACGCCGAGCGTCGTGAGCTCGCATCGGCGCTCGAAGCGACCACGCTCGAGCGACGCGCGCTGGTCACGCTGCCTGGTCGAGACGGCGGCACCCGCAGCGTCATCCTCGTCGAGGAGAACGGCGCGATGCGTGTCGAGGCTGGGGTGCTCGGGGTCTCCGCGCTCGACACGCCGGAGCGCGCGATCGCCGCGCTCCATCGCGCCCTCGGACGCGAGCTCACCCTGGGGCCGGGCGTCTTGCTCGTCGAGTCACAGCGCCGCTCCTGGCTCGAGGAGCGCACGCGCTACCGCGACGGCACCGCGAGCCCCGACGCGCTCGACGTGCGAGTCGACGGCGATCACGCCACGGCCCTCACGCCGCTGGGCGATCAGATCGAGCTCGTCCGCGAGGGCGCCGAGTGGCGCGTGTCCTCGATGCGCGCGATCGGCTTCGACTGAGCGCGTTCAGCCGACCTTGAGCTTCACGTTCGCCATCGCGACCGGGGCGTCGCGGTCCTCTTGGTACGCGCGGACCTGGATCACGACGAAGCGTCGTCCCTGACGAATGACGGTCGCCTCGCAGTGCGTGTCCACCGCGCGCGCCGAGCGCAGGTAGTCGATCGTCAGCGTGATCGTCTTCGGCATCCCGGCGACCTCGCTCACGAAGAGCGCGTGGAACGACGCGGTCGACTCGAGCAGGCCCGCGAGCGTGCCGCCGTGGAGCGCGGGGATGCTCGCGTCGCCCACGAGGGAGGGCGCGTAGCGCATCGTCACGACGAGCCGCTCGCCTTCGCGTGTGCACGCGAGGCCGAGGAACTGCGCGTAGGGCACGAGCGCGAGCAGGCGCTGCGGATCGTTCGACGCGCGACCCTCGCGCACGGCGGCCTCGAGCTGCTCGAGGCTGGTGGTGATGCCGCGCTCGCTCACGTGCGCCCCTTCTCGCCCTTGCGCGCGAACGTCGCCGCGCACGTCGCGACGGGATCGTTCTCGTCGTCGTGGTACGCGACGCCGCGCACGAACGCGACGCTTCGCTTCACCGCGTAGCACTCCATCCGCACGAGGATGTCCTTCTCGCGCTCCGCAGGTCGCATGTAGTCGATGCGCAGATCGAGGGTCGCGATCGGCGAGGGCCGTCCGATCCGCGTCGCCACGGCGAGACCACCCGATGCATCGAGCAGCGTCGAGAGCGCGCCGCCGTGGATCACGCCCGTCGCGGGGTTGCCGACGAGCTTCTCGGCCCACTTGAGGCGCGTCCACACCTCGCCCACGCGGATGCGGATCACCTCGATGCCGATCGCCGCGTTGTGAGGCACGAGATCACGCCACGCGTTGTCGATCTGCGAGGCCATCTCCGCGGACCACATCGACTTGGGCTCGGTCTCGTCGCTCATCGCGCCGCAGTGTGCACGATGCCGCGGCCGCTTGCGGAGACGCCTGCGAGGGTGGGCGGCGGTGCTCTCTCCTTCGCCATCGCCGCGCTCGTCGCAGCGGTCGGCGGATCGACGCCCGCGCCCTCGACTGAACCGAGTCAGAGCGAGGGATCGAGCGCCTTCAGCTCCGCCTCGGCGCGCTCGGCCCAGCCTCGGTTCGCGAGCGGGCTCGCGGGGCTCGGGTGGAGGATCGATCCGAAGCGCACGCCGCGCTCCTCTCCGATCGCGCTCCGCGCGCGCTCCTTGCCGAACGCGCCGACGCCCACGATCCACGCGGGACCGAGGTGATCGACGACGCGCACGAGCGCGCGATCACACGCCTCGTAGAGCGGCTCGCGTTCTTCGGCCGCGAGCTTGTCGGGCGTGAGGTTTCGACCGCTCTCCTCGACGAACGCGAGCGGGCAGTAGTTCACGACGAAGCGGCTCGCGAAGAACGTGCGCGGATCCGGGTGCCGCGCCTTCACCCATCCCCAGAAGCGCGCGCCGGACACCTCGGAGCGCGCGCACGCGAACCCCTCGACGGGCCGCTTCGGGTGCGCCTCGACGCGATCGACCTTCGCTTCGATCCCGAGGTAGTCGCGCACCATCGACACCTCGCCGAACGGCACGCCCGTCTGCGCCATCCCGAACGGGCCGGGGTTCATGCCGAGGAAGATCATGCGCTTGGCCCCCGCGCCGTAGCGATCGAGGAACATCTCGTGCGAGCGCCGCGCATACGACAGCGGGTCGTAGACCCACGCGACGGGCTCGCGGAACGTGAGCTGGTCGAGGTCGCGCTGCAGATCGCGGCTGATGCGGACGAGGGCGTTCATGAGCGAGGTGAAGCTACTGCAACGCAGCGTCGCGGTGCGCGACCTTGACCCTCGGCGTCGAAGCTTCCATGCGGTCCGTCCCTTCCACCGCACTCGCCTTCAGGAGGCCACGCATGCCGCAGCACCGCACGCCGACTCTCTCGCTCCCGCAACGCTCGATCACGCGCCACTGGCTGCACGTCGGGGTGATGGGCGTCGCCCTGCTCGGCTGCGGCGGATCGACGAGCGACACGTCGTCGGGCACTGCGAGCGCGGAGACCAGCGGCGCCGACCAGAGCGCGAGCCTCACGATCGACGACGTGCTCGCGATGCCTCACCGCAGCGCCGAGAACCGCGCGCGTGATCGCTTCCGTCATCCGTCCGAGACGCTCGCGTTCTTCGGCGTCACGCGCGACATGACCGTGCTCGAGCTCTCACCCGGCGGTGGCTGGTACACGGAGGTGCTCGCGCCGTTCCTGCGCGGTCACGGCCGCCTCATCGCCGCGATCCCCACCGAGGACTCGCCCAACGAATACCGCCGCACGTCGGGCCTCGCGTTCCGCGCGCAGATCGCGGAGCGCGCCGAGATCTACGGGCCGATCGAGACGGTCTCGCTGAGCACGCCCGAGACGATCGCGCTCGGAGACGACGCGTCCGTCGACGCCGTGCTGACGTTCAGGAACCTGCACAACTGGTTCAAGGACGAGCGCATGGACGAGGTGATCGCGGACGCGTTCCGCGTGCTGCGTCCGGGCGGCGTGTTCGGCGTCGTCGAGCACCGCGCGGCCGCGGGCACCGACGTCGAGACGTCGCGCGAGAGCGGCTACATGCCCGAGGCGTGGGTGATCGAGCACGTCACGGCGGCGGGCTTCGTCCTCGAGGAGCGCTCGGAGATCAACGCGAACCCGGCCGACACGCACGATCACCCGAACGGCGTGTGGTCGCTCCCGCCCGTGCTGCGCGGCGGCGACGTCGATCGCGACGCGTTCGTGGCGATCGGCGAGAGCGACCGCATGACGCTGAGGTTCCGCAAGCCCGAGTGATCGCGCCTCGGCGGCTCAGCGATCGAGGCGCACGTTGCGGCGGGTCACGTTCTGGTTGATCGGGTCGATGTTGCCCAAGAAGTGGATGCTGAGCGTGCGTCCGCCCGTGTCTTCGACGACGACACCGCGGAACCACCACGAGTCGTGGGCCCAGATCCGCGTGCCGGCAGGGAGCGGCGCGTCGGTGATGGTCGGGTAGTTCTCCATGTCGCTCGCGCCGAGTCCGTTGGGGACCAGGATGTACCCACCGACCCAGACCCGATCGCGCGCCACCGTGAAGCGGTCACCGGCGGTGTCGACCGTGGTGATGCGGCCGTCGGGCAGGACGTCCACGATGCGGCCGACGCGCGTGCCGGTGTAGCGGCCCTCGGGCCAGATCACGACGACCTGCCCGATCGTGAGGGCGGTGTTGGCATCCGCGCGGACGGCGTCCGGCGCGGCTTCGGCGATGCCGCTCGACTCGAAGAACCGGCCGCCCGCGCGACTGCACAGCTGCGACGCCACGCGGATGGTGGCGGCGTCGAGCGTGCCTTCACCGCCCGCCGGCACGGCGTACCAAGTGTGATCGGCGAAGTCGCACGTGCCGCGACGCCCCCACGGCGGACACCCTTGACCAGGCAGCACGGTGGCGCGGTACGGGGCGAAGCTGCGGGTGCAGATGCTCTGTGCGCCCGACTGACCGAGCGCAGCGAACTGTGTCTGATTGAACTCCGCACAGAGGGGCACCTCTGTCGGGGTGCAGCTCGCGACGGACGCGACGACGGGCGCCGTCGTGGGCGTCGTCGTGGGCGCCGTGGCCGTGGCCTCGGCGGTCGTCGGCGGCGTCGTCGTCGCGGTGACCTCTTCCCCGCCGCCGAAGCAGCAGGCTGAGAGTGCCAGTGCTGAGAACACCAACGAGGGGAGCGCCAGTGGGGAACGTGCCAGTCCGGATGGTGCCAATCTCGATCGTGCCAGTCTCGAGAATGTGCCTGTCGCGACATGCCAGTTCGCCATGGAGACTCCTCTGTTCGCGAGTGAACCGAGCGCGGCCGATCAGATGTGCGCCACGCGCGTGCGCCCGAGCGCACAGTCGTATCGACTTCGCGCGCCCGCGTCGCGTCGCATGTTCGCCGCTCTGGTCGTATGGGCGACTGATGTGCTCGTTCGTTCGCGCGGCGAGCGCGCTCAGCCGAACAGAGACACTTTGGTCTTCGGCTCGCTCGTCTTCGCGACCTCCACGCGCTCGAGGTGCGCGAGCACCTGCAGCACCGTGGCCTCGTCCCATGCGTCTCCGATGATCTGGAGGCCCACGGGCATGCCGCGCGCGTCGCGTCCGACGGGCGCGGTGCCTGCCGGGAGGCCGCAGAGGTTGCCGATGTAGACGAAGCGCGACGCGCCCTGGAGCGCGGTGGTGTCCGTCATGCCGTCTCGCATGTCGGCCTCGCTCACCTCCGTGGCGCCGCGCACGGACGTCGGCATCGCGAGCGCATCGACCTCTCGGAGGGCTTGGGCCACCTCGCGACGAAGGCCCGCGCGGAGGCGCTGCGCGTCGAGGTAGTCGTCGCTCGAGAACGTGCTCATCGCGCGACAGAGGAGCTGGAGATCGGGGCCCATGTCGCCCCAGGCGGTGCGACGCATCTCGTGGAGCGACGTGAACGCCTCGAGACCGATCGTGAGGTAGCCGATCGCCGTCGCGTGCTTGGCGAGCGGGATCGTCACGGGGACGAGCTTGGCGCCCTCCATCTCGAGCGTGCGCAAGGCGTCGCGACAGGCCGCGGCGACGGCGGGCTCGGCGGCGTCGATCTCGTCTTCGAGCACGCCGATGCGGAGGCCGCGCACGCCGCGGCGAAGCGCAGACGCGAGCCAGCCGCGATCGAAGCCAGGGTTGCCGATCGTGAGCTCGTCGGCCTTGTCTTCACCGCTCGTGGACTCGAGGAAGAGCGCGAGATCGTGCGTGGTGCACCCGAGCGGACCGAGGTGATCCATCGTGCCGCCGAAGCCGTCGCCCGCGCGCGAGATGCGGCCGAACGTGGGCTTGAGACCGAAGAGGCCATTGAACGCGGCCGGCAGGCGGATCGAGCCGCCTCCGTCGGTGCCGAGCGCCACGGGACAGAGGCCGATCGCGACCGCGACGGCCGAGCCCGTGGAGCTGCCGCCTGCGGCGAAGCGCGGATCGATCGCGTTGCGTGGCAAGAGGCGCTGCACCGAGACGCCGAGGGGCGACATGCCGAGCTCCGTCATCATCGTGTGGCCGAGCACGATGGCGCCGGCCTCGCGCAGCCACCGCACCACGGTCGAGTCCTTCGCGTCCGCGGCGGGCTTCTTCTTGAGGCCCAGCGTGAAGCCGCGGCCCTCGAGATCGACCTCTTCCTTCACGGGCACGATCACGCCGTCGAGCGCGCCGATCGGGCGGCCGTTCGCGTGTCGCTCCGTGCTCGCCGCGGCGTCGCGCAGGGCGCGCTCCTCGTCGACGTAGTGCATCGGGCTCATCGCCGGACGCTCGGCGGCGAGCGACTTCACCGCGGCGATCGCGCGCTCGGTGATCTGGGTCGGCGTGGCCTTCTTCTCCGCGTAGCTCGCGCCCCACGCCGCCGCGCCGCGCGCCTGCGGACGCGACGCGGGCAGCGGCAGATCTTGCGTGGCGCGCGGGTGCGCACGCCGCGCTTGCTCGGGCCTCGTCCCGAGCGGCTGCTCGCCCCGGGCGCTCTCGGGCAAGGAGCGCGCGGCGTCGATGCCCAGGTCGCCTCGCAGGAGCTTCCCGAGCATGTAGCGAACGGGATCGGCGTCCGTGGCGCGAACGACGCCGCGGAGCGCGCGACCGGTGAGACGAGGCGGGGGAGGGAGCTTCATCGCGCGTGACGATCGCCCTGCCCAAGCGTCGCGGTCAATGGTTCGTGCCCCGGCGAGGGACGTGTCCGGGCGCGACCTTTTGAGTACGCTCGCGGCCATGTTGCGGTCGGTCTCGTGGCTCGTCTTCGCTGCCTCGCTCGCGCTCTCGATGCCAGCAGCCGCCGCGGCGCAGGCGAGCGACGCAGCCAGCGGGGGAGCCGCCGTCGACCCGGGCGACGAGGAAGCGCGCCTGCGCTTCGAGGCCGGTCGCGTCGCGTTCATCGCGGGGCGCAACGAAGAGGCGCTCGCCGACTTCCGCCGCGCGTACGAGCTCAGCGAGCGACCGGCGCTCCTCTACAACATCGGCGTCGCCCTCGATCGACTGCGTCGCGACGCAGAGGCCCTCGAGGCCTTCGAGCGCTACCTCGCGGAAGCGCCTCCTGCGCAGCTCCAGAACCGTGGCGAGGTCGAGGCGCGCATCGGTGTCCTCCGCGAGGCGATCGCGCGCGACGCGGCCGCCGAGCAGACGCCACCACCGATTCCTGCGTCTGACGACGGCCCCGACGGCGTGGGCCTCGCGCTCGCGATCGTCGGCGGTGCGATCGCGCTCGGCGGTGTCGGTGTGTTGGTGGCGGGCTCGCTCGATCGCGCGCGGGTCGATGGCGCGATGTCGCCGGCCGAGTGGAGCGACTACGCGGACTCGGCCGCACGCGCGCCGATCCTCGAAGGCGTCGGTGCCGCGGTCGCGGGCGTCGGAGCGGCGCTGGCCGTCGTGGGCATCGTGATCCTCGCCTCGCCGCGCTCGCCCACGGGTGAGCAGGCTCGCCTGCGCGTGTCTCCCTTCGGCATCTCGCTCGACGTGGAGCTCTGAGTGATGCGCACGTCTCTCGTCGTCGCCGTGATGTTCCCTGCGCTCGCGCTGCTCGCGGGCTGCCCCGTCGTGCCGCGCTCCGGTGTGTTCAGCTGTGCGCGCGACGGACGCTGCCCCGACGGGCTCGTCTGCACCAGCGGTCTCTGCGTGGACCCGACCGGAGCCGACGCGGGGAGCGCGGACGACGCGTCGCTCGACGCTGCGCCGATCGTGGATGCGCAGGCGGATGCTGCCGGTCTCGATGCGTTCGAGCCCCAGCGCGACGCCGGTTCACAGGTGGATGCGTTCGTGGCGCCGAGCTGTCCGCGGGCCGAGCCGACGGGCGTCGTCAGCGCTCGCATGAACGGGACCCGGAGCGAGGACCTCTTCGATCTCGTGGTCGTGTCCGAGGACCTGTCGCGCCCGGAGATCCTCGTTCCCATGACCTGGGACGGCAGCATGTCGTTGAGCCGGAGCGTCTCCCAGGACGCCTCGCTCACCGACGGTGCCGTGTTGACCTTGGGTGACGACCTCGTGCCGCGGATGCCGCTCTTGACGGCGAACGGAGTTGGCGACGAGTCCGTCCGTCAGGTGGTGCCAGTCGGCACGGAGCGCGTGATCGCGGGCGCGACGACGGCGGGGCTCCGATTCTCCGACGGGTCGGCGGACGTGGGGGTGTCCGGGCCATCGGCGTTCGTCCACGTCGTCGATGGAGCGACCATCGTGCTCGGCGACCTCCCCGCGACCTCGCACGTGACCACCTACGATTTGGTCGCGCTGGGCGACTCCCGATTCTGTGTGTCCGGCGTGTTCCTCGGCGCGCTCGACGCGGCGCACACCAGCGTCGCCGAGGCTGGCTTCATCGCGTGTGGAAGTCTGCTCCTCGATCGCCTCGACGTGCGGGTGATCGACGGTGACGGAGACGACGGCGTCGCCGCGCTCGCGGTGGGGCCGTCGGGCGAGATCTACTTCGCCGGCACAGTGACGAACGGGGGTGTCATTCCGGGGGACCCGGGCCCGGTCGCGATGGCACCGGGTGCCGCGCGCGCCTTCGTCGCGCGAACGGACGCGTCGTTCGCTTCGACGCAGACCGTCGTGTTCGGCCCGGAAGCGACCGCCGGTGACACGCGCAAGAGCACGGTTCACGACGTCGTCGCGCTACGCGACGGGGTCTATTTCGTGGGGCGGCTGGCGACCGGTGAGGATCCGGGGCTTCCAACCGTGACGAACGGCTACGACGCGATGGTCGGTCGTGTCCTCTTCGTGTCTGGCGCTGCCGCGCCGACCATCGCGTGGGCCGACACCGTCGACCTCGGCGCGAAGGACCAGTTCTTCCGCGTAGCTCGAGACTCGTGCGACAACGTCGTCGCCGTCGGCGGCGTTGGTTCGAGTGTCGCTGGGCCGGCATCGGAGTACTCGCCGATCGTCGGTGTTCACGACCCTGGCGGCACCGTCTGGTGGACGGAGGTTGGCGGGGCGGGTGCGTTCTTGCGCGGGGTTGCGGTGCTGCGAGACGACACGATCGTCGTCGGCGGGCGAGTGTTCACGGCGATGAGCTTCTTCGATCGAGAACTCGGCCCGCCGATGGGCGAGTCCGACTTCTTCTTTCTGCGGTTGCCTTGAGGGCACGACCCGTCCGCACTCGCGTGCTGGGCATCGATCCCGGCACGCGACGCCTCGGGTGGGGCGTCGTGGAGCGGCACGGCGCCAAGGTCGCGGCCATCGCCGCGGGCGTGTTGAAGCTGAGCGAGAAGGACGCGCTCGAGGTGCGCCTCGAGGCCGTGCATCGCTCGCTGGGCGAGGTGATCGCGACCTACGCGCCGCAGGTGCTCGCGGTGGAAGACATCTTCTACGCAGAGTTCCCGGCCGCGGCGATCAAGCTCGGCCACGTGCGCGGCGTCGTGCTGCTCGTCGGGGCCCAGCACGAGCTCGAGGTCGCGTCGTACCCGCCGGCGTTGGTGAAGCGCACCATCGCGGGGCGCGGCGCCGCGGACAAGCAGCAGGTCGGCAAGCTGGTCGCCGCGACGCTGGGCCTGCGCGCGCCACCGCCTGCCGACGCGGCCGACGCTCTGGCCGTGGCGCTCACGCACGCTCTGAAGTCGCGCTGACTCGCCGTCGGAGGGGCGTTCGCTGGCGGGGCTGGTGCGGAAGCTGCCCGGCCTCCGGCCGTGATTCTCCACCCGATGCCCCGTCGAACGGCGAGGGCAGGAGGGGCCTCTGCCCAATCCCGACAGAAGGCTGTCAGTCCGACCGAGCACTGTACGTCCGTTCCCTGAGGGCGGCCCCAACCCGCCAAACGAGGAGACGAACATGGCCTTTCCGCATCCCCACTCGCCCCGCCAATCGCCGGCCCGCCAATCGTCGGCCCGCCACCCGCGTGTGGCGGGGACGCCACGACCCCGCACGCTCGGACGCCCGAGCTTCGAGGCGACGCGCTCGTTCGTCCTCACGCCGCTCGACGAAGTGCGCGCGCTCGACGCGCTCGCGTTTTCGGATCTGCCGCTCGCCACGGTGATCGAGCTCGAGCTGCCGGGCTGGTCCGGACCGGTGTGGCTCCGCAGCGCCGCGGGGCGTGGTCCGTACGCGATCGGCCCGAGTGATCCGGTGATCGACGGGCCCGCGTGGCGGGCGCTGGCGATCGCGGTCGCCTCCGATCGCGTGCGACCGCGCGACTTCCGCGCGCTGGTGGAGACGCTGGCCGACCTGTCCGCGAACGCGCCAGACCGAGACGGCGTGGCTCTGAAGGAGATCGACACGTGGATGGACGTGGTCGCGCCGTCGCCTTGTCGACTTCGCGTGGGCCAGGTGCTCGAGCGCTTGGGCGCGCGCGTCTTCAGCGTGAGGATCGAGGGCGTGGAGGACGAAGCGGCGAACGGCCCCGTGATGGCCCACGCGGGCTGAGCGTCAGGCGACCCAGCGCGTGCTCGCGCGGAGCGTCGCGCGGAGCGCGTCGAGATCGCCGATCACCCGTCTCGGGATCGGCGCGCGGTGCTGTCCGCGCAGCTCGTACCAGACGTACGTCTCGCGCTCGCCTGCGGCCGTGACGTCCTTCCACGCGAAGCGCGCGGTCTTGCCCTCGCGCGTCAGCGCGATGCCGTCGTCGTCGATCGTCACGGTCACGCGCTGCGAGCCGACGCGTCGGCGTCGCTCGGAGATCGCGCGGGCCACGGTCAGGAACGGACGCACGATCTGAAAGAGGCCGAGCAGGATGGCGAACGTCGCGATCGCGCGCGCCGTCGCTTCGGGCTGGCTCGCGAGCGTGCCGAGCCCGAAGACGATCATCGCGGGGCCGATCGCGCGGCGTGCGAGGCCGCGGCGCGCGCGATCCTCGGTGAGCCACGCGTCACGCAGCTCGGCGTCCGTGAGATCCACCTCGTACCGGAGCGTCGCCACGTGTCGATCAGTGCGCGGCCGCCGGGCGCGCGGCGCGGCCTCGCGGACGCTCGCGTCGGGCGCGCGCGATCGCGTTCGCCTCGTGCACGATCACGCCATTGAACGGCGCGGCGATCTGCTCGCCGGTCTCGGCGATGATCGTGATCGCCCGCGCCGGCGTCATCGACGGGTCGAGCGAGAAGAGCTTGGCCGCGAGGTTCGCTGCGTTCGGCGAGGCCATCGAGGTGCCCGAGAGCGGCACGTGCTCCCCGCTCGGGATCACGCTGTCGACCTCGACGCCGAAGTCGAAGACGCGCACGTGCTCGGGGTTCGAGTTGGTGAACGTCGCCCAGTTGCCGAAGCGATCGACGGCGCCGATCGCGAGCACGTTGGGGGCGGTGAGCGACGCGGAGACCGAGCCGTACTCCACGACGTCGTGGTTCGAGTTGCCCGCGGCGACCACGAAGAGCGTGTCGGGGCAGGCGTCGAAGATCTGCTGCCAGCTCGCCCGGCGGTGCGCCTGGATCTCACGCGCGCGCGCCATCACGGCCTCCGGCGTGCTGTAGACGCTCGTCTCGTTCGCGAGCTCCGCGGCGACGTAGTCCTCCTCGAAGCCGAGGCTCGCGTTCACGACGCGCACGTGGTGCGCGCGGATGAACGCCGCGATCTGCTCGATGTTCGTGCGCTCGAGCGCGAGCTCGGCGTCGGTCGGCCCACGGTGGTGGTAGACGCGCGCCTCGCCGGCCCACGCCGAGCGGAAGATCGCGAGCCGCGCCTGCGGAAGGCCCGCGAGCATGATGCCCGCGACGTGCGTGCCGTGTGCCCACTCGCCCACGTTGTCGAGGTTCGACTCGAGCGTCTCGAGGCTCTCCCGGTCGGTCGCCGTGCGCACGAGCGCGAGCACGCGCTGGGCTGCGTCGGTGGAGGCCATGCCCGCGCGAAGGTCCATCACGCCGCGGAGGAACGGCCCGTACTGCGCGAGCACCTCGGCGCCAGGCTCGAACGTGTACCCGGTCTGCGCCGCATCGAGATCGGAGACGACGCCGTGTACGTCGTCGATCAGGCCGTTTCCGTCGTCGTCCTGGCCGTTCGCCTGCTCGGCCGCGTTGGTGAAGAGGCGGTCCCCGAGCGGCTGGCCCGCGCCGAAGAGGCTGTCGGCCACGCCCGTGTCCCACACGGCGATCACCACCGGCTGCGCGTCGCGCGCACGCGCGAGATCGACGGTGGAGAACGTGTGATCCCGATCCGCGGGGCGCGCGTCGTTCTCGGCGCGCACCGTCTGGATCGCCGCGAGGTAGACCTCGCGGTTCTCGACGACGTCGCCGAGCACGTGCTGGGTGAACAGCGCGCCGACGGCGGTGTCGAGCGTCACGAGCTGCGCATGGAGCTGTTCGAGGGATGCGCTGATCTGGGCCGGCTCTTGGTAGAGCTGGAACGCGACGGTCGCGGCGCCGAAGCGCGCGCGGGGCAGCGCGCGGAACACGGTCGCCACCGCTTCGCCCTGGAACGCAGCCGTTCCGTTCGCCGTCGCGGCCGCGCGGCGGCGCGTGATCACGGCGAGCAGTGTGTTGCCAGCGAACGCGTTGTTGCGGTTGCGCGCGTGCTCGCGCACCAGGCGAACGGTGGCTTCGGCGGCGTCGAGATCGCCCGCGGCCACGTCGGTGACCGCGAGGTTCAGCAGCTGCTCGCACGCGCGATCACCGAGCGCGGGCACGGCGTCTGCCGCGCCTGCGCTCCACGCGGCGCGCTGCGAGAGGTCGATCGCGCTGTCGTGCTCGCGCGCGCGGGCGATCGCCATCTCGCGGGCGCGGGCGACGAGCGCCGCGTCATCGAGGCCGTCCCACGGATGGGCCGGTGCGGCCTCGGCGGTCGTCTCGCCACCCGGCTGAGACTCGGTGGTCTCGTCGGCCGGGGGTGAGCCCGAGCCGCAGCTGGGGAGGGAGGCGAGGGCGACGGCGAGCGCGAGGGTTCGGGCAGTTCGCATGGTGGGCGGAGGCTTGGATCGGCGCGATGGAGTCGCCAAGGCGGATGGCGCGTGGGCGGTCGAGAGGGGATCAGGCATACTCGGCCCGCCTGGGACGGATCGTGAACGGTGGTGAATCCCCACCGCGACTCGAACGTCACGGGGAAGCACGTCGGAGGTGCCGACGTAGTAGTCCGGGCTGACGTGGGCGAAGTTCGAGCTGGAGGAAGCATGTCGTCGAGTCGAGCGGTGTCGTGGGCCAGAGGTGCGTGTGGGGCGGCGGTCGTCGTCCTCGGTGCGGGCCTGCCAACGTTGGCGAGCGCGCAGTACGTGGTGCCGCAGGCCCCGCCTTCGTATGGGCAGGCGACCGTGGGCGGAAACCAACGCACCTCGCTCCGCGGGATCGCGGGCGGCGGCGTGAGCCTCTCGTCGGTGAACGGTAGCTGCCGCGGCTACGCGCAGCCGAACCCGAGCCACGTGCTCATGGTGTCGCCGGGCGTGCAGTCGGTCCGCATCGCGGGTCGCTCGGGCCTCGACACCACGCTGATGGTGCAGATGCCCGACGGTCGCGTGATGTGTGACGACGACGGCGGTGGCTCGCTGAACCCGCTGCTCGACCTCCCCGCGGTGCCCGGGCAGTGGCGCATCTGGGTCGGCTCGTACTCGGGCAGCAACAGCGGACCGTACGATCTCGACGTGCAGGCCGCGGGCGGCGGAGGCGTCGTCGCTCCGGGACCGGCGACCGGCGCGCTCTTCTCCACCGCCGACATGACCCTCGGCGCGCGCCCCGATCCGCTGATCGTCCAGGGCACGTTCGGTGGCCCGATCCAGGCGAGCAACATGTCACCCGACTGCCGCGGGTGGATCACCGGGCCCCCGAGCCACATCGTCAACGCGCGCACCGGCTTCCCGAACCTGCGCTTCGTCGTGAGCGCCCAGAGCGACACGACGCTCGTCGTTCGTTATCCGGACGGACGCCTCGGCTGCAACGACGACGGCGGCGGCGCCGCGAACCCGCTGGTCGAAGGCCCCACGGGGCCGGGTCAGATCATGGTGTGGGTGGGCAGCTACAGCTCTGGCAACAGCGGCCCCTACCAGCTCGGCATCACGACGATCCCGGGCATCCGCTACGACAACCTCGGCGCCGGTCCCTCGGGTCCGATCGTCGTCGCGCCCCCTCCGCCCACCGGCCCGCAGATGCCGCCGGTGACGGCGCGTGTCGATCTCCTCCCGCGCATCCCCGTCACGCTGATCGGGCCCGGCATGCAGCCCGGCACGGTCGCCGTGTGGAGCCCGCGCGGTGGACCGAGCATCGAGCTCGGCATCATGCAGGTCCCCGGCGGCGGCTACCGCGTGTACGCCAACACGGGCGGCGCGCAGTCCACGGTGGTCGATGTCCCCGCGCAGGTCGCGCAGGACGCGGTCGTCACGATCACGCAGCGCCCCGACCAGCGACTCCTCGTGCGCGCCGAGCGTGCGCCGGGCGCGCGCGACGCGGGCCAGCAGATGCTGATGCTCCTCCAGATGCTGAACGGCGCGCCGACGCTCGCCGAGCAGTGGGCGGGCACGTTCTCGGATCGCGTCCCGCGCTGGGCGCGCTGAGCAGCGCGATCGACTGCGGAGAGAGGCCCGCTTCGGCGGGCTTCTTTCGTTCGTGCCGATGACGTTGCCTCCGGCCGAGAGAGCCGCGATGCTGTGACTCGATGCGCGCACGGGTGTGGGCCACAGCAGTCGCGGCCTGGGCGATGGGATGCTCGATGCCGCCGACGTCCGCCGATGCCGGCTTGGACGTGTCGCTGACTCCCGTCGCGAGCGATGCGTGGCGTATTGACGTGTCGAGACCGGATGCGGGCCCACCTCCGCCCGTGTGCGGCGCCGTGCCTGCGCCGTGGGATCTCGGAACGGGCCATTTCGCGACAGGTCTTGGACCACGAGGAGTGTCCGGCGCGCACGGGAGCGGAGACACTGCGATTCACGACGCCCTCTGGCGGGACGGCGAGCTCTTCGTCGTTGGCGACTTCACGCACGCGGGTCCCATTCGCGCGTTCAACGTCGCAGCGTGGACCGAGGACGGTGGGTGGCGTGCCATGGGCGACGGCGTGAACGAGCCCCTCAGGTCGATCGCGATGACTCCGTCGGGGACCCTCTACGTTGCGTCGGTCGGGTCGGTCTATCGGCAAGCTGACGGCGCATGGGCCCAGATCGGGGCGACGGGATCCGGCATCTCCACGTTGATCGCCGAAGGCGAGGCGCTCCTCGCCGGTGGAGCCTTCCGGCGCATCGACGGGGTCGAGGTCGCGGGTCTCGCGCGCTGGCACGAGGAGGCTTGGACAGCTGTCGCGTTCCCTGGCCGCACGGTGGACGCGACCTTCAGTGACGCGTCGGGGACCTGCATCGGCGGTCGCGCCGATCCGCTCGCGGGCTATGTGGCTTGTCGGCCGTCGAGCGAGGAGGCGTGGGAGAGCGTGGAGTTGCCACGGCAACCGGGACCTCCGTACCCCGCTCCCGTCACATCGATCGGACGCGATGCTTCCGGCAGACTGCTGGTGGGTGGTGGGGCGGTGCTCGGTGACGACGCGATGGCGCCCAGCGGAGTCCTCCGATGGACGGGCGCGTCGTGGGAGGTCGTGGGCGCGGGATTGTCCACCGGCATCGCGGGCCAGCCGATCGTGTCGACGCTGCTCGCGACGCGCGAGGTGCGCACGGGCGATGACGTGATCTGGGCGGGTGGCTGGCTTCTCGGCGCGATCGGCTCAGCGGCGGCTCCCGAAGGATATCTGGGAGGCGTCGGGCGATTCCGAGCGGGACGTTGGGGCGCACCCGGATTCATCGACGGATGGGCTGGCAGCATCGACATCGCGCGGATCGTCGCTGCCGACTCGGGGGACGTCATGATCGTCGGCGCGTTCGACCAGGTGCACGGCACGCGCGACGACGTCCTAGCTCCGCACGGTGTCGTGCACTTCCGCCAAGCAGATCAGCGATGGCACGCGCTCGAGCACCCGGGCGACGACGCGCGGGGGATCGGTGGCGGGTACGTCATCGCCGCGCGCGGAGGCTGCGGCCCCTTCATCGTCCCCCTGCGCGACATCGTTCGCGATGGTGCGATCCAAGGCGTGGGTCGCCTGGACCCGGACGACGTCTTGCACCCGCTTCACCCCGGAGTGGAGTTCGAGTCGCGTCCGGCCGCGCTCGCGATCGGCGACGATGGCACCGTCTACGTCGGGGGCGGAATGGCGATCGCCGGCGTGACGCGGCCGTTGCTTCGAGTCGTCGATGGGCGTGTGGAGCCGATCGGTCCGTTGGGCGGAACGACCTGGCCTCGCGTCTCTGACTACGTCGAAGCGCTCGCCCTGGACGGCGACGTTCTCTACGTGGGTGGGTCGTTCGAAGACGACGAGGAACCGTCGCGTAGCCACCTCGCGCGGTGGGATGGCTCGACCTGGACCGCCGTGGGATCGCGTGATGCTCGGTTCGTATCCGAGTTGCTCGTGCACGACGATGTCCTCTACGCGGTCGAGCGGACCGACGGCCCCATGCCTCGCTATTGGGTGACGCGATGGGACGGCACGTCGTGGACGGAGCTCGGTGAGAGCTTCGAGTTCCCCGTCGGCTCGCCTGTCTGGTTCCGAGGCTCGCTGGTCATCGGCACAGACGGTCTCGACGGCATGCCGGTCCGTCGCTGGAGCGGCGCCGAGTGGGTCGGGGTCGGCGACGCGATGGCCTTGTCCGAGTTCGGTCCGAGCGTCTATTCGCTGGCGGTCTCCGGCGAGACCCTGATCGCTGGCGGCTCGTTCACCGCCCCAACGGGAGCACGCGTCGGCGCGCTCTACCTCGACGATATGCAGTGGCGCGTGTTGGGTGACGGGATCGACGGCTTCGTGTTCGATGTGGCCGTCGACCGACGTGGCATCCACTTCGTTGGCGAGTTCGAGCGCGCCGGCTCTGTTCCTTCGTGGGGATATGCCCGGCTCGAGCCGTGAGTCAGACGACGCGTGATCGCCGGTGCGTGCAGGGCGAGCCCTCGACGTGCTCCCAGCGCGCGACCGTTCCGTCCTCGCCGAACAGCAGGATCGACGACGACACGGTGCCGTAGTCGACGTGATCGCCGAAGCTCGCGTGCACGCAGATCGCGTGGAGATCGAGCAGCGTCGAGGCCGTGAACATCGAGCCCACGGGCGGCGCAGGCACACGCTCGACCGGAGGGCGCACGTGATCGGCGAGCGCTGCGTGGAGCTGCGCGAGGAGGCCTTCTTCGTCGTCGATCAGCGGTGAGGCGAGGCCGAGGAGGCGATCGATCTTGGGGAACGCGTCGCGCTCGTCGAGCTCACCGTTCGTCAGCACGGACAGCCCGTCGGGCACGGGCACCACGCGCGTGGGCTCGTCGTCGCGGAGGTACGCGACGTGGAGGGAGCGCACGTCGCCGATGAGCACGTTCGCCCCGTTGTAGGTGCCGGGCCGGATGGCCGCGAGCGCCTCTCGGGCTTCGGGGCCGGAGGCGCCGCGCAGCAGATCCATCACCAGCGCGCCGCGCGAGGCCCGCGTGGGATCGGGCGGACGGTGCGTGCGCTGGTTCGTGACCGCGGTCAGGAAGCGACCCCTCGCGACGCCGAGCCACGTGCCGCCTCCGACGAGGTCCTTGCCGCCCATCACGTCGTGCGCGGCGTCGAGGATCATCGGTGGTGCCGACGGTCGCGCGCGCATCTCGTCGCGGTTGGCTGCGATCACCAACGGAAAACGAGGGTGCACGCGACGTGCGATCAGGATCGTGCACATGCGTTCACTCGGGCGGGCCGCCGGAGAGCATCGCGCGGAGGAAGTGGGGTCGAGCGAGGTCGAGCACGTCGGCCTTGGGATCGATCGCGCGCACCAGCCCGCCGAGCAGCACGAACGTGCGGCCGTAGAGCACGAGCTCCTGCGGGACGACGATGCCGCGCAGCGAGGTGATGCTCGACATCACCTCTTGCCGCAGCCAGCCGAAGTCGATCTCCACCTCGCCGCTGCTCACGGCGTCGTACTTCTCGAAGACCTTCGTGAGCAGCGGCTCGACGCGCGGCAGGTCCGTCTCGCCGAAGAGGCCGACGTCGACGAGGCTCCGCGCGAACGCCTTCTGATCGCGGGTCATGAAGGCCATCACGCTCTTGAGGAGCTTCTCGTGGAAGGCCTTGGTCATGATCTTCACCTGACCGAAGTCGACGATGCAGATCTCGGGGCCGCTCTCTCCGAGCCGAGCCAGCACGTTGCCGGGGTGGGGATCACTCTGGAACACCCCATCGACGTACATCTGCTTCACCCACGCCTCGATCACGCGATCGAGCAGCGCTTCGCGGTCGAGCTTCGGATCGGCGAGGAACGCGGGCTCGGTGATCTTCACGCCCTCGAACCACGTCGTGCAGATCACCTCGCGGCGCGTGAGCTCGCGGATCACGCGCGGCACGAAGACGTTGTCGACCTCCTGCATGTTCGCGTGGATGGTCTCGGTGAAGCGGGCCTCTTGCTCGTAGTCGAGCTCCAGCGTCAGGGCGCGCTTCACCTCTTCGAAGATCGGGCGCAGGCGCACCTGCGGCACGAAGAGGTTGAAGAGCGGCAGCACGAGACCGAGCACGCCGAAGTCGGTCGCGAGCTTGAGCTCCGCGTCGGGGTAGCGGATCTTGAGCGCGACCTTCTCGCCGTCCACCGTCGTGGCGCGGTGCACCTGACCGAAGCTCGCGGCGGCCGTCGCGTGCTCGTCGAGCGAGGCGAAGAGCGACTGCGGCTTTCGTCCTTCGTACGCACGGATCACGTGCGGCTCGATCTCGCGCCAGGGGCACGGCTCGACCTGGTCCTGCAGCGTCGAGAGCACCTCGATCCAACGCGCCGGCAGGAGATCGGCGCGGGTCGAGAGCACCTGACCGACCTTGATGAGGCCGCCGCGCATGCGGATCGCGAGCCAGCGGAAGCGCTCGGCCCACTTGTGGTTCAGCCGATCCCAGCGCGCGTCGGGGATCGTCGCGCCGAAGCGCACGGTGCGCACCACGGGCACGACGTACGCGAGCCACATCGGCAAGAGCGTCCCGAGGACCAGGAACGAGCGGCTGATGACGAGCCAGAGCCGACGCATCGCGCAAGCATGGCCAACCCAGCCCGTCGGGCCAACTGCTCGCGCGGCGGGCTCCACCGTTCGCGCGACGGAGACGTGTGGCCGCGGGAATCGGGCAGGCGCTCCGCGACGTTCGGGGCCGCGCGCGATTGCCTGTGCGCCCCTCCGTGACATCGTCCCGCCCCTCCATGCTGCGCACGCTCGGACGCACGCTGCTGCTCGCGCTCGTCGCCACGACGATGCTGCTCGGCGTCGCCACGTCCGCCGACGCGCAGCGACCGCGCATCCACGTGGTGGGGCAGGGCGACACGCTCGCGCGCATCGCGCGGCGCTACCACGCGGACGTCGAGGCGATCCGCGACGCGAACCGGATCCGCGGCGACCGCGTGCGCCTCGGGCAAGAGCTCATCGTGCCTCGCGAGGGCGAAGATCCGGCGCAGCTCCGGCAGGGGCGCGTCGCGCCGAGCGGTCCGAGCCGCGAGCAGCGTCAGGCCACGGCCCGCGCGACGCGCATCGGCCTCGGGCGCGCGCGGACCGCGCAGCAGATCCTGTCGCATCCGCCGGAGCGCAGCTGGATCGTCGCCGCAGGTGCCGCCGGTCGTCGCATGACGGGCACGCTCGAGATGCCGGTGCGCGGCGGACGCTTCATCCGCGGCTGGGGGAGCGGCACGGCCGGCTATCACCTCGCCGTCGACATCCGTGGTCCCACGGGCGCGCCGATCCGTGCTGCCGAGCGCGGCATCGTCGCGTACGCGGGCAACGAGATCTCGGGCTACGGCAACTTCGTGATCGTCCAGCACCCCAACGGCTGGGCCACCGCCTATGCGCACAACCGCGACCTCACGGTCGTCGCCGGGCAGGCGGTGCGTCGCGGGCAGATCGTCGCGCACCTCGGCAACACGGGCACGAGCCACGGGCCGCACCTCCACTTCATCCTCATCCGCGACGGCGAGCACTGCGATCCGTCGCCGCTCTTCCGCCCCCACATCGGACCGCGCACGCGACAGGTCGAGTGGCGCCGCGGGCGTCGTCCCCCCGAGGGTGTGCAGTGTCTCCCGCGCACGTCGCGCCCTCATCCCGAGTACGCCGCGCGGCGAGCCGAAGCGCGGAGGGCGCGCCAGGCCGCGGCGGCCGGCAGCACCGAGATCGAGCCTGCCGAGGACGACGACGGCGGCGACGCGGACGACGATCTCCCCGAGACCGACGAGCCCGACGACCCGACTCCAGCCGAGGGCGCGACCCCGTGACCACGCGGCCGGAGCTCACGCTCCCGTTCGCCGACACGCGCGCGACGCGCACGCACCTCGGGGCGGCGCTGACGCAGCTGATCCGCGACCTCCAGCGCATGAGCATTCCGAGCGGAGAAGCGAAGGCGGTGCTCGCACGGCTCGGCGCGCTCTCTCGGAGCGCTCCCGGCATCGTCTGGTCTGCGCTCAAGCGGCCCTCTGTGTACGTGCACCTCCGTCTCGCGGCCGACGGCGCTGGCGATGCGCACCTCACGACCGGGCTCGTCACGCTCGCGGCGGAGCTCGCGGCGGCCAGCGCGCTCGACGCGCCCCTCGTCTTCGAACGTCCGCCGTCGCGCGTGATCCTCCGGTCGCGGCGCGAGCTCTGGCAGGTGGACGTGGGCCGGCCGCTCGTCATCGCGCCGGGCGCCACGCTCCTCCAGAACGATCGGGCCCTCGCCGTCCAGCCCGCTTCGGTGGAGGTCTCCGGAGGGATCGATCTGGCCCTCGCGGACGACAACCCGCTCGCCTCGCTCGAGGCCCACCCCGACAAGTCTGGCAGCCACCTCGATCTGGGTGACGCGCCCGTCGCCGCCTGGGTCGAGTCCCTCCGCGATGCCCTCGACAGGATCGCCACACACCTGCCGCTCCTCCGCGCCGAGCTCGACCTGCTGGTCTCCTCGATCGTCCCCGTCGGCACCGACCGCGAGAGGCACCTGTCGGCCTCGTACCGAGAGGCGCTCGGTCTCGTCTACCTGTCGCTCCACCCCGATCCGCTCACGATGACCGAGGCGGTGGTTCACGAGGCGCAGCACAACAAGCTCAACGCGGTGCTCACCGTCGATCCGCTGCTCGAGAACCACCCCGACGAGCGCCACCCCTCACCGGTCCGTCCCGACCCGAGGCCGCTGCTCGGTGTGCTCCTGGCGGTGCACGCCTTCGTCCCGGTCGCGGCGCTCTACCGCGCCATGCGTGTCGCCGGCGATCCGATCCTCGAGCACCCCCGCGTCGGCCCGCGCATCACCCAGATCCTCGAAGGGAACGAGGAGGGGCTGTCGCTGCTCGAGCGGCACGCGCGGCCGACCGCCCTGGGCGCTGCGCTGCTCGAAGAGCTTCGCGCCCTCCACGACGAGTCCGCGTCCTGAGGCGCGAGGGAGCGCCGCGTTCCTGATGTCAGTGGGGTGAGGGCTGCGACGCGACCTCGGCGAGGTGTCGCACCGCGCTCGGATCATGGGCGCCGCGCGATGGGTCTCGCTCGACCCACTCCACCCAGGCGGCGAGCTCTCGGCGTCGAGGCTCGACGCGAGCTCGCATCCTCTCTCTCGCGCGACTGACCGCGCGCTCGTAGGACGGGTGGCCTGGCACCACGACGTCGAGCGCGACGTTCCACGTGCGATTCGATGTGTCGTCGCCGACACCTCTCGGCAGCGCGCGGCCGTCCTCGCGAAGGGCGGATCCGTGGCAGCGACTGCACGACGACGGCTCGAACGCGCCGTCTTCTGCATGGCACGACAGACACGAATCTCCGAGCCCAGCGTGAGGACCTTGCATCACCACGTTGGCCTCGAGACCTGCCTCGCCATCGCGATGACAGGTCACGCACTGCGCGCCCGCGCCCAACCAGGGCGCAGGTTGCCCCGCGACCGTGACCACCGTGTCGGGGGGATCGTCGGCTGGCGTATCAACACTGTCGCGGCGCGCGCTGAGGTCGTGCGCTCCCGGACACGCCGCCGGGCGCGATGGATCACGCGAACCACCGTCGATCCACCCGGCCTCCGGTGTGGCGGTGGCCTGGTCGTGCTGCGTCTCGGCGTGACCGCGCGAGAAACGCTGTGCGACCCAGTCGGCAGTGCTCCAACGAACGACGGCGTCCGGATCGATCCCCTCGTCCGTCGGCGTGACCGCGCGAACGACGAGGGGCTCGAGCTCGAACGCGAGGATGGAAGGCTCCACGAAGGCATCGGCGCCGAACGATTGAACCGCGTCGGCATGTCCTTCGGCGCTCACGCGCAGCTGGGTCCGGAGGCCACGCATCACCGCGAGGGTGAAGCGTCCGTCGGCGTCGGTGTGCGTGGCGACGCCATCGGCGCCAGTCACACGAGCCCCAGCGAGCGCCAAGCCCGTGCGTCCATCGCGCACGACTCCGCTCACCTCTACCCGGTCGGCCGAGCCGCACCCTGCGACGAGCGCGAGGGTGCTCACCAAGACTGGCACGCGGCGCAACCGGACCATTGCGGGCGCGACTGTATCAGACGCCTGGACGAGAGTGCAGCAAGCGACCGTGCGCAATCCGTTGTCGCACTGCGTCATCCCGAGGCGGCATCGCGCGTCATGCGAGCCAGGACCCTCGAAGCCTGGCAGGATGGCGCCGATGTCCTGGCCGCGGTCGTTGGTGACGACGCTCGGGCTCGGCCTCGGTCTCTCCGTGGCCGGGGCCGGGATCGCGCCGGCCGCAGCGCTCGCGTACCGACGCTCCACCGTCGACGACATCCCCGATGGCACACCTCTCTACTGGGAGGCGTCGAGCATCGAGATGCGCCTCGCCGCGAGCACCGTGCCCGGCGTCGCGCCCGCGGACGGGGTCCTCGCCTTCCAAGCCTCGCTGCGCGCGTGGAGCCTCGCGGGTGGGTGCACGCGGATCATGCTGATCGACGGCGGCGAGGTGACGGGGCTCTCCACGAACCTCGAGCGCACGTCACCCGACATGGAGAACCGGATCGTCTTCCGCGACTCCGAGTGGCCCGCCGACCTCGGCCCCGAGACGCTCGCGCTCACGTCCGCCGTGTACCGTCGCACCACCGGCCAGATCGTCGACGCCGACATCGACGTCAACGCCGTCGACCACGTCTGGTCGACCGCGACCCCTGCGGTGCCCGGCCACGGCGACGTCGCGAACACGCTCACCCACGAGCTCGGGCACGTGCTGGGCTTCGCGCACAGCGACGTGGGCGACGCGACGATGTACGCGAGCGCGGATCTCGAGGAGACGAACAAGCGGGACCTGGCGGAGGACGACATCGTCGCGATCTGCGACGTCTACCCCGGCGGCAGCCGACGCGGACCGCGCTCCTCGTGCACGGTGGGGGGCGAAGGCGGAGCGGATCTCGACGGGTGCCTCGGTCTCGCGCTCGGCGCGTGGCTCGTGCGGCGCCGTCGCCGCGCCGTCAGCCCGCTTCGGTCAGCGTGACGAGCGAGGCGAGCAGCTCCTTCGGACGGAACGGCTTGCGGAGCCAGCCCACGGGAAGCCCCGTCGGCAGCTCCCAGCCCAGCTCCTCCGCCGTGGCCGCGGAGAGCACGACGAACTGAGAGACGCGGGCGGCGAGCCCACGCTCCACGACCGCGTGGAGGATCTCGAGGCCGTTCATGTCGGGCATCATCGCGTCGACGACGACGAGGTCGACCGACTCGCGGCGGGACAGCTCTTCGAGGAGGGCCGGACCTCGATCGAAGAGCGCACCGTTCATCTTGCCGAGCTGGACGAGCGTGATCTCGAGCAGGCGCCGCGTGGCGTCGTCGTCGTCGGCAGCGAGTACGACGAGACCTTCGAGCGACGGAGAGACCGTCGGCATCGAGAGCGTGGGCCGCGTGCGCGACTCTTCGAGCGCCGCGCGGACCGGCGCAGGTGCCGCGGGTGCGGGCGTGGGGTCCGGCGTGGGAGACGCCGCGACGACGCCGGACTGCGCGCCCGCGTCGCGCGCCGCGCACGCGAGATCACGAGCGTGGGCGATGACGACGGTGTCCGAGTCAATACCCCGGGCCGAGGTCTCCACGGTGGCGGCGAGCTCGCCGAGGTGCGGGAAGCCATAGCTGCCTGCGATGCCGCGGAGCTTGTGCGCCAGTCGGCGCACGTCGTCTCTCGCCCCTGCCTCTCCAGACTCGAGCCGCGTCGCGGCGCTCTCGATCTCGGTCGCGCGGTCCGGCAGCCCCCGCGCCATCTTCTCCTTCAACGCGGCGAGGCGCGCCTCCAGCGCATCGAACGGCGACGCGGGCTCCGCCGGATCCGGCGGAGACGACGAGGCACGTGAGGACCCATCATTCGACATGGCCGTGCACGCGAGTGTTGCATGTCTCGGAGCGCACGGGCATCGTTTCCTCCTCTCGACGCCCGGCTTCCATGGCTTCCGATCACGACGGTCAAGACGGTCCTCCGACGCAGCGCCCCCCGGGGCGATCCGCACCACGCGCGGATGGGGCGCATCGGTCCCAGAGCGCGGAGAGTCAGCCGAAGCCGGCTCCGTCCCACGTGAAGGAGACCCCGTCGGAGCCCGAGCTGAGCCTGTTCCCGATGGGATGGGTTCCGTCGGTCGGCGAGATCTTCGCGGGGACGTACCGCGTGCAGCGCAACCTCGGCGAAGGCGCGATGGGCGTGGTGCTGCTCGGTCGCGACGTGCGCCTCGAGCGTGACGTCGCGATCAAGCTCATCCACCCGGACTACGTGGCCAGCCCCGAGGCGCACCAGCGCTTCCTCGAAGAGGCCCGCGCGATGGCGCGCGTGCGCCACGAGAACGTGGTCGAGATCTACGCGTTCGACGAATACCGCAGCTCTCCGTACTTCATCATGGAGTACGTGCCCGGCATGCACGTCGAGGCATGGATGGAGCAGCGCAAGGGCAGCCCCGTCGCGATCGACGAGGCGATCGGCATCATCGATCAGGTGTGCCGCGGCGTCTCGGCGATCCACAAGGCGGGCGCGGTGCACCGCGACCTCAAGTGGACGAACGTGCTCATCGGTCCTGCGTTCCGTGTGTGCGTGGCGGACCTCGGCCTCGCGCGCATCCTCGACAAGCCGCGCAAGGAAGCGCGCGACACGGTCTCGGGCACGCCCGCGTACATGGCGCCCGAGAGCGTGACCGGCTCCGTCGTGCCGCCCGGCATGCACGGTCGCGCGGACGTCTACTCCCTCGCGGTGATGGCGTACGAGCTGCTCACGGGCCGCCTGCCGTACGAGACCGACGACGCGATCGAGATGATGACCGCGCACGTCGACGGCACGCCGCCGACGCCGAGCGAGATCCGCGCGGACCTGCCGCCGGCCTTCGACAAGGTGCTGCTCAAGGCGATGGCGAAGGATCCGGCGCAGCGCACCGCGAGCGCCGACGCGTTCCGTCGCGAGCTCCTCTCGGCGCGCCAGAGCGTGAGCGCCGGCACGCGCGGCCTGCGCTTCATCGTGGCGGACGACGACGAAGACTTCGCGCTGCTCGTGAGCGAGACGCTGTCGTTCGCGTTCCCGGGCGCGGACGTCGTCACCGTGGGCAACGGCGCGCTCGCGCTCGGCGCCGTCGAGCAGCGCGCCGCGTCGCTCGCGGTGATCGACCTCGACATGCCCGGCCTGAACGGCATCGAGCTCACGGCCGCGTTCCGCGCGACGCCCAACGCCGAGAAGATGCCGATCCTCGTCGCCACCGCGACGGGGGGCGCGCCCGACTGGCGTCTGCTCCAGGCCCTCGGCGCGGATGGCTTCGTCGTGAAGCCGATCGACCCGATGGCGCTCGTCGCGCTCGTCCGCCGAACGCTCGGCCAGAAGTAGGCGACCGGCGCTCGCGCGACTGGACCGGGGGTCCCGCGGTTTGAACACGGCCGGTTCGCGTACGTCTCGACGTGCGTGTTCGCCCCCATGTACCCTGGTCTCGCGCGCTCTTTGGTCGGGGATGCGCTCGTACGAGGTGTGTATGACTTGGAATCGCTCCGCGCTCCTGCTCCTGGTCGTGTCCGCGATGGTCTCGGCCTGTGCCGACGGCGGAACGGGCACCGGTGGAGGGCGAGACTCGGGCATCGACACCGGTCCGGTGGCGGACGCGGGCATGCGCGACGGCGGCGTCGGTGACTCGGGGCCGCGCTCCGACACGCCGATGATCGACTGCGAGACGGACACGGACTGCGCGGACGACGGCGTCTTCTGCAACGGCCGCCTCGCGTGCGAGATGGGTCGCTGCGTCGCCGCCGACATCCCGAGCTGCGACGACGGCATCGTCTGCACCACCGACGCATGCAGCGCCGCGATGGACGAGTGCACGAACGTGCCGAACGACGCGATGTGCCCGATGGGCCTGCGCTGCTACGCAGGTCGCGGCTGCGCCGACGCGCCGCCGTGCGAGTTCGACTCCGACTGCGCGGAGGACGGCGTGTTCTGCAACGGCGTCGAGAGCTGCGTGATGGGCACGTGTCGGAGCCCGGGCACGCGCGCCTGCGACGACATGAACAACTGCAGCCTCGACGAGTGCTCGGACTCGATGTCGATGTGCGTCGCCACGACCTACCCCGACGTGCTCACCAACGTCGCTCACTGCGGCACGGGCTCGAACGACTGCGTCGTGTGTCCGACCCCGACGCCGGCGCAGGTGAACATGGACGCAGCGTGCGCGGTGGGCATGTGCGCGCTCGGCTGTCGCATGGGCTTCGCCGACGCGGATCGGAACGCCGCCAACGGCTGTGAGTGCGAGGTGGGCGTCGGCACCGACGATCCGGACGGCATGTTCGTAGACGCGGACTGTGACGGCATCGATGGTGATCGGGAGCGCGGAATCTTCGTCGCGATCGCAGCGGGCGTGGACAACACGACGTGCGGCCTCGAGAGCGCGACGCCTTGCCGCACCATCACCTACGGCCTCGGCCGCGGCGTGATCGAGAGCCGTCGTGATGTGTTCGTGCAAGCGGGTATGTACGACGAGGTCGTCAACCTCCGCGACGGCGTGCGCATCTTCGGCGGCTACGACGCGATGTGGATCCGCGACGCGCGCGTCTCGTCGGGCCATCGCACCGAGATCCGCGGCACCCTCGACTCGCGCGACATGCAGTACATGACGATCCGTGCGCGCGACCTCGCGGTGGGCGCGATGGTCGAGAACCTCTACCTCATCGGCCCGGACGCGACGGGCACGACCGCCGAGGGCGGACGCTCGACGTATGCCGTGCACGCGATCGCATCGCGCGTCGAGCTCGTCCGCGTCTCCGTCGTGGCGGGCAACGGCGCCGACGGCGGCGGCGGCGCGGGTGGCATGGACGCGATCAGCACGGGCGCCACGGCCTCGATGAACGGCACCGGGGGCAGCGCGGCGGAGCGCTACTCGACGGCGTGCGACAGCGGACGTGAGGGTGGCGGACCTCCTGGAACCAACGGGACGTGCGCGTCCACGGGCGGGACCGGCGGCCAAGGCGGCTCGATGGACACGGACTGCGGCTGCTGCTTCCCCGACCTCGGTGCACGCTCGGGCGTCGCAGGCACCAACGCCAGCGACACGACGGGATCGTTCGGTCGCCTCGGTGGCGGCGGCGGGACCTGCGGCGCGGGCACTGGCGCAACCGACGGCCGCATCGTCAACGGCTCGGCGGGCTCGGCGGGCTCTGGCACCGGCGGACGTCTCGTCGCGAGCTTCTGGGCCGGCAACGCAGGCGGCACCGGTGGGACCGGCAGCAACGGCACGGCCGGCGGCGGCGGCGGCGGCGGCGGCGGCTGCGACGACGGCACGGACTCGCGCGGCGGCGGTGGTGGCGGTG
>CAZCVE010000083.1:0-35670 GCA_964502175.1 uncultured Sandaracinaceae bacterium
GGGGTTTGGGGGCAGCGCCCCCATCTCGCGGCGCCTGCGCCGCGGACAACTGAGTGTCTGCGCGCCTGTCGGCGCGCGCTCGGGGGACAGCGCGCCGCTCACACCGCGGACTGGACGCGCTCGGGTGTCGGAAACATGCTCCGGCCACTTCGAGAGGGCCGATGCTCCGCTACACCGCAGACCTCCGCACGCTCGCCTTCGTGGGCACGTACTACGTGCTCGTCGCGCTCGCGATCTTCTACGCCTCGCCCGCGTGGTCCGGCCTCGTCGGCTTCGACGTGCCGTGGTGGGCGATGGTCGGGCACATCGTGGTGCTCTGCCTGCTCTCGTTCTTCTGCGCGGTCATCACGCACAACACGGTGCACTCGCCCGTGTTCAAGAGCCGCGTGCTCAACAAGCTCTTCCAGATCGCGCTCACGCCCACGTACGGCCACCCGGTCTCGATGTACGTGCCGGGCCACAACCTCTCGCACCACAAGTTCACGCAGACGCCCAAGGATCGGATGCGCACCGACAAGCTGCGCTTCCGCTGGAACCTGCTGAACCAGGTGCTCTTCATGCCCGTGGTCGGGCCGATCATCTTCAAGGACAACGCCGAGTTCTCGAAGATGATGAAGGTGAAGAACCCCGCCTGGTACCGGCAGTTTCTCTACGAGCTCGCGTACTACGTGGCGTTCCTCCTCGGCACGCTCGCCGCGTTCATGCTCGTGGGCGGCTGGCTCGACGGCCTCTGGAAGTGGGTCGTGTTCGTGGTGATCCCGCACCAGTACGCGGCGTGGGGGATCATGGGCATCAACTTCGTCCAGCACGACGGAACCGATCCCTTCCACGAGTTCAACCACTCGCGAAACTTCACCGGCAAGGTGCTCAACTGGTTCACGTTCAACAACGGGTTCCACGGCATCCACCACGAGCACCCGGGCCTCCACTGGTCGCTCGCGCCCGGCGCGCACGAGAAGGAGTACGTGGGCAAGATCGACCCGCGTCTCGATCAGAAGGCGCTGATCCCGTACCTCTTCAAGCAGTTCATCTTCCCCGGCGTGCGCATGCGCTACGACGGAACCCCCGTCGTGCTCGGCCCCGAGCGCCCCGACGAGCCGTGGGTGCCCACGGTCGCGCAGGGCATGAACACGGGCGAGGCCGAGGACTACGGCGGCACTGCCTGATCGCCTGACTGCGACACGCCTCGCGCTGTGGGGGGAACGCTCAACGAGCATGACGAGACTCGCGACGTCGAGCGATCCCGGAATGCTGCTCGGTTCCTACGAAGGGAGCTGGCGCTGGGGCGCGCTCACGGCGCTGTTTCCGCTGCTGTGGTTCGTGTTCGTGCTGCCCGGTGTGCTGAGCTCGGGTCGCTGGGCGCCGCTCGCGGGCGTGGCGATCGCAGCGCTGGTCTCTTGGCTGGTCGTTGGCGCGTGGGTTTTCGTGCGCGCGGGCACGCGGCTCGAGATCTTCGAGCGATCCGTGGTGTGGACTCGCCCCGTCTTCGGCAGGCGCGTGCTCGCGTCCCGCGAGATCGTTCGTGTGCAGCGGGTGGGTCTCGATGCCACTCGCGCCGTCAGGCTGACGCTCACGGACAGGCGAGAGTGCGAGATCAAAGGCTTCGCGCAGCTCGCCGAGATCGCGAGCCTGCTCGAGGGCACGCAGCGCGCTGCCGCTGCTGGCGTCGCGAAGGGCACCTGAACGAAGCGGCGCACGAACGCCGCGTGGAAACGAGGGGGAGACGATGCGGTTCTTGATTCCGGTGGTGTTGTTGCTGGTGGTGTTGGGTCTCACGCTCGCGATGCGCCTGGTGGCGAAGCGGCTGGGCGGCGGCGAGACGAGCAGCGGGGGACCGCGGTCCATGCGCGCGTCCGACCTCGCGACGCGCCTGAGGCTCGCCGTCGTCGCTGGCAATCCAGCGTTCGACTACCAGTCACCGCTCACGGCACCGGGGCGCGTCCGCTTGCACAGCAGCGAGCCCCTCCAGATCGAGTCGCGCCTCGAGGGCTCGCCCGACGGCTACCCGACGCGCCTCGCGTACCTCTTCCGAGAGGAGCGCAAGCTCGAGGGGCTGCTCACGAAGACGCTCGAGGTGAAGACGTGGTTCGACTGTCGCTTCGCGATCCAGACGCGACGCGCCATCCCACAGTTCGAGTTCTCGACCCGCGGCACGACGGTGTTCGGCGCTGTGCAACGTGAGCTCCCGCTCCCGCCGGTGTCCACGGGCGATCCCGCGATCGACGCGAAGTATCAGCTCTTCACCGCCGATCCGTCGATCGTGCCCACCCTCGTGTCCGTGTTCGGACACTTCGCGCCGTGCGAGCCGCAGGGCGTGCACGTCGTGAGCGATGGAACCAGCGTCGCGTTCCTCCTCCGCGAGAAGGCCACGCCGTTCATGGGCTCGGCGCTCTACGAGGCCGAGGCGCTGCAGCGCGCGATGACCGCGCTCGCCCGAGCCGTCGGCGGCTGAGAGGTCAGACGGTCGTGCGCCTCGACGTCCTCGTCGGGCCGATGCGTCGAAGGGCGACGCACGGTACCCTGGGGGCTCCACATGGCTGACACCGCCGACCTCACGATCCAAGTGCTGCGGCAGATCCGCGACGAGATCGTCGCGACCCGCACCGACCTCGGCGCACGCATCGACGGTGTGCGCACCGAGCTGAGTGGACGCATCGACGAGCTGGGGGCGCGCATCGACGAGACCAACGAACGCGTCGAGCGTGTCGAGCACACCCTGCTCGATCTCGCCGAGCAGCAGCGCTTCGTCGTGCGACACCTGAGGGCGCTGAGCGAGCGCGATCGACGGATCGAGGACGACATCACCGAGATCCGCGGACGCCTCGAGCGCGTCGAGAAGAAGCTCGCGTAGCGAGCGCGACGGCTCTGGTCCGACGGGTGCGAGGGTGTTGCCCGCTGCGCGTCCGCGATGCGAGTGTCGGCCATGCGCCAGGCTGCGCACCGCTTCATTGCGACCGCGATCGCGCTCTTCGTCGCCGCCATGCTCCTCGCGCCGGCGACCGCCGCGCAGCTGAGCCAACCCGATCTCCGCGTCCTGCATCAGCAGGCGGTGTTCGCGACGGTTCGGATCGAGAGCGCGGCCGGACTCGGGACCGGGTGGCTCCTCCGGCAGAACGTGCCGCGGCCGATCGTGATCACGAACCGGCACGTCGTCGGTCGCGTGGGCGCCCCCATCCGCGTCGTCCACTACCTAGGCTCCGACGGTCGGAGCCAAGAGACAGCCGCCGCCGTCCAGTGGTTGTCGGACTCGATCGATCTCGCGATCGTCCGGCTCGAGGCCGACCCACCGGCCACCGCACGCTCGCTCGACCTCGAGTCGGGCGACATCGTTCGAGGCGAAAGGATCGTGCTCGGCGGTCAGCCGAACGGGCTGCCGTTTCAGACGACGGAGGGCGTCGTCACAGGGCACCTACCCGAGTCACCGTTCTCCGCGACGTGCGGGCAGGGGCGGAACTGCGTCGTCGTCGACGCCGCTGCGTTCGCCGGGAGCTCGGGCGGTCCCGCGATCAACGCGCAGGGACACGTGGTCGGCATGCTCTGGGGGACCGACGTGGCCACCGCGAGGACCTCACGCGGCACCGAGATCCCGATCTGGGTCAGGAATCCGTCGTTCGCGTTCCTGATTCACGTCCGCACGATCGAACAAGAACTCCGAGCCTACGGCGAGCAGCTACGCGACCAGCGCGCGCGCGCCGCGCCGGCCGGGCGGTAGTCTCGACGAGAGACCGCCGTCGAACGCGCGTCGCGTCCGTGGGACGCCCACCTGTTTCTCGAGACGTCGCAGTCGTCGACCCTCCGCTTCATGGCGCTCCCCGACGACGTGCGGCAACCTCCGCGGCCGTGCGCGCCCGCGTGTCCATCGTCGTTGCTCTCTTTGCCGTCTGCATCGGCTCGATCGGGCTCTCGTCGCAGGTGACGCCTGCGCAGGAGCGTGCTGCGGGTACGCCGACGGCGCGGCCTCGCGTGTTTCGCACCACGCGCGGCGGGCCCGAGATGTCGGTCACGGCGCGCGTGCGCACCGGCGTGCAGCCCAAGAGCGTGAACGTCTCGCCCGATGGAGCGCGCGTCGTCACGTGCAACTTCGGGCGACCCGACCGCGACAACGTCTCCGTCTACGACAGCCTCACGCTCGCGCAGGTCGGCTCCATCACGTTCCCCGGCAACGCCGTCGAGACGGTGTTCTCCGCCGACGGGCGCACGCTCTACGTCTCGAACTTCCGCGAGAACGTCGTCGAGGTGATCGACTTCACGTCTTGCTACGGCGCGACCACGGCGGCGCCGTGCGCGCCGACACCGCGCGCGACGATCACAACGGGCAGCCTCCCGAAGTTCATGGCCCTCTCGCCGGACGGCGCGACGCTCTACGTCGCGAACTGGGGCGATCGCAGCGTGAGCGTCGTCGACGTCGCGACGCTCCGTGAGACGCGACGCCTGCCGACGCTGCGTCACCCGCGCGGCATGGTCGTCCGGCCCGATGGGACCTTGCTCGCGGCCGCGTTCCACGGCGACGTCATCCACGTGTTCCCTTCGGGCGCGAGCGCCGAGAGCGAGCGCTTCGCGATGTGCGAGCTGCCTCGCCACCTCCTCCTCTCGCCCGACGGCGCGACGATGTACGTCACGTGCTCGATGGGCCACGTCGGCTTCTACGACGCGCGGAGCGGCGCGCGCCTCGGCATCGGCACGCTGGGCCGCAACCCGCGCTCGATCGCGATCACCGCGGACGGTCGCTACATCGGCGCGGCCAACTTCACCTCGAGCGACGTCTCGCTCGTCGACACGGTCGATCACACGCACCGCACGATCCCCGTGCCCGGCGCGAGCCGCATCGTCGGCCTCGCGATGCACCCAGAGGCGAGCCCCGTGCGCCTCTATGCGACGAGCTGGGACACGAACGAGCTCATTCTCCTCACGTCACGCTGAGCACGATGGACGAGCCGACCGCACCGCTGACTCCGTCGCCCGCGCCGTCGCCGATCCTGCCGCGCGTGCTCGCCGTGGGCTTGATCGCCGCCGCGGCGATCGGCCTCGCCACGCTCACGAACGGCGGCGGCCAGGGCGACGACGAGCTCCAGTCGCTCTTCCCCGTGCCGGCGTTCGAGCTCACCGATCAAGACGGCCACGCGTTCGGAACGGCGCAGCTCCAGGGTCGCGTGTGGGTCGCGAGCTTCCTCTTCACGAGCTGCTCGCAGGCGTGCCCGGTGCTGTCGTCTCAGCTCGCGAACCTCCGCTCGCGGATCGCGCACCACGGCGATCGCGTGGAGGTGGTGTCGATCACCGTCGATCCCGAGACCGACACGCCAGAGCGGCTCCGCGAGTACCGCGCGCGCTTCGGCGATCCGGCGCGCTGGACGCTGCTCACCGGCTCGCCCGACGACGTGCGCGCCACCACCTCGCGCGCGTTCTTCCAGGTCGAGCCCACGCGCACCGACATCGAAGCGGCGCCCGGCTACGACATCCTCCACGGCACCGGCGTCATCCTCGTCGATCGCGACGGCCGCGCGCGCGGCCTGTTTCCCACCGATGGCGAGGGCATCGATCGCCTCGCCCTCGCGATCGATCACCTCCTCGAGTGAGCGCGCTCGCGAGCGACGGCCGAACACCTTGCGCGTGGCGCGCGCCGCGCGAATCTCGCGCGCATGACCGCCCTCGTGACCAGTCGCTCCCAGGTCATCCTTCACCAGCCTCCGGGTCGGTGGGGCGAGCCGTCGATGAGCCCGTTCTGCATGAAGCTCGAGTGCTGGCTGCGCATGAGCGGCATCGCGTTCGAGATCCGCGTGCCCGACATGCGCAAGGCTCCCAAGGGCAAGATGCCGTACGTCGCGCTGCCCGACGGCACGCTGCTCGGAGACTCGCAGCTCGTCATCGAGCACCTCACGCGCACGCACGGCGTGGACCTCGACGCGCACCTCGACGCGAAGCAGCGCGCGACCGCGCGCGTCGTGCGCCGGATGATCGAAGAGGGCACGTACTTCACAGGCGTCTACGGCCGCTGGATCGACGACGCGGGCTGGGCGCACACCAAGACCGCGATGGCGACCATGCTGCCCGGTCCGGTGCGTCTCTTCATGCCGCTCATCCGACGCAGCGTGCTGAAGAGCGTTCGCGCGCAAGGCACGGGTCGCCACACACCCGAGGACATCTACGCGATGGCGCGCGCCGACTGGGACGCGATCGCGCTGCTCCTCGGCGACGGGCCCTACTTCTTCGGCGAGAAGGCATCGAGCGTCGACGCCGTGCTCTACGGCTTCGAAGAGGCAGCGCTCGCGCACCCCGCGTCGTTGCCCGCGAAGCTCCACCTCGAGCGCTCCCCGAGCCTCGTCGCGCACCGCGATCGCATGCGCGCGTTCTTCCCTCCCGATCGTTTCGGCGCGCCCCGCGCCTCCTGAGATTCGCCATGAAGACGTCCCTCACGGGCATCAAGCCCACGCACATCCCTCACATCGGCAACTACCTCGGCGCGATCCGCCCCGCGCTGCGGCTCTCGGAGACGTACCGCACGGCGTACTTCATCGCCGACTACCACGCGCTCACCACGGTGCGCGACGCCGCGGCGCTGCGCGGTCACGTGCACGACGTCGCCGCGACGTGGCTCGCGTGCGGGCTCGATCCCGACAAGACCCTCTTCTACCGGCAGTCGGACGTGCCCGAGATCTTCGAGCTCAGCTGGGTGCTCGCGTGCGTCACGGCGACCGGTCAGCTCGAGCGCGGCGTGGCCTACAAGGACGCGACGGCGCGCGGCGAGGCCGTCAACGCGGGCGTCTTCTACTACCCGGTGCTGATGGCCGCCGACATCCTCGTGTTCGACACGGACGTCGTGCCGATCGGCGCCGATCAGAAGCAGCACGTCGAGCTCGCGCGCGACATGGCGGCGCGCGTGAACCACCTCTTCGGCGAAGGCACGCTCGTCATGCCCGAGGCGCACCTCACCGAAGCGCCGCTCGTGCCCGGCACGGACGGCGCGAAGATGAGCAAGAGCAAGGGCAACACGATCCCGCTCTTCGAGAGCGGCAAGAAGCTCCGCAAGCTCTGCCTCTCGATCCTCACGGGCTCGGAGACGCTCGAGGAGCCGAAGGCCGCGGCCGGCACGCCGGTGTTCGAGATCTACAAGCAGCTCGCCACGCCCGAGCAGACCGCCGAGCTCGAGGCGAAGCTCGCGGCGGGCAACTTCGGCTGGGGCCACGCGAAGGACGCCCTCTACGAGGTGATCGACGCGGAGTTCAGCCCGATGCGCGAGCGCTTCACCACGCTGAGGAGCGATCCGGCGCAGCTCGACGCGATCCTGGCGCGGGGCGCGGAGCGGGCGCGGGCGGTCGCGCGGACGACCCTCGATCGTGTCCGCGAGCGGACCGGCATCCGCTGAGCGAAGCCCCCGTCCCAGTCCCGGGATGCCCGGGACTGGGATCGTTCGTGATCCCCCGCAAGGTTTTCATAGGCCTGCATCGGATGCAGTCCGGAGGGCGACGGGGTGGGCTGCGAGGGGGCCGATGCCTCGGATTGCCTGCAAAAAGGTTGGGGGCCACGCGAGGTTCCGCCTGGAATGTCGCTTGCTGTGATCCGGGCGTGGCTCCGCACACCACCCCCCACTTCCGGTCCCGAACGGCCGGCTCGCGCGCCCGGGCTCGGGCTGGCTCTAGTCGGGCTGGCACCTCTCGGGCTGGCTTCACGCTCATCGAGCTCATGATCGTGATCGTGATCATCGGCATCTCGGCCGCGATGCTCGCGCCGGCCATGACGCAGTCGATGGCCATCAGCCGCACGAACCGATGCCAGTACGACGCGGCGCGCCTCTTCCGCAGCGCCCGCGCCAACGCGATCGGCACCGGTCGCGCGCACCTCATCCACGCGACCACGACCGCGGGCGACTACCGCCTCGAGGTCTACATCGGCGACTCGTCGAGCTGTCAGCGCTCGGGATGGGGCGCCATCGTCGTGCCGGCAACGGTGCCCGTCGATCGCATGCTCGAGACCGTCTACACGGCCGGAAACCACGGCGTCCGCCTCGGGTACGGGACGCCCGTGGGCTTCGCGCGACCGCTCCAGGTCTGCTTCGAGCCGCAGGGCGATCGCTACGAGCGCCCGGGCACCGTCGGTGTCTTCACCCGTGGCGCGGGCACGCTCACGTTCAACATCGATCGCACCGACAACGGCTCGATCGTGGGCGATCCGCAGCGTCAGATCATCCTCCCGCAGTTCGGCACGCCGCGGGTGCAGCGATGAGCGCCACGATCACGACCCGGATCGGGAAGCGCCGCAGCCGTCGTCGCGCGGGCTACACGCTCGTCGAGGTCATGCTCGCCGTGGCCATCCTCGCCGTCGGCGCGACCGGCATCCTCGGCCTCCAGACCGCTGCGATCCGCGGCAACCAAGAGGCGAACGAGTACGCGACGGCGACGCGCACGGTCGAGATGTGGCTCGACCGGTACCGCATGGACGCGCTCGCGTGGCGCACGGGTGGATCGGGGACGCTGCCGTCGGCGGCGCTGTTCTCCTCCACCGAGTTCATGCGCAGCATGCCGGCCGCCGGCGCTTCGGGATGGCTCGCTCCGCCCGCCGCCCGCGTGGCCTCGTTCCGCCCCGCGGCTCAGCTCTCGTTCCACGGCAACCCTCAGGCGCCCGTCGGCGCCCCGACGCCCGTGTTCTGCACGCAGTCCAACCTGAGCTGGGTCTACGACGGCACCACCGTCCGGGTCGACGTGCGGACGTTCTGGCGCCGCCGTGGCTGGCAGAACTCGGCCGGAGCTCTCGCGTGTCCGAACGCGCCGAGCCGGGTCGACTACCACATCGTCCAGGCCTCCACGCTCATCCGCTGGACGCCCGAGAACCCGAGGCGGCTCTGAAGTGACCGACATGTCCTCCAGCACCTTCGTCGTTCGCCGCGCCGCGGCGCGCCGTGTCGCGCGTCGCGCGAAGGCCGGCTTCACGCTGATCGAGATGATGGTCGCGCTGACGATCGGCGCGCTCGTGATCGCGAGCGTCTACACGATCGGGGCCTCGGCCGCGCGTCACTTCCAGGAGCAGCAGCGCATCTCGCAGGTGCAGCTCTCGGTGCGCCTGGCGCTCGATCGCATCCGCCGCGACGTCGCGCGCGCGGGCTTCAACGGCACGATGAACAGCCTCGGCGATCCCGTGTGCGGGCCGCCCCCCGGCACGCAGGTCCGCGGCCTGCGGGTCGTCCATGGCCACGCGCCCACCACCACGGCGCTCACCACGATGAGCGGCTACACGGCCGCCACCTCGCACGGTGACATGGTCGAGATCACCGGCAACTTCCGCACGGGCGATGCGTTCCTCGTCCGCGAGTGGGTCGGAAACCAGCTCCAGCTCGCGACCAACTACACGAGCTACCGGCGCACGTTCTCGGCCGACCCGACCGGGCCGACGATCGACACGAACCTCGTCGCGCAGACGTTCCCCGTGAACACGCAGCTCATGGCCCGCATCGGCGGTGGCATGCGCATCTGGTCGCGCGTGGCGAGCGTGACCGCGAACTCGCTCGCGACGAGCGCCACCATCACGACCGCCACGTCCGCGCCCAGCTGCCCGCAGGCCATCGGGATGGAAGGTTGGGCGCAGGGTGGCGTCACGGTCGCGCCGATCTCGATGGTTCGCTACGAGATCGTCAACGCGGCCACGCTGATCGGGATGGGGCTCGCGCCGCGCTCCGCGGCCGTGGTCGGCACCAACACCGTGCTCACGCGCACGGAGGTCAACCCGCTCACGGGCGCCATCCTCGACGGACCGGCGCCGCTCCTCGAGTTCGCCGTCCACTTCGACGTGGACGTCTTCGCGGACACGGCCGCCGGCACGGGGGCCTCCGTCATCGACCTGTTCGACGACACCAACGCCACGCTCCGAACGATGAACAACCCCGGCACGATCCGCGGCGTCCGCATCAGCCTCGCCGCGCGCACTCCGGAGCAGGACCCGCACCTCACGCAGACGATGACCGCGCTGGGCGACGGCACGCCGCGCGTGTTCCGCGTGTTCGCTGGGCGCGACGGCGCGGCGCGCGTTCGCTCCGCCTACACCGAGGTCTTCATCCCCAACTCGGCTCTCAATTGAGGGGCTCTCCACTGATGGATCAGTCGATGTCGCTCACGCAACCTCGCTCCACCCACGTAGGGCGCTCCGATCGGGAGCGTGGCGCCGCCATGCTCGTCGTCATGATGGTGCTGCTCGTCGTCACGGCGAGCGCGACGCTCGCGGTGTACTCGTCGCAGTTCGAGATCCGCGCGGCGGGCCACCAGCGCCAGGCGATGCAGACCGCCGCGGTCGCCGAGGCGGGCCTCGTCGCTGCCACCACCACGATCGAGATGGTCGGCGGCGCAGGCCAGCTGCAGACGCAGATGACGCCGCGCCCCGTCGGCACCCGCCTCTCGGCCGAGGATCCGCCGCTCGCGGCGATGAACAACGAGACCGCGCGCATCCTCTCGAGCGACCTCCTGCCCGGCAGCGCGCTCTTCGTGCGGTCGGCGACGACCGACTCGGCGGGCTTCGCGCTCTCGGCGTTCGAGCCCCGCTTCATCGTCGACGTGAACGACGGCTACGACGTGCTCCCCACGTTCGTGGGCCGCGGCGCCGGCACGCGCGTCGACGGCAACGGCACGGTGAACCTCCGCTTCCTCGTGACCACGATGACCTCGCGTGGCCGCATGGTGCGCAACGGTCTGCTCGACGCGCACGGCGGCTACGCCGCGGGCGTCTTCACCCTCGCAGAGGCTGGCCGCCTGGCCCACCTGCGACGCGACATCTTCGAGACCGCGGTGACCGCACGCGCGGTGACGATCTCGGGCCCCTACACGCCGCAGCCGCGACGGTTGCCGTGAGGAGCGCCCTGCGAGATGCCCGACTTTTTTCAGAGTTTGCCTGTGCCGGACGCGAACGGAGGAATGCGATGAGTCATGACAATCCCCTCTCCCCCCGGGCGATGCACGCCGCGTCGGTGATCACGAGCACGCTCGTGCTCGTCGTGGCTGCCCTCGCGGGGGCGGCAGCCCTCGTGGGCTCGCCGAGCACGGCCGCAGCGCAGGAGCCGGACGTCCGCAACGTCCGTCCCGCGGTGATGCTGCTCGTCGATACGTCGGGCTCGATGGAGTACGCGCTCAACGCCCGATCGGGAACGATCGCCGGCCGAGTCGCGGACTGCACGCGCGCCGAGCGTGATCGATGGGTCTCGCTCGTCGAGGTGCTCACGGGTCCGATCCCGTCGTTCACGTGCGACTCGGTGAACCGCCGCTTGGCGTTCGTCGGCGCGCCGGACCAGTACTACCCGCTGCACTTCGCGCGGCCCCGCTCGGCCGGCAACCAGTACACGTCGGGCGGTCCGTTCCCGCAGGGCGCCGGCATCCTCGACACGTACCTCGAGCGCGTGAAGTTCGGCCTGATGGTCTACGACAACCTGTACGGCATGTACACGGGCGTGGACGAAGACCTCGTGATGATGCCGACGGCAAACTACCTCGCGCGTTCGCTCGACTCGATCGGCCCGCGCGGTGACTACTCGTATGGCCCGAACCGGTCCGTCACGTTCCCCGGCTGCGCGACGACCTACATGGTCAACGCTGGCGCGCGCCACGAGACGGTGCCGACGGCGGTCGGCGGCGCGCTCGTCTCGTACGGCATCGACAACGCGGCGGATCCGAACCGCTTCCGCACCGTCAACGCGGCGATCCAGGATCGCCTCCTCGCGGGCCGCCCCTACGGCGCGACGCCGACGGCCGCGCTCCTCCAGGACTACGAGTACTACCTGAACAACCACCCGGACGCGGCCCCGCCGACGACGCCGGGGGCGGCCGACCGCCTCGCGGCGTGCCGTCCGCAGTACGCGATCCTCATCACCGACGGTCAGCCCTCCGATCCGTTCCGCACCACGATGCGCTGCGACACGCCGGGCTTCTCGTGTCCCTACGATCGCTCGACCGACATCGTGACGCGCCTCTGTGGCGTGGGTGGCGATGGCCGCTGCACGAGCTCGCGCTTCCGCGGCCTCTTCGCCGTGCTCTTCCAGCCGGGCACCGCTGCCGACGCCGACGTCGCGCAGGCGACGGCCGTCATGAACAGCATCGCGGCGGCGGGCGGCACGTGCGCCACGCCGGGTGCGTGTGCGTACCTCGCGACCGACACCGCGACGCTCAACGCGGCCATCAGCGCGGCGCTCGATCGCGCCTCGCCCGGCACCCGCACCCGCACCTCGCCGTCGTTCGCGGGCGTGGCGCTCAGCGCGGGCGGCGCGGGTCAGTTCGAGCTGACCTCCGGCTTCCTCGTGGGCGACACCACGCGCCCCTGGTCGGGCGTGCTCAACCGTCAGCGCTGGGAGTGCGATGGCGTCACGCCGGTCGCGCGTCCGATCGCGTCGCGCGACCGCTTCTCCGACACGCTCAACACGCAGGCCTCGCGCACCATCCGCACGGTGCTCCCGGCGCCGAGCCTCACGGCCGGCATCATCATCGGGCCGACCGCGTCGTCCTTCGCGATCCCCTCGGCGCCCACCGGCGCGACGACGAAGACCACCTCGGGCGCGCTGACGCCGATGATCGTCGGAAACGCCGCGCTCACGCCCCAGCACCTCGGCCTCCCGGCGGGCGACACCGTGCGTCGCGCGCAGACGGTCGCGTGGCTCCGCGGTGACGCGGGCTCGGGTCGCGAGTCGAACCGCATGGGCGACATCTATCACTCGCAGCCGGTCGTCGTGACCGCGCCGTCGGGCGACATCGCGGACGAGGCGTTCAACCTCTACCGCCGCCGCACCGACATCGCGGGCCGCCCGCCGATGGTCTACTTCGGCACCAACGACGGCATCATCCACGGCATGGTCCTCGCGAACCACACGACGCCGATCGGCACCGTGCTGACCGAGGGACAGGAGCTCTGGGGCTTCGTGCCGCCGGCCGTGCTGCCGCTCATCAACGGCGCGCGTACGGCCCATCAGTTCCTCGCGGACGGCGCGCCAGTCGTGCGTGAGGTGTTCTTCCGCCGCCGTCCGGGCGAGACGCCCGATGGCAGCGAGTACCACACCGTCCTCCTCATGGGCCTTCGTCAGGGCGGCACGCAGTACATCGCGATCGACGTGACGAACCCCGAGCTGCCGGTCTTCCTCTGGCAGTGGACGCACGACCACATGGGCGCGTCCTATGGTCGCCCGGCGCTCACGCAGGCGGTGGTGGATCTCGGCAGCGGTCCCGAGGAGCGCGCCGTCGCGATCCTCCCGGGCGGCGCGGGTGTGCGCGGCCCCGGCTCGTGCGCGCTCCTCCCGACGAACCGCGCGCCGCGCAGCACCGGCCAGACCTCCGACGCGCGCCCGCAGAACTCGTGCTGGACGGGCCCCGCCGGCCGTAGCTTCCACGTCGTCGACGTGGCGACGGGCGAGGCCATCCGCTCGTTCGACGCGACCACCATCCAGGTGCCGATCACGGGCTCGGTCTCGCTCTTCACGGGCCAGACCGGCTCCATCAGCACGCGCGCCTACGTGACGAGCGCGGACGGCGTGCTCTGGCGCCTCGACATGTCCTCGCACGACCGCACGCAGTGGACGTTCCGCCCCTTCCACGACCTCTACTGGAACGACGGCTCGCTCGCCGGTCACCCGTCGATGGACGCGCCCGTCGTGTCGATCGACAGCCAGCAGCGCCCCGTGATCATCCTCGGCACGGGTGACCTCGAGAACTTCGAGACGCCCGGCAACAACTACGTCGTGTCGCTCGTCGAGAACGCGACGGCCACGCCATTCGTGGCCAGCGCGGAGATCAACTGGGAGATCCGCCTCCGCCCGCAGGAGATGGTCACCGGCCCGATCGAGCTCTTCGACAGCCGCGTCTACTTCGGCACCTTCATCAGCGGCGCCACGGCGTCCGACGCCTGCGAGTACGGCTCGAGCCGCATCTGGGGCGTGGACTTCCAGCGCACGGGCGCCGTGCCCACGGGCTACCCGGCGCCGGGCTCGAGCCGCTCGCCGTACTACGGCTGGGAGGCGGCGGCGTCCGCTGGCTCGGGCACCTACTCGCAGCACTACCTCGACCTCGGTCGCAACCAGATCGTCATGGGCGTCGGCGTCACGCAGCGTCCGCAGTGCGTGCAGGGCTCGACGATCGCGGACCCGTACATCGGCGCTCGCTTCGACGTGGACCAGATCGGCGGCGGTCAGTTCGAGCTCGTCGCGCAGGTCAGCTCCGACGCGCTCACGTCCGGCGGCGCGCCGGCCGAGGTGCAGACCGTGCGTCGCACGCTGCCCACGCCCGTCTCCTACACGCGCACCACCAGCACGGCCCTCGTCCCGTTCTGAGGGCCCCCCCGACCAAGCCGTAGACAGGGCGGCGACCGTTGCGGACGAGCGCGAAGCTCCTCGAGCGACGTCCGCCGCGTCCTGATCACGATGCTCGCCTGGGAAGGCCGCGACACCGATTGACGCTCTGACGATCGGCCGACACACACTCGCCTCTTTACAACGCGAGACCTGTGTGATCTCAATCTTGCTCTCACCGCGGAGGGCGCATGGGACGGTCGATGATGGGTGGCGCGCGATTTGCTCGGTCGGTCGGTCGGTCGGTCGGTCGGTCGGTCGGTCTTCTTCGCCAAGAGCGATCACGGCTCGACCGGAGAAGCGCAGTAGTCGCGGTGCTCGCTTCCCGCGAGCAGCGGTCGTTCTCCTCGCAACACTGCTGAGCGCATCCAACCTCGGCGCCGGATGCCCGGGCGAGCCGCCTACGATCGATCTGCCCGAGCTCGCGACCACGACCGCCGTGGGGACGCTCGCCGGGTCGACGTCGGTCACCGACGAAGGCACCTTCACCTACGCCGCTCCGCTCCCGATTCCGCCAGGTCGCGCGGGCATGCAGCCTTCACTGGCTCTCGCCTACGCGTCAGCCAGCATGGAAGGCTCTCTCGGCGTGGGCTTCCGCATCGATGGTCTGTCGTCGATGTCTCGCTGCGGGCAATCCGTGGCGGTCGACGACCGTCATCGGGGCGTCGAGCTCGACGAAGAAGACCGCCTGTGCATCGACGGCGCTCGGCTTCTCGCCGTCGAGGGGATCGACATGGCGCCCGGCGCCGTCTACCGCACGGAAGCGGAGAGTTGGCGTCGAGTGGAGACCGTCAGCGCCGACGCGGCCGGAGTGTCTGGGCCGGTGTCGTTCAGGGTGAGGATGCCTGACGGTCGTGAGCGTCTCTACGGAGCCAGCGAGGACAGTCGGCTCGAGCTCACACGTCCAGACGGGACACGCGTCGTGATGTCCTGGTTCTTGACCCAAGAGCGCGACCCGCGCGGCAACGCCATTCGCTACACCTACGATCACGTGACACCGACGCTGCCAGTGCGACTGGCCGCCGCCATGGACCCCGATCCTCCGCTTCGTGACACGGTCCGGATCTCGCAGATCTTCTACACGGGCACGGCATCGGAGGATGGAACGCTGGGCATACGCGGCACGCGCTCGGTGCGCTTCTCCTATGCCACGGAGCCGCGTATCCCCGACGTCGGCGCTCCGAGCGGGCCCGGGCTCACCGAGACGCCCACTCCCGAAGATGGGTTTCTCGAGGGGACCTTCGGCTGGCGAGCCAGTGTCTTCCCGCTCGAGCGGATTCGCACCTTCGTGGGCAACGAACTCGTTCACGAGCTGCGGCTCGTCGGCGACAGCGACAACGCAGCACGGCGCTATCGACTGTCGAGCGCGCAGCTCTGTGCGAACGCGCCCGCGGAGCGTGAGAGCCCAGACGGCGACCTGGTTTGTCTCCCGCCCACACGCTTCACTTGGCGGGATCGGCGCCCCTACGAAACGCGTCCAGTCGACCCGCGCTACGGCTACCAGACCTTTCAGGAGCGGGTCATCGGCGCGGATCCGGTACGAGTCGAGCAGGAGTACCCGAGCCCGTTCGTCGTCCTCGACGCGAACGGCGACGGCGCCGACGACATCGTCTATCTCGGCCGCAGCAGGAGGAGGCGGTATCCGAGACTCGTGATTCGGCTGGGCGGCTACACGCCCCGAGAGGGAGCGTCTCTCGAGACCAGTCCTTTCGGCTCGGAAACGGAGGTGGAATCCTCGATCTCCGACTCCGACATCCGGTGGCTCACATCGAGCGAGGGACAGGACCAACATCGATTCCACGCCATGGACTGGGACTCGGACGGGCGGGACGACATCGTCTTCGTCGGCGCGGGAGCGAGCGGCGCCCCGACGCTTCGCGTGCTTCGATCGCTCGGCGCAGGAAGGTTCGCCGAGCTGGACGGCGGACTGGCAATGCCGAATACCAGCTTCGAGGTGCTGGACTTCGACGGCGATGGTCGGACTGACGTCGCGGTGTGCGCTGGCGATGCCTCACTCGGCCGGTGGCAGACGTCGGATGGCCCGCAGAGTCGGCCCGGACGATGGCAGATCGCTCGCAGAGCGGGCGGCGACTTCTGGCATCCGTGGATCGAGACCACCGCGGCCGACCGGACGGATTGCGCACTCGAGTATGGAAGAGGGCTCCCTGCGATCATCATCGAAGACGGCATCCGCGACGCCCAGCCCTGGGAGTCACGTCCCCTCGTGATGGATTTCGATGGGGATGGCGCCCAAGAGCTCCTCTTTGCTGCGCAGATCTACGACAACCCAGCGACGCCGAACGGGAATGAGAGCAGTCTCTTCATGCGCGCGACGCGCTGGACGGGGTCTGCTGCGTCGACGCGTCCGGTCGACGTCCTCCACGGGCGCTACCAAGTCGTGGACGCCAACGGCGACGGCTACCACGATCTGATGACTACGCACTGGGCGTTGGCGGACGGGGGGGACGCGCCGACGCCGGCGCCACTTCTGTACATCTCCACCGGTACGCTGCGCCCGGGCACGGAGCAGCTCGCGTTCGCCTCGGTACCCTTCGAGCTGGATCCACCGGGACGGCTCCTCGAGCGGCAACGCGTCTCCGGCGGCACGGGCGTGGTGCAGCGAGAGATGCTTCAGTTCTTCTCCTTCGACCTCGCGGGTGACGGTCGCGGCGACATCCTCGCGGGCACGCTGCCAGTCGGCGGCGGCCTCCCCACGCGAGACCTCTGCGGCGGGCGCCCGACGTGTGAGGCCACGGCGTGGAACGACGCGCAGTTCTGGGTCTCGGAGTGGCTGACGACAGCGTATTCGCAGTCGTTTCCAACCAGCTTCCATCAGCAAGGCGACTGGCGAGCGAACGTGGGAGGTGACGAGAGCGTTTTCTACCTCACGTCACAGGCGGACATCCTGGACGCCGATGGCGACGGCGCACTCGACGTCATCGACGTCCAGCGTGTCGACGCAACCTACACGAGCACCGGCAACCCGCTCGACAGACCGGCCCTCTGGGGGACTCGCCTGCTCCACAACGTCCGAGCGCAGCCCGCGCTGCTCGAGCGAGTGACTGACGGCTTCGGGGCCACCACCACGGTGTCGTACACGCCTCTCTCGGACGCCACCGTCTATCGCGCTTCCCGGGACTGCGACTACCCCGTGCGATGCAATACCGACAGTCGGTATGTCGTCCAGCGCGTCGCTCGCGACGCGGGTCTCGCGGATGCAGGCGCCGTCGAGGAGACGCATTTCTACGCCGAGGGCCGAACGGACATGCTGGGCCGTGGATTCTTGGGCTTTCGGCAGCATCTCATTCGGAACCTCGCCACGGGCACCATCGTAGACCGTCAGTTTGACAATCGGGGTGAATCCCGTGATGCCAGGACACGAAGCTATCCTCGCGCGGGTCGGCCGTTCGCGGTGATGACCTACGGGGTGGTCGGAGCGCCCGGAACGGACGACTCGACGGTGTTCGTCGGGTCGCGGGAAGACTTCTCCTACCAGCTCGTCACCACGGACGTCGGTACTCGCTACGTGACCACGACGCGGACGCGATCGCAAAGCTACGAAGAGGTGGACTACCCGCCGAGCCTTGGCGGTCCGAATCCCTTCGCTGGCCTGACCGCCGTGCGCGACGTCACCGCGCGCATGACCTACGACGCGTTCGGCAATCCATTCGTCACGAGGGAGCAGATCGCAGGGATCTCCGACGAGGTCGTCTCGAGGTCCTCCTGGATCAACGATACCGACCAGTGGCGCATCGGCCTGCCTGACACGCACATCTCGAGAACCAACGAGTCTGATGGGGCGTGCTCGCTCGAGACGCGCAGCCTCTACACCGTGGACGTCGCGCTCGCGGAGATCACGGCGGTCCAGCGCACCGGTCGACGAGCCGACCCCAGCATGGAGCGCAACACCCGCGTGCTCGAGCGCGATCGGTTCGGCAACATCACTCGGCTCGAGACGAGCAGCGCCGCGGACTCACGCAGCATCGAGATCACGTACGAGCCGACGGGTTACTTCGTCGACACCGTGGAGAACGCGCTCGGGCATCTGACGGACATCGACGTCGAAGCCCGGTTCGGCCAGGTGCATCACGCGACCGATCCGAACGGCATCGAGTCGGCGCGGTCGTTCGACGGCTTCGGACGCGTTCGCGTGGAGCGGACCGCGGGGCGCGGCGGGGCCGAGATCACCTACGACCTCGCAGACCCCACGGGTCGGCACCAGGTGCGGGTCGATCCCGACGAGGGCGGGCACGAGGTCGTGGAGTACGATCGGCTCGGTCGCGCCGTGGACAGCTACACCGATCACGCCTACCTCACGTCTCGGGTACACCGGGAGTTCGATCTGCTCGGGCGTGTGACCGAGGAGAGCGAGCCCTTCACTGGCACCTGGGATCCGACGAGCAGCGGCACTCCGCGCACGACGCACGTCTTCGACGACCTCGGACGACTCCAGCACTCGATTGGGCCCGACGGTGAGCGCGTCGACTACGACTATCCGCGAAATGCGCGTCGTGTGACGCGCGCCGGCGAGGGGGCGCGCACGACGGAGCTCGACGCCGCTGGCCGGGTGCTCGCTGCGGTCGAGCCCGGGTCCACTGGAGGGACCGGCGGCCGTACCACCTACCAGTACTGCCGGTCGGGCCTGTTGCGCAGAACCTTCGATCCACGCGGGAACGTCACGACGGTCGAGTACGACGATCTCGGTCGGCGCACGTTCCTCGAGGACCCCGCGGCGGGCATCTCGCGCTTCTCCTACACGGGCCTCGACGAGCTCGCGCGCACCGAAGACGCCGCCGGGCGTGTCACGCAGTGGACGCGGGACGACCTCGGTCGCGTGACCGCGATGGAGAATCTCGCCGACGGGACGATCGATCGCTTCTTCTTCGACACCGCCGTGACCCCGAGCGGAAGGCCCGTGCTCGGCGCCCTCGGCTCGACGCAGAGCGGCGACGGGGTGATCGACTCCTTCGAGTACGACGACCTCGTCCGGCCACGTGCGCAGACGCGCCTCGTGGACGGCCGATTGCTGCGGACGGAGGACACGCTGGACGAGTTCGGGCGCGTGTCGCGCACGACATTGCCTGACTCTCTGGGCTTCGGCGCGACGACAATCTCGAACCAGTTCGACCCGGCGTCCGGCGAGCCGATCGAGGTGCAGGTGAACGGCGCGCCGCTCTGGCGTCTGGACGGTCAAGACCCGCACGGAATGCCCACCTCGGAGACGCTCGGAGCGCCCTCTCTGGGTCTCCTGTCGCGACAGTCGGCCTACAGCGCGGGCGGTCGGCTCGAGTCCTTGCGCTCGATGACGGGATCGACGGCGCTCCAGGATCTGTCCTATGCCTACGAGCCCTCCGGCCGCGTGCAGGCGCGCACCGATCTCGTGGCCTCGCGTACGGAGCAATTCGCGTACGACCAGCTCTCTCGCCTCACCGACGTTCTCGAGGGCTCCGTGGTGCGACAACACTACGAGTCCGACGAGATCGGCAATCTGACGGAGACGCACGACGGGAGCTTGATCTACGCCGATCCGACCCGACCCTACGCCGCGACTGAGGTCGCAGGGCCTGGCGGGGAGCGGTTCGGCTACGACGACGTCGGGAACGCAGACCGCGTCGGCGATCTGACCATCACCTACACCCAACGGAACCTGCCTCGGACTGTCTCCTCGTCGAAGACGGGAGTCATTCAGTACACCTACGATGCCGGCGGCGCGCGCGCGACCAAGCGTGGTCGTGACGTCGACGTCACCTACTTCGGTCTCTATGAGCTCGAGCGTCGCGGCATGGTGCTCTACGAGCGCATCTCTCTCCCGACACCGGTCGGGGTGGTCGCGCAGCTCGAGCGAGTCGCACCCGCCGGCGCCAACAACCCCGAACGCCTCCGCTGGCTGTTGGCGGATCGGCAAGGCTCGGTGGAGACGACGTGGCTTCCTGGCCAGGACCCGGAGCACCACCGCTACGACGCGTACGGCGGCGTGCTGAGCGAGTCGGGCGCGCTGACGGGAGATCGGCCGACACCGACTGTGAGTGCGGGCTACACCGGCCACGAGCACGAACAGGAGGTGGGCCTCGTCAACATGAGCGGCCGCATCTACTCACCGCGTCTCCGCCGCTTCTTGAGCGCCGACCCCATCGTGGCAGTCCCGTACGGCCAGGGCCTGAACGCCTACACGTACGTGATGGGCGACCCCATGAACTGGACCGACCCCACCGGCTGGTACCGAGAACAACCGGGCTACACCATCGACCGGCTCCGAGACGCCTACGTGATGCAAGGCGGTCCCACGGGGGCCTACTGCGTCGATGGCGGCCAGTGCGACTACGAAGCTGAATACGTCATCGCCGAACGCGGAGGCGCAGGCGCAGCAGGACAAGCGACCGCAGCGCCCCCTGATCGCACGGATAGCATGGCAATACTGAGCGATTGGAGCAACCGCTACGCCGGCTTCACCGAGACCCTGTTCAACATCATTCCCAACGCCGTTCCCGAGAATGAGTTGTCGCCTGCGCGGTGGGTTCACGCCGCCTCGGAGTGGGGCTTGTCTCGCCGCGGCTCGGACGTCGAGCTCTTCGACCGGAGATCGAGAGAGTACGGGCAGGGCGAAGTGGCCGCCATTCTCGCACTGCTCTACATACCTGTCGTCGGGCCGCTCTACGCGGAGGAGAATGCGGCGGCCCACGCGGCGGCCATGAGTGGTGAGGTTGTCTATAGACCGAACGCTACGATGAGCGCCGCCGACCGTGAAGCGATGGATCGCGCGACGCAGGCATTTCAGGCTTCTCTCGAAGCGGGACACATGCACCCGGATGGCCGGAGACCGACCAAAGGTCCGTTGCGCGATAGTGCTGATAGAGCGGCAGCGCGAGAGCGCCGGCGTGCCATCCGTGATGAGGAACCCTATGTGGGCGCGGCTGGCCACAACCCGGACACCACCTGGAGTGGCGAAGCAGAGCCTCCAGGGGGATGGATCGACGTTCCGCACAGCGTCAACTCGTCCATGGGCGCGCAGTCTCAGCGCTACCCCATCGGCTATCGTCCGACCGGATTCCGGTACACTGAAACCGAGGTCGTGTTCGTTGTTGGACCTTTCGGCGAGCCATTGGGCCATCGCATGAGTCTCTAGCTCGTTTGGAACGCAGGTATTGGTGAACATGACAGCAAGCGACGAAGTGCTCGTAGCGGTGGGTCGATTGTACGGAGCGGTGCAGCGCTTCGCGACTCTCGACACCATGTTCGCAGAGACATGGCCCGAGCCCAGTCTGGGTCCTGCGGTGCTGGGAGAGGTGGAAGCAGCGCTGAAGCATGCTCTCCCGGATACACTGCATGCGTACTACACGCGATACGACCGTTGGAACGGTTTCCGTTACGACAACGTCATCCTGAGCGTCCGGGCCCTCTCTGATGGTTCGGATTGGGTGACCGCGTCAGAACGCTTCGCCCAGGTGGAAGCCATAGATTTCGGGCGATCGGGTCGTGACAAGTCAGACTGGTTAGTCTTCGCGTTCAACCGATACGACATCGACTTGTACCTAGTACACCGAAGGACTGGGGAGGTCCTGTGGTGGGCAGGCGAAGTCGTCGACCGCTTCGACTCTGTCGCGCAGTTTCTGCATGTGAATGCTTCCTTCTTGGAGCAAGAGGCCGAGCGATTGAGTGGAGTTCACGATGCCTAACACTCAGTTCAGGGCAAATGTCGCAGTTCCGTTCCACGCATTCTTGCGCCCTTCTCAACTCTCAACCATTCCGGGGCTCTCGTGACAATCCCTGATTTCCTGCTGCCTACTGTAAACATCGTCCGGAGCATTGTGCCCGAGCATGCATCCTGGGCGATCGTCGTGGTCGTCCATCCGGAACATCGCTGAGTTGTCGTGCACCTGACAGGAAGGGGCTCGGCGTTTGTGCTCAATGACGTTGCCGTTTCGGCGCTGGCGAGGCCCGGGTCTCGATGGGCTGGAAGAGTGCGTGGCAGCGCTACCGCAAGCAGGCCTTTGAGCATGGCTCGTCATCGCAACGCCCGAGATCTCGGCTGGCCGGAAGTTCTGAGGAGATCGTCGAATGTCGTGGAGACTCTTGATCGCAGTGGCCCTCGTTCACGGGTTCGCCGGATGTACGGCGAGCTCGCATGGGGAGTCGTGTGGCTCGCGGTCCTATGCCGAGTGTCGGTGTCCGTTCGGGGACATCGGCACCATGGGGTGCATCGACGGGGTCTACGGGGAGTGTCGGTGTCCGACGGAGTGCGCCGTCACGGACTCGGCGCCGCGGCCTTGCGAGTGCGTGGTGCCCGGCCTTCCGACCGAAGGGGGTCGCGTCTGCGAAGGTGTGTGGGGTCGGTGCAGCTGCGAGGCGGACCCGACGGCCTGCAGCGCGGGTCAGCGAACACGGTGCGCGTGTCCCATGGGAGGAACGGGAGAGGGCGTGTGCGGCGCTGACGGCGTGTGGGAGGAGTGCGGCTGCTCGACCGATGGCGGGGTCCCGGAGGTCCCGGACGGATGCACGCCGCTCACCTGCGAGGCCCAGGGGATCTCTTGCGGACCTGCGCCCAATGGGTGCGGCGGCACGACGGATTGCGGTCCATGTGCGGTCGACCTGAGGACGCTCGCGCTCCCCGCACACGAGATGGTCTGGGACGCAACGCTCGACGTCTTGCTGGTGGCCGCGGCGATCCGCGTGGGTGAGGTGGGATCCGTCGTCCGCGCCATCGATCCCGCCACCCTGACCACCGTGTTCGAGGTGCCCGTCGAGGGTGACCCGCAGCACCTCGCGCTCGCAGGCGATGGCCGGACACTGTGGGTCTCGATCGAGACGGACATCCGCCACGAGCTCCGGCGCATCGACCTCGAGTCCCGCACCGTCGGGCCGCCGATCCGGCTGCCGTTCACCGCGTTCATGGAGCCGCTCCAGGTTCGTGATCTCGTCGTCCTGCCGGGATCCGACTCGACCGTCGTCGTCGCCGTCACCGATGACTTCTCCGACGAGCGATTGATGGTCTATGAGGACGGCATCCTCGGGGCGGAGCTTGGGGACCTCCGCGACTATCCCGGAGAGACGCTCATGGGAGTCGACTCGACGACGGTGGTCGCCTACTCGTTCGGCTACCTGACTGCGTACCGGCTGAGCGGGTCGGAGATTCGGGCCACCCGGGTCAACGACGAGTTCTTCCCCGATGGCCAGGTCGTGTACGAGGGCGAGCGAGTGTTCAGTGAACGTGGCTGGGTCGCCGACGTCCACACCTTCGCCGAGCTCGGGAGTGTGAGTGTTCGTGGGACCTGCGTCGCGGAGCCGCCCTCGGTGCCGGGGTCCCCCGCGTCTCGCGCGTACTATCTCGACCAGAGCCGCGCTGACGGCATGACTCTCGTGGTCGCAGAACCGGCCGAAGGCAGGATCGTGTCGAGCCAGCCGCTCGCAGTCCCGCCCATGCTGACCACCCGGTCGCTGGTGCGCTGGGGTAGTCGAGGTCTGGGGGGCGAACGAGGCCTGGCATTCCTCGGGACGACCGCGGCTTCGCGGGAGGCAGTCCCCGAGACCCTGTTCGTCGTGACCAGCGACGCGATCGGAGGTGGCTCGTGAGCGGACCGTCGATTCAGAACCGAGCGAGAGTCTCGGCGAGCCTCGCACTCGTCGCCCTCTGGAGCGTCACTTGCGTCGGCTGCGAGGCCGCACACTCCGAGGCGTGCGTCCCCAACACCTATGCGTGGTGCCGCTGTGAGGCAGGCTTGGTCGGCACCATGGTCTGCGAGACCGGGGTCTACGCGGCGTGCCGCTGTCCAGAGCCCTGCCCGCGACCCGACGTGGGTGCGGGCGCGGGCTGCACGTGCGCAGTGGACACGGGGCTGGGGGACGAGGGCTCTTGGTATTGCGAAGAGGACTTCCACTACGGGCCGTGCACGTGCGAGCGCGTGCCGCGCCTGTGCGCGGTTGGTCAGCGCGCGCCCTGCGCCTGCGCGTCGGGCGGCACCGGCTGGGCGACCTGCGGGTCGGCGGGCGTCTACGACGCGTGTGAGTGCATCGAGCCCGATGGCGGGTTCCCAGACGCGTGCCGGCCGCTGACCTGCGACGACTTCGACCCGATGTGCGGGCCCCGCTCGGACGGCTGCGGGGTCACACTCGACTGCGGAGCGTGCGGAGCCATGGGCTGAGCTTTACCCGCATCGCTCACGCAGCGGGAGCGCAGCGTGCTGGCGATCTCGATCCTTCGAACGGGTCGACGATCTGAGTTGCGCGAGCGCCCGAACGGCTCTGATAGAGTCGCCCGCATGATCGCCCTCCGTGGCCTCTCCCACTTCACCCTCGTCGCGCTCGTCGCGGCGGGGGTGACTGCTTGTGGAGACGACGAAGCGAGCACCGACGAGTTCGGCGAGACCACCGAGATCGTCGAGCCGGTCCCCGTCGTCGAAGCGCCGCCCGCGCCGCCTCCGGATCGCAACGCGGACGGCTCGCTGATCGAGTCGGACGAGTACGTCGGCGGCCTGCGCCTGCCGCGTGGCCTCCGCGAGATCGCGCTCAACGAGCGGCAGCACTACTACGAGGGCGCGTACGTGCCCGAGGCGTACGTGAACTACTTCGGCCCGCGCCTCCTCACGGGGCAGGTCACGCAGCTGCCGGGCGGCGGCGCGCGCTACGGCGAAGCGACGGCGCGCGAGGCCCGCGGCGGCGTGGTCGTGATGGACGTCCTCATCTCGCCGGGCTCTGCGGGCACCTCCGTGGTGACCATCGACGAGCGACCCGCCGTGCCGATCGATCCGCCCAGCGAAGAAGAGATCTTCCGCGAGCTCCGCCGCTCCGTGCACGAGCCCTGAGTTTCCTGAGGGTCCATGCGGACCCTCCCCCGCGTCGCGGGGCCCCCACCCGCTCCACGCGCCGACGCGCGTGCTGCGCGCGGGGCCCCAGCCCCGCTTGCACGCCTCCGACGGCGGTTGGCCGGGCGGCTCGTGACTCCGGGCTACGGTTGGGCTAGGCGGGCGTTCTCGGAGCCCACCTCGTGATCTCGACCGAAAAACTCTCGCTCTCCTTCGGCAGCCGCATCCTCTTCGAGAACGTGGACATCAAGTTCACGCCGGGGAATTGCTACGGCCTGATCGGCGCCAACGGCGCGGGGAAGTCCACGTTCCTGCGCTGCCTCTCGGGCGAGCAGGAGCCGAGCTACGGACGCGTCGCCGTCGCGAAGGGCCAGCGCATCAGCACGCTGCGCCAGGATCACTTCGCGTACGACGAGGTCCGCACGCTCACCGCCGTGCTCATGGGCCACCGACGCCTCCACGAGGTGATGGTCGAGAAGGAGGCGCTCTACGCCAAGCCGGACTTCAGCGACGCGGACGGCGCACGAACGGCCGAGCTCGAGGGCGAGTTCGGCGAGCTCAACGGCTGGAACGCCGAGTCCGAGGCCGCCACGCTCTTGAGCGCGCTCCACGTCACCGAGGACAAGCACGACAAGCTCGTGAAGGAGCTCGACGACGGCGAGAAGGTCCGCGTGCTCCTCGCGCAGGCGATCTTCGGCGAGCCGGACATCCTCCTCCTCGACGAGCCGACGAACCACCTCGACGTCGACTCGATCCTCTGGCTCGAGAACTTCCTCCTCGACTTCAAGAGCACCGTCGTCGTCGTCTCCCACGACCGTCACTTCCTCGACAAGGTCTGCACGCACGTGGCGGACGTGGACTTCCAGAAGGTCACGCTCTTCAGCGGCAACTACGGCTTCTGGTACGAGTCGAGCCAGCTCGCGCTCCGGCAGCGGCAGGACGCGAACAAGAAGAAGGAAGACAAGGTCAAGGAGCTCAAGGCCTTCGTCCAGCGCTTCAGCGCGAACGCGTCCAAGTCCCGGCAGGCGAGCTCACGACGCAGCCAGCTCGAGAAGATCACGCTCGACGACATCAAGCCGTCGTCGCGCAAGTACCCCTACGTGGTCTTCGAGACCGAGCGCGCGCTCGGACGCGAGGTCCTCTTCGTCGAGGGCCTCAGCAAGACGATCGACGGGCAGCTGCTCTTCTCGAACCTGTCGTTCTCGATGTCGCCGGGCGAGAAGATCGCGCTGAGCGGCAACGACGTCGCGCAGTCCGCGCTGATGTCGATCCTCGCGGGAGAGCTCGCGCCCGACACCGGCGAGGTGCGCTGGGGTCGCACGGTGAACCTCGGCTACTTCCCGAAGGACAACGAGCGCTACTTCGCCTCGGAGCTGAACCTCATCGAGTGGATGCGTCAGTTCTCCGAGAACCAGGACGAGAACTTCGTGCGGAGCTTCCTCGGCCGGATGCTCTTCTCGGGCGAAGAGTCGAAGAAGCGCGCGAGCGTCCTGTCGGGCGGCGAGAAGGTGCGCTGCATGCTCGCGCGCCTGATGCTCAAGGACCCGAACGTGCTGCTGCTCGACGGCCCGACGAACCACCTCGACCTCGAGTCGATCACCGCGCTCAACAACGGCCTGCTCAAGTTCGGCGGCAGCCTGATCGTCAGCAGCCACGACGTGCAGTTCGTCGACTCGCTCGTCACGCGCGTGATCGAGCTCGAGGGCGAGAAGTTCCACGACCTCTACATGGGCTACGAGGAGTACCTCGCGGACGAAGGCCGCAAGGCGCGGCAGGGCGTGGTCTCGAAGACCTGACCCTCGCTCACGGAGGTGGCCCTCACTCGCGGATCGTCGAGCGCTCCCAGCGGAAGATCCAGCGCAGCGACTCGACCTCCTGCATCTCTTCCATCTCGGTGCCGACCGGCGCGACGAAGACGGTCTCCTTCCGCGCCTCCATCCGGTGCGGGAGGAGCGTGTCGGGCTCGATCACGATGCGCAGCGTTCCGTCGATCGATCGGATCGTCGCCGGGCCAGGCCCCGCGGCGCCCGCGAGCGCCTCTGCGCCGTAGTGCGCGGTGATCTCGAGCGAGACGCAGCCGAGCTCGTCGTCACCCGCGAAGCACGGGCCGGTGCCGAGCAGCGTCGACATCGTCGACTGCTGCGCCTCTTCGCCGAGCGTCGTGCGTCGCTCGTCGCGCATCGTCACGAGCTCGCCGCGCTCGACGGGGATGTCGTCGAGCAGCGCGATCGGGCGGAGGAGGCTCGAGGACTGCCGCGTGAGCATCTCCGGATCGCCCTGGAGGAGCGGCGCCATCGACTGCCACGCGGGAGTCGCGCGCACCTGCTCGGTCGTCGCGGCGGTCATCGCGTTGCGCATCATCTCGCCCGTGCGCTCGGGATCGACGAGGGTGAGCGCGTCGATGTCGGCGGTGAAGCGCGCCGAGGGCAGGTACGTCGCTGCGACGAGCACGCCGTTGAGCGTCTCGCCCGGCCCACCCTCGGGCGTCTGGATCTCGAGATCGCTCGTCCGCATCGTGATCTCGCTGCCGCGCCTGCTGATCTGCATGCGGTAGCGCGCCACCGATCGCCCGCTCTCCGGCAGGCCCGTGCGCCTCACGGTGCGCGAGGCCTCGACGCGACCGCGCGCGCCCGACGGCCAGTCGAGGTGGAGGCGGATCGGCCCCGCGCCCCCGCCCTCCGAGATCTCCGCCGCCTCGGTCGACTCGCGGCTCTGCGATCGCGCGCTCGCCTCGGTCGGGGCCTCGCAGCCCGCGGCCCAGAGGATCGCGGCGCAGCAGGGGATCGCCGCGACGGCGAGACCCAGCGTGTTGGGCAGCGAATGGGGCAGCGAAGAGAGCAGCGACGCGCGCGACATGGCCGCCACTCTACCGCAGCGTGCGCTGCCCCACAGCGCCGCCCACCGACCGGACGACGCCATCGAGTGGTCAGGTGCAGAGGCGCGCGGGCGATCCTATGCTCCGGCCCCCTCGCGTTCCCCGGCGAGGCCCTCGCGTTCCCCGGCGAGGACCGAAGAGGTGCACCGTGATCGAAGAGCATCCGCGTCTGGCCCTGACCTTCGACGACATCCTCATGTTGCCGGGCTATGCGGACTTCCTCCCGTCGGACGCCGACGTCCGCACGCGCATCACGCGCGACCTCAAGCTCAACATCCCGATCCTGAGCGCGGCGATGGACACCGTCACCGAGTGGCGGACCGCCGTGACGATGGCGCGTGAGGGCGGCATCGGCGTCGTGCACAAGAACTTCTCGCCCGAAGATCAGGCGAAGGAAGTGCTCAAGGTGAAGCGCGCCGAGAGCGGCATGATCCTCGACCCCGTGACGATCGAGCCGACGCGCTCCTTGCGCGAGGCCTTCGACGTGATGCGCAAGCACGACATCTCCGGCCTCCCCGTGGTGCAGGACGGAAAGCTCGTCGGCATCCTCACGAGCCGCGACGTGCGCTTCGAGAAGAACACCGCGCAGGCCGTCGAGCACCTGATGACGAAGGAGCTCGTCACGGTGCCGATGGGCGTGTCGCAGGATCGCGCGCGCGAGCTCTTGCACGCACACCGCATCGAGAAGCTCCTCGTGACGGACGACAAGGGCGCGCTCGTCGGCCTCATCACGATCAAGGATCTGCTCCAGGCCGACCGCTACCCGAACGCCATCAAGGACGGCAAGGGACGCCTCCGCGTCGCGGCCGCGCTCGGCGTGGGCAACGATCGCGCGGAGCGCGCAGCGGCGCTCGTCGCGGCAGGTGTGGACGTGCTGGTGATCGACACGGCGCACGGCCACAGCAAGGGCGTGATCGACGCGGTGAAGGCCACGCGCGCCGAGCACAAGCACGTGCAGATCGTCGCGGGCAACGTGGCCACGGCCGACGCGACCGAGGCGCTGATCGAGGCGGGCGTCGACGCGGTGAAGGTGGGCATCGGACCGGGCTCGATCTGCACCACGCGCATCGTCGCGGGCGTGGGCGTGCCGCAGTTCACGGCCATCGCGGACTGCGCGCGCGTCGCGAGCAAGAAGGACATCCCGATCATCGCGGACGGCGGCATCAAGTTCTCGGGCGACGTGGTGAAGGCGATCGCCGCGGGCGCCGAGACGGTGATGATCGGCTCGCTCTTCGCGGGCACCGACGAGACGCCCGGCCAGGTCGTTCTCTACCAAGGCCGCAGCTACAAGCAGTACCGCGGCATGGGCTCGCTCGGCGCGATGCGGAAGGGCAGCAAGGATCGCTACGCGCAGGCCGACGTGGAAGATGCCGGCAAGCTCGTGCCCGAGGGAATCGAGGGCCGCGTCCCCGCGCGCGGCCCGCTCGGCAACGTCGTCTACCAGCTCGTCGGCGGCCTGCGCGCGGGCATGGGCTACACGGGCTGCCCGACGATCGCGGATCTGCGCACGAAGGCGAAGCTCGTGAGGCAGACCGCGCAGGGCCTCAAGGAGAGCCACGTGCACGACGTCGTCGTCACCGAAGAGGCCCCGAACTACCGCGTGTGAGTCGGGCGCGCGCTGCGACTCCCCGAATACGCGCACTCATCTCATTCGGTGGGCAGTGCGGTGCATCGGAAACTCCGGGCGTAGTACCCCGGTGCGTCGGGACGATTGTCCCACCACGCGACGACTACGCGATCGCCCTCCGAGACTGCCTGGACCTCGAACTCACCGGGGAACGGTCCGTCAGTCTCCGTCCTCGGCGTCGTGGGATTGACCATCGCCGTGCTCTCCGGCGCGCTCACGCGGACGACGTCCGACGCGCGTCGCCCTTCTTCGTCGAGCGTGTGGACGAAGACTCCTTCCTGCCAAGGTGTTGTGGCTGTGAGCCGCCGTGCGTACTCCGTTCCGGGAGGTGAGTAGTTGGTCCTCTCGCCATAGGCCATGACGGCGTGTCCAGAGGACAGGGGCTGAAGGATCACCCACGCGCTCAGCGTCGGGCCGTTCTGTTGAAGGCGCAGCGCGTCTCGTGGGGGTCGACAGGACATCTGGTAGGGAGCGTCACGCGGATTCTGTCCGTCTGGATCGACGAGGCGGAGGTCCTGGCACTCGTTGGTGCTGCTGTCGGCGTTGCGAAGGGAGAAGAGCAACGTGTCATCCCCGAGCGCCACCGCCTGCGGCTGGAACCCGCCGGGGATGCTCCACGGAATCGTAGTGAAGTCCACCTGACGCGGCGGCGTATCGACGAGCCGAAGGTCCGAGTCGATTCGCGAGTAATGGAGGTGTCCTTGCCCTCGTGCGAAGCCTTGTCGGAAGAAGACACCTACCGCATTGTCGCCCACGCGGACCAGTCGTGCATTGTGTGCCCATGCTCGACCGTCGACAGCCTCACTCTCAGCGCAGGGGTCAACGCCCGAGAGATCCACCTCCGCGCGCGTCGCGTCGAACGTCATGAGGCGCATGTGGGCGGTCGTTCGGCCACAAGAGGCCGGCCAGCCGTTCAGGACGAACATCGGACCGCCCGGACCGATCGCCGCTGGAGCCCGACCATCCACGCCGGCCGTCCCGGCGCTGGCGCCGCACGAGATTGGGGTGAGCCCTTCGCTCCCATCGACGCTGTCCTCGACGAGACTGGCGAGGGGCGGAACGGCACGCGTTGCTGCCTCAACGTTGGGGCTGAGCCGGAAGATGGACACGGCTCTCCTTGGCGGAGAAAGAACATCCTGCTCAGCTTCTATCCAGATCTGCGCCCACAGCGCGCCGTCGCTTGCGATCCAATCCGGAGTCACGACCGCACGCCCGTCGCCAAGGGCGAAATCTTCCGTCGTCGGGTGTAGGGACGCGTCGAACCACTGTGCGCGAACGCTGGCGGCACCGTCAGCGCGCGTCACTGTGACGTAGGACAGGAGAACGGATCCTTCGACGAACCCGATGGACCATCGCCCCTGCAGGCCGGCGCTGCTTCGCAACAGCGTTGGTTCGCTCGTGGCGACACACTCGTCGGAGATGCGCACGGGCTCTGAGCCGCAGCCGCAGACCAGGGCCGCCAAGATGAGCCCCTTGCGCGCCGCCGGCAAGTTGTGCGCATGCTTCTCCCAACGTCGAGCGGAGGCAGCCATGACCGGAGCGTCAGGTGTGAAGAGTTGGCGGGGGGGGGGGGGCCATGCTGCTCCTCTTCGCGATGGTCGGATGCCGGGCCGCACTGCCGGCGGGAGATGAGACGCCTCTCCAGCAAGGGCGAGTCTACAACGGCCGACCCCTGCCGAGAAGCGGCGGCACGTTCACCTCGACCGCCGCCGACCTCGCTCCGATCCAGGAATCGATGCGAGCGACCTTGCGCTTCGACGCCGACCTCACCGGCGCGGGGTTCGCCTGGGACTTCGAAGGCAGTACGGAGGACTATGACCCGCTGATCACAGGGTTCGCCTCACACACCGGCCCCATCGATCACGTTCCCAGGCCGTCCATCGTTGTCGCGGACTACCTCACTCTCCGTGCCGAGCTCGCGGCCCTGACGGCGGACCCTGGGCTCGCTGCGCTGCTCGGCTCAGCCACGCTCCCGCCGCTCCCCACCTCGAGCCTGACGGATGGGATCCAGATCGGATTCCGATTCGACCAGACGAGCGTCCGCTGGCTCCCGCCTGCGCTCGGAGGTGGCTCTGGCGCGACCTTGTCCGTGGCGGTGCCGCTGGACGTGCGGATCGATCTCGATGATCTGCTCGCGCCGATGTTCGACCTCGACGTCCTGCGGACCGTGGTCGACACACAGATCGACGCGACGCCATGCGGGGCATGCACCTCGCCGCAAGTCGCATGCGTGGATGCCCCCGGCGTGGTCGCGGCGGGCTACCGCGTCCCCACCATCGCGAGAGGATTGGGCTACTCGTCGACAGACGCGGACGCGACCTATCCGGACATGGGCCTCAACCTGGTGGCGCGGACCCCGACCGCCACGACCGCGACAGTGCTTGGGAACGCGTCGTTCAACGCGGCATGTCCATTCGTGTTCGCGAACACGTTCTCGCCGACGTTTCTCGACATCTTCAACCTCCCGCCGGACGACCCGCAACTCGCCGCTCTGTTGTTCCTCGTCGAGTTCGGCAGGTCGGTGCTCGGGATCTTCAAGTACATCGCAGGCATCGCTGCTTGCCAGATCGCCGCGAACCTCGTCAACAATGAGGTGGGCGCTGCGGTCTCGACGGTGGGTCCCTCGTTCGCCCCGGCGTTCAACCTCCTCGTGAACCCTCCTGCGTTCGGACGCGGGCTCCCAGGCATCCCACTTCCCGGACTCGCACCGGGCAGCGTGATCGAGAGGGGAGTCGCGACGATTGCGCTCTCTGGTGGTCCGAGCGGCGGCGCCGTGGTCCCGCTGACAGGCCCTTCCGGCGGCTACACCGATGCTCTCTTCAACACCATCGCGCTCGGAGGCGCGGCCGCGGTGACGACCACGTTCAACCTGAGCCCTGTCACCCAGGCATGTCAGGCAGGAGTCGGACTCAGTGTGTTCGATAGGATGGTGGTCTGCCCCATGTGCGCTCCCGGTGGGATCTGCACCTCGCCGGGCTCTGCGTGCGCCTTCTTCTGCACTCCGGAGGGGGCGTTCTCGGGGAACGCGCTCGTGCCGGAAGGGATCGGCGCACCGACGAGCGTCACGATCGCGCCGGCACCCACGGTTGCTGCGCTGTTGTCGGTTGCCCCGCAATTCTCGGAGACCCTTCGCCGGTGGTTCTCGGCGCCGCTGCCGAGCGGTGCCCGATACTCGAGCGCGACGGCGACCGCAGGATTCGGCGCGAACTTCGCGTACGTCGTGGACGGGGATCGAGACTGCGCCGTGGACGCGGCCGATCGCTGCCCCGAGGTCTTCGATCCCAGTCAGGTCAACGACCTCGACGGCGACCGCTACGGCGCTGCGTGTGACCTTTGCCCCGGTGTGAACAATTCGGCCTCGGATGCGAACGAGGACAGCGATGGCGACGGCACCGCGAACGGTTGCGACTGCGACATCGATGGCGACGGCTGCAACAACGGCATCTTCGGATCCCTCCTCGTGTGTTCTTCGGGTCCAGATGGCATCCGTGATCGCGCGCCGCGTAGTTCGGGCACGTCCGATTTCGACGAAGACGGAACGCCGGACGACTGCGACAACGACCGCGATGACGATGGCGTTCTCGACATGCCGAGTGATGGGACACCTCCGGACAACTGCCCGCTCGGCGACGGTGACGGTGTGTTCGAGCCCAGCGTCGACCAAAACCCGAGTCAGACCAACTCTGGCGGCATCCCCGACGGTGACATCTGCGATGTGCTTTGTCCTGGCCCCGGCGCGCCGGGTTGTGATTTTCCGTTCGGCGGCGGCGGAGCAGGCGCGGGCGGGTTTGGGCCAGGTGCTGGGGGGCTGTTCGTGGGCTTCCCTGGAATCGGCGCGTGCATCGGCCTTCCAGGAGGGCAGTGCGACCTACGCGCGTTCTTCGAATGCCCTGGCGGAGACTACGATCTCTGCTGGCGTCCCGACGCGTTCGCATCAGCCGGTCTCGTGGATGCGCTCGGCCAGCGTGTAGGCCAGATCGATGCCGCGCAGCTTGGATTGGCAGGCGGCTTCTCGGGCAGAACGACCACGCTTCCGGACCAGGACGGGGACGGCCTGGAGGAACTGCTGATTTCCGCACCGCGCGCGGTGTCTTGTCCGCAAGGGTTCGAGTGCCTCGGCGGCACAGGTGTCCTCGTGGTGGTGGGTTCGAGCCAGCGCGCGGTTCTTGGAATCATCTCTGGCGGGGAGACTGGTGGTCTCTTCGGAGCGTCGTTCTCGCGGCTCGGCGACGTGCTCGCCGTCGGGAGCCCCGGTAGCTCTGGCGGCGCGGGTTCGGTCATGTTCTTCCGAACCGGCCCGCAGGGTCTCTCGCTCCTCAGGACCATTCGTGGCGAATCTGGTCACCGCCTGGGCACTGACGTCGCCCCCGCGTTCGGGGCGGACACAGCTGCTCCCTCGTTCTTGCTCGGAGCGCCTGGCGCGAGCGGCGGCAATGGCGAGATCTTCATCGCCAATGCCTCACAAGGTACGACGCAGCGGTTGATCGGAACTGCGCTCGGAGGAGCGATGTCTCGCGGCGTTGCGGTCGGGGACGCCGACGACTTCGTGGTGGTGGCGGGCGTGCCACTCGCGGAATCGGGACGAGGCCGAGTCGTGTTCTATCGCCGTCACGGATTGCCGATTGTGAGGCGTGGCGCACCGGGTGCCAGGCTCGGGGAGTTCGTCGTGGTCGTCGACGACAACGATGTCGTCGCGAGCGCCGCGGGTGTTCGATCCGTCATGCGGTTCACACGGCGCGGTGACCCGAGACCCACGCTCACGAGCACACTTCCTCTCTTCGGTTCTGCGCTCGAGTCGCCAGGTGATCTGAATGGAGATGGGCGAGATGACCTGGTCGTCGGTTTTGGGCTCGACCTGTCCGGCGCCGAGATGGCGGCCCTCACGATGATTCGCAATCTTCCGTGAGTCGCGCGCGCCTCGCAGCCGGGCTCGTCTTTCTCGGGATCGCTGCGGCTGTCGCCAGCCTGTCCGGGACTCGTGTCTCGTCGTCCACGACGTCTACGGGTCGGGTGAGCGCCTCCAGTCCTCCCGACGGGGTCGAAGGCCTCACGTGCGAACATCCGTACGTCCCTACTCGTGTCGGAGCATGGAGAGAGTACCGGTGGGAAGGTACCGAGGACTCGGGTCGGGTTCGCCTGACGCTTCAGCGCCGCAGTGCCGATCCCGATGGCGGGGAGGTTCTTCAATGGACTTCCGACCGGACACCGACGCTCGTGATGCCGCGGCGGTGCGGGCCAACCGGTGCGGAGGAGCCTTGGCTCGCGCTGGCGGGTGCGCCCGAAGGTGTCGCTCTCGAGCAGACTTGGAGGGTTCCGAGACGTCTGCACGACGCAGGCGAATACGGTGGTGTGTTGCATGCGCAGCTCTTCGGCCTGGACGTCTCGATTGCCCGACACCATCGCGTGTTCGGTCGCGAGACGATTCGGGCTGCGGGGCGCAGTCACGCCACCTGGCGCGTGGACGTGGAGGAGCAGACGTCTAGGTCTGCACCGCTTCGCAGTACGCAGTGGCTGGCCGAAGAGGTTGGGTTGGTTCGGCTGCGCCTGGGTTCGGGCGACCATGCGATGGAGATCACGCTCGTGGACATGGGCGACTCGCCGCCATGACATGAGCGGAGCGGTCAAGCTTGATTGGGTGCAGATCATGGCGATCGCGGACCTGCGCGCGTGAAGCAGTACCGCGGCATGGGCTCGCTCGGCGCGATGCGGAAGGGCAGCAAGGATCGCTACGCGCAGGCCGACGTGGAAGATGCCGGCAAGCTCGTGCCCGAGGGAATCGAGGGCCGCGTCCCCGCGCGCGGCCCGCTCGGCAACGTCGTCTACCAGCTCGTCGGCGGCCTGCGCGCGGGCATGGGCTACACGGGCTGCCCGACGATCGCGGATCTGCGCACGAAGGCGAAGCTCGTGAGGCAGACCGCGCAGGGCCTCAAGGAGAGCCACGTGCACGACGTCGTCGTCACCGAAGAGGCCCCGAACTACCGCGTGTGAGTCGGGACCTCTGGTGGGACAGGGAAGCACGGCGGCGCGACGGAGCCGGGACGGTCGGGGGTGGGGCCTCGTCCGCTCGCAGTCCTCG
>CAZCVE010000084.1:0-23920 GCA_964502175.1 uncultured Sandaracinaceae bacterium
CGGATCTTCGCGCGGAGCGGGAGGATGAAGTCCATCGACACCGTGGCCTTGCTGCCTTTCATCGCCCGCGCCGTGTGCCACTTCGAGAGGCCGAGACGCGCGACCGCGCGCACGAACTCTTGGCCGCGGAAGCCCTTGCGCAGCAGGGCCTTCACCGTGCCGAACACGCTCGTCACCACGTCGAGCTCCCCCTGCGTGAGGTGCCCGAGCGCGACCTCGTCCGTCAGGTGCTCGCGGATGAGCTTGCCGCGTCGCCACACGAGGCCGATCACGAGGATCACGAACGCGAGCACGAACACGATCCACACCACGAGCAGCACCATGAAGATGGTGAACCCGAACTCGCCGAACAGGTAATCGCAGGCCGTGGCCGACCCGTTCCACAACATGTGGAGCAGCACCGCGCCGCCGTACCCGAGCAGCGGCAGGATGACCTTGGCAGCCGTGTTGGTCTGCTCGCGCGCGAGCCCGAGCCCGAGCCCCGTCATCGACGTGTAGAGCGGGTGTCCCCACGGCGCGAGCAGGCCGCGGATCATCACGGTGTCGCGGATCGCCTCGACGTTCGCGCTGTGGATGACGCGACCGTAGTAGAGGACGTTCTCGGTGGCCGCGAACCCGATCGCGACGAACGTCGCATAGATCACGCCGTCGACCACGCCGTCGAACTCGTCGCGCAAGAAGTACGCGACGCCGACGACCATGATGCCCTTCCAGAACTCCTCGACGAACGGCGCGCTCACGACGGCGGAGAACACGTCTCCCGCCTCGCCGCCCACCAGCGACGCGACGATCCCGCCGCCCACCGAGTTGATGAACGCCGAGAAGCCGCAGGCCGCCACGGCGCCCCACAGGATGCAGAGCGCGAGCGCCCAGAGCGGCTCCGGATCGAAGCGGTCGAGCAGACGCGGGAACGTCAGGTACATGAAGCCCGCAGGGAACGCGAGCAGCGCGCCGATGCCCATCGACATCGCCATGCCCATCGGATCGCCCGATCCGAACGGCTCGATGATGAACAGCGCCAGCACGAAGAGCGCGCCGATCAGCATGCCCACGGTCCAGAGCGCGAGGCCGATCCACTTTCGCGTCCGGTAGGGATCAGGGATCCCCGGATCACGCGGTGCGCCCCTGTAGGGCAGCGCCTGGTGCGCGTTCATGTCGACTCCTTCATGGTGGCCCCTTGGTCGCGCGTCAGATCTGAACGGTCTCGCCCATCGCCCGGAACTTCGCGTAGCGCTGATCGACGAGCGACTGCGCACCTCGACCGCCGCTCGCGAGCTGCTCGAGGTCGAAGAGGTTCTTCCGCAGCGCCTCGCCGAGACGTCGCGCCGCCTCGTCGGGATCGCGATGCGCACCGCCGACGGGCTCCGCGATGATCGAGTCGACGATGCCCAGGCGGAGCGCGTCGCTCGACAAGAGCTTGAGCTGCACGGCCGCATCGGCTGCGCGCGTTCCGTCGCGCCAGAGGATCGACGCGCATCCCTCGGGGGTGATCACGCTGTACGTCGCGAACTCGAGCATCATCACGCGGTTCGCGACGCCGAGACCGAGCGCGCCGCCCGAGCCTCCCTCGCCGATCACGGTCGCGAGGATGGGCACGCCCAAGCGCGACATCACGAGCAGCGACTGCCCGATCGCTTCGCTCTGTCCGCGCTCTTCCGCGCCGATGCCTGGATACGCACCCGGCGTGTCGATGAAGGTGAAGACCGGACGCTTGAAGCGATCGGCGAGCTCCATCACGCGCATGGCCTTTCGGTAGCCCTCGGGGTGGGCCATGCCGAAGTTGCGGCGGAGCTTCTCCTTGGTCGTGCGGCCCTTCTGGTGCCCGATCACGGCGACGGTCTTGCCGTCGAGGCGCGCGAAGCCGGCCACGATCGCGGCGTCGTCCGAGAACGCGCGATCGCCATGGAGCTCGAGCACGTCGTCGAAGATGCGCTCGACGTAGTCGAGCATGTAGGGCCGATCCGGATGACGGCTCAGCTGCACCTTCTGCCAGACGCCGAGGTCCTTGTAGATCTCGCGCGAGAGCTCGACCGCGCGCTGCTCGAGCCGGGACAGCTCGTCGTCGAACCCCTGCTCACGGAGGCCGTAGAGTCGGAGCTCGCGGATGCGGTCCTCGAGCTCGACGATCGGTTTCTCGAAATCCAGGTGGGCCACGCGGCGCCAGACTAGTCAGGATCCCGCTTGGAAGCGAGCGGCGACGTCCCGGTCGAGCACGACGATCAGGCCCCAGATCGCGAGGATGATGGAGGTCGGGAGGCAGTAGCAGCCGGTGATCGAGAGCGCGCCCGACGCGAACGCGGCGAGGGCGAGCCAGCGGTAGCGGAACGAGAGCATGTAGTAGCCGCTCGCGATCTGGAGGATCGCGGGGACGATCTGCCCGAGCATCATGAAGAGCGTGATGCCCGTCATGAAGCCGGCCATGAATTCGGGCGGCGGCGCGTCCGCCTGGGTGGGCTGGATCTGGCCCACGGAGAAGCCCATGTAGGCGCCCGTCACGAGGAGACCGACGCCCCAGAGCGCCAAGAGGCAGCCGTGCACGATCGTGACGACGGCGAGCCACTGCACCTGCCAGACCTTGCCGCGGTTCGAGAGCCGCTCGAGGCAGACCTTGCAGACACCGTCGACGCGCTCGTCTGCGCAGCTCGCGCAGAGGTTGTCGCCGCAGCGCGAGCACGTGAGGCTCGCGCTGCGATCGGGATGCCGCGCGCACTGTCCACGCACGGGACCCGCGACTGCACCACCCGCGGCTCCATCCGCCGGGCCCTCGAAAGGAGCCGCGTCCGATGCGTCGGCCGGCGGATCGGGAGCGAGGCTCACGCGCTCAGCTCAGCGACGCCTGCACGTCCGCGTCGCGCGCGGCCCAGATGTCGATCGCGTAGACGACCATCTTCACGACGATCATGAACACCGCCATGACGATGCCGATCGTGCTCGACGCGTTCATGATCGCGCCGAACACCGCGGGATCTTGCCCCGGCATGGAGCCCATCTGCGCCATCGACGCCTCGATCGCGGCCTGCATCTGGACCGACATGTAGAGGCCGAGCGCGCCGTTGTAGAGGTCGACGATCAAGCAGGCGACCGCCGCGCCGATCACCAGCATCGCTCCGGAGCGCTTGAGCGCGCCGAGCATCGCGGCGCCGACGATCAAGAGGAGCGAGGCGATGACGTTGAGGAACTGCCCGACCATCATCGGGATCTGAAACGCCGCCTGCGCCTCGATGATCGCGCGCTGCGGGCCGAGCTGCGCCTGGAGCGCCGGGTTCCCCTGCGCCATCTGCTCCTGCATCTCCATCATCGATCCCTGCATGGCGGTGCTGAACACGCCCATGCAGCCGGCGAGCACCCCGAGGCCGCCGAGGATGATCCCGAGCACCACGGCCACGATCAGGATGACGGGTCGCTTCTTGTCCATGCGTGAGCCTCGTGGGTCAGACGGTCGGGAGGTCAGACGGTCGGGAGGGTCCCTCGCCCGAAAAAACAGCTGGACCTCATGCCGGTCGGGTCCGCTCGGAGCCGAAGCTCCCGCGCTTCTCGCCGATCACGTTGTAGATCTTGAGCGCCTGGCTCTTGCCCTTGACCTGCACGGACGGGAGCTCGACCACGTCGAAGCGATCACCGATCTGCTCGTACGTCGACTGGCTGATGATGATCTCGCCGGCCTTGGCGACCGAGCAGAGGCGCGCGCCGGTGTTCACGGTGTCGCCGATGACGGTGTACTCGAGCGCCTTGCTGCTGCCGATGTAGCCCGCGACCACGTGGCCCGTGTTGATGCCGATGCCGATGCGGACCTCGGGAGCGCCGGCGCGCACGCGCGCAGCGTTGAGCTCCGCGAGCACCTCGAGCATCTCGACGGCCGTGCGCACGCAGCGGATCGCGTCGTCACCGTGGGTCACCGGCGCGCCGTAGAGCGCCATGATCTCGTCGCCGACGAACTTGTCGAGCGTGCCTTCGTACTTGAAGATCACCTCGACCATCAGCTCGAAGTACTCGTTGAGCATGTCGACGATGACCTGCGGGTTCTCCGACTCGCTCATCGACGTGAAGCCGCGGATGTCGGTGAAGAGCACGGTCGTCTGTCGACCTTCGCCGCCCTTCTGGATCGCGACCTTGCCCTCGAGCACCTGCTGCGCGATGGCCGGCGAGAGCAGTCGCTGGAAGCGCTCGCGTGTGACCGCCTCGGCCTCGAGCTTGCGCGCGTAGAGCGAGTTCTGAACGGCGATCGCCGCCTGGTTCGCGACGTTCTGGAAGAGCTGCAGATCCTTCTCGTTGAACGCGTTCGTCGCGATCTGCGAGTCGAGCAGCATGATCCCGAACAGCTCGTCCGAGTGGAGGAGCGGCACCGCCATCGAGGAGCGGATGCCCTGCATGATGATCGAGTGTGCGCCGCCGAAGCGAGAGTCGACGGTGGCATCGCTCGAGAGCACGGCCTGTCGCTGGCTCGAGACCTGCTCGACGATCGTCGAAGAGATGAGCAGTGGCTCGTTCGGATCCTGCGTACCGGAGCGCGTGCGCACCGCGCGCGGCTCGAGCTTCTTCTCGTCGTTGTAGAGGAGGACGATCCCGCGATCGGCCTGGAGGATCTGGAACGCGGCCGCGAGGATCCGGTCGAGGACCTTCTGGATGTCGAGCTCGGCGCCGATCGCGCGGGCGAGCTCGTAGCTCACGCGCAGCTTCTCGTAGTCGCGGCGGAGCGAGTCGACGTCCGTGACGAGCTTCTCGGGGAGGAAGTTCTGCTCCATCCCGAGGCGCGTGCGGATGTGGCTCTCCACCATGCCGGGCGCGATCGTCACCTTCGAGAGCTCCGAAGGCGGCTTCATCGGCAGCCCCGCGATCGACGCCGCGGCCGCGTTGGCGAGGTTCGCGATCGGCGCCATCGGGCGGGGCGGATGCGACGGGGCACCGTGCTGCGGGACGGGCGCAGACGGGACCGCAGGCTGGTTCGGTGGGCCCTGCTGTGGCCCACGGTTCGGCGGCCCGAACGGCGTCGTCGCCCCGATCGGAGCGTTGTTGGGCGCGTTGAAGCCCGGCGGGTTGAAGCCGACGTTGGGCGGGGGACTGTTCTGGGGGATGTACGGGACCGGCGGGGCCGATCCGGCCATGGGCGGCATCGACGGCGCCATCGGCGACGCGCCAGCGCCAGCCATCGGCGAGGGGCTCATCACGGGAGCGCCGCCGCCCGGACCGATGCCGTAGCCCGGCGGGATGGGGCGCCCTGCGCGGAGCGCGACCTCGCCGTCGTAGAGGATGCGGGTCGAGCCGAGGGTGATCTCGTCGCCCGGGTTCAGCACCCGCTCGCTCACACGCTCGCCGTTCACGAACGTGCCGTTGAGCGATCCGAGATCGCGCAGCACGAAGCGTCCGTCGACGAAATCGACGTGGCAGTGCTCCTTGGACACGATGCGGTCGAGGACCTGCACCGTGTTGTTCGGGTGCCTGCCCAGCGTGTTGTGGCCCAGCAGCTCGGCTTCGTGCCGCCCCTCGGGGCTGATGATCGTCAGGCGGGCCATGAGTCGCTTCGGGGGGCCGATGCTATGCGAGCCCACGCGGCGACGTCTAGTACTGCTGCCCGGAACTCCGTTCCGGATTCTTCTCGCGCGGACTCGCGTGACGACGCCGGGCTCGACCTCGGTGGGTGCACGTGCGAGCGTCGGGCGGTCGATGAACGGGCCCGAGGAGCGCCGCGAACCCGCCGTTTCGCCCAAGGCGTCCGGGCCTGCGCCGCGTGCCGAGGACCACGCGCTCCTCGCGCGCCTCGAGGGCGAGATCGCGCTCGGCTGCGCGATCGGGGGCACGGGCCTCGAGGGCTTGCCCGCGCGAGCCTCGGGCGTGATCGAGCTCCTCCGCGCGGAGGGCGGTGAGGCCGAGGTCGTCGAGGCGCTGCAGGGCCGCGCCGAGCCGCTGCGCGATCGCATGTTCCGCGGCCCCCTTCGCGGCCTCTCACCGTCGCTCCTCCACCACCTCGCCGTGCTCGCCGACCACGCGCTCGAGGCCGCGCTCGCCCCCGCGTCGGACGATCGCGGCGCGGCCCTGCCCCTCCATCTGGCCATCGATCGCGCGCTCTACGCGTGGCTCGAGCTCGGCCGTGATCCCGCCGCCCTCACCGCGATGGCCACGCGAGCCGCCGCGCCGACGATCACGGCGTCGCGCATCGAGACCCTGGCGCGCGAGCTCCCGCTGCGGGGCATCGAGCGCGCGGCGCAGATCGCTCGCGAGGGCCTCGTCGATCGATCGCACGAGGGTCACGTCGCGGTGCTCGCGCTGCGCGATCTCGTCGACGCCCTGCCCGCGCTCTCGCTGCCCGCCGACCTCGAGACACGGGCGACCCTGCTCGCGCGCGCCGCGATCGACGAGCTCTCGATGTCGTGGCTCGTGCGCTTCCGCGACGCGATGGAGACCGTGCTCGCGCGCGACTGGACGGGCGCGGACGCGGCGCGCCTCTTCAGCGACGCGGCCAAGCACTGGGAGTGGCTCGGCGGCGAGCCGGAGCTCGAGCGTCACGTGCTCACCTCGCTGCCCGAGCTCGCGTGGCCGCTCTACCGCAAGCGCTCGATGCGCGAGCTCGGCGAGGTGCTCGCGCCCATCATGCCGCTGGCGTGGGCGCTCGAGGCGCGCGTCCTCGAAGATCGCAAGGCAGGCCGGCTCGATCGTGATCTCGCGTACGTCGCCCCCTGCGCGCAGGCGCTCGTGTTCTTCGCGGAGATCCCGCGCGAGGCGGATCTCGCCCTCCCCCGCATCGAGCGCGCCTACGCGCTCTGCCCAACGCTCCGCAACGCCCGCATCGTGCTCGCCCACGTGCTCTGTGATCGCGCCGAGCACACGCTCGCGAAGCGCGAGATCTTCCCGGCGTTCCCGGCCCGCGTCGACGTCGAGCGCGCGATCGCCGTGTTCCCCGAGCTGAGCCGCATCGAGGGTCTGAAGAAGCGCGTGGGCATCCCGTGACGCGACACGCCCCGAACCCGTTCGACCGATTCGATCTCGATCCCGCCAGCGATCTGGCCGCGATCACGGACGCGCTGCGAGAGCGCGCCGAAGAGGCCACGAGCGACGCCGAGCGCGCCGAGATCCGCGCCGCGTGGGAGGCGCTCACGTTGCATCCAGACCGGCGCCTCACCCTCGCGCTCACGGCCGTCCCCGAGACGCGCGCGCCCATCGGTCAGCCGCCCCGCGCCCCAGCGATGCCAGCGTCTTCGGATCGAGCGAGCGAGCCGCTCGGTGTGCTCGATCTCGTGAGCCTGCCGCTGCTGTCGGACGAGCTCGATCGCGCGCTCGGCCCCGAAGACGACGCGGAGCGTGCCCTCTGGGCTCCGCGCCGCGTGACGCCCCCCTGAGCGAGCCGTCGTTCGTCGCTTGTCGCGCTCCTCGCGCCCCCGATCGTACGCTCGCGACCTCGAATCCTCTCGGAGCAGACACGCATGTACATCGATCGACCCATCGGCATCGACCTCGGCACCACCAACTCCGAGGTGGCGATGCTCGATCCGTCCGAGAAGGACATCCTCGTCTACGCCGATCGTTTCGGTCGACGCACCGTGGCCTCGGCGGTCGCGTGGGATCCGAAGGCGCAGGCGTTCGTCGTCGGACGCGCGGCGCGCGCGCGGCGCGGACAGAACCCGTCGCCCATCGAGAGCATCAAGCGAAAGATGGGTCAGGTCGCGCGCGTGGCCGTCGGCCCGCACGAGCTGAGCCCCGAGGAGATCTCGGCGAAGATCCTCGGCGAGCTGCGCGCGCGCATGCAGGAAGACCTCTCGGGCAAGGTGCCGAGCGGCGTCACGGTGCGCGTCGACCGCGCGGTCATCACGGTCCCGGCGTACTTCGACGCGCCGCAGATCGAGGCGACCCGGCGCGCAGGCGAGCTCGCGGGCCTCGACGTGCTCGCGGTGCTCCAAGAGCCGACCGCGGCGGCGATCTACCACACGTGGCTCGGCCTCCCCTCGGCGCCGGGGGGCGCAGCTGCGACCGAAGGCGCCGATCGAAACTTCCTCGTCTACGACCTCGGCGGCGGCACGTTCGACGTCTCGATCCTCCGCAGCGTCGGCGGCGAGTACCAAGTGCTGGCGATCGACGGCGACAACTACCTCGGCGGCGACGACTTCGATCGACGCTTCGCAGAGAAGCTCCGGAAGGATCTCGTCGCCAAGGGCTACGCGCTCGAGCTCGACGTGCGCGGCGACGCCGACGACGCGCACCGGTTCCAGCGCCTCGTGCACGTCGCGCAGGAGATCAAGGAAGGGCTGTCGACGAACGAGGTGCTCAGCTTCTCGCGCGCCGATCTGTTCCTCGATCAGAAGAACGAGCCCGTCTCGATCGAGGCCGAGATCGGCCGCGCGGAGTACGAGGCGGCGGTCGCCGATCTCATCGAGACCACGATCGTCTGCGCGGAGCGCGCGCTCGCCCGGAGCCACGAGGTCGCGAACGTGCGCCTCGCCGACCTCGACGCGGTGGTGCTCGTCGGGGGCTCGACGCGCGTGCCCGCCGTCGTGCGCGCAGTGACCGAGCGGCTCGCGCAGAAGACGCGCAGCAAGCTCGCGCCGCTCCAGGTCGAGGTCGACACGATCGTCGCGTTGGGCGCCGCGATCTTCGCCGCCCAGCGAGGCGGCCTGCGCCTCGGCGACGACACGACCGACGTGCAGATCACGAGCCCGCTCGTGTCGCGCACCGAAGAGCTCAAGCTCGCGCTCGAGATCCTTCGCGCGCCCGAGGTCGCACGGCGCATCGAGATCCGCGACGCGTCTGGCAGCGTGCTCGCGGAGGCCGAGCTCGCGACGGGACCGATGCGGATCCCGGTGCCGCTCGGTGAAGGCTCCGAGACGCAGACGACGCTCGCGCTCGTCGATCTCGACGGCAACGTGGTCTCGAGCCTGCCGCTCACGCTCTACCGAGGCGCCGTGCGCGCGCGAGCGAGCGCGCTCAGCCAGCCGACGGTCGTCGCGAAGGACATCGCGGTCGAGATCACGCGCGCCGGACGACGCGAACGAAAGGTGCTGATCCCGCGGGGCGCGAGCCTGCCGATCGAGGTCACGCACGAGCTCGCGACAGGCGATCGATCGGGCGCCGTGGTGCTGCGGCTCCTCCAGAACCGCCTGCCCATCAAGACGTTGATGCTCGAGATCTCTCCCGACCTCCCGCTCGGCACGCCCGTCACGCTCACGCTCCGGTGCGACGAGGCGATGCGCCTCGAGGCGCGCGCGAACGTGGCGGGATCCGAGCTCTGGGCCAAGGTCGAGCCCGAGCCGGCGCGGACGGACACGACCAAGGACGCCGTCGACTCGCTGCTCGCCGAGGCCGAGAACACGAGCAAGGCGCTCTGGGGCCGCGACGCGACGGCCTTTCGCCGCGAGCTCGAGCCGCTCGCCACGGGCCTGCGCGAGGTGGTCTCGACCGACCCCGACAAGCTCTCGGCGCTCGCGTCGCAGCTTCGCTCGCTCATCGATCACTTCGCCGGCAGCGACGCGAACGATCTCTCGCCGCCGCGCGATCGCTTCGAGGGCCTGCTCGACGGAGTCCGCCGCCTCGTCTTCACGAGCGCGACGGGCGGCTCGCTGCTCGGGCTCACGGTCGAGTCGTGGGAGAAGCGCATCGACGATCTCTCGAGCCGAGGCCTCGCCGCCTACGAGGCGCGCGACGCGGCCACGTGGCGTCGCTCGCACAACGAAGCGCAAGCGCTCTACGAGACGGCCGTCACCGCGGCGTCGAACTCGGGCGACCCCGACGATCCGGCGCGCCTCGGCCGCATGCGCCTCAACGCGGCCCTGCGCGTGGGTCAGCTCACGCGCGCCCTCGAGGACTTCGTGCCGAGCTCGAGCGAAGAAGTGCGAAAGCTTCAGGTCGCCGAGCGCGATCGGCTCGCCTCGTTCCTCCGCGACAACATCCGTCCTTCGCTCGAGGCCGTCTCCGCAGACGGCAAGCCCTTCGAGGTCCGCCGCGATCTCGAGCGAGTCCACGACGAGCTCACCCGCGTGGAGACCGCCCTCGAGCGCCTCCCGTCGCTCGGCCTCGTCACCGATCGCTGAGCCCGCGCTCGCCGCGTTCCGGGAGCTTCGCTACGCTGCCCCTGGTGCTCACGCGTGAACAAATCCTCGTTGCGCTGGAGCAGCTCGACCGCGAGCTCGGAGCGCAAGGTGTCCGGGCCGAGCTCTATCTCGCCGTGATGTGCCTCTCGCTCGCTGCGCGCCCCTCGACCAAAGACGTGGATGGCTGGTTCACCGAGCCGGTCGCCGTGCGGGCAGCCGCCGCGCGCGTCGCGGCCGATCTCCAGCTACCCGATGACTGGCTCAACGACGCCGCGAAAGGCTTTGTGCCGCAGGGCGCTGTCTTCGAGCGTTGGCGCGCCCTCCCCCACCTCGACATCGCGCTTGCCGAGCCCGAGACGCTGCTCGCCATGAAATGCGCGGCTGCGCGGTCGTTGGAGGACGCCGACGACATCCGGACCCTGGCGCGACACCTCGGCCTCTCGACCGCGGAGGACGTGCTCGCGGTGGCGCTGCGCTTCTTCCCACCCGAGCGTCTGCCGGTCCGCACGCAGCTCTTGGTCGAGGAGATGTTCTCGTGACGACGGCAGCCGGGCTCTTCGCGGTCGTTCGCCTCGAACACGACGGCTGGCAGCGAGAGATCAATCAGTTCGTCGACGACTTCCGCCGCGCGGATGCCGTGACGCGCGCGTCGATGATCGAGGCCCCCATCGTCGAGCCGCACCGCATGGCCGGGCTCATCGCGGCGGTCGCGTCGGCACTCTCGCGCGAGAGTGAGATGCCAGTCCCCGACTGGGTCGGCACCACGGGCAGTCCCGAACCGTTCTTCGTCCTGCCCGCGAAGTCCTTCGAGATGCGCCTGCGCCTCATGATCGAGTCGCCTCCGCCGTTTCGCGTCCGACGCGTCTTCGTCCCCGAGAACTACCTCTCGCGAGCCTGAGACGTCGGGCTTCACGTCAGGATGGACGAGCCCCTCGCGGTGCGCAGCAGACAGCGTGGCGCCGCGCCGTTCACATCGCGATCAGCGGCTCCTGCTCGATCCCGAGGACGTGGGCGCGGGCCTCGGAGAGGACGAAGATCGAGCCGCACACGATCACGAGGCCGCCTTCACCTGCGCGCTTCGCCGCTTCGTCCACGCCTTCGATCACGCTGCTCGCCGCGGTGGTCTCCATGCGCTCTGCGATGGCGTCGGCGATCACCTCGGCCTTCTCGGCGCGCGCGAGCGGCGGCGCGACGGTCACCACCGCGTCGACGTGGGGAATCAGCAAGACGAGCATGCTCGCCCACCGCTTGTCCGCCATCGCGCCGAACACGAGCACGTGCGGCCGGTCGTGCGGGATGCGGATCAGGTGCTGCGTGAGCGAGCCCGCGCCGTCGGGGTTGTGCGCGGCGTCGAACAGATACGTGACGTCGCCCTTCGTGATCGTCTCGAGTCGACCGGGCCACTCCACGCTGGCGACGCCGCGGCGCATCGCGCCGTCGTCGATCGGCAGCACGTCGCGCACGGCGAGGAGCGCGCCCACGGCGAGCGCGGCGTTGTGTCGCTGATGAGGGCCGAGGAGGCGCGGCATGAGCGCGGTCACACGCCGACCGTCGAGCTCGACGTCGAGGATCCCCAGCTCTTCCGACGTGATCGACATCGAGAGCTCGCGCCCGAGCGCGATCGACGGCGCGCCGAGCTCCGCAGCGCGCGCGTCGACGACATCGCCCGCGCGCGGCTCGTCGAAGTCGGCAGGCGACGTGGCCGCATGGATCACAGGCACCCCGGCCTTCACGATGCCGGCCTTCTCGCTGGCGATCTCGCGGAGGGTCGTGCCCAGGAAGCTCTCGTGATCGAACGCGACGTGCGTGATGACGCACGCGATCGGTCGCTCGATCACGTTCGTGGCATCGAGCCGTCCGCCCAGGCCCACTTCGAGCACCACGAGATCGAGATCGCGCTCCGCGAACGCCACGAACGCGAGCAGCGTCGTCACCTCGAAGAACGTGAGCTCGGGCGCGCCCGGCTGCGCGAGCAGCGTGCGGATCGCCTCGACGCGCGACACGACCTCGTCCCTCGCGATCGGCGCGCCCTCGATGCGCACGCGCTCGGTGAACGAGTGCAGATGAGGAGACGTGTAGAGCCCCGTGCGTAGCCCGGCCTCGCGCGCGATGCGCTCGATCGTCGCGCTCGTCGATCCCTTGCCGTTCGTCCCCGCGACGTGGATCACACGGAGCGACTTCTGCGGATCACCCGCGAGCGCACACGCCGCGCGCATGCGATCGAGCTCGAGCCGAATGCCGCGCGGCTGCAGGCTGTACAGCCAGCGCACGGCCTCGAGGTACGCCTCGCGAGAGAGCACGCACCCTCAGTCAGCAAAGTGCGCGAGGATGCGGCCGATCGTGGAGCGCATCTCTCGGCGCTGCGCGATCAGATCGACCATGCCGTGATCGAGGAGGAACTCGGCGCGCTGGAAGCCCTCGGGCAGCTTCTGTCGGATCGTGTTCTCGATCACGCGCGGACCCGCGAAGCCGATCAGCGCGCGGGGCTCCGCGATGTTCACGTCGCCGAGGAGCGCGAAGCTCGCGGCCACGCCGCCGGTCGTCGGGTGGAGGAGCACGCTCACGAACGGCACACCCGCGGCGCGCACGCGACCGAGCGCCGCGACCGTCTTGGCCATCTGCATGAGCGAGAGCGCGCCCTCCTGCATGCGCGCGCCGCCCGAGCTCGAGAGCAACACCGCGGGCTGCTTCTCGTCGGCCGCGCGCTCGAACATGCGCGTGATCTTCTCGCCGACGACCGAGCCCATCGAGCCGCCCATGAAGCGGAAGATGAACGTACCGAACTGGAGCGGACGGCCGCCGAGCGCGCCGCGGCCCACGAGCATGGCGTCGTCCACGCCGGTCTTCTTGCGCGTCGCCTTCGCGCGCTCGGGGTACGGCCGCGCGTCGTTGAACTGCAGCGGATCGGCCGAGATCAGGCCCGTGTCGAGCTCCTCGAAGCTACCGGGATCGAGGATGAGCTCGGTCCACGACTCGGCCGACAGCGGGTAGTGGTGGTTGCACGAGGGACACACCTCGTGGTTCTCGGTGAATTCCTCGGCCTTCAGCGTGACGCCGCATTGATCGCATCGTCGGAAGACGCCTTGTCCGATCGTCTTCTTCTCGGAGGCATCGACGGAGACGCGGTTCTTCGAGAACCAGGCCATGGGGAGCGCTGAGATATCACAGCGCGCCGAGCGACGCACCGCCGATGACGCGTCACCTCGCGGCGGTCACGGGCGCGAGCGCGACGGGGACGCCGTTGAGGATCGAGGTGCCCAGCACCGGCTCGACGACGAGCTCGTCCGTCAGCGAATTCGCGCTCGGACCTGGCAGCGCCCCCGCCACGCGCAGCGTTCCTTGCACCGCGCTCTGTCCGAAGCCGTGCGGGAGCGAGACGACGCCGCGCATCATCGCGTCGCTCGTCTCGAGGGTCGCCGTCACCGAGCCCGCGCGGCTGGTCACGCGCACCTCCGTGCCGGTCGGACCGATCGACGCCGCGTCGTCCGGATGCACGAGCAGTCGCGCGCGATCGGGCCCCTTCGCGAGCACCGGCAGGTTGTGCATCCACGAGTTGTTGCTGCGGAGGTGACGCCGACCGATCAGCACGAGGCCATCGCCTGGTCCGCGCTCCACCCACGCCTCGAGTCGCGGCACGTCGCGCACGAGCGCCTCGGGCGCGAGCGCATGGCGACGCGCATGCCGAGCCTCGGAAGGCTCGATCGGTCCGAGATCGATCCCGTGCTCGGCCTTCGCGAGCGCGTCGAGCGTGAGGCGATGCGGCCCCGCGCGCAGGAGCCAGTCGATCACGCGCTCGGGCATCGCGCGCAGCCGACGCGCGATCGACTCGGGGAGCGGGCGACCGAGCAGCACACGGGCCGCGAGCTCTTGTGCGATGTCGAAGTCGTCGCGCGTGGCCTCGTCGGTGCGCACGATCGGCGGGCTGTACTTCGCGACGTTCCGCACCGCGAAGCGCGCGAGCACGAGATCGAAGTTGCCCGTCTCGAACACGTGCTGGCTCGGCAGCACGTAGTGCGCGAGCTGCGCCGTCTCCTGCACGTAGTAGTCGATACACACGACGAGCTCGAGGTTCGCGATCGCCCTCGCGAGCCGCTCGCCGTTGGGCGTGCTCGCGACCGGGTTGCCCGCGAGCACGACGAGCGCGCGGATCTGTCCGTCGCCCGGTGTCTCCATCTCCTCGGCCATCGTCGCCGAGGGGATCGCGCCGAGCATCTCCGGGAGGCCGCGCACGCGTGAGCGCCAGCGACCGTGGTGGTTGCCGATGAGGAGGCGACCGAGCGGCGCGACGTCGGCCGCGGGCGTCGGCAGGATCACGCCGCCCTCGCGATCGAAGCGACCGAGCAGCACGTTGATCGCCTCGACGAGCCACGCGGCGAGCGGGCCGAACTCGTTCTGACACACGCCGACGCGCGCATATACGGAGCCCATGGGCTCGGCCGCGAGCTCTCTCGCCATGCGCTCGATCTCGCGCGCAGCGATGCCGATCACCGGGCCCACGCGCTCCGGCGAGAAGGGCCTCGCGAGCCGCGTGATCTCTTCGCGTCCCGTCGCGATCGCGTCGATCGCGCGCACGTCGATCGCGCGCTCGCGGACGAGCACGTGCAGCAGCGCGAGCAGCAACGCCGCGTCACCGCCCGGTCGGATGAAGTGGTGCTCGTCGCACCAGTCGGCCGACTCGGTGCGGCGCGGATCGACGAGCACGATCTTGCCGCCGCGCGCGCGGATGTCCTTGAAGCGCGCCTTCGGATCGCCCAGCGCCATCTGCGATCCGCACGACGCCGCGGGGTTCGCGCCGAGCATCAGGACGTGCCGCGTACGCGTCAGATCGGGCACCGCCATCGCGAGCGCGTCGCCGTGCACCTGCATGCACGCGAAGAGGCGCGGGTTCGAGTCCTGCGAGTTCGGGTCGAAGCGGTTCTTCGTGCCGAGCGCCAAGCCGAGCACCTGCGACGCGAGGCCCGAGCGGTGCGAGTGCACGCACGGGTTGCCGATGTAGAGGCCCACCGCGTCGGGCCCGTGCGCGTCCCGGATGCGCCGCAGCTTCGTCGCGACGTCGCCCATCGCTTCGTTCCACGAGACGGGCGCGAACGCGCTCCCCTCACGTCGCAGCGGCGTCCGCACCCGATCGGGATCGTGCAGCAGCTCGCCGAGCCCGATCGCCTTGGGACAGAGGTGCCCAGCGGAGAGCACGTCGTCCTTGTCCCCGCGGATCTTCGTGACGCGCGCGCCCTCGAGCGTGACGCGCAGCCCGCACATCGACTCACACAGGTTGCAGGTGAACGAGCGCTCTCTGCTGTTCGCGCCTTCGGCGCGGCTCGGGGGCTCAGGCGCCCCCGGACCCCGCGTCGCTCGGTCGTCGATGACTCCCGCTCCAGGGGGAGCTGCGCTCCCCCGCCGCGAGGCGCCCCGGAGAGAGACGTCGTCGTCCGTCAATCCTTGCTGCCCTGGCCGACGAACCAGTCTTCGCGATCGCGGAAGAGCACGTTGAACGTCGTGAGCGAGCCGTAGCAGCCGGTGATGTACTGCTGGAGCTGCACCTTCTCTTCGGCTCCGAGGTTGGGCGCGGTGTTCACCTTCTGCTCGAGCACGCGCAGCTTGTCCCTCACCATCACGATCTTCTGGAAGAACTGATCGAGCGGCAGGCGCTTCTCCGCCGTGCCGTCCTTGCCGGGCTTGAGGATCACCTCGCCGCCCTTCCAGCGATCACCGAGCTGCGTCTCGCCGAGGCCGAGCTCGTCGCGCAGCACCTCACGAAGCACGTTCCTGAAGTCGTCGATGTCCATGTCGATGTCGATCTCCTTCGGGAGCAGCCGCGCCTTGGCGAGCTCCAGATGTTCGTCGTCTTCACGGCGCGCGCGCGGAGTGCCCGCCGCTTGCTTTCGCTTGAGCGCGTTGCCCCAGGCCGCACCGCGCGCCTTGTGGTGCGTGCACGTCGCCGTGTCCTTGAGCGGCGGCGGCCAGCACTTGAGCATGCAGTCGCCCTCGCGCGGCGCGTCCTGATCACCCTCTTCGTCGTCGAGGCTGCGGCCATCCGCGAAGCGGTACGCCGTGTAGAACGAGCAGGTCCCGCAACGCCCCGTCAGGTCGCGAACAACGCTCAGGTCGCGAGTCACGCGTCAGTCCTTCTTCGGGGCGGCCTTCCGCGCAGCCTTCTCGGCGTCGAGGACCGCCTTCTCCGCCGCCGCGTTCTCGCGGCGCTGCACTTCCATGAACGCGACCTTGCCGATCGCGACGAGGCTCACGCCCACGCTCGCCGCCCACACGAAGTCGCGCGAGCCCGAGAACGTGGCGACGCCGAGCACGAGCACGACGGCCGCCTCGATGCCCACGAAGCCGACCGACTCGAGCGGACCGCCGCGCGTGCCGATGCCCATGACCGCGATGATGCAGACGAAGGGCACCCAGAGATCGGGATCGACCCAGCCCACGGCGTTCGCGAGCATCACGATCGCGATCACGATCAGCATCGCGATGCGGATGAGGCCGTTGCGGTTCGCGTTCTTCTCGGGCGGGATGGTCATCCGCGGCGCGTCGTCCAGCTTCGGCGGGTCGAGCTTCGGCGGGTCGACCTTCGGCGCGTCCTTCTTCGGCGCATCCTCGGGCGCGTCGGCCTTCGGCGCGTCGGCCTTGGGCGCGTCGGCCTTCGGTGCGTCTCCTGCGGCTTCGGGCTCCTTCGCGGCGGGCGTCTCGGGCTCGCTGGGAGGATCGGACGGCGTGGGCTCGCGGCTCTCCGACATGGGCTCGGACGGTATCACGACGTCCGCGCGTCTCGGACCGCAAACACGCGCGAGCGCAGCCAGCGGACGAGGAGCGCGAGGACGACGCCCCATGCCGCGGCGCCCGTGAGGTCGCCCCAGCGCACCCACGCCGTGCGCGTCGCCGACGGATGCACGCGCACACGGAGCGAGGTGCGCTCGAAGACGGGCGTCTCCACCAGCCTCTCGCCGCTCGCGCTGATCACGCCGCTCACGCCGGTGTTCACCGTTCGCACGAGATCACGTCGCGTCTCGATCGCGCGCATGCGCGCGAGGAAGTGATGGAGCCCAGGCGCGCGCGTGTCGCCGAACCACGCGTCGTTCGTGTGGTTCGAGAGCACGGTCGGATCGTGCTGCATCACGTGCCACACGTGGTCGGCCATCAGATCCTCGTAGCAGTTGAGAATCCCGAGGCGCGCACCGGCGACGTCGATCGCCCCACCTTCGCGAGGCCCCGGTGTCATGCCCGGTCCGAGGAACGGGTGGAGGAACGGCAGCCACTCCCACGCGGGGATGCGCTCGCTGAACGGCATGAGCCGCGTCTTGTCGACGACGCCGAGCACGCGCGCTCCGTCGATCGCGATCACCGAGTTGAAGACGCCGTCCGCGCCGCGTGTCATCGCGCCGAGCACGATCGGCGCGCCGAGTCGTTGCTCGCGCACGCCCATCTCGAAGGGGTACGCCTCGGGATCACTGCCGAGGCCGAGGCGCTCGCGATCGAGGCCCCACGGGTACGACGACTCCGGCCACAGGAGCAGGTCGACGCCCTGCGTGTCGAGCCCGTGCGTCATCGACCACGTGATCGCGAGCTGTGACTCCCACTGCGCGACGTCCATCCGCTCGGGGATGTCGAAGTCGTGCTGCACCATGCCCACGGTGATCGACGGCGACGCGTCGCGGAGCGCGCGCACCTCGTCGAGACGCTGCGCGCCCCACGCCGAAGGCACGCCGAGACACGCGCACGCCGCGAGCGCGAGACCGGCACGGGCGCGAGGCGCGCGCGCGATCACGATCGCCCCGAGCGCGAGCGTGCTCGCCACGCCGAGCACCAGATCGAGCAGCGGAAGCCCGCCGAGCTCTGCGATCTGCGCGAGCGCGAGGAAGCCCGTCTGCGAGTTGCCGATGCGCCAGGGAAAGATCATCGGCGCGGCCGACGCTGCGATCACGGTGCTGATCGGGTGCACGACCTCGATCGTCGGACGCGCCGCGCCGACGAGATCACGCGCCATGCGGTGCAGCGCGAACGCGAGCACCGCGGCGATCACGAACGGCAGGCTCTGCGCGAGGAAGAGCAGCGACGCGATCAGCCACGCGATCAGCGACGGCATGTACGCATACGTCGTCAACAGGTCGACGACCCACGCGCACGTCGTGGTGTTCGATCCGAGCCCCGCGGCGAGACCCACGAGCGCGGCGCGACGCAGGCCGTGGCGATCACCGCCCTCGGCGATCGCGCGGAGCGCGAGCACGATCGCGGCGGGCCCGAGCCACGCGACGGCGAAGGCCTCGTACGGTGCGCCACCGAGACCGATCGCGACGCCCCCGAGCGCGCTCGCCCCTGCCGCGCGGGCGAGCACGGGGCGCGTGAACGTCATCGGCGCTTCGCCCACGCGTCAGCCACGAAGGAGCAGCGCGCCAGCCTTCACCTCGAAGCGCGCGGGCAGACGTCCGGGCGCTTCGCCGTCGACGTCGAGCAGCACGTGATCCGAGGGATCGACGGGCTCGGCGGACACGACGCGGCCTCGCGTGTGACCGACGCCGTCTCGGCCGATGTGCGTGCCGCGGTAGAGGCGCGGCGTGAGGCGCGCGGCGCGAGCGAGGCTGACCGCGTGCATCGTGACGACGTCGAAGAGTCCATCGTCGAGGCGCGCGTCCGGCGCGACGTGCATGCCGCCTCCGAAGAAGCGGCCGTTGCACACGGCGATGTTGGTGATGGTGGCCTCGCTCGGCGCGCCGTCGTCGATCGTGATGCGCACGCGCTGAGGTCGGTAGCGCACGAGCGCGCGCGCGCTGCCCACGAAGAACGCCGGGCCGCCGCCCATCCACTTCGGCGCGTCGTTCACGAGACGATCGACGAGCCCACCGATGCCGAAGCTCGTGATGTTGAGGAACGTTCGCTCGCGATCGGAGCCGTCGCTGGCGACGTAGCGCAGGTGGCCGACGTCGATGGGACGCACGGCCGCGCGCCACATGCGGCCGACCACGTCTTCGACGCGCGCCCCGCCTCCGAAGAGACCACCCGAGCCCACGTTTCCTGCACCGAGCGACTTGCGAAAATCACCGCCCGTGCCCACCGACACGGGGCCGAGCCACGTGCCCTCTCGGATGGGCTCGCCGTTCACGAAGAAGCCGTTCGTCGCCTCGCTCAGCGTGCCGTCACCGCCGATCACCGCGATGCCGTCGGTGCCGCGCGCGAGGGCCTCACGCACCACGCGCGTCGCGTCCTCGGGGCCCGTCGTCGCGACCACGCGCACGTCCGCGCCGAGATCGCGCAGCGCGCGCTCGACGGCCGGCAGCACTTCGGCGCCACGCCCGGCGCCTGCGCGCGGGTTCACGACCAGCGTGAGAGACGTCGTGCTCATGCGGTCGTGCTCACTCGGCCGCAGGGATGGTCTCGACGATCGAGACGAACTCCGGATCCGGATCGAACGGGATCGACTGGAGCGGCGCCCACGCGTCGAGGAGCGCGGAGTCGCCCACGCGCAGCACGAGCCCGAGCGGCGTGGTGCCCGCGATGCCGAGGGCCTCGAGATCGAGCGTCGTCTCGCACGCCTCGAGCGAGCACGCGGAGCGCTGGAGCGCGACGAGCGCGTGTGGCTCGGTCTGCCTCAGCACGCGCCAGCCCACCGTCGCGTTGCCCGTGGTGATCGCCTCGGGCCGCCTGCCCGCGCCCCACCCGAGCTCCGGACGAAACGTCGCGTCGGTGCCCATGAGGACGTTCGACAGCACCGAGTCGACCTGACCCATGCGATCCCCGAGGCCCGCCGACGAGAGAACGACGCCGTCGGTCGCGTTCGGGTAGTCGAGGTCGATGTAGATCGTGATGACGCTGGTCTCGACGGGGAACGTGCCCGCGATCGCGATCGCGAGCTCGTCCTCGGTGCGCACGTACTGGAAGCGCGAGATGACGGTTCCATCGAAGGGACCGGTCAGCGCCTCGTCGGTCGTGCGCGTGGGCGCCGTGTCCCACAAGCGCTCCGTGAGGCGACCGTCCACCACGACCACGCTGCTGCTGCCCGCGTCGCGCCCCGCGTCACGCACCGCCGAGTCGGTCGGATCGAACGCGTCGGGCACGGGCCCGATGTCGGGGAACCACGCGTCGGGCGGGGGCGGCACGAACGCGTCGACGGGTCCGACGTCGCGCGGGATGCGCATCGCGTCGGGCGGATCGGGCGTCGGCTCGGGCACGGGACAACCGCTCGATGCCGCGCCGAGACACGCGACGGCGAGGCCGAAGACGAGTCGCGATCCAGTCGGATTGATGAGCTCAGTCGGCATACGGGAGCACCTCGAAAGGACGCGTTCGACCGTACCACCGCTTGAGCTGAACCCGCGGCTTTCCGTCGCCCAGGGATTCCCCGTCTTCGCCTCGGCCGTACTCGATCGTGCAGTACGTGAGGCCCGAGTCCTGGCCGAGGTGCTGCACGTCGAGGTTGATCATCTTCATCCACGTGCCGGTGTTCACGAGCAGCTTGCCGTCCGGGAACCGCAAGAAGCGTGGGCCGTGGCTGTGACCGAGGATCAACGTCCGCACGCCTCGGAGGCGCCTCACCTCGCGCAGCGCTGCGGCGTCGAAGCCGCCGAGCGCGATCAGATCCTCGCGCACCATCTCGGGCAGCTGCGGCAGACGCTTGAGTCGATCACGCCACGCGCCGAGGTTGAACACGCGCCATCGCAAGAAGTAGAGCGCCGAGCGCCAGAAGAATTGAAAGAGGAAGCGCGTGTCGAAGAGCACCGCGCCGAGGAGGAAGCGGCCGAGCGGCTGGATGCGATCGACGAAGCTGCGCAGCTCCTTCGCGGGGTTCATCACCTCGAGGATCCACAGCGTGCCCCACGGCAGGTCGAGCACCTCGACGCCGTCGCGGTTCTTCTTCGTCATGCGTCGGTAGTCGACGCGGTGGATGCGCTCGAGCTGGTGGCCGTGTCGGATCTGGATGCCGTCGGGCAGGTGGTACGTGTCGCCCTGCGTGATGAAGTGGATGCGATCCGGCGCGACGGCAGGCGCGACGTACCTGCGGAAGAGCGCCTGCGGTCCCGACATCCACATGTCGAGGTCGTGGTTGCCGGGGATGAACACGATGCGGCGCCGCTCCTTGCTCATGAAGCGCGAGAGCGCCGACACGAACCGCGGGTGGCCATCGAGGCACTGGCGCAGCTTCTCGCAGGCGACCGCGTCGGTGATCTCGGTGGGCCACTTCCCCGCGATCTTCACCTTGCACAGATCGAAGATGTCGCCGTTCAGCACGAGCTCGAGCTCCCCGCCGCCGACCACGCCGTCGTAGTGATCGAGGAGCGCCTCGAAATCCTCGTCGTGCCGGAAGTCCTCGAAGGCGTTGGGCTCGCCGGGGCGCACACCCGTCCCCAGGTGCAGATCGCTGAGGACGATGCGCAGGAGCTTCATCGCGGGCCCGACGATACCACTCCGATCCCGAGGCCTCGCCAAACCGGCGGAGAACGGGCCCACCCAACGCCGAGCCCGCACACGGGCGAATGGATCGGGGTGGTCCCGGCCACGAAGGGAGGCGGTCGCCCGGCCCTGCCTTGACCCACCTCCGGGCTACCTCGATACTGCGTCAATTCGCGGGCTGTGCTGCGCGAGGACTGTTTGCTTGCGGTGGGCGAACGACCGCACGAGGTCTCCATGACGATGCGCGCTTCCCTCGTCTCCTTGTCTCGCCTCACTGCGATGTTGGCGCTCGCGGCGATGCCGACGCTCGCGGTGGTCGGATGTGACGATCCGCCGGGGGTCGAGATCCCCGACGCAGGCACGCCCGACACGGGCCCCGTCATCATCGACGGCGGCGCGGGCTTCGGTGACAGCTCCTTCGCGATCGGCGATCTCGAGATCACGCGCGTGGTGCCGGACCACGGACCGTTCACCGGCGGCACCACCGCCGTGCTCCGAGGCACCGGCTTCGACGACCTCTCGCAGGTCACGTTCGCCACGCAAGCCGTGCAGCCCGCCGATCACCAGATGATCGACAGCCGCCGCCTCCAGGTCGTGGTGCCTGCAGGTGACGTCGGCACCGTGGACGTGACGGTCGTGGTCGACGGCGAGACGTTCACCCTCGAGGACGCCTACACCTACGACGCGATCTCGGTCGACCCGACGTCGGGCGCGGTCAGCGGCGGCACGTTCGTGAACATCGTCGGCAGCGGCACCTCGTTCGCCGACGGCGACACGGTGCTCTTCGGCCGCATGCCCTGCACCGACGTCGACGTCGTGTCCGAGACGCGCATCACCTGCCGCACGCCGCCGATGGCGGCCGGCACGGTCGACGTGACCGTCGTGCGGAGCGCGGACTCGAGCGAGACCGTCGCGGTCAGCGCCTACACCTACTACGAGACGGCCGATCCCTTCGGCGGCGGCCTCGGCGGCGGCCCGATCACGGGCAGCATCAACCTCACCGCGATCGACGCGATGACGGGCCTGCCGGTGCCCGACGCGTTCGCCATCATCGGCGAGGACCTCACGACCGAGCACCAGGGCCTCACGAACGTGATGGGCCAGGTCACCTTCTCGGGTCCCGACCTCGTCGGCACGCACACCATCCACGTCGCCAAGCACTGCTACCAGCGCACGTCGGTGATCTCGTTCGACGCGCAGGACGTCACGGTCTTCCTCACGCCGTGGATGGATCCGATGTGCGGCATGGGCATGGGCGGCGGTGGCGGCCGCGGCCGCAACGGCTCGTTCATCGAGGGCGAGCTCGTGTGGCGCGGTCCGAACGAGTACGGCCCGAACCCGTGGTCGAACATCCCCGAGCCGCGCGCCGGCTGGAACCGCGTCGCGTACGTCTTCACGACGCAGGCGGCTCCGAACTACCCGAACCCCGATCCGTCGGCGGGCGGCGGAACGAACCGCGTGCTCGAGCGCGTGATCGAAGGCGTCTCGGAGCTCGGCTACCCGTACCGCATCTTCGCGCGCCCCGCGGGCCTCGCCGTGTACGCGCTGGCCGGCCTCGAGAACCCGACCGAGGGTCAGTTCATCCCGTACGTGATGGGCGTCGCGCGCAACGTGCTCGCCGGTCCGGGCGAGACGGTCACGGGCGTGAACATCGTGATGGACGTGCCCCTCGATCACTACGTCGAGGTCGCGCTGGGCGAGCATCCGGAGGCGCTCGAGGAGGGCCCCGATCGCTACCGCCTCCAGGCCTTCCTCGACCTCGGTGGCGAAGGCGTCGTGGTCCGCCAGTGGAGCACGTTCGACTTCGACACCATCCGCCGCCGCGACGCGTCGCGCTCGTTCCGCTTCGTCGCGGAGCCCGCGCTCCTCGGCACGCTGACCGACGGCCGCTACCAGATCTCCGCGGGCTGGTACACGAGCGAGTACGACCAGTACCCCTACACGATGACCGTGCAGAACGGCGTCACCGCCGTCGATGACGTGGTCGCGATGCCCGACTTCATCGGCATCCCGGACGCGACCGGCCCCGCCAGCGGCGCACCGATCCCGGCCGACCGCATCCTCCGCTGGGACACGACGCCCGGCGGCGACACGCCCGACTTCCACGTGATCGTGATGATCGGCGGCGACGGAAACCCGGCCTGGCAGATGTTCGTCCCCGGCGACGTGCACGAGGCTGCGATGCCGGACTTCTCGTCGATCCCGGGCCTCGAGGACGTGTCCTCGGGCACGATCTTCTGGGCGATCTTCTCCGTGAAGGTCCCCGGCTTCGTGTTCGACGAGTTCCGCTACACGTACCTGAACGACCGCTACTGGTCGCACGTGTCCGTGAACCAGTTCTTCGCGACGCTGTAGTTTGTTGGAGGGTCCATCGGGACCCTCCCCACGGACGTGGGGCCCCACCCCGTCCGGCCTTCGGCCGCTGCGCGCGGGGCCCCAGCCCCGCTTGCCTGCGTGCTGCTCGCGTCGGCCCACCCCGTCCGGCCTTCGGCCGCTGCGCGCGGGGCCCCAGCCCCGCTTGCCTG
>CAZCVE010000084.1:24020-35048 GCA_964502175.1 uncultured Sandaracinaceae bacterium
CGTGCTGCTCGCGTCGGCCCACCGCTATGCGGTCGATGCCGATCGCAGGAGCTCTGCGGCGACGTCTCGCGTCTTCTTCGTCACGGTGATGCCGCCGAGCATCCGGGCGATCTCTTCGACGCGCTCGCTGCCTTCGAGCGGGACGATGTCGCTGCGGGTGCGGCCGTCGGCGATCTCCTTCTTCACCAAGAAGTGCTGCTCGCCGTAGATGGCGATGGGCGCGAGGTGCGTGATGCAGAGCACCTGGTCGTGCCGCGCCACGTCTCGCAGCTTCTGGCCGATCGTCTCGGCGACGGCGCCGCCCACGCCGGTGTCGACCTCGTCGAACACGTAGAGGCTGCGGCGGTTGGCGGCGTCTCCTGCGGCCCGACGTGCGCCCGCGAGCGTGCGCTTGATCGCGAGCAGCGCGCGAGACAGCTCGCCTCCGCTCGCGATGCGGCGCAGCGAGCGCGGCTCCTCGCCCGGGTTGGGCGCGATGAGCATCTCGACGTGATCGATGCCGCTCGACGACAAGCGCGCGCCATCGACCACCAGGTCGGTGGCGCTCTTGTTCGCGTCGAGCGGACGCACGTCGATCACGATCGTCGCCGAGCCCATGCCGAGAGAGCGCAGCTCGCCCGTCACGCGCTCGGAGAGCCCCTTCGCGATCTCGGCGCGAGCCTTCGAGAGCACGCGCGCTGCGGCCGCGGCGCGTCCGAACGAGGCATCACGCCGTGACTCGAGCGACGCGATCTCGTCCTCGGCGCGCTCGAGCGAGGCGAGCTCGGCCTTGGCGCGCGCACGGTGCGCGTTGATCGCGTCTTCGGGGACGTCTTCACCTGGCGCGTACTTGCGGACGAGGCGCGTCAGCGCGTGAACGCGGTCGTCCACCTCCGAGAGCCGCTCGGGATCGAGCGCGACGTTGCGCGCGTAGTGACCGAGCTCGCGCGCGGCCTCGACGATCTGCGTGTCGGCCTGCTCGAGGCTCGCGAGCGCAGCGGCCAGGATCGGATCGAGCTGCGCGGCATCGCGGAGCGAGCTCACCACCTTGCCGAGCTCTTCGCTGATCGATCCATCGCGGCCATAGAGCGCCTCTTCAGCCCCTCCCGCCGCGCGCAGGAGCTTCTCGGCGTGCCGCAGGCGCTCGCGATCCGAAGCGAGCGTCCTCAGCTCACCGCTCTTCGGCGAGACCGCGTCGATCTCCGAGATCTGGAACGCGAGGAAGTCCGCGCGATCCGCGCGACCGCGAAGCCGCGCGCGCGCCTCGTCGAGCGCGCGGCTCGCGGCATGGAGGTCGTCGTACGCGACCGAGACCGCGGTCACGCGATCGGCGAGGCCGCCGAACGCGTCGAGGTAGCCGAGGTGGCTGCGCGGATCGACGAGCGTGTGGTGCTCGTGCTGGGACGAGATGTCCGCGAGGCCCGAGGCGAGCTCTGCGAGCTGCGCGAGCGTCACGAGCCGACCGTTCACGTACGCGCGCGACCGTCCCTGACCGCTGACCACGCGTCGCACGACGAGCTCGGAGCCCCCCGCAGCCTCGGCGTCCGTGGGCTCGTCCGCGATGCCCGCGCGCGCGAGCCGCTCGCGCACGGCGCTCGCGCTCTCGAGCTCGAACAGCGCCTCCACCTCGGCGTGCGACGCGCCCGTCCGCACCAGATCGTTTCGCGCCTTCTCGCCGAGCACCAGACCCAGCGCGTCGATCAGGATCGACTTGCCCGCGCCCGTCTCGCCCGTGAGCACGTTGAGGCCCGGCCCGAGCTCGACCTCGAGCGCGTCGATGATCGCGAAGTTGCGGACGCGGAGACACGTGAGCATCGCGACGCAGACGCGTAGCAAGGCTCGCGACTGACGGCCAGCCCCATAACGTCACCACGTCACGTCGGCTAGGTCGACAGCTTGCCGCTCGCGTCGCGCAAGCGGGCCACGAGCACGTGCACGATGCCCTGGGTGATCTCGGGCCGCGTCGCCATGAGCTCGCGCAGGTCTGCGCCGCGCAGGCGCAAGAGCTTCGTCCCGCCGCGCGCCGTCGCGTCCGCGCTGCGGCCCTCGTGATCGAGCACCGCGAGGTCGCCGAAGAACTCCGTCTCGCCCAAGCGCGCGAGCACGTGCTCGGGCTCGCCGATCTCGACGTGTCCCTGCACCACCACGAACAGATCTTCGCCGCGATCCCCACGACGGAAGACGATCTCACCGTCGTCGAGCGCGAGCTCCTCGAGCACCGCCGCGAGGCTCACGAGATCCTCGCCCGGCAGGCTCTCGAAGAGCGGCACGCGGCGGAGGAATCGGATGCGCTCGAAGCGGGGGATCATGGGCTCGTCCTCGGCATGGAGCGATGGATGGCGCCGAGCGTACTCGCTGTCCTCGCGGCCCGTGCCGCCGAACGCGACGGCGGCCATGCGACGCAGGTGGAGATCGCCGCTCTCGACGATCCGCGTGAGCGCATCGCCGCGCCGATCGCCGAGCAAGCCCTCTCGCGCGCCGACCGCGAGCCGCTCCTCGTTCGAGAGGCGCTCGAACAAGCCCACGATCGCGGCGCGGTGCGTGGGACCGATCGCGTTCTCGAGCAGCTCCGCCACCTGCGCGTCGCGCTCGGACGACGACGAGCGACGCGACGCCTCGATCGCCTCGATGACCGAGCCTCCCGCCGCGCGCTTCTCTCGCGGCAGCGACAGCGACAGAAGCACGAGCACGTCGCCGCGCGAGGCCTCGATCCGGAGATCGACCTCACGGCGCAGCGCGACGACCACATCCGTCGCGTGCATGTCCGCGAGCAGCTCGTCGATCGCGACGAGCCCATACGCGGCGCGGAGCTCGGTCGCGAGCAAGGACATCGCGCTCGCCTCGGGGAGCGGCTCCCGGTCGCCCGCGCGGATCGCCTCGGCGAGCGCGTGCACCGCGGCGCGTCGGATCGCGCGATCACGATGGGAGAGCAGGCGCTTCACGAGCGCATCGCCGCGCGCGCCGCGGCTCGCGATGCGGCGCGCCATCAACGTGAGCGATGCGACCGTCGACTGCCCCGGCGTCTGGCCTTCGCCGCCGAACGCGTCGTCTCCCATCGCCACGAGGAGGCGCGCGACGCGGGTGCCGACCGTCGCATCGCGGAGGAGCGCGACGACGTCGGGGAGTAGCGCGACGACACCGAGGCCCACCACCGTCTCGGCCGCGTCGACGCGCTCGTCGGGCGTGCCCGTCTCGATCGAGGCGCGCACCGCGTCGACGACACCACGCGCGAGCAGCGCGTCGAGCGTGAGCTCCGCGAGCGCCGCGCGACGACGATCGACGAGGTCGCTCTTCAGCAGCGGCAGGAGCGCCTCTCCGAGCGCTGCGCCCGTTCGTCCGCGACGCGCGGCGAGCGCGAGCAAGCTGGCCTGGACGCGGGGATCGGCCTCGTCGTCCGCGCGGTCGAGGAGCGCGCGGAGGAGAGGCGTCTCGAACACGGCCGGGTGACCGTCGGCCACCTCGCGGATCGAGCGCGCGAGCACCGCGCGGTTCGAGGCCATCTCTTCGCGGCCGAGCGCCTCGACGAGCGGATCGATCGTCACCCCGCTCGACGCGGCGCCCAGGAGGCGTCCGAGCGACTCCGCCGAGGCGCGTCGAACGTCTGCGCTCGCGTGCGCGAGACCGAGCACGAGCGGCGCCTGCGCGGCTGACAGCGGCGCAGCGCCGAGCACCTCCGCAGCGAGCTCGGCGCGATCCGCGTCGGCGCCGGTGATCTCGCGCGCGAGCACGCCCGCGGCCTCGGCGTCGACGACCGGCGCGCGCCTCAGACGTCCCGCTCCGAGCACGAGCCTTCGTTCATCGACCGCGCGCTCGAGCGCCGCGACGTACGCGCTCCGCGCGCTCGAGACGACCAGCGCGAGCATGACGAACGAGATCAGCGCCGTGAGCGCCGCGAGCCATCGACCATCGAGCTGCGCGGGGACGAGCGCGAGCATCACCGCGGCCACGGCGTAGCCCAGCGGCGCGAGCACGCCGCGGATCGCCGCGCGCGTCTCGGCGCGGCGCGAGTGCGCGATCGGGCTCTGCATCTGCTCTTGCGAGTTCGACCACAGCGTCTGCTTGAGCACGCGCGCCGTGCCCCGCAGCAAGACCGCGGGCCCGAGGCCCGGCACGAACGACGCGAGCGCTGCCATGGCGAGCGTCGTGAGCGGCGTGATCGCGAGCGAGCGCGTCGCCCCCAGCGCGCCGAGCACGCGCGCCGCAGGGCCCGCGAGCAACACGATGCCGAGGATGCTCGTGATCGCGTAGTAGCGACCGAAGAACGCTGCGATCTGCGCCGCGTCGCGCATCTCCTCGCGCGCGACGGCCATGACGTGGAAGTCCATGACCTCCTCGACGATCAAGGCGAGGAGCGAGAGCGCCGTCATGATGCGGAGGAGCGGCACGCGCATGACGAAGCGCAGCGTACGGAAGAGCGAGCCGCCGCGACCCGACGCACCTCGGACCGGCGCGTGATCACGCGCGTGGAGGTCGCGAGACGCCAGCGCGCGCACCGAGAGCAGGCCGAGCACGAGCGCGATCGGCGCCACGAGGAGGAGGCTCGGCGCGCCGAAGGCCTGGCTGATGGGCGCCACCACGAAGCCCGCGAGCGCCCACGCGATGCCGCTGCCGATGCCCGCCACGGGCAGGAGCCGACGCGCCGTTCGCGCGTCCGTCGCGCCGGTGACCACCGCCCACACCTGGATGACGAGCACGCCGGACAGCGACTCGATCACGACGTACGTGACGAAGGCACGCCACACGCTGGCCGACTCCACGAGCACGCGGAGCACGACCAAGGCGATGGCGGTCGCGGCCAGCGCGAGCTCGGCGAGGCGCGGCGTCGAGAGCCTTCGGCCGAGCGCAACGAAGCCCGACGACAGCGCGGCGAGCGTGATCGACGACGCCGCGAAGGCCCACGGGATGTCGCGACGCGCGCAGATCGCGAGGAAGATCCCGCTCTGCGCCGACTTCATCAGCGCGAGCGCGGCCGACAAGAAGAGCACCAGCGCGAGCATGCGGAGCGCACGACCGCCCTGCCCCTCCGGCAGATCGAGCCAGCGCGCGATCCACCGGCTCATCGCTCACTCACGCCGCGCCGCACGATGCTCCGAGAGCCCGTCATCGGGCGCTCAGTCATGCCAGAACGCCGGCGGTGGCTGCGACGCCCACTCCGGTCGCTCGGCCAGCGGCGCGCGCACCTCGCAGCCGCGGTTCTGCGCGATGGGACCGTCGGGCACGAGGAAGCCGTCGGGGATGCCCGGCATGCCCGTGACCTCGGTCGGTCCGACGCAGCCTTGCTCGATCCACGCGCGCACCAGCGCGAGCTCGTCGTCGGGGATCGAAGGCAGACCCATCGGCATGCCCGGTCGCTCGCCCGAGAAGTGATCGCGCGCGTGATCGTGCATCGGGCGCACGCGATCGCGCGGCTCTTCGTCGTGCCTCAGCAGCATCACCGCGAGCAGCGGTGGAACGCCGCCGGGCTCGCGCGGCTCGAGCACCGAGCAGCGCTCGCCTTCGATCGTACCCACGGCCACGGGACCGCCGCCGCGCGGCGCGAGCAGCGGATCTGCGCACGGCATGCCCGACACGAGCGACTCGTACGTGCGCATGCGGAGGTCGGCCGCGGGCCAGCCGTAGCCACCGACGTGACCAGGTCCGGGATCACGCTCGTGATCGTTCATGTGGCAGTGCACGCAGATGCGGCCGAGCACGCGCTCCTTCACCTCGGCCCACGCGACCGGGCGATCGAGGGCGGGCGGCAGCGCGTGCACCGTCGGCGCGGGCGTGGGCTCGAGCTCCGGATCGACGTGCCAGATCCAGTCGCGCAAGAGCGTGGCCTGCTCGCCGGAGAGCTGGAGGTTCGGCATCGACGTGGTCGGATGGAGCGACTGCGGATCGAGGATCCACTGGAGGGCCACGTCCGGGTGCATGCGCTCGCGCACGAAGCGCAGGTTCGGCGCGAGCCGCGACGGCAGCCCCGCCCGCGCGAGGTCCACGACGCTGCGGCCGAGCTCCACGTTGCCGACGAGGTGGCACGTGTTGCACGCGTGGGTCGTGAACAGGCGTCGGCCCTCGTCCATGTCCTCGTCCGACGGTCGCGGCAGCTGGGTCGTGGCGGGCGCCTCGGTCTCGGTGGGGTCCGCCACGCGCGCCACGGCCGCGAAGTAGCGCGCGATGGCGTCGCGGTCCGCGTCCGTGAGGCGCGTGCGCACCATCGTCTCGTCCATCATCGGCCGGAGGTCTTGGGGCTCGACGATGAACTGCGCGATCCAGTCGGGCCTCAAGCGCGAGCCGATGTTCGTGAGGTCGGGCGCGATCAGGTAGTGCTCGATGTTGCGCTGGTAGCGCTGCACGGTCGCCTCGCCGTAGCGATCGGCGAGCGTGCGGTAGGTGCGATCCTCGGGCGCGAGCCCATCGAGGAACACGTGACAGCTCACGCAGTGCTCGGAGCGCCCCGCCGCTTCGACCTCGTCGATCACGTGGCAGCGGTTGCACTGGTTTCGCGTGAGCGCCTCGCGTCCCGTCTCGATCGCGCTCGCGCGCGCCTCGTCCGTCCACGCGACCTGATGACGCGACGCCGCCTCGAGCATCGCGGGATCCACACGGCTCGTCGCAGGCGGCGGCGGCGCGTCTTCGCCGCAGGCGCAGCCCCCTCCGACGAACACGATCACGAGCGCGCACGCGCTCATCCAGCGCGCCGAGATCATGGGCCCGTGGGGAGCTCGTCGCGATCGGTGAGCGCCGCGAGGAGCTCGGCGTGCGAGCAGAGGTGCTGGTCGACGTAGGCCTCGCCCTTGGCCTTCCAGATGTTCGATCGACGCTGCGTGATCTCGACCGAGAGCTCGATGCGATCCCCCGGCACGATCGGGCGTCGGAACTTCACGGCCTCGAAGCCCAGCTGGTAGAAGACCTTCGTCGCCGGATCGAACGGATCGCTCGCGTACGCGAGCACCGCGAGCAGCTGCGAGAGCGCCTCGAGCACGAGCACGTTCGGGAACATCGGCTGCGTCGGGAAGTGCCCCGGAAAGAACGGCTCGTTGTAGGTCACGCACTTGATCGCGCGCGCGCTCTTGCGCGGCTGCACGTCGGTGACGCGGTCGAGCAAGAGGAACGGCGATCGGTGCGGCAGGATCCGCAGGATCCGTTGGATGTCGAGCTCCACGCCGCGATGCTCTCACGGGTGCGTGAAGCGACGGAAACGAAAGTGCCCGGGAGCTCTCGCCACCGGGCACTGTGTCGTGTCTCGAGCTCGACGTGCTCAGCCGCCGCCGCCAGCCTTCGTCGCGCGAGCGCCGCCCGTCGCCGGGCGCGTCCCGCCTGCTGCGCCGCCGCCACCGGCTGCGCCGCCGCCTGCTCCGCCGCCTGCGGGCGCTGCGCCTCCGCCACCTGCCGGTGCTGCGCCGTCGCGACCTTCACCCGAGTTGTATCGCTGGATGACGACGTCGGTGAGGTCGAGGTTCGACGGCACCCACACGACGCCACCCTCGCTGCGCTCGACGATGAGCGTGTAGCCCTCCGTCTGACCGATGCGGCGGAGGATCTGCTCCATGCGCCCGATGATCTGCGAGGTGAGCTCTGCTTCCTTCTCGGCGAGCTCGCGCTGGTACTGCACGTAGAGCTGCTGGAGCTCGAGCGCCTTCTTCTGGAGATCTTCCACGCGCTCCTGGCGCGCGTCCGACGACAGCACCTTGGACTGCGTCTCGAGCTCCTGGCTCAGCTGCTTGAGCTCGTTCTGCCGACGGTCGAGGTCTTCCTGGCGCTGCTTGAAGAGCCGCTTGAGGCGAGCCTTGGCGCGACGACCGTCTTCGGTCTCCTGGAGCGCGCGCTGGAGGTCGACCACCGCGATGCGGACCTGCGCGAACGCCTTGGGCGCGAACGACGCGAGAAGAATCGCGACGACCAGGCTGATCGCGTGGCGCTGGATCCACGAGGGTCCCGTCATGCGCCCCGACACCGATGTGCCAGCTGCGGGCGCGAGATCTTCGACGGTGGCGACGTTCGACAAAGCAGTCTCCTAGGAGGGGAAAACGGCCGGATGCGTACCTGTTGCGCTCCGACGGGTCAAGCATGGGATCGCTTCACTCAGCGAAGAGAAGCGATCAGTCACGACGAGGTTGCGGGGCGCGTCGCCGAAGAGAAACGACACGAGCCACCGCAACGGAATTGGATCCGACGTGGGGGCCGCGCTCCAGCGCGGCTGGGCCCCACGTCAAAAGAACTGCCCAATTGTGAACTGGAAGTCGACGTCTTGCGGCTGCAGCGTGGGGCGTCGGATGAAGGGGATGCCCCACTCGAAGCGGAGCGGGCCGAGCGGCGAGTTCCAGCGCACGCCGAAGCCCCACGACGTGTAGAGGTCGAGGATGTTGAAGCGGCACGGGTCCGCCATCGGATCCTGCACCGGCGCGGGTGGGGCCTCGCAGAGGTAGCGGTCGAGGTTCCAGGCGTTGCCGCCGTCCGTGAAGATCACGCCGCGGATGCCGACCTGCGGCACGATCGGGAACTCGATCTCGGCGTTGTAGTAGAGCTGCATGTTGCCGCCGACCGAGGTGCCCGAGTCGAACGGCGAGAGGTTCGGGTCGTAGGTCGACGGGATGCCGACGCGCGGGCCGAGCGAGTTCAGCGGGAAGCCGCGCACGCTGAAGATGCCGCCGAGGAAGAAGCGCTCGAAGACCGGCGGGCCTTGCCCCTGGCGCGACGTGATGAGGCCGAACTCCGTGTTGATGCGGAGGACGATCGCCTCGTTCGGGTTCGCGCCCCAGAGGCGGAAGTACTCGCGCGTGAAGAGGCGCCAGCGGAGGTAGCTGTTGGTGCTGCCGATGATCTCGTCGGCCGCCTCGATCGAGGCCTGCGCGTAGACGCCGTCGGTCGGCGTGATGCGGTTGTCGCGCGAGTCCCAGCCGAGCGTGAGGCGCAAGGAGCTCGTGAGGCCCTCGCGGTAGAGGTTCGCGACGGGCAAGAGCGGCAGCTGGAAGAGGCCCTGCCCCGTGCCTTGTCCGAAGATGCCACCGGTGCGCGGGCCGATGTCGATGTAGTCCGCGCGGTACTGCGCGAAGAGCGTGAAGCGACGATCACCCAGCCAGTGGCCGAACGACAGCGAGCCGCCGGTGCTCTCTCGGTTGAACGACTGGAATTGCCGGACGGTTCTGAAGATCTCGAACGCGAACGTCCAGTCGGAGCCGAAGAAGTACGGCTCGATCAATTGCAGCTGGATCAATTGTCTCAGGCCCGACAGCTGGAGCTGGAGCGACAGCGACTGACCGTTGCCGAAGAGGTTCTGCTGCTGGATCTGCGCGGTGAGGATGAAGCTCTCGATCGAGCTGAAGCCCGCGCCCACCTGGAAGGTGCCGGTCGGTCGCTCGGCGACCTCCATCGTGACGACGATCAGATCCGGCGCCGAGCCCTCGGACTCGCTCAGCTCCGCGCGCTCGAAGTAGCCGAGCGCGTTCACGGCGCCACGCGAGGCCTCGAGCAGGCTCTGGCTGTACGTGTCGCCTTCGTAGATGCGCATCTCGCGGCGGATGACGGAGTCGCGCGTCTTGGTGTTGCCGCGGATCTGGATGCGCTCGATGCGCGTGAGCGGACCGCGCTCGATCGCGATCGCGAGATCGACCGTGTGCGCCTCGACGTCGAGGTCGGTCTCGGGCTGCACGTCGACGTGTGCGTAGCCAGCGTCGCGGTAGTGGCGCGTCACGCCCTGGAGACCCTGCGCCAGCGCCGTGCGGTTGAACCAGTCGCCCGGGTTCGCCGACACCATCTCGCGCAGCTGACGACGACCACCGAGCGGGTCGACCTCTTCACCGTCTTCGTCGCGCTCGACCACGCGCAGGCGTCCGATGCGGAAGCGCGGGCCCTCCGCGATCGGCACCGTGATGTCGATGAAGCGACGGTCCGGCGTGAGCTCGATGCGCGGCGTGCCGACGCGCATCTGGAGGTAGCCGCGGTCGTAGTAGATCGCCTGGAGGCGGTTCACGTCCTCGTCGAACTTGCCCTGCTGGAAATTGTCGTTGTTCGAGAGGAACGAGAAGATCCCGGTCTCGCCCGTCTGCATGATGCCGCGCAGATCGCCGGAGCTGATCGCGCGGTTGCCGACGAACCGGATGCGCCGCACCACGACCTCGTCGCCCTCGACGATGTCGAACACGACGTCGACCTCGTTGTTCTCGGTGCGGACGAGGCGCGGGTTGATGCGCGCGAGGAAGTAGCCCTTCTCCGCATAGAGATCACGCATGCGCGTGACCTGTCGCGTGATCGCGGGGCGCGAGAGGATCGAGCCCTCGCGGAGGTCGATCACCTCGTCGATGTCGCTCGTCGAGACGTGGTTGTTGCCCTCGTAGCGGACGTCACCGATGGCGGGACGCTCGCGGAGGCGGAACGAGAGGTCCACGCGCTCTTCGGTCGCGTCGGCCTCGACGATGATGTCGTCGAAGAAGCCCAGATCCCACAGCGCGTGCGCGTCCTCGGCGACCGCGGCGTCGTTGCAGATCCGGCCGGCGCGCTGGCGCACGGAGGCGAGCACGTCTTCGTCCGACACGCGGCGGTTGCCGAGCACGCGGATGCGACCGATGCGGCGGCCCTGGCAGGCGGTGCGGGGCAGGTGCACGCCCGCGGCCTCGTCGTCGACGCCCTCGTAGGGCGTGCCGGCGGGCGGGCTGGCCTCGACGGGCTCCGCTTCTTCGGCCTCTTCTTCAGCTTCTTCGGCCGCTTCTTCGGCCTCTCGCGCCTCGGCGTCGGGGTCGACGACCTCCTGGGCCGAGCCCAAGGAGACCGCCACCGCCGAAGCGATGCACGAGCCCGAGACGAGCAGCGCGAGAGCGAGGAATCGGCGAGGCATCGGCGAAAGAGGGCGGGATGTATCGTCGCGTCCTGGGGGGGTCAAGGACGAGTCCGCTACGCCCGATGACGGCCGCGGCATGTCACCTCGCGTCCCTCCGCACCTCGGAACGCGGATCAGCGATCCGCTCGGTCGTGGTGCTCGCATCTCCCCTCGGGCCCTGACGGCGCTCCGCCGAAGCGTCGGATCGAACGACGGCGTCGCGCGACTGACGAGATGCGGCGTCTGTCACGTCG
>CAZCVE010000085.1:0-34795 GCA_964502175.1 uncultured Sandaracinaceae bacterium
TCCTTCGTCGCTGCGCTCCTCCCGGGTTCTCCCCGTGCTCGCAACTTCGTTGCTGCGCGCGGTGTCCGATCGCCGGCTCGCGCCTCAAGGGGGGCTTCGCCGGCTTCGCCCCCCGCCGGCTGGCTCCCCAAGACCGTCGACCCGATTCTCTACAGGTCCCTGAGTTGACCGTTGCGAAGGGCGAGCCATGTCACTCGCGCCAGTCGACGCGGGAGCGCAGGCTGACGTCGAGGCGGCTCTGGATCAGGCGCAGCACGCTCTTCACCTCGGCGTCGTGCAGCCCCAGCGCGTCCGCCATGTTCGATCGGGTCCGCTCGGCCAGCGCCGCGCGGGCGCGATCGATCCAGCGATGCACGGTCACGCGGTGCACGCCGTGGAGGGAGCCGATGTGCTCCATGGTGAGGCCGTCGAGGTAGTGCTGGCGGAGGAGGTTGCGGTCGCTCGCATCGAGCGAAGCGAGCGCTTCCTTGAACGCCACGCGGAACGCCGCCCCGTACGCCTCCTTCATGCCGTGGAGCTCGCCGTCCACCGGCGCCTGCTCCTCGAGGAGGCGCTCCTCGTCGTGGACTTCTCGGCGCACGCCGCGCTTCGCGTTGAGCCACGTGCGCGTGGCCGCGACCTTCACGAAGCGCGCGAGATCGCCGCGGCCGGTGTACCCGAGCAACCGCGGTCCGCTCACGCCATCGCCCACGAGCAGCGTCGTGCGGAGCGACTGGAGCGCGTCGCGCGCGTCCTCCACCTCGCGGCCGAGGCGGCTCACGAGCGGCGTGAGCATCGTCGCGTCGAGCGTGCGGAGCGCCTCGGGCTCACCGCGCGTGGCGCGGAACGCCAGCCAGAGATCGGAGAGGCGTGCGGCGTTCCACGGAAGATCGAGCACGCGATCCGCAGGCGCTTCGCCCTCGAGCTGCGCGCTCAACGAGGCGAGGTGCGCGGCGAACGCTGCGAACAGCGGCTCACGCCCCGCGAGCGTGTCTCCGAGGGCGGACTCGAGCCCACGCGTGAGCGCCTCGACCTCGGCGTCGGAGCGCGCGATCGACCGCGCGAGCGCTTCTGCCGACATGAAAGGACGCTGACACGATGCAAATGCTCGGGCAATGCTCGCGTCCGATGGTCGACCTCGGCGCATGCCTCGACGACGATCGCGCGCTCGCGCTGATCGACGGGCAGCTGTCGCCGCGAGCGCGCGAGGAGGTCGAGGCGCACCTCGACGCGTGCGCGAGCTGCCGACGCTTCGTCTCCGAGCTCGCGAAGGAGAGCTTGTTCGAGAGCGCGAAGGTGGCGCCGACCGACCTCGAGAAGACCGGCTACGCGCCCGGACGTCCTCAGCTCCTCGACGTCGCCCTCACCGCGCGCGACCTCGCCGCGACGCGCGTCGGCGTGCCCGACGCCACGGCGCCAGGCCCCGAACCTCGCGTGGTCGAGCCGCGCGATGCACGCGTCGACGCACCTCGGAGCGTTCCTCCTGCGCCGGCGGCCGACTCGCAGAGACCGATCTCCGTGCCAGCTCCCGCGCACGCGAGCGGCCTCTCGAGATCCCACGTCGTCGTGCTGTCGATCGCGGTCGCGCTCGCCGTGCTCACCGGCCTGGCCGCGCTGATCAGCGTCGGCGCCCTCGGCTACACGCTCCTCGATCCCTAGCCTCGACGAGATGCTCCGCGAAGCGTCCGGCAGGATGGAGGGGAGAACCCCGTCACGCCACGCGAGTGGCTCGAGCGAGGCATCACGTGGTCGACCACGTGTCTCGTGTGCGTGAACAAGCCGGTCGCGGTGCTCGCCCTCCCCCTCGGAGAGCCTGACGGCGCTTCGCTGCACACCTGAGCTCAATCTGCATTCGTGGCGATGCCGCGAGGAGGGCAACGCGTGTAGGTCGCGGGTCACGCGCAGCGTGGACGCGACGAGGTGCTCCGCGAAGCGCCCGGCAGGATCGAGGGGAGCAACACATCGCGCCCCGCGAGCCGCTCTTCGAGAGAGGCATCACGTGGTCGACCACGTGTCTCGTTGTGTGCACGTATCTCGTCTGCGCGCACGAGTAGGTCGTGATGCTCGCACCTCCCCTCGGAGCCTGACGGCGCTTCGCCGAGCGCATCGATCGATCTGCTTCGTGGCAATGCACGAGGAGCGCAACGCATGTAGGTCGCGCGTCACGCGCAGCGTGGACGCGACGAGGTGCTCCGCGAAGCACCCGGCAGGATCGCGGGGAGAGGCACGTCGCGTCGTGCGAACGGACGGTCGAGAGCGGGCACGTGGTCGACCCCCCGTCTCGTCTGCGTGCACAGGTGGGTCGTGGTGCTCGCATCTCCCCTCGGAGCCTGACGGCGCTTCGCCGAACGCATCGATCGATCTGCTTCGTGGCAATGCCACGAGGTGCGCAACGCATGTAGGTCGCGGGTCACGCGCAGCGATGGACTCGGCGAGGTGCTCCGCGAAGCGCCCGGCAGGATCGAGGGGAGAACAACGGCGGACCTGACGCTGCCCGACGGATCGATGCCGCCCCCGTGGGACCCACCCGCGCGCTGCACCTTCGAGCGCGAGTTGCACGCGACACGAGTGACGTGCGGCAACGAGCTCGAGCCCGCGTGGATCGTGCGCTCCTACCCCATACGGTGATCGCGACTCGACGCAGCCTCGGTCCTCAGACGGCACGAGCCCGGTGGGATGCCGCCGCGACCCACCGCAGGATCGGCTGATTTTCGTAGGAATCCAGGGGATCGCTGCTCTACGGTCCCCGCGACATGTCCTGGGAAGCCTGGCTCACCATCGGCGTCGTCGCCGCGATGACGGTCGCCCTCGCGATGAACGTCGCGGCGGCCGATGCGCTGCTCCTGCTGACCGCGATCGTGCTCGCCTCGATGCGCCTCGTGTCCGAGCAGTTCCTCGCGCCCGAGCAGGTCGCGGCGGCGTTCGGCAACGAGGGGCTCGTGACCGTCGGCGCGCTCTTCGTCGTCGCCGCGGGGCTCACGCACTCGGGCGGCACGAGCCGCGTGGGCACGCCGATCCTCGGCCGGCCCGACTCGAACGAGTCGGCGCAGGTGCGCTTGATGTTGCCCGTCGTCGGCACGAGCGCGTTCCTCAACAACACGACCGTCGTCGCGATGTTCTTGCCCGTCGTGAAGGAGTGGGCGCGCCTGCGTCGCCTCGACGTGTCGAAGCTGCTCTTGCCGCTCTCGTACGCCGCGATCCTCGGCGGCATCTGCACGCTGATCGGCACGAGCACGAACATCGTCGTGCAGGGCCTCATGGCCGAGGCGCACGTGCCCGAGATGGGCATGTTCACGATCACGCCGATCGGCGTGCCGATCGCGCTCGTCGGCGTCGTCTACGTGATCATCGCCGCGCGCTTCCTCCTGCCGACGCGCACGCCCGCGGGCGACAAGCTCTCGGACGCGCGGCAGTACACCGTCGAGCTCGAGGTCGAGGTCGGCAGCCCGCTCGATGGCAGCTCGATCGCTGCCGCGGGCCTGCGCGCGCTGCCGGGCCTCTACCTCGTCGAGGTGCGACGCGAGCTCCACGTGGAGGCCGCAGTGGGGCCCGACTTCGTCCTGCGCGGCAAGGATCGCCTCGTGTTCGCGGGCGTCGTCCAGTCCGTCGCCGACCTCCACAACATCCGCGGCCTCAAGAGCGTCGCGCACACCGAGGAGACGGATCTCGCGGTGCCGCGGCACGACCGAATCTTCGTCGAGTGCGTGGTGTCGCAGACGTCACCGCTGGTCGGCCACAGCATCCGCGACGCGCGCTTCCGCACCCGCTACGAGGCGGCCGTGCTCGCGGTGCACCGCAACGGCGAGCTCTTGCCCGGCAAGATCGGCGACATGGTCGTGCGCACGGGCGACACGCTGCTCGTCGAGGCCGCGCCCGCGTTCGTCGAGCAGCAGCGCGATCGAAAGGACTTCTTCCTCGTCTCGCGGGTGAAGTCGATCACGCCCGTGCGCCACGAGCGCGCGTGGATCTCGCTCGCGATCCTCGCGCTCGTCGTGGTCGGCGGCGGCCTCGAGCCGTGGACGAACGTCGGCACCCTTCCCTTCGCGCTGCTCGGCGCGGCGCTCGTGGTGGTGACCGGCTGTGCGTCGATGGATCAGGCGCGCAAGTCGATCGAGTGGCCCGTGCTCTTCGCGATCGGCGCCGCGCTGATCATCGCCAAGACGCTCGACGCGACGGGCGCCGCGCGCGGCCTCGCCGACGGCTTGTTGAGCCTCGTCGGAGGCACGGGCCCGATGGGCGCGCTCGCCGCGATCTACCTGTGCACGCTGATCCTCACCGAGGTGCTCACGAACAACGCGGCGGCCGCGCTCGCGTTCCCGATCGCGCACGCGACGGCGCAGTCGCTCGAGGTCTCGACGATGCCGTTCGCGATCGCCGTGTGCCTCGCGGCCTCGTGCGGCTTCGCGACGCCGATGGGCTACCAGACGCACCTCATGGTCTACGGCGCGGGCGGCTACCGCTTCTCGGACTTCCTCCGCATGGGCATCGGCCTCGACCTCGTCTGCATGGTGATCGCGGTCGTCCTCATCCCGTGGCTGATCGGCTTCTGACGGAGCGGGCTGCCGCGTTTAACTCGGTGTAATGCGCGCCGATCGTGAGGCCGTCGCAGGCTCGCCTTCATGAGAGCCCTTCGTTCGATCGCGCCGCTCTTCGCTTGCTCGTTGAGCGTCTTGGGTGCGTGCTCCGAGCCCGTGACCATGACCTTCGAGGATGCGTCGATGCCCGATGCACCGAGCGTCGACCTGCGCGACGCGCCGCTCACGTTCGACGCGCATGCGGAGCCAGATGCAGGGGCCGATGCGGGGCCGACGCCGCCGGATTGGATCGTGGCCGGGGGCACCGGCACGTGCGTCTCGCGCGAGGGTCGCGTGTGGTGCTGGGGTCTCTCGTGGACGGAGATCGCGAGCACACCGATCGAGATTCCCGAGCTTCGTGGCGCGCGCACGATCGCGCTCGGTCGTGGGCATGCGTGCGCCATCCTCGGCGATGGTCGCGTCGCGTGCGCGGGCGAGAACCGCACGGGGCAACTCGGCGTCTCGCCGCGCGACCTCGAGCGACGCGAGACGTTCGAGGTCGCCCTGGGTGTGCCGAGCGCGATCGCGATCGGTGTGTCGCAGACGGGGCTGACGTCATGTGCGATCGACGAAGAGCACGGCGTGTGGTGCTGGGGCGACGACGCGCTCGGACAGACGGGCAGCCCGATCCCACCGCACGCGACGGGCGCCAACGCGCCGCAGCCCACGCCGCAGCGCATCGATGGGCTCACGGGCGCGCGCGCTCTCTCGCTCGGCCAGTACCACTCGTGCGCCCTGCTCGAGGACGGACGCGCGCAGTGCTGGGGCTACGACTGGTGGGGCGCGCTCGGTCGCGGCGCCGCGTACACCGGGAGGCCGCAGCACGTGCCTTCGGATCTCGAGGGCATCGACGACGCCGTCTCGCTCACGATCGACGGCAACGGCGGCTGCGTGCTGCGCGCGAGCGGCGACGTCGCGTGCTGGGGCGGACAGGTGCACCTCTATCCCGGCTGGAACACCGACACGGATGACACGTGCCCCGTCGTGGTGGACCAAGCGTGCTGGCGCGCGCCACGCGCGCTGACGTTGCCCGCAGCGAGCGCGCTCCTCCTCGGCGGCGGCGCGGGCTGCATCGATCACGACGGATGGTCGTGCTTCGGCGACACGCGCGGTGAGCTCGTCTCGACCGACGGCGCACCCGAAGACGCGACGCTCGCGCTCGGGATGGGCCACCTCTGCGCGCTCTCTCCCGACGGCACCGTTCGATGCCGCGGCCGCGGCGACGAAGGTCAGCTCGGCGATGGCCTGCGCACGAGCAGCCATGCGTGGATCGAGGTCACGTTCGAGTGATGTGTATGCGCGATCACGCGGCCGACGAGGGCGTCCTCACGCGAACTTCGGAGATCAACGTTCGCTCGGGGATCGCGGGCACCAGCGCGTCGAGCCACGGCGGAAGTTCATCACTCGACGCGGGTCGGCGCCCAGGCAGCTCGGCGTAGGCAACACCGAGCGTCCACACGACCTCGCGCACGGCGCCCTCGCCGGCATCGTCGCGCGGCGCAGTTCCACCGCGGTAGCCGCGGCTCGGCGCATCGAGGTGAGCGCGCTCGACGGCCTCTCTCAGCGCCGACGCGTCCTCGTACGACGTGAACGTGTGCTGCAGCCGCGCGCCGACGCCCGCCGCCGCGAGCGCCGCGGCCGTGCGGTGAGCGAGCATCGATCCGCGATCCATCTCCGAGGCGAGCCTCGCTGCAGCGTCCGACGGAAGCGTGATCGTCAGCTCGTGCAGCACGAAGTGGATCGGCTCGGCCATCGTCCTCGCGAGCTCCGCGGCCGCATGCGTCTCGCGTCGAGCGTCCGCGCGCGCACGCCACCACCAGAACACGAGAATCGGCACGGCGGGCGCGCCAAACGTGACGAGCATGGGAACCGCGCCCTCGCGCGTCAGGCAGAAACCGATGCCCAGCAAGCCGTACACGATCAACCCGAGCACGCCCACCGCGCGGCGCGTGCTCATCGGCCAGCCCAGCGCCGAATTCGGTCACGGATCCGTGGCGCGAGCGAGGGACGGGTGGAGAGCTCGAGCGAAGTGAACACGTCGCCCACCCGATCGAGGACGCGCGGTTCGATCGGCTGATCGCCGGACACGAGGCGGAGCGCGTCGAGCGAGCCGCGTAGCTGCTTCGCGTCGCGCGCGCCGACCACCGCGGCGGTGATCGACTCGCGCGAGATCACCCACGCGAGCGAGAGCGCCGACACGCTCACGCCGTGACGACGCGCGAGGGGCGCGAGCTCTCGATCGATCGCGGCCTGGATCTCGCGACGGTTCGCGGCGGAGAAGAGCGGGTTCCCGATGCGCCAATCCGTGATGGCGCGGTCGGGGCCCATCGCGCCCGTGAGCAGCCCCTGCGCGAGCGGTGAGAACGCGAGGAAGCCGAGCGAGCGCGCGCGCACGACCTTGAGGATCTCGGACTCGGCGTCGCGCGCGAGCAGGTTGTAGAGGCCCTGCGTCGACGAGAGCTGGAGCGCGCCCTTCGAAAGGCGATCGACCGCGCGCGCTGCCGTCTCGAGATCGGCCGCGTCGTAGTTCGAGACGCCGATCGCCGCGACCTTCTTGCTGCGCCACGCGTCGATGAGCGCGCCCATCGTCTCGTCGATGGGCACGAGCCGATCACGATGATGCACCTGCACCACGGCGAGCCGATCGAGGCCGAGGCGCTCGCGGCTGCGATCGATCTCCGCGAGCACCGAGCGCGGCCGCGAGTCTCGGCGCACGACGATGGGGCGGCCGCTCGGATCGCTCGTCTGGAAGAGCACATCGCCGTGCGCGTCCGGCGCATCCCACACGAGGCCGACCTTGGTGAACACCGACATGCGCGCGCCGCTGCGCTTCAGCCACTCGCCGACGATGCGCTCCGAGTCGCCGAAGCCGTACAGCGGCGCCGTGTCGATCGCGTCGAGGCCTGCCTCACGCGCGGCCTCGAACACGGCGTCGTACTCGGCGCTCGATCGCGTGCCGCCGGGCGCGAGACGCTCGAAGCTCATCGCGCCGAGCACGACGCGAACGACGGGACCGAAGCCCGGCAGCGAGCGACGGGCGGAGACATCGAGAGGCGCGCGTGGGTCCATGGATCCCCGAGTTTTCTCAGTTCGGTCCGTGTGGCTAGAGGTTTCGCAGGCGGCCTCGCTCTGCGTCGACCCCGACGCGCGACCTCATCGCCGCTTGCCTCTCCGACGCTTCGCGGGTCGAGGCGCGTCGTCCTCGGCGTCCTCTTCGTCCTCGGCCGGTGCGGGCGCCGCGGCCACCGCGGGCGGTGCCTCCTCCGTTCGCGACGCGCGCGCAGCGATCTCTCGGGCGATCGCCTCGCACTCGGGCTTCGCTCCCGTGCGCGAGGTGGCGACCTCTGCGCGCGACTCCTCCTCTCGCAGAGGCACCAGCGCATCGAGCCAAGCCTCGATCTCGTGAGGCTCGGGTGGCAGCGGCGGATCGGTCTCCGAGGGATGAAGCGCGGCGAGCACGTACGTGAACACGCGGTGGCCCGGAGGCGCTGCGGCTGCCTCGCCCGGCTCGCCGCGGTAGCCGCTTCGAGCCGACTCGCTCACGACGTGAAGAGGCGTGAGCCGCCACTCCATGCCGTTGCTCCACGCGCCGCTCGCCACGTTCGCGCCGATCACGCGCAGCGTTCCGTTGGCGAGGAGCGGCGCGAGCGAGGCCACCGCGCGATGCGGTGGGAGGCCCTCCATCGCGCCCGCGAGCGCCTCGGCCTCGACCTCGGACAGCACGCCCACGAACGTGTGGACGCGCGCGTGGCGGCCCCGCGGCACGCCCTCTCGCGCTGCATGTTCGCTGTCCTCGAGCGCCAAGCCGTGCATGCGGGTCGTGTAGAAGGCGCCAGCGGTGAGCAGCGCCATCGGCGCGAGACAGAGGATGCTGGCGGCGTAGTGCTCGAACCGCATCGACAGCAGCGCGAGCGAGATCCCGACGACCGCCGCGCACCAGAGCGCCATCACGACGCGCGTGACGAGACGCGCGACGACCAGGCGCGAGCGGGGATCGGACGACGCCACGGTCAGCGTCCGGCGAGGGGGGCGCGGAGGTCCATGGATCCCCCGATTTTTCCCAGTTCGGTCCGCCTTGCTACACTTTTCCGATGCCGCTTCGCTCGACCTCCCGTTCGCTCGCCACTTCCTTCTTCGTGATCACCGCCAGCGTGCTCGGCTTCGGCTGCGGCGCGCGAACGACGCTCACCGTCTTCGACGATGGCTCCGTGCCACCGGGGATCGACGCGGGCACGATCCGCGTCGACGCCGCGATCGTGGGTCGAGACGCGGGTCGCATCGGCTGCACGACCGATCGCGACTGCCCCGACGACGGCCTCGTGTGCAACGGCTTCGCGTTCTGTAACCCGATGACGCGCGCCTGCGAGACGGTGATCCCCGAGCGCTGCGACGACTTCGTCGACTGCACCGACGACACCTGCCTCGAGGGCCGCGGCTGCGTGTTCACGCCGAACGCGCGCCTCTGCGGTGACGAAGAGATGTGCGATCCGATGCGCGGCTGCCTCGGCGGCTGCGAGCCCACCGCGCCGATCGAGGTCGCGTGCCGCGACGGCGTCGACGACGACTGCGACGGAGCGCAGGACTGCGGCGATCCGGACTGCGTGGGCACCGCGGAGTGCATGATGTGCCCGCCGATCGAGGTGCGTTGCTTCGACGGCAACGACGAAGACTGCGACGGCCTGCCCGACTGCTCGGATCCCGACTGCGCGCGCATGCCCGAGTGCGGCATGTCGTGCGTGCCCACGGAGCGCATCGAGCGCTCGTGCGGCGATGGCGTGGACAACGACTGCAACGGCCTCATCGACTGCTCCGATCCCGTGTGCAGGAGCGTGCCGGGCTGCGGCAGCTGCATGCCCGTGTCCGACAGCGAGGTCTTCTGCGCCGACGGACGCGACGACGACTGCGACTTCGCGCCGGACTGCATGGACATGGACTGCGCCTCGACGCCGGAGTGCGGCGCGTGCGTGCCCACCGCGATGCGCGAGGTGGCGTGTCGCGACTTCCGCGACGACGACTGCGACGGCTCGATGGACTGCGCCGACAGCGACTGCCGCGGCTCGATGGAGTGCGCGGCGTGCATGCCGATCTCCACGCGCGAGGGCCGCTGCCGCGACGGCATGGACGACGACTGCGACGGACGCATCGACTGCGCGGATCCGGACTGCGGCACGCGTCCGTTCTGCATGACGATGTGCACGCCCACCGACCGCAACGAGCTCGGCGTGGACGCGTGCACGAACGGCGTGGACGACGACTGCGACGGACGCATGGACTGCAGCGATCCGGACTGCAGCCCGTTCGGCCCGATGGGCGAGTGCTGCGACGGCATCGACAACAACGGCGACGGCAACACCGACGAGTTCACGTGCCGCTGCTTCGAGGACGACGACTGCGCGGGCGTGGGCTCGCTCGATCAGACCTGCTGGCAGGAGACGTTCTCGCTCTGCGCCCCGCGCTGCAACCTCTACGGCGGCGACCGCTTCTGCATCGACGGCTTCATGCTCGATCGCTGCGATCGCGCGACGGGTGAGTGTCTCTGAGACACGACGTCGAGACGCGCGACGCGTTCGCGCTGCACACGTTCGGAGACGGCTCCGCAGGCATCGTGATGACCTGCGAGCACGCCTCCGAGCGGGTGCCCGAGGCGTTCGTGCGCGAGACGGGCTTCGCGTGGCCCGAGGCGGATCGTTGGCTCCGCGGCACGCACTGGGCCTACGACCTCGGCGCCGAGGCCATCGCGCTCGAGCACGCGCAGGCCGTGGGCGCGCGGCTCGTGTGCGCGCGCTTCTCGCGGCTCCTCGTCGATCCCAACCGACCGATCACCTCGGACACGCTCTTCCGCGACGTGGCCGAGGGACGCGCGGTCACGATGAACCGCGCGCTCTCGCAGCGCGCGAAGGACGCTCGCGTCGGCCTCTTGTACGAGCCGTTCCACGCGGCCGCGGATCGCGCGATCGCGGCGAGCACGCAGGCCGACATCGTGTTTGCGGTCCACACGTTCACGAACGAGTACGAGGGCCAGCGTCGATCGCTCGAGGTCGGCATCCTCTTCGATCGCGAAGACGAGCTCGCCGCGCGCGTGATCACGGGCCTCCGAACGGCCGGCTTCGACGTGGCTGCGAACGAGCCGTGGAGCGGCAAGGCGGGCCTCATCCACGTGGCGTCCCATCATGGAGACCGATACGGCAAGCGGGCGCTCGAGCTCGAGGTTCGACAGGATTTGGCGGAAGATCCGCGCTTTCGGGCCCGCCTGGTGCCCGTGCTCGCCGACCTCCTGCACTGAAAAAGTCCCGTGGGCCTGTTGCGATCGCGTGGCGCGCCTCGGTAGCCTGACGCCATGGCTCAGATGTTCGGGCGTCTTCTCCTTGCTTCGATCCTCGCTCTCCTGACCCTCTCGCACGCACCGCGCGCCAGCGCACAGGTGTGTGGCCGAGGCAGCACCGACGTGACGGTGTCCGGGACGCAGGTCCTCAACACGTTCCATCCCTCGCCGATCCCGATGACGGGCACGACGACGGTGGCCGTGGGCGCGACCTCCATCCCCGTCGACGCCGCGCGCACAGGGGGCGGCGCTGCCATCGCAGCTGGCGATCTGGTCCTCGTGATCCAGATGCAGGGCGTGCAGATCGATCGGCGCGAAGAGAACGCGACCGGCGGTCGCTACGGCGATGGAACCGGCGGCGCGGATCGGCGCGGCGCGACCGCAGGCGCCACCTTCCTCGCGGGACGCTACGAGCTCGCGCGCGCCGCTGGCCCCGTCGCCGCGGGTGCGCTGCCGCTGATGGGCGGCCTGCTCAACGCGTACGAGAGCAGCAACGTCGTGCCGGGCGGCGGCAACACGGGCACCGGCTTCCGCCGCTACCAGGTGGTGCGCATCCTCGAGACGCGCGACCTGACGGTGCCGGTCGGCGCGACGCTCACGACGCTGCCGTGGGACGGACGCAGCGGCGGCCTCGTCGCGATCGACGTCACGCGCAACCTCGTGGTGAACGGCCTCGTCGACGTGAGCGGCATGGGCTTCCGCGGCGGCACGCCGGTGATCCCTGCGGGCGCCGTCGGCACCGAGACGAACACCACACAGCCGTGCTTCAAGGGTGAAGGCATCGCGGGACCGACGTCGCGTACCTACTCGCGCCTCGCAGGCGTGGTCGTGGGCACGAACGGCCTCTACGGCGCGCAGTCCGAGCGCGGCGGACCGGGTAACGCCGGCGGATGTCCCGTCGCCGGCGACTCGGGCGGCGGCGGCGGTGGGGGTGGTCGGGCGGGCGGCATCGGCTCGGTAGGGGCCAGCGCGAGCGTCGACCCAGACATCGCGCGGCCGGGCGAGGGCTACTCCGATCCGACGCGCCTCTTGATGGGCGGCGGCGGTGGCTCGGGCTCGCTCGACGATCCGGCCGTGCTCGCCGTGGTCAGCGGTCAGGCCGGCGGCGGCATCGTGTACGTGCGGGCGGCGACCACCTCGGGCACCGGATCGATCCGCGCGGACGGCGACTCGGGCGGGGCGCAGGCGCAAGAAGGCGCAGGCGGCGGCGGCGGCGGCGGCGCGGTCTTCCTGTACACGAACACCACGTCGTTCGCGTCCCTCACGCTCCGGGCGCGCGGCGGCGCCGGCGGCAGCACGACGCTGGGCGACGACGGTGGCGGCGGCGGTGGCGGTGGCGGCTTCGTGCTCGTCGCGACGCCGACGGGCATGGCGACGATCACCGTCGACATCGCGGGCGGTGCGGGCGGCACGGGCACCACGCCGGACGACACGGCCGCAGGCGGCACGGGAGGCTTCCAGCAGATCAGCGCGCCGCCGATCGTCTCGCCCTGCCCCGCGCAGTGCACGACGGCCGCGAACTGCGCCGACGCGAACGTGTGCACCACCGACACGTGCACGCTCGGCGTGTGCTCGAACCCCGCGGTCCCCGCGGGCACGATGGCTGGCTGCGCGGTGGGCACCGTGTGCTCCGGCGCACCGACGAACATGTGCGTGCAGTGCGTGACCAACGCGCAGTGCGGTGGCGCGACGCCCGTGTGTGATGTCGGCACGAACACCTGCGTGCAGTGCCTCACCGACGCGAGCTGCAGCGGCGCGACGCCGGTCTGCAACACGACGACGCGCATGTGCGTGCAGTGCCGCATGAACGCGCAGTGCGGAGGCGCGACGCCGTTCTGCGATCTGCCGACGAGCACGTGCCGCGGCTGCATCGCGGCCTCCGAGTGCGCCGACGCGAGCGCGTGCACCACCGACACGTGCACCGCGGGCGTGTGCTCGAACCCCAGCGTCGCGGCGGGCACGATGGGCTCGTGCGCGGCGGGCCTCGTGTGCTCGGGCGCGCCGACGAACCTGTGCGTGCAGTGCGTGACCAACGCGCAGTGCAGCGGCGGAACGCCCGTGTGCAACACGACGACGGGCGTGTGCATCCCCGGCTGCCTCGCCGACGGCGACTGCAACGACGGCAACGAGTGCACGACGGATCGCTGCACCGCGGCGTCGTGCGCGCGCACGCCCGTGAGCGGCGGAACGCCCTGCGCAGCGGGCGTGTGCACGGGCACGAGCCCCGCGATGTGCGTGGCCTGCGTCGACGACGCGATGGGCACCTCGACGGACACGGGCTGCACGATGGGCGCGCCGCTCTGTCTCTCGAGCGGCGGTGGCGTGCGGTGTCAGCCGTGCGCGGACACGACGATGGGCGGCGTCGATCTCGGCTGCGCCGCGGCGAGCCCGGCGTGTACGTCGGCGGGCGGCACGAGCACGTGCACGTCGTGCGAAGACTCGGCGACCGGCACGATGATCGACAACGGCTGCTCGGCGACCTCGCCGATCTGCAGCACGGGCGCCTCGGGCGCGCCGACGTGCGTGGGCTGCACCGACGACACGCACTGCGCGATGGGCACCGTGTGTGGTCCGTCGCGCACGTGCGTGCCGGGCTGCACCGACGACGCCGACTGCGTGGGCACGCCGGCGACTCCGCTCTGTGACACGACCGCGCGGGTCTGCGTGGGCTGCTTCACCGACACGGACTGCGACGGCACCGAGGTCTGCTCGCCGACCAGCCGCACGTGCGCGCAGGGCGACAGCGATGGGGACGGCGTGACCGACGACGTCGATCTCGACGACGACAACGACGGCATCCCCGACACGACCGAGCTGCCCGCGGGCCTCTCGGGCGACGCGGACGACGACGGCATCCTCGACTTCCAGGATCCCGACAGCGTGACGTGCACCGCGGGCGCGAGCGGCGCGTGCACCGAGCTCCCCGTCGAGGTGGACTTCGATCGCGACGGCATCGCGAACCACCTCGATCTCGACGCCGACGGCGACGGCCTCCTCGACGTGATCGAAGCGGGCGGCGACGCAGCGCCGGACGGAACGGTGCTCGGCTTCAGCGACCTCGACGGCAACGGCCTCGCGGACTCGGTCGAGGCCTCGCCCCTCCCGGTGCCGAACACCGACGGAACCGACGGCCCCGACTTCCTCGATCTCGACGCGGACGGCGACTTCGGCCCCGACGCGATCGAGGGCTTCGACGCCGACCACGATGGCGTGGCGGACTTCGATCCCGCGGGCACCGACACCGACGCCGACGGCATCGACGACGCGTTCGATCTCGACTGCACCACGCCCGCAGACTGCGGCGGTGTGATCGGCGCGACGGCGCCCGTACCGGACACGGACGGCGACGGCGACGCGGACTTCCAGGACGTCGACGACGATGGCGACGGCATGGACACCACGACGGAGCGCCAGGACGCCGACGACTACACCGGCCCGGCCATGAACCCGGGCGACGTCGACGGCGACGGCCTGCCGAACTGGCTCGACACCGACTCCGACGGCGACACGGCCGACGATCTGGTCGAGAGCGGCGGCGACCGCGACAACGACGACAACGGCATCCTCGACTACCTCGATCCCGACTTCGCGCCGCGCGACATCGACGGCGACGGCGTGATCGACACCGACGAGTGCCCCGCGCCCGCGAGCCCCGCGGCCGGCGACTGCCCCGACACCGACATGGACGGCAGCCCGGACTACGACGACGTCGACGACGACGGCGACGGAATTCCCACGCGCACCGAGCAGAGCGTGGGCCCGGACTCCGACGGCGACGGCGTGCCGAACCGGCTCGACCTCGACTCCGACGACGACGGCATCACCGACCTCCGCGAGGAGGGCGGCGCCGACGCCGACGGCAACAACGACGGTCGCGTGGACGATCCCACCGACGCGGACATGGACGGCATCGACGCGCGCTTCGACGCGGACGACACGAACCCGATGCCGCGCTTCCGCACGACGCTCGGCCGCGACACCGATCGCGACGGCGACATCGACGCGGTCGATCTCGACGCGGACGACGACGGCCTCTTCGACGTGCTCGAGGGCGGCGGCGTCGACACGGACGGCGATGGACGCGTGGACGGCGCGACCGACACGAACGACAACGGCATCCGCGACGCGGTCGACGCGAGCGCGGGCGGACGCGCGCTCACGGTGCCCGACACGGACGACGACGGCGACGCGGACTTCCAGGACGTGGACGACGACGGCGACGGCATCGAGACGCGCTTCGAGGCGCCCGACGCGAACGCTGATCAGGACCCGAGCGACGCGCGCGACTCCGACATGGACGGCACGCCCGACTACCTCGACGTCGACGACGACGGCGACGGCGTCTTCACGCGCTTCGAGGCGCCGGACGCGAACGACGACGGCAACCCGATGGACGCGCGCGACACCGACATGGACAGCACGCCCGACTACCTCGACGTCGACGACGACGGCGACATGGTGGTCACGCGCGAAGAGGGCGCCGATCCGAACGCGGACGGCGACCCGATGGACGCGCGCGACACGGACGGCGACGGCACGCCCGACTACCTCGATCCGAACGGCAGCTCGTCGACCGGCGGCTTCGCGGGCGGCGCGTGTGGCTGTCGCGCGCAGGGCGGCGAAGGCGGCGCGGGCGCGATGTGGCTGATGCTCGGTCTGGCTGTGGCGATCGTGCGGCGTCGGCGGTCGCGCGACCTGCACCAGCACCGCTGACCCACCCCCAGCCCCTCCCGCTGGCGGGAGGGGTGCCTGCGCGACGTACGTCCGCCAGACGCCACCCAGCACGCCTCGCAGCGCGCGCTACGCGCGAGGCTTCTTCGTCAGCGTCGCGATGCCTTGCGTCGCCGGCACGTACGCCTCGCGCTGCTCGAGCTGACGCAGCCCTCCCGCTGCGCCTTGCTCGAGCTCCGCTGCGTTCGCTTCGTCCGTGTCGATGTGCATCTCGAGGCGGAACTGCTCGTTCACGCGGACGATCACGTCGCCGAACACGAGATCACGTGGGCCGCCCGTCACGGCGACCTCCACCTCGTCGCCGTCGGCGACGCCGTAGGCCTCGGCGTCCGTCGGGTGCATGTGGATGTGACGCCACGCGCAGATCAGGCCCTCGGGCAGCTGGAGCGTGCCCTTGGGACCCTCGAGCGTGATCGGCGCCGAGCCCTTCGTGTGCCCCGACTGACGCACGGGCGCGTCGACGCCGAGCGCGAACTCGTCCGTGCGCGAGACCTCCACCTGGCAGCTCTTCCGGAGCGGTCCGAGCACGCGCACGCGCTCGATGCGACCACGCGGTCCGATCACGGTCACGCGCTCTTCGGACGCGTACTGACCGGGCTGCGAGAGCGGCTTCATCGGCGTGAGCTCCGACCCCGGGCCGAACAGCGCGTCCATCCCCGCGCGATCCAGGTGCACGTGGCGCGCGCTGATCGCGATCGGGATCGGCCTCGTGCTCTGCTCGCTCTTCGCGACGTCGATCACCGCGAGGACCTCGCGCGCGATCTGGAGCTCTTCGTTCGTCGCGATCACGAGCGCGTGCGCGCGCGCCGTGGACGACGAGATGTCGACGATGGGCGCGGCGTCCGTGACCTTCGCGTCCGCGTTCTTGTCCTCGTCGATCACCACACCGAGGAACTCGAGGCGCTGGAGGATCCGCTGCCGCATCGTGACGCTGTTCTCACCGATGCCGCCCGTCATCACGATCGCGTCGAGGCCGCCCATGACGGCGGCGTACGCGCCGATGTACTTGCGCACGCGGTGCGCGAACACGGTGATCGCGAGCCGCGCGCCGTCGTCGCCTGCCGCGGCGCGCGTCTCGATCTCGCGCAGATCGTTCGACACGCCGCTCAAGCCCGCGAGGCCGCTCTTCTTGTTGAGCAGCGCCTCGGCACCGTCGATCCCGAGCTCCTTCGCGAGCATCAGCACGATGCCCGGATCGAGATCACCCGGCCGTGTGCCCATGACGAGACCCTCGAGCGGCGTGAGGCCCATCGAGGTCTCCACGCTGTGGCCGCCCTCGATCGCGCACGCGCTCGCGCCGTTGCCGAGGTGGAGGCTCACCACGCGCAGCTCGGCGAGCGGACGCTTCAGGTGCGAGGCCGCGAGCTCCGACACGAAGCGGTGCGACGTGCCGTGGAAGCCGAAGCGACGGAGGCCCTTCTCGTTCGCGATCGCTTGATCGATCGCGTAGGTGCGCGCGCGCCGCGGCATGCGGACGTGGAACGCGGTGTCGAAGACCGCCACGTGCGGAACGTTCGGCAGCGCCGCCCGCGCGGCGCGGATGCCTGCCAGGTTCGCGGGGTTGTGGAGCGGCGCGAGCGGCACCTGCGCTTCGATCGCGGCGACCACCTGGTCGTCGATCGCGGTGGCGTCGACGAAGCGCTCTCCCCCGTGGACCACGCGGTGTCCGACCGCGTGCACGGCCTCCGCGCCGAGCGACGCGAGCAGCTCCGCGATCGCATCGGCGTGCGAGCGACCACTGCCGAGGCCCTCGATCGTCCCGGCGCGGATCACGCGCCCCGCGCGCGGATCGACGAGCTGGTGCTTGAGGCTCGAGGAGCCCGCGTTGAGGACCAAGACGTTCATGCCCGATGCGCTCATGCGAGAGGACTAACACGATCGACGCGCTCCTCTCGCGCTGTGCTGCAGCGCGCCCCTCTCGACGCGTCGCGTGAACCGAGCTAGCTCGCCCGCCGTCGCGGAGGGTTCATGCGAGCGGTCGTCAGCGTTCTCCTGGTAGTGCTGTGTCTCGGTCTCGTGGGCGCCGGCATCTGGTGGTCCACCAGCGGGCGCAGCGGCAGCCTCGTGCGCGTCATGGTGGCGCTGCGAGGCAGCGTCGGGCCCGACTACGACCCGCTGCTCGTCGACGAGACGGTCGCGCAGCTCCGCACCATCGGCTTCGACGCCGTCGCCGCGCCTGCGCCCATCACCGAGGCGGGGCCTGCCGGCACCGAGCAAGCGCTCGACATCGCCGACGCGATGAGCGCGGGCTACACGGTGCTGCTCGACCTCGAGGTCACGCGGTTCCGCGACGGCATCGAGCCGGGCACTGCGCTCTTCGACGCGTCGCTCGCCGCGACGTTGCTCCCCACCAACGCACAGCCCGGCACCACGCTGCGCTCGCGCCGCGTCGTCTTCGCGTTCGAGCGCACGAGCGCCTCGGACATCGCCGTCTTCGTGCGCAACCGCTGGGTCGCGGCGCTCTCGTCCGACGCTGCGGGCTGGATCTACGAGGACGTGGCCTTCCAGACCGGCGTCATCCACGGCTCGCCGCCCGTGGAGGAGATGGGCTTCGCGCACACGCTGCGCGAGAACGCGCAGGACATCGACGACCGCAACCGACAGCTGGCGCGTCACGCGGAGTACTGCGCGCGAGAGCGCGACGCGCTCGCGGCGCAGACGGCCGCCGAGCCCGCGATCCAGTGCGTCGGCGATCCGTGCGGACAGTGGACGCTGATCGGTGTGGACGCGCGCGGTCGCGCGCTCGCGCAGGACATCTCGCGCGATCCCTACTTCCCGATCCTCGAGCCGCGCATCTCGTGGTCGGAGCCGCCCGAGAGCGTCACGGCGATCCCTCTCGACGGCGGCGAGCCCGAGATCGTGCACCGAACGGGGCACTTCTACGGCTTCGGCTCGACGAGCCCGCGCGGCGAGTGGATCTCGCTCCAGCCGTTCGGCATGCGGACTCCCGCGGTCGTCGTCGTGCCCACCGCCGGCGACGGAGAGGCGCGCTTGGCCGCGTCGCTGGGCGAGCGCGAGCGCATCTCGTCGACGGTGCCGCACCCCGCCGGCCGTGGCGCGCTCGGCCGCGTCGGGGGCGACTACTACTACTTCCACGACGGCGAGCGCATCGTGCTGCCCAACCTCGACACCGCGATGTGGCTCGAGCGCGAGGGCCAAGCGCCCGCGATCGTCGGCGCGACCTCGAGCGCGTGGATGATCCTCAACACCGACGGCGCCATGGAGGGCACGCCGATCGCGATCACGCGCGACGACGAGCCTCGCAGGGCCGACGTGCTCGGGCGCGTCGGTGGCGAGCTCTGGGCGCACCTCGAGTCGCGCGCGGGCTGCGAGCTGGCGCGGCTCGACCTCGAGCACCGCACCTCGCGACGCGACACGCTGCCGGTGTGCCTTCGATCGGAGGCCCTGCTCGCCGACGGTCGCCTCGTCGGCGTCGCGCGGATGCTCGGCGGCCATCCCGACCCGGGCGGTCACGACGAGCTCGTGCTCCTCGATCCCGACGCGCTGACGGTCACCGCGCTGACGAACGGTCCGCTCCGCGAGGAGGTGGTCTACGTGGCCGGAGGAGACACGCCGCGCATCGTCTTCAACCGGCGCCTCGAGGACTGGCCGCGCGAATTCGACCTCGGCATCTTCCGGCGCGTGGTCTGCTGGACGGACGTGCCACCGCGCTGATCCACACGCGCGGGCAGGTCGTCGCTCTGGCGTTCGTGAGGCCATGGCCGCATGGTTGCGCGCATGGCCGAGACCACCTTCCCGTCGCTCGTCGTGCACAAGGATCGCCTCGAGGCGCAGGGGAGCTTCGCGGAGTCGCAAGCGCAGTACCTCGATCCGGATCCGCGAACGATCGCGGAGCTCGACGCGCTCGTGCGCGAGAAGAACGCCGGCATCGTCGCGCACTACTACATGGCGCCCGAGCTCCAGGGCGTGCTCGCGCGGCTCACGTGGCCGCACGTGCACATCTCCGACTCGCTGCTCATGGCCGACAAGGCCGTGGCGATGGTCGATGGCAGCCCGACGCTGCCGGGCGCCGAGCGCATCGTCGTGCTCGGCGTGGACTTCATGACCGAGAACGCGCGCGCGATGCTCGACAAGGCGGGCCACAAAGAGACACGCGTCTACCGCGTGGCGGCCGATCCGATCGGCTGCTCGCTCGCCGAGGCCGCAGAGAGCACGCGCTACCTCGCGTTCCTCGATCGCGCCGCGTCGGTCCCGCGCGCGCTCCACGTCGTCTACATCAACACGAGCCTGCGCACGAAGGCCGAGGCGCACGCGCGCGTGCCCACGATCACGGTGACGAGCTCGAACGTCGTCCAGACGATCCTCACCGCGTTCCACGAGATCCCCGACGTGGAGATCTTCTTCGGCCCCGACACCTACATGGGCCGGAACCTCGCGAAGCTCTTCCGCACGCTCACCACGCTCGGTGACGACGCCGTGCGCAAGGTGCACCCCGCGCACGACGTGGCGTCGATCACGCGCTTGCTCGAGCGCTTCCACCACTTCGACGAGGGCCACTGCATCGTCCACCACATGTTCGGCGCCGAGGTCGCGGACCGCGTCCGCGCGCACTACGGCCACGCGTTCGTGACGGCGCACCTCGAGGTACCCGGCGAGATGTTCGAGCTCGCGCTCGCGGCGCGTCGCGAAGGCCGCGGTGTGGTCGGCAGCACGAGCGACATCCTCACGTTCATCACGACGAAGATCCGCGAGGCCGCGATGAAGCCGGAGCCCGCGACGCTCTCGTTCGTGCTCGGCACCGAGACGGGCATGGTCACCTCGATCGTCGGCTCGGTGCAGAACGCGCTCCGCGAGACGGGCCGCGACGACGTCGCGTGCGAGATCGTGTTCCCCGTCGCGAGCGAGGCGATCGCGCGCACGGACTCACCGAACCTGCTCGTCGTCCCCGGCGTGGCGGGCGGCGAGGGCTGCTCGGTCGAGGGCGGCTGCGCGACGTGCCCGTACATGAAGATGAACTCGCTCGACGCGCTATTCGATCTCTTGCGCTCGCTGCCCGCCCCGAAGACCGCGGAGCCGAAGCACCTCGAGGTCTTCCACCCGAACCCGTACGAGGATCTCGTGGCGGGCCGCACGATCGCCGACCTCGGCGGCGAGCCGATCCTGCACATGCGCGGCTTCCAGAAGAGCGGCCACATCCCGCCCGACCTGTTCACGCACGTCACGTCCCGCGTGCCGGCGGCCGCGCCGTAGTCGCCACCTCGAAGGGAAACTCGAGACCTCGAAGGCCGAACGAGTCGAGACCTCGCACGCCGAACGGGCCCCCCTCCCGCCAGCGGGAGGGGCTGGGGGTGGGTCAGCGGTGCTCTCGCAAAGAACCGCGCTCCTCGCTCATCGTGCGTTCCTCGCAGACGGTGGCGATCGACTGCAACACCGAAGCGATGCGTCCGATCACATCGGAGTTGTCGAACCGAACGACGGCCACGCCCATGCGCGCCAGCTCGGCGGTTCGCTGCGCGTCGTAGGCGCGACGCCCCTCCTCCGCATGAACCTCGCCGTCGAGCTCGATCGCGAGTCGCAGCTCCACGCAGAAGAAGTCGAGGATGTACCTGCCGAGCGGATGCTGACGGCGGAACTTCCAGCCGAGACGGCGACCGCGCAGCGCGTCCCAGAGACATCGCTCCGCGAGCGTCGGAGATCGTCGCAGCGCTCGCGCACGGACGTAGACCGCGGGATCGAGTGGGCGTGTGAGCTTCATGACGCGCCTTCTCGACCGACGGTCGAATCGGTTTCCCCTGAATCGCTCGCCTCGCCTGACCCAGGCGCGACCTGAACGAGCACCGCCGACCCCGGGCGCGACCTGAACGAGCACCGCCGACCCGGGGCGCGACCTGAACGAGCACCGCCGACCCACTGCGCGCGACCTGAACGAGCACCGCCGACCCACCCCCGCCCCTCCCGCTGGCGGGAGGGGTGCCCGTTGGACGCACCGGGTTCCGCCCACCGCCATGTACCTCGGAGTAGCCTCGCGGCCATGTCGAACGCTGCGGCGCCCTCGCCCACTCCTCCCGTCGATCCGAACGAGGACACGTCGGTGCCGATCCCCGGCCACACCCTCACCGTGCGCAGCCTCGTCGCGGGCTTCGTGCTCTCGCTCGTGCTGTGCGGCGTGAACTCGTACCTGACGCTGAGCTTCGGCGTGATCGAAGAAGGTCCGACCATCGCGGCGCTCTTCTTCTTCGCGTTCTTCTTCCTCTCGAGCGTGAAGATCACCACCACCGAGATGGCCATCGTCGCGACGATGGGATCGGCCGGCGGCTCGCTCGGCTTCATCACCAACTTCTTCGCCGCCGAGGCGATGGCCGGTGAGCCCTACCCGTTCTGGACGATGGTCGGCTTCTCCGTCGTCACGAGCCTCGTGGGCCTGAGCTTCGTCGTGCCGCTGCGGCAGATGCTCATCCTGCGCGAGAACCTCCCTTGGCCGGGATCGAAGGCCGTCGAGTCCGTCATCCGCGCGCTCGTCGAGAAAGGTGACCCCAAGCAGCCCTGGTACCTCCTCGCGTCGACCGCCTTCTGCATCGCGATCGTCGTCGGCAACTCCGACGGCGGCTTCGCGCTCTGGCCAGACGGCAGCGAGATCCCGCTGTTCGGTCTCGCGGCGCTCGGCCTCGGCATCGCGTGGTCGCCCTTCGCGATCGGCGGCGCGTACCTCATGGGCTTCCGCGTGTGCGTGGGCTTCCTCGCCGGCGCGATCGTGCTGCTCGTGATGGCGCCCCACACGCCCACGCCCGCCGCGCCGCATCGCTACGTGTGGCCCGGCATCGGCTTCCTCGTCGCGTCGGGCCTCGTGCAGATGGCCATGAACTACAAGGTGATCGGCGCGTCGTTCCGCTCGCTCATCCCGAGCAAGGACGCGACGAAGGACGACGACGCCGATCCGGTGATGAGCGGTCGCACGTTGATCGCGCTCGGCTCCGTCGCGCTCGTGACCACCGCGCTCTTCTCGTGGTTCGCGCTCGACCTCTCGCCGCTCGTCGCGGTGATGCTCGTCGTCGTCGCGGGCTTCCTCCAGAACGTGATCGCCACGCGCGCCGCCGCTCAGACGGCGTTCAACCCCGCGCGCGTGATGGGCGTGCTCCTCCAGAGCCTCACGGCGCTGTCGGGCGCGTCGAGCGCGTCGCAGAACCTCGCGGGCGCAGGCTTCGTCGCAGGCTCGGGCGCGCAGGCCGGCACGCTCACCGGCGATCTCGCGTACGGCAAGTGGCTGCGCGTGCCCGCGCGCTGGCAGTTCTGGGTGCAGGCCTCCACCGTCATCCCGTGCTCGATCGTGTCGGCCTTCGTGTTCACGCAGCTCCAGGCGAGGCAGCCGATGACGCTCGAGGGCGAGGGCCTCCCCGCCCCCGTCGCGAAGATGTGGGCCGCGACGGCGCTGATCTTCGAAGGCCGCACGGAGATGCCGCCGTTCGCGTGGCAGGCGATGGGCCTCGGCGCGCTCGCAGGCGCGATCTACGTGGTCTTCGAGCGCGTGGTCGACCAGTGGGAGGAGCGACGCAACCAAGACCTCCTCGCGAAGGGCACACCGCCCGACCCGACGCGCTTCTCGCCCACCGATCTCATCCCGCACTCGGTGGGCCTCGGCATCGGGCTCGTGCTGCCCGTGTCGTTCGATCTCGCGTTCTTCGTCGGCGGCGTGCTGCTGTGGATCGTGCTCGGCCGCGTGCTCAAGGTCAGGGACGTCACGCTCACCACGATCGCGGTCGGCTCGATCGTCGGCGAGGGGCTCGGGGGCGTGCTCAAGCCGCTGCTCCAGATGGCGGGCGTGATCGGCTCACCGTGAGGACCCGAAGCAGCGTTCCGCGCTTGACGCCTCCGGAGAGGGGAGCTACTTACGCCGCTCTTTCCGGGGCGTAGCGCAGCCTGGTAGCGCACACGGTTCGGGACCGTGGGGTCGAAGGTTCGAATCCTTTCGCCCCGACTCAATGCATCGCGACTTCCCGGGTCGCGAGTTTCACGCGAGACGAAAGACGCTGGAGCCCGACTCATGCAAGTGAGTCGGGTTTTTGCGTTCCAGAGCTCGACGGCCGGCGGTCGCTACGGCGGAAGGCGCGCCAGCGTGGGCATCGCCGAGTCCGCGAACGACCAGATCGTCGCGCGATCCCACGACGACATCGGCGCGTTCATCGGGAGGAAGAAGTACGCCGGGACCATCGTGGTGCGCGGCGCCATGAAGGCGCAGGTGGCGTCGCCCGATCCCGCGAAGCCGTCGTCGAGCACGGCGACGTTGGTGATCGACGAGCCGAGCGCGCAGGAGCGCAGCGTCCACTCGGGCGCGCCCAGGCCCGGCGTGATGCCCGCCACGTCGACGAGCTGCCCGCCGAGCTGGACGCGATCGGCGAGGCCCGCCGTGGCGCGGGAGAGGCGCGCCCACCCTCGCTGCATGCTGCCCGAGAGCGTGCCCACGAGGCCGCCCGCGCCCGTCGTGCAGCTCGAGCCGCCGAGGTAGACGACGCTGCCCTCGGCGATCACGTCGCGCACCTGCGAGCCGAGGCCGAGGTCACCGACGATGCCGCCCGCGCCCGTCGCGTTGAGCGCGATGCCGACGTTCGCGTGCGCCTCGTCGATCTGCGCGCCGTCGTGCGCGCTGCCAGCGATGCCGCCGAGCTGCGCGCAGCCGGTGGTCGCGCGGGAGTCGAGCTGCGTGATCACCACGCGCGCGCGAGAGAGCCGGCCGGTGAACATGTTGCCGATCACGCCGCCGACCATGCGCTGCCCCGACACGCGCGCGACGGTGACCGAGACGAAGTCGACCGTGCACGCGTTGCACTGCCCGACGAGGCCGCCCGTCTCGTCTTGTCCCGTCACGAAGTCCGCGGTGAGGTGCACGTCGCTGACGGTGCCGGACGCGGTGCCCGCCACCGCGCCCGCGCGATCGAGGAACGACGCGTCGACGTTGGCGACGAGGCGCAGGTGCTGCACCGTCCCCGACAGGTTCGCGAAGAGCGGCTCGTTCGTGAACGACGTGACGCGCAGCACGTGACCGTTGCCGTCGAGCGTCCCGAGGAACGACGCGCGACCGCTCCAGCTCGGCGTGCTGATGTCCTGCCCCAGCATGTAGAACGACGTCACCGGACCCGACGCGAGGAAGCTGTCGAGCTGATCGCCGTTGCAGAGGATGTAGGGATCGCCAGGGGAGCCCGTGCCGATGTCCGAGTACCGCGTGAGCGGCTCGGCAGCGCAGCGCGGATCGATGGAGCCCATCGCGACGGCCGCATCCGATCCGACGCTCGTGGCGTCGGGAAGCGCAGCATCTGGCAACGCCGCATCCGGCATCGCCGCGTCCGGCATCACCGCATCTGGCATCACCGCATCTGGCATCACCGCATCTGGCATCGGCGCGTCGAGGCCGGGCGCGTCGAGCAGCTCCGTGAACGCATCCTCGGCGAACGCATCCAGGCCCGGCGCGTCCAGCATCGCCGCGTCGAGGCCAGCCGCGTCGAGGCCAGCCGCGTCGAGGCCAGCCGCGTCGAGGCCGGGCGCATCGATCGACCCGCCCGCGAACGCGTCGGCGGGGTCGTAGCCCACGCGACCGCACGCCACGACGAGCGCGCACGAGAAGCCGATGACACACCGTGAGCCGCGCACGTCGCCTGATCGTCGTCGTTGGGCGGAGACGAGCGCAACCCCTCTCGTGCGTCGCCCTCGCCGCTCTCTTGCGCGCTTCGTGAGCACGGGCGAGCATCCGCGCCCCCAGTACTTCTGCTCGGAGCTTCGTTCCGGGTTCTTCTAGTACGTCAGAGGAGACACGATGGACCCCGATTTGGTCGAAACCCTGTTCACTGGAATCCGCCTCCTCGGGGGGTTCTTCGACTTCCTCATCTTCGTCGGCTTGATGGTCGTCGCGCTGATGTTCGTACGAAAGGCCGACGGCACGCTCGGCTACGTGCTCGCCGGCGCCGCGACGTTCCAGTTCCTCGCGACCTGCTGCACGAACGTCTCGGGCGGCTTCCTCGGAGAGCTCGGCGAAGCCGCGCCGATGGTCAGCGTCGCCCTCTCGACCATCAACATCTTCGTCGACCTCGCAGTGGGATGCACGATCCTGTTCGTGCTCTACAGCCTCGCCGGCAAGGCGCCGCAGCAAGGCTGAACAGCCCGCTGCGACGCCTCGCCACCGACGCGTCAGGCGAGCAAGGTCCGCACGAGATCGGCGTAGGCCTCCTTCATCGGGAGGTCTTCGTCGATCTTCACGCTTCGCCGCGTCGCCACGACGTGCTGCTGCGTCTGGGGGTTCCATCCGGTGCGCTCGACGCGCTCCCAGTAGAGGCCGGTCCCGCGCCGCTGCCACACGGGCAGGCGATCGAAGTTGATGCCGTGCTCGAAGAGGAGCTCGTTCTTCTGCGCCACGGTCGCCTTCTCGAGCGCGCGCGTCGCCTCGCGCACCGAGCGCCCGGCCTTGCGGAGCGTCCAGTAGCAAGCCGTGTTGAGGCCGCAGCGCGTCGCGTCAGCCTGTCGCCACCGGAAGTAGTCGACGACGTCGTGGTCGCGACCACCGACCCAGACACGACCGTCGAACTCGACGACCTCACCGAGCGCGAGCGACAGCGTCGCCGCCGCGCGCGCCGCGCTGATCGAGCAGAGCTTCTCGATCTCGCGATCGAAGAGATCCGCGTCGCGCGGCAGGAGCGCCGAGATCTCGTCGCTCTCGGTGTAGACGTACCGAGCCTGCAGGGTCTCGAGCAGACCACGCGCGGCCGCGACCATCGCCGCGTGGAACGACGCGTCGAAGGGCTTCTCGGTGCGACGCTCGGTGAGACGCGAGAACGATCGTCCGTCCACACGAACGACGATCCACGCCCCCGGCGGCACACGCAGCGAGTGGTAACACTCTCCCGCTCTCATCCTCGCCTCGAGCTCTGCAGTCTTCATGGCTCACTCCTCTCGACGCGACGCGCATCGAGCGGACCCCTGACGGACCTGTCGGCTGGCGCCGCGGGCGTTCCGTTGGCAAAACCGCGGCCGCATGAGCAACGACGTCTCTTCCGAGCCGACCTCGGGCCCCGCGCTCGCTGGCAAGGTCCTCCTCACGGGCGCCAGCGGCTTCATCGGGGGTCGCCTCCGCGACACGCTGCTCGAGCGCGGGCTCGACGTGCTCGCGATCCGTCGCAAGGGCTCGCCTGCGTCCAAGAAGGGGCGCTCCGTCGAGTGCAACTACGACGACGTCGCGGGGCTCACGCGCATCGTCGAGACGGAGAAGCCCGACTTCGTCCTGCACGTCGCCGGCGCGACGAAGGGCGTGACGTACGAGGACTTCCGTCTCGGCAATGTGATGCCCACGGAGAACCTGCTGCGCGCGATCGAGACCGCGCACCCGGACCTCACGCGCTTCGTGCTCATCAGCTCGCAGGCCTGCTACGGGCCTTCGACGAAGCACCGCGCCATCGTCGAAGACGATCCGCGTCGGCCCGTGGAGTTCTACGGCCAGAGCAAGCTCGAGGCAGAGCACGCGGTGGAGTCGCGCGGCGACCGCATCCCGTGGACGATCCTGCGCCCCGCGGGCGTGTACGGGCCCGGCGACGTGGACTTCTTCAACCTCTTCAAGGAGGCGATGGCCCGTCGCAACGTCTTCTTCGGCAACCGCGATCAGAAGTGGTCGGCGATCTACGTCGACGACTGCGTCGACGCGATCGCCCTGTCGATGACGCACCCCGCCGCTGTCGGTCAGGGCTTCTTCATCGAGGACGGACGCACGCAGACGTGGGTCGAGTTCCAGAACGCGATCGTGAAGGAGAGCGGCAAGCGCGCGCTCACTCTCGATTTTCCGGCGTTCGTCGTGACCCTCGCGGGCGTGGGCGGGGAGCTCGCGACCCGCATCGACGGAAAGCCCCGCCTCTTCAATCGCCAGAAGGCGAAGATGGGCGCGCAGGAGGCTTGGATCGTGTCGAGCGACAAGCTCCGCAGCCGCCTCGGATGGTCCTCGAAGGTGGGCTACGAGGACGGCATTCGCAGGGCCTTCGCGTGGTACCGCGATCAGAAGTGGCTCTGATGGCCCGGAACGAAGCTCCGGGCAGCAGCCCTGCCTAGCAGACGTCTGGCGATCAGACGTCTGATTCGGCGTCGGCTTGGGTCGCCCAAGCCTTCCGCGCCGCGGCGTACGCGGTCCGGGCGAGGCGCTCTTGCACCTCGAGCGAGACGGGTCCGACGCGGACGGTCGTGAGGAGCTCGAAGACGCGCACGCGCGCCTCCGAGAGCGTCTTGGGCCAGCCGCCGGCAGCCGCGCGATGTTCGTCGCGGAGCTGCCGGGCTGTCTCGCGCGCCCAGGTCTCGGCGTCAGCCACGACCAGGCGCTCGAGCTCGCGCGGGTCCATCACCAGCGCGAACGACCACCGCCGCCGCCGCCGCCACCGCCGCCACCGCCGCCACTGCGGGGCGGACGCGACTCGGCTTCGTTCACGCGGAGCGGGCGACCATCGAGCTGGTAGCCGTCCATCTTCGAGAGCGCGGCGCGGGCGCCCGCCTCGTCCGCCATCGTCACGAAGCCGAAGCCGCGCGAACGGCCGGTCTCGCGATCGAGGACGATCGAGACCTCACCGACCTGGCCGCACTCGAGGAATGCGTTGCGGATGCCGTCTTCGCTGGTGTGGAAAGAGAGATTGCCTACGTAGAGTCGCTGTCCCATGGATGTTCTCGTGCTTCCGGCTCTGCAGCGCATGTGCGCCGCTGGGTGCCCGCAGTCGTGGAGCCTCGATCCGCTGCGAGGACGGGCAAGCCCGTCACATCTTGTTCGCTGGCGGAGAGACGCTTCGTGGTGGGCGGATGGGCCCACCGCTGACGAGTGACCGAGAACGTACGGCCGTGCCCTATCACACTGCGCGGGAAAGCAAAGCCGACAGATCCGTGAGCGCGCACACATGCCTCGATCGAGGCGGTTTCGTCCCGCAGAAGGCCCAGCTGGCGGAGCTTCTGCTCCAGAGCCTCACGCATGAACAGAGGCGCTCGCGCGCACGCTCGAGGCAGCGTGTCGCATGGCCGATCGCGAAGAGGCGCAGCGCGTCGCGTGCGACTGCCTCGTGCTCGCCGAGACGCGGCACCACGCGAACTGGAGCCTCATCGCGCAGTGCGCCGACGCGCACCACGGGCCGGAGGCGCGCGTGCTCCGCGGCGCCGTGGATCACGTGGAGTCCGAGGAGAACGGCAAGCTCTCTCGCGCCCGTGGATGGTGTCGCGAGCTCTGGCTGGACTCGCTGTGGCCGAGCACGCCGCGCTCGACCCCGATCACGTCTCTCGACGGTTGGGAGAGCGCCGACTCGAGCGGCGCACGTGCCACGCGGACGCGGGCGGCCTGAGGCCGGCGCGCGACCCGTGGCTCACGTGCGTCGCGCCTGCGCCACGCGGCCGACGGTGCTGACGAGCACGCCGAGATCGATCGGCTTGGCGAGGTGCGACACGAAGCCGTGAGCGAGGATCCGCTCGCGATCGTTGGAGCTGGCCGCCGCTGTGAGCGCGATCGCCGGGAGCTCGCCGCCGCGCTCGATCGGCCGCGCGCGCACGGCGCGGAGGAGCGTCGGCCCGTCCATCTCCGGCATCATGATGTCCGAGACGATCACGTGCGGCAGCGCGTCGTCGAGCGCGCGCAGGGCCTCGCGCGCCGAGAGCGCGGAGACCACGGTGGCCCCCGACGTGCGCAGCGCGGTGACCGCGACGTCGAGACAGTCCTGCTCGTCGTCGACCACGAGCACGTGCACGCCCTCGAGCGACGCGATGGCCGCTCGAGGCTTCTCGCCGTGCTCCGCCGTCGCCGGCGCCGCCAGGGGGAGCCACACGTCGAACCGCGCGCCCGCGCCCTTGCCACCGCTCTCCGCCCGGGCGGTACCGCCGTGCAGCTCGGTGATGTGGCGCACGATCGCGAGGCCGATGCCGAGGCCGCCGTGGACACGCGTGGCCGTCGAGTCCCCCTGCTTGAAGCGATCGAAGATCCGACCGAGCAGCTCCGGCGCGATGCCCTCGCCCGTGTCGGTGACTCGCAGGCAGACACCGCCGCGCTCGCCCGTGACCTCGACGGTGATGCGACCTCCGCCCGCCGTGTAGCGGAGCGCGTTGGTGAGGAGGTTCCAGACGATCTGCTGGAGGCGAGCGCCGTCGCCGCGCACGCGGCCGACGCGCTGCATCTTCGTGACGAGCTCGACCTGCTTGTTCGCCGCGATCGGTCGCACGGTCTCGACGGCCTGCTCGGCCGCGTCGCTCGGATCCACGAGCGCCATCTCGAGGCGCATCTTCCCCGTGACGATGCGCGAGATGTCGAGGAGGTCCTCGATCATCGTCGCCTGCGCCTTGCCGCTGCGCTCGATGGTCGCGAGCGCGCGGTCGGCGGTCTCCGGCGAGAGCGTGCCTCCGCGGAGGAGCGCGACCCAGCCGAGGATCGAGTGGAGCGGCGTGCGGAGCTCGTGCGAGAGCGTGGCGAGGAAGTCGTCCTTCACGAAGTTCGCCATCTCTGCTTCGGCGCGCGCCGCCCGCTCGCGCACCAGGAGCTCGCGGTTCTCTCGCTCCGCGACCTCAGCACGTCGGCGGAGCTCGGCGCCGCGCACGAGCGCCGAGACGCGCGCCACGAGCTCGAGCTTCGAGCACGGCTTCGCGACGTAGTCGTTCGCGCCAGCGTCGAGCGCATCGACGAGATCGGTCTCTCTCGCGGCGCTCGTGAGCGCGAGGATCGGAAGCCTCGCCGTTCGCGTGGTCGTGCGGAGGAACCGCAGCACCTCCGCGCCCGAGATCCCCGGCAGCATCCAGCCGAGCAGGAGGACATCCGGCAGCACGTCGTGCGACGCGCGCTCGACGACCGCGGCGCCATCCGTGAACGTCTCGACCACGTACTCCGGCACGAGCTGCCCTTCGACGATCTCCACCGCGGTGTCGTCCACGAGCCAGACGCGAACGGGACGCACGTGACGCGGATCGGAAGGCGGGTCGGCTTGCAGTGGGTCGCGCATCGGTCTTTCGGCGACCCGCGTAGAGCACGCGCCGATCCTCGCCGTGCCGCACGTTTTCCGCGGCGACCTCGCATCGCCCCTGCGCGGTGACGCCACGCATGTGGCGAAAGAGGGCCGCGCAGACTCCGCAGACGGTGGGTCCGCCTACATCACCGCCCGCCTACATCACCGCCCGCCTACATCACCGCCGGCCTACATCACAGACAGCGCGCCCGCGTTGGCGAGCTGGTAGCCGTCGCTCGAGCCGGGATCGAGCGTGTCGCAGTACGTCCACGTGAGGCCGCCATCGCCCGACACGCGGAACGCGTAGTCGTACGTGCCCGCGCCCGGCGCGACGAGCGTGGCTTGGTACTCGTCGTTGTTCGCCTCGTAGCCCGCAGCCCCAGGTGCGTAGCCTGCGTTGGCGCCCCCGCGCGCCCACGTCCAGCCGGGCATGGACGGATGCGAGCCATCGGGTCCGTGGCCGACGTCGACGACGAGCAGCGCGTCGCCATCGGTCATCCCGCTGCGCGTCGTGAGGCCTGCCGCGTAGACGCGTCCGTACACCACCGTGCTCGCGGCGGGGCTCGCCATGATCGAGGCGGGGTACTGCACGCGACAGAAGCCGACGGTCCACACGGGGCCCGCATCGCCCGATGTCGCCGCGTCGCGCACGACCGCCGCGTCGCGTGCGCTCGCGTCGATGGCCGAGACTGCATCGTCCGCCGCGAGCGCGTCCTCCGCCCCGAACGCGTCGTCGTCGATCGTCGGCGCATCGTCCATCGCGATCGGAGCGTCGAGCGGCGCGTCGAGGCCGCCCGCGTCGGCGTAGGTGGCCGCGTCGAGATCGGGCAGCGCGTCGGGGCGGGTGAAGCTCGTGTCGGGCGCGCACGCCGCGAGCGAGAGCATCGACACCGCGGACGCGCGGACGACGAGAGCGCGAAGGAAGCTCATCGCCCGATGATGCCTCAGGCCGGGACCGCCGCGATGACCTCGGGTCGCGTGACGTCGATGCGCTGCACGCGCTTCTTCATCAGCGCGATGAGCTCTTCACGCGGCATCGGCGTGTCGCGCATGTCGACGAAGTGATCCGCGAGCTTCTCGTAGTTCTTCGTCATCAAGAGCGCCCACACGCCGATGAAGTCGATGTCTTTGAACACGAGCGCGTCGTGCTTCACGTACGTCTCGGCGTTGTCGATCAGCTCCTGCGGGTGCTCCGTCCAGTGACGGTTCGCCTTGAGGTGATGCGAGATGTGGTAGCCGTCGTTGTAGCAACGTTCGTTGTAGCGATGGTTGATGCAGGTGATCGAGTTCTTGTAGCTCGAGCCCGGATCGTCCGGACACACGAAGGCGTGCTGCCCCCAGTTGCCCGCCATCATCACGAAGCGGCAGAGCAGGAACGGCGTGACGAACACGACGAAGGTCGCCTGCCAGTTGAAGTAGAGGCCGATCGCGACGGCCACGTACCAGCTCCACTCGCCCACGAACATCCACACCGCGAGGTTCGTGCGCTTCTTGGCCACCTGGTAGCGGCCGAGCTTGAACATCGAGAGGAAGAAGAAGTCGAGCCAGTACCGCGCGAAGTCCACGGGGCTGTCGCGCTGGTACTTCATCGTCGACGACAGGTCCTTCACGAGGTTGCCCTCGGAGTGGTGCATCGTGATGTGGTGGATGTAGTAGGTCTCCGGGGTCTCGCCCGCGAACGGGCCGAGCACCCAGGGGATGTAGAACTTCATCCAGTCGTACTCGCGCTTCCACAGGCCGCGGTGGCTCGTGTTGTGGAGCATGAGGATGTAGCGGTCGGCGAAGAAGCCGTAGAGCAGCGCCCAGTAGATCGGCGCCATCCACCAGCGGAACATGTCCGTGTAGAGGAAGGCAGCCGCGGGGATCAGCACCGCCGACATCGCGAGCGTGAGCTTCACGAACGGCAGGTCGCGCTCGTCGCGGATGAAGCGGAGCGCGAAGCGCGCGAGCGCGCCGTGCTGTTGTCCCGGCGTGAAGGTCGGATCGGTGAGGGCGGGGGCTTTCGCCATGGCGGTCTCCAGGAAGGCGGCGGCAGCGTAGGCACCGCGACGCATCGGAGCAAACGTCAGCGTGAGCGAGCCCCACCCCATCGAAGCCCCACCCCTCGCCGGGGGTTTGGGGAGGGTCAGCGGCTCTCCGCCAGGTCGCCCCGACACGAGACCACCCACGTCGAACAGGCACCCCTCCCGCCGCGGGAGGGGCGGGGGTGGGTCAGCGGCGCTCCACCAGGTCGCCCCGACACGAGACCTCCCACGTCGAACAGGCACCCCTCCCGCCCGCGGGAGGGGCGGGGGTGGGTCAGCGGCGCTCCACCAGGTCGCCCCGACACGAGACCACCCACGTCGAACAGGCAGCCCGAAGCGATCAGCCGCAATTTCTCCCTCTCCCGCCCGCGGGAGAGGGCTGGGTGAGGGCCAGGCCACCGCGAGCCAGCCCGGAGAACGAGATCGGACGAAACCGCGCGCGGCGACACACCGCCTCGGTGCCGCTCACCCCGCTGCCTCATCGCGTGGTCCTCTCCGCTCTCGAGCTCGGGGCGCTCGCGCTCAACATCGCGCAAGCGCCGCGACGACGGCAGCCGCCGGCTGCCCAAGCGTCGCAACAAGAACAAGACCTCGCAGCCGTACGCGCACGGCACCAAGTCAGAAGTCGAAGGCTACGAAGCGGCGTACTCGCTGGTGATGGAGGCCTACGACCTCGCATCGGCGCGCTACCGAGAGACTGGCAAGCTCTGCCCGTTCCCAGCGGGGACATTCCCGCCGCGCATCCCGCTCCCGATGGAGGTGACGTAGCCCGTCACTTCGGTCCTGGAACTACCACCCTCGCGAGCAGCGAAGGGACACGTGTACCCGCCGGCCAACGCGCCGAGCGGGGCGCTCGTGTTCCGTCGTCACGCGGCCGCGACAGCGGGCATCTCGTGTTCGGTTGTCAGGAACTGAGGCTCACGCGAAGGCCAGCGTCGCCACCTTGGGACCATCTCGCGCGCTGGTCCGCCACGCCGGTGGCCAGTTTCAAGCAGCGCTCTGACCTCTCACTCTTCCGGGCCCACTCTTCTGGGGCCCACTCTTCTCACTCTTCTGGGGCCTCTGGGGCCCACTCTTCTGGGGCCCACTCTTCTGGGGCCCACTCTTCCGCGCTCTGACCTCTCACTCATCCGCAACAACTACAGCCGCGGGCCGAACACAAGACGCATCCCGACGTCATCCGCGAACTCGTCCACCTCCAGCCATGAGCGGTGCCACGGATTGACTACGAACTTGGGAGAACGAAAACTCGTTCCTCGAATGCACCGGAACGGACCCTCAAGCGGCCCACGCCAATCTCTCACGCGGACGCCCGCGGGAGCGTTCGCCGGAGCGTCAACGCACCAAACGGCTGCATTGCCGAGTGCGTCCATGAGACGTAGCGCGCCAGTCAGTCTGGTGCCCACGCGCTGAAGACGCCCACTGCTGTTCTCGCCACACCAGACGAAGTCCAGAATCTCAGTTGGCGAACCCACGGTAGAATTGCCGATCCACAACCTTTCCAAGTCGAGACGGACGGCACGTTCCCACTCGGCCTCAGTCGGCAATCGCAGCGTGTACCCCGCTGGTGGCGACCCAGGGAGATTTAGACGATCTATGGAGATGGTTGCCGCCAGAGCGTTTGCCTTGGTCCACGTTTGGCCCACCACCGGGCACTGAGCGTCGGCAGCTTGTGGGAAGAAGTCAGCCCGAACAAGCAACCGTCGTGAGATGAAGTACGGGTAGGTCGTTTCAGCACTGAACTCTGGGGGCGCTGTCCCGTCAGCAAGCCAGCGCTCGGCTGGAGCGCCCATCGGCGACACGCCGGCTGGAATCTTCACGAAATCAATAGTGGTCACGCGTTCACTATTCCGCATCGTCGATGAGATCTGAGACAGCCATCTCGATGGCTTGATGAAACTCCTCGGGTACCTGCTCGGCATTGTGGCTACCCGGATTTATCTGCCGCGATGTCCAACCAAAGCGAAGTTCGCCATCTTGCCCCATGGTTACCGAGAAGCCGCTGGCTCGACCCTCGCCGGCCAGGCTCTGGCCGGTCGCCGCCTCGAAGTCAGCACGCACCTGGGCGTGGCCACCGAACTGCTCGACCCAATCTGGCAGCGGCGCCTGACCGCGACCCCGGAAGTCGGAACTGCGACGAAGCAGGACTCGGCCAGTTCGATGATCGAACACAAGGCGGATCCGATCCTGAGCGGAGGCAGGGCGGCATGATGAAGGGGTTGCACG
>CAZCVE010000086.1:0-34326 GCA_964502175.1 uncultured Sandaracinaceae bacterium
TCTCTCTCTCTCTCTCTCTCTCTCTCTCTCTCTCTCTCTCTCTCTCTCTCTCTGTGCGTGCTCTGCGTCCTCTGCGTCCTCTGCGTCGAAAAGTCCGATCCCTCGCGCAGCTCACGGAGGGTCGAGCGTGGGCGCGCGCGTGTAGACGTCCGTCGTCGGGTCGTACGAGAACGCCTCGCGCGCCGAGGAGCGGAACGACTCCTCGTCGTCGTCGCTCCGCATCCGATCTTCGTCGCGGTGCGTGAAGACGAGATCGCGATCGCCGTCTGCGTCGAGATCGCGCAGCGTGACGTCGCCCACGCGCGTGCGGCCGCCGTAGCCCTCGACCTCGGCGTCCTCCAGCGTCGCGACCTCGAGCTCCACCTGCACCTGCCAGGTGGCGACGTCGACGATGCGCAGCGTCTCGCTCCGGTCCCGTCCCGCGCTCATGTCCATGAGGCCGCTCGTGCGCACGCGGAGGCGCACCTCCGTCGAGCCATCCCCGTCGACGTCGCCGAACTCGAGATCGTGACCGAGCACCGTGCACGGCTCGCCGAGCGAGTGGAACGCGATGGCCTCGACCGCACCGTCGCGCGCGTGTGTCGCGCGGAACATCACGAGCGTCGGCATCGACTCGTCCTCACACGACGACCGACCTCGCGCGATCGCGTTCGGATCCCACGGCGCGTCGCGTCGCTCGTCGCCGCGGGCGCCCGGCACGGGCTCGGGCAGCGCGCCGTCGATGGGGAAGGCCACGTCGTCCGCGACGTCGTCGTCCGCGCGGGCGATCAAGGCGAGGCCCACGGAGAGAGGAGGGCAGCCGCGGGCCGACAGACGGACGCGGCCGATCACGCGCGCGCGCCGATCGGGCTGTGCGTCGGCGAGGCGCGCGTCGAGATCCACGAGGCTGCCGAGCCCCGTCGGCGGCGGGGCTTCGCGCGTCGCGTACCAGAGGCAGCGAGCGATCGCGTCGGGACTCGGCGCGATGCTCGGAGGTGTGGCGGTAGGCGCCGTCGTGGTCGCAGGCGTCGTCTCCTCTGGTGCGGTCGCCGTCCGCGGCGGTGTGATCGTCGCCGTCTCGACGCGCCTCGGCGGCTCGTGCGCCGCGGTGACGGTCGTGCCCTCGTCGCCGCCGCTGCAGGCCACGAGCGCGAAGGCCGCGAGGCCGAACCCACGTCGCGCGATCACAGGAGGTTGCGCGCCTTGATCTCGAGGTAGCGGTTCACGGCGCCCACCGCGAGCTCGCCCGCGGGACCTTCGACGAGGCTCACGCCGCCCTTGCGGAGGTGGGCCTTCACCGCGGCGCGATCCGCCAGCAGGTCGGCGGCGGCCGCGCGCTGGTACGCGTCGTCGTCGTTCTTCGCGGTCTTCTGCGCGAGCGCCTCGGCGACCTCGTCCTCCATCGTCACGCACACCGGCAGGTGCTTGCGGCGGAGCATCGAGAGGTGCTCGGCGAGCGGGAGCGCGTGCGTGTCGTCGAGCAGGTCCGAGAACATCACGATGAGCGAGCGGCGCGGCACGCGGATCTTGATGAACTCCGCGAAGCGCCGGAAGTCGACGTACGCCATCGTCGCCTCCACCGCGTAGAGCGCCTCGAGGATCGCGCGGTACTGCGCGGGGCCTCGGTTCGCAGGCACGAACGTCTTCACGTCTTCGGCGAAGACGACGAGGCCGACGCGATCGCCGTGACGCAGCGCGACCCACGCGAGCAAGAGCGCCGCGTTGATCGCGTAGTCGAGCTTGGTCACCACCTGCTCGCGCTCACCCCGACCACGGAGGCCGCTGTGAATGGCCATGAGGCGCCCGGCGTCGATCGCGAGGATCACGTTCTGGCTGCGCTCCTCGCGGAGCACGCGCGTGACGGGACGCAGCCGCTTGGCGCTCGACTTCCAGTCGAGGTCGCGGAACGCGTCGCCCGACACGTACTCGCGCAGCTGATCGAACTCGCCTCCGCCGCCGGTCTTGCGCACGTTGCGAAAGCCCATCGTGCGGAGGTCCCCGAGCTTCGAGGCCATCTCGTACCGACGCGGCCCGAGCACGTTCGGATACACACGCGCCACCTGGCTCGCCGCGATGTCGACGATGCGCGCGCCGAGGCCCATCGCGCCCTCGAGCCGAAGGTGCAGATCGCCGAACGTGAACTGGCCGCGCTTGGGCGGCGTGACGCTGTAGGTGACCGCGCGTCGCGCGTGAGGAGGCAGCTCGACGTGGAGCTCGTCGGGTTGGGCGATCCAGCCCTCCGGCACGTCGTCGCGGACGACCACGCGGAGGAGCGACTTCGTCGGGTTGTGCAGGCGCACCGTCACCTCGTTCGGCATGCCCACGATGAGGCGCGCGTCGACGTCGCGCTCCGCGGTGGGCACACGCGCGCCGAGCGTGCGGCTCTCGACGAGCGCACCGATCACGACCGCCGCGTCCCACACCGCCACGCCTGCGAGGCCGAGCTCGCCCGCGAACGCAAAGGGCGCCCCCGCCACGGCGAGCGCGGCGAGACGACGACCGGGGACGAAGCGACCGGTGCTCAACGCGGGACCTCCACCGTGGTCGCGATGCGGTCCATCACCTCTTCGGCCTTCATGCCGTCGAGCTCGACCTCGGGCGAGAGCACGAGGCGGTGACACACGACCTGATGGAGCACGCGCTTCACGTCGTCGGGCGTGACGAACGTGCGGCCGTCGAGCGCCGCGGCCCAGCGCGACGCGACGAGCAGGTGGACGCCTGCACGTGGGCCCGCGCCGAGCATCACGAGCGGGGAGGTCCGCGTCGCCCGACAGAGGTCGCGCACGTAGCCACGCACGCGCGGTTCCACGGCGACCTGACCCGCGAGCGGACGCACGTCGTGGAGCGCCTGTCGCGTGATGACGGGCTGGATGCTCGTCACGTCGAGGATGCCCACGCCGTGGCTCGTCTGCGCGAGGATGCGATCCTCGTCGTCGGCGCTCGGGTAGCCGATGCGGATCTTGAGGAGGAAGCGATCGAGCTGCGCCTCGGGGAGCGGGTACGTGCCCTCCTGCTCGACCGGGTTCTGCGTCGCGAAGACGGTGAAGTCCTCGCCGAGCTCGTGACGCTTGCCGTCGATCGACACCTGACGCTCCTGCATCGCCTCGAGCAGCGAGCTCTGCGTCTTGGCGGGCGCGCGGTTGATCTCGTCGGCGAGCAGGAGCTCCGTGAAGATCGGGCCCTTCGTGAAGCTGAACGCGCCCGTCTTGAAGTCGAAGACGTTGGTGCCGACGACGTCGCTCGGCATGAGGTCGGGCGTGAACTGCACGCGGCGGAACGAGACGCCGAGCGTCGCGGCCATCGCGCGAACCATCAGCGTCTTGGCCGTGCCGGGCACACCCTCGAGCAGCACGTGGCCTTGCGCGAGCAGCGCCACGAGCATGCCCTCGAGCGCGTCCTCTTGGCCGACGACCACCTTGCGGATCTCGGCGAGCATCCGGTCGCGCAGCGCGGCGAGCTCCGAGACGTCGGGGTGCGTGGTGCCGGCGTGATCTGTCGTCTCTTGCATGGCGTGTCGTTTCCCTGGGATCGAGGCGTGAGCGGATCAGGCGCCGTCCGAGACGGCCCGTCGAACGAGGTCATCGAGCTCGCGCGTGGCGTGCGCGAGAGATTGCGTCTTTCCATCCTTCGCGAGCTTCGCGAGGTCGCGCACCGCGTCGGCCGCCGCCACGCGCTTGCGGGCGCGGAGCGCCGTCTCGAGGCGAGCCGGATCGAGCTCGTCGAGGTGATGGTGCTCGGCGATGCGCGCGTAGCCGCGCCGCGCGAGGATCTGAAAGCTGCCGCGCGGGTCCTTCACCTTCGAGAAGAGCGCGCCGATCGCGGCCACGAAGCTCGCGGTCGTCACGGCCTCGACCGCTCGATCCTTGCGCGTCGCGCCGAAGCGCGTGCCCGAGCGCACGAGCACGATCGCGAGCACCACGAGCAGGTGGAACACGAGCGCCCCCGCGCCGCGCTGGAAGAGGTACCGCATCGTCGAGCGCGCCTCGCCCGCGCCGAGGTGGTACTCGTCGAAGAGCACGGGGCCGCGCGCGTAGAGATGAAGGAGACGCACGAAGAGCGGCGCACCTTCGGCGATCACGAGGTCGCGGTTCTGGAACGCGCTGCCGCTCGCGACGACGACGATGCGTCCCTCGCCGCGAGGCACCACGACCGCGACAGCCTTGCCGTCCACGGTCGCGAGGACCTCGTGCGGCACGTCGTCGTCGACCGCGATCCAGCCAGGGTGCCGAAGGCCCGCAGTCGGCATGCCTGCGAGCGGGCCGTCCTCCGCGCGCGCCCACTCGCGCTCGATCGTCGTCTCCATGCCGAGGGAGCGCGAGAGCGCGTCGATCGGGTCTTCCTGCGGCTCGGGCTTGTCCCAGTCGACGCCGACCTCGGTGCCGTACTCGACGTACTCCACACCCGCGTCGGCCGCGGGGTCCATCGACGCGTCGCCTTCGGTCCCCTCGCGCGAGACGGATTCTTCCAGCGGCGCGGGGTCGGTCGGCGCTGGACCGATCGGCGCGGAGTCGGCTGGCGTCACCCCCGCGTCGCTCGGAGCGACGCCGCCGTCCTCGGCCGCCTCCCGCTCTTCTCGGGCGCGCTCGCGGGCGCGGCGATCCGCGCGGATCACCATGCCGAGCAGGCCGTCGTCTTCGCTGCAGCGCGACGCGTCGGCGACGGTGAGGCGCACGCCGAACGTGTGATCTTCGAGGACTTCCGTCGCGCCTGCGACGATCCACGTGCCACCCGCCTCGACCCACCGCAGCAGCGCCTCGCGCTCGGGCCGCGAGAGCGGTCGGCTCTGCAGGTGATCGCAGCCTCCGATCGCCACGAGCGTCGCGGGCTGCGGCAGGTCCGCGACGTCTTCGTTCCAGCGCTGCGCATCGAAGCCGGACGCGCGCGTCAGCTCGAACACGGCGCGCGATCCCTCGGGGCCCGCGCCGTACGTCGAGTACGACAGCGCGAAGCGACCGCGGTCGGACACGCGCCCGCACATCGCGAGCAGCGCGCCGAGCGCGAGCACCACGAGGATGCACGTCGCGATCTTTCCCGCGCCGCTCACGCGTCACCTCCCACGTCCGTCGAGGGGGGCGTGTCGCTGGACGTGCGCGGCACGATCGGCGCGGGCGGCGGCAGGCTCGGACGGGACGCGTGCAAGATGCGCTCGGCGATCGCGCGGCTCGCGCGGTAGTCGCTCTCGGCCGCGGGCTCCTCGCCGTAGACCTTCACGTCGAAGGTGCGCGTGAGCGTGCGGAAGTCCTCGCGCGTCAGGCCCGACGGCATCTGCCGGAGGTACTGCCAGTTGGTGAGCGACGGCTCGAAGCGGATCCACGCGCGGCGATCGAGCGCCACGAGCGTCGCGAGGTAGAGCGCGCGCAGCGCCTCGCCCCAGCGCTGCTGCGCGGCGAGGCTCGCGGCGTCGCCGAGCCAGTCGTCCGGAGAGCGGTCGCGCGGATCGGGGATCGCGTCCTTGGTCACGGCCTGCGTCGCGACCGACGCGTCGTCGCGCCGTCGCGTGAGCACCAAGAAGATCGCGACGACGATGGCGAAGAGCACGCCCATCACGATGAAGAAGGCCGGGCCGGGCAGGGGCAAGGACGGCAGCGCGGGGCCACCGGAGCCCGGGTCGATCTCTTGGTCGGCGAACTGCTCGATGATCCACTCGAACAAGCGGCCGATGAGATCGGCGAGGCCCTCGCGTCGTCGCGCCTCCACGTCTTCGAAGATTCCGTCGGCGAGGATCGCGCGGGCTTGCTCACGAACGCGCGCGTCTTGTGCCGCAGCTTCCGCGCTGGCCTCTGTTTCGGCGACGGCTTCTGCGAGAGCGGCCGCGTCGGCGGGTGAGGGTGGCAAGACGTCGGCGAACCCGCTCTCCTCGGTGAGCTCCCTCTCGTGGTTCGAGAGCGGCGCCTGCGCGTGCGCGCTCGCAGCGCTGAGGCCGAGCGCGACGCACACGATCACACCGGCGACCTCGTCGGCGCCGCCCCGCGCGCTCGCGAGCTTCGTCGCCGCCGTGTCGCGGCTCGGCTTGCGGGTCGTGTGCGCGATCGCTTCGTCGAGCGCGGCGCGGAGGTCCAGGCCCTCGGCGCGCACGCGCGCGTCCACGTAGACCTGAGCCGCGAGCGCGGCGCGCAGCGGGTCGAGGGCCACCGCGGAGACGACGGTGACGCCGAGCAGCACGAACGTGTTGCGGAACGAGAGGAACTCGTCGACGAGCGCCATCTCGAGGCCGAGGAACGAGCGGCCCAGCAGCACCACGAGCGTGAAGATCCCATAGAGGTTCGCCGCGAGCCCGAAGAGCGCGAGGAGCAGCATGCTCTCGACGAGCAGCGACTCGAGGCGCTGGTGCGTCGTGTCCTTGGCCGCGAGGCCGAACGCGCGGAGGCCCGCGTCGCTCGCGCACCCGGCGCGCGCCGGCCACGAGGGCGCGACGAGGCCGCGGAACGCGAGCAGCGGGAGGAAGAGCGCGATCCCGATCGGTCCTCCGCCCGCGGCGACGAGCAGGCCCCAGCTCCAGACCCAGAGGCCGAGTCCGACCACCACCGCCGTGCGCGCGACCGAGAGAAAGCCTCCCGCGTCGGGGCTGATCGGCGCGCGCTCCGAGAGCGCCTTCACGTAGGCGCGCGAGACGTTCGCGAGGGCCCAGCCGCGCACGAGGAACGACACGACGATCGCGAGCGCCGCGGGCAGGCGCAGCGCGCCGATCCCTTCCACACGCTCCGCGTAGAAGTACGCGAGCATCGCGAGCGCCGGCAGCCCCGCGCCGAGCCACGCGCGAAGCGCCAGCTCGGCCCCGCCCTGACGCACGAGCACGAACGCGCGATCGAGGCGCTCGAGAGGGCCCGCCGGAGCGAGGCTGCTGCGGACGACGACGCCCGCCTCGACGTGTCCGCTCACCAGATCGCTCCGAGCTCGATCATCGCCCACGTGAGCAGCGTGAGGAGGCTCGCGCCCATCACGAGCCACGCCGAAGACACGATCGGAGAGCGGCTCTGTGCGCTCGCCTCCTTGGCGCGCTTGGGTCCCGCGAGCGTCGCGAGGCACGAGACGCAGTAGTTGATGCCGTCGACCTTGGTCGTGCACTCCCCGCACACGCGCGTCCGGCAGCGAACGCAGATGCCGATCGCCTCGCGGCGTGGATGGTTGGCGCAGACCGTCGCGCCTTGGGCGAGCGGCATCACGGGCGGCGCCTCCGGGTCGACCTCGTCACGGGCCGTTTGTATCAGGACGCGGCATCGTCTGCTGCGGCGTCGAGGTCGTCGTGAGCGTCCGCTGATTCGCCGGCATCGTCGAGCGCCGCGTCGTTCGCGAGCGGCGCGTCGGGTCCAGCGTCGGGTCCAGCGTCGGGAGCCGAGGCCGCGTCCGACCCCGCGTCGAAGCTCGGCGCATCGATCGGGCTGTCGATCCGCGAGGCGTCCGCGACCGCAGCGTCGACCGAGGCGTCCATCGCCGGCAGCCGCCCGCGCGGCACGGTGATCCGCACCGATCGCGACGTCACGACCACGCCGTCACCCACGATCTCGATCACGATCGTGAACGTCTGGTCGTAGTCCTGAGGCGCGAGGAAGTCGTTGACGAGGATGGCATCGAACACGACGGTCACCCCGCGCTCCACGTCGTGGAACGTGTCGAGCACGCCATCCATCTGCCGCTCGTCCGTGCGCCTCGGCTCGGCGCCCGGAGGCTCGGTGCGCGCCTCGACGGCCTCGATCGCGCGCACGAACCCCAAGCGGTCGTCCGCCGCGCGCCCATGCATCTCGCGGTAGCTGAGGCTGCGGAGCAGATCCGCGATCGCCTGCACGATCACGTCCGAGAGGCCGCTGCCGTCGTCCGCGAGATCGAACACCAACGGGCAGACGTCGCCGACCGCCGTGCGCAGCGCGCCCCGCAGCCCCGTTCGACAGCGGCCACCCTCGGCCGGCAGCGTCGCGTCGGTCGCGATCGCGAGATCCTCGAGGTAGCTGCGCGCCTCACTGCCGGAGGCGATGCCGATCACGCGGAGCCGCGCCTCGCGCAGCGCGTCGATCGCCTCGGCCTGCGAGTGCGCGGGCGCGCCGTACGCGCGTGAGTCGTGGCTCGGTGCGTCGGTGACGTGCAGCACCGCGCGAAGCGAGCCCGCGCGCAGCCCCACGCCTGGCTCGTCGCCACCGCCGATGCCCGTGCGCGCCGCCATCCACGGCGGCACGAGCACCTCTTCTCCGTACGTGAGGCCCTCGCCCGTCGCGATCTGGTAGAGCGCCTCGTAGCCAGACTCCGCGAGGTCGCCGCCGCTCCCGAGGGGCATGTCGAGGCGAGCGATGCCCGCGGCCACGCGCGTGAGGTCGGTCGTGAGCGGCGTGTAGAGCTCGAACGGGACGTCGTCGGCGTCGCCGAACGAACCGAACGGGAAGTCCTCGAAGTGCGTCACCGCGAACGCGAGGCGCTCCGCGCGCCGACTGAGCGCCGGGATGATCTCGCCGATGAAGGAGCTCTGGAGCGCGTCGATCTCTCCCGAGAAGCTGCCCGTCGTGTCCACCGAGAGCACGAGATCCAGGTCCGACACGGCCGAGCCCACCTCGATCCGCACCCGCTCCGTCGATCCGAACGGCAGCGTGATCTCCACGTCGACCGGCGGCAGCCGCGGGTCGGTCGGGCGCGCCACGTAGCCGTCGGGCTCCGGCCCCGCGTCGAGCCGCCGTCGTGGGCCGGTGTCGACGCCCATCGGCGGCGGGACCTCCGTGCAGCCGAGGCCCACCACGGCGATCACGGCGCCCGCGGCGAGCGGCCACTTCTCCCACGCGGCGCGCCGGGCCGAGCACATCGCACGATGCTGCCTGAACCCATCGCTCCGGACCATCCCAAGGTCGGCGCGGCTGCGTGGGTCACCACGTCGTTGACACTCGCCAGCGGGACCGACCATCCTTCGGCCTCGTCGTGGTGCTTGGCCTTCCTGGTCCCGTCGCGTCTCCGACCACTCACCCCACCGAGAGCCCGTGGCAGGAATGTTCAAGCTCCTGATCGCCGATGACGAAGGCAAGACGACCGTCGTGCCGCTCGTGCGCGATGAGGTGACGATCGGCCGCAAGGAAGGCAACACGATCCGCCTCACGGAGCGGAACGTCTCGCGCAAGCACGCGAAGCTCCGCCGCGCGAACGGTGCGTTCCTCGTCTCCGACCTCAAGTCGTTCAACGGCGTTCGCGTCAACGGCCGCCGCATCGACGGTGAGGTCGAGCTCAAGTCGGGCGATCAGATCGTCATCGGTGACTACCAGCTCGCGCTGCAGTTCGAGGGCACCGAGCAGATCGACACCAGCGCGCTCAACGCGGGTCTGATCAACACGGGCCCGACCACGGCGCCGATGGCGCTCCCGATCGAGAACGAAGGCCCCACCGCGCTGGTGTCGGCGCCGCCCTCGATCGAGCCCGGGCCTCCTGCGCGCCTCGTGATGGTGTCGCCGCCGTCGCCCGGCGCCGAGTTCGCGCTCTCGCGTCCGCGTCTCCGCATCGGTCGCGCCGAAGACCTCGAGGTGTGGGTCAACCACCGCTCGATCTCGCGCGAGCACGCCGAGCTCGCCGTCGAGAACGGCAACGTCTACATCCGTGATCTCGCGAGCGCGAACGGCGTTCGCGTGAATGGCATCGACACCAAGCAAGGGCCCGTGAAGCCCGGCGACGTGATCGAGCTCGGTCAGGTCCGCTTCCGCATGGTGGGCGCGGGCGAGCACTTTCACTTCGACGCCGAGCGCACCATTCAGATGGACGCGCTGCCGGGCCCGGTCCCGACCAACCGCGCGCCCATCTTCGTCGCGATCGGCATCGTCGGCGTCGCGCTCGTGATCGGCGTCGGCGTGGCCCTGTCGGGCGCCGGCCCTGACGAGCCGCGCGTGACGCAGATCAGCGGGGCCGGCACCACGGTGCCGATTCCGGGCACGGCGCCCATCCCCGTCACCACGGCGGCCGTCGTGCCTGCGCTCCCCCCGGGACCGGTGCTCGACGCGCAGGTCGCCTCGGCCGTGGGCGCCTGTCAGATCTCGCTGAGCTCAGGCAGCTTCGCGAACGCCATCGCACGTGCGAACGAAGCGCTCGCGCTCCGTCCCGGCGATCCGCAAGCGACCGAGTGCCTCCAGTCGGCTACGCGCGCGGAGGCCGAAGACGGCGTGTTCCTCGCGGGCCAAGGGGCGCTCCGGCAGAACGACTTCGCGCGCGCCGTCGAGACCTTCAACCAGCTCCCCGAAGGCAGCCCCTACCTCAACCGACCCGAGGTCGCCGAGGCCTCCGCGTCGCACGCGCGTAGCCTCCTCGCGCAGGCGCGCGCCGCGACCGATCCCGCCGTCGCGGGTGGGCTCGCCGAGCAGATCCTCCAGCTCGCCAACGTCGATCGCGCGACCACGCACGAAGCGGAGCTGATCGCGCGTCGCGCCCAGACCGGCACGGCCGTCGCGACCGTCCGACCTGCGGGCGGCGGCGGTGGTCGTCATCCGGTGCGCACCACGCCCGAGCGAGGCACGACGACGACGGCGCAGGGTGGCGGTGGTGGCGGCGGCGGTGGTGCCGCGACCGGTGGTGGTGGTGGTGGTGGGAGCCCGGCCACCACGGGAAGCGCGCCGATGAGCGTCGACGAAGAGGCGCGCATCTGCCTCGGCAACGGCGACAACGCCTGCGTCATCCGCCTGCTCGGCAATGGCCGCGCGCGCACGGCGCAGCAGCTCGTCCTCCTCGTCCAAGCCCAGCGCACCCTCACGGGCGTGCCGAGCTCGTGCCCCACGATCTCGCGCCTCATCGAGCTCTACCCCTCGAGCCGAGAGGCCGCGCGCTACCGCCCCGTCCACGCAGCGCAGTGCCAAGGGCGTTGAAGGACAAGGGCCAAGGGCGTTGAGGGGACGTCTCTCGGACGGTCTTCGACGTGGGAGCAAATATGCGGGGCACCTCGCACGTCGAAGGCGCACCCCGCGTGGAGCCTTCGGTTCCGTCGCGTCGTTCCGCACTGTATGCTTCGCGCCAACGGAGGCTCCGTGTCTGCATCGCATCCCCAACTCGAGAGTGGCAAGTCGCAACGTGGTCGTCGTGGAGGCGGCTGGCTCGTCACGGCGGTCGTCGCGAGCAGCCTGATCAGCCTCGTGGTCGCGGCCCTCGTGCCCGACGCCGAGGCCCAGCGCGGTCGTCGCGGCGCACAACGTCGACGCGGCGCGACGGCGGCCGCAGCGCCCCAAGAGGCGCCCGACAGCGCGGCCATCGCGCCGGCGCTCGAAGAGGCAGGCATTCGCTGGGGCCTCAGCCCGCGCGAGTCCTTCGATCACTTCACCAAGCAGCTGTCCGAGCGCTATCGCCCGCGCATCGCGAAGGCGCCCGGCGCGATCGAAGAGGACCGCCTGCGCAACGAGATGACCGCCGAGCAGCAGCGCATGCGGCGCACGTTCACGCGCTTCACGGGCCAGGCCACGGGCTGGGACTCGTCGTTCCTGCGTGACGAGTTCACGCACGGCAACAACGAGGCGATGCTCATCGTCCGCGAAGAAGAATTCCACGCGACGAGCCACTACTTCTTCATCAACGAGCGGCTCTGGAAGCGCTACCAGGCGTACGACGCGAGCGCGTTCGGCGGCGCGACGTTCGAGCAGTTCGCGGCGGCCATCCAGCGTCGCTTCGGACAAGGCGTGGAGCGCACGGGCGCTCTCGTCGAAGGACGTCCGCCCACGCGATGGATCGAGTGGCAGGACGCGACGACGCGCCTCCGCGCGATCGATCAGACGCGCTTCTACGGTTTCTTCTGCCTCGTGTTCGAGGACAAGGCCACGCTCGCGCAGCTGCCCACGCTCCGCACGCACACCATCCAGCGACAGCAGGCGGGCTCCGCGCTCGTCGACTCGGTCATCCGCGACGACAGCGAGGCTTCCCATGCGGGCGGCACCGGCGGCGGTGATGCGCACGCCGACATCGCCGATCGCCTCACGGGGACGATCCGTCGCCGCGCCGACGCGCCGGACGGCACGATGGCGGGCGCGACCGGCACCGCCTCGACGGGCACGACGGGCACGACGGGCACGATGGCCACGACGACCGGATCGACGGGCTCGGGCTCCTCGTCCGACGATCCGTTCGAGGGCATGGATCTCTGATCCTCTCCTGATCGCCTCGAGGTTCGACGCATTGCCCCGTCACGTGTGACCCACGTGTCGGGGCAAACGCGATCTATCCAAACGTCACGACGCTCGCATACACTCGACCCGTGGCTCGGTTTCGTCTCCGTTTCCTCCTTCAGGAGTTCGACCTCGCCGGCCCCGAGATTGTGATCGGCCGAAGCTCCGAGTGTCACATCACGATCGAGGACCCGCTGATCTCGCGCCGTCACGCGCGCATCGAGATCCGGGGAGAAGAAGCCTTCGTCGGAGACGCGGGCAGCCGCAACGGCGTCCGCGTGAACGGCCGCTTGGTGAAGGGCGAGCAGCAGCTCCGGGACGGAGATCGTCTGCGCCTCGGCACGCAGGAGCTGCTCTTCACGGTCGTCGGAAAGCAGGACCGTCCGCCGCGTCCGACGGGCTACATGCGCCTCTGTCACGCCTGCGGAACGCCCTATCCCGAAGGCTCCGCGAGCTGCCCGAGCTGCGGCGCGCCCGCGCTGGCCGACGAAGACACGATGTCGGGCGCGGTCGCGGAGCCCAAGCGCAGCTGGACGTTCCACCTCCTGGGTGAGGTGATCGAGCGCGCGCTGGCGAGCGGTCGCGCGGTCGAGGCCGAGCGCCTGATGCGTCGCGCCGCGAAGGAGATCGACGAGCGCCTCGCGCAGGGCGACAAGATCGAGCCCGGCCACGTCGCGATGATCGCGTCGGCCTCGGTGCGTCTGGCGCGCCTCGTCGGCTCGAGCGACTGGCTCGCGTGGGCCCTCACGCTGCACCGCCGTCAGGGCTTGATGCTCTCGGACGAGGTGATCGAGCGGCTCGAAGAGCTCGACACGCAGGCGTTCCCCGATCTGCCGGCCCTGCTCGACTCCTTCCTCGCGTGGTACCGCGCGCAGCAGAAAGAGGGCGGTCGACGCATCACCGCCGAGGTGGCGCGCTTGGTCCGCCTCGAGCGCTACCGACGTCGATGAGCGACGCGCCGCTCGTGCGCGGCGCCCGCTGGCTCTTCCTCGACGCCGAGCGCGGCCGCCTTCGTACGCCGTACCGGCTCGTGATCCACGCGGTCGGCGTTCTCGTGGGCTACGTGCTCAGCGCGATCCTCGTCTGGGCCGCAGGCGGTGCGACGGTCGCGCGCGCGGCGGCCGTGGCGCTCCAGACGATCGCTGTCGTGCTCGTCACGTGGGCGGCGGCGCGGTGGCTCGATCGTCGCTCGCCGCTCGAGCTGATCGGCCGCTTCGATCGGAGCGCAGCGCTCGAGCTCGTGTTCGGCACGGCGCTCGGCGGCGGGCTCATCGTGCTCGTCGCCGTCGCCGAGGGCGCGCTCTCGGGGGCGAGCTATGCGGCGGTGGGCCTCACGTCGGCCACGCTCTTGCGCGCCCTGGCGGCCTCGATCTTCTTCGTGTCGGTCGCCATCGACGAAGAGCTCTGGTTTCGCGCCTACCAGCTGACGAACCTCGCAGAGGGCGTCGAAGGCTGGCTCGGTCCGCGCAGCGCGCGCGCCGCCGCGCTCGTGATCAGCGCGCTCGTCTTCGGGCTCGCGCACGCGATGAACCCGAACGCCAGCCTGCTCGCCACCGGCAACATCGCGATCGGCGGCCTCTTCCTCGGCGTGTCGTACGCGATCACCGGGCGTCTCTTCGTCGCGCTCGGCCTCCACTTCGCGTGGAACACCGCGCAGTGCTTCCTCGACATGCCCGTGAGCGGGCAGACGCTCTACGACGAGCTGCTCGTGCATCGCGAAGAGACGGGCGACGACGTGATCACCGGCGGCGCGTTCGGCCCCGAGGCGGGCCTCCTCGGCCTCGCTGCGATGGTCGTGGGCCTGGTGCTGTGTGTGATCCACGCGCGCCTCTCCGGTCGCGAAGTTGGACGCGCCTCCGAGATCGTGAGATCGCACGGGGATGCACCGTGAGCCCGGCGCCCCGCTGACGAGCGGCCGCGAGGTCGTCTTGCCGCAGAGCCCCACCCGCTATGCGCGCGACGCGCGCTGGGTGCGGACGAGCGAGGGCCTCGCGCTCGAATCGCTCGTCTGGGAGGGCGATCGCGAGCGACACGAGCGCACCCACCTCGACGCTGCGCTGGCCCCCACGCGCACCGAGACGCTGTCGACGGCAGAGGCCATCGCGGGCCTGAGCGTGTCGGAGACGCCCGAGGCGATCGAGGTCGGCGACGCCGCGCGCATCGACACGTGGGCGCAATCCGAAGGCGAGCACGTCCGCGTCGATCACCTCGCGGGAGAGTCGCGCGTGATCCTCCGGCGCGGGAGCGTGGAGCACGAGGTCTGGCGCGCGCGCGCGACCGCCATGGCGCCGTGTCTCGCGAAGCTCGCACACGGAACGTGGGTCGCGTTCCACCACAACCGCCGCGAGGACACGGGCGAGGCCGATCTCGCGAAGTGGATCACGCTTCGCTTCGTCGACGCGGCGGGCCGCGTGCACGCGCCGCGCGCGGCGATGCGCGATCTCGATCGCGACGCGACGGGAGAAGAACAGAGCTTCGAGTTTCCGTCGCTGATCGTCGGCGACGACGGCGCGCTCGCGCTCTTCGGTCGAGGCTCGCACCGCTACTTTCGTCAGGATCTCTCGGCCGCGGGCTGGACCGAGCGCTCACCGCTCCCGAACGACGACGGCACGTGGGGCTGTCGTGGCCGACGCGTCGCGTGCCTGCGCGAAGGTGATCGCGTCGTCGTCGCGCGGCGTGACAAGCGAGGCCTCGTCCTCACGGAGCTCCCGCCGCCGTGCGGAGGTGCGCCCGCGCTCGCGCCGACCGACGCGGTGCTCGCGACGCGTCCTCACCGCGACGTGCCGCGCCGCCCCACGGGCGTGGATCCCGCGCGCGCGCATGGCCTCGAGACGCTCTTCGGCGACATCCACCAGCACTCCGCGCACTCCGATGGCATCGGCGCGGCGAGCGAGCCGTACCTCCGCGCGCGTCACGTCTACGGCGACGACTTCGCGGCGCTGTCGGATCACGAGTCGTTCCTCGGCAAGCGCATCGGCCCCGGCGAGTGGGCGCACCTCCGCGCGGTCGCCGACCACCACCACGAGCCCGGCGCGTTCGTCGCGCTCCACGCGTACGAGTGGACCGGCAAGATGCACCCGGGCCCGGGGCACAAGGTCGTGTACCCGCTGAGCGACGATCACCGCATCGTCTCGCGCGACGTGGAGACCACGGGCAAGGGCCTCCTCGCCGCGCTGCGCGAGCAAGGTGCGTTCGCCGTCCCGCATCACGTGGGCTGGACCGGCGCCGACGAAGACGCGCACGACGAGGCGCTCCAGCCGGTCTGGGAGATCTGCTCCTGCCACGGCTGCTACCTCAGCGCGGGGCACGTGCTCGGGCAGCGCGGCGCGCTCGTCGATCAGATGATCGAGAGCGTGCTCGCGCGCGGTCGACGCTTCGGCTTCATCGCGTGCTCCGATGGGCACGGCCTCCTCCATCACCACGGCGTCGGCCGCAAGCGTGATCCGTTTCGCTGCGGCATCACGGCGGTGCAAGCCACGGCGCGAACGCGCGAGGCGATCCTCGACGCCATCCGCGCGCGACGCACCTACGCGACGAGCGGCGTGCCGATCCTCCTCGACGTGCGCGCGAAGGACGCGGCCCCGATGGGCTCGGTGATCGCGTCCGATCGCACGCCGATGCGCATCACCGCGGCGGCCGCGGCCACGATCCGCGAGATCGCGCTCGTCGGTCCCGAGGGCGTGATCGCGCGCGTCGATCCGCGCGCCCCGTCGGGCCTGCTCGACACCGAGACGACGGCCACGTGGAGCTACGCGCGCGTCGTCACCGACGAGGGCGAGATGGCCTGGTCGAGCCCCATCTTCCTCGCCCCCTGATATCCTGCTCGCGAGTGCTGCAAGACGACGACGACTCGGACGAGTTCACGCCAGCGCAGCGCGAGGAGATCGCGCGCGAGGTCGCGCTGCGGGAGCGTGCGCACCGAATCGCGCGATCGCTCGATCTCGATCCGCACGATGTGCGCCTCATCCTCGTCTGTCTGGCGCTCACTCCAACAGAGCGGCTGCAGAGAGGCCTCGTCGGAGCCCCGCGTGACGTGGCTCACCGACGCTGAGCTCAAATTCCTCGCCGAGCTCGCGGCGCGTGACGTGCGCTACCTGCTCGTCGGCATGAGCGGAGCCATCCTCCAAGGCGTCCCGGGCACCACGCAGGACGTCGACCTGTGGTTCGCGAGCCTGGGCGACGACACCATCGGAGAGGCCGCGCGTGCTGCCGGCGGGTTCTGGGCGACGCGCCTGCAACCCCCGATGCTGGGCGGTCTCGGTGGGCGGCTCGACGTCGTCGTGAACATGTCCGGACTCCCGTCGTTCGACGCCGAGTACGCGGGCGCGCTGACCCAAGTGATCTCGGGGGTCCCGGTCATGGTGCTGCCTCTCGCGCGCATCGCGGCGAGCAAGCGTGCGGCGGGTCGCACCAAGGATGCGCTCGCCGTGAAGCTCATCGAGGAGACCCTCGCCGTGCGCGACCTCGCGGACGAGTGACCCTCAGGCGCCGATGCCGCGGACGAGCGCTTCGATCTCGGGCTGCGGCTCGTCGAACGCGAGCGCGAGCTTGTAGCGCCAGCGGTTGTCGACGCTGATGGGGTTCTTGTCCACGCGCACGACGCGACCCTTCACCTTCTTCTCGGTGCCGTCGCGCTGCACGCGGAACGTCACCGTCAGCTCGGTGCCGATCTCGACGCGCCCGCCTGCGGCCATCAAGAGACCGCCGCTCGAGATGTCGTAGCTCACCGCGATCGCGGTGCCGTCGTCGACCTCGACCTCGACGGGAAACCAGACCTCGTGCCGGGTGTGCTCACGCCTGTCGTCGCTCATGGGTCCTCGCGACGGCGAGTATCACTCGATCTCCACGACGTTGGACAGGCCGCGCGCTCACGCTCCTAAAAGCTCGACGCGGCGTGGCGAAACGCGATGTCTCGCAGCTCTCCGAGCTCGGCGTCTCCCGCCGGCAGCACCCCCACCTCGAGCGAGTCGGTGTCGACGAGGTAGGTGCGCAAGGGCGACCCCGTCCTGATCTGTCGAACGATCGCCCAATCGCTGTCGCGCTCGAACGAGTGCATCACGATGGGCGTGACGTCGTCGAGCGCGGGGATCCCGCGATCCATCTCGGTGTCCGCGGCGATGACCGACGTCCGCCCGTCGCGCGCGCAGTGCACGATCCTGAGGCCATCGGCGCGATGGATCTCGTGGTCGGAGCACCCGAGAGGCGTCACGCGCAGCTCGCCTTCGATCGACACCTCGATTCGCCGGCTCTCGGTGACGATCAGTGCCTTGTCACCCATCCGGATGATGACGCCGTCCTCGAGGTCCTCGACGAGCACGCGCTCCTCCGTAGGTCCGATCCAGCGCAGCACACGAGGCTCGTCCGGGCTCACTCGAAGCGAGTACTGACGAGAGAACGGACGCGAGCCCGGGGGCAGCGTGATGATCGTGCCGTCGTCGAGCTCGAGTCGGATGCCCACTTCGAGGCTGACGTCGCCGGGACAGGCATGCTCGCGAACGACGAGCTCCGAGGCAGGCGTGTACGTGGCGAGGGAGCAATCGCCGTCGATTGGCCGCGCGACGAAGCTGTCGAGGTCGAGCTCCCAGCCGTGAGCCGACAGCCGTGTCCGGCCATCGATCTGCTGACACTGGTAGAAGAACCGCCTCCCATCGGGACGGAAGCGCCCGCTCGTGGATCGAAACGCACCGACAGCGGTGGGTACATCGCACGCGTCGCCGACCTCGAGGAGCGCTGCGAGATCATGCGTTCGTGCGGTGTCGAGCTCGATCAGGGTCATGCCCACGCGCGCCCAGCGACCATCGGACGACACGTCCAGGCCGAGCGCGAACGGGACGTCCACGAGGTGCCTTCGCGCCGACACCGACCCGATGCTCACCGATGCCATCGGGGAGAGCTCACGGCCGTGCAGCCACACGAGATCCTCGGGAAGATCTCGTCGCGCGTGCGACGCGTAGCAGCTCTCGCCCACCAGCGAGAGCGCGACGACGACCCCGATTCGCCATCGATCAGGGCGCACTGCCAGCACGACGGACCAAGTGGATGACGGTTCCTTCGTGGCCTCCGGCCACGCGCACTCCGCCGACGGCGGCGCGTACGCAGCCTTCTTCGGGGCTGCCCTCGAGATCTCCGCCGAGCGTGATCGTCACCGAGCCGTCGAACGCGTAGCGAACACGCACCACGCTCGCGCTTCGGTTCGTACACGCGAGCACGTCTTCGCGGTGCGCGTCGACGCCGCTGCGGATCGTCGTCTCGATCGCGGCGGTCTCTTCGTCGACCGTCGAAGGTGTGATCGGTCCTTCGTCGTCGCCGGCGGCATCCGGCTCGACGTCGTCGGGATCCTCGCCGCCCGATCCGAGGTCGGAGATACCCGAGACGTGGCCTTCGTCGCGCGCGCGTCCGACGAGGCACACCGGCTCGTTCTGTCCCGCCGTGCACAGCACCTCGACGACACCACCGCAGCCCTCGGCGCGGTAGCGGTTGTCCGCGATCTTCACGAGCGAGACCTCGGTGCAGTCGAGCGCAGTGGTCGCGCGGTCGCGCGCCTGGTGATCGGTGTCCCACGACGTGCCGCACGCGGTCACCGCGAGCGCGATGGATCCGTAGAACACCAAGGTGGAAGCGGCCGGTGTCGAAGCCGCGGGGCAGGAAGGCATCGCGGCCGAGGATAGACGCCATCCTCCGAAATACGAGCCGGCGTGGGCCGTTCGGCTCGCGTGGCTTCGCCTTCGTCCCCGCCGTCGTGGCTCCATCGCCACGCGATCACGCTGCTCGCGGCGCTCTTGCTCTCCGTCTACGCGCCGCGCGCCTTCGCGCAGGTCCGCGTCGCGGTCGTCGATCTCCAGCGCGCGATGAGCGAGACCGAAGATGGTCGTCGCGCCAAGCGTCGCCTCAAGCGCCTCTTCGACGAGCGCCAGGGCGAGCTCGAGCGACGACAGACCGAGCTGAAGCAGCTCTCCGAAGACGCGCAGCGCCCCGGCCTCTCGGAGGAGACGCGGCGGACGCGCGCCGAGTCGCTCCAGCAGAAGGCCCTCGAGCTCCAGCAGCTCTACGCGCAGTACCAGCGCGAGCTCGCGGACGAAGAGGCCGAGGCGACGCGCACGATCATCGCGCGCATGGAGACGATCCTGAGGCAGCTCGGCCAGTCCGAGGGCTACACGCTGATCCTCGAGCGAGGGCAGGGTGGCGTGATCTTCGTACCGACCCACCTCGATCTCACCGATGTCGTCATCCAGCGCTACGAAGCGGGCGATGGACGCGACGCGGACGCGCCGGCGCGTGAGCGACCCGCCGCTCGACCGGGCGCGGAGCCGAGCGCGCCTGCTGACCGTCCCGACGCAGGCCGTCGCGCGCGCGACGCCGGTCCGTGACGGTCAGGCTTCCTTCTCGCGCGGCGGTCGCGCGCGGAGGAGCCACAGCACGGTGAGCACGATCATCGACACGCCGGCTCCGTCGAACACGGCGCGCCATCCGGCTTCGCCGAGCGCCGTGCCGACCCAGCCGTCGAAGAAGCCCGCGAGGAGAAAGCGCGCGACGCACCACGCGGCGAGCGTCGCGAGGAACGCGCCGAGCATCGCGAGCCGCACCATCGTGCGCACCCAGTAGCGAACCCACCAGACGACGATCGCGGCGATGAACGCGAGCGCGATCGCGAACACGCCACCCGCGATCGCGAGCGGATGATCCGCCGCCGCGCCGGCCGCGGTCGCCAACATCTCGTCGGGTCGATCGATCAGCTGCGGAGCGATCCCTGCCGTCGCGAGACCTCCCGCGGCGAGCACCACGACGAGCTTGTCTCGCAGCGCGAGCTCCGTGCGATGGAGCGCGCTGCGGAGCCCAGCGAGGATGGCGATCGCGCCGATCAGACACGCGGCGGCCGTGGGCCATCCCTCGCGGAGCAGCGGCTCGAGCTCTCGCACGCGCGGACGCTATCGCTCGCGGCGTTCCGGCGAAAGGAATCGGATCGATCGCGTGTCATCCTCGCGCGATGCCGTCTCACGCCTCGACTCACTCGCGCGCTCTCGCCGCCGTCGTCGTCGCGCTGAGCGCCTGCGGAGGTGCGGGCGCAGGTGGAGCGAACACCGCGGCAGACGGCACACCGCTGGCGCGCTTCGTCGAGGTGGGACGAGGAACAGGCGAGCCCGGCGAGGTCGAGCGCTTGGACATCGCGTCCGGTGGTGACTGCGGCGGTCTCTCGCTCGCGGCGCGCTCACGCACGTCGCTGCTCGCAGGCCGCGTCGCGATGGCGCTCCCATCTGCCGACCTGCGCGGCATGCCGCACTCGATCATGGCGGCCGAGCCCTCGCGCGAGTGGGCCGAGATCGCGTGGATGGAGTCCGACGAGGGCCGGATGGCGATCGTCGTCTCGGAGAGCCTCCGCGTCGTGGAGGGTGATCTCGGCGCGGCCGTCCTCCCGTGGGCACCCACCACGGCGACGGTCGAGCGCGCGAGCGACGATCTCGTCGCGGCCTTCGCGAGCGTGGTGGTCCAGCGCGGCGACGACGTGCGGCTCGCGCGTGTCTATGTGCGCGACGCACAGGGCCTGGTGGTGATGGTCGACGTCATCACCGATCCGGACAACGCGAGGCGCGGCGGCTGCGTGGAGTTCGCGCGCGAGCTCGCCGCGAGCGTCACGCCCGGCGCGCGCGTCGTCGATCTCGCGCCGCATCCGGTGACGATCGACGGGCTCTCGCTCGACGTGCCCGCGGGCTTCGCGAGCACGATCGATCACGGCCCCGACTTCGAGGTGCTCCGCCTCGAGAACGTGATCCGCACGGACGACGCGCCCGGCGCCTCGCTGGGCCTGTACGTCGGTGATCACCCGTCGTTCGCGCCCGGCGACACTGCCGCGGTCACGCGCGAGCTCCTCGGCGCGAGCGTGCCGTTCTTCGATCGCACCGAGGAGGGAGTGCACCGTCGCGAAGCGCTGATCGAGCGCGGAGACCTCGGCGTGCACGTCTTCTACTCGTCCTCGGACGCAGCCCTCTTCGACGCCCTCGACGGCGCCGCAGCCTCGCTGCGCGCCGCGACTCCCTGACGACATCGGGCGATCGCGGCGCGGCTGGGACGCGGTTCGGATCGATCAGGCTTGCTTCACCAGCGAGACGTCGAAGTGCATCTTCACCTCGTCGGCCACGAGCATGCCGCCGGCTTCGAGGGCCATGTTCCACACCATGCCGAAGTCCGAGCGCTTCACGCTCGCGTGCGCGGTGACGCCGAAGCGTGAGCCGCCCCACGGGTCCTTCGCGATCGGCGTCGTCTCGTCGATGTAGAGCGTCACGGGCTTGGTCGTGCCGTGGATCGTGAGGTCACCGACGACCTCGAGGCCGTCCTTGCCCTGGCGGAGCTCGGTGCTCACGAACGTGAGCTTCGGGTGCTTCTCCGCGTCGAAGAAGTCGGCGCTCTTGAGGTGGGCGTCGCGCTTCTCCTCGCGCGTGTTGATCGAGGCCACGTCCGCGCTGCCCCTCACCGAGCCGCTCGTCGGCGCGCCCGCGTCCCACTCGACGCTGCCCTCGACGGTGCCGAACTCACCGCGCACGTTCGTGATCATCATGTGCCGCACCGTGAACCACACCGTCGTGTGAGATGCGTCGACGTTCCACTTCGCCATGTCTTCCTCCGAGTCGCGGCTTCGTGCCGACGACCAAGACATGAGGCGTCGAGCCGGCGCGTGACAGACCACGCAGAGGCGACGGAGGGTTGCGCACGCGCGACCCGCACGCCTACCCGCCCTGTGGCGGAGACGCGCCGGCCGCGCCGCGTTCACCACACGTAGACGGCGACGCCTTCGTCCACGAAGCCGATCGAGACCGCGTAGTCACGCTCAGGCGCGCTCGTCGTGTAGAAGTGGTTGTCGCGCGCGGAGAGGCGGTAGAGCGGGCGCGCGCCGCACGTCGAGGGAGAGGTCGCGACGTAGCCGAGCACGCCTTCGTACGCGGCGCCCGAGCCCTCACAGCCCGCGTCGAGCGTATAGAGGCGATGCGCGCCGCCGAGGTAGCAGCGATGGAAAGCGGCCAGGCCGGGCTGCGCGCTCGGGTACACGAAGAAATAGGGATCGGTCTCGATGCGGAAGCCGCCGCTGATCGCCTCGCCCGCGTCGCGTGTGTAGAAATGGCCGCCGAGCGAGTCGTGGTAGGCGCGCGCCACGCCCGCACGGCAACTGCCGAGGTCTTCGTCGCACGCTCCGTCGCAGTCGTCGTCCGTGGCGTTGCACGACTCTGCCGGCGCCGTGCACACGGGGGCACAAGGATCGGTGCACACGCGCGCGCCGCTCGTGCCGCAGCTCGTCGTGCACGCGCCCGGAGAGCACGGGCATCGGTAGGCGTCGGGCGCCCACGCGTCGCGCCCCGCGTCGCGAGAGAACGCGTCGGTGCCGGGCACGAAGGCGTCTCGCGAGAACGCGTCGGTGCCCGGCACGAACGCGTCGGGGATGGGCGCGTCGTTCGCGAACGCATCGAGCCCCGGCGCATCGCCGATCGGCGCGTCGGGCGTGAACGCGTCGGGGAAGACCGTCGCGCCGTCTTCACCGCGCGCGTCGGGGCCTCCGCTTCCTGCGTCGCTCATCGATCGGCCCTGCGCGCAGCCGATCGAGAGCGCACCGGAGACCACGAGGAAGGAAGCCACGCGAGCGACGCGCATCGGCCGAGGCTACCATGCGCGCCGTGGCGACCGCCGAGACCGAGCACGAGAGCACCATCTTGGTGCGCACCTCCGACGCGATGCGCGCGCGCATGATCCGCGCGCTCCTCGAAGAAGAAGGCATCGCGGTCTCGACGCCGGGGCTCGAGCACCACTCGCTCATGCCGCACGTGGGCGCGGCGATCGAGATCGTCGTGCGCGTGCCGGCCTCGGAGCTCGCGCGCGCGAAGAAGCTCGTCACGGAGATGGAGCGCGAGGTCGAGGAAGAGCCCGTTCCGTCCGAGAACGCGCCGTACCGCGAGGCCGCGAAGAAGAAGGCGACCCCGCTCTCGCCGCGCCTCAAGCGCATCGCCGTCGTCGCCTCGTTCATCGTGCCCGGCGGCGGGCACTTCTACGTGCAGCGCCCGCGCCGCGGCTTCGTCGTGATCGCGGGCTACGTCGCGGCCTTCGTCGCGATGGCCCTCGAGGTTCCCTCGTCGGGCTACCTGCTCGCGGTGCCGTGGATCTCGGACATCCTCGGCGCGCTCGACGGCTGCAACGTCGCCGCCGGCGCGCGCGACACGGGCCCGCGTCGCCTCGCGCCGTTCGCCGCGCACGGCCTCATCGCGCTCTGGTCGCTGCTCGCGCTCGGCCCGCTCTTGCCGACGCTCGCGGGCGAGGAGAGCGCGACGTTCTGCGAATACATGGCGAATTGCGAGAGCGCCGACGAGCGCTCGTGCCTGCTCGACGCGGCGAACCGCGGGCCGGTGCTCCCCATGCCCCACTGCCTCGACTGTCTCCGCGAGGACGTCTCGTGCGCCCGGATCCGCGTCGAGTGCCAGGAGGTCTGCTGGCCCGAGCCGGCGCCCCGTCCGTACGAGATCGATCCGCGCTTCGGCCTGTGACCCACGCCGCTTGCGCCCGTTCGGGCGGCGTGAATGATCGCCGGTCCTCGTGATCGGAGACGACAAAGTCGCGGAGATCCGTGAGCGCACGGACATCGTGCAGCTCATCGGCGAGTACGTCGTGCTCAAGCGCGCGGGCGCGAGCTTCAAGGGGCTCTGCCCGTTCCACTCGGAGAAGTCGCCGTCGTTCCACGTGAACCCGCAGCGGCAGTTCTTCCACTGCTTCGGGTGTCAGGCGTCCGGTGACGTCTTCAAGTTCGTGATGCAGCTCGAGGGGCGATCGTTTCCCGAGGTGCTGCGCCAGCTCGCGGACCGCGCGGGCATCGAGCTGCCGCAGATGGAGGCGCGCGAGAACGACGCCGTGCGACGCGAGAAGGCCAAGCGCGAGCGGCTCACCGCGATCACCGAGTCGGCCGCGGGCTTCTTCCTCGAGATGCTCGGCAAGCACCCGCACGCTCACCTCGCGCGCGCCGAGATCGACAAGCGCGCGATGCAGCCCGACACCATCGCGACGTACCGCCTCGGCTATGCGCCGCACGGCTGGGATGGGCTCGCCAAGCACCTCGGCTCGCGCGGGTTCTCGCTCGCCGAAGGCGAAGAGGCGGGCCTCATCGTGCCGCGCAAGGCGGGCGACGGACACTACGACCGCTTCCGTCACCGACTGATGTTCCCGATCTCCGACGTGCACGGAAAGATCGTCGCCTTCAGCGGGCGCGCGCTCGATCTGCCTGCGGGCGAGAAGCTCACCGGTGACCCGCCCGCGAAGTACGTGAACAGCCCCGAGGGTCCGCTCTACAAGAAGAGCGATCTGCTCTTCGGGCTGCACGAGGCGCGCGTCGAGCTGCGCCGCGAGGGAGTCGCCGTGTTGTGCGAAGGCAACTTCGACGTGCTCGCCGTGCACCAGGCCGGGCTCAAGCACGTGGTCGCGCCGCTCGGCACCGCGTTCACGCTCGCGCAGGCGAAGCTGATGAAGCGCTACGTCGCGAAGGTCGTCGTGCTCTTCGACGGCGACGGCGCAGGCAAGAAGGCCACGCGCGCGGCCGCGCCGCTCCTGCGTGAGGCGGGCCTGCTCGCGACCGTGGTGGCGCTCCCGCCCGGCGAAGACCCGGACAGCTTCCTCCGCAAGCGGGGCGCGGACGCGCTCAAGCAGCTCGTCGCCACGGCGCCCACGATGCTCGATCACCTGATCGACGCGGGCGCGTCCGAGGCTGGATCCGATCCGGCAGCGCGCGCGCAGGCGATCGAGGCGCTCGGGCCGGTGCTCGTCTCCGTCGACAATCCCGTGGAGCTCGGCCTCTACATCGAGAGGGTCGCGCAGGCGTTCCAGATCAACGATCTGCAGTCCGTCCGGCAGCAGCTGCGACGAGGGGTCATGGCGGCGCGAGGGGCGGCTCGGCCGCGCCGCGATCCCGACGCGGAGGCCCATGGGCGTCCTGCCGGGCCGCCGACCGAGCCGGTCGGGCAGCCTGCCCCGGGAGCGCCGCGCATCCCCGCGGCCAAGGATCTCTCGCAAATTCCGGGGGTAGAGCGGGATCTGGTGGGCTGTCTCCTCGACCAGCCCGAGGCCTTCGATGCCGCCGTGGCTGAAAAAATCCCCGAGCTTTTGACGAGCCGGGAAATGGAAGCCATCTTTCGCGCCGCTCTCCGGCAGGCGTCCGTCCACGGGACGGTCGTCGCGTCGTCTCTTCTCGATGACCTCGAGAAGGACGGCCTGACCCATGGTCCTGCGCGGAGATGGCTCGAAGAGCGACTGGCGATCCAAACGTTCGACGTGGCGAGCGCCCAGTCCTTCCTCGAGACCGCGATGCCCCTGCTCCGGAAGCAACAGATCGAGAGAGAGCAACGAGAGCTGATGCGACGGATCCAGGAAGCGCTGCGCGAAGGAAACCAGGAGCTCGCCACGGAGCTGATGACACTGAGGGACGCCCTCTTCCGTGCAGGAGGAGCGCTCCAACGCGGGCGCCGTTGAGCGACGGGTCGGTACGGGTTAGAAGGCCGCGCTCGCTTTGCCAGCGAGCGCGAGACGCGCGGGTTTCGAACGAGGCGCGCGAGACGAGGTAGCGATGGTCGAGAAGAGCGGGCCGGCCAAGAAAAAGGGCCGCGATGAGTTCGAGTTCGACGACGACGGTGACGAGGAGCTGGTCTTGCGCCCGTCGCGTTCGAGCCTTCCGCCGACGCCGTCGAGTCCGACGGGTCCTCGGGGCAAGTCCGCGCGTGACCGCAAGGAAGTCCAGCTGCTGCTCGAGAAGGGCCGCACCAAGGGCTTCCTCACGTACGACGAGCTGAACGAGGCCCTCCCGCCGGAGATGGTCACGTCGGATCAGATCGACGATCTCCTCCTCCTGCTCGGCAGCGAGTCGATCGACGTGGTCGACGTCTCGCAGGCCAAGAACGAGCAGAAGAAGAAGGATCGCGAGGAGGCTGCGCGCCTGCTCCGCGACCGCACGAGCGGTGGCCGCGACGACGACGACGACGACGACGAGCCGCAAGAGCGACGCCCGAGCGTCAGCCCTTCGGTCGCGCCGGTGTCGGCCGACGATTCGATGACGACGAAGTCGAACGACCCCGTGCGCATGTACCTGCGCAAGATGGGCAGCGTCTCGCTCCTCACCCGCGAGGGCGAGGTCGAGATCGCGCGCCGCATCGAGACGGGCGAGAACCGCGTCTTCGAGATCATCCTCAGCTCCAAGGTCGGCCTCTCCGAGGTGATCGAGCTCGGCGAGAAGCTCAAGAAGGGCAAGATCCGAGTCCGCGACGTGGTCAAGGAGGACCAGGAGCAGACCACGGCCGCCGCCCAGCTCGAGCCCGACGACGACGAGCAGCGCGAGGTCAACGAAGAGGAATGGAAGGCCCGCGTCGTCCGCCAGATCGACAAGGTCAAGCGGATGGAGACGCAGCATCAGAAGCTGCTCGAGGAGCTCGAGAGCGCGAAGAAGCTCAGCGAGCGCGCCAAGAAGACCGTCGAACAGTCGATGAAGAAGATCCGCAACGAGCGTCTCGACACGCTCCGCGATCTTCGCCTCAACAAGAAGCAGCTCGACCGGATCGTCAACACGATCAAGGGCTTCGTGCGTCGCGTCGAGCGCGCCGAGGGCACCATCGGCGAGGCCGAGCGTCGCGCGGGTGGCAACACCGAGCGCGCGATCCGTCAGATCCTCCGCGAGATCGGCGAGCAGCCCGCGCAGGCCAAGAAGCTCCAGCGCAAGGCGGGCGGCCTCGATCCGGATCAGCTCAAGGACGTGATCGAGGAGATCACGGAGGCGCGTCGCCAGATCAAGAAGGTGGAAGAGGAGCTCGGCCAGCCGGTCGAGTCACTCCGCACCACCTACCACGCGCTCCACTCGGGCGAGATCGAGGCCGAGCGCGCGAAGGCCGAGCTCGTCGAGGCGAACCTTCGTCTCGTGGTCTCGATCGCGAAGAAGTACACGAACCGTGGTCTTCAGTTCCTCGACCTCATCCAGGAGGGGAACATCGGCTTGATGAAGGCCGTGGACAAGTTCGAGTACCGACGCGGCTACAAGTTCTCGACCTACGCGACGTGGTGGATCCGACAGGCCATCACGCGCGCGATCGCCGACCAGGCGCGGACCATCCGCATCCCGGTCCACATGATCGAGACGATCAACAAGCTCATCCGCACCTCGCGCTATCTCGTGCAGGAGCTCGGCCGCGAGCCCACGCCCGAAGAGATCGCCGAGAAGATGGAGATGCCGCTCGACAAGGTCCGCAAGGTCTTGAAGATCGCGAAGGAGCCCATCTCGCTCGAGACCCCGATCGGCGAGGAGGAAGACTCGCACTTGGGCGACTTCATCGAGGACAAGAGCATCGTCTCGCCCATCGAGGCGGTCATCAACTTGAACCTCGAGGAGCAGACGCGTCGCGTGCTCAAGACGCTGACGCCGCGCGAGGAGAAGGTCCTCCGCATGCGCTTCGGCATCGGCGAGAAGAGCGATCACACGCTCGAAGAGGTCGGCCAGGACTTCGACGTCACGCGCGAGCGCATCCGCCAGATCGAGGCGAAGGCGCTCCGCAAGCTGCGTCACCCGAGCCGCAGCAAGCAGCTCCGCTCCTTCATCGACAACAACTGACTTCCCGAGGGTCCGTGCGGACCCTCCATTCGAATGGGGCCCCCTCCCGCTCCGGCCGCGATGCGGCCGCTGCGCGTGGGGCCCCAGCCCCACTTGCTCGCGACGTGGGCGGGCCGTTCGCGTCGCGTTCAGAACGCGGGGACGACGAAGGTCCGCGACGCGGATCGGGAGCCGCCGTTCGAGAGGTCGAAGAATCCCGTGACGGCGAAGTGGAACTGGCCGTTGGGTGACATCAGCGGCGCCAGATCGGCGCGGGCGAGCCGCAAGACGCCACCGATGTTTCGCGTCATCGCGTAGCTCGACCCGTTGGAGCCGATGGACACGAAGCTCCCGTCCGTCGACGTCAGCGAGATGTCCATGCCGTTGCCGCCCTCCCAGCTGGACGGTGGATGACCGAGCAGGAACAGGTGGTGAGGGCCTTCGCAGAAGGTCGTGTTCGTCGTGTAGCTGAGCTCCACGACGCCGGCGCTGAAGTCGACGGTCTCGCAGTTGGTCGGCGACACGATCGTGAGCACGCACCCGCCAGAGCCGCGGATCTCCGGGATCTGCTCCGTACAATCAGTGCTGCCCGTGCTGGCAGCGTCCGGCGACTCGCTCTGTCCGGCGTCGGCCCCGGGCTCGACGGGTGGTTCGCCTTCGCTCGAACAACCGAGCGGGATGAGCAGCGGCGACAGCAGCAGTGATCGGGCGAGGATGGCGCGCATCCCTCGAGAGCTAGCCCACGCGCTCGCTTCGAGTTGTGGTGTTGGTGTTGCGAACGTCCGCGTGTCCGGCTCCGGAGTCGCGGGGGAGCCGAACTTCGGCGCGAAGCCCACCGCTCGGAGCCCTCGAGAACGCGAGCCGACCTCCGTGCCGCTCGACGATCGCCCGCACGATGGCGAGCCCGAGGCCGCTGCCGCCCGTGGCTCGCGTCCGCGACGGGTCGGTCCGCATGAGGCGTTCGCCGAGCCGCGACATCAAGTCGTCCGAGACGCCGAGGCCGTCGTCATCGACCCGTAACGCCACCTCGTCGTGGTCGGTCTCGAGCGTCAGCCGCACCTCGCCACCGCCACGAGCATGGCGCTGGGCGTTGCTCACGAGGTTGACCACGACCTGCTGGAAGCGGTCGGGATCGACCGCCATCACCAGCGCGGCGGCCTCGACCTGGATTCGCGGCCCCGCAGGTTCCGAGAGGGCCCGACCGCGACACACCTCGCGTGTGAGCTCGGCCACGTCGACTTCGCAGCGATCGAGCGCGATCGCCGGGTCGTCGAGCTCGGCCAAGTCACGCACGTCCGCGACGAGACGCACGAGCCGCTGGCCCTCCGTGAGGAGCGCCGCCACCAACTCTCTGCGGCGCTCGGCGCTCGCGTCGACGTCGGGCAATCCCAGCGCGTCCGTCAGCGCGAGCACCGTCGTGACCGGGGTCCCGAGCTCGTGCGCGAGGTCGGCGAAGAGCTGACGTCGCGAGAGATCGGTCTTGCGCAGTCGCTCCGTCATCGCGCCCAGCGCCAGGCGCATGCGGTCGTACGCACGGCCGACCGGGTGAGAGTCGGCGTCCGGAGGCGGCGGTAGACGATGGGCGAGGTCTCCATCTGCGAGGCGCTCGAACGCGTCGGCCAGCGCGGCGAGCCGGAAGTGGTGGACGTACCGGGTGAAGGCGAACACGGCCGCCGTGCAGAGCACGACCGGCAGCAGGAGGACGCGCGATGGATCGCCCCCCGCTTCCAGCCACAGGCACGTGACGACGTACAGAGCGAGCTGCGTGAACAGGGCCAGCGCCGTTGCCTGCGCTGCCAAGGTCCATCGTGCGGTCATGGCTCGACCTCGAATCGGTATCCCATGCGGTGGGTCGTCTTGACGGGGTTCGGCTCGAGGCCTGCGGCCGCGAGCTTTCGCCGGAGGCGCGCCACGTGGCAGTCGACGTTGCGTGCGTAGCCGGGATGCGTGGAGTCGAAGACGACAGCCAGAAGGTCGAGACGCGCGTAGACCCGGCCTGGCTCGCGCGCCAGCACGGCGAGCAGCTCGTGCTCGGTCGGCGTGAGCGCCAGCTCGTCGTCTCCGACCCATGCCCTGCGTCGCGTCGAATCGATCCGCAGGCGCCCGCGGATCAGCACGTCGTCGGGACCCGGCGCGGGCGCCTTGCGTCGCAACACGGCGCGCACACGGGCCACCAGCTCGCGAGGCCGGCACGGCTTCACGACGTAGTCGTCGGCACCCTGGTCGAGCCCGAGCACCACGTCGGCCTCGCCGCCGCGGGCCGTGAGCACGATGACGCCCGGAGTCGGACGAGCGGCGCGCAGCGCGACGCACAGGCTCAGTCCGTCACCGTCGGGCAGCATGCGATCGAGCAAGACGACATCGGGAAGCGAGTCGTGCACGGCCGCGAGCGCGCTCGCGACGGTGTGCGCGGAGCGAACGAACCACCCCTCTGCGGCGAGGTTGACCGAGAGCGCATGCGCGAGCGGCGCGTCGTCCTCGACGAGGAGTACGGAGAGCTGGGTCACGACCCAGCGTCGCCGCCCGCAGCAACGCAGGCAAGGTTCACGACGGCTCCGTCTCGCCGCACGGAGCCCGCGGACGCGCATGCGAGGGGTCGCCAGCGTGTCCAGGAGCGTCTCCGGGACCAGCGCGCTTCAACGGAACTGATCACGACGGAGAGGGACGTAGACGGGCATCGGATTGCGAGCGACAGGATTTGCTTCAACGGAGCCGTCGCTGATCACGACGGAGAGGCGTCGCGCTCTGCGGCGAGGCCGTCGACGGCTGGGTCGCGCTTCAACGGAGCCGTCGCTGATCACGACGGAGACGGACACTGGCGGACTGATCGAAGAGCGGCTCGACGATCGACGCGACGGGCACCGACTCGGGAGACTGTTCCGTCACGCGACGAGCGCGCTGCATGCGACGACGCTCCCGATTGCGGTCTCGGTGATCGAGGCGACCATGCTCGGTGCGCTGATGACGGGCTCTCGCTGCACGAAGCCCCAGCACGCGCATGACCCGTGCACAGCGGCGCGAGCAGTAGCGATGCCCCCGGTCGCAGTGCGAGCAGAGGAAGAAGACCTGCCCGCAGTCGCGCCGGGCGCATGCAACGAAGCGAAGTGAGTCCACGCCCGGCGCGGCACGCCGGGAACTGGATCACCTCCACGCAGACGTGCGACCACTACGCGCACGACCACGTCCGGTCGGAGGGCTCGGTGTGTCGCCACTGGGCCCTCACCCTTTCCGTCGCTCCGCTGTCGAGAGCGATCGCTTCAACGGAGCCGTCGCTGATCACGACGGAGAGGCGTATCCGTCGACCTCGCAGGCCTGGTAGTCGAACGTGCTTCAACGGAGCCGTCGCTGGTCACGACGGAGAGGGGTACGGCGACACGCTCACCGCGCGATCGAGGATCGCGCTTCAACGGAGCCGTCGCTGATCACGACGGAGAGGCCGCTCGTGAGGTACTCGGTGGGCGCGGGCGTCTCGCGCTTCAACGGAGCCGTCGCTGATCACGACGGAGAGGTCGCGAACTTTCGCGAGTACGGCCTCGGATGGCCGGCTTCAACGGAGCCGTCGCTGATCACGACGGAGAGGGAGGAGAGCGGGATGCGATCCCGGCTCAGCTCGCCGCGCTTCAACGGAGCCGTCGCTGATCTCTCCGAGGGCAAGGATCTCGAGCACGCGGTGCTTCAACGGAGCCGTCGCTGATCACGACGGAGAGGGGGGGCGCAGACGTAGCGCCTCAACATCTGCGGCGTGCTTCAACGGAGCCGTCGCTGATCACGACGGAGAGGTGAGCCCTCCGATCTCGTCCTGATCGACGAAGCCGCTTCAACGGAGCCGTCGCTGATCACGACGGAGAGGCTTCACCCAGCGGAAGCGCTTGCCGTCCGCGCTCCACTGTAGCTTCAACGGAGCCGTCGCTGATCACGACGGAGAGGCGCGCGTGCGGGGCGTTGCCGTCGTGGCCGATCGCCTCCGCTTCAACGGAGCCGTCGCTGATCACGACGGAGAGGCACGCGGTCCTCGTGCGCTGATCGGCACCGCGCCGCGCGGCTTCAACGGAGCCGTCGCTGATCACGACGGAGAGGGCTGCGCTCCAGGCGCGCGACGCTCAGGCGCTCCGCTTGCTTCAACGGAGCCGTCGCTGATCACGACGGAGAGGCTGCGCTCGTGCCCGTCTACCACGGCCAAGAGGCCTAGCTTCAACGGAGCCGTCGCTGATCACGACGGAGAGGCCGCCCGTGAGAATCCCTCGCCTTTGTTCCTCGTTGCAGCTTCAACGGAGCCGTCGCTGATCACGACGGAGAGGCGTTTGCTGGTCTCGACTCGTAGACGACTTCCGCCGGCTTCAACGGAGCCGTCGCTGATCACGACGGAGAGGGAGCCTGCAGCTGAACCTCGGACCTCAGATCGTCGATGCTTCAACGGAGCCGTCGCTGATCACGACGGAGAGGCTGAGCCCCAGGCGACGCAGCCGACCGTAGTCGAAGAAGCTTCAACGGAGCCGTCGCTGATCACGACGGAGAGGGTCACCTTCTCTTCATGAACGAGAGAATCGATGGAAACGCCGAGCTTCAACGGAGCCGTCGCTGATCACGACGGAGAGGGGATCACGGCGATCGGCTTCGCCGACTCGCGCGAGCGTGTGCTTCAACGGAGCCGTCGCTGATCACTTTGGTGGCGCTTCAACGGAGCCGTCGCTGATCACGACGGAGAGGAAGCTCCGCAAGATGGCCGACGAGGGCGACGAGGACGCGAAGCTTCAACGGAGCCGTCGCTGATCACGACGGAGAGGGATCATCGAGCGTGCGATGGGCGTCGAGGGGATGTTGCTTCAACGGAGCCGTCGCTGATCACGACGGAGAGGCGGCGATCAGTTCGTCGTCGATCGCGATCTCGTAGCTTCAACGGAGCCGTCGCTGATCACGACGGAGAGGCGCGGACTCGCACGCTCAGGTGCGCTACCTCGGTCGCATGCTTCAACGGAGCCGTCGCTGATCACGACGGAGAGGCCGAGCACGTCGGGCCGCGCGCCGACCTTGCACTCGATCCAGCTTCAACGGAGCCGTCGCTGATCACGACGGAGAGGCGATGCGTCGGGCGGGACGATCTGCACCGTCTTCGGCACGCTTCAACGGAGCCGTCGCTGATCACGACGGAGAGGCGCGCCTCGGCCTCACGTCCAGAAGATCACGACGGAGAGGGCCGCCGGCGCGCAGTCGACCGAGGAGGTCGTCGCGCTTCAACGGAGCCGTCGCTGATCACGACGGAGAGGCGGTACCGGTCACGACGTATCCGGCTCCCGTGGACGCCCGGCTTCAACGGAGCCGTCGCTGATCACGACGGAGAGGCTGGCTAAGGAAGGCGTGTGGTACGCGCACGCGGCCGGGCTTCAACGGAGCCGTCGCTGATCACGACGGAGAGGCGACGCGCCGGCCGTCCGGCAAGAGCACGTCGCGCTTCAACGGAGCCGTCGCTGATCACGACGGAGAGGCTCGTCACGCGCCACGGTCGCACGCGACCGCCCGGATCGCTTCAACGGAGCCGTCGCTGATCACGACGGAGAGGCCGCTGCTCTTCTCGGTCGCGCCGCAGTAGACGCACGCGCTTCAACGGAGCCGTCGCTGATCACGACGGAGAGGGGCCCCTGTCGCGGTCGTGGACGCGATCGAGCAACGCGCTTCAACGGAGCCGTCGCTGATCACGACGGAGAGGATCTGCGCCGCGCCCTCGCGCGGACCGATGTCCGTGTCGCTTCAACGGAGCCGTCGCTGATCACGACGGAGAGGCTGAGAGGAACTCGCACTGCGTTCCGACGCCCTCGCTTCAACGGAGCCGTCGCTGATCACGACGGAGAGGTGAGCGACGCGAGCTCGAACGAGTGGTTCGCGATCTTCAAGCTTCAACGGAGCCGTCGCTGATCACGACGGAGAGGCCGAAGACCGTGACGACGTTGCCGACGCGCTGGTACTTGCTTCAACGGAGCCGTCGCTGATCACGACGGAGAGGCGTGAGCAGGCCGCGCGCGAGAAGGCGGCGCTCGGGCTGCCGCTTCAACGGAGCCGTCGCTGATCACGACGGAGAGGCCGGCAGGTCGAGCTGCGCGCCCGTGCTCGTGCCGTAGCTTCAACGGAGCCGTCGCTGATCACGACGGAGAGGTCATGCCCAACAAGCGCCTCACCTCGATTTCGGAGCGCTTCAACGGAGCCGTCGCTGATCACGACGGAGAGGGCTCGAGGTCCGGCGACTTGGTCGAGCCCTTGTCGCGGCTTCAACGGAGCCGTCGCTGATCACGACGGAGAGGCTACGAGAGCCCCTGCCTCGACGCGATCACGACGGAGAGGGCCGCGTCCATCGAGACCGGCATCGACGGCGGCGAGCTGCTTCAACGGAGCCGTCGCTGATCACGACGGAGAGGCGCGTCGCCGTGGCGGTCGTCGAGAACTGGCCGGATCCGCTGCTTCAACGGAGCCGTCGCTGATCACGACGGAGAGGCGTGAGCAGGCGTTGACGCGCCTCCTCGGCGGCGAGCTTCAACGGAGCCGTCGCTGATCACGACGGAGAGGAGCGCCACGGGGGCCGGGAAGCCCGCCCGGTAGCCCTCGCTTCAACGGAGCCGTCGCTGATCACGACGGAGAGGAAACATCCGGCCCTCGACGAATCTCCCGCGCCTC
>CAZCVE010000087.1:0-31949 GCA_964502175.1 uncultured Sandaracinaceae bacterium
GCGAGGCGCCAGCTGCGGAGCCCGAGTCGCCCGCCGCCGCGGAGCCTCCGGCAGCACCGTCGCTCGACGTCGAGCCCGCGGCGACCGAGTAGCGCTCGCATCCTGGGTCTCGCTTCGAACCTGCCCCCTCCTCGGGGGCCCCAACCCCGGTCCTCCCCCGCTGCGCGGGAGAGGGGAACCACGGCACGAACAGGGCTGATCGCAGCCCGCCGCGCGCGACAATGACAATTCCGGGACGGTCCTGCGTAATTGACTTGTTTGGATCGCTTTGAAAACAAAGGCGATCGCGCGACGGGCGTGCCGGTCGCTCACCACTCGGCGACGAATGGTCCAGAAACACGGGCGATCCGCGATGTCGAACTATCAAGGACCGTCCCCTTTTCCGAACTTCGGTGCTCGCGATCGGGCAGGAGATCATCGTCTACACGTCGGGCGATCGCGTGCCTGCCGAGATGCGCGCCCAGATCGAGCCCGAGCCCGAGACTCCGGCCGCGGTCGAGACGCCGGCTGCGGTCGAGGCTCCCGCCGAGACGCCTGCGGCGCCGAGCGAGGCGCCAGCTGCGGAGCCCGAGTCGCCCGCCGCCGCGGAGCCTCCGGCAGCGCTCGACGTCGAGCCCGCGGCGACCGAGTAGCGCTCGCATCCTGGGTCTCGCTTCGAACCTGCCCCCTCCTCGGGGGCCCCAACCCCGGTCCTCCCCCGCTGCGCGGGAGAGGGGAACCACGGCACGAACAGGGCTGATCGCAGCCCGCCGCGCGCGACAATGACAATTCCGGGACGGTCCTGCGTAATTGACTTGTTTGGATCGCTTTGAAAACAAAGGCGATCGCGCGACGGGCGTGCCGGTCGCTCACCACTCGGCGACGAATGGTCCAGAAACACGGGCGATCCGCGATGTCGAACTATCAAGGACCGTCCCCTTTTCCGACCTTGCCCGAACCTGCCCCCTCCTCGGGGGCCCCAACCCCGGTCCTCCCCCGCTGCGCGGGAGAGGGGAACCACGGCACGAACAGGGCTGATCGCAGCCCGCCGCGGAGGAAAAGAGCAGCTCGCGAAGCGCTGGTTCCCCCTCTCCGCGCAGCGGGGAGGGCCGGGGCTGGGGCCCCCGGGGAGGGGCTGCGCGAGCTCGCCGTCCTCTCGATCTCAGCGACGTCGGCGGCGCGCGATGACCATCGCGAGCACGCTCATCACCGCGAGCACCCAGCCGCGCGAGGGTGCGTCGTCGCGCACGCTGCAGCCGCACGCGCCGCCTGCGAGGCCGGCCGGGCGGCCCATGCCTGCGTCGGGCACGCCCGCGTCGCCGCCCGTCATGCCGGCGTCGGGCGCGTGGCAGGTGCCGTCGGGGATGTTGCAGACCTCGCCCGTGGGACACGGCGTTCGCATGTCGCAGAGTCCGCACACGTCCTCGGGGGCGCAGATGAACGAGCGGCACTCGACGGCCGTCGCGCAGGTGGAGCCCGGGCGGAGGCCGCAGAGGTCGTCGTCCTCGCAGAGGCGGCTCAGGCACGCAGCCTCACCCGCCTCGGGCGTGCACTCGCCGTCGAGCTCCGGGTCGTGGCCCGGCGTCGTCGGCACCGCCATGTCGTTCGGCACGCGCGGCACGCACGTGCTCGACGGCGTGTCGCAGTACTGCGTGTCGGTGACGCAGTCGCTGTCGCGCGTGCAGCCCGTCGTCGGGCCACACGTGCCGTCGTCGCGGCAGAGACCCGAGCGACACACGGTCGCGCCGTCGGCCGCGGTGCAGGGGCCCTCGCCGTCGCGGTAGCCGCAGTGCATGTCCGTCGAGCACACGCCCGAGCGGCACACCACGCCGCCCGTCGCGACCGTGCAGGGGCCGCCCTCGAGGCCGTTGCGGTAGCCGCAGAGGTCATCGCTCATCTCGCACACGCGGCTGACGCACGTCGCGTCGCCGACGGGCGCGGTGCACATGCCGTCGAGCACGGGGTCGTGGCCCGCGATCGTCGGCGTGCGCATGCCGTTCGGGATGCGCGGCACGCACGTGTTCGCGGCGGTGTCGCAGAACTCTGCGCTCGCCATGCAGTCCGCGTCGCGGAAGCACTCGACGACGGTGAACATGTCGCGATCGCGCACGGTCGGCGAGAGCTCGGCCGTGATCGTGTACGTGTCGCCCGCCATGAGGCCGGTGATCGCGTCGGCCGCGCACGACCACATCTGCATGCTCACCGTGGCCGTGCACGTGCGCGTGAAGCCGCCGGGGCCGGTGACCGTGACGGTGATCGTCTGTCCGTCGGCGACGTTCGCGGTGCCCGAGGGCGTCGCGGTCGTCGACGCGTGCGAGCCCACCGGATCGAGGATGTCGATGCCGAAGCGCAGCGTCGCCGTCGGCGATACGGTCTGCGGCAGGCCGAGCGACGGGCTGCACGGGCTGGGCATCGTGATCGATCCCCAGCGGAACGCGGACGCGACGCCCGCGGCGTTCGGGTTCTCGACGACGCTCACGACGGGCTCGGTCGAGGTGCCCGTGGCGATGTAGACGCGGCCGTCCGGACCGAGGCGCGCCTGACCGTTCGTGTACACGGGCATGCGCTCGTCGAGCACCGTGAACGCGCTCGTGGTGAAGTCGTACTGGTAGACGCGGCTGACCTGCGGCGTGCTCGCCATGCCCATGCGCGAGGTGAGCGTGGAGAAGTAGAGCTTCGTGTCGTCGGGCGAGAACGCGCCGCCGTAGTACTCGCGGTCCACGCCGGTGGTGAGCTCGCGGCGACCCGAGAGGAGGCCCGTCGTGCGGTTGAAGTCGAACGTCACGATCGGGCGCGGGAGGCCCTCGACCGAGCTGTTCGACGAGATGACCAGGCGGTTGCCCGCGTTGCTCGCGGCGAAGATGTTCCAGCCCGTCGTCCACAGCGGCACGGACGTCACGACGCGCACGGGCGCGCCGATGCCGTCGATCGTCACGGGGAGCACGAACACCGCGCCGTCGCCCGAGACGAGGAGCCAGTAGTCGACGCCGTTCGCGTGCTGGATGAGCAGCATGCCCTCGCGGCCCGTCGTCATGCCGCCGTCGAGCGTGACGCTCGTGTTCGAGCCGATGGCCGTGACGACGCCCGCGGTCGTGTCGATCTCGCGGTACGCGACGGTGGCGGTCGCGAACTGGCTGTGCGTGATCACGAACAGGCGGTTCGGGGTGAGCGGGCGGGGGATGATGATCCCCGAGTGCATCGACGACGTGTGCCCGGCGAGGCCGGTGGCGACCATCGCGCCCGCGCGGTCCCAGACGGTGACGCCGTCGGACGAGATCAGGAGCTCACCGGTCGACGGATCCGCGAGCGTGGCGCTGCCCTCGGCCGTGTTGATCGGCGGGTAGGTGCCGGGCGTGACGACCGACGCGTCTGCGTTCCACTCGAGCCGACACGCCGTGCCGAACGTCCACACGTCCGCGTGTCGCGAGCGCTGTGCAGACGCGAACGCGGGGGAGAGGAGGACGAGGGCCGACACGAACATGGCGAGCGCCGACACGAAGAAGGCAGACGAAGAAAGCGTGGGGCGCATGGTGCTCCGTGACGCCGCAGGCTGCGCGGCGAAGGGGCGGACCATGCACCGAGAACCGAGGACTGCAAGGACGTACCCCTGTCGCGGACGGCCCTGCTGGACACCCACTCGTCACACACGGCATTTGCCGACCGGCCGGTCGCGTGGGCTACGATCGGCCCATGGTGAGCGCCCAGGGACCCGATCTCGCGCACGGGACCCCCGACATGTTCTTCAACCGCGAGCTGTCGTGGCTGGAGTTCGACGAGCGTGTCCTCCGTGAGGCCCGCGATCCGAGCGTTCCGCTGCTCGAGCGGCTGAAGTTCCTCGCGATCGCCGCGAGCAACCTCGACGAATTCTTCATGGTCCGCGTGGCCGGTCTCGTGGGCCAGGTCCGCGACCGCGTGACCACCGTGCAGGCCGACGGCATGACGCCCGCCGAGCAGCTCGCCGCGATCTCGGGCCGCGTCGCGCGCATGCGCGCGGCCATGAGCGAGGCGATCCTCACCGAGGTGCTGCCGGGGCTCGCCGCGCGAGGCGTGCGCGTGCTCGACGTCGCGTCGCTCGGGCCGGACGGCCGCGCCCACGTCGTCGATCACTTCCATCGGCAGGTGATGCCGGTGCTCACGCCGCTGGCGATCGATCCGGGCCATCCGTTCCCGCACCTCCGCAACAAGAGCCTCAACCTCATCTCGATCTTGTCGGGCACGGGCTCTGCGCCCGACGCGCCCGCGTTCGCCGTGGTGCAGGTGCCGCAGGTCCTGCCGCGCCTCGTGCGCGTGCCTCCCGAAGAGGTGGGCGGCGTGCGCGCGGCGTACGTGCTGCTCGACGATCTGATCTCGTCGTTCATGGGGGACCTGTTCCCCGGCTTCGAGTGCCGCGGCGCGTGGGCGTTCCGCGTGATCCGCAACTTCGATCTCTCGATCGACGAAGAAGAGGCCGAGGACCTCCTCGAGTCGATCCAGGCGGAGATGCGACGCCGCGACCGCGGCAACGCCGTGGCGGTGCTCGTCGACGGCCGCGCCGACCCATCCGCCGTGGAGATGCTGCGCGAGTCCGTGTCGGTGGATCCGCAGTACGTCTTCCGGGTCGACGGTCCGCTGAACCTCCCGGATCTGTCGCGCCTCGCCGAGGCGCTCGGCGACGATCACAGCCTCCGCGACGAGCCCTTCGTCCCGCAGCGGCTGCCGCCGTTCCGCAACCACGAGGACATCTTCGCGGCGATCGCGCAGGGCGACGTCCTCCTCCATCACCCGTACGAGTCGTTCGATCCCGTGGTCGAGCTCATCGCGCAGGCCGCGGTCGATCCGCACGTGCTCGCGATCAAGCAGACGCTCTACCGCACCAGCGGCGACAGCCCGATCGTCAAGGCGCTCATGCGCGCGGCGGAGAACCACAAGCAGGTCACCGCGCTCGTCGAGATCAAGGCGCGCTTCGACGAAGAGAACAACATCGCGTGGGCGCGCCGCATGGAAGAGGCGGGCGTGCACGTCGTGTACGGCCTCGTCGGCCTGAAGACGCACGCGAAGGCCGCGCTCGTCGTGCGCCGCGAGGGCAACGACCTACGCCGCTACGTGCACCTCGGCACCGGCAACTACAACCCGTCCACGGCGCGCCTCTACACGGATCTCTCGTACTTCACGTGCAACCCGGAGTTCGGCGAGGACGCGAGCTCGCTCTTCAACCTGCTCACGTCGTGCACCGCGCCCGCGGGCTGGAAGAAGCTCGTCGTCGCGCCGCTGGGCCTCCACGAGCGCATCCTCGGCCTCATCGAGCGCGAGGCGCAGAACGCGCGCCTCGGCCGTCCGGCGCGCATCGTCGCGAAGATGAATTCGCTCGTCGATCCGGACGTGATCCTCGCGCTCTACCGAGCGTCGCAGGCGGGCGTCGAGATCGACCTGATCGTCCGCGGCATCTGCTGCCTCAAGGCGGGCGTGCCGGGCGTGAGCGAGAACATCCGCGTGCGCGCGCTGCTCGATCGTTTCCTCGAGCACTCGCGCATCTTCGTCTTCGAGGCCGGCGGCGCGCGCGAGGTGTACTGCACCAGCGCCGACTGGATGCCGCGCAACTTCCACCGTCGCGTGGAGGTGCTCTTCCCGATCGAAGACCCGCACCTGCGCGCGCGCATCATCGACGAGATCCTCGCGGTGGAGCTCGCCGACGACGTGAAGGCGCACGTGCTCACGGCCGACGGCACGTACACGCGCGTCCCCCGCACCACGGGCGTCCACGCGCAGGCCGAATTCCTCAAGCGCGCGCGCGCCGCGGCGAGCATCGCCGACGAGCGCGAGCGCCACGACCGCCCCTTCGTCGTGCGCCCCGTGCGCAACCGTCCGACGCTCGCAGCCGGCCCGCTCGAGGTCCCCGGCGTGATCCGCGACGGCCTCCCCGCGCAGTCGATCCCCGCCCCCCCGATCCCCGCCCCCCGCGACTCGAACCCCGACGGCTTCCGCGTCCCCGCGGAGCCGCAGAGCAAAGAGATCACGCTGCCCGGCGAGGCGACGAAGGAAGCCTGATCGCCGCGCACGGCGCAGACGACGCGCCACGGCGAGGTCTTGCGTCATCCGCCCGCGGCGCTGCCAGCGAGCAGGCCGATGACGTAGGTGAGCCCCATCGCGAGCGCTCCGCCCACGACGACGCGCGCGATGGCTCGCGCGACCGAGGCGCCTCCGAGGCGCGCGCTCCAAGCGCCGAGGAGCGCCAGCGCGGCGAGCGCGCCTGCGAGGGTGAACGGGACCTCGAACGAGGCGGAGCTCAGGACCATCACCGCGAACGGGAGCGAGCCGCCCACGGCGAACGAGAGAGCCGAGACGACCGCTGCTCGAAGTGGGCGCGCCAGCTCGTCGGGGTCGAGCCGCAGCTCCTCGCGAGCGTGAACCCGGAGCGGCCCTTCGGCGGCCTCGAGCGCGCACGCGACGTCCTCGGCGAGCGCTGGTGAGAGGCCCTTCGCGACGTAGATGCCGACGAGCTCCGCATGCTCGTTGCCGGGCGAGGCGGCGAGCTCGGCGCGCTCCTTCGCGAGATCTGCGAGCTCGACGTCTCGCTGCGAGCTCACGGACACGTACTCGCCAGCGGCCATCGACAGCGCTCCGCCGACGAGGCCGGCGAGGCCCGCCACGATCACGCCGGAGCTCGAGGGCTCGGCCGCCGCTACGCCCAACACGAGGCTGGCGATGGACACGATTCCGTCGTTGGCGCCGAGCACGGCCGCGCGCAGCCAGCCCCCGACATGCGAACGGTGAAGCTCGGGAGCAAGCATGGGACATCGTCGCACCGCGAGAGGCAGAGCGCGGCTTTGTCGTTCTCTCCCCATCCGCCAGCTAGGATCGCGCGGTGGACGACCTGTTCGAGCGCGCGGAGATTCGGGTCGCGGTCGCGCTCGTGATCGGGCTCGTGATCGGCGCCGAGCGGGAGCAGCGGCTCGCCGAGGGGCAGACGGTCCACAAGAGCGCGGGCATCCGCACGTTCGCGATCACCGCGCTGCTCGGCGCCGTCGGCATGCTGAGCGAGCAGCCGATCCTCCTCGCGGTGCTCGCGACGGGCGTGATCGCCGCGACGCTCGTCGCGTATGGGCTCGGGGATCGCGGCGATCCGGGGCTCACGTCCGAGCTCGCGCTGGTGCTCACGTTCGGGCTCGGCGCGCTCGCGATCCGCGCGCCTCAGATCGCGCTCGGCGTCGGCATCGTGGCCGCGCTGCTGCTCGCGTTTCGTCAGCGCATCCACCTCGTCGTGACGGACGTGCTCACGCCGATCGAGCTGCGCGATGCGCTGCTCGTGGCAGGCGCGGTGCTCGTCGCGCTGCCGCTGATGCCCGATCACGCGATCGATCCGTTCGGCGTGGTGAACCCCTTCGTGCTCTGGCGGCTCGTGACGCTGATCCTCGCGATCCACCTCGGCGCACACCTCGCGCGTCGCGCGCTCGGGGCCCGCTGGGGCATGGCGGTCGCTGGATTCGCGTCCGGCTTCGTGAGCTCCACGGCCACGATCGCGGCGATGGGCGCGAACGCGAAGAAGGATCCCGCCCTCACGTCGAGCTCGCTCTCGGCGGCGACCGCGTCGACGGTCGCGACGTTCCTCCAGATGGGCATCCTCCTCGCGGCCGCGAGCCCCGAGCTCGCCACGCGACTCGCGGTGCCGCTCGGTCTCGGCGCGCTCGCAGCGGCGCTCGTGGCCGCGTTCTTCGCGAGGACGGCCACGGCGACCGAGACCCACGACGCGGAGAAGCGCAGCGCCGTCGATCTGAAGGGCGCCGCGCTCTTCGCCGTGCTCGTGACGGGCGCGAGCCTCGTGAGCCTCGCAGGACGCGCGCTCGCGGGCGATGCAGGCGCGGTCATCGGCGCGGTGCTCGCGTCGATCGCGGACGCTCACGCGTCGGCCGCCTCGGTCGGTAGCGTCTTCGTCGCGGGCGCGATCGACGGCGACCTCGCGGTGATCGCCGTGCTCCTCTGCTTGAGCACGAACAGCGTGACGAAGATCGTCGTCGCGTTCGGCGCGGGCGAGCGTGCCTACGGCGTGCGCATCGCGATCGCGACGCTCACCGTGCTCGCCGCTTCGTGGAGCGGCTGGGCGCTGGCTCGCTCGATGAGCTGACCCGCGCGCGGCTCGCTCAATCGAGCTGGATCTCGGCGAGACCCGCGCCCACGCGGTGGTGACTGCGGACGACGAAGCGCACGCGCTCGACGCCATCGAGATCGACCTGGTGATCGACGGGCGCGGGGTTCTCCGTCCACTCGAAGGTGCCGTCGATCGTGCGGACGAGCTCGCCGTTCGCGTAGATCTCGATCGCGTACTCGTTCGTGCCGCGGTCGGCCCACGGCGGGTTCGTCGTGTTGAGCACGCGGATGCGGCCCACGTGGCGCGCGGGCGACGAGCTCACCTCGAGCCAGCCGGTCGCGCCGTCCGGGAGGAGCCAGTACGTCGCGGGCGAGCCGTCGATCGCGTTCTCCGGCGCGAACTGCGGCGACTGCTGGAAGAAGTCCGACGCCGTCGCGAAGATGCCCGTGGGCGTCCGCAAGCCGAGGTAGAGGCCGACCACGGCGCACGCGGCGACGATGACGGCGCCGAGGCCGCGCAGCACGCGCGTCCATCGCAGATCACGCTGCGTCATCGCGCCCGGCGCGATCGCGCGATCCGCGCGGTGACGAACGCGCACGAGATCGAGGAAGAGCTCGGCGTGCGCCGGGCTCACGTCGCGATCGAGCAGCGGCAGCGGCTCCTTGCTGCGATCGGACGCGCTGCGGATCGCCTCGAGGTCGGCCTTCGAGACGCCGCGCGTGGCGAGCACGTCGCTCCAGCTCGGCGCGGGCTCCTCGCCCTCTGCGTCGGGGTCGCGGGGCTTGGCGCGCGCGAGGTCGGGGGCGGCCGCGAGCGTCGCGTCGAGCGCGCCGGCCGCGAGCGCGAGGCCCTCGGCCGTGTGCCCGTTCGCCCACAGCGTCTCGGCGCACGTGGCCTTCTGACGACCGAGCACGAGCGAGTCGTGGATGCGTCGCCGCGCAGCATCGCCCACGCTCTCGACGGTGCGCGAGGCGGCCTGGAGCGTGAAGAATTCGGCGACGTTCGCGATGAAGGGGCTCTGCGCCACGGTGCTCTCTCCGGAGGGGCCGCGACCTTACCAGCGAAGGGGGCGCGCGTCAGCCGCGCGCGCGTGGCGCGAATCGATCCTCGACACGCTGCTCGGTGCTGGTCTATGCATCACGGCTGCGGTCGGATTCCGTGCGTCGTCGCGGAGGGCCGGACGAAGCGAGGACGCGACCGCAGTACGACCGACGCGTCCGACGTGCCTAGCGGGGGAGACATGATCCGATTTCTCGGACCGAACGTGCGGCGCGCTCGACGTCGGTCCGCACACCGCACCGTGCTGTCCGAGCGGGGTGCCGCTACGTCGCGACCCATCCACACATCGGTGTTGGTCGTGCACGGTGTCGCCGACCAGGCCATCGGCGAGACGGTCCGGGCGCTCTCGGCCGCCGCGCGGACCCCGACGTGGAGCGCGCTCTCGGAGCGCATCGAGATCCTCGAGAGCGCGGACGGGGCGTTTCGGACCGTTCAGATCGACGGGGAAGTGCGCAAAGGGGAGTCCGTGACGTTCCACGAACTCCACTGGGCCGACCTCTCCCGCCCTGAACGCGGAGCGCTGGGCGTGCTCGCGACGCTGTTTCGGCTCGTGACGTCCCTCCCTCAGTACGTCCTCGAAGAACTGCGCGTGACCGCGAGCGTCTCCCACGGCATGGCCGGCCGCTACTTGCCTCGTCTCCTCGACGACTTTCTCACTCTCGCGCGGCTCGTCTCGACGCATCTGTTCCAACCGATCGCGTTCGTCGCGCTTGGCATCCTCGCGGCCCTCTCGCTCCCCGCGTCGCACGCTGCGGGCTGGATCGTCATTCGCGCGCTTCCTTCGATTGCGTGGCTGAGCGTGCTGGCGATGCTGGTCGCGGCGGCTCTGCCGGCGTTGGACCGCAGCCGTTGGCTGGCGGGGGCTCTCGGGGCGGTGAGCCTCTTTGGGCTCTACCACCTGCTCGAACTCACCTACGAGTGGCCTGGGAGCACGGTGGAGGTGGCGTTCACGCTCCTGTGGTGCGCGCTCGGCTACCGCCTCTTCGTCAGCCGCGACGCGACTGCCGAGCGCAAGGCGTGGATGATCTTCGTGATGGTGGCGGTGTTCGCTGGAATCGCGATTCGAGCCAAGCAAGACCCGGAGTGGACCTATGCGGCCGTCGCCGTGTTCGAGGCTCTGCACGCGGTCCTCGGGATCTTGCTCGTCGCCACCGCGGCATTCGTCATCTGCGCGCTCGTCGTCTGGTGTGGCTGCCTTCATGCGCCCGCACCCGTGCCTCGACTTTCGACGACCGCGCTGATGGGGACGGCGGCTGCGACTCTGTGGGCCCCGGCCGTGTTCGTGCCGGGCCTCGCGGCAATGTTCCGCGTCGCGCGACCGTCTTTTCCGCTGGCGATCTGCGGACCAGCGTTCTTTCCCAGCCTTGCGACGTATCTCGCTGAGCCGGGCGGGTTCGTCGCTGTTCGGCGGGACGGGGTGTGCGGACCGTGCCCCCCGAATCCGATGCTCACGGAGGACGTCGCGTTGATGCTCGACACGATGGTGCGCGCGTCGGGTACCACGTCGCTACCGATCGTCCTCGGGGCCGCCGTGCTCGTCGTGTTCGCGGCGGGGCTGTACTTCGCCGTTCCGATGCTGGTGACCACATCTTCGCACGATGAAGCTACGTGGCGCGCGTGTGCGAGGTGGGTCGATCGCGGGCTCCATCGCCTCGTGAATCTTCTCGCCGGCTACGCTGTGTTCGCGGTCGTGCTGACGGCCGCGGGTGTCGTGCTGGAGCTGCTGGTGATCGCGAAGGCGGTCAGTGCGGACGTGCTCGAAGTGCGCGAGGTGCTCGCGCCGATCGCCGGCGAAGCGATCGGCGGGATGGGCCTCGGGCTCGTCGCGGGCGCGACGTCACTCACGGCTCTCGCGGGTCGGATCGAGAGCGTGGCGGACTCCCTCTGGCCCGGCCTCGACGTAGTCAACGACGTGCACTCGTATCTCGACCCGATGACACGTGCGCGCATCGAAGCTCGGGCCGATGCCGCGATCACGCGGGCGCTCCATCGTGCGGATCGAGTCGTGGTGGTGGCTCACAGCCAGGGCACCGTCATCGCGTGCGACCTACTCCGGCGCCGCCTGGGGTCCATCGAAGTACCGATCGAACTCGTCACGTGCGGGAGTCCACTCGGGCACCTCTATGAACGGTTTTTTCCGTCGCGGTTCGCTTGGTTGAAGCGCGCGACCAGCGATCCGGCTCGCGAACTCGGCGTCGGTCGATGGACCAACTTCGGAGCCCTCGCCGACTTCGTTGGCATGCGTATCGTCGCGACGGAGGCCGCACCGCAGTCCGCGTTTCGAGAGGTCATCGTTCCAATGACGCAGGCGAAGGGCCACACGTCGTATTTCACGCGGGAGTGCCGGGTCCTCGTTTCCGCCGTGCGCGAGGCCATCGATGCGTCGCCTCCCCGGACTCAGCGCGAGGGGGTGATGGTGCTGCCACGTCGTGTTCGACGTATGCCGTGAGAATCTCTCGGCGCGCTCGATCCAGGGTCCTCAGCGCGAACCGCGGATGACGTCGACAGCGAGGTCGACTCGAACGCCGTGGGCGCCGGGCGAGAAGCCGGTGCCCGCGTCGAAGCAGCCGGCGACCTGCGTGTTCAAGCACTCGTCGAGGCGCGTGTCCCAGACCGAGCCGGGCACGATCGCGTCGAGGCAGTCCTGGAGCGCCGTCTGCTCGTTCGCGCACAGGTCGGCGTCGGTCGCGGGGTCGCAGACGAAGTACGGCGAGCTCTCCGCGGGGCACACCTGCGAGAAGCAGTGAAAGCGCTGGATCTCGAAGCAGAACGTGCAGTCCACGTCCAGCGAGTCCGGACCGGTCGCGCCCGTGAAGCTCATCGCGATCGGGGCCGTCGTGTCGTCGGCGAGCGCGTCGTAGAGGCACGTGCCGCCGTCCCCGCCCGGGCACGCGTTCACGGCATCGAGCGTGTCCGACGAGCAGCGCGGCAGACACGACGCGGGCACGGGAGACACGTTGGTCGCGGTGAGTCCGCCCCACGGACCGCACATCGAGGGCACCATGCTCGCGTCCGTTCCCGCGTCGGCGCGTGCACCGGCGTCCATGAGCACGATCGCGCCCGCATCGACGCCAGCGTCCGGGTCGGTCGTGAAGAACGCGTCGGCCTCCACGACGAACGCGTCGGGATCACTCGTGTGTGCGTCGGGCGCGATCACGCGCGCGTCCGGCACCGATCCGCCGTCCGCCCCGGTCGCCGCATCGATCGGCGCGAAGGGCGCGTCGAGGGGCACGTTCGCATCCGTTCCTTCGATCGCCGCGTCGCGACGGCTCGGTCCCGAGCCACACCCGACGACGAGCACCAGCGAGGCCACCCACCACACCTTGTTCGGCTTGTCCACGCGCCGGCGATATCGCTGGGGTTCGAGGTGGTCAAATCGCGCGGCGGCCTGCGAGACTGCGAGACGACGCGATGAGCGCCTACCGCAAGCCCACGCCGCCAGCGCCCGAGCGAGAGCCTCCTCCTCGCGCGGGGCGACAGGTCGTGCGCATGGCCGACTCGCCGGAGGACCAAGAGAAGGTCGAGCGCGACGAGCGCACGCGGCTGATGCGCGAAGAGAGCCGTCTGCTCTCGCAGGCGATCGACGCCGAGCGAGTCCGCTTCGATCGCATCCTGCGGACGTGCGGCGTGCTCCTGATGTTCGTGGGCGGCTTCCTCGCCGCGATGGCGCCGCTCCCTTCGCGCGGCGCGCTGGTGGCAGGCACGGCGCTCACCGTCGGGCCGCTCGTGGCGCTCGTCGGCGGACAAGGCGCGACGCGCGCCGAGAACCTCCCGACGTGGGTCCGCGCTGCCTACATCGTCGGCGCGCTCGTCGGCGCCGCGATGGGCGTCGGCGTCCTCCGCTGATCCGAACGGCGCGCTACTCGAGCGTGTCGATGACGTCCTTCGCCGCCTCGAGGCTCACGCCGGTGAGCTCGATGTGTCGCTTGATGGCGGAGATCTCGTCGCCCGCGCGCACGAGCTGGAGCACGTCTGCCGACAGCCTCCCTTGTCCTCGTCGACGAACGTGACTCCCAGGTGCCGCTCGAAGAACGCGACGGCGCGCTCGAGCTCGGCGACGCGCTCACGCAGGTTGGCGATGACGGTGGTCTCGGACATCGCGCGAGCCTACACGCGGCTGGTTTGGGCGGGTCGCAGACCCCCTTTCGCGAGCCAAGCGAGGGCGTGTGTAAGGCGCGCCTAAGATTTCATGTTGCAGCTTTATATTCAGCGGCTACTTCTAGTTCGTGCTCGACCAGCCTGCGCGGATCACTGAGTTGGCCTGGCTTCACGCGATGCAGCAGGAGCTCGGTCCCGACTTCGCGATCGAGGTGCATCACGGGCTCTCGGCGCTCGACATGATCTCGCGCGATCGATCGTGGGGGATCGAGGTGAAGGGCTCCGTCCAAGGCGCTCGCGACCTTCACGCCGCCCTCATCCAGCTCGCGATGTACGCCGCGGCGACGCCCGCAGTCCGTCGAGGTGCGCTCGTCGCGCACGCGGCCCGCATGACGCGTGAGCGAGCACTCGAGGAGTGGCACCGCGCACAGGCCCTCATGCGCCCCGAGGTCGCGGCTCGCCTCGTCGTGATCGTGCTCACCCCGACAGGTGACGCGACATCCTCGCCAGGCGACCCAACGGTGGAGCGCTTCGCGCTCGCGGCGCGACGCGCTTTCGATGCCGCTGCCGGCGCCCCGTCGCGGTCGAAGCCGAGACCGCGCGCGTCATGGTCGCCGAAGGTCTACGAGGTCTGGAAGGTGTTGCTTGGCGCGTGGCTTCGGCGCGAGTCACCGCTTCCACTCCACGAGCTCCAGCGCCGCTCGGGTGCGAGCTACCCCACCGTTTCCAGCCTGCTGAATCGGCTCGAGGCCAGCGGCGAGCTCGAGCGCACGAGCAGTCGTGGCGCGGGGATGTCGGGAATGCCGCGACGCTCCCTCAGCGAGGTGCTCGCGCTGAGCGGCAGTCTTCGCCAGACCCATGGCTTCTTCGATCGGACGGGCAGAGCCGCCGATCCTGTCGCCGTCGTTCGGCGCATCGTGTCGAAGGTCGGCGACCACGCTGCGATCGGTGGCGTGGAAGGGGCGCGTCACTACATGCCGAGCTTCAACCTGAACGGGCTGCCGCGTGTCGACGTCACGCTCGCGCCCGGCACGGATCTCCGGCGGTGGGTCGCGAGCGTCGATCCCGCGCTCGCGCCGACGTCGCAGACCGATCCGAGCGCCAAGACAGCGTTGGTCGTGCACGTCCTCGGCCGACCGGAGGCTCATTTCGATCGAAGCGCCGTGACCGGTGTCGCGTTCGCCGATCCTGCCGAGGTTCTCCTCGACCTTCACGAGATGCGTCTCGCCGAGCAAGCCGACGAGCTCGTGCGTGCTCTGCGTGAGAGGAGGGCCGGATGAGCAGCCTCGACCCGAATGTGATCTTCGACATGATCGCCTCGCAGGTCCCTGCTGATCTGCACGACAACGTGCTCGTCATCGGCAGTCTCGCGGCGGCCTACCACTACCGAACGCGGATCGGTGCCGTCGCGATCAACACCAAGGACGCGGATGTGGTCACCCATCTCCTCGAGCCGGGGCCAGGCTATACGGGGGGTGAGAGCTTTTTCGAGGCCGCGATGGTCGAGGAGGAGCAAGCGCCACTCGTCTACGTCGACGCCGACGAGTCGGCCAAGATGGGCGACGCCGAGGAGGCGCCCGAGGGGCTCCGGCGCGCCATCTGTTTCTTCGTCGTCGCGGCGGCAGTTCAAGTGGCGACCGATCGCGAGTCCGCCGCCGCTGGTCAGAATTTCCTCTGTCACACGAGTCAGTTGAACGATCAGCACAGCAACCTCGCGAAGCTGATGCGCGACTACATCGACTATCTGGATGACGAGTTCCAGAACCCGAAGAGTGAAGTGCACACGGCTCTCCACGAGGCGCACGAAAACCTCCGCCGGACGATGCCGGATGTCCCGACACTCTCGAGCCTCATGGAGATCATTCAGAATCGCGTCGGCAATCGCAGCGTCGTCGTCATCAACGCGAAGGGGCGCTCGGAGACGGGCCGAGGGCTGAATTTCATCGTGGGAGGCAACATCCTCGGGCGAGGGGTGACCATCGAGAATCTGCTTGTGACCTACTACCTGCGTGAGCCCAAGACAGGGCAGATGGACACCATGCTGCAGCACGCACGCATGTACGGCTACCGCTCGTCTCTGATGCACCTGACTCGAGTGTACCTGCCGAAGGGGCTGGCCGTTCGGTTTCACGAGATTCACATGATCGAGCAGCGCCTCCGTCGTCAGTTGGTCGACGTGCGCATGGATCGCCAAATCGTGATCGAGAAGGCGGCCAATCTCTATCCGACGCGCCGTGGTGTTCTCGATGCGGAGGTCGTCGAGGCGTTCGATCCTCAGGATCAGGTCTACCCGCACTACCCAAAGTTCAATATGAAGAGGGCCGAGTACGACTCCGTCTCGGCTCGCCTCCGGTGTCTTCTCGGCGAGGACCTGGACAACGATGTGCAGGAGGCCGACATCTCGTTCGATGACTTGCTCGCGCTCGTGGACGACTTTCCCTACGACGCCGCCAAGGATTCGGGCAGTTGGAATCCCCCCGTGATCCGTCGCGTGCTCGAGCAGCAACGGAAACGCTGTGCGAACGGCGCGAAGCTCTACGTTCGTCGAATGAACCGACGCCGAGATGTGCTCACCACCGGAGCTCTGTCGGGTTCCGCACTCGAGGAGCTCCGGAGTAGGGATGTCCCCACGTTCTGCGCGTTTCGCGATGATGGGCGCGGCATCCCGACGCCTCCGGGTGCTTCCGACTTCTGGTACCCCACAGTCGTCTTCGATGCGGGAATGCCGAGCGTCATCCTGAACCTCACCCCGGATGTCTAATCTAGGCACAGCTGGCCGCCTTCGTGCGCACTGGTCGCAGGCGAGCAATCCGTCGGGAAAGAAGCGAGACTACGAGCTCGTCGCGCGATGCGGCCACGCGTTCGTGGCACGGTCACGGACGGGCCAGGCCGCACTCGTGATTCCGTTGGAGACCCTGGGCCCGTCGCCGACTGGGCGACGCGGGGGTGGCTGCGTTCTGCAGGGTCATTCGTCGTTGGACTTCGTCTTTGAACGGCGGACGTGGTCTGGTCCTGCGGCCGTTCTCGTGTGCGACGACGAGGAGCTCGTCGACTCGTTCGCCGTTCTGGCGGGCGACGTCATCGATCGAGTCGGCGAGTCGCCCACGTGGGCCGGCGTTCACGATCTGTTCGACGAGTGGCAGACGCTGCTGGCGCGACGCGGCGTGCCGAGTCCGGAAAAGGAGATCGGTCTCTGGGGAGAGCTTTGGTTCATCGCGCAGGCCAGCGATGTCGACAGGCTTCTCGCGGCATGGCGAGGCCCTGACGGCGACGCGTCCGATTTCTTCCTCGATGGTCGTGCGGCGGAGATCAAGACGTCGCGAAGCCGTCGGCGTCATCATGTATCCCAGAGCCAGATCGTAGCCCCCGTCGGTGTGCACCCCGCACGCTTGGTCTCATGCTGGGTCGTGCCCGATCCGGTGGGTGGACGGACGGTTCCAGAGCTTTGGAGCGCGATCAGTCGTCGTTCACGTGACGAGGCCGCAGCGCTCAAGTGCGTCTCGGCCGCGTATCGTCCGACCGACCACGCGTCGTACGCGACTCGTCTGAGGTTGCTCGCGGCACCCGAGTGGTACCCGCTCGAGGCGGTGCCGCGTGTGACTGCAGCGGATACAGGTGTCTCGCAAGTTCGCTACGTGGTGGCCCTGGACGAGCGCCACGCGATGTCCGCCGCGGACACGACTGCCTGGCGTAGACATTTCCTTCATGCCGACAATCACGGAGAGGTTGGATGAGACTCGCTGCACTTCTGGCGGACACGAGCACCGAGGACCTGGAGCGGATCGCTCACGAGCACGCGCGCGCCGAGGACCATCTTAACCGGCCGGCCCTGCTCGACACGATCGAGGGTGTTCTGAGGAGTTACCGATTCCTGCAGGACTTCCTGTTCAACAGACAACCGCCAGCGTTCTCGATCGTGTCCCTCTTGCTCGATGCGGAGGACTTCAGTCTGCCCATCGCCGACTTTCGCGACTGGGTCCTGATGGAGACGAATCGCATCGCAGACGCCATCGCAGCCGGTGAGTTGCTGGGGCGGGACGATCAACTCCGTGTCTATCGACGTGTCCTCTACCAGGCGCGCAGTAATGACATGATGATCGACCCGTCCGAAGCGGCAATCCTCGGCGTGCTGCGGGCGGAGCTCGGGATCGCCCAGGTCGAGCACTTCTTGATCGAGCATCACTCGGACTTGCGCGAGTTCTGGAAGCAGGACGGAGCATTCGCGCGTGAACTCCATGCGTTGCGTTCGGCGGGGCTCGTGTTCGTTCGCGATGGGCGCACTCTGCTGCCCGAAGATCTCGTGCCGGTCGTGCGTCAGGTGCTCGGGCTCGACATGTCGCGCGACGCGATGCGACGTCTTCTCGGTCATCTCTCGAGCAGCGACCTTCACGACGCGCTCGTGGCGATCTCTGCGCCCAGCAGCGGGAGCAAGGACCAGCGATTGGAACGCCTCGTCGAGCACCGGGTGCAACCGCGCTCCGTCCTCAGAGGCGTGGGGCTGGATACCCTCCGTTCCATCTGTCGCGACACGGGAGCACCGGTGTCGGGGTCGAAAGAGGAGTTGGTTCAACGCGTGGTCGCTCACTTCGCCGCGGGACGAGACCTGGCCAACGCTTTCGAGGAGGAGCCGCCTCCGCCTCCGAAACAAGAGCGCGCGTTGCCGGAGGCGCGATTCGTGGAGTTCTTCTCGGCGCTGCGCGGTCACGAGCTCACGAGCATGCTCAGCGATCTCGGGTTGAGGCGTTTCGGAACGAAGGAACTGCTGGTCAGGCTGCTGTGGGATTCGCACCGCTCGGAGTCCACGCTGCTGGGGATACTCAGCAGCCACGAACTCGAAGCGATCAACAAGCGGTTCGACCTGCGCAGTGGTGGGTCCAAAACAGAGAGGATCGAGCGTCTGGTCGCGTACGCCGCAGCGGGCGGGGGCAGTCCGAACGAGTAGACGACGCGCAGATCCGCTCCGTGGCTGCTGCGCGTCCGGCGCTCGATCCCCACACGCGGCGACTCGACCTTGCAGTCGCAGCACACCTCGCATCGACGAGACGAGCGGTTCTCCGTCGCACGCGTTCCGGCTGGCCGACGAGGTCTGTGGTGGGCTCACATGACCCAATGGAGATGAGTCGTTCGAGGCTCCACCCCACGAGGACTAGATCGCGTCGTCGCCTCGCCGGTGCGGATGCGGATGGCCTCTTCGATCCGGGTCACGAAGATCTTTCCGTCGCCGGTGCGGCCCGTCTTCGCGGCGCGGTCGATGGCTTCGAGCACCCTGCGGGAGGACCGCGTCCACACGTACAGGTTCGGCGGTGGAACGAGCGGCGATGCTCGGGTAGCGTCGTCCTCTTCATGGCGACGATCGAAGCGAAGGACGTGCTCGACACTGCGACTGGCCGGAGGTCGTCGTGAGCACCGTGTCCATTCCGCCGTGGACCGCGGAGGGGGTCCTACCCCCGATCGACGCGACGCAGCCCGCGTCGCCGGAGCGATCGCCCTACGTCGTGTCTCTCACGGACTGCGTCCTTCGCTTCGGTGACACCGGCGAGCGTCGAGTGGTCCTCGACGGACTCCTTCGGTACCGGGCTGCCCTTCACACCCTCGGCCTGGTGTCGGGGTTCCAGTGGCTCGATGGCAGCTTCCTCGAGCACGTCGAGTTGCTCGAGGGCCGCGCGCCCAACGATGTCGACGTCGTCAGCTTCTACCGACTCCCGTCGGGGGTGTCGCAGACCCAACTCGCTGTCCGAGCCGCGAGCCTGCTCAGCCACGCATCGGTCGAGTCTCGATACCGCGTGGACGCCTACCTGGTTCACCTCGGGATGGAGCCCGAGCGGCTCACGCGGCAGACCGCCTACTGGTACAGCATGTGGGCGCATCGGCGGAACAACCTCTGGAAGGGGTTCGTGAAGATCGATCTCGCGCCGACCGAAGACGCATCGGCGTCGGCCACACTCGCGAGCCTGTCGGGCGCGGGAGGTGCCTCGTGAATCGCGGCGAGCACATCCGACTTCTCGCGGAGAAGGCCGCCCTCGAGAGAATGCTGGCGGATACGCCCGAGGAGGACGCGATGGACCACGCGAGCCTCGGCGCGCGTCTCGCGAACGTGCTCGCGACCCTCGGCAGCGCAGAGACCGAGGAGCGCGAGCCCGCCCGCGTTCGCCTGACGTTCAAGGGAAGGCCCGTGGTCCGCAGCCATGGCGTCTTCGCGGAGTTCGCGATGAAGGCCGTGAGCGGCTACGCGGAGTCGGTCACGGCGATGGCGGCGTCGCTGCACGCGCCGCTCGGAAAGACCGGCTCGATCCCGAACCGCGATCAGCATCAGCTGCTCATCACGAGCACCGCGCTGGGCTCGTTCGGCTTCGAGCTCGAGGAACACCGGGCCGCTCAGCTCGCGCTCGATGACGCCGGCGGCGTTGCGCAGGCTCTCGATCGCGTGCAGGCGCTCCTGCGCGGAACCCAAGGCACGGACGATGAGCTTGCGGACTCGGCCGTGGAAGTTGATCGCCGCGCGCTCGCCAAGGTGCGCGCGTTCCTCGAGACGCTCGCGGACAACGACGCCGTGTGCGCAGTGCAGGTGGGCGGGTCCGTGGTCGCGTTCAGCGATGTCGGGCAGGTCCGGACCAGCGTGAAGCGGCTCAGCCACGAGAACCTGCACGAGGCCGAGGAGGAGCTGAGCGGGGAGCTGCAGGGTGTTCTGCCGAAGGCCCGAGCCTTCGAGTTCAAGCTCGCGGGCGGCCCTCAGGTCATCCGCGGCAAGATCGCGCCCGAGATCGAAGACCCTGACGCGCTCAACAGCGAGCTCCACCGCGAGGTGACCATCAAGGTCATGGTCACGCGCGTTGGAAACGGTCGGCCCCGGTATCTCATGCTCCGTGGGCCCCTTTCCGGAACCGCCGCCGCACCGGCGCGCTAGCCGTCGCCCGGTCGTTTCGACGAGCTCGACGGAGATCAGATCGCGTCGTCGCCGCGCTCGCCGGTGCGGATGCGGATGGCGTCTTCGATCGGGGTCACGAAGATCTTTCCGTCGCCGATGCGGCCGGTCTTCGCCGCGCGCTCGATGGCCTCGAGGACCGGCGCGACCATGGAGTCGACGCACACGATCTCGATCTTCACCTTCGGCACGAAGTCCACCACGTAGGCCGAGCCTCGGTAGACCTCGCGCTTGCCGCCCGTGCGGCCGAAGCCCTTCACCTCGGTGACGGTCATGCCGCGGATGCCCACCTCGGCGAGCGCGTCCTTCACTTCGTCGAGCTTGAAGGGTTTGACGATCGCTTCGATCTTCTTCACGCGTGCCTCCGACCGATCCGAGGGGCCTGGGTTTCGACTCTGGATGCTGGCTACCGGCTCCGTGTTTCGCGCCGATGTCGCCGCAGTAACTTCGCTCGCGACGATATCATTCGCCCCCATCGGATGCCTGGCGCGCCATGTAGCGGCGGACGAGCGCGACGGTCGCGTCGAGCTCGGGACGGTCCAGCGTGGCGGCGACCGTGAGGTCGCTCGCCTGCGCCGTGAGCTCCACGTGGGCGAGCGTGACGGCGAGCGCCGAGCCGGCGAGATCGGGATCGCGACGCACCTGCGCGACGCGGCGCTCGAGCGCGTGCTGCGCGTCTTCGGCCGCGCCGTGTTCGCCGAGATCGAGCGAGAGGGAGATCGAGAGGCCGTCCGTCAGGCTCGCGCCGACGCCGAGCGCCTCGGCGCGATCGAGGGGCACGTCGTCGCCGATGACCTCGGTGAGGCGACCGAGGAAGCGCTGCCAGTGCCGCGGAAGCCGGGCCACGAGGCGGACGTGCGAGCTCGCGCCGGCCCTACGAAAGAGGCGCGTCAGCGTGTCATCGGGGGCGCGCGGCGGCTGGGCGCCCGACTGGATGCGCAAGAGCTCGGCGACGACCGTGTCGTCACCCGCGACGACGCCATCGGTGCCGAGGAACGCCGCGACGCTGTGGCCGCGATCGCTCGCGAGCGCGTCGATGCCCTCGAGCTGGGTAGGGTGCACGCCGCCGCCGTCGCCCTCGACGACCTCCGAGACGCAGCGCGCGAGGGCCTCGTGGTCGAGCTCGCCGCGCGCGAGGAACGCGACCTGATCGAGGGCCGCGTCGTCGTCGTCGTGCTCGGCGTCGCCGCTCGCGCGGAGGATGAAGACCTGGAGGGTGCGGAGCGCATCGAGCGGATCGAAGCCGCAGGTCTCCTCGATGTGCTCGAGGCCCGCGTCGCTCTCGCCCACGAGCTCGCGAAAGAGCGACGAGCGGCGAAGCGGCGCGACGTCGAGCTCCGCGAGGACCATGGCGCGCGCCGGGGCGCTGGCGAGCAGGTCACGAGAGCCGGAGGAATTCCGGGAGAGGCCGTACGCGAGCACACCGATCAGGGCCGCGAGGGCGAGGAGGAAGGCGACGTTGCGGGCACCCTGCGACACGGGGCGAGCCTATCTCGCGTCGGGAGACGGCGCTTTTTCTCTAACGCGACCGCTCGGATCGTCACTCACGTGGCATGACCCAACACCGCCTCGTTTCAGGAACCCACGGTCCCCTCCACCTCGGGAGCGCGCTCGTCGTGTCGGTCTGCGCCGTCGGCGCGGGAGGCCTCGGGTGCAGCGCGCTCGACTCTCCCGGATCGGAGCCGCTGTTCGAGAGCCGCTCGCCGTGCGGCGCGCCAGGCTTCGACGCGCGCGCGCTCGTCGATCTTCCGCTCGACTCGGACGGCGCCATCCTCGGCGAGCCGTTCCCCACGGAGGCGTTCGTCGAGCTCGACGGCGTCCTGTCGTCGATGTCGGACGACGGCCGCTTCGTCGTCACATGCTCTGCGGGCCTCGCGTCCGACGCGCCGCGCGCCCACGTCGCTGACCTGGTGTCCGGGGAGACGCACGGGATCGCGATGACTCCCTTCAGCGAGTGCCCGACGATCTCCGGCGACGGCACGACGCTGCTGTACGACGAACAGCCGAGTGAGCTGGTCTCGCCGCTCGAGCCGCTGCCGAGCACGTTGTACGCGATCGACGTGGAGACCTCGGAGCGTCGCGCTCTGACGCGCGGTCTCCTGCGTGGCGCCTCGATCTCCGACGACGCGCGACAGATCTCGTTCGCGGCCTGCGTCGACGCGGCGTGCAGCGCCTACGAACCCCGCCGCCTCGACGTGAGCTCCGGCGACGAGCGAGCCGTCGGGCCCTCGGGCGCTCCGACCCGGCTCTTCTCCCCCGTGCTCTCGGGCGATGGCCGGAGCCTCGCGTACACGCGGTACGCGGGAGACGGGCTCTCCCTCGTCGGCGAAGGCGTGATCCGTCTCGGTGAGGCGGAGAGCACGTTCGACGACATGCTGCTGGCGACGTCTCGCATGGGGATGTCGAGCGATGGCTGCGAGGTGCTCTCGACGCGCGCCGTGTTCGACTACAGCGGCCATGCGCCGGGCGATCCACCGATCCTCGATCTCGCCTGGGTGGTCGATGGGGTGCGGCTCGCGACGGGCTCCGGTGACGGGCGCGCCAACGTGCGTGTGTGGTCGGCGGCGCTCTCGGGCGATGGCGGCACGGGCGTCGTCTTCCACGAGCCTGGTGGACGAACGCAGCTGTCGCGCATCCGCATGTTCGACGGCCGCGTGCAGACGATGGAGCCGCGCTGCTCGGGCTACCACGCGCTGGTCAGCGATGACGGCGCGGTGATCGCGATGCACATCGACCGGTGCGACGGCGAGACCGAGCGCCGCGATCGCACCCGCGTGTTCCAGCTGGGCGCGTGGTGACGCCGATGTGCGCGTCGGAGCGGAGCGCACCGCGCGTGCCGCTCCGCGCCGAGTGTCTGGGTTGCTGACGTTCTTCTTCCAACGCCGCGAGGCCGATCCCCCACGGAGTGTTCATGACCCGCGCAACGTTCGTCCGCTGCGCAGCGGCGTGGCTGCTGGTGACATCGGGCTGCTACGACTCGCACCTGCGGCAGGAGCGCCTCGCCGTGAGCCCGTGCGAGATCCCCGACTTCGATGGGCGGGTCCTCGACGAGCTCGTGCTCGACGGACGCGGCTTCGTGACGGGTGAGCCGTTCCCGACGGGCTCCGTGGTCGAGCTGCCGGGGGCCCTCGTCTCCTTGTCCGACGATGGTCGGTGGGTGGCTGGGGGCGGGTGGAACCCCACGGGAACGGTGGAGCTCGTCGACGTCACCGACGTCTCGTCCGGCGAAGTCGTCCTCTCGGTGCCGGTCACGCTCGGCAGTGAGTGGCCCGTGCTCTCCGGCGACGGCTCGACCCTCGCGTACGTCGAGCTCGACGAAGCGACGGGTGAGCGCACCCTCTGGCTGATCGACCGCGCGAGCGCGACACGTCGCTTCGTGGCGCGCGGGGCGCTCTCCTCGCCGGCGCTGTCGGACGATGGGACGATCGTCCTCGTCGCACGCGACGACGACCCGGAGGCTCCCGGCGGTGCGATCGTTCGATACGACGTCACCCACGGCACGGAGGAGGTCGTGGCGCGGGACGACGGCGAGGGCCGCGGCGGCCCGGTGATCTCGGGTGATGGGCGCTGGGTGGCGCACGTCTCGCAACACGCGAGCGCGATGTTCCGCACGATCGTTCGAGGCCCAGCGTTCGAGTGGTCTCGCGACCGCATGGCGGGGGGGCGACTCAGCTTCTCGGATGATGGCTGCCAGTTCCTGTCGTCGACTGGGGATCACCTCGGTCCTGTCGCTGCCGATTCGCGCCCGGCGCTCGACCTGGTGTGGGTGGTTCGCGACCGAACGCAGAGCTCCGCAGACCCTGGGACGCGTCGGGCGATCGTGAGGGGCGTCGCGCTCTCTGGCGACGGCTCGACGGCGGTGTTCCTCCAATCCGTCGACCTCGGCGGGGTGGCTTCGCTCACGCGCGTGCGCCTCGCGGACGGCCGCGCACAGACGATGTCGCTCGGCTGCGGGAGCGACGTGGTTCGCGTCAGCGCCGACGCTGCGGTGGTGGCGGTGGACGTGTTCGCGTGCGACGGGGAGCCGGTCGACCGCCAGCGGCGAACGCGCGTCCTGCGACCGGGAGCCTGGTGATGTGCGCCCACCGACCCGACATGCGACGGTCGATGCTCCCCGTGGCATCCACGCCTCACTGTCTGTATGCGATGCGGCTCGGCGCTGCGATCGCGCTCACGCTGGCCGCGCCATCCGTCGCTGCGGCGCATGGCGAGCGGGTGGGCCTCGATCTCGAGGTGGGACCTCTGCGGCAGCAGATCGAGGTCGAGCTGCGGGCTCGCGCGATGGAGCCGGTGGGCGCGACGGACGAGCACACCGACGCGAGCGTGCGCCTCGAAGAGAACGTCGCCGTCGTCGCCTCGGCGAGCGGCGAGACCCGCGTGGAGGTGCCGCCGGCGTCCGCGTCCGACGATGATCTCGCGCTCGCCGCGATCGTGATCGCCTCGGTGGTGGAAGACGCCATCGGCGGGACGGTCGCCCAGCGCGAACGTCTGCCGCGCGCCGCCTTCGGGATCTACGGCGACGTGGAGGTCGGGACCTATGCGGTCCTCGAGCCGCTCGACGCGTCGGCCTACGCGCGCGGGCGCGTCGGGATGCAGGTCCGCGAGGGGCTGCACCTGGCGATCGTCCTCGATTCCCACGTCTTCCGCCGCGCCAGCGAGACCCTCGGCGAGTACACGGGCACCGCGACGCACCTCGGGATCGAAGGGGGGATGAGGTTCTTCGTCGACGACGTCACGTTGGGGTTCGACGGTCATGCGCTGGTCGGCACCGGCGCGCGGATGGTGGGGCGGAGCGAGAACGCCGGCGACGTGCTCGTCACCCTCGGCGGTGACGCCAGCCTGGCCTTCGATGTCCTGTCGTGGGTCTCGCTCGGGGTGCGCGTGGGCTGCGACGTCGTCCTCGACGAGCGCGACGGCACGTTCGCGCTCGTCCGCGCCGGGCTCTTCAGCGAGCTGCGGTAGCGATCTTTTCTTCCAACGGCTGCACTGGTCATCTCCACCGAGGCCTCATCGTGATCGCGCTGAGCCAACTTCCCGATTGGAGCCGCCTGTCGCCGCTCGTGCCGGCTGAGCAGGCCGCGCTCGGTCTCCTCGTCTCACGGCTGCGTCGTGGTGATCAGTCCGTGCTCGAGCGGGTCATCGAGGAGCTCGTGCCCGACGTGGAACGCTGGGTGCGACGCCTGATCGGACCGCGGGCAGACGTGGCCGACGTGGTCCAGGAGTCTCTGACCGAGATCGCGACATCGCTCCACACGTTCGAGGGACGTTCGTCGATCCGCACCCTGGCCCACCGCATCACCACTCGGACCGCGTCGCGCTCGTACCGTCGGCGACGACCCGACCTCGACGCCGACCTCGACACGGTCGCGGACGACGCCGCCAACCCCGAGGAGAGCGCTGGCGCGCGGCAGGAGCTCGCGAGGCTCTACCGACACCTGGACGAGCTCTCGGAGGTTCGACGCACGGCGTTCGTGCTGTGCTGCATCGAGGGCCTCGATCCCACGGAGGCGGCCGAGGTCGCCCAGTGTTCCGCGAACACGATGCGCAGTCGCTTGTTCGAGGCCCGCGCCGAGCTCGTCGCAGGGCTGCGCAAGGACGAGGCGCGCGCGGCGCGCCGGAGCAGGCCATGACGCACCACGCGCCTCCCGGACGAAACGACCTGGACCTGGACGATCTCGCGAGGCTTGCGAGCGAGGCGTCGGGGCCGAAGCTCGACGACGAAGCTCGCCGCGCGCTCACGCGCCAAGCGGTGCTCGCGGGGCAGGCACGCCACCAGAAGCAGCGCGATCGGCGGTGGCTGGCAGGCGCAGCGAGCGTGCTCGCGGTCGCCGCATCGCTCGCGCTCGCCCTACGCCTGACCGCTCCCCCGTCATCGAGCGGGGCGTCATCGAGCGGGGCGTCATCGAGCGGGGCGTCATCGAGCGGCGTGTCATCGAGCGGGGCGATCGCCGAGCAGAGTCCGGTCGACTACGAGCTCGCCCTCGCGACGGGCGATCACCTGTTCGCGCGGCACCACGTGAGGTTCGAGGTGGAGTCGCAGACGCCGTCGGCGCGACGTGTGCGGCTCGAGGAAGGCGCGATGGTGTTCGACGTCGCGACGCTCGGCCCAGGAGCGACCTTCGAGGTCGTCACCGACGACGCGACCGTTCGGGTCCTCGGTACGGTCTTCGTCGTCGAGACCGGCGATCGAGGCACGTCGGTCGAGGTGTTCGAGGGGCGGGTGGAGGTGCTGGATGGCGCCGCGCGCCTCACCCTCGTCGCTGGCGAGCGCCACGACGAGGCGGCGGCCACGCACCGCACTGCAGCGTTGGCCGCGCACGCGCGTTCGGCCGCGTCCGGCCGCGTCGCCCGCGTCTCTCCTCGCGATCCTGTCGCGACGGTCGCCGAAGCCGCCGAGCGGACGAGCGCCGATCGACGGGTGAGCGAGCCGAACGAAGGTGGCCTCGTCGTGCGAGACGGTCGCCCGTCGGGCCGCCCCGCCGTGGCCGCGCGTTCGTTGGAAGAAGCGTCACCCGAAGACGCGGCGCTGGAGGAAACGAGGCCGGAAGAAGCGAGGCCAGAGCTGGCGCCGGCGACCGGCGCAGACCAGGTGGCCCTCGCGGGTGGGCCGCCGCCGCCGACGGTCCCCGAGGGTGCTGGCTCCGAGGTCGGGGACACCGTCGCGGCGGCCAGAGCGGCGCTTCGCGAAGGCGACGCGGAGCAGGCTCTCGCGCTCGCGAGATCCCTCGGCGGGGATCCGAGCAGCGCGGTTCGAGGCGAGGCCGCGGCGCTCGCGCTCGTCGAGGGAGATGCGCTGCGCGTGCTGGGCCGTCCCCGCGAGGCGGTGCGAGCATACGCTCGCATCCTTCGGAGCGAGGAGGCATCCAGCGAGAGAGCGCTCGCGGGATTTCTCTCGGCGGAGCTCTCGTTTCGCAGGCTCCGCGACGGCCACGCTGCCGCGCGAACGCTGGATCAGAGCGGCGCCCTCGACGTCGGTTCCCTACGCGAACGCGCCTTGGCGCTTCGGGCGGAGGTCGCGGTCGACTCGGGCGACGCGCCTGCCTTGGCCGCGGCGCGTGAGGCGTACCTGTCGGAGTACCCGAGCGGTCCCCGCTCCGCGTGGATGCGGGCTCAGTCGATCGAGCGGCCGAGTCGGTGAGGCATGCGGCCCGTGCCACACGGTGCCGTTCCTCGTGAGCGCTGTGTGTGGTCGATTGCGCACAGTGACGGGAGGGCACGGCAGGTTCGCGGAAATTCCTAGTCTTTCGCGCTGGCACGGTCACTGCGTAGGGGGTGGCTGCGCGTCGGGCGCATCCGGGAGGCGACATGACCAGACAGACGAGCGGACGTGTGAAGAAGGCAGGCCAGACCAGGTCACAGACCCACTCCTTGGCCCGGTCGTGGAGCGGGTCGCTGGTGGTGGTCGGCGGGGCGGCGCTCAGCGCGAGCTTCCTCGGCGCCTGCCGTCCGCCGCCGGAGATCGTGATCGACCCGGCCCCGGGCTCGGGGAACGACATCACCGCCTCGCTCTCCCTCGATCCCAGGACCGACGCAGCCTCGTACGGCACGCGCGTCGCGCTGCCCCCGATCACCGGCGGCACGCTGCACGTGACGGCGCGCAACGACCTCATCGTGTCCGACCCCGACCGCGACCGCGTGCTCGTGGTCGACCTCGCCTCGCGCCGCGTGGCGGGCACCGTGAGCCTGCCGGCCGGTGCGTTCCCGGCGCGCATCGCCGAGGACGCGAGCGGCCGTGTCCACGTCGTCCTTCGCGGCAGCGGTGAGGTGGTCTCGTTCGATCCGCGCAACGCCTCGGACGCGCAGCGACACGAGATCTGCGCCCAGCCGCGCGGCATCGGCTACGACGACGAGAGCGACGTGCTCCGCGTGGGCTGCACCGACGGCACGCTCGACACGCTCTCGACCGATGGCGCGCTCGTGTCGCGCGTGCAGCTCGGTGTGGACGACCTCCGCGACGTGCTGCCGCGCGACGGCCGCCTCTACGTGACCACGTTCCGCAGCGCCGAGGTGCACGTGTTCGACGGCGACCTCCAGCCGATCTCGAGCACGGCCCCCGCGACGCGCCCCGACACCGCGTTCTTCGACGGCTCGGTCGTCAACTTCGTCCCCGAGGTCGCGTGGCGCACGCAGTTCGCGGGCGAGCGGCTGGTGATGGTCCACCAGCGCGGCGCCGAGCGCGTGCGCGCGGCCCCGACGACGCCTGCGTACTACGGCAACGGCTTCAGCTGCGGTACGGGCGTGGTCGAGAGCGTGGTCTCGTACTTCGACGTCGACGAGCGCACGGGCGAGCTCACGCCCGCCGAGCACTTCAGCGTGCAGAGCGCCACGCTGCCCGTCGACCTCGGCGTCGGACCTGCGGGCAACGTGGTGATGGTCTCCGCGGCCGAGCAGGGCCAGCTGCCGTCGGCGTACCGCGTGAACCTCAGCGACCTCGTGGGCTACCTCGGTGGGCCGTGCGATCAGGCGTGGACGGCGGCGCCCGAGCACGCCACCGGCGGCGCGGTCGCTGTGGCCTTCGACGCGAGCGGAAACTCGATCCTCCAGATGCGTGACCCGGCCGCGCTCGTGATCGGCGGCACGACGATCCCGCTCGGCGGCGAGACGCGCTTCGACGCAGGGCACGCGCTCTTCCACGGCAACGCCGGCCTCGGCCTCGCGTGCGCGTCGTGTCATCCCGAGGGTGGCGACGACGGACGCGTGTGGGAGTTCCCGGGCTTCCCGCCGCTCCGCACGCCGGCGATGCACGGCGGCATCGCGAGCACGGCGCCGTTCCACTGGACGGGCGACATGCCCTCGATGACCGCGCTGATGAACGAGGTGTTCGAGCGCCGGATGGGCGGCCCGGTGATGCTCGGTCGTCACGAGGACGCGCTCGCGGGCTGGGTGGACGGCCTCCCGGGATCGACGCCGCGCGAGGGCCTCGACGTCGCGGCCGTGGATCGCGGCGCGCGTCTCTTCTGGGGCGAGGCCGAGTGCGCCACCTGCCACGTGGGCGGCATGCTGACCGACAACCGCAGCTACGACGTGGGTACGGGCCTCGAGCTCCAGGTGCCCTCGCTCGTGGGCGTCTCGTACCGCCTCCCGGTCATGCACGACGGCTGCGCCGACACGCTGCGCGAGCGCTTCGATCCGGACTGCGGTGGTGATCGTCACGGCCGCACGAGTCACCTCGCCGAGTCCCAGATCGGCGATCTCGTGAGCTACCTCGAGTCCCTCTGAGCCCCGTCGGCGGGGCCCATCGGCCCCGTCGCGAAGGCGGTTCGAGGGGTGGTGACGAACGTCACCGGCTCGAATTCCGCGACATCTCGTAGGTTCACGGCGCGCTCGGTCTTCGGACCGAGCGCGCCGCGCTTGGTACGTCCCGTGAAGTACACGGGGCATGCGACGCACGCTGACCCCACCGCCGAACCTGCTCCTCGGTTCTCTGGTCCTGGCGACCGGCCTCGTCGGCTGCGCGCCAGGGACGGGCGGACGCACCGGTCGGACGGTGACGGAGGTCGGCTCGTTCGACGTGGACTCGTACTGCGAGCTCGCGGCGCGCCCCGACGTGGCGGCGCTCACGGGCAGCTCGGCGGTCGTCTGCGAGCTGATGGCCGAGGGGCACGACGAGGCGCTCCCGAGCTGCCGCGTGCTCGTCGCCGACGCGAGCGGCGCGGTGAGCGAGACGGAGCTCGACGGCGCGGTCGCCGCGCTGCGCACCGCAGACGGTCGCTTCGTGGTGCTGACCTCGGATCAGCGCTTGGTCCTGCACGATGGTCGTCGCGAGATCCGCGAGCTCGCGGCTTGGGCGGCCGAGCCCGCGCTCGACACGAGCGGCCGCACGGTGGCGTTCGTCGCTGCCCCCGAGGGCGCCGACCACGTGGAGCTCGGCGATCCGACGCGCCTCGTCAGCGTCGAGATCACGAGCGGCCGCCTCACGGTGCTCAGCACCGACGAGTACGCCTCCGCGCCGCTGTTCTTGCCGGACACGAGCGCCGTGCTGTACGTGACGACCGCGAGCGGCGTCGCCTCGATCGCCCGGGTCGGCGCGGCCGGCGGTGAGGCGCAGGTGCTCACCAACGAGGGCCTCATCGACATGGGCCACGGCTTCGTGCCGGTCTACGAGGGCGAGCACGCGTGGTCGGGCTCGACGCTCGTCTTCTCGAGCCGCACGCGCGACGATCGCGCCGAGCTCTGGGCGCTCGACGTGACGACGGGCGACGCCTCGCGCGTCGGCGAGGGGACCCACCCGATGGCCACCGACACCGGCGAGATCGTCGTGCGCGACGAAGCCGCCGACCGCTGCCCCGTGACGATCGACCTCGAGGTGACGCCGTGACCCAGACCTTCCTCCGCTCGATCTTCCTCGCGTTCTTGGCGCTGCTCGCTCCGCTCGTGTCGGAGTCCACGGTGTCGGCGCAGTTCTCGAGCCCCATCGCCACGCCGCGCGTCACGTCGAGCTTCTCGCACACGTCGCGCGGCCGTACCGTCAACTACGCGTGCACGCCGATCTCGCGCAGCGGTCACCGCGGCACCGACTTCGGCGTGCCGATCGGCACGACGGTCAGCGCCGCCGCTGCGGGCACGGTCGGCTACATCTCGGACGGTTGCTCGAACCGCGGGAGCCTCTCGAGCCGCTGCGGCGGTGGCTTCGGCAACTACGTCACGGTCAACCACCCCGATGGTCGCACCACGTACTACCCGCACATGACGCCGGGCTCGTTCCGCGTGCGCGTGGGCCAGCGCGTGGAGTGCGGCACGGTGCTCGGTCAGTCCGGCAACAGCGGCCGCTCCACGGGCCCGCACCTCCACTTCGAGGTGCGCTCGGGCGGGGCGCGCATCGACCCTTACGGCGGCGCGTGCAGCACGCAGACGAACAGCCTGTGGAACGCGGGCGCCGCGCCGGCGCAGACGTGCAGCGTGATGCCGCGCATGGGCGACGACTCGGCGTTCGTGCGCGCTGCGCTCCCCGACACGTCGGTGGTGCAGCCGGGTGAAGAGGTCACGCAGCGCTGGACGCTCCGCAACACCGGCACGACGACGTGGTCGACCGCGGGCGCGCACCGCCTCGAGCACGCGGGCGGCCCGACGCTCGACGGTCTTCGTCGCATGGACGTGGCGAGCAGCGTCGCGCCGAACGCGACGAGCGAGTTCACGCTGACGGTGCGCGCGCCCTCGATGCCCGGCACGTACACGGCGCGCTACCGCATGGTGAGCACCGCGAGCGCCGAGGGCTTCGGCACGGTCGTGACGATCAAGTTCCGCGTCGAGCGCGCGCCGGGCTCGTGCAGCTCGATGACGCTCGGCCGCACGGTGGCGAACGGCGAGTGCGTGCAGGTCGACTACGCCGCGTGTGGAGCGTCGAGCTGCGCGTGGTTCCGCTGCGCGGACGGCGCGTGGCAGTGCACGGGCGAGGCGAGCTGCAACGGCGAGACGCACGAGAGCGCGCGCTGCGACAGCCCCACGGAGATGGAGTGCGCGTCGGCCGCCGAGCCGTGCACGAGCGTCGCCGAGTGCTGCGGAGGCCTGCTCTGCGCGGCGAGCGCGACGGGTGACCGTCAGTGCTGCGCGGGCCCCGAGATGCCGTGCGAGACCGACGGCGACTGCTGCGGCAACATGGCCTGCGGCGCAGGCGGCACCTGCGAGTGCGTGCCGATCGGCAGCCCGGCGTCGAGCACGCTCGAGTGCTGCGGCAGCGCCTACCGCACCCGCGCAGGCACCTGCGGCTACGACACCTGAGGTTTGGTCAGCGCAGAGGACGGAGAGAGGACGCAGAGGGCGCAGAGGCAGAAACACCTCTCTCTCTCTCTCTCTCTCTCTCTCTCTCTCTCTCTCTCTCTCTCTCTCTCT
>CAZCVE010000088.1:0-31627 GCA_964502175.1 uncultured Sandaracinaceae bacterium
GCGGCGCCAAAATCTCCCTCTCCCGCCCGCGGGTGAGGGCCGGGGGTGAGGGCCAGGCCACCGCGAGCCCGAAGGCATCGCGTCAACACCGGTGCAGGGCTCGCGCACAGTCAATGGTCCTCGGTGAGCATGTCTGTTCCGCTAGGGGGGGCAGCTACCAGGACCCGCGACAGGAACACCGAGCAGCGTTCCGAAGGGAAAATCTGCCGAAATCCCCGCGGTCCGCACAACAGCGACCTCCACCACGCCGTCCGAGTATTCCATTAGCCAGTACTCGGTAGCACCCCCGTTCCGACCACGACCTGTGGCCGATCGTGCGCTCGACGCTCGGTCCCATCTCATGTCCGGGGGAGGTCTGCGGGCGCCTTCCCCTCGATCCCAAGGCTCTACAGTGTAGCTTCCCGCCATCGAGTCGAGCATTTGCTGGTAGTGCCCCCGCTCCCACCTTCCGAACCACTGAAATCCGCCCCCCTCGTCGAATGCGTCGAAGCAGGCGAAATCCGGTGCCGCCCCACTCGCCTGCACGATTCGGTCGAACCCTATTCGATTTCGATAGTCTCCTAAGGTCGTCCAAGCCGAGATAGTCGCACAGACAGTGCAAATCAGGGCCGCCACGGCAAGCACCCACTCGCGCTTCATGGCCCTAGCGCCGCAAGGCCCTCCGCCACAACAAGGCCCACTGCGGCGCCTGCAGTATCCAACGTGTCACCCACGCGTACGTGTAGTGCTGCTCCGTCGCGCACGAGTACGCGCACGAGAGGGCGATCGCCTCCTCGGGGTCGTCCGTCGCGCTGCGGCAGTCGAGCGCGATGCTGTTCTCGAGGGGCGACCCGCAGCGGCCGTGCACCGTCACCGCGAGCGCGTTGCCGTCTTCGCCGTAGCGCACCTCCACCCAGCCGCCGTCGTCTGCCGTGACCGGCTCCTCGGGGAGGTTCGAGGCGACATAGAGCGCGCCCGTGCGCCTCGATGGCGGCGCCTTCATTCCCCGGGGTGCGCGCTCGGTCCACCACCCCGACTGTCGCGCCGGGCGCGGGGTGATGTCGAGCGGCGACGTAGAAGCTCGCGCCGCCCCTCCTGCGCGCTCCGCGCGCTGTCCTCCCCGCTTCGCGGAGAGGGGAACCACGGCGCTCGCAGGCGTTGGTTCGATCTCGACGTGGAAGGTCTCGCTGGCGCGGCGTGGTCGGGCGTCGCTGACTGCGGAGGCGAGGGCTCCGCGACGTGTACCCTCGCGGCGATGCCGGCCCTCCCTACGAATCCGCTCTCGTTCGCCACGCTCGCCGACCTCGAAGGCTGGCTCTCGGTTCACCACGCGAAGGAGACCGAGCTCTGGGTGCGCATGTACAAGAAGGGCACGGGGGTCGCGTCCATCGCGTGGGAAGACCTCGTGATCGCCGGCCTCACGTGGGGGTGGATCGACGGCGTGCGGAAGTCGTTCGACGACGTCTCGTTCGTGCAGCGGCTCACGCCGCGTCGGCCCAAGTCGAGCTGGTCGAAGAAGAACTGCGAGCACGCGGAGCGCCTGATCACCGAAGGCCGCATGAAGCCGTCGGGGCTCGTGCACGTCGAGTCGGCCAAGAAAGACGGTCGCTGGGAGCGGGCCTATGCCGGCTCGAGCGAGATGGTCATCCCCGACGACTTCGTGAAGGCCGTGAAGAAGAACGCCGCGGCGAAGAAGCTCTACGCGACGCTCAATCGCGCGAACCTCTTCGCCATCTACCACCGCCTCCAGAGCGCCAAGACGCCAGAGACGCGCGCGAAGAGGATCGCCACCATCATCGAGAAGCTCGCGCGCGGCGAGACCCTCCACTGACGATCAGAACAAGATGTTGATCGGCTCGAGGTTCAGGCCCGCCGGGGTCGCGTAGCTGGTGAAGCTGCCGAGGCCGTACGTGATGATGCCGAACTCACCGTCGGCGCTCATCGTGTGCGTCCCGCCCGAGAGCGGGATGACGCCGATCTCGCTCTCGCCGACCGGTCGGAACGTGCCGGAGATGGGCGCGCCGTCGACCGTGATCGCGAGGCCCGGCGGGCGCGTCACGAGCACGTAGTTCTGCCCGTTGGTGCCCGCGTTGTAGGAGGTCGGCAGGATGAACGTGTAGTCCCGTCGGAACTGCTCGCTCGGCACGAGGAGCGTGATGGCCGGGTCGCCGCGCGCGGCCTCCGGCATCGTCGCGAACTGCCCCTGCAGGTACTGCGCGACCATCACGCCCGCGGACGCCGACACGCGGAACGGCGACGTCGCCTCGAACTCGAGGTACTCGCCAGCGTTGAGCGTGCGGCTCCCCGGCGCGCCCTCGATCGTGACCGCCGTGTCGCTGCCGCCCGCGATCACGCGCACGACGTTCCGACCCATCGTCGAGCCGTCGCCCATGGGCGCGCCGACGTAGTCACGACCGAGCGTCTCGATCGGAGGCATCTGCTCCTCGATGTGATCGCAGGCCTGCGCGTAGTAGGGGAGGTACGCGCACGTGTGGCCGCCGAAGACCGAGATCGCGCGATCGGCCGCGATGCGCGTGCCCGTGAGGTCGTAGTCGGTCTCGTTGCAGCCGAAGCGCGCGCCGTCGCTCATCGTGACCTCGCGGTAGCCCGGACGCCCCGATCCGCACGCGGGCGGCGGCTCGGAGACGACCAGCGCGACCTCCCCCTGCTGCAGGGTGATCACGAACGATCGACCGCGACCCGTGCGCGGGATGCGTCCGTCGCCCGAGCCGACGACGTTGCCGGTCGTCGAGATCGACACCGTCGTCGTGCCTGGCTGGATGCCGACGATCGCGATGTAGCCGGGCTGCGCGAAGGGCTGCGTCATTCCACCGCCGAACGGATCTTCGATGATGTCGACGATCGAGAGCGGCCCCGCGGTCGCAGCCACGTAGTTGCCCGTGAGCACGTGCGCGGGCAGGAGGAGCGACGCGTCGTTCGTGTACGAGAACGTGCCGCCCACCGAGTACTCGAACGGGTTGAACTGCGAGACGATCACGGGCGCGTCCGAGAGGATGCGGTACGCGCCGGCGCCCGCGACGAAGCTCGTCCACGCCGACCCCGGGATGTTGAACGACTCGCCGTCCACCCACGGGAGCACCACGTCCTGGATGCCGCGCGCCGCGATCGTGCCCGACCACGTCATCGCTCCGCCGCGCGTCACGCGCACGTTCGCGGGCACGTCGTTCGGGTTCGCGATGACGACGCGGAAGTCGAACGTCGTGGGGCTCAGCTCCTGCGTGTTCGGCAGCGGCACGGACCAGTACTCACAGCCCACGTTCGAGCTCGTGCGCTCCGCATCGGCGCACATGTCCGCGCAGAAGCCGTCGCCGCCACACTCGACCGACCAGTCGCCGCAGTCGCGCCCGTACGTGAAGCCCGTGCCTTCGGAGTTGCACACCTCGGACACCGAGCCGTTGCAGCGACGCTCGTTCGGGCGACACGTCACGCAGCCGAGGCGTGCGTCGCACTGCTCGGGGCACACGAGCTCGTTCGTGCGCGTCATGCCGTCCGCCGCGCAGAGGAAGAGCGTGGTGCCGAAGCAGCCCTGCTGTTCGGGGAAGCAACGGAACACCGTCGGTGCGTCCACACCGATCGGCGTGCCCGTGTCGGAGCCGACGCCGATGCCGCTGTCCCCCCGCGACGGTCTGCGCTCACCGCAGCTGGCGAGGACGACGAAGGCGAGGAGCACGAGGACCTGGGTGAAGCGGCTGGCCATGTCGCCATCGTACGACATCACGCTCGATGTGGTCAGGACCTGCGCGACCTCGTGATCCCTCTCGTGTATCGTCCCTCGCCGTGAACGACGCTCGACTCGCACGCCTGCATGCGCTCGTCGCGACCGTGCCGCTCTTCGTGTGGGGCGTGTTCCACGTGTGGGAGCAGTGGGCTGCGTTCCGGGGGCGGCTCGCGTGGCTGGCGCGCATGCGCACCACGTCCTCGGGCGTGGGCCTCGCCGCCGAGATCGTCGTGGGTGTGCTGCCGCTCGTCGTGTGGGCCGTGCTCCACGTGCGGGCGCGCGTGAAGGGCGAGCGACTGCCGGGCGCTGCGCGTGACGGCGACGAGCCGCTCGGTCGGGGGCTCGGGCTGGTCGCGCCGTGGGCGAGCACCGTGGCGATCCTGTTCCTCCTCTTCCACGTCGCGTGGCTCTGGGCCGCGAAGATGTCGGGCGCGTCGTCGGTCGAGCTGTACGACGCGATGCAGCGCACGCTCGGGCTCCCGTGGGCGCTCGTCCTCCACGCGATCGGTCTCGCCGCGGTCGCGTGGCACCTCGCGGCGGCGCTGCCGGATGGGCTCGAGGCAGCGGGTGTGGTCTCGACGCCCGAGGGTCGAGGCTCGGCGCGCATCGTGACGGTGGTGATCGGCCTCTGCCTCTTCGTGCTGACGGCCCAGCTCACGGGCTGGCTCGGCACGGGCACGGGCACGTTCTGGCCGATCGACGTCGTCCACGGCTGACCGACCACGGGGCACCGCCCGGCCGGACCCCCGGAATCGCGGGCAAACCCGCGAAAAAACAGGGCTTTGACATCGGGGACCTGGCCTCGTAGTTTTCCGCGCTTTTTCGCCGGGCCCTACGGCCCATCCACGCGTCGCACACGCGCTCCGAGGGACTCCGAATCCATGGCCAAAGTCGCCGCCGCCGCCGCCCCGCTCCCCGTCGTCGAGGAGCTGCACTTCAAGAGCGAGAGCGCGTACCTCTGTCTCCTCGTGAACCGCCGGATCGGGCTGATCCGCGTGATCGACTTCCGCTCGGGTGCCCTGCCCGCCAAGCGCCTGTTCATCCAGAACGTCGCGAAGCGTGAGGGCATCGAGAAGGTGATCCTCCTCGTCGAGAAGGACGAGGTCTCGAGCTGGACGCGCGTGGGCTTCGTCCGCGAGGGCACGATCCCGGGCTTCTACAAGCGCTCGGACGGTCACCTCGTCGGCTGCGTGATCGGTGATCGCACGGCCTCGATCGAGGTGAACGACGAAGGCCAGAAGCTCGCGGAGCGCACGGTCAACGCCGCGAAGAAGAACGCGCGCGAGGTGCCGGAGGTGCTCACGTCGGTCGCCGTCGAGAACGTCGACGAGACGGACGCGCTCGATGCGCGCGACGGCGTCTGGAAGAAGCCCAACGGCGCGCTCTCGGGCTTCGACGCCTTCGGTCGAGAGGCCGAGCGCTGCTTCGTCAGCGCGACGGCGAAGAAGGGCAAGCCGGTCTGGATCTCCGCGGAGTACCAGGACTGCTTCGGCCACGCCCTCGTCGAGACGCTGCGCACGCCGACGGACGACCTCGACGTGCTCGGCCTCACCGGCGGCCTCCGCAACCTCTGCGAAGACCTGAAGGAGCGCGGCATCGTCAGCGCGTTCACGTTCGCGCCGTCGGACGACATCGGCATCGCCACGGCGTACGTCGCGGCGGGCTTCCGCAAGACGGGCGTGCTCGCGCGGGGCAGCCACCACAACGGCGAGCGACGCGACGCGATCCTCTGGACGCGCAAGCTCGCGAACCCGGGCGGCGAAGAAGTCGAGTGATCCGGCCGGTGGTCCACGCGCCGCCCGCTCACAGCGCGATCGAGACGCCAGCCCAGATGCGCAGCGCGCGCACGAGCACGTCGAAGTCGCCGATCTCGCCGACCTCGAAGCGCTCGATGCCCGTCGAGCGGAAGATGCCTTCCTTCGCGCCGACGCGGTGGATCGCGAGGAAGCCGTCGCTCACGGTGATGCGCGCGATCGCGTCCCGCGCGAGCTCTTCGTCGTCGATGAGGAGACGTCGCTCGCCGACGCGCAGCGTCTTCTTTCCTGCGGTGAACGTCGCGAGGCCGTCACGCTCCTTGTCGGCCTTCGCGCGCTCCCAGCGACGCGCGCTCCAGCGCTCGATCACGGCCGTCGCGAACGCCCAGTGGTCGCTGTCGTGCGCCCACATGCCGCGGTCGTAGCGCATGCCGCTGATCTCCATCAACGAGGCGCCTGCGCCGTCGCGGAAGGTCAGCGTGTAGCTCGTGCCCTGGTAGCCGCCGCTGCTGCCGCTCGTCTCGTTGCGCTCGCGCACGTAGAGCGCGTCGGCGTCCGCGAACCGCATCGCCGTGTCCTTCTTGCGGAGACCGATCTCGACGTGCTCGTGCACGCCCTCGGTGCCGATGTAGCTGACGCACGGACGCGGGCGCGCGACCACGAAGAGGCCGACGAGGCTCACCACGCCCACGGCGCCGTACACGATCGCCGGGTCCACGCGCACGTCCACGGCATCGAGGAGCGCGAGCACGCCCATGCCGCCGAGGAAGCCGAGCAGCCCCGCGATCAAGAAGAAGCCGAGCACCAACAGCCGTCCTTGCTTCGCGGGGAGTGGGCGCGCTCCGCGCGTCGTGCGGTTCGACCACGCCGTGACGACGTCGCCGATGATCGGGTCGGGACGCACGGGGTAGATCGCGTCGGGCGCAGGCTTGCCGCGGTGATCGGGCCAGCGAAGCGCAGGAGCCTCGCGGTAGCTCGGTTGGGGCGCGTCGCGATCCACGTCGGGAGCATACGTCAGGCCTCCCCAACGACGACGACGCCGCGTTAGTCTCGCGCCGCCCCATGGTCGCACGCGTCACAGGTCGTCTCGCCGTCCCCGATCGCGACGTCTACGCAAACCTGCTCCGCGACACGCGCGGCCTGCGTCGTGATCAGGCGTCCGCGCGTGACGCCTGGTACTCGGCGCTGCCGTGGGAGCGAAAAGAAGAGACGCTCTTCGAGCTCGAGGCGCTGCTCAAGGGCATCGCGTGCTTCGGCAATCCACGGAACCACCCGGGCCAGCCCGACGCGCGCAGCGCCGTGGCGCAAGACTTCCACGAGCACCTGCGCATCCTCCGCGACGGAAGCTCGCGCGTGGTGCAGCTCACGAGGCAGCTGCTCGGTGACAAGGAGCGCGCGTACACCTTCACGCGCTACCTCGAGAGCGTGCTGCCCGAAGACTCGGCGCGCGGGCGCCTCATCCAAGAGCAGCTCACGCAGGACACGCCCGAGGAGGCGCTGCTCCTCTTGCGCAACGCCTTCGGCCACTTCCTCGATCTGAGCGAGGGCCTGCTCCGGCTCGGGCGCATCTCGAACCGCATCCACAGCGCCTACCACGGCGTGCTCGTGCGCGAGGTGGGGCGCAACACGTTCTTCAACCCGCTGATGGCGCTCGAGTTCCGACAAGAGTTCGATCGCATCCGATCGGTCGACGTGCTCGATGCCCTCCACTCGATCGAGAGCGAGAGCACGCATCGCGTCTGCGCGCTCACGTTCCTCACGCTGTTCCGCGGCCTCCGCTACCTCTCGCTCATCGATCAGTACGCGTCCGAGCCGGCGGCGACGCGACGCGCGTACGTGATCCTCGCGGCGCTGCGCTCGGACGTCCGCACGCTCACGCGCTACCTCGCGCGCCGCGCCGCCGAGGCGATCGCGGACGGCTTCGAGAGCGAGCTCCTCTCGCTCACCGCGCCCGAGCTCGTGCGTGGCTACGACGGCCTCGCGGGCGAGGCGTACGCGCTCGTGCGTCTGCGCGGCACGCTCGAGAACCTCGCGAACACGCTGCGCGTCGAGATCCGACGCACCTTCGATCACGACCTCCCCTCGCTCGAGGCGAAGATCGGCGAGCGCGAGCTCGGGCCGCAGATGGTGATCGCGTCGGCGCAGCTGCGCGCGTCGCTGCACCACTCGATCGTCACGCTGTGTGAGGAGCTGCGGCCGGGCGCCGAGGTCCCCGAGCTCGAGCGCGACGCGACGGCACGACGCGCAGCGAGCGAGCGCCTGCGCCGAGAGGTCTGGATGTTCCAGCGCATCCTCAAGGCCTTCCTCGCGATGAGCGAGAGCTCGCGCGCCGATCCCGATCAGTGGGTGAGCCCCGCGAGCTTCCAGTTCGTGCGCGACTTCCTCGGGCACTTCCGCGCGATCGGCTACCAGCTGATCCGCAGCCACGACTACGAGCGCCTCGACCCGTTCCTGAGAGCGCTCGACGAGCTGCGCGACGTCGACCTCGTCGAGGGCGCGCGCATCCGCAGCGCGATCGAAGAGGGCGCCGCGTTCTCGGACTTCCTCGGAGAGCTGTTCGATCGCGTGTCGAACCGCGCGGAGCTCAAGGGCGTGCCCTTCGATCGCCAGGCCGCCGCGGAGATGCTGAAGATCTACCTCGGCCGCTCCTGATCAGATCGCGATCGATCCCGAGAACACGTGGCGCGCGGGGCCAGTCATCTGGATGCGCTCATCCCGCTCGCCGACGACGATCTCGAGCACGCCTCCCGGCAGGTGCACGGCGATGGGCTGACCGCGACGCGCTCGACCGGTCTCCACCGCGGCGACGCCCGCCGCGCACGCGCCGGTGCCGCATGCCTCGGTCCACCCCGCGCCGCGCTCGTACACGTGCAGCGTCATGGCGGTGCCCTCGCCACTCACGTGCATGCGGGCGAAGCCGACGTTGGCCTTCTTCGGGAAGCGCGCGTCGTCTTGGATCGCAGGCCCGAGCGCGAGGCGCGCATCGCCCACGTCGTCGAAGAGCACTGCGTGCGGATTGCCCATCGAGACGGTCGTCACGCGCACGTCGCGATCGAGCACGCGCATCGGCTGATCGATCATCGACGCGTCCGCTCGCACGGGGACCTCTTCGGGCACCAGGCTCGCGGGCCGCATCGAGACGCTCACGTCCGCGCTCTCGCCATCGGTCGAGAGGACACGCGCCTCGTGCACGCCTGCGTCCGTGTCGATCTGCATGGCGGTCGCGGCCACGCCGCGGCGCGCGAAGTGGAACGCGACGCAGCGGAGGCCATTGCCGCACATCTCCGCCGTGCTTCCGTCGGCGTTGACGACGCGCATCGCGGGGCGCTCCTCGCCGACGAACAAGACGCCGTCGGCGCCCACGCCGCGGTGTCGATCGCAGATCGCGATCACCTCGGCGATCGAGAGCGCGCTCTTCGGCAGATCCACGACGACGAAGTCGTTGCCGAGGCCCTCGTACTTCTCGAACGCGACCGTGCGCATGGCCTCCTTGTGCGCCGACGACGCGCCGATGTCGAGATCGCGCCGCATCGAACCGGCAGGCGCTTCGGGGTGCACCGGTCCGAGCACACGTGCGAGCATCGCCTCGATGTCCGGACGAGACGTGATCGTCGGTCGTGAACGCGAGCTCGACGCCTTCACGCGCGCCGTCGAAGGCGGCGCGCGCCTCCTCACGGTCACGGGTCCGGGCGGGGTCGGCAAGTCACGCCTCGTGGTCGAAGGGCTCGCGGCGCTGCGCGAGTCGCACGCCGACATGGTGCCCGCGGTCGAGTGCGCGCTCGGCGAGTCGTCGACGCTCGAGGGCCTCGTCGATCGCGTGGTCGATGCCCTCGGCGGCGCCGGCGCGCGGCGCAAGGACATCACGCGCCTGTTCGCGCAGCGCGCGCCCGTCATCGTCGTGCTCGATCCGTTCGATCGCCTCGTGCCCCACGCCGCGGTGCTCTCGGAGTGGCTGCGCAGCACGCCCGCGCTCTCGTTCGTCGCCGTGAGCCGACAGGTCTTGCGCGTCCCCGAAGAGGTGGTGCTCGAGGTCCCCGCGATCACGGACGAGGCGAGCGCGGTCGCGCTCTTCGCCGCCATCGCGGAGCGTCATCGCCCAGGTTTCACGATGACCGAGGCCGATCGCGTCGCGGCCGCGACGATCGTGCGCGAGCTCGATGGGCTGCCGCTCGCGATCGAGCTCGCGGCCTCGCGCATGGCGGTGATGAGCCCGCAGGCGCTGCTCCATCGGCTGCGCGGGCACCTCCAGGCGCGCGGGCAGCTGCAGCAGTCGCTCGGACAAGCACCCGCCGGACAAGCGAAGGGCCGCTTCGAGGTGCTGCGTCGGGGTGGCGGCGATGGCGCGCGTCACCACGCGCTCGAGGCCTCGATCGCGTGGAGCATGGAGCTCCTCGGTCCGCCCGCGCGCGACGCGCTCGCGCAGTGCACGGTCTTTCGCGGCGGCTTCACGATCGAAGCGGCGGAGGCGGTGGTCAGCCTGGACAGCACGCCCACGCAAGGTGGCGCGCGCACCGACGTGCTCGATCTCCTCCAGAGCCTCCGAGAGCGATCGCTCTTGTCCGTCACCGAGCCCGCGGGCGACGGCGAGCTGCGTCTCCACCTCGGACAGAGCGTGCGCGCGTTCGTCGAGCCTTCGCTCACGGAGCCGCAGCGCGACGCCGCCGAGGATCGTCACGCGCGTCACTACGTGGAGCGCGCCGAGGCATGGAGCGCGCAAGCGCGCGAGCGCGACGGCTGGCGGGCACGCGCGAAGATCGCGGCCGAGCGAGACAACCTGCTCGCCGTCGTCGAGCGCATCCTCGGCCGACCGAACGTGAGCTCGCGGAGCGCCGACCGTGCGCTGCGCGCGCTCGTGACGCTCGGACCGGTGCTCCTCAAGGAGGGCTCGCTCGAGATCACGCACAGCCACCTCGAGCGCGGCCTCGCGATCGCGCAGGGATCGGGCGCCGACCCACGTCTGCAAGCGCGCGCGCTCCTGCTCCGGGCCGAGGTGAAGACCCGCGTCGGCGAGGTCGAGGGCGCCGAGCGTGATCTCGCCGAGGCGATGGTGCTCGCGCACCACACGGGCCTTCGCGACGTGGAAGGTCGCGCGCTCGTGCTCGCGGCGCGGCTCGCGACCGGTCGACGCGACGCGACGCGCGCGAGCGCGGTGCTCGATCGTGCGCAGGACCTCGCGCGGGAGAACAAGGACGAGGCGCTCGCGCTGGCGTGCCTCGCGGCGCGCGGGGCGCTCGCGTTCCACGCGCGCGATCTCGGAGGCGCCGAGGTCCACTTCGAGGAAGGCCTCGCGCGCGCACGACGCGCGTCGGACACGTCGGCGGAGATCGCGTTCTCACGCCGCCTGGCCTACCTCGACCTCGCGGCCGGGCGCGTGCGCGAGGCGCGCGAACGTCTCGAGCACGCGCGGAGCCTCGCCGAGCGAGAGCACGAGCCGCGCGCCTCCATCTTCGCGGGCCTCCCGCTCGCGATGGCGATCGCGCTCGAGTCGGGCGATGCCTCGCGGTTCGCGACCTCGATCGCCCTCCTCGAGGAGACGACGCGACGCGCGAGCGACGCGGGGCTCACGGCCTTCGAGGCGGTCGCGCGCGGTGTGCTGGGCGTGCTGCACGCGGCGAGAGGCGAGCGCGGCGAGGCGCGCCTCTTGTTGGGCGAGGTCACGAGCCTGGATCCGAGCGCGACCCTCGCGGATCTCGAGATCGTCTTCTTGCTCGCGCTCGCGCGCATGGAGTCGCACGCGAACCGGCGCGAGGCCGCCAAGAGGCTCGTCTCGCGCGCGCTCGGTCGCGCGGACGCGGCCATCGACGGCGCGCTCGTGGCGTTCCTCGGTGAGGATCCGCTCGCGCTCGACAGCGCGCAGCGCTCACCGCTCGTGTCGCTCTTGCTCCTCGTGCGCGCGAGCGCGACGCCCGTCGGCAGCGTGCCCCCACCTCCCGACACGAAGCCCGCGCTCACGCTCGGGCCGAGCGCGACGTGGTTCCGCGTGGCGAGCGAGCCGCGCGTGGATCTCTCGCGGCGCAAGCCGCTGCGATTGATCCTCGATCGCCTGGCGGCCTCGGGCGACAAGGCGAGCCTCGCATGGGACGACCTCCTCGAGGCAGGCTGGCCTGGCGAGCGCATGCGCGCAGACGCAGGCGCACACCGCGTGCGCGTGGCCGTCTCGACGCTGCGCAAGATGGGCCTCCGCGACGTGCTGCGGACGGAGGAGAGCGGCTACCGCATCGATCCCGCGTACGAGATCCAGCGCACCGAGTGAGGCGCGCTACGCGTCCTTCAGCGAGGCCTTGGCGACGACGGCGTCGTCGACGGAACGCACGTGCGCGGCGCGATCGTCGGCGGTGAGCCGTCGCACCACCACGCTGGCCGCCGTGAGACCGAACGTGCCCGTCACGAACGAAGCGGAGCCGTCGATGCGCGCGCGCTTGTCGCAGGTGTAGACGCCGTTGTCCTTGTTGGGACACACGCACACGAAGCCCTGGCCGTCGTCGTACGAGATCGGCGCGGGCACCGCTTGCTGCTCGTCGGAGAACACGGCCGTGATGCCCGTGGCCGTGCCGCGATCGACCGTGAGGCCGTACTGCTTGCGGAGGATGACGCGCACGTCGCGCGCGAGGCCGCAGCCCTCGGTGTCCGCGAGATCGGCGACGCGCACGCGCGTGGGATCGAGGCGGCCGGCCGCGCCCATGGAGCTCACGACCGGGATGCCACGCGCGAGGCACTGCGAGAGCAGGTGCGCCTTGGCGGTGATCGAGTCGATCGCGTCGACGACGAAGTCGATCGGACCTCCGAAGGCATCGCCGAGGTGCGCGTCCGTCTTGCTCGCCTCGTAGAACTCGAGCACCGGCTCGATGCGCGAGGTCGGCGAGATCAGGCGCAGACGCTCCGCCATGATCTCGGCCTTGGGCTTGCCGACGTTGCCCTTCATCGCGTGCAGCTGTCGGTTCGTGTTCGTCACGCACACGTCGTCGAAGTCGACGAGGACGAGCGTGCCCACCGCGCTCCGCGCGAGGGCCTCCGCGGCGAACGAGCCCACGCCGCCCATGCCGAACACCACGACGCGCGCCGACATCAAGCGATGCAGGCCCGGCTCGGTGAAGAGGCGCGCCGCGCGATCGAAGCGACGGTGCGTCTTGTGCGCGGGCTCGTCGAGCGAACGCACCGGCTCGATCGCTCCTGGGGCTGCGACGCGCGCGTCGTTCGCCTCGTGGGAGACGCGGTCTTCGGCGACGATCGGGAGCGGCATCGGCGAGTGATAGCAGAGGCTGGGGAGACTGAGCCCGCTCCCCCTCTTCCTCGTGCGGCTGAGGTCCCCGTCGTCGATCAGCCCTTCTTGCGCGGACGCGGGATGTCGTACTCGGACAGGCGCGCGACGAGCGTGCGGCGAGAGATCCCGAGACGCTGCGCCGCCTGCGTCTGGTTGCCCGCGCAGCGCGCGAGCGCCTCGATGATCTTCTCGCGCTCCACGGCCTCGATCTCCGTGCGCAGCGGGCCCTCTGCGATGCGGAGATCGCGCGGTGAGCTGTCCCGCGCGCCGGGCGCCGAGGGCGGAGCGCTGGCGCGATCGTGCTCCACGAGCCGCGTCGGCAAGTGCGATCGCTCGAGCAGGTCGTCGCCCGAGAGCAGCGCTGCGCGCTCCATCACGTTGCGCAGCTCGCGGACGTTCCCCGGCCAGCCGTAGGCCTCGAGCGCGGTGATCGCGCTCGCGTCCAGGCGTGGCACGCGGCGCCCGAGCTGCTGCGACACCTCGCTGAGGAACGAGCGCGCGAGCGGGACGATCTCGCTCGCACGCGCGCGCAGCGGAGGCACCGCGAGCACGTACCCGGCGAGTCGGTAGTAGAGATCGGCGCGGAAGACGCCGCGCACGATGTCGAGCTCGAGGTTCGCGCTCGTCGCAGACACGAAGCGCACGTCGATGGGCTTCTCGACGCGGCTGCCGACGCGCAGCACGCGCTTGGTCTCGATCGCGCGCAGGAGCTTCACCTGGACGGAGGTCGGGATCTCGCCGAGCTCGTCGAGGAACACGGTGCCGCCCTCCGCGCTCTCGAGGAGACCTTTCTGCGCGTTCAACGCGCCGGTGAAGGCGCCCTTCTCGTGGCCGAAGAGCTCGCTCTCGAGGAGGTTCTCGGGGAGCGCGGCGCAGTGGATCGCGACGAACGGCCCGCTCTTGCGACGACTCGCCTCGTGCACGGCGCGCGCGATGACCTCCTTGCCGACGCCAGTCTCGCCGAGCACGAGCACGGAGATGTCGCCCTGCGCGATCCGCGCGAGCTCGACGTAGAGCGAGGTCATGACCGGCGCCGCCACGACGACGCCGCTCGCTGCCGCGCTCGGAGTGCTCGCGCCCGCAGTGTTGGCGCTCGCAGGGCTCGCGGGCGGCACCGAGCCGCGCGGCGATCGGGCGATGAGCGCGCGGTTGCGCGTGAGCCGTGAGCGCACCGCGTCGAGGAGATCGGCGCGCGTGAATGGCTTGGTGACGTAGTCGTCGGCGCCGAGGCTCATGCCGTGGCGGACGTCCGCGCGATCGGCGCGCGCGCTCACGAACACGAAGGGGATCGCCTCGGTCTGCGGGTACTCGCTCACCGCGCGGATCACGGCGTATCCGTCCATCCCTGGGAGCGCGATGTCGCAGAGGATCAGATCGGGAGGGTCCTTCAGCGCGAGCGCGAGCCCTTCTTCACCCGTCTTCGCCGTGATGGGCTCGTAGCCCTCGGCCTCGAGGAGCTCGGCGACGTTCTCGCGGATCTCCTCTTCGTCCTCGATGAACAGGATCCGCTTCATGCGCGCTCTTCCTTGGCGACCACGTCGCCCTCTTCGGTCCCCGACTCTGGCGCGTCCGAGCGCGTCCGCTGCGGCTCGTTCGGCGCGAGCTCGATCGGCAGCTCGAGGTCGAACGTCGTGCCGACCCCTTCTTTGCTCTCGACGCGGATGCGACCGCCGTGCAGGTCGACCGCGCGCTTCACCACCGCGAGACCGAGGCCCGTGCCCTGCACTCGGCCCACGTTGGTCGCGCGGTGAAAGGTGTCGAAGAGCCGCTCCTGATCCGCGAGCGGGATCCCGATGCCTTCGTCCTCGACGACGACCCCGATCTTGCGATCCGTGCGCGCGACCTCGAGCTTCACCACGCCCTCGTCGCGGCTGTACTTCACGGCGTTTCCGAGCAGGTTGTCGAGCGCGTGCCTGAGGAGCCGCGGATCGGCGATCACGGCCTCCTCGAGACCTCGCGTGCTCACCTCGATCGTCACGCCGTTCTTCGCGCGCGACCGGTGGTTCTCGACGAGCTCCGTCACGAGCGGCGCGAGCTCCACGCGCTGGGGCCGGAAGTCGCGATGGCCCGCGTCCGTGCGCCCGATGAGGAGCATGCCGTCGAGCAGATCCGTCATGGCACGGCCCGACCGCTCGATCTTCGCGAGGTGCTTCTTGTGCTGCTCGGGCGTCCACTTCTCTCCGTACGCCATGAGCAGATCGGCCGACGACACGATCACGCTGAGCGGGGTGCGGAACTCGTGCGACGTCATCGACACGAAGCGGTTCTGTCGATCGATCGAGATCGCGAGCTGTTCAGACGTGTGCGCGATGGCGCGCGCGTCCTCGCGCATGCGGACGAGCAAGCTCGCCGCCACCGCGATGATGCCGAGCAGGATGGACGCGAGAAGAAACATCGACGCGCGCCCTTCGGTCGCCAGCGCCGCGCGGTAGCCGCTCGAGTAGCTCTCCTGGAGCTCGGCCGCGAGGTGGGTGCCCGGCTGCTCGAGGATCTCCGCGAGCAGCGCGTCGACGCCCGGTCTCTCCGTCGTGATGATCTCCGCGTGGCGCAGGAGGAGGCGCACCGCCTCTGCGTGCGGACCGCTCGGCGCGATCGAGCTGAGGTGGTGCTGCGTCTCGGCGATCGCTTCTTCGGTGGGGAACACCGCCACGCGGAGCACGTCGCGCAGCGCCTCGCGCAGCTGCGCGGCCTCCGATCCCGACTCGGGCTCGCTCTCCATCGCCTGCGCGAGCTCGGACGCAGCGACCGGGAAGTAGCGCAGCGAGTTGAGCAGCACCGCGTTCCGGCTCTTGAACCGCTCGACGATCTCGCCCACCACGACGAGCGTGTCGTGAGATCGCGTGAGGTGCGCCTCCACGTCCGCGCGCGCGGCGTCCGACACGAAGCCGGGAACGGCGGTGAGCTCGCGGTGGAGGTCACGCAGCTCGCGCGTGGTCCTCACGAGCGGGTCGTAGCTGCCGACGAGGCCCGCGTGCGCGCGGAGCACCTGCTCGTTCAGACGATGCTGCACCGTGACGAGGCGCGCGAGCCGATCCTGATAGGCGTCGTGACTGACCGCGTCGACGCGGTGCTGCGAGTGCCAGACGAACGTGGCGCCGACGACCAGCGTGGCCAGGACGAGCACCAGCACGGGGCTCGGCGTTCGATGCCTCTGACGCGGCGTCGGTTCAGTCACGGACCCTCGGGCGCGGCTGCTCTCCCGTGAGCGACTCGAGGAAGGCCTGGATGGCGCGCACCTGATCTTCGGTGAGCTGTCGACCGAGCTGGTAGCGCGCCATCACCTGGATCGCGTCGCCGAGGGTCGGCGCGGATCCATCGTGGAAGTACGGCGCGGTGAGCGCGACGTTGCGGAGGCCGGGTACCCGGAAGACGTGTCTGTCCGACTCACGATGCGTGACCGAGTAACGACCCTGATCCACCGGTGTCTGCTCCGCGCGCGTGTCCAGATAGTCCTCCATCACGCCGAACCGCTGGAAGAGATTGCCACCCACGTTCACGCCTTGGTGGCAGGTCACGCAGCCGTACGAGCGAAAGAGATCCCAGCCTCGTCGCGCTTCGGGATCGAGCGCGCCCTCGTCGCCGCGCAGGTACCGATCGAAGGGAGCGTTCGGCGTGGTCAGCGAGCGCAGGTACTCGGTCAGCGCGTCGCGGAGGTTCGTGGGCGTGAGGCCGTCTCGATAGACCGCCTCGAAGTCGCGCGCGTAGGTCGGACGCGCGGCCTCGGTGCCAGCCTCGAGCGTGGAGGCCATCGCGTGCTGCGCGAGGATCGCGACGTCGATCTGCTCGGCCATCAGCTCCCAACGTCCCGTCCACGACCAACGAAAGTTGAGCCCGACGTTCAGCACGGTCGGCACGTTCACGGGCCCCGGCGTGCGGTTCGGCAGGGCCGAGTGAGGGAGGCCATCGGCGCCGCCGCGCGCGAGATCGTGGCAGCTCGCGCAGCTCACCGTGCCGTCGCCCGAGAGCACCGGATCGAAGAAGAGGCGCTCACCGAGGGCCGCGCGACGCTCGTCGACCTCGGGATCGAGCGGCACCGGGAGCACGAGCTCACCGTCCGAGCGCGCGACGACGGCCTCGTCCGACTCGACGTCGATCACCGGCACCTCGTGCGCGCCGTCGTCGAGGGTGCACGCAGCCGCGCCCGCCGAGAGACAGATCAACGACGACGACGCCATCGCGCGCACGACGGCCGCGCGAGCTCGTCTCATCGCCTGTGATGCCTGCGTTCCCAAGTCCGCTCTCGGGCGATGTTACGCGAAGGGTGTGCCGCACGGACCGGTCGCGCGCGCAGGTCCGGGCCGGTGCACGAGTTGCGCATCGGCTCGCGCAACTCGCGGCCCGACCCACGCATCGCGCGCGATCGATCCCCGCCGTCGCCCGAGCGATGCCGCGCCCGACGCGATCGTCGCGAGCGATCTCTGCACGCGTCGCGCAGCCCGCGGACCGATCGCGCGCGCCGTTGCGCAAGTCGCGCAATCGGTGCGCGAGCGCGCGACCCTGGCATACGCACTGCAAACGTCCTCCTCACGAACACGCTGCGCTCACGAAGCGCGAGGAGGACGACATGACGAAGCTCGAGACGAACGGAACGATGGGACGATGGGCGATGACGGCGAGCGCGCTCGCGATGCTCGTGGGCCTGGTGGGATGCGCCGGCACGCCGTCGCGCCCGCACATCACGGTCGTGCGCCAGCACGATCAGGGCGGAGAGATCGCCCTCCACGGTCCGCTGGTCGCGTCGCACCACGCCGCCGAGGACGCGATGATCGCGCACTGCCAGGGTCGCGCAGAGATCGTCTCGGTGGTCCGCGGCGAGGGCCCCGCGATGCGCTCTGCGCAGCACACGAAGATCGATGCGCTCGCGATCCCGAGCGACGCCGAGCACATGCACTACGTCTGCGTCTCGCGCAGCCGTCGCGCCCTCGCGGGTCGCTGAGGACGATGATGAGAGCGCGGCTCGTGCGCGCAGGCCTCGCGACCTCCGGGACGCTCGGTCTGATCCTCACCGGTCTCTACGGACCTCTCGGCGTCGGCTCGGCGCGAGAGAGGACCCGCACCACGAACTCCGGCGCGCGTCTCGAGACGCCCGCCGTCCATGTCGACGCCATCGGCGGCGCGTGCCCCTCTGGAACCGCGACGGCGCACATCGGACCCGGCCTCGAGGCATGTCGTCCGACGGCACCGAGCCCGCGCTCCGAGTGCACCCACGGCGATCTGCTCGACGCGATCCACGTGGCGCCCGGCGCGCACGGCAGCGGCTCGCCCAGCGATCCCATGGGCTCGATCGAGGAGGCGCTCCGCGCGAGCCGAGGCCGTCCGGTCGTCCTCACGTCGAGCGGCCCCTACGACGCGCCCCGGAGCGCCGTCGAGGGCCGTGTGATCGGACCGTGCGGCGCCGAGGTGACGATCGTCGGCTCGCTGGAGCTCACGGGTGGTGCACGCGTGGAGCACGTGAGGATCGAGGGAGCGGTTCACGTGAGCGGAGAGGTCTTGCTGAGCGACGTCCGTGTGCGCGCAGAGGGTGAGCTGCCTGCGATCGCGCTGTCTGGGGCCGACGCGGCGCTGACGTTCGCGAGGCTGCGTGTCCGATCACGCTCGGGCGCCGCGCTGTCGCTCTCGGACGGGGCGCACGTCCGCGGAGACGTGCTCGATGCGCGCGGTGGTGACGTCACGCTGCGTGCGCGAGGCACGGGCACCGAAGCCACCTTCGATCACGCGGAGCTGTCTGCGTCCCGCAGCACGGTCGACGCGATCGCGCTCGACGACGGCGCGACGCTCACCGTGACCCACTCCACGATCGAAGCGGGCTCGCGCGCGGCGGTCGCAGCGACGGGCGCGCGCCTCGCGGCCGAGGACGTGATCGTGACCGGGCAGGCGGACGCGCTCGTCCTGCTCGCGGCAGGATCGCAGGCGAGCCTGCGGAACGTCGCGCTGCTCTCCGCCTCCACGTGGGCCATCGATGCGAGCGCGTCGACGTTGGTCGCGCGTGGATTCGTGGTGTCGAGCCAGATCGGCTCGACTCGCGGCGCCGACGGTGGCGCGGTGCGCGCGCACGACGGCGCGCAGGCCTCACTCGAGGAGGGCCTCGTCACCGCGGTGCACGGTCGGGCCGTCGTCGTGAGCGGCAGCGGGACGTCGGTACGCGCGGAGCACCTCGAGATCACGCGCACCCGCACCACGCGCTGTGCGACGTCGTTCCTCGGCTGCGACGGACCGCCCGGCGGCCACGCGCTCGCGGTGACCGACGGTGCGCGCCTCGAGGTGAGCGGCTCGCGCATGATCGGCAGCGACGGGTGCGGACTCTTCGTCGAGGGCGCTCGATCGCGCGTGAGCCTCTCGACGTCGGAGCTGCGCGACAACCGCGTCGCGATGTGCGGAGACGGTGCCTCCGGTGACTGGCTCTCGCTCGCGCACGACGTGGAGCTCGCGGCGAACGAGTCGCTGCTCGCGCGGCCGCGCCTCGCCAGCCTCACCCCACCGGGCCCTGCCCTGCGCGCGCTCGACTGAAGAGCCGCAGGTTGTTGGCGGCGATGCGGTCCGCGAGGATGCCGGGGGGCTCCTCGCGGATCGCCGCCAGCGTCTCGAGCACGTCGCGCACCTGGGCAGGCTCGCCGCTGCGGCCCGCAGCGCCGTCGACGTAGGTGCCCGGTGCGTCCGTCTCGAGCAGCAGCCGATCGATCGGCACCGCGCGCGCGGCGTCCTTGGGGCGCTTCGCGCGCAGCCACGTGATCGAAGGCCCGATGCCGAACGAGAAGCCGAGCGCGCTCCAGCGCGGCACGAGCTCGGCCGGGCCACCGAACGCATGCAGCACCGCGCCGTGCTCGCGGACGCCGAGCGACTCGAAGAACGAGAGCGCGAAGCCCATCGCGTCCTTCACGTGCACGACGAGCGGCAGGCCGAGCGCATCGGCCACGTCGCAGTGCTCGCGCACGATCTCGGCTTGTCGCTCGAGCGAGACGCCGTGCTCCTTCGCGGTCGGCCCATCGAAGCCGCACTCGCCGATCGCGATCGCGTCGTAGAGGCGCGCGGTCGCCGCCAGATCCGCGAGCCCGTCCGCGACGTCGCCTCGATCGAGATCGGGGAGACACTGCGGGTGGATGCCGATCGCGACCGACACCGACGCGTGACGCTCTCGCAGCGACGCGAGCGTCGACCACTGACGAGGCTCGACGCCCGGCACCAGCACGCGATCCACGCCGCGCGCTCGCGCACGCGCGAGCGCACCCTCGACGTCGTCGCCGAGCGGCGCGGCGTCGAGGTGACAGTGCGTGTCGAAGAGCGAAGCGAGGCTCAATGCCCCTCCGGCGGGTTCAGCCTGCGATCGGCAGCTTCTTCGCGGGGTCCACGCCCTTGCCCGTGAGCGCCTCGAAGAAGTCGTTGCCCTTGTCGTCGACGACGATGAACGCGGGGAAGTCGACCACGTCGATCTTCCACACGGCCTCCATGCCGAGCTCGGGATACTCGAGGACCTCGACCTTCTTGATGCAGTCCTGCGCGAGGCGCGCGGCCGGGCCACCGATCGAGCCGAGGTAGAAGCCGCCGTGCTTCTTGCACGCGTCGGTGACCTGCTGGGATCGGTTGCCCTTCGCGAGCATCACCATGCTGCCGCCCGCGGCCTGGAACGCATCCACGTAGCTGTCCATGCGCCCCGCCGTCGTCGGTCCGAAGCTACCAGACGCCATGCCCGTCGGCGTCTTGGCGGGTCCTGCGTAGTAGACGCAGTGATCCTTCAGGTACTCGGGCATGCCTTGTCCCGCGTCGAGCCGCTCTTTGATCTTCGCGTGTGCGATGTCGCGCGCGACGACCATCGGCCCCGAGAGCGAGAGACGCGTCTTGATCGGGTGCTTCGACAAGAGCGCGCGGATCTCGCTCATCGGCCGCGTGAGATCGACCTTCACCACGTCGCCGTCGAGCTCGTCGTGCGTGGTGTCGGGCAGGTACTTCGCGGGATCGGACTCGAGCGCCTCGAGGAAAACTCCGTCCTTCGTGATCTTGCCGAGCGCCTGACGATCGGCCGAGCAACTGACGGCGATCGCGACCGGGCAACTGGCACCGTGACGCGGGAGGCGAATGACACGCACGTCGTGGCAGAAGTACTTGCCGCCGAACTGTGCGCCGATGCCCAGCGTCTGCGTGAGCGCGAGCACCTCGGCCTCGAGCTCCACGTCGCGGAAGCCGCGGCCCTGCGCGTTGCCCGTGGTGGGCAGTGAGTCGAGGTAGCGCGCGGAGGCGTACTTCGCGGTCTTGAGCGCGTACTCCGCGCTCGTTCCGCCGATGGCGATCGCGAGGTGATACGGCGGACACGCCGCGGTGCCGAGCGACTTGAGGTTCTTCTCGAGGAAGGTCCGCATCGACTTCGGGTTCAAGAGCGCTTTGGTCTCTTGGTAGAGATAGCTCTTGTTCGCCGAGCCCCCGCCCTTGGCCATGAAGAGGAATTTGTAGGCGTCGCCGTCGGTCGCGTAGAGCTCGATCTGCGCAGGGAGGTTGTCGCCCGTGTTCTTCTCCGTCCACATGTCGATGGGCGCGAGCTGCGAGTAGCGCAGGTTGAGCGTGCGGTACGCGCGCGCGATGCCACGCGAGAGCGCAGCCTCGTCTGCGCCCTTCGTGAGCACGCCCTGGCCGCGCTTGCCCATCACGATCGCGGTGCCGGTGTCCTGGCACATCGGGAGCACACCACCCGCGGCGATGTTCGCGTTCTTGAGCAGATCGAGCGCGACGAAGCGATCGTTCGGAGAGGCCTCGGGGTCGTCGAGGATCTTGCGCAGCTGCGCGAGGTGACCGGGACGGAGCTTGTGCGCGATGTCCCTCATCGCCTCGTACGCGAGCGCCTCGAGCGCCTCGGGCGCGACCTCGAGGAAGCTGCGACCGCCGGCCTCGAGCGTCGTGACGTGCTCGCTCGTGATCTTCCGGTACGGGGTCTCGTCCTTGCCGAGCGGCAGGATCTCCTGGAACACGATCTCCGACATCGATGGGCTCCTTGCGACGCGCGCAGCCTAGTACGTCGGACGAGCGCGCTGCGATCAGAACGGTCGCGTGGAGAACACGATCGGATCGCCGCTCCCGGGACCGCCGTACGGGCGGCCGCCGAGCGTGCCGAACGACGCGACGGTGCCCGCGATCACGTTCGTCCCATCGGCCCGCACCGCGAACGCGAGCGGCTCCATCGCCGCGGTCGTCGAGAACGCGAAGAGCTCGTCGACGACGCCGGTGTTCGAGATCCGCGTGAGGTACGGGCTGACGATCGCCTGCGTGGGGATCGCGACTCCGCCCCACCTGCCGCTGAACGTGCCGCCGAGGAAGACGTCCCCGTCGCTGTCCCGACGCGCGAGCCGCGCCCGTGGCGGAGGCATCGAGCGCGCGCGCGTCTGCGCCCATGCTCGTCGCGAGGAGGCGACCCCAGCGCAGTGCACCCAGCAGATCACCCCGCTCGGATCGAACGAGATCACCAGCGCGCCACATCCAGCGGTCGTCGCAGTCGTCGTCGACCCCGTTGCACAGCTCGGCCTGCGCGGGATGACGCGCGCGATCGCCGTCGTCGCAGTCGGTGCCGAGGAGCGAGTGTGTGCCCGGTGGCCGCGCGCACGATCGCGTCTCGCGCGCAGGATCTCCGAAGCCGTCTCCGTCTGTGTCTTCGAGCCCATGTGCCTCCACGACGCACACACCCCGGCCGTACGGTGTTCGCGCGTCACGAGAGGCCGAGGCCTCGGCACCGGACGTTGAGGCCGCTGACGTAAGGAAGGGACGTGTCGACGGCTAGGCCCGTGATGACACCCGGAGTCAGCGGACACGACTGCGAATAGTCCGCTCCACCCGTCCCGCCGACGTACGGGGTGAAGTAGGTGCCGGTCGACGTGAAGTCGTAGAGGCCACCGCCGATCTGCGTACCGGTGATCGTGCTGCACGTCAGACGTATGCGATCCAGCTCTCCGCCGACTCGCCCGTCGATCGCGGTCACGAACTGACCTATTGGACACACCTCGAAGAACGCACCGCCTCCAGCGCCGCCCGCGCTCCCGGCCGAGCTCGTACCGCCCGTGACCGACAGCGGGTACGTGTAGCTGGCGCCACTCGTATCCGTGGAGATCCCATACGGTGCGCAGAACACCTCGAGCCGATCCACGTAGAAGCCAGAACCGCCGCCCATCCCGACCATCGCAGAGCCAGCAGGACAATCGATGTTGACGAAGCTGCCTCCGCCGATGACCGCGCCGGATTGGATCGAAGAAACACCGAGCTGGATTCCGGTACCGGAGATGGGCATCGAGGCTGTGCCTCCCGGGGTCGCGCTCACCGTCAGCGTGCCCGAGCGAGGCCCGAGGCTCGTCGGCGTGTAGTCGACGATGTACGTGCACGACGCGCCGGGTCCGAGCGGCGTGCACGTCGTGGTCGCGAAGTTGATCTCGGACGCGATCCCGCCCGTGAACGTCGGCGTGAGACCGCCAGTCGCGACCGATCCATGGTTGGTCACCGTGACGATGAGGTTGCCGCTCGTCGCGCCCACGGTGACTGGCTGGAACGCGAGCGTGCCACTGAGAGAGATCGGCGCCGAGCCGGTACCGCTGAGGCTCGCGAACGTGCTGCCTCCGGGCGAGCCCGAGACCGAGAGCGTGGCTGCTCGGCCTCCCGTGCCCGTGGGCGAGAACCGGAGCGTCACCATGCAGCTGGCCGCGGGCGCGAGGGTGCCCATGCAGCCGTTGGTCACGACGGGGAAGTCGGCGGGATGCGTGCCGACGACGTTGACGCTCAGCGTGCCAGTCGTCACGACCCCCGGGTTCGAGATCATGATCGTGAAGTTGCCGCTGTTCTGACCCACGGTGGTGGGCGCGAACGTCTGGCTCGCCGGGCTCGCCGCGATCGCCGCGGAGCCCGTGCCCGTCACCGGTATCAGCACGTCTCCTCCCGGGGTTCCCTGCACGCGCAGCGACGCGCTCCTCGCCCCCGTCGCCAGGGGCGTGAACGTGAATTGGATCGTGCACGAGCCCGTGGTGGGCGCGAGCGTCGCACCGGGACACGTACCGCCGACGAGCACGAATTCGCCGGGGTTCGTGCCAGTGGTGCTGACCGCGAGGGTGCCAGTCGTGAGCGAGCCAGGGTTGTTGATGGTGAACGTCTGGAGGGCGCTCGAGCTGCCGAGTGTGACGCTGCCGTAGCTGAAGGAGGTGGGCATCGCCGTCATCGGCGCCGAGCCCGTCCCCGAGAGCGTGGCCGTGGTCGCTCCGCCAGGGGAGCCACTGACCTGAATCGTCCCCGTGCGACCGCCGATGGCCGTCGGGGAGAACCGAACCGTCATCATGCAGGTCGCGGCGGGTGCCAGTGTCATGCCTGCGCAACCGTTGGTGATGACCGGGAAGTCCGCTGCGTGCGTGCCAGCCGTCATCGCCGACAGCATGCCTGTCGCGATCGTCCCCGGGTTGGTCACCGTGAACGTCTGGGTTCCCGTGTTCTGACCCACGGTGGCAGGACCGAAGTCGTGCATGGTGGGGCCGATGCTGAGCGGTAGAGAGCCCGTGCCCGTGAGCGACGCGCTCGTGGTGCCACCCGGCGCGCCCGTGATCTGCAGCGTCGCGCTGCGGCCCCCCGCGGCAGAAGGCGTGAAGCGCACGGTCACGGTGCAGCTCAGGCCCGCGCCGATCATCATGCCCATGCACGTGTTCGCGGTGATCGCGAAGTTCGCGGCATGGGCACCCATCATCGAGACGGTGAGCGGTCCTGTCGCGATCGTGCCGGGGTTCGACACCGTGAACACCTGAGGGCCGCTGGTCGCACCGACGGTGAACGTCCCGAATCCGAACGTGGGCGGTGCGACCGTGATCGGCGCCGATCCACTTCCGGTGAGCGACGTCGTCGCCGTACCCCCCGCGGTGGCGATCGCGCGGAGCGTGGCCGTGCGCGCGCCCGTCACGCTCGGCGTGAACGTCACGGTGACGGTGCACGTCGCCCCCGCCGCGAGGGTCGCGCCCGAGCATGGATCGCTCACGATGGCGAAGTCGCCCGGGTTCGCGCCAATGAGGGAGATCGCCATCGTCCCTGCGCCGACGGTGCCGGGGTTGCGCACCATGAACGAGACCGTTGGGCTCGTGAGACCCAGCGTGCGCGCGCCGAAGTCGTGCGTCGCGGGCGCGATGGAGATGATGCCGGTGCCCGTCAGCGACGAGAACGCCACACCACCGGGGGAGCCCGGGAACGCCGAGGCACGGAGCGATGCGCTGCGCGGCCCGGTGGAGGTGGGCGCGAACGTGATCGACAGCGTGCAGGTCGCGCCCGCGGACAACGACGTGCCCGTGCAGCCATCCGCCGAGACCACGAACTCGTCCGGGTTCGCGCCGTTGATCGCGATGTCGGTGGGACCCGTCGGTGAGTCACCGACGTTGCGCACGGTGAACACCACCGGCGTGCCCATCGCGCCCGCGGCGACGAGCCCGAAGTCGCGAGACGTCGGAGAGACGCCGTACATCGCGCAGATCCCCGCGGTCTCGCATCCGTCGCCGCCCGCCACGCCGAGGTCGCGGTTGCAGTCGACGCGGCCCGCGACGCACGTGGGGGCCGAGCACGCACCCGCTGCGCACGTCGGCGCCACGGTGCCCGTCGGACGCGGACACGCACGACCACACGCGCCGCAGCTGTTCGGATCCGTGTCCGTGTCGATCTCGCAGCCGTTCGTGGCCGAAGCGTCGCAGTCGCGCGCGCCGCCCACGCAGCTCGTCACTCGGCACGCACCCGTGGTGCACGCCCACACGGCGCTTCCGCCAGTGCACGCGCGGCCGCAAGAACCGCAGTTGGCCACGTCGGTCGCGCTGTCGATCTCGCAGCCCGTCGAGTCGAGCATGTCGCAGTCGCGCGCCGCACCCACACAGCTCGCCACGCGGCACTCGCCCGCCGTGCAGCTCCACGTCGCAGCACGACCCGAGCACGACGTCCCACACGCGCCGCAGCTCGCGACCGTGTTCGAGAGGTTGGTCTCGCAGCTGCCGTTCGCGTCGCAGTCCGCCGTCGGCGTCGGACAGACGCGCGGCCGACAGGTGCGCGACGCATCGCACTCCGAGGTGACCGCGCACACATCGTCGCAGCGCGCGCAGTGCGTGTCGGTCCCGAGCTGCGTCTCGCAGCCGTCGGACGTCACGCCGTTGCAGTCGGTCCAGCCCGCGTCGCAGTCGCGCGCGGGATCGAAGCCACACACGCCGACGAGGCAGCTCGTCGCGGTCACGTGCGGCAGCGCCGGACACTGCACGCCGCAGCCGCCGCAGTGCAGCTCGTCGCTGTTGCCGTCGATCTCGCAGCCATCGCCGCTGCGACCGAGATCACCGTTGCAGTCGAGGAACGCGCCCGCACACGAGATCGCGCTGCAGCGCGACGCCATGCAGCGCGAGTCCGCCTGCGGCTCGGCGGCGCAGCGTCGCCCGCACACCCCGCAGTTCGCGGAGTCGCTCGCGAGCGTCGCCTCGCAGCCGTTGGCCGCGAGCCCATCGCAGTTCGCACGGCCCTCGCCGCACTCGGACGATCCGACACGACAGCGGCCCGCCACGCAGCTGCGCGGCACGCCGCCCTCGAGCGGACAGATCGACATCGCGGGGTCCTCGTCGACACGCGCGTCACAGTCGTCGTCGCGCGAATTGCACCCTTCTTCCGCACCCGGATACCGCGTGTCGCTCGAGTCGTCGCAGTCGTCCGACGTGGTCACGTAGCCAGCGACCGCGCCGCACCCGAGGCTCACGCCGCTCACCTCACTGCCGTGTCCGTCGCCGTCCGCGTCTCGGTAGAACGGCGTGACGGTGACCCCCTCGTCGATGTTCGTGTCGCAGTCGTTGTCGCGGCCGTCGCAGATCTCGGGCGCGTCACCGCGGCTCGTCGCGTCTCGATCGTCGCAGTCCGGTAGGAGCGGCGTGGGCACGCACCGCGCATCAGCGCGTCCGTCGAGATCGTCGTCCTCGAGATCGCCGGGCGCGAGCGCGAAGTCCGCGAGACCGTTGCAGTCGTCGTCGACGCCGTTGCAGAGCTCCGCCTGCCCGGGGCTCCGCGCGGCATCGTCGTCGTCGCAGTCCGTGCCGAGCAGCGAGTAGCGCCCCACCGGACGCGCACACGAGTCGACCGAGAGCGCGGGATCACCGAAGCCGTCGCCATCGCCGTCCTCGAACCACGTCGCGATCGTGGGCGTGTCCTCCGGGTCCGCCACGCCATCGCAGTCGTTGTCGATCGTGTCGCACGCCTCCGGCAGCACCGGGCTGCGGAGCGCGCTCGCGTCGTCGCAGTCGTCGTCGTACTCCGAGTAGCCAGGCGTCACCGAGCACGCGAGCCGAGGCGAGGCCGCGTCGCCGCGTCCATCGCCGTCCGCGTCGCGGTAGACGGTGACCTGAACGCCCTCGTCGAACGCGGCGTCGCAGTCGTCGTCGATGCCGTTGCAGACCTCGGTGCCCTCCGGGCTCGCGCCGCGCACGGCGTCGTTGCAGTCGTCGCCGCACGTGTCGCCGTTGCAGCAAGCCACGTCGACGTACCCATCGCCGTCGCCGTCGCGGCCGCCGAGCGTGTCGGGGTTGCAGTCTTCGTCGATGCCTTCCGCGTCGCACAGCTCCATCGCGCCAGGCAGGATGGCGCCGTTGGTGTCGTCGCAGTCGTCGCCGAGCGGCATGCCGCGCACGTCGAGGCAGGTCGCCGCGATGGCACCATCACCATCGGCGTCGGTCGCACGGTTCACGCAGCGCCTCAGCTCCTCGGAGCAGAAGTCCATCGTGCAAGAGACCCCGTCGTCGCAGCGGATCGTCTCGCCCGCGACGCAGCGTCCCTCCGAGCAGCGCGCCTCACCGTTGCAGGCGAGGCCGTCTTCGCACTCCGAGTCGTCCGTGCACTCGATCGCGGCATCGCGACCACCGTCGACCGCGAAGCCCGCATCGACCGCGGGCGTGGCCTCACAGCCGGCGAAGCCGACGAGGGCGGCGAGCAGCACCGCGTACCGCCCAGCCGACACGTGATGGACAGCGCGGGTGCGACTGGCCATCAGCAGCCACCCGTCGTCTCGCACCCATTGCCGGAGTTGCCGTCGCAGTCGAAGCGTCCTTCGACGCAGCCGACCACGCGACACGCGCCTGCGAGGCACGCCTGCTCCTGGAATTGCGCCGTCGGACGACAGTCGTTCGAGGCAGGCGCCTCGTCGACCGCAGAGTCGCAGTCGTCGTCGATGCCGCCGCGGCCCATCACGCAGCGCTCGGCCGCGCCCGGGTAGCGGTTCACGTCGCGGTCGTCGCAGTCGCCGCCGCGGGGCACGTAGCCCGGCGGAGGCACGCAGCCGACGAGGACACCCCCCGCGCCGGCGCCGTAGCCATCGCCGTCTTCGTCGCGGAAGTACGCGAAGCTCGCGACCATCTCGTCGACGGTTCCGTCGCAGTCGTTGTCGCGACCGTCGCAGAGCTCCGCGCCACCAGGGCCGCTCGATCCATCGCGATCGTCGCAGTCCGCGGGGCTCGGCGTCGGCGTGCAGCGCGAGTCGGCGACTTCATCGCGATCGTCGTCCTCGAGATCACCGGGCGCGAGCTCGAAGTCCGCGACCCCGTTGCAGTCGTCGTCGCGGCCGTTGCAGCGCTCGGCCTGCGAAGGGCTCACGGACGCGAGCGCGTCGTTGCAGTCCGTCGCGTAGAGCGACCACTGGCCGCTCGGCACCGCGCACGAGACCGTCGAGCGCGTCGAGGTGCCGAAGCCGTCGCCGTCCACGTCCGCGAACCACGTGGCCACGACCGTCGAGTCCATCGGATCGGGCGTACCGTCGCAGTCGTTGTCGATCGTGTCGCAGATCTCCGGCAGATCAGGGCTTCGCAGCGCCGTCGTGTCGTCGCAGTCGTCGGGCAACGTGGAGAACCCGGCGCGCGTACCGCAGGCGGTCATCGGCGCCATCGGATCGCCGTGTCCGTCACCGTCCATGTCGCGGTAGCCCATCACGAGCACACCTTCGTCGATGCGCGTGTCGCAGTCGTCGTCCTGCCCGTTGCACACCTCGGTGGCCATCGGGTTCGCGGCGCGCGAGCTGTCGTTGCAGTCGTCGCCACACGCGCTCCCGTTGCAGCAGCGCGAGTCCTGGAAGCCATCGCCGTCGAGGTCGGGACCTCGCGTCACCGAGTCGCAGTCCTCGTCGACCATCGCGTCGCACAGCTCGGGCGCGCCGGGGTTCACGGTCGCCATGGTGTCGTCGCAGTCCTCGCCGAACGGCATGCCGCGCGAGTCGAGGCAGTCGGCGTCGAACACTCCGTCGCCGTCCACGTCGGGCGGACGGTTCACGCAGCGGCGCAGCTCTTCGGAGCAGAAGTCCGAGGTGCACGCGAGCATGTCGTCGCAGCGCATCGGCGTTCCGGCGCTGCAGCGCCCCTCGTCGCTGCACGTCTCGTCGCCATCGCACGCGAGACCGTTCGCGCAGTCTTCGTCTTCGAGGCACTCGGGCGCCGCGTCGAGCGACGGATCGAAGGCGTCGGGCGTGAACGCGTCGTCCGGCGGCGTGCCGCCTCCGCCACATCCCGTCGAGCCGAACACCAAGGAGAGAACGACCGCACAGAAGCCAAGCCGACACGTCATCCAGCCAGGGTAACAAAGTCACCCGCGCGTGGGACAGGTCCGGGCCGCGTGTGCGTTCGGGCACGCGCCCCGAAACCGCGCCGAAGGATGGGGTTGACCAGGTCCAGGCGGCCCAGGATTATTTCGCGCACGAAATATCCGCCCGCGAAGGGTTCGTGTCGGGATCGATCCCGACTCCCTCGGGGCCACGCACGCAGCAACCAAGAACCGACGAGGCGAGGCGATGAGCGAGCTCAGGTACGACGGCAAGGTCGCGGTGGTCACGGGCGCAGGCAACGGCCTCGGTCGCGCGCACGCGCTGGCGTTCGCGAAGCGCGGCGCGAAGGTCGTGGTGAACGACCTCGGCGGCAGCCACACGGGCGAGGGCAAGTCCGCGACGGCAGCCGACAAGGTGGTCGCCGAGATCGAGGCGATGGGCGGCAAGGCCGTCGCGAACCACGACTCGGTCGAGAACGGCGAAGCGATCGTGAAGACCGCGATGGACGCCTTCGGTCGCATCGACGTGCTCGTGAACAACGCCGGCATCCTCCGCGACGTCAGCTTCGCGAAGATGACCGAGCAGGACTGGAACCTCATCGACAAGGTCCACGTCTACGGCGCGTTCAAGTGCAGCCACGCGGTGTGGCCGATCATGCGCGACCAGAAGTTCGGTCGAATCCTCTTCACCTCGAGCGCCGCCGGCCTCTACGGCAACTTCGGTCAGGCCAACTACTCGATGGCGAAGCTCGGTCTCGTCGGCCTGATGCAGACGCTCGCGATCGAAGGAAAGAAGAACAACGTCTTCGCGAACGCGATCGCGCCCGTGGCCGGCTCGCGCATGACCGAGACGGTCCTGCCGCAGGACCTGCTCGACGCGCTCAAGCCCGAGTACGTGACCGAGCTCGTCATGTGGCTCTGCAACGAGAAGTGCGAAGAGACCGGCGGCACCTTCGAGGTCGGCGGCGGCTTCTACGGCAAGCTGCGCTGGGAGCGCACGAAGGGCCGCGTGTTCCGCCTCGGTCGTCCCGTCAGCGCGGAAGACATCCAGAACGGCTGGGGCGACGTCACCAACTTCGACGGCGCGACGCACCCGCAGAACATCACGGCCGCGCTCGAGCCGATCATGGACAACGTGAAGGCCGGCCCGAGCAAGGGCGGCAATCAGTTCGTCGACGTCGATCAGGCGCTCGGCTACGTGTTCCCCGAGATGACGTCGCGCTACGACGAGCGCGATCTCGCGCTCTACGCGCTCGGCGTAGGCGCCGCCGAGAATCCGCTCGACGCGAACGATCTCAAGCTCGTCTACGAGCTCAACGGCGAAGGCTTCGTGGGCCTGCCGACGTACGGCGTCGTGCCCGCGATCAACTGCATCTTCGAGCTCGGCAAGCAGGGCAAGACGGCGCCCGGCATGAACTACGGCCTCGATCGCGTGCTCCACGGCGAGCAGTACCTCGAGGTGCTGCGTCCTCTTCCGCCCAAGGCGAAGCTCACGCACAAGGCGACGATCAAGAGCATCTACGACAAGGGCAGTGACGGCGGGAAGAAGGGCGGCGCGGTCGTCATCACCGCGTTCGAGAGCAAGGACGAGTCGGGCGAGGTCCTCTTCCGCAACGAGGTGTCGACCTTCGTGAAGGGCGCAGGCGGCTGGGGTGGAGATCGCGGCCCCGACGAGAAGAACCTGAACGCCAGTCCGGACCGCGCGCCCGACAAGAGCGTCGAGCAGAAGATCCACCAGAACCAGGCACTGCTCTATCGCCTGTCGGGTGACTGGAATCCCCTCCATGCCGATCCCTCGTTCGCGAAGGCGTTCGGCTTCGAGAAGCCGATCCTCCACGGCCTCTGCACGTTCGGCTACGCCGCGCGCCACGTCATCTCGAGCTTCGCGCCCAAGGGCGATGCGCGTCTCTTCAAGAGCATCAAGGTGCGCTTCGCCGATCCGGTGCTCCCGGGCGAGACCGTCGTCACCGAGATGTGGAAGGACAGCGACACCAAGATCCTCTTCCGCGTGAAGAGCAAGGATCGCGACAAGGTCGTGATCTCCAACGGTGCGGTCGAGCTCTACACCGAGATCCCGAAGCCCAAGGCCAAGCCCGCTGCAGCGGCTGCGAGCGCGGGCGGTGGGCCGGTGGTGCCGAATGCGACCGACGTGTTCGCGGGCATCTCCGCGTTCCTCGCCAAGGAAGCGGGTACCGGCGATCGCATCAAGACGGTCTTCCAGTTCAAGCTCAAGAACCCCGACGCGGTGTGGACGATCGATCTCTCGAGCGGCAATGGCTCGGTCGGTCAGGGCGAGACGGCGGCACCGGGCTGCACGCTCGAGATCAGCGACGCGGACTTCATGGACATGTGCACCGGCAAGGCCGA
>CAZCVE010000089.1:0-31393 GCA_964502175.1 uncultured Sandaracinaceae bacterium
CGACGACGGGCCATGATGGGCGACGTTGTCGGTCGAGGCCGCGCCGAGTTTCGTCTGATCGTACGTTTCCCGAGTTGGCTCGCGGTGGCCTGGCCCTCACCCAACGCTCTCCCGCGGGCGGGAGAGGGAGATCTCCCCTCGGACCGTCGAGCCTGCGACGTGGTGGCCTGGCCCTTGCCCCCCCCCACGTCGAGGTCCGCGTCGTCGTCGAGAAAGGTCCGCTGGGTTCGTGCTAGAGCCGCGGACTCATGTGGCTCGTCGTCGGACTCGGGAACCCGGGCAAGCAGTACGCGAAGAACCGGCACAACGTCGGGTTCATGGTCACCGAGCTGCTCGGGTCGCGCTGGAAGGCGCCGGCGGCCAAGGAGAAGTTCTCGGGCCTGTGGACCAAGGCGGCGTTCGCGGGTGACGAGGCCGTGATCCTCCAGCCGCAGACGTACATGAACCTCTCGGGCGAGTCGGTGCAGAAGGCGATGACCTTCTTCAAGATCCCCCTCGCGAACGTGCTCGTGATCCACGACGAGCTCGACCTCGCGTACGAAGACGTGCGCGTGAAGGTCGGCGGAGGCTCGGCCGGGCACAACGGGCTCAAGTCGATGGTGCAGCACTGCGGCGGCCCGGACTTCGTGCGGGTGCGCATCGGCATCGGGCGACCGCCCAAGGGGGCCGTGGAATCGTGGGTGCTGGGCGATTTCGACGCGATGGAGGGTGCGCGTCTGCCGGACGTGCTACAGAGCGCCGCTCTCGCGTCCGAGGCCGTGCTGAAAGACGGTGCGGCCAAGGCGCAGATCACGTTCAACACCAAGCGCTGACGCCTCGTCTTCGTTGGGTGTTGGGCTCCTCGCTCCGGAATGGTTCCGGAGCCTCGGACGAGACTTCGGTCCCGTTCGTGTCCGAGAGGAAACAGAAGCCTTCGCTCTCCTCGCCACGATCGGCGGGCGGGCGTGGGTGCCGCAGGTCGAGGCCGCTCATCGAGCGGCTCGACGTAGGAACGACATGACCCAGGTGACCACCCCCACGCGCGCCGCGCACCCGCAGCTCGGCCGCGAGTACGAGCTCGTCTACATCCTCAACCCGAACGTCGATCCCGACGACGCGGAGAAGATCTCCAACCGCATCCAGGAGGTCGTCACGCGCCTCGGCGGCAAGATCACGAAGGTCGACCAGTGGGGTCGCCGTCGCCTGGCCTACAACATCAACAAGTTCACGCGCGGCATCTTCGTGTTCGTGAAGCTCGCGGGCTTCTCGGATCTCGTCGCCGAGATCGAGCGAAACCTGCGCAACGCGGATGCGGTCATCCGCTTCCAGACGATCCGCCTCGATGGCACCGTCGAGCTCGCCTCCGTCGCGGTGAACCCCGACGAGGTCAAGTTCGAGCGCCTCGCGGTCCCGACCGAAGAAGAGCCGGAGCCGAGCCTCGAGGAGCGCCTCGGACTCGTCGTCCGTCCGCGCGAGCGCACGGAGGAAGAGTTCGTGGACGACGAAGACGGTCCCGACCTCAACAACATCCCCGATCTCGGCAACGCCAACTGAACCGGAAGAGGAGAACGCACCATGCAGAACCCCGTGTTCGCCCGTCCGGGCAAAGAAGATCCGATGGCGTCCGAAGATCGCGGCTCGCGCGCACCCCGCGCGTTCGGTGATCGCCGCTCCGGCGGCGGTGGTGGCGGTGGCGGTGGGATGGGCAAGAAGCGCATGCCCACCTTCACGGCCGACCCCGACTTCGTGTTCGACTACAAGGATCCCGGAACGCTCCGTCACTTCGTGACCGAGCGCGGCAAGATCGTCCCGCGCCGCATCAGTGGCCTCACGGCCAAGCAGCAGCGCCAGCTCACGAACGCCATCAAGCACGCGCGCAAGATCGCGCTGCTTCCCTACACGGCTTGACAGCGAACACCGCCTGATCACGGAGCAGAACCATGGCAACGAACATCCAGGTCGTCCTCAAGGACGACGTCGAGAAGCTCGGCAAGAGCGGCGAGATCGTGAAGGTCAAGCCCGGCTACGCCCGCAACTACCTCCTGCCCCGCGGTCTCGCGGCGCCCGCCACGCGCGGCAACGTCGCGCAGGTCGAGCATGAGCAGAAGGTCGCGACCGTGCGCGCGGCGAAGCTCCGCGGCGACGCGGAAGCGGTGGCCAAGCGCCTCGATGGCACGACCATCGAGATCAAGGTGCAGGCGGGCGAGGGCGATCGCCTCTTCGGCTCCGTCGGCACGAAGGACATCGCCGAGGCCCTCAAGGCCAAGGGCCACGACGTCGACCGCAAGAAGATCCAGCTCGCGGAGCCGATCAAGTTCGCGGGCGAGCACGCGGTCGTCGTGAAGTTCGGCTACGACGTCGGCGCGACCGTGAAGGTCAACGTCGTCAAGCAGGACTGACGGCGCGCCGCCCTGACGCGACGACGAACGAGGACGAGGCGACCCGGTGACGGGTCGCCTCGTTGTCGTTGGTGGCCTGGTCGTAGTGAGGCTCAGCCGACGGCGTCTGCGAGCGAGCTGGCAGTGAGCACGCGATCGAGCATGTCGTCTAGCTCGGCTTCGGGCGCGACCGACACGCGCTGCTCGAGCGATGGATCGACCGCTCCGAATCGCTTGCGGAGCAGCCGGAGGACTGCCTCCGCCTTGCCCTGTGCCTTCCCCTGCGCGGTCCTGGCGCGGGTCACGCGCTCTTCCCACTGCTCGTACGTCTCGCGGATCTCCATGGCCAGCTCCTGGTCGGGCGGATCGAGCGTGTCGAGCCGCGAACGTAGCACGGTGACTGCGGCCACCGCCGGACGTCGCTCCCAAGAATCGTCGGGGAGCATGCGGGTTTGGCGGACGGCGCGGCGCAACGTCGCGCCCGAGCCCATGAGTCGCACGAGAAGCGTGTCGCGACGCTCCGGAAGCTCGGGCACCACGACCAGCGAGATCGGCAGGAGCGCATGTGAGCGCATCGCGTAGATTCCGCGAGGCCAGCTCCTTCGCTGACGCATCGCGAGTCCGCGGATCACACCGTCAGGACGACCTCCGGAAATGATCCACAGCGCTGGGATTGGTCGGCCGTCTCGGGCGAGCGCGAGCTGTTTTCGGAGGCAAGCGAGCACGTCTTCCACGCTCGGAGCGTCGGAGAACGCCTCGAAGAGAGCCGACGTCGTCGCCATCGCGCCGAGCAGGCCGTGCGTGCTGTCGACGAGGGTGTCTCCGGCGGGCTCGAAGACGACGTCGATCCACACCGGCTCGCCTGGTGCGACCTCGCGCTGAACCTCGGCGTGCCCCAGCGTGGCCAGCGCCGTGTGGAGCAGGGCCTTGGCCGCCTGGTCGTAGGGGACGCGCGTCATGGGTCCTTCTCGGCCGTGACGGAGCGTCCGTTGCGTCGATCCTGCGAGCTGTAGTTCGGAGCCCGCACCGAAAAGGTATTGGAGTCGCGACGTGCTGCCGCGCATGCCTCGGCGATGAGCTTCGAGCGATTCGGTCCGGTGGAGCGCGAGCGCCTTCATCGTGCGGGACAGGCGGCGGCCGGCACGCTCGCGTGGGTGGGCGCGCAGCTGCGTCTCGGGGTCACGACCGCCGACATCGATCGCTGGGTGCGCGAGGACACCCAGCGTCGCGGCGGCGTACCGAGCCAGCTCGGCTACCACGGCTTTCCCGCGGCGGTGTGCACGAGCGTCGACGACGTCGTGTGCCACGGCATCCCGAGCCGCGCGCGCGTGCTGCGCGAGGGCAACATCATCAACGTCGACTGCACCACGCTGCTCGATGGCTTTCACGGCGACACGTCGCAGACGTTCTGCATCGGCGCGGTCTCGACCGATGCTGCGCGCCTCGTCGACATCGCGCGCCGGTGTCGGGACGCGGGCATCGCGGTGGTGCGTCACGGCGCGCGCCTGGGCGACATCGGCGCTGCCATCGAAGAGCTCGCGAGGCGCGAGGGCGTCTCGGTCGTGCGCAACATCGGAGGTCACGGCATCGGGCGCGTGATGCACACGGCGCCGCACGTCGAGCACGTGGGCCGTCGCGGTACGGGACCGCGGCTGGTCGAGGGCATGGCGCTCACGATCGAGCCGATGATCAACGCGGGAGGCGCGGACTACGTCGAGCTCGGCGACGGCTGGACGATCGTCACCGCGGACGGCTCTCTCTCGGCGCAGTTCGAGCACACGATGATCGTCACGCGCGACGGCGTGGAGATCACGACGCAGCCTTCCGCCGCCGCGCATGTCACGATGGCCAGCGCATGAGCCTCACGCAGATCGAGTACTTCGTCGCCGTCGCAGAAGAAGGGCACGTGGGTCGTGCGTCGCGGCGCATGCACGTGAGCCAGCCGCCGCTGAGCCGCCAGATCCGCGCGCTCGAGGACGAGCTCGGCGTGGCGCTCTTCGATCGCACGCCGCGCGGGATGGTGCTGCGTGACGAGGGACGTCGCTTCCTCGCGCGAGCGAGGCGCGTGCTCGGCGAGCTCCACGAAGCGAGACGCGAGGCAGCGGGCTCGTCGGCGGCTCAGGGCCTGCGCGTCGCAAGCACGCCATGAGTCGCGGCGCGCGTCCCATCGCAGCGAAGAACGTCCCCGCCCCAGACGATTCGGTCGTCCTCGACGACGATTGACGACACCAACGCTGCTCGGAGCGTCGCGAGGGTGATCGCACCCATTCCATCGAGCGCGACGATGGTGCTGCGGTTCACGACCGGGCCAGCGGGCGCTTCTCGGTCGGCCCAGTAGTAGAGGTCATCGCGCGTCGCCAGTAGGGCGTGAGTGTCGAGCAGGCCTCTCGGCACGGGCACTCGCGATTCCGAGGCGGGAACGTAGAGATGGGCCTGATCGCCTTGCCCACAGAGCAGGATCCCGGCGAGCTGGGTTGCCTCACAGGTCCCTTCATCCAGCGTCGAGACCTCTCGCTCTCCGCTCTCGCGACTCCATTCGAGATAACGTCCCCACTCGACGACCGTGACTCTACCGTCGGCGGTGATGCCTTGAAACGTCGGCCTGGCGAACTCATGCAGTCGCTCCGGCCACGTGCGGCCCATGTCGCGGCTCTCGTAGATCCGAGTGATCCCGTCGCTCGCGTACACGCCCCAGAGTGTGCCGTCGATCTCTCGAACTGGGGTCACGACCGCTCCATCGACACGCCCCACGTCGTAGATCGATGCACCACCATCCTCGGTGCACTGATGTCGAGTGAGACGACCATCGGTGTCGGCGACGCGGAAGCATACCCGCCGGTCATCGAGGACCGCAGTCGTCGAGCCCGGAAACGACGTCACGACGACGGGGTCGTCTGGCGTGGCCGTGCTGTTCACGCTCTCCACGTCGACGACACTGTCGACGACGACCGCCTCGCCCGTGGTGGACTCGTAGATCGTGGAGAGCGATGTCGGAGAGGCCCGGAACGTGAGGCGAGATCGAGTGCCATCGACGTCGAGCCGAACCCATTCACGCGTGGAGGCTTCGAGAGCGACCGCGAGATCGCCGGCACCGGAGAACGAGAGGAGCTCGCCGGGTACTGCGATCTGCGTCCACGTTTCAGTCAGGTCGAGGCTGACGTGGGTCGGGCTGCTCTCCGCGGACGATCCGAAGACCGCGCCAGAGACAGTCGCGGTCGGCCAGGGTCCGGAGTGCGCGTCGAAGCTCTCGCCCTCGTCGACGCTTCGCCATTGGCCCCCAACCCCGCGCACGAAGACTATGCCGGGGCGCGGACGGAAGAACTCGGAGCCTGGAAGGCCGATCTCGATGAACGTGGCCCCACCGTCGCGGCTCACGAACGGGTGGCCACTGCCCACGATCCATAGCGTGTTCCCGTCGGCTTCGAACTGCCTCGCCTCGGGCGGACCTCGACCGGCCAACGTCGTCCAACTGACTCCACCGTTCGTGGACCTGCGGACCTCCCCGTCGGGCAGGACCGCGAAGAGTCTCGAGCCATCGTCGGCGAACTGCGCGGCCGCAAACTCCGCGAGCGGCGCCCACGCCATGCCATCGGTAGCGACGAGCGAGCCGCCCATGACGAGAGGCTCGCTTCCGCTCGCGAGCGACGTGGCGGCACCGGCCACGCGGCCGATGGGCCGCAGCACGCCCTCGTCGAACCGCGACAGGAACGTCTCTGGCGCGCGAGCTCCGTCCACCAACACGCTCGCGTAGGTCTGCCCCGACCGCGTGGTCGCGACGCCGTAGACGTGAAGGATGCTGCGTTCGCGGTCCGCGACACCAGCCGTCGGCTCGCACGAAGAGTCTGGGCAGTCGAGGCCCAGGGCTGTGCACGGGTCTTCCCGCGACCCGACCTCGGCATCGCACCCGAAGACCGTCAGCGGACTCGAGGCGAGGAGAACCGAGACGAACGCCTTGTGGAGCCCGGTGTTCATGGTTCGACAAGCCTACAGCCGAGCTCAGTAGTTCGAGACGACGTCTGCCGGATCCGCGCCGAGCGCCACGAGGCGCGCGCGCAGGTCCTTCACCATCGCTGGCTGACCGACGGCGACGACGAACACGTCCTTCACGCGATCGGTCTCGAGCAGCCGCGCGAGGAGCGCCTCGTGCGCCATGGGGCCGACGACGCTGCCGTCGTCGAGCGGCTCCGAGTAGTGGAGGTGCACGTCGATCGCCGTCGCGCGGTAGCGCTCGAGGTCGCGCGCGTGCGCGAGGTGCGCGGGGCTGCGCAGGCCGAGATCGAGCGAGAGGCTCGTCGCGCCAGGCGGCTCCATGAGCGCGTGCTCGATCGCCGCGCGCACCGGCGCCATCGCGGTGCCGGTGGCGACGAAGGCGAGGTGACGGCCTCGACTGCGCGCGAGATCGAAGCCCACGCCTGCGGGCTCCGACACCAAGAGCGGCGCGCCGATCCGCATCACCGCGAGCGCGGCAGCGGCCTCGCCGCCCTCGGGGTTGTTGGTGCGCAAGAGGAAACGCAGCGTCGACACGGGCCCCACCGCGTGGCCCTCGTCGTCGACGCCGCCGTCTTCGACGGTGTCCTCGCGTGGGGCGTTCTCCATCGCGAAGAGGCCCTCGTGCTCGGTGCCCGCGGCGGCGCGCACGGCGACCTTCACGAACTGGCCCGGACGAACGTGCGCGGCGCGCAGGCCCGGATGGACCGCGAGCGCGAGGGAGATCTGATCGGCGGCGATCTCGGTGCGGCGCGCGAGGTACGCGGGCACCAACGCGGAGAAGGTGGGCAGCGGCACGCGCGGGTTCTGCGTCGGAACGCTGCGTACGTCGAGGGTCGGTGGCCGGAGCTCGCGGCTTGCTCGTCGTGGAGCCCCGCGATACCTCGCCGCATGGTCCGCGCGGTGGGTGTCGAGACGGCGTCGGTGAGACGCGGAGCGGTCGTCCGCATCGCTAGGCTGGGCCTCGTCGCGCTGGGCCTCGTCGCGCGGGGCCTCCTCGCGCTCGTCGCGCAGCTCGCGCTCGTGGGCTGCTCACCTGGCGAGCCCCTCCCCGACGCGGCGCAGGTCGATGCTCCCGTGGACACGCTGCAGCAGATCGGCGGCGCCTGCACGGACCACGACGACTGCCGCGCGGGCCTCGAGTGCTTCACGGGTCCGCCCGATGCCCGCGTCTGGCCAGAAGGCTACTGCACGCGGGCGTGCGAGACCGACGACGACTGCACGGGTGGAGCGCGCTGCGCCTCCGCCTACCAGAGCGCCCAGGGCCCGGTGCTGCGCTGCCTCGCGCCGTGCGAGCGCGTCGCGGGGGAGCGCGGTGGCTGCCGCGAGGGCTACACCTGTTTCTACGATGGCCTCTGCACCCTGGGCTGCGTCGACGACGAGCAGTGCGTGCAGCGCGACACGGACCCTCCAGGGGGCAGGGCGCCGAGGTCGCCGGGCGCCACGTGCGAGGTCGAGTCCGGTCGCTGCATCCTCGGCGCCACGGCCGACGCGCGGCACGGCGACACGTGCGTGGAGAGCGCAGACTGCGGCCCGACGAGCGCCTGCTTCGGAGGCCGATGCCTCAACGTGCAGTGCGACCTGGGCGGTGACCGCGCATGTCCCGACGACGCGGTGTGCATCCCGCTCCCCTTGCCCTACGGCACGTCGGCCTCGCTCTGCACCCCTCGCTGCCAGCCCGGCGTCGACGGTAGGAACGGCACCGCGGACGCCTGCATGCGCGACTGGGCGTGCCAGCCGCCCGAGTCGTCTCTGGCAGACCCCTCGACCGGCTACTGTTTTCCTGGCTTCGGGCCGCCGAACAGCGTGACGACGTTCGGTAGCTGCACGACGTCGGCGGACTGCGCGAACCCCCTCGGCTTCTCGCACTGCGACCCCGAGCTCCGCGTGTGCGTGGCGCTCTATTGCATGGCCGCGTCGCTCAGCGCGGTGCCCGAGCTCGCGTGTCCGCCGGGTGGTGTCTGCCAAGTGGTCGAGCCGTCCGACATGGCGGGCGGGCAGTCGCCTGCGGACCAGCGGCTGCTGTCCTTGGGACTCTGCGTCGGGGAGGCCGAGTGAGGGTGCGCTTCTCAGGTCTCGTCGTGGCGCTCGTCGTCGCTGCGTGTGATCCGCCCGCAGGCGGGCACGACGCTGGAGCGGCCGACGCGGCGGTCCCGTGCGCGACCGTCGATGGTCGCGGCGCGAGCGGGCGCTTCGCGACCCTCGACGACGCCTTGGCCTCGGGCGCGGCCCGCATCTGTCTCGAGGCTGGCGACTTCGCACCGCCCAGCGAGCCCATCACGCGCGACGTGGAGATCGAAGGGCTCGGCGAAGACACCCGGCTCGATGGGTCGCTCGGCTGCGTGAACGTCTCGATCCCGCGGTCGGTCGTGGCCACCGAGCGACGCGACGCCACGGCGGGCCTGGCCGTGACGGAGGGCGCGAGTGTCTCCCTGCGTCGCCTCACGTTGCGCGGCTGCTCGCTGGCTGCCCTCGTCCTCGACGGCACGCTGTCGCTCACGGACGTCGTGGCGCGTGACGCTGCGCTCACGCTGCTCGCGGTCGGACCGTCGTCGACGCTCGCGATCGATTCCTCGCGGGTGCTCGCCCGTCCGATCGCGCCCGGCTTCGGTACGACGTTCGCGGGCGCGATCGGCGCGCTCGAGGGAGCGGCGTTGTCCGTGGAGCGGTCGGAGGTGCAGGGCGCGGCCGGCACGATCGACGTGGTGGCGCTCGGCGCGCGCGCGGTGCGCTTGTCCGGGCTGGACATCGTCGGCGGCATGAGCGGGTTCTACGTGGGCTCCGACGCCGAGGCCGTGCTCGAAGACGTGTCGGTGTCTGCGCTCCGTACCTTTCGGGACGGCGATCTCGAGTCGTTCGCGGCGAACGCAGTGCAGGGCGGCAGCGCTCGGATCACGAGGCTCACCGTCGACGACATCGAAGGCTACGGGCTCGTCGCGCGCGAGGGCGCCGTGGTCGAGGTCAGCGAGCTCCGCGCGACGGGCACCGAGAGCGTGGCGATCATCGCGCGCGTCGGCTCACGGCTCGTCGTGAACGGTGCCCAGCTCGAGCGCGTCGGCGTCGGCATCGGCGCCGAGGCCGACGCCTCGGCGGAGCTCCGTGGCGAGATCAGCGTGAGCGAGACGCGCGGCGCCGTGGTGGGCTACACGGGCGGGACCATCACCATGGCCGAGGGCGCCTCGCTGACGGTGCGCGACGCGGTCCTCGGTGCGTTCGCCGACGTGGGAGCGCGAGTCGCGCTTCGCTCGACGCGCGTGACCGACTCCGAGCTGGCCGCGTCAGCGCGAGGCACCCTCGAGCTCGACGCGACCACCATCGACGGTTGCGAGAGCGGCGTCGTCACCTTTGGCGGCACGACGACCGCGAGCGACCTCACGATCTCGGGGGCGAGCCTGCTCGCGATGGCGGCGTTCGACGGTTCCACGATGGCCATCGAGCGCGCCACGCTGACGGAGAGCGGTCCTCTGTGGCTCGAGGGTGCGGAGCACACCCTCACGGACGTGGACGTCGTCCGCGCGCGCGAGCAGGGCGTGCTCGTCACCGACGGCGCGAGCGTCGTGATGTCGCGCGGCAGCGTGCGCGACGGAGCGGGACGAGGGATCGAGGCGCAGTCGGGGTCCGTGGTGGTCGTCGATGGAACGACCGCGTCGGGGAACTCCGGCGCTGCGATCGCCTTCTACGACGCGTCGGGCGAGATTCGCAGCAGCACGTTCGGGGGCACTCGCCTCGACGCGACGGGGCGCGCAGACGAGATCAGGATCGTGGCCGCGCGCGGAACGTCACGTCGCGTCGTGATCGAGAGCAACACGTTCTTGCTCGACGTGCCGCGCGTGTGTGTGGCGGGCGCGTGTGCGCTCGTCGTCGGCGACGGAGGCGACGCGCAGGGCATCGTTCGTCCGAACTGTCTCGTCGCGTCGCCCGGTGGGAGCGAGATCCACACGGTGGTCGATCAGAACGGCGCGACGATGTCGCTCGAAGGCGACACTGGGTGGTCGACGCTGCTGCTCGGTCGCGCGAGCGAGGTCGGGCTCGACACGGGCACGGTCGGCGCGCTCCCCCCGATGGTGTCCGCGCCCGCGGCGCCGACCCTGCCGATGGCGGGGATCTGACCACCGCGCTCAGACGTCGCACGCGAGACGGAAGCCGAGATCGCCCGACACGTGGTGCTCGAGCACGGAGGCTCGGAACGAGGCCGCACAGCGGTGCGCGCGCGTGCTCCACGCACCGCCCTTGACGCATCGGGCCCGTGCGTCGTCGGCGTAGAGCGTGGAGGTCCACTCCGCGATCCCGCCCGCGAGGTCTCGGACACCGAACGGTGAGACGTCCGTCGCGAACGCGCCCACGACCTCGGGGGTGAAGTCGCCCGCCCTCGACGCGCGCATCTTGCAGAACGAGGGATCGAAACGATCGCCCCACGGGTAGACGCGACCGTCAGCGCCGCGCGCCGCTCGCTCCCACTCGTGCTCGGTGAGCAAGCGGTAGTCGCGACCGTCTCGCGCGGAGCGCCAGGCGAGGAACTTGGCGACGTCCAGCGCCGAGACGCCGAACACCGGATAGCGCGGATCCCACGGGTCGCCGTCCTCGTCGACGGTGGGCATCTCGACCACGCCGTCGACGACACGCCAGTAGCTCTGCGCGTCGTGCGCGGAGCGCGGTGCGTGACGCAGCGATGCGCTCGGATCCGAGAACGCGCGACGCAAGAACTCGAGGTACTCGCCGCACGTCACGGGGAGGAGGGCGACGGCGAACGACGCCAGCTCGACCGAGCGCCCGTCGCCTTGATCGCCGCCCACGACGCTCGTGCCGCCGTGCACGAGCGTGAGCTCGGCGGGTAGAGCGGCCGCAGCCACCACCTCGAGCTCGATCTCGAGCGGCTCGGCGGGCCTCACCACGAGCGGCAGCACGACGACGCGCCCTGCGACCTCGGTCTGCAGGCGATACGAGCCGGGCGCGAGGTCGTGAACGGTCCGGGGCGCGAGCTCCCGAAGGCCCCGCAGACGCAGGCGTCCTCGCTCCTCGACGTACTGCGCGATCGCCAGATCCGTGCTCGCGTGGACCACGAGCGTGCCCGACGCGCGCAGCCGGCGCGCGACCTCGGGGCCGCCTGCTGCGATGGCGCGCTGTTCTTCTTCGGTCGCGCGCGCCGCCTGGCCGCCGACGAGGAACCGCGCGCGCCGCGCGAGGTGGAGCTCGACCAGCCGCTCGCGCGGCGCGGCGGCGTGCGCGTCCAGGCGCAGCGCGGCCTCGAGCGCGGTGATCGCCGTGGACTCTTGTCCATCACGCGCGCGCTCGAGCGCGACGAGCTCGTCCTCTTCGGCCCAGAGCTCTTCCTTCTGCGTGAGCGGCGCGTACTCGGGCGTCGCGACCCAGCGCTCTTCGAGCGCGCGTCGGCGCTCGACGATGTGGCCCGCGCCCTCGTCGGCGCGTGTGTGCGCCTCGGCAGCCTGGAGCACGAGCCCAGCCACTGCGGTGCGCCGACGCTCGCTCTCGAAGCGACCCTCGAGCCAGCCATCGATCACCTCGACGAGCTCGGCGGCGCTGCTCGGTCTTCGATCGGGCTGCTTCTCGAGGCATCGCATCGCCAGCGCCGCGAGGTCGTGGGGGACGTCTCGCGCTCCCGCCGCGCGTCGCGGATCGTCGGGAGGAGTCTCGAGGATCGACACGATCAGCTCGGCGAAGCTCGACGCGAGGAACGGAGGCCTCAGCGTGAGCAGCTCGTACAGCACCGCTCCGAGCGCGTACACGTCGCTCCACGGGCCGATCTCCGCGAGGTCTCCGCGCGCCTGCTCCGGCGGCATGTAGTACGGCGTTCCGACGGGCGTTCCGATCTTGGTGCGCTCGAGCGGGCCGTCCGTCCGCACGGCGACGGTCTCGCGAAAGAGGCGCGCGAGGCCGAAGTCGGCGACGAGGAGCTCACCGGTCGGGCCGACGACGAGGTTGCCGGGCTTGAGGTCGCGGTGGACCACACCCACGCGGTGCGCCGCGTGAACTGCCATGCAGGTGCTCGAGAACCAGCGCGCCAGTCGCACGAGCGGCTCGCTCGAGACGCCCTCGCGGATGGCGTCGAGGCGCTCGGCGAGGCTCCCGCCAGGCAGGACCGGCATCGTGTAGAAGGGTCGGCCGTCGTGCCAGCGGCCTGCGTCGTGGATCGGGACGATGTGCGGGTGCTCGATCTGCGCGGTCACCTGCGCCTCGCGCACGAACCGCGACACGGCGTCGGCGTCGTTCGCGTACGCCTCCGACACGAGCTTCATCGCGACCCGGCGACGGAGCACGTGATCCTCGGCCACGTGCACCACGCCCTGCTGCCCACGACCGAGCACGACGCCCAGCGTGTAGCGAGCCTCGACCGCCGGCGGTAGCTGCGAGCCCACGGTGGCGCGAGGCGGCGGCCGCTCCGTCTGGAACGTTCCCTCGAGCTCGGCGATGGTCTCCGAGAACCCTTCATCGGAGCTGGCCACGACGCGAGGATGCCATGCCGATCAGGATGCGCGCGCCTCGAAACGCGGTATCGCTCGGCCCGCGCCGCCCGTCTTCGGGCGCGATCTCCCGAGGTTTCATCGTGGCCAAGCCGAAGAAGCTGCCCCTCCCGTCCGAGTCCGCGCAGAAGTCCGCTGCGGCCTCGTCGTTCGAGACGCCGCAGATCAAGTGGAACGTCATCGCGCAGATCGCGGCCGTCGTCGTGGTCGTGTGGATCTTCGCGTTCCTGCTCGTGCCCTACGTCGGCTACTGGGGTGTGGGGGTCGTGGGCGTGCTCACGGTCGTGCTCCTCGGCTTCGGCGTCTACGTCTACAACCTCACGCGTCGTCAGGGCGCGCTCGCCGAGATCCTCAAGCAAGCGACGACGGACGAGGCTGGCCGCAAGGCCGCGATCGAGAAGCTCGCCGCCTCGGGTGACAACGACGCGATGAACGCGATGGCGCGCGCGCAGCTCGTGGCCCGCGACGATCCGAAGGAGGCGATCGCCATCCTCGAGGCCATCCAGATCCACAAGGCCGACGCGCTCATCCAGGACGACATCCGCGCGAACCTCGGATACCTCTACCTCGCGATGAACCGCATCAAGGATGCGCGCGCGGTGGGCGATCAGATCAAGTACGACCAGGGCGCGACGGCAAAGCAGAAGGCCATGTACGCGGCCGTCGTGGCCGAGGCCAAGGCGCGCACGGGCGACGCCACCGACGCGAAGCGCATCCTCGAGCAAGCACCGGTCGGCGACGCCGACGTGGCCGAGCTCCTGCCGATGATCTGGCGCGCGCAGGTGTTCACGTTCATGGCGACCAAGAACCGCGGCCTGGCGCGCAAGGCGATGGAGGGCCTCGTCGCCACCGACCCGAACCTGCTCGGGCCGTTCCTCGCGACGAAGGCGACCACGGCCTCCGAGGTCGACACGCAGAAGATGGCCCGCGAGGTCCTCGGCGCCGCGAACTTCCAGACGAAGGCGAAGACGAAGATGCTCCGTGGCTGACCGCTGGCCTACGCGAAGGTGATCCCCACGATCACGAAGATCGCGCCGATCGCCGCGACGAGCATCGGAACGAAGTGTTTCTCTCTGAATTCGTCGAGGCACGCCGCGTCGGGATCGGAAGGGTCGTAGATCACGACGACCGGCGAGCCCTCCGCCCGTCGGGGCTCGCTGGTGCTCACAGGACTCTCGTACTCGCGCGCTGCGCCCGACACCACGAAGCGCACGACGGGGTGGTGCATGGTGCGGGACCGCCCGCTTCGTCGCGTCTGTCGCACGCGGTGACCCACCACCGTGCCGGCCGCGGAGTGCCAGCTCGCGAAGCGCAGTCGCTGCAGCAGAAAGCCGACTACGGCGCCGGCGACGAGGAGGCTGCCCAGCGCGGGGAAGATGAGGTCGGCGAGGGTCACGAGGGGATCCAACGGGGACCCTCCGCGGCTGTCAACCAGCACGTGGCGTGCAACGCGCCCGAGCTATGATCGCTGTGGCGATGAAGGTCGGACGCTCGAGCACCCGCAGGCACGTGAGGATGGTCTTGGTGTCGTCCGTCGCCGTCGCCGCTGGGGCCTGCGGTGGTACCGAGCCCGTGGCCGAGGACGCGGGCATCGACGCCGCCGTCGTCGCCGCGATGGATGCGTCGCCGGATGTGTTCCGGCGTCCCGACGCGCCGCGGCCCGACGTGACGTTCGTCGGCACGTGCGACGCGGGCGAGGCGCCCGATGCGCCGTCGAGCGAGATCGTTCGGTACACCGAGACGCGCGAGGTCTGCGCGGATCGCAACCCGCTGCGGAACCTCTACTTCGGCGACCTGCACGTCCACACGCGCAACTCGTTCGACAGCTGGGCCGCCGGCAACGAGACGACGCCCGACGACGCGTACCGCTTCGCGCGCGGTGAAGAGGTCGAGATCTACGGCGACCCCGAGCCGCGTCGTGTGCAGCTCTCGCGTCCGCTCGACTTCGCCGCGGTGACCGATCACTCGGAGTTCCTCGGCGAGGTCGACGTGTGTCGCGAGCCGGGCGCGCCCGGCTACGACAGCCGCACCTGCGTCACGTACCGAGCGCGGGGCATGGACGCGACCGTCGCGATCGGCGTGCGCCTCGCGGCCGCCGTCGCGATGCGCGATCGCGCCGTGTGCGGTGAGGATCTCGCCGCGTGCGAGGAGCGCGCGCGCACCGTCTGGCAGGACGTGCAGGCGACCGCGGAGCGCCACTACGATCGAACGTCGCGCTGCGAGTTCACGAGCTTCGTCGCGTACGAGTACACGCTGAGCCCGGGCGTGAACAACCTGCACCGCAACGTGATCTTCCGGAACGAGAACGTGCCCGCGCTGCCGATCAGCGTGTTCGAGGCGCCCGAGCCGCGCGATCTCTGGCAGGCGCTCGAGGCGACGTGCACGACGTGCGGCAACTGCGAGGTGCTCACGATCCCGCACAACGGCAACCAGAGCGCGGGCCGCATGTACTCGCTCTCGGAGCTCGACGGGCTCGACGGGCCACAGACGCTCGCGATGCTCGCGCAGCGTCGGCGCATGGAGCCGCTCGTCGAGATCACGCAGCACAAGGGCACCTCGGAGTGCAGGCCCGAGCTGTCGTTCGGTCTCGCCGACGAGAGCTGCGACTTCGAGCTCGTTCGCGGCGGCCTGGTCTCGGCCGCGGGGATCAGCCCGCCGCTCGAGCCGTGCAACGGTGACGGCACCGGCATGGGCAGCAACTGCTGGTCGCGCGACGACTACGTGCGCCACGCGCTCTCGCGCGGCCTCGAGCTCGAGGCGACGGGCGGCGTGAACCCGATCGCGCCCGGCTTCATCGGCTCGACCGACACGCACAACGGCACGCCGGGCCGCGTGCAGGAAGAGACCTTCGGCGGTCACCTCGCGGGACAAGACGCCGCGCCGCTCACGCAGCTCGACTCGAGCCCCGGCGGCATCGCGGGCGTGTGGGCCGTGGAGAATTCGCGCGATTCGATCTTCGAGGCCCTCCAGCGCCGAGAGACCTTCGCGACGAGCGGCACGCGCATCGCGCTGCGCTTCTTCGCGACGAGCAGCGCGAGCTGGGACGACGCGCTGTGTGGTGATCCGACGCTGCTCGAGCGCGGCTATGGCGAAGGCGTGCCGATGGGCAGCGAGCTCACTGCGAGCACGGCGCCGAGCTTCGTCGTGCAGGCGCTGGCGGACCAGGTCCCGCTCGGCCTCGTGCAGATCGTGAAGGTCTGGGTCGACACGACGGGACGACACGAGCGTGTGTTCGACGTCGCGACGCCCGGTGCGTCCGACGCGGACGTGGACCTCGACACGTGCACACCGCGCGGCGCGGGCGCGATGGAGCTCTGCGAGGTCTTCACCGATCCGGAGTGGGCCGCGGGGCAGCGCGCCGCCTACTACGTGCGCGTGCTCGAGAACCCGAGCTGTCGATGGACCGGCTGGCAGTGCTCGCGCATCCCCGAGGCCGATCGTCCCGAGGCCTGCACCAGCGACGACGTGCCGCTCACGCTGCGCGAGCGCGCGTGGTCGAGCCCGATCTGGGTTCGCGGATGACGCGCTCCGATCCGCACGCCGCGACGATGACCGGCGAGGAGCACGCCGCTCCTTCGGTGGAGATCGGCAGCGTGCTCGCGTCGCGCTACGAGGTGCTCTCGATCCTCGGTGCGGGCGCGATGGGCACCGTGCTCCGCGTGCACGATCGCGAGCTCGACGAGACGCTCGCGCTCAAGGTCCTCCACCTCCCCCACGCTCCTTGGGACGTCGCGCGTGACTCGCGCGCGATCGATCGCTTCCGCCAAGAGGTGAAGCTCGCGCGGCGCGTGACGCACAAGAACGTCGCGCGCACGTTCGAGCTCGGTGAGTCCGGCGGCCTGCGCTTCATCACGATGGAGCTCGTCGAGGGCGAGTCGCTCGCGCGCTTGATCGAGCGCCGCAAGGTGCTCGCGCCGAGCGACGCCGTGCCGATCCTGGCCGGCATCTGCGATGGGCTCGCCGCTGCGCACGCCGCGTCGGTGATCCACCGCGACATCAAGCCCGAGAACGTCTTGATCGAGAGCACGGGCCGCGTCGTCGTGACCGACTTCGGTATCGCGAAGCAGCACGATCCGGGCGATGCGTCGCGCACGCAGCAGATCGTCGGGACGCCCTTCTACATGGCGCCCGAGCAGGTCGAGGGCATCGCGGCCACGCCGCGCTCCGATCTCTATGCGCTCGGCGTCGTCGCCTACGAGATGCTCGTCGGCGAGCCTCCATGGACCGGCGGCACGGTCGCGCAGGTCGCGTTCCGCAGGATCTTCGAGCCGCCGCCGGATCCGCGTCAGAAGCGCGAGCTGCCCAGCGCGCTGGCCGACGCGGTGATGCGGTGCATGGCCCGGCAGCCGGCGGATCGCTTCGAGTCCGCGCTCGCGGTGCGCGACGCGCTCGTTCACTCCATCCGCGCGAGCGTCGCGCCGCAGCCCGCGCCCGCCGCTGCGCGCACGACGGGCGTGCCTCGGCAGCGCTCGCTCGTCGTGCTCTCGCTTCGTCACGCTGCTCTCGGGGCTGGGGGCGTCGCCGAGGACGCATACCTCGCCGAGGGCGTGGCCGACGATCTGAGCGACTCGCTCGCGAGCGTGAAGGGTGTGCGCGTCCTCTCGCGCAGCGCCGCGCCCGAGGGCGGCGATCCTCGCGAGGTCGGGAAGCGCCTCGGCCTCACGCACGTGATCGAAGGCACCTTCCGCCGACAGGGCGACAGCTGCCGGATCTCGCTCCGCCTCGTCGAGGTGGAGAGCGGCTTCGTCGCGTGGACGCAGCGCTTCGATCTCGCGGCGGACAAGGTGCTGTCGGCCCAGGACGAGATCGCTCGCGCGGTGACGGAGGCGCTCGGCCTCGAGGCCGAAGGCGGCGCACGACGTGCGAGCCCGAGCGACGCGATCGCGCTCGACCTCTACCTGCGCGCGCGCCGTCACTACAACTCGTTCTCGCTCACCGACGTGCGCGCCTCGATCGCGCTGCTCGACGAGGCGATCCGTCACGCGCCCGACAACGCGCTGTTGCATGCGGGCCTCGCGCTCGCGCTCCAGCGCGAGGCCGCGTCGGGCGGGGCGGATGGCGCGTCGATGCTGCGCGCGGAGAACGTCGTGGCCGATGCCGTGCGCCTCGGGCCGGAGCTCGGTGAGGCGCACCTCGCCCACGCGCAGATGCTGATCAACGCGGGCCGACCGGCGGAGGCCGCGCGCGCCGCGCGTCTCGCGGTGAAGTTCTCGCCGAGCCTCGCGGAGGCGCACGAGATGCTCGGACGCCTGTTGCTCGAAGCGGGCCGCGTGCCCGATGCGGTGCGTCGACTCGACGTCGCGGAGCGTCTCGATCCGGGCCTCGCGCACGTGCCCGGCGAGCGGGCGCGACTCGCCGCGCTCGAGGGCGACTGGGCGCGCATGAGGCAGATCTTCGACACGAACCATCACGGCGCGTCGACTGGACTGCGTCGTCTCATGATGGAGCTGCGCTTCGCCGCGTGGCAGCGCGACGAGGCCGCGATGCGGCGCGCGTACGACACGTTCAACGCCCAGCGCGGCGGCGACAGCATCGTCAGCCGTGGGCTCACGAACCTCATGGACGCGCTCGTGCTCGGCAAGCGACCCGAGGGCAGCATCTTCCCGCCGGTGCCCGAGCGACGCATGGCGCAGCGCCTCGAGCAGTGGAGCCTCCAGCTCGATGCCGAGGTCGCGGGCTACTTCGGCGATCACGCACACGCCGCGCTCTGTGCGCGTCGCGCGGCGGAGGCGGGTCTCTTCGATCTCCTCTGGCTCGATCGCTGCCCGCTGCTCGAGGGCGCGCGCACACACGAAGACTTCGCGCGCGCGAGAGAGATCGTGCAGCGCACCGCCGACGCCATCGTCGACGCCGTCTGGGCTTGAGATATCGTTGATCGGAGCCGGCCGGGCCAACGTTGACCTCCGGCGTGCGTTCGGGCAGCCTGACCGGCGGAGGACGACATGCGATCTCTCGCGATGCCGGTGGGATGTGGAGTGGTTCTGGCTCTGGCGGCCGGATGCCACGAGGTGCGAGGCCCCGAAGGTGCCACCGCCGACCAACACGTGGCCACTGGTCTGACCGTCAGGGACTTCGAACGCTCGTACACGTCCCGCGACACGAACGTGGCCGCGCTCGCGTCGTTCCTCGAGCGACGGGTCGGCGGTGACATCCGCGTCAACGAACCCTTCGGTGACATCACGATCAGACCGGTCGTGACCGGCGAGGCCGTCGTCACGGATACCGTTTCATCCCGATTGGGCTCGGTCCGCACCCTTCCCGCAGGCACCGCCCCCCAGATCCTCCTCGACGTCCTGTCAGTACGCCTCTCGTCGGAGTACGCCGCCCTCAAGATGTTGGTGGATCCGATTCTGATGGCGAACGGTTCGCCCCCGCTGGTTGGCGTAACGTTGCCTGCAATCCCATTCGACGTGCTGAGCGTGCTCTATGACGAACTCGGGCTCGACCTCGCAGCGAGTCGGCCCGGGATGTCCACTCGAATTACTGCGTCGTGGCAACCGGGGACCCGATGATCACGACGAGTTCGCGGCTAGGAACCGAGATCGCCGGGGCGCCGACACTCGTCCTTCGCGTCGAGCCACACGTCCGGGATCGTCTCAACCCCGAGATCGGCGCGATCTTCATCATCGACGCCACTCGACTCGTCTATGAGATCCGAATCCAACCACAGGTCTGTTCCCTCGATGCGAGTCCCACTTGCACCCAGACTGTCGCGCAACAACGGGGTGTGTTCGACCAATACCTCAATAGTGGCACTGCTTCCGATGTTGCCGCCGCGCCCGACGTCAACCTCAACGTGCTTGTGAGTGCTCGTCTGACGGAAGTCAGCGCTGTTCTCGGCGCGACCCCCGCGTGCCCTGTGCTGCTGCCGTTCGTCCCGCTGCCTCTGCCACTTCCTTTCTTGTTCTCTTCCGACCCTGGCGCCGATCCAGGAACTACTTGTGCCGCCGCCACGATCGCCGCTGAGGTCGTGTTGCGACCCCAGCTACTCGACCTGTTCGACAACTTCTCCCGCTACATTGGCGGAGCTGGAGGACCGGGCTTGTCAGATGCGATGATCACGGGTCTTCCACGACTCGATGGCTCGATGGGAGATGTGGCTCTCCTCCCGTTCAACCTCAACACTCCCCGTGGGGTGAGCAGCGTCTTTGGTACTGCGCCAGGCATGTTCAACGCGACGAGCATGGTGATTCTGGAGCGCGGAGCGCGCACCTTCTTGCCACCGGTTCCCTGCGGTGATGGCGCGGACGCTGGTGGACCTTGTCCCGACGCCCCCGGCTCGGCTCCACTCACGCTCGCGCCGAGCCCGAACTTGGACAACCTCTTCTCCTGGGCGCCTCAAGTGGCGAACACATCGAGACGAATCTTCTCCGGTCCCATCGAAACGATGGTGGACCGAATGGACACGCTGCGACGCGGGCTCCCGCAGCGTCAGACTCGGATTCGGTTCACTTCGATCACTGGGGGCGCGGGCAATGCGACATTCAACTGGATCCTCGACCGTGACGTTGACGGCCTCGACGACCGCACGGACGTGTGCGACTGGGTCGCTGATCCCGTTCCAACGGACACCGACGAAGACGGCCTTCCGGATGCGTGCGACACGTGTCCGAGCACAGCCTCACTCGACAGCGCCGACGATGACGGCGACGGGATTCAGAACGCTTGCGACTGCAACATCGATGGGGACGTCTGCGCGGACGCCCTGGCTGATGGGGTGTTGTGGCTGGGGGCTGCGGGGGAGTGCACTTCGGGCCCGTTCGATCGTGAGCCGCTGCACCCCGCAGATAGGGATGTGGATCGAGACGGGATCGTCGACGACTGTGACCCGGTGGTCGATTCGGACGGCGACGGCGTAGGCGACGCCACGGACAATTGTGGTGATGTCCCCAACCCAGATCAGGCCAATTCCGGAGGACACCCTGGCCTCGGGGACGCGTGCGATCCACTCTGCTCGAGTCCAGGTAGTGACTGCCTGGACCCGGGGGATTTCATGTCGATTGGACTCGCTGGCCTCGGTGGCGCGCGTTGCATTTTCGGCCCCGGGGGCGGCTGTCGATGGCTGATCGGATTCCGCGGATGCCAGTCGGGCACACCGGGGTGTGAAGACGAGTTCGGGTTCTTCGACCCCGACCCGGCGAACGACTTCACATTCGGCCCCGGTCCTCGCTTCGGGCTACCAGTCGGCGTGGTCTTGGAAGGGGCGCAGTCTGCCACACTGCCCGACCGCGATGGCGACGGGTACGAGGAGCCTGTCCTCGGGGCGCCACGCAGTACTGTGTGCCCGCCGAACTCCGACTGCCTTTCTCGGGCCGGTGTGGTCGTGGTGTACTCCAGTCGAACGGGAGCCATTCTACAGACGCTTCGTGGGCAAACGGCCGGGGAGCGTCTTGGGTCGTCACTTCTCAGCCTCCAAGGTCGGCTGGTCGTCGGCGCGATCGGGCTCCGCGACGCTCGCGGTCTGAGGACGGGAGGGGCCTATGTGTTCGACTTCACGTGGTCCTCGCCGCGTATCGAGGCGCAGTTTTTCGGGGGGAATCGCGGCGAGAAGCTGGGCCACTCACTCGCGAGTGTCGGAGACATCAATGGGGATGGCCTAACGGACTTCTTGGTGAGTGCCCCGGCTGCCCGCACTCCGGCCGGCCCTCACTCTGGCCGCGTGGAGCTGCGCGAGCGCAGCGGGCGCATCCTCAGGACCTTCGAGAGCCCCATTCGCAACGCACGGATGGGCGACGACTCGTCGGTCATGGTGGCACGTGCGAACGACCCGGGTGGAGTGGTGATTGGGGCGCGTCGCGCGGGACGTGGCGGGGCCGCGTTCTTCTTCGATTGGAGCGGTCGCCTGCTGTGGTCGGTCACCGGCGCGGCCGGCGACGAGCTCGGGTCCGCGGTCGCTCCGGCTTTCGACTACGACGGCAACGGAAGACTGGAGGTTGCCATCGGCGCCCCCGGCGCGAACCGTGGTAGAGGACAGGTGATCGCGCTGAACGCGCTTGGTCGCCGTTTGGGCGTGCTCACAATTCCACGGAGCCGCCAGTTTGGACGGTCGCTTGGCGTACCGGGCGACCTGAACGGCGATCAGCGCGCCGAACTGTTCGCCGAGGGCTTGTTCGGGCGCGAGCGAAGGCGGTGGACTGTCGTCTTCAGCCGGTCGGACGGCCCGAACTCACCCCCGCCACCGACGGACGCGCCCTGGGCCCCATAGCAGGTCATCGTGCGCCGGATGCTCCTTGGTCTGACAGCCGCATTGAGCGGCTGTGTCTCGGACTCCGATGTTCGCGTGCGACTCGCCGCGAGCGAAGGGTTCGTGGCTGTTAGTGACCCAACGGCGGACGGAGCGAGCGTCGGTCTGTCGGCCGACGCGTTGGTCCTGCTCTGGGATGTTCCGGGCGGGCCCGAGACTCGCGGCACACGGATGGGTGTGGATCGGTGGGCGGCGTGGTTCGACCGCCGGACGGGAGTCAGTAGCTCCGACTCGTACCCTCTGGGCCCCTACGCTGCGCACAGTTCGCGACTCGCGATGGCGGCTGACGGCACGTTTTGGGCGCAGCACATAGGTGCTCCCGACGGAGTGGTCGACGTCGCTGACGAGGAAGTCCTTCACGTGCTCGAGTTGGCAGAATCGGGTGCTCCAGTGCCCCATCGGATCTCTATCGAGCTTGCGCAACGAGCCGAATCCACTTGGAGCGTCGGTCTTGCGGGAGTCGGAGAAGGATTCGGACCGCTGTCGGCGGTGGCGACCTCCGAGGGAGTGAGCTTTGCCGTGACGGCGTTTCCTCGGGACTGTCCATCCGATGTGGGAGCAGCCCGCGTGCACGTCTTCTCCTCCCGTGATCTCGTCGCGCGCGTACTCTCCGAAGGCCCAGTCTCGTGCCCGTCCATCGACGATAGTGGACTTGGAAGGGCATGGACTCATCCCCTCATCATCGACACCCATGCTGCGCAGTCGCTCCTCTTGAGCCGCGGAGACTATCGTGATGGCCGACTCGCACAGGCGGCGCAGATCGGCGGTCTCGCGCTCGGTGAACAGCGTCGCGTTGGGGGCATCGATTGGAGCGGTCCCCCGGTGCCGCAGGGAGCAGGCTTCGAATTGTCCGCAGCTCGAGCTGTTAGCTCCGTCCTGCTCGCCGAGCGCGATGGTCTTCGCCAGGGCAACTCCTGCTCGCGGCTTCGCGTGTTGGAGCTCGATGGTCGTGATGCGCGCGATGCCCCCTTCCAGCTCGAGTGTCAGCGGCAGAGTCCTGGGCGGGTGATCACGGCGTTCGTGGACATGGTCTCCACTCCCCTCGGTGCGTTCTTCGTGTGGGGTGAGCGCACAGGACCACTCGTGGCTGACACTTCAGCCCCGGGCTACCGGGAGCGGATTCGAGCAGTGCTCTTGGATTCTTCGGGTCGTCGCACCTCAGACATTGTCGACGTCACTCCAGACGGCGCCGTCGCGCCCGGCGAGTTTGTTCCAATCGCCTCGGCCTCTGGCAACGACGTCGCGGTAGCGTGGCGCGATGCGAGGATGGACGCACCGGGGATCTGGGTGCGCATCCTCCACGCGGAGGCGCTCGCCCCGTGAGGCGCGACGGGATCCTCGTCGCCTCGCTTCTCGTCACTGCGATCAGCGGTGCGCTGTACTTGCTATCGGGCCGCCCCGATCCTGGCCCGCTGGGTATTCGACGGCCGCGGCCGAGCGAGTTGGGCGAACGAGTCGATCCGGGTTCGCCCGTGGATGCCTGTAGTCATCCCCTCCTCACGTTGCGCGTCGGCACCTCGTGGCGGTATCGCGTGAGGGGTTCCGAGGGCACGTTGCCGATCGAGACGACAGTGACGATTGCCCAGCTCTTTGCGGAACCCGGCTCGGTGCGCGTCGCGCTACGAGTGCAATCCCCCAATGGGTCGTTCCAGGCAGTCGGTCGCTGTGGACCGGAGGCGCTGACCGACTTCGCCATGATCGCTCTCGGCGTCCCATTCGGGGTCGATGAGGGTGAGTACACGATTCGCGATCCGAACACTCGAGACGAATGGACAGAGTCCGCGATGGTGAGACTGTTCGCGGGCCCGACCAGTCTGCGTCGGCAGGCGCGCTTGCGGCGCGCCGAGCCGCGCGTGGTTGGCGGAGAGGAGCGTGAGATGTACGAGGTGCTTGTGGATGAGGTGGTCGGCTCGCACCGCCGCTTCGTGCGCGAAGAGTGGGCGCGAGGAGTGGGGCTGGTCAGCGCCGAGTTCGGGCCCTCCGAGGGTGAGGCGCCCTATACCGTTGTCGAGTTGCTGGAGGAAACTCCACAGGACTCCGAGTGAGCGGCTTGACCAAGGGCGTTCGCGCGTTCGATCTCCTCGCGCGTGCCTGCGCGCTCACGCCGCTCCTTCGCGAGCAACGCCGCGCGATCGACGCGGCCAAGCGCCTGCCCGAGCCGATCGTCGACGCGCTCGTCGACATCGACGCGCTGCGATGCCTCGCGCCCGCGAGCATCGGGGCTCCGGAGCTGTCCCCCTCGGCGTTCGTCGCGCTGGTCGAGGCGATCTCGAACGGCGACGCGGCCGCGGGCTGGATCACGATGGTCGCGGGCACGACGAGCCTGGCCGGCGGCTACCTCTCGGAGGAGGGCGCGCGCGAGGTGTTCGCCGATCCGAAGAGCATCGCGTGCGGTGTGTTCGCGCCGATGGGCAAGGGCACGCGCGTCGAGGGCGGCCACCGCGTCACCGGCCGCTGGAGCTTCGGCAGCGGCGTCTCGCACGCGCGCTGGGTGCTCGGTGGCTTCGTCGTGATGGACGAGAGCGGCGCGCCCCGCATGACGCAGGGCTTCTTCGATCGCCGAGACGTCGAGGTGATCGAGACGTGGGACACGCTCGGCATGCGCGGCAGCGGCTCGCACGACTTCGCCGTGAAGGACGTCTTCCTCCCCGACGCGCGCCTGCTCACGCTGACACGCGCGCCGCGCGAAGGGGGCCTCACGTATCGCTTCCCGCTCTTTGGCCTCCTCGCGCTCGGCGTGTCGGCGGTCGCCACGGGCATCGCGCGCACGGCGCTCGACGAGGTGCGCACGCTCGCGACGACGAAGCGCCCGATGGGCAGCAAGCGCACGCTCGCGGAGCGCGAGCTCGTGCAGGTGGACGTGTCACGCGCCGAGCTCGAGCTCGCCGCCGCGCGCGCTCTCGTGCGCGAGACGCTGACTGCGATCGAGGCGCGCGTCGTCGGTGGCGACGCGATGACGACGAACGATCGCGCCCTCCTGCGAGGCGCCGCGACGCACGCGACGCAGGCCGCTGCGCGTGCTGTCGATCTCGCGCATCGCATCGCGGGCTCGAGCAGCATCCACGAGAGCTCCCTGCTCGCGCAGTGCTTCCGCGACGTGCACGTCGCGACACAGCACGCGATGGTCGCCGACCCCGTCCACGCGCTCGTCGGCCGCGTGATGCTCGGCCTCCCCACCGACGACACGCTGCTCTGACGACACTTCTGCTCGGCGACACTTCTGCTCGGCGACACTTCTGCTCGGCGACACTTCTGCTCGGCGACACTTCTGCCTCTGGCGACACTTCTGCCTCTGGCGACACGCTGCGTTCCACATATCTCGCCACATCGCCCTTCAGATGGCAGATATGGCTAGATATGGCGCCCTCTATCTGGCCATATCTCTTGCGCGCTGCGGACGTACCAACGAGACTCGCGTCGTGAGCACGGTCATTGGCCGCACATCGGAGCGCGGAGTCCTCCTCGCGGCGCTGGGTTCGAGCGACCCCGAGCTCGTGGCGATCTACGGCCGACGCCGCGTCGGGAAGACGTTTCTCGTGCGTGAGGTCTTGGGCGAGGCGCTGCTCTTCGAGCTGACGGGAATGCACCGCGCCCGGCTCGTCGATCAGCTTCGAGCGTTCGCCCACGCGCTCACCGCCCTCGCGCGCTCGCCGGTTCCGCTGGCACCGCCCACGGATTGGTTGTCGGCGTTCCAACAGCTGATCGATGTCCTGGACGAGCGGATGCGCGCGCGTCGCAGAAAGAAGGTCGCGCTGTTCTTCGACGAGCTACCGTGGCTCGCGGCGCGCAAGTCCGGCTTCCTCCCAGCATTCGAGCAATTCTGGAACACGTGGGCGTCTCGCCGGAAGGATCTCACGGTCGTCCTCTGTGGGTCGGCGGCGTCCTTCATGATTCGTGAGATCGTCAGGCAACGTGGGGGGCTGCACCACCGCGTGACGCGCCGCATCCGCCTCGAGCCCTTCACGCTCCAGGAGTCCGAGGCCTACCTGCGCGCGCGCCACGCCCCGTACGACCGCCACCAGATCCTCGAGCTCTACATGGCGCTGGGCGGCATCCCTCACTACTTGGCTCAGGTCGATCCGTCGGCGTCGGTCGCGACGAACGTCGATCGCCTCTGCTTCGCGAAGGACGGACTCCTTCATGGCGAGCTCGCCAATCTGTACCGCGCCCTGTTCGAGAAGGCCGAGCGGCACGAGGCCGTCGTTCGCGCGCTCGCACGCACGCGCCGCGGCATGACGCGGCAGGAGTTGGCGGCGGCGACGTCGCTCGGGTCCGGCGGTGCGCTCACGCGCGTGTTGGACGAGCTCGCCGAGTCGGGGTTCGTGCGAACGCAGCCTCACGTCGGACACGTTCGTCGCGACGCGCTCGTTCGACTCGTCGACCCCTACACGCACTTCTACTTCGCGTGGATCGAGCGGCACCGCGGTCGCGCCGAGGGAACGTGGCTGCGGCAGCGGCTCACGCCCTCGTGGCGGGCGTGGAGCGGATTCGCGTTCGAGAGCGCCTGCATCGAGCACGTCCGCGGGATCGAGCGAGCCCTCGGCATCGCGGGCATCGAGACGGTCGCGGCGGCGTGGCAGCACCGACCCGCTGCCGGTCGGACCGACGATCGCGGCGCCCAGGTGGACCTGGTGATCGAGCGAGCGGATCGGACCATCACTCTGTGTGAGATGAAGTTCTCCGAGGGTGAGATCGCCGTCGATCGCTCCCTGGCGACCGAGCTCGAGCGGAAGCGCGACACGTTCCGCCGCGTCACGCGCACACGGAAGACGCTTCTGCCGACGTTGGTCACGACGTACGGCGCGAGGTCGAATGCTCACGTCGAGCGCCTCGGCCTGAGCGTCGTCACGATGGATGCGCTGTTCGAACCCTAGGCGCGCTCGGTCCTGGACGACGAGTCACTCGATTGCCGAAGGCTCGGCTCGTCATCACCGATCGCGTGGTGGCGTGGCGGATCGTCCGACGACGTGAGCGGTGTCAGCGTGGGTTGGAAGATGAGTCTCGTGGAGGCATCCACTGGCGCGCCTGCTATGACGCGCCTCCCCCCAGCCATCGTCTCGCTGCGGGTACCAGGAGAGTGTTCCGTGAATTCCGAATCGTCCGCTTCGCTCAAGCCCGTATTCGCCATCCTGAAGGAGCGCGGCGCGCTCCCGAACAACACCGTCGCTGCGCACCTGATCACGCCCGGCGCTCCGCCGAAGATCGTCGATCTGCACACGCCGGTCCCCGAGGACAGCCAGCTCGAGGCGCTGCCTGCGACGCACCCGGATGCGCTCGCCGTCATCCGTCACAGCTCCGCGCACGTGATGGCCGACGCCGTCCAGCGCCTGTTCCCCGGCACCAAGGTCGCCTTCGGTCCCGCGACGGACAACGGCTTCTATTACGACTACGACAAGCCCGGCGGCGCGTTCACGGACGACGACCTGCGGCTCATCGAGAAGAAGATGGCCGAGATCGTCTCGGCCGATCTGCGCTTCACGCGCGAGGTCGTGTCGGTCGAGGACGCGCGCGCCGTGCTCTCGAAGACGAACGAGACGTACAAGCTCGAGCACCTCGAGAAGCTCGCGGGCATGGGCGAGGAGATCTCGCTCTACAAGCACGGCGAGTGGGTCGATCTCTGCGAGGGACCGCACGTTCCGTCGACGCGCTACCTCAAGGCGTTCCAGCTCACGATGGTCGCGGGCGCGTACTGGCGCGGCGTCGAGACCAACCCGATGCTGCAGCGCATCTACGGCACCGCGTTCGCCGACAAGAAGGCGCTCGAGGACTACCTCAAGCAGCTCGAAGAGGCGAAGAAGCGCGACCACCGCAAGCTCGGCAAAGAGCTCGAGCTGATGACGTTCCACCCGTGGGCGCCGGCGTCCCCATTCTTCTTGCCGCGCGGCGCGAGCATCTACAACGCGCTCATCGAGTACGTGCGGAAGCTGTACGTGCGCTTCGACTACATCGAGGTGATCACGCCGCAGATCTTCGACCGCGAGCTCTTCGTGACCTCGGGCCATCTCCCCGCGTACGCGGAGAACATGTTCCTCGCGGCCTCGAAGGAGAACATCGAGAACGTGTGCGAGCACCTCGCGAAGATCCACGAGGCCGAGGGCGGAAAGCTCGACGCGGCCGAGGTGGAGAAGGCGCTCGTCGACGGCATCCGCTTCGGTGTGAAGCCCATGAACTGCCCCGCGCACGCGCTGATGTTCGGCTCGACGCGACGCAGCTACCGCGAGCTCCCGATGCGCGTGGCCGACTTCGGACGCCTGCACCGCTTCGAGCGCAGCGGCGTGACCCAGGGCATGACGCGCGTCCGCACGTTCTGTCAGGACGACGGTCACATCTTCTGCGCGCTCGATCAGGTGCAGAGCGAGATCGAGTCGTTCGTCGATCTCGTCTACGCCGTGTACCAGGACTTCGGCTTCACCGAGGTGCGCGTGGTGATCGCGACGCGCCCCGACGTGCGCATCGGCGCCGACGACATCTGGGACAAGAGCGAGAAGGCGCTCATCGACGGCGTCGAGGCGAAGGGTCTGAAGTACGAGATCGCGCCCGGTGAAGGCGCGTTCTACGGACCGAAGATCGAGTTCCACCTGAAGGACGCCATCGGCCGCAGCTGGCAGCTCGGCACGATGCAGGCGGACTTCAACATGGCCGAGCGCTTCGACCTCTCGTACGTCGGCGTCGACAACGCGCAGCACCGCCCCGTGGCGCTGCACCGCGCGATCCTCGGCTCGATCGAGCGCTTCTTCGGCGTGCTCATCGAGCACGTGAGCGGCGCGTTCCCGGCGTGGCTCGCGCCCGAGCAGATCACGCTGCTCACGGTCAGCGAGAAGTTCGACGACCACGCGAAGGAAGTGCTGAAGAAGCTCAAGGCCGCGGGCATCCGCGCCACGGCGGATCTCTCGGGCGACAAGCTCGGCGCGAAGATCCGTATCGCGCGCAACATGCGAATCCCGTATCGCGCGGTCGTCGGCGAGAAGGAAGTGGAGACCGGCGGTCTCTCGATCAGCTCGCGCGACGAGAACAAGGACCTCGGCATGCTCAGCCTCGACGAGGTCATCGCGAAGCTGAAGCACGAAGGCGTGCCCCCCAGCCTGCGAGCCTGAGGCGCGTCGAAGCCGACCACGAAGAGCCCGCTTTCTCCGAGAGCGGGCTCTTCGCCTTCTGTGTTCCGAGGCAGCGCTCCTGGCCGCACGCCGTACGTCCATGTACGGTGTGTACATGGAGAAGTCTGACGACGAAGCTCAGGCGCGGCTGTTCTGGACGGGCGGCAGTCAGGCCGTTCGCCTGCCGAAGGCCATGCGAATGCCGGGCTCCGAGGTTCGCGTCAGGAAGGTCGGCAAGACGTTGGTGCTCGAGCCAGTCGCTGACGCCGAGGGCTGGGATGGCTTCTGGAGCGAACTGGTTCCACTGAAGACGCCCGTGAAGCGCTGGCCGACGAAGGGCGCCGAGCGGCGGCGGAAGGTCTGATCGGGTCGAGCGCGATGAAGGTCCTGCTCGACACGGATGTGTGCATCGCGATCTTGAATCGTGACGAGCGCGTGCGCGCGCATCTCGATCGGCACAAGTCGTCGGTGCTGCGCATGAGCGTCATCTCGTTGGCGGAGCTCCGCTTCGGCGTCGCCAAGAGCGCGAACGGAAAGCGAGCTGCTGCGAACCTGCGAGTGCTTCTGACGCGCGTCATCGCGCTTCCTCTCGAGGTGGCCGTCACGGATCGGTATGGCGTACTGCGAGCGGAGCTCGAGCGTCGCGGACGTCCGATCGGGCCGCTCGACACACTCATCGCAGCACACGCGCTATCCCTCGGTTGGACGCTCGCCACCCACAACCAGAAGGAGTTCTCGCGCGTGCCCGGACTGCGTCGAAGACTGGTTGCGCGACTGACGCCGCAGCGACCGCGTCGCCGGCGTGAGGAGCGATCACGCTGACTCGGTGAGCCTCTGTTGCAAGCGCGGCAAGAGGCCCCGGACGCTTCCCCACACGGCCAACACCACGACGCAGTCGGCTCGTACCGAGAGGTAGAGATGCCGACGCGTCTGTGGCAGGTGCAGGCGTCGGATCACCAGCGTCCCGACTCGGCGAAACACCGGCAGTGTCGATGCGTCGCGTGCGAGTCGCTCCGCGCCTTCACGAACCTCGCGGCTGACCAGCCCGGGCGCATCAGGGCGGTTCGTTTCCCACCAAGCTGCGATCTCGTCGACATCGCGGACCGCGCTCGCGACGAAGACGACCTCCATCACCGGCCGCGAAGACGCATCAGCACATCAGCCAAAGGGAGCGTCTCTCCGCGGTCGGCTTCGTCCATCCGCGCGACGAGCACATCGTCCAGCTCGTCCGGCCACTCGTCGCCGTCGGCCACGAGCACGTCGACTTCGGTGCCTTCGGGCAGATCGAGCGGCTCATCGACGATGAGGCGGCCAGCTGCAACACGTCCGCGCACCTTGATCACTTCGCGAGGCTAGCCGATGGCTCGAGGTCGCGCAGCCCACGCGTCCCCACGCTGCCTCCGCGGCTGCGTGTGCCCTGTTCGCGCGATACCCTCCGCGCCGCATGTCGCTCGCCGCTTCACCGCCCACGGGTCGTCATCAACACAAGGTCGTCGCTTCGATCGAGGACGCGCTCGCCGACGTGAAGGACGTCGCGCGCATCATGGTCGGGGGCTTCGGCCTCTCGGGGAACGCCGAGGCGCTGATCGCTGGCGTCGTGAAGAAGGGCGTCAAGGACCTGACTCTCATCTCGAACAACGCGGGCAACCTCGGCAAGGGGCTCAACGCGTGGCTCGAGGCGGGCATCGTGCGTCGCTTCATCGGCAGCTACATCGGCACCAACGAGGCCCTCCATCGCGCGATGGCGGCGGGCACCGTCGAGGTGGAGATGACGCCGCAGGGCACGTTCATCGAGCGCATCCGCGCGGCGGGCGCGGGCATCCCGGCGTTCTTCACGCCGACGGGCGCGGGAACGGTGGTCGCGGACGGCAAAGAGACGCGCGTGTTCGACGGACGCGAGCACGTGCTCGAGTCGGCGCTTCACGCGGACTTCGCGCTGGTGCGCGCGCGCAAGGCCGATCGCTTCGGCAACCTTCGCTTCTACCGAACGGCGCGGAACTTCTCGCCCGTGATGTGCGCGGCGGCGAACGTGTCGATCGTCGAGGCCGACGAGATCGTGGAGAACGGCGCGATCGATCCCGACGACGTCCACCTGCCCGGCATCTTCGTGCACCGCCTCGTCGAGGTGCGTGAGCACGAAGACGGCTTCGAGTACCGGTCCACACGCGCTCGGCCAGCCGAGCACGAAGGGCGGGTGGCCGAGCCCCCCACCAGCCCCCCGCTCGTCGCTCG
>CAZCVE010000090.1:0-31012 GCA_964502175.1 uncultured Sandaracinaceae bacterium
GCGGTGGGCGTCGCGGCGGCGGGCGTCGCGGCGGCGGGCGTCGCGGCGGCGGGCGTCGCGGCGCGGGTCGCGGGTGTCGTCGCGACCGGGATGGTGGGCAGCGGTTCGCTCGGCGGGCGCACGGCGGGCATTCCCTGCGTGCTGGGCTTCGTGCCGGGCGAGCTGCCCATGCGAGGCGAGAAGACGGCGGGCGTTCCCGCGGTGCCGAGGCCTTCTTCCTTGAGGCGGCGCTGCTCCTCCATGCGCCGCCGCTCCGCGTCGCGCTGCTGATCGTTGGCGCGCTCCCGCTGCGCCTTCTCGAGCTCGGCGGCTCGGGCGGCGTCGCGCGCCTTGGCTGCATCACGCTCCGCCTTGGCCGCGGCCTCACGCTGCGCGGTGGCCTCGCGCTTTCGTGCCTCTTCGGCCTCGATGGCCGCCATGGCCTTCTCGATGTCGTGGTGGCCCGAGAGCGTCTGCTCGTACTCCTGGCTCTTCTCCGAGCGCGAGAGGTACGCGTCGTACTCTTCGCGCGGCTTCTTCTTCGAGAGGACGTCGTACGCCTCGGTCAGCCGCTTGAAGATGACCTCCATCTTGTGGCGGTAGGCGCCGACGTTCTTTCGGAACGCCGTGTCGGGATGGAAGTGCTTCGAGAGCTCGAAGTACGCGGCCTTCACCTTCGCGCGGTCGGCCTCGCGCGGGATGCCGAGCGTCTGGTAGTGGTCGAGGAGATCGACGACGACGTACGCGTCGTCGATCCGCTTCCGACGCTCGAGCGAGAGATCGATCTCCTCGTCGGGCACCGTCACGATCGGCGCGGCCGCCGATGGCCTCGCGGACGCGGGGAGGGGAGACGTCCCTCGCGCCGGCGAAGAGGGAGGACGCGCCGGCGGCGCCTGAGACGGGGTGGTGCCGCTCGGCGGGCGCGTGAGGATGCGCGCGCCGCCCGGCGGTGGGTTCGGCAGCGGCCGCGTCGAGCGGTGTGGCGCGCTCGACGGACTCCCGGCGACCGGCGGAGGGCTGCGACGCACCTGCGGCCGGTGCGCCTCGAACGTGTCGACGATCGGCGGCTCGCTGTCCTGCTTGGCGCTGTACGTGTGCATGCCCGCCGGCCGCTCCCGGTTGGGAGGCGGCGCAGGAAACCCAGTCACGGTGCGCACCGTCGGAGCCATCGACGGAGGTCGCGCGCTCGGACGCGCGCTGGCCTCGGGCACCAGCGGCCCCGGCACCAACGGCCCCGGCACCAACGGATCCGGCACCAACGGATCCGGCACCAGCGGCCCTGGGACGAGGGGATCGGGCACGAGGGGGTCGGGCACGAGCGGATCGGGCACGAGCGGATCGCGGAGCCACGGCGCCGGCACGAGGGGATCGGGCGCGAGCGGCCCTGGGACGAGGGGATCGGGCACGAGGGGATCGGGCAACAGCGGCCCCGGCACGAGCGGGAGCGCGCCGAGCGGCATCGACGGAATCGTCTCTTCTTCGGGCGGTGGCACGAGCTCCGACATCGGCGTGCCGAGGTTCAGCTCGGCGCGAGGCGGCGGCACCGCGAAGACCTTCATCGCGAGCCGCGGCGCGCGCGGCGGCGGCGGGATACCCAGCGAGGGCGGCGCGTCTGCCGGGGTCGGCGTGCTGTGGCCCGCACCCGGACGCACGGACGCGCGCGGCAGCCCGGTCGAGCCATCGGCCCACTCGATCGCGTCGAGGCCCACGAGCTTCTCGAGCGTCGCCGCCACCATCTCGTGCGGCAGGCTCGTGAGGTCGGCGATGTCCGCCACGGTGGCCGCGCCGTCGACCCGCGACAAGACGAACCCCTCCACGGGGGAGAGCGGCAGCGACCGGAGATCGGCGCCGCGAACGGGGCGCGGGATTCTAGACTTGGGCTCGGCCAATGGATCCTCGGGCGATCGATCCCCTCGGCGTCGGAGCCCGGAACCCTAGCCGGGATCGCCCTGTCTTGGCGATCTTTTCGCGACGGCGACCCTCGTGAACGTTGTCGCCTTCCGCGCGGGACCTCCGGTATGCTGCCCCCGCTTCGCACGACGCGTTCGCGACACCGAGGAGACGGCGTTTCGCATGGAAAAGGTCATCGGGATCGACCTGGGCACGTTCAACTCTTGTGTCGCCGTCGTGGAAGGCGGCACGCCGGTGGTCATCGCGAACCGCGGTGGCTACAAGACCACGCCGTCGATGGTCGCGGTGACCGAGGCGGGCAAGCGCCTCGTCGGCCACATCGCGAAGCGGCAGGCCGTCACCAACGCCGAGAACTCGGTGTATGCGGTGAAGCGCCTCATCGGCCGCAAATTCAACAACCCGCAGGTGCAGGCGGCGCTGAAGAACGTGGCGTACCGCATCATCGAGGGCCCGCACAACGACCCGCGCATCCAGCTGCGCGACAAGGTCTACTCAGTGCCCGAGATCTCCGCGATGATCCTTCAGGAGATGAAGATGATCGCGGAGGACTACCTCGGCCAAGAGGTGGCCAAGGCCGTCGTCACGGTCCCCGCGTACTTCAACGACGGTCAGCGCCAAGCGACCAAGGACGCAGGCGCGATCGCGGGCCTCGACGTCATCCGCATCATCAACGAGCCGACGGCCGCGGCCCTCGCGTACGGCTTCGGCAAGAACATCGACAAGACCGTCGCGGTCTACGACCTCGGCGGCGGCACGTTCGACATCTCCATCATGGAGATCAGCTCGACCGGCGTGTTCAAGGTCGTCTCCACCGCGGGCGACACGTTCCTCGGCGGCGAGGACTTCGATCAGCGCGTGATCGACTGGCTCGTGGCGGGCTTCAAGGACGAGCACGACATCGATCTCCGCCAGGACCGCATGGCCCTCCAGCGCCTCAAGGACGCGGCCGAGAAGGCGAAGTGCGAGCTCTCGAGCGTCGTCGAGACCGAGGTGAACCTGCCGTTCATCATCTCGAGCGCGAGGAACGAAGCCCTCCACCTCCAGCGCCTGCTCACGCGCAGCCAGCTCGAGGAGCTCACCGAAGATCTCGTCAAGCGCACGATCGAGATCTGCGAGATGACGCTCGAAGAGGCGGGCCTCGACAAGGGCGACATCGAAGAGGTCGTGCTCGTCGGCGGCATGACGCGCGTGCCGCGCATCCAGCAAGAGGTCGCCAAGTTCTTCGCGCGCGAGCCGAGCAAGAACGTGCACCCGGACGAGGTCGTCGCGCTGGGCGCCGCGATCCAGGGCGCCGCGCTCCTCGACGAGCAGCAGGACATGGTCCTCCTCGACGTCACGCCCCACACGCTCGGCATCATGGTCGTGGGCGGCTACTTCGAAGAGCTCATCCCGCAGAACAGCACGGTCCCGACGTCGCGCAGCAAGGACTTCACGACGGTCAGGGACAACCAGACGGCCGTGAAGATCCTCGTCATGCAGGGCGAGTCCAAGCGCGCCGAGGAGAACGAGCTGCTCGGCGAGTTCATCCTCACGGGCCTTCGTCGCGCGGTCGCCGGACAGGTCGAGATCGAGGTCACCTTCGAGATCAACGCAGACGGCATCGTCAGCGTGCAAGCGAAGGACAAGGAGACCGGCAAGGAGCAGTCGATCACGGTCACGTCGACGAGCGGCCTCACGAAGGAGGAGCTCGACCACATGATCACCGACGCGAAGGACTACGCGGTCGCGCGTCGCGACGACGAAGAGGTCGAGAAGGCCAAGCAGGAGGCCACGACGCTCATCGCCGAGATCCAGAAGCTCATGCCGAAGGTCGAGGAGGTCGTCGCGGGCTCCGACTTCGGTCGTGACGCGATGGAGAAGGCCAAGGCCGTGGTCGACAAGGCCAAGGCCACGATGCAGCAGGGCGATGTGAAGGCGCTGCGCGAGCAGATCGAGGCCCTCCAGCGCACGCAGCGCATGTTCAAGGGCGTGGTCGGCAAGGTCGGCTAGCGGAGTTCGATCGGAGCGATCGGAGCAAGGTGATGAGTCAGCCCGCGGACCGTAGGCCCAAGGCGCCCGATGGATGGGGCGCCACGGATCCGCCGAGCGACGACTCCTCGCCGCTCCGTGAGTCCACTCCGGGTGATTCTTCTCCGAGTGATTCTTCTCCGAGTGATTCTTCTCCGGGTCGGGACTCGTCACCCGACGACGCGTCGACCATCCCCGAGGCGCGCGCGTCCAAGCCGCGCAAGCGGATCACGCTGCGCATCTCCGCGGCAGCCCTCGAGCTCCCGGGGGACGCGCCCGACGGCGACGTGCCTGGAGGGCGCGGCTGGGACGACGACTTCGGCGTGAGCACGGAGCTCGCGCTCCCCGACGTGGGAGCGCTCGAAGCCGCCGAAGACGCCGCAGAAGCCAGCGAAGACGACGGCCGCGACGGCTGGGGCCGGAGCCGTCCGAGCGCCACCGTTCCACCGCCACCGCCCGCGCGCGCGCGGAGCGAGTTTCCTCCGCCGCCCACCCGGTCGAGCGAGTCCACCGAGTCGCTGCGCCTCGTGAGCGCGCGCTCGCGTCCCACGCCGGCCGCACCTCCCGATCTCGCCGCGGAGATGAACGATCGCTTCGCGCTCGGTGACTTCACCGGAGCCCTCCGCGCGGCCGAGCTGCTCCTCGGCCAGCAGCCGCAGGACACGGAGGCCGCGCAGGTCGCCAAGACCTCGCGCGAGCGCCTCGTCCACTTCCACCTCGCGCGGCTCGGCGGCTACGAGGCCGTGCTCGATCTCAAGGTCGCAGGCGCCGAGGTCCGCTGGCTCGGCCTCGATCACCGCGCGGGCTTCTTGCTCTCGTGCGTGGATGGCTCGACGACGATCGAAGAGATCGTCGACCTGTCGGGCATGCCCAAGCACGAGGCCCTGCGCCTCCTCGCCGAGCTCCTCGACGGCGGCGCCGTCATGCGCATCGCCTGACCGCCCTCGTTCAAAGCGAGCGCGTGCGCCTCGAGAAGGGGCGCGCGCCGGCCCAGGCGCGCGGACGCTCGTTCGGTGCGGGAGGCAGCACGTGCCTCACGTCGAGCGAGTCTCGGCCGAAGTTGAGGAGCAGGCCCGAGTCGCAGCCGGTCGCGCGGAGGTAGGAGCGCAGCACGGCGAAGTGAACGCGCAGGAGATCCTTCACGGCCTTCATCTCCACGATGAGGCGACGATCGACGAGGAGATCCACGCGGTGCACGCCGACGACGATCTCGCGGTAGCGCACCGGCACGGGCACCTGTCGGTCGTAAGGCACGGCCTGCGCGCGCAGCTGCACGGCGACCGCGTTCTCGTACGTGGACTCGACGAAGCCGGGGCCGAGCGCGGCGTGCACGCGGCGCGCGGCGAGGATGACCTCGCGGATCAGCGTGGCATCGGCTCCCACCTGGCGGTGCACGCCGTAGGACGAGCCGTCCGCGACACGACTGACAGCGCTGCCAGCGCGACTTCGCGCGCGGCGCGTCCCGCGCGTTGGGTCAGGGCGGCGGCCTCCTTGCGCGGGGAACGATCCTGCTAGCATCGCCCTCCTGTGCCGAACGACGTCCCAATTCCAGCCACGCTAGGGGGCCCCGAGCTCGCGATCCTCGCGATCGTGGCGTTTGCCCTGATGGGCGCCGTGCTCTCGGCGCTCACGGCGGCCCTGCAAGAGGTCCCCGAAGAGCGCCTCATGGCGATCCGCGACGAGGGCGGCCCCGACGGCATCACCGCCGACCGTCTGCTCCGTGATCGCGACGTGGTGCGCGCTCGCTTGCTCTCGGGACGCGTGCTGAGCGTGGCCGGCGTGGCGGCGTTCACCGCCCACCTCGCGGCGCGCGTGTTCGACGACGTCTCCGTGCTGCTGACCGTGGGCGCTGCGGCGCTCGTCTACGCGATCCTCTCCGAGGTGGCGCAGACGCTGGCCCGTCGCGCGGCCAACCGCCTCGCACTGCCGCTCCTCCGCGCGTGCCGTCCGCTCGAGCTGCTCCTCGCCCCCGTGGCGTTCCCCGTGCTGCTCGTGGCGCGCGGCACCGAGCGCATCGCCAAGGAGCCGGAGCCCGTGCCCACGCACATCGCGGAGCGCGAGATCGAGAACATCGTCGAGCGACGCGAAGAAGAAGGCGCGCTCCCCGAGGGGCAGGCCGAGCTCCTCATGAACGTGCTCGAGTTCAAGGACACCATGGCCCGCGAGGTCATGGTCCCGCGCACGCGCATGATCGCGATCGACGCGACGATGCCGTTCGACGCCGTGGTCGAGCGCGTGATCAGCGAAGGCCACAGCCGCTTCCCCGTGTACCGGGATCGCGTCGACAAGATCGAGGGCATCCTCCACGCGAAGGACCTCTTCCAGGCGCACCGACAGGGCAAGACGAGCGTGCCGCTGCTCGTGCGCAAGAACGTCCTGTTCGTGCCCGAGGCGCAGAAGATCGGCCTGCTCTTGCGCGAGATGCAGACGCGCCATCAGCACATCGCCGTGGTCATCGACGAGTTCGGCGGCACGGCCGGCATCGTGACGCTCGAGGACATCCTCGAGGAGATCGTCGGGGAGATCCAAGACGAGCACGACACCGAGGAGAACCTCGTCACCGAGGTCGAGCCGGGCCGCTTCCTCGCGGACGCGCGCGTGTCGATCCACGACCTCGGCGAGATGATGGACGTGGGCTTGGCAGACAGCCAAGAGCGCGCCGAGTCGCTCGGAGGTCTCGTCGTGGAGCAGCTCGGCCGGGTGCCCGGCGTGGGCGAGACGCTGCGCCTCGCGAACATCGACATCACGGTGACCGAGGCCGACGAGAAGCGTGTGCAGCGCGTGGAGCTCGTGCGTCGACCCGCGAGCGTGAGGCCGCCGGCGAACGACGATCGCAAGAGCGGCGAGCTCGAGCGGAGCGACGCGGTGCCGGAAGAGACCACCGGCTCGAAGCCGAGCGGCGACAAGCAGTCGAAGTCGAACCCGCCGAAGTCGAGCAAGTCGAGCTCGGGGACGCAGGCGAGCTCCGGATGAGCGACTCCGCGTCGCGGAGGCTGCGCGCCGCGTTCGACGCTGCCCGTGAGGAGTCCGGTGCGCTGGCGGGCCCGCTCGTCGAGATCGGTCGGCCTCTGCTGGACGACGGCCACGGCTTGTCGCGGGTGCCGCACGACACGAGCGCCGAAGCGGGCTCCGACGCGGTCGGCGGTGGCCTCGCGTGGGGGACCTTGTCGGACGAGGCGCTCGCGGCTTGGATGGCGCGTGTGCCGATCGGCGCGGTGGCCGCGCAGGTCTTTGCGAGCGCGCGGCCGGGGGCGCGCGGCATGCTCGATCGCGTGATGCTGCTGCCGGCGCGAGAGACGCCGCAGGTGCTCGAGGAGGTCTGCACGGCCCTCTTCGTCCGAGGCCTCGGCTCGCTGCGCGTGATCGAGCTCGAGCCGCGCCGCAACGTCGTCGGCGTGCTGGGCGTGCGACGCTTTTGAGCCTGCGCGAAACATGACGGGATCGTGTCCGTTCGGTCACCGTACGCGACGTGATCGAGGCTCGACGTGACTGAGGGTGGGCGCTACATCGACCGGATGCGGCGCGGTGCACGTGCAGCCGTCCTCGTTCCGGTGTGGATCGCCGCGGCGTGGACGCTCGCCGCCGTCTCGCTGGCGACGCTCACGGCTTGCGGCTCCAAGACCGGGCTCGAGGTGCCGGACGCCGCGATCGATGCGTCGCTCGACGCGCGCAGCGTGGACGCCGGCGTGCCCCGCGACGCGTCGGTCCCGTGCATCGAGCTCCTCCCGGACGCCGGCCCGCTCGAGCTGCCGCTCGACACGCAGATCGAGGTCGGGCGCGCGGACGTGGTCTTCTTCGTCGACACGACGGCGTCGATGGACCAGGAGATCGAGCAGATCAAAGACAACCTCCGCGATCGCCTCGCGCCCGGCATCCGCGACACCATCCGCGACGCGCGCCTCGGCGTGGCCACGTTCGCGGACTTCCCCGTGTCGCCGTGTGGTGATCCGGGCGACGTGCCCTTCACGCTCAACCTGCCCGTGACCGAAGACATCGCGCGCGTGCAGGCCGCGCTCACCGCGATCGAGTCGGCGCGGGGCCGCGACTCGCCCGAGGCGCAGGTCGAGGGCCTCTACCAGATCGCGACGGGCGAGGGCCGCGGCGCGTTCGTGCCGCCGAGCTTCGGCTGCCCGAGCGGCGGCTTCGGCTACCCGTGCTTCCGCGACGACGCGCTTCCGGTGGTGCTGCTCTTCACCGACGCGCCGTTCCACAACGGGCCCGGTGGATCGAACGCGTACGAGTGCTCGCTGCCGGTCACGCCGGCGACGTACGAGGACGCGGTCGCCGCGCTCGGCGTGCGCGACGTCCGCGTGATGGGCCTCTACTCCGGCTCGGGCGACGGACGCGACGACCTCGAGGCGATCGCGCGCGACACGGGCGCGCTCGACGGCAGCGGCGCGCCGATCGTGTTCGACATCGGCGAGAGCGGCAGCCGCCTCACCGAGGGCGTGATCGAGTCGATCCGCACGCTCGCGAGCGTGATCGAGCTCGACGTCGATCTCGTGCTCGTCGATCCGGTGCCGGGCGACGGCGTCGACCCGCGCGAGTTCGTCGACTCCGTCATCCCGCTGCGCGCCGAGCCCATGAGCGGCGTCGGCGAGATCGACACCGCGGCGGGCGTGTTCCGTCGTGTCCGCACGGGCACCCGCGTGGTGTTCCAGCTCGTGCTCCGCAACGACGCGGTGGCGCCCGGCGTCGGACCCCAGCGCTTTCTCCTCGAGATCGTGTTCCGCGGCGACGGCCGTCAGCGCCTCGACTCGCGCACGATCGAGATCGTGGTGCCCGGCTTCGACGGCTCGGGGTGTTGAGCGTGGAGCGGCGCGGGGGTGTGCGTTCGAGCCTCGCGTCGTTCGTCGCGTCTGTGACGCTCGCGGGCCTCACGCTGCTCGGCTGTGGATCGAAGACGGGCCTCGAGGCGCCCGACGCTCCGACCGACGCGCTGCGGCTGCCGGACGCGTTCATGGAGCCGCGCGAGTGCATCGAGGTGCCGCCCGGTGAGCAGCGCGTGTTCGCCAACCTCACGCTGCCTGCGCGCCTGCGGGTCGCGGATGTGATGTTCGTGATCGACACGACCGCGAGCATGCGCGACGAGATCGACGGCGTGCGCAACGGCCTGCGCGATCGCGTCGTGCCGGGCGTGCGCGCTTCGATCCCGGAGGCGAGCTTCGGCGTCGCGCTGTTCGGGGAGTTCCCGGTGTTGCCGCATGCGCGTGAGGGCTCCGATGTCGGGCCGTTCCTCCTGCGCACGCCGATCACGAGCGACGTGGGCCGCGTCGAGGTCGCGCTCGAGGACACGCCGGTGTGGGGCAACCTCGACGATCCCGAGGCGGCGGTCGAGGCCGTCTACCAAGTCTCCACGGGCGCGGGCCTCTCGCCGTTCATCGAGGGGAGCCTCGGCTGTCCCACGGGCGGCTCGGGCGGCGCGTGCTTTCGCGCAGACTCGTTCCACGTGGTGCTCCTCGTGACCGACGCGCCGATGCACAACGGGCCACCGGGAATCGAGCCGATCGCGCCGTACGCGTTCACGCCGAGCCCGCACACCTACGCCGATGCGCTCGCTGCGCTCACGGCCGTCGACGCGATCGTGATCGGCCTCGGCGGCACCGACGCGCTGCGGCCGTCGCCCATCCCGCACCTCCGCGCGCTCTCGCGCGACACGGGCGCCGTGGACGGCGCGGGCGAGCCGCTCGCGTTCGACATCGGCGGCTCGGGCGACGGCATCGGCGGGCAGGTCGTGTCCGCGATCGAGCGCCTGGCAGAAGGACACCCGCTCGAGGTCGACGCGATCCTCGAAGATCGCGCGGGCGACGCGATCGATGCGCGCACGCTCGTCGTCGCGGTGCGGCCGCGCTCGGCCGATCCCAGCGCGGGCATCGCCTCGATGGACGCGACGAGCTTCCACGGCGTGCGTCCCGGCACGCGCCTCACGTTCGAGCTCGAGCTCGACGTGTCGTCCTTGCCTCCGTCGCGCGAGAGGCGTGAGATCCCTGCGCGCGTGGTGATGCGCGAGTCGGGCCGGGCGCGCCTCGACTCGGTGGACGTGGTGATCGTGATCCCCGGCGAGGACGGTGTGGGATGTCCATGACGACCAACGATCGAAGGAGCGTGATCTCCGACGTCGTCGTGCTCGCCGCGATGCTCGTGGCCTCGGCGTGCGGCATGGTGGGCTGCGGCGCGAAGTCGGGCCTCGAGGTGCCGGAGCCTCCGCGCTTCGACGCCGCGATCGATGCGCCGCGTCCCGACGCGTCGACGTTCGTGCCGCCGGACACGTGCGTCGAGATCCCGCCGCGCGAGCCTCCGAGCGAGATCACGGTCTCGTTCCTCACGCGCATCTCGGAGGCCGACGTCTTCTTCCTCGTCGACGTGACGGGCTCGATGATGGAGGAGATCACGCAGATCCGGAGCCGCCTCGGCGACACGATCGCGCCCGGCATCGCGCGCTCGATCCCCGACGTGCGCTTCTCGCTCGCGCAGTACGAGGAGTTCCCCGTGGTGCCGTACGGCGACTTCGAGGACCGTCCGTTCCTGCTGATCACTCCGTCGACGCCCGATCTCCCGACGCTGCAGCGCGGGCTCGACGCGCTGGTGCTCGGCTCCGGCGGCGACGGGCCCGAGTCTGCGATCGAGGCGCTGTTCCTCACGGCGACCGGGCAGAGCCTCGGCGTGCTCGTGCCCGAGCGTCGCTGCGCGGCCGACACCATCGGCTATCCGTGCTTCCGCCGCACGGGCTCGCGCGTCTTCGTGTGGATCACCGACGCGCCGAGCCACAACGGTCCGTTCGGCGATCACCCGTACGACGACGAGGTCGCGCCGCGTCCGCACCAGTACGAAGAGACGATCACCGCGCTCAACCGCATCGGCGCGAAGGTGCTCGGCCTCTACAGCGGCTTCGGCGACGAGAACGGCCGCGCGCACATGGAGGAGATCGCGCGCCGCACGGGCGCCGTGGCCGCGAGCGGCGATCCCGTGGTCTTCGACATCGGCTCGGACGGCGCGGGCCTCGGCGCGGGCGTCGTCGAGGCGGTGCGCACGCTCGTCGACGAGGTGCCGATCGACATCGCGATCCGCGTCGAAGACGACCCGAGCGACGACCTCGACGCGACGATGTTCGTGCGCGGCGTGCAGACCGTGAGCGCCGAGCCCGCGATCGGCGCGGTGCAGCTCGCCGACCGCTTCGACGACGTGCGCCCCGGCACGCGCGTGACGTTCCGCGTGCTCTTCGCGAACGAGCGCATCGAGCGAGGCCCCGACCCGATCCGCTATCGCTTGCGCGTGACGCTCATCGGCGACGGCGTGACCGAGCTCGCGACCACCGTCGTCGACGTGGTCATCCCCGCCCTCGACGGCGAAGGCTGCGTGGAGTGATCACTTCGTGAGGAAGAAGAAGAGCTTGCCGAGCATCGTGGTGGCGGCGGGCTTGGGGTGGACGCGCACCGGGTCGTCGCCCCACGCGTAGAGCGCGACGCCGTTCGTGAGGGTGGCCTCGAGGACCGTCGTGCGCGTGACCGTGAGCTCTTGGTGGTGGATGCGCGCGCCGACGGCGACGCCGGGATCGCGGAGGAGCGCTTCGGCTGCGGTGCGCACGTCCTCCGTGAGGATCGGCTCGCCTCGGTAGCCGGCGTCGCCGCGCACGTCGTGGATCTGATCGGCCGCTTGGCGGTGGAGGAGCTCGCCGGGGCTCGGGTGCTCCGACAGATCGAAGACCACGTCGAGGGGCAGCGCGTCGGTGCCGAGCGTGCGCAGCGTCTCGTGCTCGTCCATGCGCGCCCACGCCGAGGCCTTGCCGAGCACGCCGCCCGATCCGGCGCACTGGTCGCAGCGCACGCGTCCCGCGCCGCGGCACGTCGGGCAGCGATCACGGCGCTTGCCGCTGCCGACGCTGCCGGTGCCACCACACCTCATGCACGAGTGGTCGCCCTGCGCGCTGCACATGCCGCAGTCCATCGGGACCTCGGCGACCGACAGCGCCTCGGTGATCTCGTGCCCCACGCGCGCGTCGCTCGGCAGGCGCAGCGCCGTGGCCCACGGATCGGGGCCCGCGACGTGCTCGAGCGTTCGCGTCTTCGCGGCGCGGAGCTGGTAGCGGATCCCGCGCGACTCGAAGCGCGATCGCAGCGCGAGCTGCAGCGGCCCCACCGCGGCCACGCTCGCGATCGACAGCGACCGCGGGTCCACGCGCGCCCACGGCTGCACCGCGCGCCACGTGCCGAGGCGCTCCACGAAACGATCCCGCAGGCTGTCGCTCATCGCCGCCGAGTCTAGGTCGCGGTTCGTGTGGATCGCTCGTGTATCCTCCGCCGTGATGCGGTCTCGCCTCGCTCGCACGCTCTCGCTCGTCGTCGCCTCGGTCGGTCTGGCCTCGTTGGCGGTGCTCTCTCTCGCGCCGCGCGCGGCCCACGCGCAGGAGCGCAACTTCGATCTCGAGCGGTACACGCCCGCGCCCGATGGCGATGGCTTCCTCACCGTGCCGGGCACGCGCACGCCGGGGCCGTGGCGCTGGAACGTCGGGCTCTCGCTCAGCTATGCGCGCGAGCCGCTGATCGTGAACGTCTCGCCGCGGCAGCTCGTGTCCGATCGACTCGACGGCAACCTCTACCTCCAGCTCGGCATCCTCGGTCAGATCGCCGTGGTGGTGAACATGCCGGTCGCGCTCTTCCAGAGCGGCGCGGCCGAGCGCATCGACGGTGGCTCGCCGCTCATGGTCACCGCGATCCGTGATCCGCGCGTGGCCGTGCGCGTGCGCGTGCTCGGCGAAGACGCGACGATCGAGCGCGACCGACACGAGGGCGAGGGCATCGCGCTCCAGGCGGCGGCGACGATCCCGATCGGTCACGAAGGAACGTTCGCAGGAGAGGGCGCGCCGCAGGTCGAGGGCGCGATGATCGCGGACTTCCACGTCTTCGACATCGGCATCGGCGGCATCCTCGGGTTCCGTCATCGCTTCGCCGAGCCCGTGCTCTTCGGGAGCTCGTTCCGGAACCAGATCTTCGGCGCGCTCGCGGTGCAGGTGCCGCTCTTCTTCGTCGAGCACGTGGTCGCGCTCGGCGAGCTCGACGTGAACACCGACGCGGAGAACGCCTTCGGCGACTCGGGCTCGACGGCGGCCGAGTGGCGCCTCGGCTTCCGCATCAACGCGATCCGCGACGTGGAGCTCACGTTCGCGGGCGGCACGGGCTTCGTGGGCGGCGCGGGCTCTCCGCTCGCGCGCGGCATCGCGTCGATCAGCTGGGCGCCGCGCGTGCACGATCGCGATCACGATGGCATCGAGGACGATCACGACGGCTGCCAGACGCTGCCCGAGGACGTCGATCAGAACGAGGACGAAGACGGCTGCCCCGAGCCCGACAACGATCACGATCTCGTGCCCGATCTCGACGATCGCTGCCCGAACGAGGCGCCCACGGAGGGCCGCGATCTCGACGACGACGGCTGCACCGATCCGGTGACCGACGCGGACGGCGACGGCATCGAGGACGCGAACGACGCGTGCCCGCAGGCGCCCGAGGATCGCGACGAGCACGACGACGCAGACGGCTGCCCCGAGCCCGACGACGATCACGACGGCGTGCCCGACACGACGGATCGCTGCCGCATCGAGCCCGAGGATCGCGACGGCCACGAGGACGAAGACGGCTGCCCTGATCTCGACGACGACGGCGACGGCGTGCCCGACGCGAGCGATCGCTGCGTGAACGAGGCGGAGGATCGCGACGGCGTCGACGACGCGGACGGCTGCGTCGATCTCGACGACGACCACGACGGCGTGCCCGATGCGGCTGACACGTGCCGCGGCGAGGCCGAGACGATCAACGGCGTGACCGACGAAGACGGCTGCCCCGATCGCGGTGGCCGCGCGCTCTGGACGCGCGAGCGCGAGCCGGGCGATCGCACGCCGGCGAGCGTCGACGCGAGCATCGCGCCGCCGGTCTTGGTGGGGAGCTTCCTGCTCGCGCGCGCGGCCTTGGCGCCCACGGCCGAAGGCGCGATCCAGCAGCTCGCGCGCGTGCTCGTGGCAGACGACGCGTTCGCGCACGTGATCGACGTGGGCGTGCCCGAGGGCAGCGAGGCGATCCTCGAGGCGATCACGGCGCGCCTGCGCGCGGCGCTCGACGCGATCGGCGCGACGCGCGCGCGCTTCGAGGTGCGTCGATCGTCCGAGCTCGCGCGAGGCCGCGCGCGCGTGGTGCGGCTCCTGCCGGCGGGCGCGACGATCTCCGCGGCGATCGTCGAGCGCGCGGGCGCGGCACTCGAGCGGCACGCCGCGCTGTCGGCGGCCCTCCATTGAGCCGCCGAAACACCCTCGTGAAGCGAACGGCGGGCGCGCCGTCGAAGGCCGCCGACGAAGAACGCGCGGCCCCCGTTGACGAGGGAGGCCTCGATTGGCGAGATTCATGGGTCGAGGACAGGCCTCGCGTCGGACGAAGGAGCGAGAGGTAAGCGCATCGTGCGGATCGTCTCCACGCCCAGCGACTCGAGGTCCACGTTCCGCTCCGCGTGGACGCGGACGACGCTGGCGCTCGTCTTGGCCATCGCGTGTGGGCTCGCGGCGCTGAGCCCCGCGGCGGGTCAGCTCTCGGATCGCGCTGCCGTCGTGCGCGTGCTGCAAGAGAGCCACGACTTCCGCGCCCGCACGCGCGCTGCCCTCGCGCTCGGCGCGAGCGCCGATCCCGCCATGGCCGCGCCGCTCGCGACCGCGCTGCGCGACTCGAACCCCGCCGTGCGCGCGGCCGCGGCCGACGGTCTCGGTCGCCTCGGCAGCCCCACGCAGCTCGGCGCGCTGCGCACGCTGTCGCGCGATCCGGAGCGCCACGTCCGCGACGCGGCGACGCGCGCGATCACGGCGATCGAGACGCGCGTGCGCGCCTCGGCCCCGCGTCCCGCGACGCCTGCACCGACCTCGCCGCTCAGCCCCGCGCCGACGCCCGCTGCGCCCGCACCGACGGCGCCGCCGGTGCCGCCGATCCACTGGGACCAGACCCGCTACGTGGTGGTCATCGGCTCGATGGTGAACCGCAGCGGCTACCCGCACGCGACGCTCGCGAGCGTGCTCCGCAGCGAGGTCGTGCGGAGCCTCGTCGGAGTGCGCGGCGTGGGCATCCTCGCGGGCACCCCGACGACGGCGAACGAGCAAGAGATCACGCGCCGTCACATCCGTCGCTACCGCCTCGACGGCTCGATCCGCACCGTGCGCCCCGAGCCCGGCCGTGACGTCCGCGTGCGCTGCGAGGTGAGCATCATGCTGCTCGACGATCCGGGCGCGAACCTCCGCGCCGCGCTCAACGGTGCAGCCACCGGCACCGAGCCCGCCCGCAGCGGCTCCGCGCGCCCGCAGCAGGAGCGCCTCCTCGCCGAGCGGGCGCTGCAGGGCGCAGTCCGCAGCGCGATGAACGGCGCGTCGCGCGCGATCTCGCAGTCGGGCCACTGAGTGCGACGGTCGAGCCGCGAGCAAGCCCATCCCCTGACGGGAACGGGCTGAGATCAGAGCGCGGTGATGCGGAGGTTGTCGAAGTGGATCTCGGCCTCCCAGTCGTTGAAGGCGAAGTGCTCGTGGCCGCGGCCTTCGAGCGGGTCTGAGTCGGTCATCGAGACGAGCTGCTGGTCGTCGACCCAGGCGGTGATCGTGTCGCCGCTGCGCTCGATGCGTACGTGGTACGTGCGGCCCATCTCGACGCGCTGGCCGCGGGCCTCGATGCGGTCCTCGCCGTGCTCGTCGAGGCGCGCCATCACGTTGAGCGAGTTGCCCCAGCCGCCGAAGATCATCACGTAGCTCGTGGCCGTGTAGCTCTCGCTCGTCGCGCGTGAGTTTCCGTCGCCGAAGATCTCGCACTTGATGTCGCCCTCGGGGCTCATCGAGCGCACGTCGAACTCCACGCGCACGTCGCGGGGCAGCGCGCGGCGGAGCCACAGCGGACGGTTGCGCGCGTTGCGGATCACGAGCTCGCCGTCGACGATGCGCCACGACGCGCCCGTGTTGTTCCAGAGGTCGCCGAGGTCTTCGCGCTCGAAGTCGTCGGTGTAGCCGGACGGGCCGATCGCGGGGTCACCTTGCGGCGTGCAAGAGCCGACGCCGAGCGCGAGCGCGGAGCCGAGGAGAAGGTGAGCGAGCGACCGAGAGGACATGGGCGGCAGGAGTAACAGCACGCACGGCTCGGGGCCAACCGCGCGGAGGCGATGGCACGACGGGCCCGCATGGGACAGCATCGCGCCGTGATCCGCGCCCCTCGCCTCTTCGCCTTCTTCGTGACCGTTGCTTTGCTCGCCGTCAGCGCGCTCGTGCGCGCTCCTTCGGTGCACGCGCAGGACGCGGAGACCACGCCGCTCCGCAGCGTGCGCGCGCCGTCGCTCGTGTGGGCGTCCGGGCCGGTGCCCGAGTTGTGGGCCGCGCCGGCCATCGGGCTCGGCGTCGGCGGCCTCACGCTCGCGCTCGCGGTGGTGCTCGGGCAGGTCGCGACGGCGAACTACCACGAGGCGATCGATCCGATGACGACGCAGTCGCGCGCCTACGATCTCGCGCGCACCGTGCCGGACCTGTCGCTCGCGGCGAACGTGCTCTACGCGGTGGGCGGCGGCATGGCCTTCATCGGCGCGGTCTGGGTGATCGTCCTGCCGTTCTCGCAGCATCAGGTGGCCGCGGAGGCGCCCAGCGAGCGCGCGTCGCTCGCGACGGTGCGCGCGTCGTTCGGGCCCGGCGGCTTCACGCTCTCGGGGACGTTCTGATGCGTGCTCCCTCGGTCGCGGCGATGGTCGCGGGTGTGAGCCTCGCGATGGTGGGCTGCGTGTTCGAGCCGGTGTCGATCGAGGGTCGCGCGTGCGCCGCCGACACGGACTGCATCACCGGCTACGCGTGCTCGATGGACCGGGTGTGCGTGCTCGTGCCGGACGCAGGTCGCGCCGACTCGGGTCGTCCCGACGCGCCGACGCCGGACGTGGGCCGCGACGCGCCGATCGCGATCGACGCAGACCTCGACGCTGCCGTCGAGAGCGACGCTCTCGTGGCCGTCGACGACGCCCGCGACGTGGGGCCCGAGGCGCTCGATGCGCTCGACGCGACGGCCAGCACGAGCGACGCGTCCGACGCTGCGGCGACGGACGACGCGGTCACGTTCCCAGACGTCGGTCCGGACGCTCGCCCCTGATCAGCGCCGCCCGCTCAGGCCGCGTGGCGCGACGTCGTCGATGCCCAGCCGATGCGGAGGCGCACTTCGGAGCGCGTGTCGTCGGGCTTGATCGAGATGACCTCGATCGACGGTGAGGCGTGCGCGAGCCGTAGCAGCGCCTCGATCGCGCCGGCCCATGCCTCGGCGCTCGCGGGCGTCTCGCGCACGCCCGAGGTGCACATCGTGAGGATCGCTTCTTCGGGCGCGCTCGTCGTGACCTCGAAGGTGAAGCCGCGCGAGCTCGAGCCGAGCACGAACGGCAGGCGCGCGACGACGCCTGCGGGGCCCATCGCGAGCCGCAGCACGCCCTCGACGACCGGACGCACCATCGCGAGGATCGGGCCCGCGGCGGCCTCGCGCGACATGCGCCGCACGGTCGCGAGATCGCGCGTGCGCGCGACGGCCTCGACGAGCGGGAGCGTGGTCTCGGCGGCGCGCAGCCACTGCGTGGGCGGCGGAAGCTCGCGCGTCATCTCGGCGAGCGCGGACGGCACCTCGGCGCGCACCGCGTCGGTCAGGCCCTCGGCGTCGAGCCAGCGCACATAGCCGCGGAGCACCGTGGCCTTGAGCTCCGCGCGGGCGGGCGGGTTCACTGGCGTCGAGGGGGCAGGCGGCACGCGATGGTCTAACACGCCGCTCGGCCTCGCCGTGCGTGGGGTTGGCAAGACGACGACGCGTAGGTAGAGAAGCTCGCCATGACCGTCCTCACCGTCACCGAGGCCACCTTCGAGAAGGAAGTCCTCCGCTCCGAGCTCCCCGTGCTCGTCGACTTCTACGCAGACTGGTGCCAGCCCTGCAAAGTGCAGTCGCCGATCGTCGAGCAGGTGGCGCGCGAGCTCGAGGGCAAGATCAAGGTCGTCAAGATCGACAGCGACAAGAACCGTCGCCTCGCGCAGGCGTTCCAGGTCCAGAGCATCCCGATGCTGTTCGTCGTGCAGAACGGCGAGGTCGCGGGCGTGTGGGATCAGGGCGTCGCCGACAAGAAGACGATCCTGAAGCTCCTCCAGCCGGTGCTCCCGCGCACGGCCAACGAGCTCAAGCCGAACGAGCTCGCGGAGCTCATCAAGCAGCGTCGCGTGGTGCCGGTCGACGTGCGCGAAGAGGTGGCGTTCAACCGCTACCGGATCCCGGGCGCGATCAACATCCCGGTGGCGAACCTCGAGACGCGCGCGTCCGAGCTCTCCCCGAAGGACGGCCGCATCCGCATCCTCTACTCGCGCTCGAACGACGAGGCGAAGGACCTCGCCGAGAAGCTGATGAAGCAGGGCCACCAGGTCGGCTACCTCGCGGGCGGATTCCTCCACTGGGAGGCCGACGGCCTCGAGGTCGAGCGCGGTCAGCCCAAGAGCGCTGCGAGCTGAGCGCGCGCATGAGCTCGCGCGCGGTGCGGCTGCCGATCGTCGGCGCGTCGAGGGTGGGTCGACCTTCGGAGCCGATCCCTCCGATCGACGACGCGCTGCGCCTGCCGTTCGCCGTCCCCGTGATCGCGCTGATCGCGAGCCACCCGCGCGCGCTCGATCGATCGCTGCTCGTGCTGCACCACGCGGCCGCCGCGCTCTCGAAGCGCGTCACGGGCCTCCACGTGCGCGTCTCGGAGAGCGCGCGGATCGCGCGCGACGAGGACGGTGACCTCGTGATCGAAGCGCCGCTCCTGGCGCTGCCTGCGAGCCTCCTCGAGGCCGAGCGCAGCCTGGGCGGTGTGGACCTCGTGATCGGCACGGGCGCGGCGCTGGTCGCGCTGCGTCGCGCGCGCGTGTCGATCCTCGTCACCGATCGACGCGTGCCCAGCGAGTGGGGCGCGGACGTGCGCAGCGTGCGTGAACGGGTCGACCTCGTGGTGCCCGAGATCGACCCGTCGTTGGCGCGCGAGCTCTTCGCTCGGCTCTAGCCCTCGCCCGACAACTCAGCGCATGCCGCGGCACTCGGCCACGTAGCGGCCGGTGCCCTGCGCGACGCAGGACTGGAAGGCGGTGCGGGCGCCGGCGGCGTCGCCGAGCTCGCTGCGGGCCGCGCCGAGGACGAGCCACGCCTGTGCGTTCGTCGGATCCGCGACGGTCGCGCGCTCTGCGAGCGTGCGGGCCTGCTCCATGTTCGCGCGGCCGGGACGGCTGACGAGGATGTACGAGAGGCGCGCGAGGGCCTCGGCGCCGTTCGGGTTGAGCTCGATCGCGTGCTGGAGGATCGGCATCTGACGCGCGGCGCCGCGCGCAGCGACGGCCTCGGCCAGGACCGATTCGTACGTCTCGCCCGCCGGCGTCGGCGGGACCTCGGCGACAGGCGGCACCTCGGCGACGGGCGGCACCTCGGCGACAGGCGGCACCTCGGCGACGGGCGGCGTCTCGGTGGTCGGCGGGACCTCGCCGACGGGCGGCGTCTCGGTGGTCGGCGGGACCTCGGCGACGGGCGGCGTCTCGGTCGTGGCGGGCGGCGTCTCGGTCGTGGCCGGCGGGGTGGTCCCCGTCGCTGTCGTGCCCGTCATCTGGGGCATCTCGACCGGGCCGGCCTGACCCAGCTGCACCGGCTGAGGCATGTGGACGTTCTGGTAGTAGACGTAGCTGCCGATCAGCGCGACCCCCACGAGCAGGATGCCTGCCGTCGCCCACATCGCCTGCTTCGAGCCCGCGGACATCGGCTCGAGCGAGCGCTGGAGGTCCGCGAAGTCGTCGTGCTCCTCGGGCGCTGCGGCCGCGGCCTTCTTCTTCTTCGTGAAGAACTCCTCGGTGGCCACGGCGTGATCGCCGGTGCCGAGCGCGCGCATCTCACCGGACTCGGTGAGCGACTTCTTCTTGCGCTTCTCGCGACGCTCTTCGCGCGAGCGGGGCGACTCGTCTTCGTCGTCGTCCGAGTCGTTGCTGTCGGCCTTGGCGGTCGGCTTCGCGTCCGCCTTCGCGGGCTCGCTCTTGGCTTCGCTCTTCGCGGCAGGCTCCGCGGGGCGCTCGGACTTGGCCTTCGACTCGGCCTTCGAGTCCGCGTCGTCGGTCTTCATGCGCGGCTGCGTCTCGTCGGCCGAGGGCGCCTCTTCGCGACCGCTCGACACGACGTCGTCGTTCACAGCGACCTGCGAGACCGTTCTCTTCGCCTGCGCGGGGAACTGGATGACGTTGCTCGCGGCCTCTTCGCGCTTCTCTTCCGCGCGCTTCTCCTCGGGACGCGCGACAGGCGCCTCGACCTTGGCCTTGGTCTCGATCGCGGCGGTCGTCTCGACGGGCTTGCTCGCGGCCGGCGTCGATCCGGCGCTCGAGGGGACCGAGTTCCGGTCGTTGCCGCGGTTCTTCTTGTTCTTCTTGGACATGTGGTCCTCTCGATCCGTGGTGCTGCGCGGAGCGGACACTGCCGTCGCGGTCGGGGAGGCTGCGGTCGCGGAGGCTGCGGGGGCAGGAGGGGCAGTCGAAGCAGGCGAAGCGGACGAGGAAGCGTTCTGTGCGGCGGCCAGGAGACTCGCGCTCTCGACGGATGATGCGCGACCGGCGTGGCTTGGCTCAGAGTTCGGGGGGGGAGGTCGAGACGCGAGCTTGGGTGAGTCGATCCCGGCGAGGAGATTTTCCGTGTCCTCGTCGAAGCCAGCTCCAGAGAGGCCAGCTCCAGAGAGGCCAGCTCCAGAGAGGCCAGCTCCAGGGAGGCCAGCTCCAGGGAGGCCAGTTCCAGCAGGGAGTCCGGCGAGAGCCGAGAATCCCGGACCCATGAGGGTCTTGTTGTGCTCGCGCTTGGAGGAGCCCTCGACGCGGGGAGGCTGAAGGGGTGAGTCCGTCGATGCCGGCCGCTCTGCAGCGCTCGTGCCGACGCCCGCTGTGCCAGCGGCTCCGCTGAGCGAGAGGCTGCTGGGGGGCGGGATCGCAGGGATCGCCAGCGAAACGGGCGCCAGCGAAACCGAGTCCGCCATGGGCTCGGGCGGTGGCACAATCGACGTCGACTGCGGCATGTGTGCGCCAGCGCCGTCAGGATCCGCACGACCGGATGACACGATCCGCTGGTCGAGCTCGACATCGTCGCCGACCACTGCGTTCTCGTCGTTGCTGACCGCGCCGCCGTCCGGAGGCCGCAGTGTGCGCACGCGCTGCGAGGGCTGGATGACGCCCTCGAAGTAGAGCTTCGACAGGGACGAGAGCGTCTGCACGTCGTCGCCCGGGACCGCGTCGACGATCTCTCCGAGCGTGTGGGCCCCGTCGACCGCCTTGAGGATCGGGTTCAGCTCGTCGGGGATCTCGCCGAGGCGCGGGATGAGCTCGGTCTCGACGACCTCGAGCACCGAGTCGAGCGGCGGCAGCTGCTCGAGCAAGCGTCCCCACTCGTCGACGCGCCGCATGCCCTCCATGAGGAGGCCGGTCGTCGGCGTCTGGATGTGCGCCTCGGAGCGCACGGGACGGAACTCGATGTCGAAGTCGCCCTCGCTCCAGAGGAGGAGGCGATACACCGCGCGCTCGCCGTGGATGCGGCCGAGCTCGGCGTCGAGGATCTGTCCGTCGCGGAACGTGATCGTGCCGTGACCTTGCGGCCCGCGCAGGTCGAGCACGCCCGACTTGCGGCTCACGTCGATCGTCTGGAGCAGGTCGACGAGACCCATGTCCTCGAGCGAGCCCGTGAAGCGCGTCTTCGAGAGCGACGCGCGGCCGCGCGCGAAGGAGTCGCGCTCGCGGCGGTTCAGCGCGAGGTGGATCCTGGCGAGGATCTCCTTCGTGTAGATGGGCTTCGTGAGGTAGTCCTCGACGCCCAGCTGGAGGCCGCGGACCTTGCTCTCGACCGACGTGTCGCTCGAGAGGAACATGATCGGGATCGCCGCCCAGTCGCTGTTCAGGCGCAGCGCCTCGACGAGCGCGAAGCCGTCCATCCCAGGCAGGCGCGTGTCCGAGAGGATGAGATCGGGGGACGCGTACTCGAGCGTCTCGATCGCGTCCTTCGCGGCCCCACAGGTCGTGAGGTTATAGCCGGCCTTTCGCAGGCTCACTTCGAGCACACGCAGGCTGCGGACGTCACCGTCGACGAGGAGGAGGCTCTTTTTCGCCATCCGCCGCGAAGTCTGAGCGGCCAAGCCCCCGGTTGTAAAGGCGAAGTCTGTGTTGGCCTCGGCGAGGGACCTCCGGCCCCGCGCGCTCCCCGGCGCGCGCGCGGCGAATACTCCACCGCGCTCCCGCGCCCCGGGTGGGGTCGCCCCCCCCCCCCCCGGGGCCCCCAGGGTCGGTCAGGGATGGTCGAGGAGAGCGAGGATCTCTTCGTGCAGGGTCATCGGGTCGAAGGGCTTGCTGACCACCCCAGCGGCTCCGAGCGCGATGAAGCGGTCGATCTCCTCGGGGCGCGCCTTGGCCGTGAGGAAGACGACGGGGATGGATCTCGTGCGCTCGTCCGCGCGCAGGCGGTCGAGGGTCGCAGGGCCATCCATGCCGGGCATCATCACGTCGAGGACGATGAGATCCGGCCGGCTCGCGATCGCCATCTCGAGCGCCTGGGCGCCCGAGCTCGCGAGGAGCGTGTGAGCGCCGCCGACATCGGTGAGCGCGATCTGGGCGATCAGTCGGATGTCGTCGTCGTCGTCGACGAGGAGGATCGTCCGCGCGCTCACGACCGAGACGCTGCCACGTGCGGACCTCGACGCGCAACGCGAGCCGCGTGATCCTGGCCTCATGAAGGCGCCGGAGATCCCCGAGGACGAAGAGGCGCGGCTCGCCGCGCTCGGCCGAGAGCAGCAGCTCGACACGCCACCCGACTCGGACATCACCGACATCGCCAAGGTCGCGTCCGTCCTCTGCGACACGCCGATCGCGCTCGTCACGCTCGTCGACTCCGACCGCCAGTGGTTCAAGGCGCAGGTCGGGATCGGCGGCACGGAGACCTCGCGCGAGGTCTCGTTCTGCGGCCATGCGATCCTGGGCAAGGACGTCTTCGTCGTGCCCGACGCGCTCGCCGACGAGCGCTTCGCGGACAACCCGTTCGTCACCGGCGCGCCCGAGGTGCGGTTCTATGCGGGCGCGCCGCTCATCACGGAGTCGGGGCATGCGCTGGGCGCCCTCTGCGTGATCGACTCCAAGCCCCGCAACCTCACGCAAGCCCAGCTCGACGGTCTGCGCGCCCTCTCGCGCCAGGTGATCTCGAGCTTCGCGCTGCGCCGCACGCTGAGGCAGGTGGAGATCGAGGCGCAGCGCGCCCACGCGGCGACCGTCGAGGCGCGGAGCTTCTTCACGCTCAACCTCGACCTCCTCTGCATCGCGCGGCTCGACGGCACCGTCAAAGATCTCAACCCCGCCTGGTCCGACGTGCTGGGCTACGAGATGGACGAGCTGCGCGCTCTGGGCGTCGTGACCGTCATGCACCCCGACGACCGTGCCGCGTCTGCCGGTCGCGGGCAGAGCCACCGCGACGGAGTCGCGCCGCCCGTCGCGCGCGTGCGCCTGCGGCACGCGCACGGTCACTACGTGCCGTTCGACATCCGCTCGGTCGCCGATCGGGAGCAGGGCCTCGTCTACGTGGTCGCGCGCGACGTCTCGGAGCACGTGCGCATCGAGGAGCGCACGCACCGCATCCTCGACGCGTCCGCGAGCGGCATGCTGCTCGTCGACGGCGCGGGCGTCATCGCGTACGCGAACTCTGCCGCGGCGCTGCTGCTCGGCGACGAGCCCGAGGCGCTGCGCGGGATCGCGCTCGAAGAGTTCGTGCCCGGACACGGCGTACACGTCGAGCTCGCGTCGGCGGAGCTCGTGCGAGACGAGCTCGTGCGCGGTGAGCTCCGCCGCTACGGCGCGCCCCGCTTCGCGTCGGTGCGTCGGCGCGACGGCAGCCCGCGCGAGGTCGAGCTGAGCTTCACCGAGGTCGTCATGCCCGAGGGCCGCGCGCTGGTCGCCACCCTCGTCGACGTGTCGGCGCGCCGCGCCGTGGAGCGCATGAAAGACGAGTTCGTCTCCACGGTCTCGCACGAGCTGCGCACTCCGCTCACGGCGATCCGTGGGTCGCTGCGACTCGTCCAGAGCGGAACGCAGGGGGAGCTGCCTCCGCGCGCCGCCGAGCTCGTGCGCATCGCGAGCGCGAGCACCGAGCGGCTCGTGCGGCTCGTCAACGACGTGCTCGACGTGGAGCGCATGGCGTCGGGGAAGTTCGAGCTCCACCGCAGCGAGCTCGACCTCGCCACGGTCGTGCGCACCGCGGCGGATGCGGTGCGAGGGCTGCGCTCGGGCGACGAGCTGCGCCTCGAGCTCGACGTCGAAGGCACCGTGTTCGCGGACTCCGATCGCCTCGTGCAGGTGCTCGTGAACCTGATCTCGAACGCGGTGAAGTTCTCGCCAGCGGGCGATGCGATCCACGTGTTCGTCGCGCAGGGTGGTGCGACGACGCGCATCAGCGTGCGCGACCGCGGCCCCGGCATCGCCGCCGCGGACGTGCCGCGTCTCTTCGAGCGCTTCACGCAGCTCGACGCGCGCGACGCGCGCGCGAAGGGCGGCTCGGGCCTGGGTCTGTCGATCGTGCGCGGGATCGTCGAGGCGCACGGAGGACAGGTCGGCGTCGACTCGGTGCTGGGCGAGGGCTCGTGCTTCTGGTTCGAGATCCCGAACGCGCGCTGAGCGTCACACGCGCGGGAGCCAGCCCTGCTGACGACCGATGATGCCGATGCGATCGACGAGCGTCGCGAGATCGGTGGGCTTCTGCACGAAGTCGTCCGCGCCGAGCAGGCGGAACTGCCACTGGTCCGAGACGCTCGCGCGGCCGCTCGACACGAGGACGCGCGTGCGCAGGCCTCCGGGCAGATCGCGGAGGTGGGTGAGGAAGTCGACGCCGGTCCCATCCGGTAGCTCGAAGTCGAGCAGCACGAGGTCGGGCCGTCGTCGCGCGGCGCTGGCCCACGCGGCGTTGAGGTTGTTCGAGCGCGAGACGGAGAGCGGGATGCGCGCTCCCGCGAACGTGAGCTGCGCCGCGCGCGCAGCGAGGCGCACGTATTCGGGATCGTCGTCGACCACGAGGACGCGGAGCGCGCCTTCGTCTTCGCGGAGGAGCTCCGAGGCGGGCTCGGGCTTGGCGGGCGCGGTGGGCACCAAGAGCCGGTGAGCCTCGAGCGCGCGCGCGAACGCGCTCGCCGTGGGGAAGCGCTCGAGAGGATCCTTGTGCATCGCGCGGAGGACGACCGCGTCGAGGTGAGCGGCCTCTCGGCGCAGGCTCGAGACGAGCGGCGTCGGCTGCTCGACGTGGCGCGCGAGCGTGTCGAGCGCAGCGGTCCCCCGGTACGGCGCGCGGCCCGTGAGGAGCTCGAAGGCCACGCAGCCGAGCGCGTAGACGTCTTGGAGCGGGCTCGGGTTCGCGCCTCCCGAGTACTCGGGCGCCATGTAGTCGGGGGTGCCCCAGCGCATCGCGAGCTCGGCCTCCGACGCGGAGGCGCGCACGGCGATGCCGAAGTCGACGAGCACGGCGCGGCCGGTGCGACGCTCCACCACGATGTTGCCGGGCTTCACGTCGCGGTGGATGAGGCCCTCGCGGTGCACGGCGTCGAGGCCGTCGGCGATCGCGGTGAGGATCTGCACGGCGCGTCCCTCGGGGATCAGGACCTTGGACTCGGTGTGACGATCGATCAGCGTCTCGAGGCTCTCGCCGTCGACGTGCTCCATGACGAAGAACGGGGCGCGCTCGGCGTCGTGCCCGAAGGCGTGCACGGCGACGACGCTCGTCGATCGCACGGCGGCGAGGGCGCTCGCCTCTTCGCGGAGGTCGAGCGCGCCGGGCATGATCTCGCCGCTGCGGACGCGCTTGATCGCGACGCGCCGAGAGAGGTGGATGTCGATCGCGACGTCGACCTGACCCATCGATCCACGCCCGAGACGGTGGAGCACACGGTAGCGGCCGTCGAGCAGCTCCGTGTTCGGGCTGGTGGGGGTATCTGCCATGCGCTCGGGAGTGTAATTTTCGAAGCGCGCGCGATCCAATGTCCCCACCTCGTCACGTTCTGTTCATCGTCGATCCCGAGCAGCTCGCGCCTGCCGTGGTGGACGGCGTTCGCGCGAGCGGGCTCGAGACGGTGTGCTGTGCGAGCGCGGAGCAGGGCAGGCAGCACCTGTTCGCCTCGGGCCTGTCGCTCGTCGTGGTGGGCGAGGTGCTCGCGGATGCGATGGGAGCCGACCTGGTGTCCGAGCTGCGGCGGGCGGGCCGCGACACGGCGGCCATCGTGATCGCTTCGCGCGAGGTCGATGCGCCTCAGGCAGCGCGCTTCCGCACGCTCGGCGTCGCCGCGCTCGTGGAGGGGCCCGTCACCGACGAGGCGCTCGTGCAGGTGATCGTGGGCGTGCTCGAGGAGCGACGGCGTGCGGCGTGGTCGGCGCCGGAGCGGAGCGACGTGGCTCGTGCCCTCGCGGCGCTGCGTGCGGAGTTCGCGGTGCTCCTGCCGGGGCGCATCACGGAGGTGGTCGACGCGCTCGAGCGCGCCCGTGCGTCGAGCGATGCCGAGGGCGACGCGCGGGCCCTCGTGCACAAGCTCGCGGGGACGGCGGGCTCGTACGGGTGGGGTGCGCTGTCGCGCGCGCTGGCGGAGATCGAGGCGGAGCTGAGGGTCGCCGGCCGACCGCGCGATTGGGCGCGGATCGACGACGCGCTCGATGTGGCGCTCGGCGCGGGGTCTGACCCCGACTGAACGGACCGACTCTGAACGCCTGCGAGGGGTCTGACCCTCCAACCCCGGCTGAGGTGGGGTCTGACCCCGACCGTGGGGTCAGACCCCGACCGATGGGCTTGACCCCGACGTTCGCGGCTTCGTATCGTCGCGCCCTTCCGTGGGCCCCCCACGAAGAACGCACCCTGGAGCCGCTCATGTCGCGCACTCGCCTGTCTCGCCTCTTCGTCGCCTCGAGCCTCTCGGTCGGCATCCTCGGCTTCGCCACTGTGGGCTTGAATGGCTGCGGCGCGACCGGTGAGCCGACGGGTCCCATGGCGGTCTGGGACGTCCAGCCACGCGCCGGCGCGACGCAGGGCGAGCAGCCCATCCAGATCACGGGCGCGAACTTCCGCCAGGACATCGGCTACGCCGTGTACTTCGGCTCGCTCCGCGCGACCGCCGTCACGATCCTCGACACCTCGACGCTGCTCGTCGTCACGCCGCAGCACGAGGCCGGTCCCGTCGACGTCGTCGTCGCATCGGAAGCTGGCCCCGCGTTCCGCATCCAGCAGGCGTTCACCTACGCCGACCAGGGCGGCAACGTGATGCAGCAGGTCGGCGGCGGACAGCAGGGCCCCGAACGCTTCTGACCGGGACGGTTCTGATCGGGGCGGTTCTGATCGGGGCGGTCCTGAGGCTCCGGTCGGTGTGAACGAAAGAAGCCCGCTGCTCGGCGGGCTTCTTCGTTCGTCCCGTGGGCGACGGGCGATCAGGGCATGCGCGTGCCCGTGAGCGGGATCGAGCCTTCCATGCAGCCGAAGAGGCCGCCGAGGCCGCCGAGGTTCGCGTTGAACGACCCCTCGAAGTGGTCGGAGTCGCTGAACGTGACGTTGAGCGTGTAGCGCTCCGTCGTGCCGCCGGAGACCGTCGCCGTGGCCGTGACGGCGGGGCAGCTCGCCGTCGCGTCCGACATCGAGCCGAAGTGCGCGTGTCCCGGTGCGACCGGCATGACGAGCGTCTGGCCGGCGACGATTGCGATGTCGACGACCTGGAAGTCGTAGTCGACCTGGTTGCTGCCGCTGCCGTCGTCGATGCACGCGTTGTAGAGGTTCTCCGAGAGCATGAACCTGCCGGTGCACTCGATGCCGCCCATGCACATGCACGACGCCATCGCGCTGTCGCACGTGTAGACGCAGCCGGTCGCGGGCTCGCAGGTGTCCACGGTGCAGCTGTCCATGTCGTCGCAGCGCGGCGCCATCGTGGCGGGCATGCAGCCGAGCTCGGGGACGCAGCGCTCGCGGCCGTTGCAGAAGTTGCCGTCCTGGCACTCCTCTTCGGTGTCGCACGTCATCGGCGCGAAGCAGCCCGTGGCCGTGCAGCGTTCGCCGGCGGCCACGTCGCACATGCTGTCGACCGTCGTGTGCGTGCACATCCCGCCCGCGCCGCAGGTGTCGACGGTGCACATCACCGAGTCGTTGCACTCCGCGCTCGAGGTGCAGCGCGTCTCGCCCGCGACGCAGCCGCGGCCGATCTCGCACCGCGAGAGCATCGGATCGCTGCAGAGCGCGTTCACGGCGGTGTACGAGCACACGTTGCCCGCGCCGCAGGTGTCGACCGTGCACTCGATCATGTCGTTGCACTCGGCGCTCGTGGTGCAGGTGCGCATGGTCGTGCAGCCCACGCCCACCACGCAGCTCTCGCCGGCGCCGGTACAGATCGCGTTGACGGCCGTGTACGTGCAGACGTTGCCCGCGCCGCAGGTGTCGACGGTGCACTCGATCGAGTCGTCGCACTCGGCGTTCGTCGTGCAGCGGGTGCCCATGCCGGCGTCCACGTCGCCCGGCATACGGGAGCCGCAGGCCTCCACCGAGATGCTGCCGCCGAGCACCGCGAGCGTTGCGAGCCACTTCATCGAGCGAGTCATCGTGCGCATGTCGAGTCTCCTGAAAAGACGAAGCAAGCGAGAAGCGGAAGCGTCAGCGGAGCAGCATCACCGAGCGCGACTGATCCGCGCAGGGCTCGCAGCCCGAGTCGAAGGTGGCGCTGAACATGGCCATGCCCTGGTTGCCGCAGGTGAACGTGCCGGTGAGGCGGAAGTGCGCACAGCCGCGGTCTTCGCGCACGTCGAAGTCGGCTCCGGTGGGCGCGGGGGACTGCGTCATGACGATGCCCGTGGCGCGCGCCGTGAGGGTCCCGCCGGCGACGGAGAAGGTGACGGGGCTCGCGGTGTACGTCATCACGGTTGCGCAGCCCTGCGACGGGGCCATCGGCACGATGAACGTGCTCGAGTAGACGCTCGCCGCGTCGAACGGCGTGCAGACCGGCCCGGTGTCCGACCCTCCGACGCCGGAGTCACAGACGGTGGTGAACACACAGTCGTCTGCGGCGCCGCCGCAGGAGTCGGTCGTGCAGGTGTTGCCGTCGTCGCAGACGTACGGCTCGGTGGTTCGGCACACGCCGAGGAGGCACTGCTCGCGGCCGGTGCAGCGACGACCGTCGTCGCAGTCGTCGTCGATCGTGCAGTCCATCGGCATGCCTGTGACGCAGCCGCGGCCGATCACGCAGCTCTGCTCGGACGGGCACTCGCTGTCGATCGCGACCCACTCGCAGCGGTTGCCCACGCCGCAGTTGTCGATCGTGCAGGCGAAGCCGTCATTGCAGTCTTCGTTGCGGGTGCAGCGCATCATGGCGACTGGGGCGTCGTTGCCGGCGTCGAGGCCTACCAGGCGCGCGTCGGGCGTGTCGCTGTCGCGCGTGCAAGCGGATGGAGAGAGGACGCCTGCGCTCACGGCGAGGGCAGCGACGGATGCCCTGCGAGCGCGCGCGGACCACCAAGAAAAGCGCATGGAACGAGCGTAGCGGCCGGCGAACGAGCGGGTCAACCAAGCGGGCGCTTCGTCGGCCGCGAGTGGATCTCGACGGGGTCAGACCCCGGTGATCTCTCGCGCAGGGGGTGCAGTCCTCGCTACGCTCAGGCCCATGCGACACGCGCTCTTCGCCGGTTTCGTCTTCACCTGGCTGTTCGCCGCGATGGTCGCGACGCCTCGCGCGCACGCGCAGGTCACGCTCGCGCAGGACACACTCTCGACGGAGTCGCCCGCAGCGGCCGTGTGCGGTTTTTGCGGGACTGAAGGTTTCGGCGTGGTCTTCCGCGAACTGCCCGCGCCAGCGCGAGGGCTGTTGGTGGAGGACTTTCCGCTGACGCTTCGCTCGGTCGAGATCGCGCTCGCGGCCGCGCGCCTGAACGGCTCGACGTGCATGAACGTCGACGAGGGCGGTAGTGTGCTGGTCGACGTGGAGATCTGGGCGGGCGTCACACCGCCGACCGGCGCGATCGACGCGATGGCGCCCGGCGAGCCATGGGGCGGCACCGACGAAGAGCTCGTGTTCGCTGCGGTCGACGTGCCGATCGAGCTCTCGATCCCGGCATCGGGCACGACGGGGTTCAACCTCCAGCTCAACCGCTTCGAGATCATGGACGAGATGGGGATGCCGCTCCGTATCAGCGCACCGTTCACCTACCTCCGCGCGTACGTGCAGCTGAAGGACAGCACGCTGCCGGGCCCGAGCTGTCCGTTCAGCTCCGACGGAAGCCCGCTGCGCGATGATGGCCGCATCTCGCCCGAGCGCAGCTACATCCTCGCGAACGGGATGGGCTTCGTGTGGAACGAGGCTGCTGGCGTCAACGGCGATTGGGCAGTCCGCCTCAACATCATCCCGACGATCCCACCCGCGACGGACGCGGGGTCTGACCCCGACACCGGGGCAGGTCCGAGAGATGGTGGTGGCTCGCCCGCGGAGGACGGCAGCGTCGCGATCGACGCCGTCGTGGGCGCCGACGCGGGTGGCGGTGGCGGCGGCGGCTGCGCATGTCGCGCGGCTCGCGGCGGACCGTCGGCGACGAGCGCCCTCGCGCTCGCCTGTCTCGGTCTCTTGCTGACGCTGCGGAGGCGGCGCGCGTGAACGCGCAGCCCCTCGGGGGACTCACGCTCGCGAGCGTCGGCGCCGTCGTGGTGCTGCGATCCCTGCGCAAAGTCAGTGTGGAGGACGTGACGGCGCTGAGGACGGCGACCCGCCGTGCGGTCGCCCACTCGCCAGAGGGGATGCGCACTCGTGCGCGGCCGCCGCGGAGTGGACGCGTGAGGAGTTGCTTCGCATGGGCGCAAGCTCACGCCCTCGCGACACTGATCTCCGCCGCCGAGGCGCTCCGCGCGGAACCCGGGTCAAAGCACCGCTAGGGTCGGCGCGGCGACTTGCTGACGCGCTACACGACCGCGAGTGCTTCACCGATCCACGGTGGTCGCGTGCCCGCCGGAAACGGGCACAGCTTGCCGGTGCGCCTGAACCTCGCAGACGCGACCCGGTAGCTCGCGAGCATCGTCCGGTATGCGCTGCGGTACTC
>CAZCVE010000091.1:0-30737 GCA_964502175.1 uncultured Sandaracinaceae bacterium
CCCGCCGATGACTCGGCCCGACTGCGGCGTCATCCCGGCTTTGCCGATCGGTCACTGCGCGCCGACCGGGTCCGGCGTGCCGAGATCTGGTCTCGTCCAGCTCACGAACCGTCTCGGCCCCGCCGAGGGTTGGAATGACGGGAAGGAGGACCATCGCCGCGTGAGCACCGCAGAGTCCCCTCTCCCGTCGGCGGGAGAGGGCAAGGGTGAGGGCCAGGCCACCGCGACCTCATCCCGCGCGTTGGTACGATCGACCGATGACGAAGTCCCCCGAGGTGCTGTTGCGAGAGTGGCGCGAGCTGGACGCCGCTGGCGGGCTCGTGCGCACGGGTCGAGCCGCCGAGATTCCGAGGGCGTGGATCAGCACGCGCAACTTGAGCCCGGACGCAGTCGCGCGAAAGCGAGCGAACGACCCGAGCACCCTCGCGCTGATCGCCTGCATGCAGCCCGGCGACGTCCTGCGGTCCTACTGCTCACCCCGCGCCGGCTGGGCCAAGCGAGCCGGTTCTCGCGGCTACGTCGTGCTGCGCGACGAACAGGTCGTCGCTCGGAGGGTGACGGCAACCACCTGACGCCGCTCAATCACCTGCCGCTTCGGTGTGGTGCCCCTGCGCAGGAGCAGGCTCGCCACACGTTCAGCAGTCGCGGAGGTCTGCGAGAAGATCCGGCTCTTCGAAGACTTGTCGCAGCACTGAGCGAACCGCGTTGGCGACGAGACGGTCCGCATTGTCCAAGGAGTGAAAGAACGCGAACTCGCTACCTTTTCCGAATGAAGGAGATGCTCCGTGAGCGATGGTACTGCGCAGCGAATAGAGCTTGGTCCACACCTTGTCCAACGGCTCCGAGATGCCGAAAGTGCCGTACTTCACGGGGCGCGCGAATCGACGATCGAGCAGCTTCATCTTCATCTTCACTTGTCGAGTGATCGAGTCGTACGGATCCTTTGGGTCGGGCTTGTGCACGATGAGAGATTCGAGGACTGCAAAGCGTCCGAGCAGACGAAGCCGCAGATGGCTCCCCAGCGCGTACAGTTGACGGTGTTCGCTGATAGACGAGCGAATACGCTCCCCCAACGGGACCGACTGCACTCTCGAGTACACAGACACAGGATCCGCGGCGTCCTCCGACGAGAATGATTCAAACCCGTCGTCGTCGAACCCAGCGCGCTCCAAGAAAGACAGGAGTCGTGCCGAACCGAATGACGAGATGCGGCCCCAGTTTGCGTGGTACCCGTCGATGAACTCGGGTCCTGACGCCAGGACGCTCGCATCTCCAACGTCGAGGTGGCGGATCCCCATCTCGCCGTCGTAGCTGAGAAGATGGAGCGGTCTTCGTTTTCATTGAGAGCATGATATTCGACTTGGTATCCGCCCCCTTGTGGATGGGGGTGGCGAGTGGCTCGGCTCTCCCAGGGGTACCGTCGCGGGCGCTCAAGGCCCTGCGCGAACCAGTCCACGACCGACCGAATCTCCTGCACCTCATCACGCGTGGCACGGCGAAGGAAAACTCCGGGCCGAGTGCCACTGATCCCGGAATGTCCGAGCGATTCGCAACGAAGATGTGCCCGCCTGGCGCCCCGTCCGCTTCTCGACGGTCGATGATTCGGAGTAACGGGTGTCGGTCGCCAGTCATGTCGCTTCCCCATCAAAAAGCCGGCCGGCAAACGCCGATCCTAGAGAGGCCGCATCAAGCGCCGCCACGCGGTTGGCGAGGTCGCGCGAGGCGTCCCGAGTCCCGTTGGCGGACGCGAGGGCGGCCCGAACAACGTCGACGACTCGCTCCTGCTCCGAGACCGGGGCCAGCGGCACGGGCCACGACCGCATTCGTTCGGCGGTGAGGTGAAGGATTCCCACGCCCGGCGCCATCGCGGCGAATCGGCCGAGCAGGGCATCCGCGAGGAAGCATGTCTGCAACCACGCACCGAGAACCAGACGAGAAGCCGGGCGGACCCTGAGCACGGTAGCTTGGAAGCAGCAGTGGGAAATCTCTCCGTTCCACAGTGCCGGCTTCCCGACTTCGAGCGGGCTGCCCGACGCCTCGTTTAGCACCACGTCGCCTGGCTCGAGCCTCAGGTACTCCGGCTCCTCGAATCCCATGGTTCGAACGTCACGCAGGTCCAGGCCATCCCAGGTGATGTTCGCCGCCCGGAGGTACGGGTACTCTGTCATGCCCTTGTATTCAGGCGCGCGCCGCTGGCCGAGTTGAAGGAGCGACACTTCGCTGAGGCTCGCCCAGCACCACCCGTCGGGTAGCTCCGGCAAGTCACTCTCGTCCACCGGCTCGGGCTCGACGTACTTCGCCTTCCAGCGGTCGTCCTTGGGCGGCTTCCCCTTGGCCGTCATCTTCGCGAGGTCGGCCTCCTCCCAGCGCTTGCGGCGCTCGACGCGGATGCGCTTCAACAGCTCGGAGGCGGGCTCGACGTGGGGGTGGGCCTCGCGCCAGTCGGCCGTGAGGTCACCGCGGAACGCCGCCGCGAGGATGGACTGACGAAGCTTGTCGAGCAGCGCCGGGACGGCGTCGAGCGCCTCCTTCGCGCGACGACTGCGCGCGCGGAGCGCGTCGAGCTTGGCGACGATGCGCCGCTGCTCGTCGAGGGCGGGCAGCGGGATCAGGATCTCCTTGAGAGACGAACCCGAAATGCCAACCTGCCCGGCGGAGGTCTTCAGTGCGGCGCGGACCTGCGACCGCCCCTCGGGACTCGCGAACGCCGCCTCGACGAATCCTGCGTCGGCCTTGGCGGGGTCAACGCGCACACGAATCAGCTTGTCCGGATAGACCAATGGGGAGGTGAGGTGAGGGACGCGTGCACACGCCCCAACGAACTCCGGCGTACCGCTGTACCGCGTGAAGAGCAGGTCGTTCTCGCGAAGTTCGTACTCGCTGGGAGCGGACGCGACGTACCGCAAGTCGTCGAGGCGCAGCTCCATCGGCCGAACCGCGCTGATGCGAAGAATCGGGGTCCCGCTATCTCCTTCCGGCTTGGTGGCTATTCCGTTGCGAACGTCGGTCGCAATCTCCGCCAGAGTCGCGCTCGGCCACTGGTCGCTCACGCCCGCTCCGTGTCGTTGAGCCAACCTCGCGCGTCGATGCCGCTCAGGCGCAGGCTTGAGACCACGTTCCGTGTGACGCTCGCCAGGTCCACCTCGGGGACTCCATTGCGCCGCATCCGGTCGGAGCGAAGGCGGGCGAGGATCGCCTCGCGGGCGGACTCCTCCAAGCGGATGTGCTCGATGGTACGCGCGTGACCGGCCTCCTCGAGGGTCACGATGGCGTCGGCGACCGTGACGCCCAGCCGCTCGGCAACGCTCGCGATCGGCATCGAACCCGTCGCGTACGCTTGCCCGAGCTCATCGATCAGCTGCGAGCTCACGCTTCACCTCGAAGCACGGCCTGGAGGGACTCGATCTCCGACATCGCGGTCTTCAGCTTTGCGAGGATCTCCTCCGCGATCCCCTCCGGCTCGCCGAGCTCGCCGTGGGACGTCGCGTTCTCGTCCTTGAGCCAGCTGATGTCGAGGTTGTCGCCGCGCTTCCTGATCTCCTCGCGCGTGAACTTCCGGAAGCGGCCCTCTTCGCCCTCGTCCTTGCGCTTGCCCTGGCCGTACGCGTTCTTGCCGTAGGCCTTGATGAACGGCTCGAAGTGCTCGAGCGTCAGCGGCGTGCGCTTGCCGAAGCTCGGCATGTTCGCGCGCATGTCGTAGACCCACACGGCCTTCGTCTGGCCGCGGTCCTTGCCGTGCTCGCCGCGCGTGAAGAAGAGCACGTTCGTCTTCACGCCCTGCGCGTAGAAGATGCCCGTGGGCAGACGGAGGATCGTGTGGAGGTCGCACTTCTCCATCAGGTCCTCGCGGACCTTCGTTCCCACGTTCTCCTCGAACAGCACGTTGTCCGGGAGCACGACGGCCGCGCGCCCGCCGGGCTCGAGGCCTCGGTAGATGTGCTGGAGGAAGGCGAGCTGCTTGTTGCTCGTGGGGAACGTGAAGTCGTCGCGCGAAGGAAGGCCGCCGCCCTTCTTGGTGCCGAACGGAGGGTTCGTGAGGATCACGTGCGCCTTCGCGAGACCCTTGCCGTCGTTCGACAGCGCATCGCCCATCTGGAGATCGCTCTCGATGCCGTGCAGCAGGAGGTTCATGAGCGCGAGACGGTGCGTGTCGCCCACGAGCTCGATGCCGTAGAACGCCTGTGTCCGCTGGAACCTCGCCTCGGCCTCGGAGAGATCGAAGAGGTCGTTCGTCTCGCTCTTCACCCAGCGATCCGCCGCGATGAGGAACCCCGCGGTGCCGGCCGCAGGATCCTGCACGCGCTCGCCCTTCTGCGGCTGGACCACGCGCACCATCGCATCGATGAGCGGCCGCGGCGTGAAGTACTGCCCCGCGCCCGACTTCTTCTCGCTCGCGTTCTTCTCGAGCAAGCCCTCGTAGAGATCGCCGAGGCCCTCGGTCTTCGCCGAGTACCAGTCGAGCCCATCGATGTCGGTGACGAGCTTCTTGAGGTTGCGCGGCTCCTTCATGGACGTCGCCGCGTTGACGAAGATCGCCTGCACACGCTTCGACGGCCCCTTGCTCCCCGACGCCGTCCCGAGATGCAGGAGGAGCTGCCGGTAGAACGTCAGGAGCGGCAGCCCATCGAGCTGCGTGAGGTCATCCCACCGGTACCCCTTGGGCAGCTGCTCCTCCCGGTTGGTCTCCTTGGCCATCTTGAGGAACAGCAACCACGTCAGCTCGGTCACGTACTGGTGGTACGTGATCCCATCGTCCCGAAGGACGTGACAGAGCGACCAGAGCTTCTGAACGATGTCGTTGGTAGTAGTCATCAGCGCTTCTTGCGGGGACGCGCCGCTGCGGAAGACGTCGGGGCACGTGCGGCGGGGGAACGTGTGAGAAGGGCGGCTTGAGCGCGTCGCAGCTCCTCGGCGAGCCGCTCCGCGGACGGTAGGGCGGTCTGATAGCGCGCGACCAGCACGCGATCCTTCATGCCGCCGAGGGCGTAGTGGGCCACAGCGTCATCCTTGGCCGCGCAGAGGACGAGACCGACAGCGGGGTTCTCCTCCGGCCGCGACCAGTGCTCACGCGCGTACTGGACGTACAGGTTCATCTGCCCCGCGTCGGCGTGTGTGAAGCGCCCGAGCTTGAGATCGATGAGCACGAGGCAGCGCAGCCCTCGATGGAAGAACACGAGATCCACGCGGTACCACTCGTCGCCCACGCGCAGGCGCCGCTGGCGTCCGAGGAACGCGAAGTCGTCACCGAGCTCGAGGAGGAAGGACTCGAGACGGTGGATGAGGCCCTCTTCGAGGTCGCTCTCCGAGTACTCGTCCTTCAAATCGAGGAACTCGAGCACGAGCGGCTCGCGCAGTGCGAGGCGAGCGTCTGCGTCGGCGTCGTCTGCGAGCGTGGGCTTGGCGAGGGCGGCAGCCTTGTTCTTCGATCGCAGCGCGCGTTCGTAGACCTGCGCGTCGATCTGCCGACGGAGCTGACGATTCGTCCACCCGCCTCGGAGGCACTCGGTCTCGTAGAACGCCCGCGGCTCGGGCTCGAGGCGCAGCAGCTCGACGTAGTGGGACCACGGCAGCGCGAAGCGGCGCGGCGCGTCGGTGCTCGAAGATTCTGCAGACGCCGTCTGCAAGATCTCGCTGGAGGCGGGGCGAGGAGATTTTGCAGACACCGTCTGCCAAATCGGGAGCCACGGTGCCGTGGCATCGCGATACGCCAAGAAGAACGCGCGCATGTGCGCGAGGTTGCGTCGGCCGAAGCCTCTGCCGAGCCTCGTCGTGAGCGCCTGTGCGAGCCGCTCGATGAGCTGCGTGCCATAGCCAGCGCGTTCCGCGCCCCGCTGCTCTTCCTCCACGATCTGGCGACCGACCTCGAAGTAGGCCGACGTCATCACGGTGTCGATTGCCTGCGCCGTCGCGCGGCGCGCACCGTCGATGAGATCAGCGATCCCCTCGGCAAGCCCCACGGCGCGGAGGTCGAGATCTCTCGAGCGTTCGACCACCGAGGCCCGGCGCTTCGACGGCGGGCGCGTCATACGAGCCCCCGGTACCCCTTGGGCAGCTGCTCCTCCCGGTTGGTCTCCTTGGCCATCTCGAGGAACAGCAACCACGTCAGCTCGGTCACGTACTGGTGGTACGTGATCCCATCGTCCCGAAGGACGTGACAGAGCGACCAGAGCTTCTGAACGATGTCGTTGGTGGTGGTCATCTCGATCCAGGCGAGGGAGGCAGGGCGCGCGATTGCCGCGAGCCGCGACGGGGCCTACCATCGCGCGATGGCCTCGTCGGACGCAAAGGATGCCGATCTCGGGGGAGCGATCCTCGGAGGAACGATCGGCGCCGCGGTCGGGGGTCCCTTCGCGGCAGGCGTCGGAGCCGTCATCGGCGCGGCCCTGCTCGGTCGTCCGAGCCGCCGCGTGGTGTTCGAGCGAGCCCTTCGCGAGGAGCTACGGAAGCATCGCGTCGAGCTCGTGAGCGCACATCCGGGCCGTGACGCCCAGGGGCCGATCTGGATCGTGCTCGCTTCGCGCGGCTCGAAGCGCCGAAAGGTGCACGCGTCGGTCGGCGACGGGGACGACATGTTCGCACCCACGACGTCGACGGACATCGCGACGCGGGTGAGTCACTACTTCGATTCCGCTGGGGGCTGAGCGATGCGGGGGACCGATGCCGTATCGGACGACGACCGTCCGATCCACGACGCCCTCGCGCGTCTCGTCGAGCTGATCGAGGCGCGCGTTCACCGCGAGCGGCTCCGCGATCAGCTGACGGGACTCCCGAACGATCTCGCGCTCTCGGAGTTCTTGGAGGAGCACGTCGAGTCCGAGGCGATGTGGGTCGCCTTCGTCGAGATCGACAAGTTCAAGTCCATCAACGACAAGTTCGGATACGAAGACGCGAACGTCCTGCTGGCTGGCGTCGCCGCCGAGTTGCGCGATTCCGCGGCTGCGTTCGGCCACGGCGCCCGCGCCTTCCGCGCGCATGGCGACGAGTTCTACGTCGCAGGTCTTCGCGAGGGTGCTCGGGAGTACGCAGATCGGGTGATCGCGGCGAACCTCAATCTGCTCCGAGAGAACGTCGGACAGATGTCGGTGCCGGCCGTGAGCGTCGACCAACAGATGAAGTGCACCGTGACCATCGCGTGGCTCGCGATCGGCGATCTGGCGAAGGGTGTGGCGTCCGACCGCGCGATCCGCGACCACCTCGAGATGGCGATGACCGTCGCGAAGGAGCAGCGCAACCGCGTCGTCCGCTACGACGCATCCATGCGACGCCGGCTCACGGAGAGCTACCGCGCCGACTGCGCGGCGTGCCGCACGAAGTTCGAGCGTCCACCCCGCCAGAGCCTCCCGCCCGACGCCCCGGCACCGCCACGCGTCTGACCCGCAGCGCGAGGATCTGCAGACACGGTCTGCATGATCTGTTCGCACCCATCGCCGTTCAGGCGGCGGAGCGGAGCTCGGCGAGCACGAGCGCCTGCAAGGCCGATGTGTCGATCTCGTCGTCCGCCGTGAGCGCGAGGGCGACCCCTCGAACGCGCGGTGTCTTGCCGTCGATCGGCGGATTGTTCGTCGCGAGGTGCGCAACGCCGCGTAGCAGCTCACGCCCGATCGAGTCGTCAGCCGGCATGGGGTAGGCGACGACGAGGCGATGCTCGCGGGGCACCGCGAGCTCGAGGGTCGCGGCGACCTTTCGTACGCCTTCGTGTGCACCAGAGGTCGACGACACGACGAGCGGCACGGTGTGCACCCACGAGCCGTTCATCCACGACATGGGCGACCGCAGCTGATCGAACTCGTGCACCGTGTGATCGGGGTGAACGTTCGCGTGCGTCTTCGCGAGCAGCGTCCCGAGGTCGTGCACGGCGTCGACAACCTCGGCGCGGCCGATCGACGACGCCGCATCCCGCAGCTGCGCGAGGTGAAGGTCCGCGACGAGGCGCGCGAAGTGATCCGCCGCGTCACGCGTCATCGCGATTCGTTTCGTCGACCACGCCGTCGCGCCGGCGTCGCCCGCGCGAACGTCGAACATCGCATCCAGGCCCACGTCGAGCTGCGGCGAGGGAAGCTCGCGTACGCGTCGACGCATCGCGCGAAGGACCCGCGCGAGCGCCCGCTCCTCCTTCTCCAGCGCGCTCGGCACGCGATCACGTGCGGCGTAGCGCAGCTCCTTGCCGTCCCAGTGCACCAACGCCAGCGGGTAGCGCTCCTCCCCCAGGGGGTCGGCGCTCGCAGAGAAGATGCGGTACTCGGCTTTAGAGGGCGGCACGGGCCAGCCTATTCCGGGTCGTCACAGAGCGAGCGCACCCCGAGTCTGCAACCCTGCCGCCTGGCAGTCGTCAGGCGTTCGTCGTCACTTGGAACCCCTCGTGCCTCGAGAATTGTGACCTCGCTCGAGCATGCAGAGGGAATCCCGCCATCGCAGGCCTGACCGTACAACCGAATCGCGCGATCGCGGTCCTCGGTCACTCCGCGGCCTCGATAGAGATGGTAGGCCAAGTTTCCGCAGCCTCCGGGTGCCCCGAGCGTGCACGACCTCTCGAAGTGCCGCACTGCGGTCTCGTCATCCTCGTCGCGAAACGCGAGGATTCCGAGACGATCGCAGGCATCGGCCTCTCCGCCGGTGCAGGCTGTTCCCAGGTGGGCCTCTAGCTCTGGCGACCGGCCCACGCGCCACTCAACTCGAGCCAACTGCCAGCAAGCGGGCGCGAAGCCAGCCTCACAGCTCGGGCCGAAGAACCGCAACGCCTCGTCCGACTCCCGCAGCATGGCGAGTCGACCCGCGTTGTAGCAAGAGCGCGCGTTGTGAAGCAGGCAGCCGCGTTCGTAGAGTTCTGCGGCGGTGGTCTCGTCCTCGGCATGTTCGGCTCGCACACCAGCCGTTAGGCAGTCGCCCGCGCTTCCCCGTCGACAGGCCGCCGCGGCGTCTCGCGCCGGTGGCGCCTCGGCCTCCGCGGTCGGCGGAGCGTGGCCGCTCCCGATGTTCTCGGGTGCGGACGGAGTCGGAAGCGTGTTCGCGAGGTACTGCTCGTCCGTCGGCCGGGTCTCTCGTGGCAGCGGCACGATTTCCGGCGCGGGTGGATCGTGCGGCGCGGGCGGAGCTGGCCGCGTGCTGACCCACCAAGCGACGGTCGCCAGGACAAGAAACAGGACGACAGCTGCTCCAGCCCCGACTCGGATCGTCAGGCCGCGCTTGGTTGCGTCGAGTGCCGACGCCACCATCACGAGGTCGTCCTCGCGCTCGTCGGGGCCGAACATCGCACGCGCTTCTTCGAGCGACGCCTTGGAGACGATCGGACGCAACGGGCCAGCTGCCATCAGGCTCACGGCTGGCGGCCCCTTTCTGCTGCGCTCCAGAAATCTGCGGCGAGCTGCGTCACGCGAGCTCATCGAGGGCCTCCAGTAGGTCGTCGAACGGCTCGCCGACCAGCTTCATCGCTACCACACCCGCGGGCTGCTTCCACTCCCCCCGCCGAAGCCGCTCGGCCCCACGGTCCGTGTAGTAGCCCTCGAGTTCGCGGACCGCAGGGATCGCGAGGCCGCTTCCGCCACACTCGCGAGCGCGCCAGGCGGCGGCGGCCAGCAGCGCGTCGCCCCACGATCCGCCGCGCAATGCCGGCGCAACCTCAAGGTAGTCCACGCAGTACAGGCCCGATCCATGCAGCCGCAGCAAGCGCGACTTGTAAGTGGCGAACAAGGTCGCTGTCTCTCCAGTCTGGTCCTCCATCCGCACAGTCTCGTGCGCCTCCCCGGCGATCCGGGTCCACAACCAGTGCCGGATGTACTCGGGCCGGCTCGGAGGCCAGGCCTCGTCCACCTTGCGAAGTTCGTCAGGCGTTGGTGTCGTCACCCGGAACGAGAACGCCGGGCTGAGGGCGTCGCCGGGGGTGACGAACCGCTTCCCGTTCATTTCGGATGGCGGGTACCTGTTCACTCGCCACCCCAAGCGTCCGCTGCAAGTGCGGCCAGCACATCAATCAGTCGGCCGTCGAACACCTTTTCCAACCTCTTCGACCCGCCCTCCGCCGCGAAGAGGCTGCCCTCGGCGTCCAACGACTCTCGGTCCACCACGATCTCCTTCTGGAGCTGCTTGGCGAGACGTTCGAGCCACTTCTTCTGCGTGGGGTCCCATGCGCGGGAGGCGAGGATCTTCTTCAGGGCGCGGTTCACGCGCTCGTCGTAGTCGATCAACGGGTCACCGAGCGCCGCCTGCCGGATGTGGCCGAGGATGCTCGCGGCGATGTCTTGGTTCGTGCGCTGCGCCCAGGCTGCTCGGAGGTGGGACTCGGGGTAGCCGGCCTTGTCGAGGGCCAGGCGGAGCTCCTTCAGCTGCGCGCGCGTCAGGTCCTTCGGGCGCTGCGTCACCACCATCAAGGCGGGGAGATCGTTCAGGTGCTCGCGCACGTACTTCGCGAAGCCATCGAGGTAGTCCTCCGGACGCTGACGACCGGGGCCGTAGCCCTGCTCCACGCGGCGGACCTCGTCGGGGTGCGAGGACACGTAGAGACCGTCGATCCCCCTGCCCACGCCGCGCGCGTCGAGCAGGTCCGCGAGGCGTGGGTGGTGATCGAGCCAGAGCTTGCGGGCCTCGACGGGGGAGGCCGAGCGCAGCGTGCGCAGCAGATCGTCCGGGGACTGACCGAGCTCGTCCTCGAGACTCTGCGCCACGCGCGGGTCGAGACGCTTCACCTTGCGGGCCAGCTTCGCCACCAGCTCGCCGAGCACGTGGTCGATGTGACCCGCGTCCTTCAGCTTCGCGAGATCCTCGACGAGATCACGGAAACGCAGCGACGGATCGACCACCACCGGCTTCATGTCCGTGCGGTCCGCGAGCGCGGCGTAGAGATCCACCGCGTCGAAGATCTGGAAGACCTCTTTGGCCTGCCCCGCGCCGTGCAGGTCGGGAGAGAGACGCGTCGCTCGGCCGAGCATCTGCTCGTAGAGGATTCGGCTCCGCACCCGGCGCAGGAAGACGAGCTTGTCGATCTCGGGCACGTCGATGCCCGTCGTCAGCAGGTCGACCGTGACCGCGACACAAGGACGACGGTCCGTGCGGAAGCGACGGATCGCCTCGAGCGGCTTGTCCACGCTGCCCGTGATCTTCTCGACCGCGCCGTCTTCCACGCTGCCGTACTTCGCGACGAACGCCTGCTTCAGACAGTCCACGACCACGTCGGCGTGGAGGTCGTTCACGCAAAAGATCAGCGTTTTTCCCGGCAGGCTCGGATCGATGTGCTTCGCGAGCTCGCGACAGACCACCTCGTTGAACGGGCGCGTGATGACGCGGCGGTGGAACTCGTCGATCTCGAGGTGCACCTCGTCTGGCAGGAGCGCGAGCTGCGAGCTCTGCGTGCGTACCTGCCAGACAGGCACCTTCTCACCGGTCTGGAACGTGATGCCCTCTTCCGCGAGCTTGGTGGTGATGCGCGTCGGCGGCGTGTGATCCACGAGGAACCCGTCGATCACCGCCTCTCGGTACGAGTACGTGTAGACCGGCTGTCCGAAGATCTGCGTCGTGTGGATCGCAGGCGTGGCCGTGAGCGCGATCTTCACCGCGTCGAAGTGCTCGAGCACACGGCGGTACTTCGAGAGGTAGTCGGACTCGTCGCGGAAGATCAGCTCCCCCTCCGACAGCTCGCGATCGAGCGTGTAGCCGCGGTGGCACTCGTCGACGACGATGCAGTCGTAGGTGTCGACGGGCGGGACGTCGTCTCCGTAGAGCATCGCGCGCACGAGGCTCTGCACCGTGGCGATGTGGAGCTTGCTGTCACCGACCTCGACCTCGGGCGTCTTGGGCCCTTTCACCTGGTAGCTCTGCGCGAAGGTGGTCTGTTGCTCGAGGCGCGCCTCCTGAAAGGCATCCTCCGTCTGCACCGTGAGCGCGCTGCGATCGGCGAGAAACAGGATGCGTCGGAAGCGCCCGGTCTTGAGGAGGCGATAGCAGAGACCGATGCACGTGCGCGTCTTGCCCGTGCCCGTCGCCATCGCGAGCAAGGCAGTGCGTGCGCCGGACGCGATGGCCTTCTCTGCCGCGCGAATGGCACGCACCTGGTAGGGCCGGAGGCCGAGGTAGTCCGTGTCCTCCTGCGCAAGCTGCGCGTCGGACGCGGGGATGTCCTGCGCGAGCAGACCGAGCAGACCCTGCGGCGAGTGCCAGCCATCGAGCGCGCGCGCGAGGTTCTCGGGGCGGCGCGCATCCCGGAACCAGATGCCGCTCGCCTCCTTGATCTGCGCGAGGTACGGCCGGCCGTTCGTCGCGAACAAGAAGGGGACGAGGAAGCGGGAGGCTTCCTTTCCTCTCGTGGGCTCGCCGTCGGCGAAGCCGGGCTGCTCGTCGGGACCGCGCGGCACGTCGAGGCCACCGAGCTCGAGCACGTCCTTCGCGTAGCGCGCCGACTGCTGGAGCACGGCAGGCACGTTCTTCTTGGTGCGCTTGGCCTCGACGATCGCGAGCGGGACGAGGCCCGCGAAGAGCACGTAGTCCGCGGGGCCGCTCGAGGTGGGCCACTCGGCGATCGCGAGGTTCTTCCCCTTCTGCGGGCGTGTGCCGAGCGCATGACGCAGCGACTCGCTGTCGACGTCCCAGCCGGCCTGACGCAGCTTCTCGTCGACGAGCAGGCGTGTCGTGGCCTCGTCGGGATCGAGGGTCGCCGTGACGTCGTTCGCCGCCGTGACGTAGGCGGCCGTCAGCTCGGGCGCCGCGACGCTCTGCACCTGAAGCTTCTCGAGCTCGCTCGCCAGCATCGCCTCGCGCGCGGCCACCTCGTCGAGGAGGGCCATCGCCGCGGCGCGCTCTTCTTCTTCGAGGCGGAGCCGCGACTCGGCGCCGAGGCGCGCTTCGTCGGCCTCGAGCGCCTTGCGTTTGGCGTCGTCGAGCTCGGCGCGGAGCTTCGTCTCGATCTCGGCGCGTGACGCGTGCGCCTCCTCGGCGGTCTGCTTCGTCGCAGTGACGGTGGCGCGGGCCACGGCGAGCGCGTTCTTCAGCGTCGCGAGCTCGGCGCGCAGACGGGCGGTCGCGTCCTCGGGGGGGCGCGGGACGGTGAAGCCGGGCGGCTTGAACGTGAGCCGGTCCTTGGAGAGCGTGCGGTGGAACCACACGGCCACGAAGTAGCCGAGGCGCAGCTGCGAGAGCGCGTCGCTCGCGGTGCCCGAGTTGTCGTGGGCGGCGGCGTTGCCGGCCTTGCGGATCGCGTGGAAGGCGTCGTGCACCTCGGCGGTGACGATGCCCTTGTCGCGCAGGCGCCTCAGCAGATCGATCTGCGCCTCGCGGCGATCGACGTAGAGGCTCATGCGCGCGGCCGCGAGCTGCGCGAGATCCTCGGCGAGCATCCGGACTTTGCTGATCGAGGCCGGCGGGTCGACGTGGAAGAGCAGCTCCGCCGACGACCCGAGCATGACGAGCCTCGGGTGATGCTCCGCGAGGAAGCCGAAGTTCGACGTTGCTGCTGCGGGGGTCCCCACGCGACAGCGAGGGTAACAGCGGCCGGGGGGCGGAGTCAGCCGCCCGAGAGCGCGCGGCCGCGGGCTTCGGCGCGCTCCCACATGCGGAGATACGCCTCGGCCGATCGGAAGAGCGGCTCGAGCTCGTCGTCGGTCACGCCGTCGTTGCGGAGCTCCTCGATCAGCTCGGGCAAGAAGCCGAGGTGGAGGAAGCCCTCGGTGTCGAAGTCGATCGTGCGATCGCCGAGGTGCGGCTCGGTGAGCTCCACATCGCCCGCGTACGACGCGAACGGATACTCGATCGGGTTCGCCTGGGGCGTCGCGCCGCATCCGTTGTTCGGCCCGAAGCGTGGCCGCGGCGCGCCCGCGAAGCCGTTGAGATCGAAGCCGAGCGAGGGCCACGGATCGCCGCCGTGCGCCTCGATCTCGGCGATGCGCTCGCGCAGCGAGTCGCCCATCGCGCCCACACGATCGGGCGATCCGCAGCGACCGAGGTTGAACGCCGACACGCCGCCGAGCTCGAACAGCACGCCGCGGTTCGTGTTGCCGTGGCTGCCGATCGCCGGGTAGTCGGACTCGATCAGCATCTCGTACGCGCGCACGAACGAGCGACGCGGCAGGTGATCCACCTCGATCAACATCCCGCGCCGCATCATCTCGCGCAGGAGCTCCTCACCGACCGGCGTGAGCCCCGCGTTCTGGCAGTAGTCGCCCTCGAGCGGCGGGCTCTGCAAGGCCTCGAGGAAGGGCGCGAGCGTGCCGAGCGGCGCCTCGGCGAAGCCGCTCATGTCGTGCGGCGCGGGCGCGTCGTAGTCGTCGCGCGGCATGTTGAGGCCGCCGAAGCGCACGCCGCCGTGATCGAACGACGTCGGCGAGTCGGGACAGTCGGTGACGAGGTTCGAGTCGTGACCGCTGTTGATGAAGCTGCCGATCTGGCCGACGTTGCGATCGCCATCGCCCGCGGAGAATCCGTTGTCGAACTTGTGCACCGGGAAGAGCACGCGAACACCGAGCTCGTGGAAGCGATCGAGCTCGCGCCGCATGTGATCGACGTCGCACGCGGGCACGCCGGGCGGCGGCGTGAGGAAGCAGTCGAAGAGGTTCGACGTCTCGATGCCGAGCACCACGGCGAGGCGCCCCTCGCCGATCACACGACGTGCTTCTTCGGGTGAGGTCACCACGCGCAGCCAGCCGCGGCCCGGCCCTCCGTGCTGCGCGTCGACGTAGCGCTCGAGCGCGTACGTCTCGGCGATCTCGCGCTCCACCGCGACCATGTCGTTGCACGAGTAGCGCACGCGCTGCGCGCGGATGCCGACGATCATCTCGCAGAGCACGCGGTTCGTCGTCGCGTGCGCGACGAGCAATCGCAGGCCGCCGCGGTACGCGCGCTCGATCCACCGGTAGTACTGCGTCTGATGCGTCGAGCTGTTCCAGCCGTTGGGCCAGTCGGTGAACGTCGGGTAGCCGTCGGTCACGTGGTTGGGCTCGGGCGTGCGGCCCGTGACGAACGCCGTGATCAGCGCATCCGGATCTGCATCCGACAGACCCGAGAACGCGAAGCCGACGATGTCGCGTCGACCCTGCGGTCCATGGAACATCTCGCAGCTCGGCAGCGCGTGCTCGACGCCGAGCCGATGGAACGGCGCGCCGTGGAAGATGCCGCCACCGCCGAAGCCGAAGTTGGTGAACGGATGGGAGTGGATCTCCGAGATGCCGAAGACCGAGCCGTCGTCCCACGTCGTTCGCTCGACCTCGCCCTCGGCGTCGAGCGTGAGCTCGGGGAACGCGCGGCAGCCTTCGCTGGGATAGAGCGCGATCACCGCGGCCTGAGCTTCGTCCGCGACGAGGCCCACGCCCGATGGCGCTTCGAGGAACGGCACGCGCGCGAGGAAGCGATCGGTCGCGAGGTGCCGAAGACGGAAGCGGTCGGCGTCGATCGGCGACGGCTCGATCACCCACTCCGCGGGCGACTGGAACGCGTCGTCGAGCAGCTCGAGATCGGAGAGCAGCGTCTCCTCGCGCGCGAGCGAGGTCTCGTTCGCGACGACGTAGCGGCCCTCGGCGTCGTAGAGCAGGTACGTGCCGAGATCGGTCGCGCGCAGCGTGAAGCGCGACGCGGTCGCGACGCTCGTCGCGGTGAGCCCGAAGCCTGCGCCGTCCACGTCGGCGGTGAGCCAGCGCGTGTTCGTGCTGCCCGGCGCGGTCGCGTCGATCGCGAAGCATCCGTTCGCGAACGCGTACACGTCGCCGTGCGGCGGAGGCGCGGGCCGCTCGACGTGGAGCTCGCCCGGCTCGCAAGACGAAGACGCGATCGCGACCGCGATGCCCATCGCGCCGGCGGCGACACGCCTCATCCGACGATCTCCACGCCAGCCCGCGCGAGACGCGGATCGATCTGGTTGCGATGACGCGAGAGCGTCGAGCCGCCGACGTAGAGCGTCTTCAGCTTCGTCAGGCGGCAGAGCGTGTCGTGCTCGAGGAAGCCGTGCGTGTTGGTCAGCGACACGACCTCGAGATCGGGCGCGAAGCGGGAGAGGTCGGGCACGCGCTCGAGGTCCATCGAGCTCAGCGTCAGGGCGCGCAGGTGCGGAAGCACCGGCAGCGCGTCGAGCACAGCGAGCGGCGCGTGACCCGCGAGCTCGAGCGTCCCGAGGTCGCGCATCGACGCGATGGCCTCGAGACCCGGCACGCTGCGCACGGGGGAGGTCAGGCGAAGTCGCAGCGAGGTCAGCGACACGAGCGGAACGAGCGCGCGAGCGTCGCTCAGCGGCGCGATGACCTTCAGAATGCGAAGCGACGGCGACAGCTGCGGCAACACGCTGAACGCGCCGACGAGGACGAGGTTGACGAGCGAAGCGAGACCCTCGAGTCCATGGATCTCGCGCAGCGTGCGGAGCGCGCCGACATCGAGGGTCTCGAGGTTCGGCCATGCGCCGAGCTCGACGCGCGCCAGCGCGTTGCGATCGACGGGCCCCGTCACCTCGAGCGCGCGCGCGACGCCCGAGATCGGTCCGAGGTGTTCTTGCTCAGGCGCCGAGCCGATCGCGAGCGTGGTGGCGCCGATGGACGTCAGCGCCGTGTCGGGCGGCGCGGGGAGAAGCGAGACCCCCGAGCGTCCCGGCGCCTCGAGACCCGTGACGCGCACCGGATCGAAGCACGTGACGTGACCGCCAGGCGGGCCAGGCAGCGTCGCGAGATCGAGCTCGCCGATACGCCAGAGCTCGACCTTCCTCACGTGGGCGAGACTCGCGAGGCCGTCGAGCCGCGTGGCGTCGCGGACCTCGACCTGATCGAGCGCGCCGAACGCGGCGAGCGCTCCGACGTCGAAGGGCCGGCCGCTCGCGGCGTTGAACGCGAGCGAGGTCGCCTCGCGGCGCGCGCGCGCGGCGACCTCCCCCGGCGCCATCGCGATCACCTCGAGCAGACGCGACACCATCGGTCGCGCGGTCGCACCGCGACCCGTGAGCAGCGCGTTGCCGCGCAGGGTCCCGAGGCTCGCCGCGTACTTGCCTCGCTCCCACGCGACACCTCGGAGCAGCGCGTCGACCTCGGCCGCAGGCGCTGACGCGAGCAACGATCGGAACGCATTGGTTCGCAGATCACGCAGCGCCGACGCGAGATCCGCGTGCGTCGCTGCCTTCGCGTTCTTCTTCGGCGGCGCGGCCTTCTTCGGCGCGGCCTTCTTCGTCGTCGCCTTGGTCCCGCGCGTCATGGTCGCGCTCAGATGAGGAACGGCGTGCAGTACTCGGTCTCGACGAACGTGCGGATCGAATCGCCCATGTTCACGCTGCCCGACACGACCGCGTCGAGCGAGAAGGAGCTTCCGCCCGTCGCCTCGACGAGCCCGGGCTCGCCCTCCCACGGACGCGAGAAGCCCTCGGGGTAGTCCGCCGTGTCGTGGAACGACGCGATGCGCATCTGCTGCGCGACGAACGCGCGCGACACCTCGGGGAACGTGCGCTGACACGTCACGGCGTCCGAGAAGACCTGCGGCCGCTCGAAGAACGTGTCGTCCGTCACGTGCACCACGACGCGCGTCGCGCCCTCGCGCAGCGTGCACTCGGTGGCCGCGAGGTAGAGCGCGTCCATCGAGTTCTCCGGGAAGTCGATGTTCGCCGCGCGGCTGACCGGGCTCTCGTTCGACGAGCAGAACGCACGCCACGTATCGAACGCGCCGCGGAGCTCGTCCACCGTCGCGAACGGCGCGCAGCCGTTCACGGCGAGCGCGTCGTCGACGAACACGATCATCGAGAAGCGAGCGTCCGGGCTCAGCGCCGTGGCCGCGTCCCACACGTCACCGATGCCGTCGCGCAGCGCGTCGAGCGAGCCCTCCATCGAGGTGCTCACGTCGAGCACGAAGATCACGTCGAGCGGTCCGCACTCGACCATGCCCGGCGAGTCGGGTCCCTGCGCGTCGACGAGCACGAACGGCGCGTCGGCGGGTCCTGCGTCGAACATGCCCGCGTCGGTCGCCAGCGACATGCACGTCGCGGTCGATGCGCACGCGCTGTCGGCGCAGTCGGTCGCGCCGTTGCCGTCGTCGTCCGAGCCGTTGCCACACACCTCGCGCGCGCCGCGCTCGCGGCAGCCGCCGAGGGCGAGGGACACGAGGAGCGAGGAGATCGAGAGGAGCGCGAGGCGAGCGCGGGGCGAAGTCATTCCGAGAGGATCGCCGTGCCCCGACCTCCCCGCAACGATCACGCGTTGGTCACGGCGTCGGCGCAGGGTCGAGCGCGGCTTCCGCGCCCGGATCGACGGGCGGCACCACCGCGGGATCGCCCTCGTCCGCGGGCTCGGCAGGCGACTCACCGCCCGTCGTGGCCGGTGCGCTCCCAGCCGAGGGAGCGTCCGACGCGTCCACGCCCACGCTCACGAACGAGTAGCCGACGGGCCCCGAGCTCCCGAGCTGCACGGCCTCGACGAGCGGTCGGTGCGCGCCGGGCGCGATCTCCCACTCGACGATGAAGTTCGCCCCCGAGCCTCCGCTCTCGTCCGAGCGGTCGACGAAGAACTCTGCTGTGCCGAGCGGGGGCAGCGTGCGCGCCTCGGGCAACATCGAGCGCACGCGCTGGCCCTCGGTCGCGTGGTAGTCGACGCGACGAAGCACGAGCGGGCGCGCGGGATCGACGTTGCGCACGCTGAGCGTGATCGCGAACTGCACGGGCTGCCCGTTGCCGATGTACGCGTGCGAATAGGCGGACACGTACGTGCGCCCTGGGATCGCGTCGGGGCTCGGCGGAGGCGCGGGCGTCGGGGTCGAGACCTGATCTTCACGAAACCGCAGCCGCTCCACGGTGGGCTCGGGGCGCGTCGTCACGTACGCGGCGAAGAGGCCGCCGAGGACGACGATCGTGATGATCCAGCCGTAGCGATGGACGTCTTGCATGTCGGCCTCGGCGGTCGCCCTGATGGTTCGTGCGTGGTCGTGAGTGTGCGGTCAGTGCCGCGCGACGACGCTACGAATCTCGTCGTCCGTCAGCGTGCGGTTGCTCTTCTTGGCCTCGGCGAGGATCGCCGTCACGAGCTCGGGGCTCGACGCGATGCCGCGGTACTTCAGCCAGAACGTCACGTTGCTCGCGCCGCTCATCGGACCGATCTCGATCTCCTGCTCGCGCCCGAACGCGCCCGCAGGCACGCCCGAGTACACGCGATCGGCGAGATCCTTGTCGCCCTTCTCGAGCGCCTTGATGATCGCCGACGCGTGCACACCCGTGCCCGTGCGGAACGCGTCGCGACCGACCACCGGGTAGTTGATCGGGATGGGCATGCCGAGCGACTTGCTGACCTTGTCGCAGAGCGCGCCGAGCTTGCTCACGTCGCGATCGCCGAGCTCGCCGATGAGCTTGAGGTTCACGATGATCTGATCGAGCGACGCGTTGCCCACGCGCTCGCCCACGCCGAGGATCGCGCCGTGCACGCGATCGGCGCCGTGCTCGATCGCCCAGATCGAGTTCACCACGCCGAGGCCCCGATCGTTGTGGCCGTGCCAGTCGATGCCCACGTGCTGCGCGCCGATCGCCTCGAGCAGGTTGCGCGTCCACGTGAGCAGGTTCTTCACGCCGTCGGGCGTGACGTGTCCGACCGTGTCGCAGAGCGTGAGGCGCTGCGCGCCCGCCTCGATCGCGCTCTTGAAGAGCTCGTAGAGCACGCGCGGATCGGAGCGCGTCGTGTCCTCGGTGACGTAGTTGACCGGCAGGCCTTCCTTCACCGCGAAGCTGATCGCGTCCACCGATCGCTTGCGGATCAGCTCGACCGACCAGTCCTCCGCGAGCGCGCGGATCGGCGAGGAGCCGATGAAGGTCATCACCTCGATCGGGATGCCCGCCTTCTGCGTGACGCGCGCCATCGGCTCGATGTCCTGGATGAGCGTGCGGCCCGCGCACGTCGGCCGGATGTGCAGCTTGCCCTCGACCATCTCGCGGCAGAGGCGCAGCACGTCGTCGAACGCGCGCGGTCCCGCGCCGGGCAGACCCACGTCGCACGTGTCGACGCCGACGTCGTCGAGCAGGCGGAGGATCTCGAGCTTGTCGGCGATCGGCGGATCGATCACCGAAGGGTTCTGGAGGCCATCGCGCAGCGTCTCGTCGTGGAGCTCGAAGCGTCCCTTCAGCACGACGGGCGCACGACGCGCGACCGTGTTCCAGTCGTAGACGTACTCCGCTACGCGCGGGGCGACCTGCGGGGCCGCGGACGCGGCGGGCATGTTCTGGGGACGCGCGCTCATGGGGCCTCCGTACTTCAGGTGTCGGCCTCGCCGCCAGGACTTCCGCCCGACTTTTCTCGGGGTGGGAGCGACCTCACGGCACCGCCCAGCGTGACAGACTCCCCGCCCTCGACGCACCTCGGCTGACTCGTTCGGCGAGGTGCTCGCCTGAGACGTGCCCTCGGACGAACCGATGAAGAAGCCCCTCGGCCACAAGCCCCCGCAGGATCACACCGGCGCCCTCGAGCCGACCGCCTCGTTCACGATGCGTGCGATCGCGATCGCACGATCGCCCTACAAAGAGCGCTTCGGCGCGCCGCGCCAGGCGAACGTCACGAGCGAGACGCGCGACGCTGCGCTCGCCGACGGATCGATCGAGCTGCTCCCCGACATCCCGATCGAGACGCTGCGCAGCCTCGACGGCTTCGATCGCCTGTGGGCGCTCTACGTGTTCCACCTGAACCTCGAGGGCGAGCGTGAGTCCCGCTGGCCGACGCTCGTGCGGCCTCCGCGCGATCCCGATCGTCAGCACGGCCTCTTCGCCACACGCGCCCCGCACCGCCCGAACCCGATCGGTCTCTCGTCGCTCGCGATCACGCGCATCGAAGGCCGCACGATCCACGTGCGCGGCATCGATCTGCTCGACGGCACGCCGGTGATCGATCTCAAGCCCTACGTGCCCTACTGCGACGCGTTCCCCGACGCGAAGGCCGGCTGGGTCGACGACGCCGAGTCCCGCGGCAAGACCTGATCAGTCGATCGCGAGGCGACCTCGCGCGATCACATGCGCACGCCGGTCACGGGGCTCGACATGGAGCCCATGCACGCGCTGATGAGGCACGAGAATCCGTCGACGTCTTCGTACGACCACTCGATCACGCCGGTGAAGTTGTCGTCGTCCGAGAACGTGCCGCGCAGGCGGTAGTGCTCGACGCAGCCGCCGCCGAACTCGGCCGACGCGTCGAACTCGGGGCAGCGCGGATCGGCCGAGTCGGTGAGCGACTGGTTCGTGAGACCCGGCGTGTAGAGGCGCGCGGGCGTGACGACGAGATCGCCGAGATCGAACGCGAACTGCGCGGTGGTGAAGTCGAAGCCCGTCATGCCCGCGTAGCAAGAGAACGTGAGCGGCGAGCCCGTGAGGCGGAAGTTGCCCTCGCAGGATCCGCCCGCGGGGCACATGCACGCGGCGCGGCTGCGATCGCACTCGAACACGCACATGTTCGCCGTCGCGTCGCAGCGATCGATCGTGCAGTCGTCCGTGTCGGCGCACATGCGCGGCATCGGCGCGGGGGCGCAGCCGAACTCGGGCATGCACACCTCGGCGCCGTTGCAGAAGTTCCCGTCCTGACACTCGTCCGCCGTGGTGCACGGCATCGGCGTGAAGCAGCCCGTCGCGCCGCAGCGCTCGCCGCTCTCGCAGCGCGCGTCGATCGGATCGTGGAGGCACGCGCGATCGACGCCGCACGCGTCGAGCGTGCAAGGGACGCCGTCGTCGCACTCGTCGTCGTCGTCGCAGCCGGCCTCTTCGACGCAGCCCGCGCTCGGATCGCAGATCGGCGTCGGCGCCGCGCAGCGCTCGTTCAGCGGCGTGATGCGGCACGTGCCGCCGGCCACGCACGTCTCGACGGTGCAGGGGATCGCGTCGGCGCACTCCGCGGAGCTCGTGCACGCGGTGCCTGCGCGACAGCCGGTCGTCACCGAGCACGACTCGCCCGCGCCGCAGCGCTCGTCGAGCGGCAGGTGCTCACACGTCCCGCTCACGCCGCACGAGTCGAGCGTGCACTCGATCATGTCGTTGCAGTCCGCGTCGATGGTGCAGACGCGGCCGCCCGCGTCGGTGCTCGGCATCGGGTCGGAGGGACAGCCCATCACGAGCGAGGCGAGGCCGAGCACGAGCGGCGCGACGGTTCGGAGCTTCATCGCCTGATCCCTCCCACCATCGCCGACTGCGGCGGGCAGAGCGTGCACGCGCCACCCGGAAACGTGGCGCTCCACGTGCCCGTCCACTGATCGCCGCACGTGAACTCACCGGCGAGATCGAAGCTCGCGCACGAGTCGGCGAACGTCACGTGGAAGCTCGGCCCCGTCGGCAGGGGGCCCGTGAGCGTGAAGCGATCGACGACGACCTCGAGACGATCGGCCGTGCGCCGGAACGTCGCGTCGCGGATCGAGTAGGTCGCGCTGCCCGTGCAGCTCGAGAGCTGGGCCGGTCGCACCGCGAACGTGCCCATCGCGTGCGTCGCGAGCTCGAAGTCGGGGCACGGCGCCGACGCGTCGGTGCCGATCGGCGTGCCCGCATCGCAGCCCGGCGCAGGCTCGTACGCGCAGCCGCCCTCGCCTTCGTCGCACGCGTCGATCGTGCACGCGTTGCCATCGTCGCAGTCGACGGCCGTGCCCGGCAGACAGAACATCGCGCCCGCGGGGCCCACGCACGTCTCGACGCCCGTGCAGAAGCGGCCGTCGTCGCACTCCGCGGCGCTCGTGCACTCCGTCGCCATCACCGCGGTGCAGCCCGTGCCCGGCACACAGCGCTGACCGTCGTCGCACAGCTCGTCGAGAGGCGTGTTGCGGCAGACGTTGCCGACCGCGCACGCGTCGCGCGTGCACTCGAGGCCGTCGTTGCACTCTTCGATCGTCGTACACGACACCGCAGGCGCATCGCGCCCCGCGTCCATGCCGCCGACGTCGATGCGGAGGCTCGCGTCCGGCTCGCTCGACTGCCGCGCGCAGCCCGAAACCACCACGAGCGTGGATGGCACGAGCGCGGACAGCACGAGCGCCGTCCGAAAGGAAGAGGAAGACATCGACCCGGATCGTAGCGGCGCCCCAGAAGGAGGGTCAACGCGCGACTCGCGCGGGTCAGGCCTCGAGCGAGGACGCGTCGAGCACCAGGAAACGAACACGCGGGTGACGCGCGCTGAGCGTGGACGCGCGCCACTTCTTCTCCAGCTCCCGCGCGAGCGTCGTCCGCTGACCGAGCGTGAGCCGTCGCCACTTCACCTCGGCCACGACGAGACCGCTGGCATCGTCCGGGTCGGGCGCGACGAGATCAATCTCGAGATCGCGCTCCCAGTAGCGGCGCGCGCCGGGGTAGCGCGCACGGCAGACGTCCTCGAAGACCGTGGCCGCGTGGTCGTGGATCAGCTTGCGACGAACGGCGAGCGGATGTCCTCGCCAGAGCGAGCGATGAGGCGAGTACACGCGATAGAAGAAGCGGAGCGCCGGATCGCTGATCCGGTAGAGCGAGCGCTTCGTGGATCGTTCGCTCTCGCCGAACGGGAGCTCACGGACCAGCACGGAGGCATCCATCAAGTGTTGGAAGAGCCGCGACAGGTTGGTCTGCGCCGTGCCGAGACGCGCGGCGATCTCGGACGGTCGCTCGGCACCGCGTCCGATCGCCTCGAGCACGGCGAGAGCGTTCACACCGTGGATCCCTTCGTCGCGGAGCAGGCGCTGCGGCTCCTCCTCCATGTACGGCGCGAAGTCGAAGTAGAGCGCGGAGGCGAGCCGCACTGCATCGTACTCGGGCTCGACGAACTCCCAGTAGCGAGGGACACCGCCCACGCACGCGAACTGCTCGAACGCGTCCATGTCCGCGGCGTCGAGGTGACACGCACGACAGAACGCGGCGTAGTCCATCGGCTGGACCTGCACGAGCTTGCGCGCGCGGCCGTAGAGCGGCGCGGCGCGGTGGAGGAAGAGGTCGTGCATCATCCGCGTGCTCGACCCCGCGAGGAGCAGCAGGCAGCCCGCAGGGAGCCCGTCGTCGATCCAACGCTGGAGCTGGCTCGGCAGCGTGGGATCCGTCGCGGTGAGGTACGGGAGCTCGTCGAGGCAGAGCGCCCACTTGCGCCGCTGGAGGCGCAGGATCTCGAACAGCTCGGGCCACGTCTTGGGGACGAGCTGGGTGTCGAGGCGCGGCCTCACATCCTCGAAGACCTGCGCGATCTGGAGCGCGCGCGACGCCTCGATCGCCTGGCTGTAGAGCCCGTCGTGACGCTCGAGCCAGTGGCGGAGGAGGCGCGTCTTTCCGACGCGGCGACGTCCGTAGACGACCACGAGGCCGCCCTTCCGCGCGGCAGCGTCGAGCTCCGCCAGCTCGGCTTCACGGTTCACGAAGGGCAGCGACACCCCAGAAGGCTCGAAGAATCAATGATGCTCGTCAAGCATCATGCTCACGAAGCATCATGATGGGCCCATCGTCTCGTAGGACGGACACGTCGGCAGCGTGCTCGGGAGCGCGGCGCGCAGCTCGAGCGTGATCGCGAGCACGCTCGCCGCGACGATGATCACGAGACCAAAGGCCCGCGCGAGGGTCACGCCTCTCGACGCGCCCTGCCCTCGCCTCTATTCCGCGCGCCCTTCGCAGCCACGTTCACGCCTGCGTGAGCGGCGGCGCGATCAAGCTCGCGCGAAGTCGATCGAACGTCGTCTCCTCGACGCAGCACGCGTCTCGCACGTAGCCCTCGATCGAGCCGTGACGCTGGGCGAGCTCGCGCATCACCTCGGCGAGCGTCTCGGACTGGCACCGGAGCACGCTTCGAATTCTCGCCTCGGGCACGCGCAAGAGGGTCAGCGCGCGGAGCGCGTACACCAAGCGCTCGAGGCGCGAGGCGTACCGCGCGTCGGTCTCGCGAAAACCCTCGAGCACGAGGTCTTCCGACACGCCGAGCGCACCCTGGACCACCGCGACGAGGAGGCCCGTGCGATCGCGACCCGCGGTGCAGTGCACCCACGCCGCGCGCTCCGAGCGTGCGATCACGGAGATGACCTCACCGATGTGGCTCGCGCGCTCGTGGGCGAGGTGGCGGTAGTAGGTCGCCGCGAACGCGCGGAACTCGTCTTCGCCGCGCGCGCTCGAGAGGAAGCGCGCCAGGTGGCCGAGGCCGACGTCGAACGCGGGATCTTCGTGCAGGGGGATCGAGCGCACGCCCGCCCCGCGGATCACCTCGGACGGCCGACGCGCGCGCTCGGCTGCGGTGCGCAGATCGATCACTTGGCCGATGCCGAGCGTCTCGAGGCGCTCGCGATCCATCCGTGAGAGTCCTCGCGGTCGCTCGGATCGGAACAGACGTCCGGTGACGAGCCGCTGACCGTCGCGCGTGACGAGCCCTCCGACGTCGCGAAAGTTCGGGAGAGAGGGCATGGGGAGCGCGTCGGTCACCGAGCCCATCGAAGCAGATTCCCACCCGCCCGCACGCGCGATCACTCTCCGAACACGACGTCCACCGCGGCCGTGCTCCAGTGCACACGCGCCAGCGTGATCTGCGCTGCGCGCGGGAGACCGAGCTCGTCGAGGCGGTGGCGCACCTCGGGCAACAACACCTCACGTGCATGCAGTGTCGCCACGAGACGATCCACGCTCCAGCCCGCGGCGCGGAGCAGGACGAGCACTCCGCCACCGTCGCGTCGAGATCGCCTGCGGCCGCAACGTCGATGCCCCACACGTTGGCGAGCGCTCTCACGAGCACGAGGTCGTCGACGACGCCGACGAGGGCCTCGAACGCCGTGAGCGCCGTGAAGCGCCTCCGCAGAGCGTCGTGCACGACGGGTCGCGCCGACTCGGGGACGTCGTCGCCGATGAGCGCCACGAGCGGCCGGCGCCAACCGATGTCGTGGACGATCGAGTCTCGGTGAACGGATCCGAGCGCCTCGAAAGCTGTTGAAGAGAAGACTGCTGCGAGCGGTGCACCTCGTGCGAGGGACTCGCGCACTTCGACCCACGCCTCACACGATGCGACGTAGTGCGCGACGTCGAGGGTCGCGCAGGTGCGGCTGCATGACGCGACGACCGCTGCTCGCTCCACGCCGTAGTGCTTCGCGAGCGAGAGCACGGCATCGAAGCTCAGCAGCCGCCGGCGGCGGCGCACGTGAACGTGTCCGCGAGAACGCCAGCGGCGCCTGCGGTTCCGTCGACGCCGTCGTCCTCGGTGCCCATCGCGCCCGGGGCGCTCACGCCGCCTGCGCCGGCCGTACCTGCAGTGCCGCTCGTGTAGAGCACACCGGTCGCGGTGACCGTCGACGAGAGCGAGAAGATGCCGACCGACGGGCCACCCGCGCCGCCGCCGCCGCCGCCCGCGTGACCGCCGTGACCACCCACGCCGCCGCGACCGCCCGCGAGCGCGCTGCCGTTTGCTGCGCCCGCGCGTCCACCGGGGCCGCCGCTCTGACCACGTCCACCGGCGCCCCCCGCGCCGCCTGCGCCGCCTGCTGCGCGCTGCATCTCGCAGTCGTCGATCGTGATCGTCGAGCCGATCGCGAACACGCCGAAGCTGCCGCCGCCGCCGCCGCCGCCGGTGCCGCCGCTGCGCGCTGCACATCCGCCCGCGCCACCACCGCCGCCACCCGCGCCGTGCGAGTTGTCGCCGACGCCGAAGCCGTCGTCGCAGCCGCCGCTTCCGCCGCCGCCGCCGCCGCCGCCGCCGTTCTCGCCCGTCGCGCCCGCCGAGCCGCCGTTGCCGACGAAGTAGCTGCCGGTCACGCGACCGCGAGGCGACGTCGCGCCCGCGCCTGCGCCGCCGTTCTGCACACGCCCGCCGCGACCGTCGGTCCCGGGTCCGCACACCGTCGTGCCCGCACCGCCGTTGCCGGGTGAGCCATAGCCACCGCTCATGAGCTGACCCGCCGCGCCGCCGGGATCACCCGCCGTCGCGTCGCACTCTTCGTCTTCGCAGATGAAGAAGCAGAACGTGTCCATCGTGCCGCCATCGCCGCCGCGCCCCGCGCTGACCGCCAGAGACGACCCGCCGCCGCTGCACACGTTCGTGCCCGCGCGTCCGCCCATGCCGAACGTCGAGTTGTCGCAAGGAGACACGTAGTAGTCGGCCGTGCCGCCGTCGGTGCCGCCCATGTCGACCGTCGCGACGACCGCCGTGGCGTCCATGCCCACGCCGCCCACCATGCCCGCGCCGCCCGTGCCTTGCGTGAGCGTGCAGCGGATGACGTTGAGTCCCGTCGTGTTGTCGACGTGCACGACGTAGCTCGAGAGGCCCGACGCGGACGACGGGCTCGGCCCGACGAGGATGAGGTTCTCGAGCGTCGGCGCGACGACGAGGTCGTGCGCGCGGATCGTGAGGTACTGGCTCTCGGCCATGTCGAGCGCGCCCTGGATCACCGTTCGGTTCGCGCTGCTCGAGCGCGAGCCGCGCACCCAGCTCGTGTCGTAGCCGCCGTAGATGCGGATGCCGTCGCGGAGGACCACGACCTCGGCGTACGTGCCGGCCATCACGAAGAGATCGCGGCGCGACTCCGTGATCGCGCGCGTCATCGCGTGCGCGATCGTGCGGCACGGGCGATCGAGCTCGAGGCCGCACGTCGCGTTGTCGTTGCCCATCGCGGTCGAGACGAGGATGCCGCGCGAGCGGTCACCGTCGATGCCGTCGCAGTTCGTGTCGTCGTAGCTCGAGTCGGGATCGTCCATGCCCGAGCCGGACGCGCACTCGCAACCGTTCGCGAGGTTGCCGTCCGGGTTGCCGAAGCCCATCGCGCACGCGACGCCGCAGCCGCCCATCTCGCACGACGCGACCGTGTTCACCTGCGCCGCCGTGGGGCCGGGGCACACGACGCAGTCGTTCGCGCCCGTGCGGCCGCAGTGCAGCGCGTCGCTCAGGTACATCGCGGGCGAGCTCGCGCACATCTCGGTCGCCTCGGCGCAGTCGTCGACCGTGCAGCTGTCGCCGTCGTCGCACGGGCCGCGCTCGGGGTTCTCGCACTCGGCGTCGATGCACGAGGGCTCGCCGTTGCAGAACACGCCATCGTCTGCGCAGTCGGTGTCGAACTCGCACGCGGGAAGGACCATGCAGCCCGTGCCCATCACGCACGACGCGCCCTCGGGGCAGCGCACGTCCATCGGCGTGTTCTGGCACGCGTCGGTCATCGCCGAGCACGTGTCCACCGTGCACGTGATGCTGTCGTCGCAGTTGGCGGGCTCGCCGTCGACGCACTCGCCGTCCTCGCAGATCGGCGTGCCGTTGCAGAACGTGCCGTCGTCCTCGCAGTCCGCGTTGCGCACGCACTCGGGCGCGGCATCGATCGGCGGCGCATCGAGCTGCGCGGCGTCCTGGCGGGTTCCTCCCGTGCCGTCCGCACACGCGGCGAACGAGAGGGCACAGAGAACAGGAAGAAAGGCACGAAGCGAGGCGATACGCATGGGGCCCGGGTGTGACTGCCCCGTCACCGAGCGGCAACTGGGGCCGTGGGGAAGCTCATGGCCTGCGGAGCGGACCCGCGCGCTCGCGCCACTTCACGACCTCGGCCTCGAACGTCGCGAGCACGGTCGCCGCGCTCTGCGTGTGGGGGATCTCCCGACGCGCGAGCGAGCGAACACAGAAGTCGACGGCTCGGTAGACCCGTGACGAGGCACGCATCGGTCGCGAGCGCGAACGGCTCTCGCCGCGCGAAGAGCTCGCTCATCTTCGCGTTCATGTCGTCGATCGCCGCCTCGTTCACGCTCCACTCCGGTGGTCTCCATCGGGTCGCGAGCGTACCCTCGTTCGCGCCCATGCGACCGAACCTCCTCGACTGGCAGTGGTCGCTCTACGGCGACAACCACACGCGGCGCGGCATCCTCCTCGCGCACCTCCTCACCGTGCCGCTCTTCCAGCTGGGCACCCTCGCGCTGCTGGCGTCGCCGCTGATCCTCCTGTCGGGCGGCGTGATCGCGGCCGCGAGCCAGGTGATCGGAGCGGTCGTCACGATGGCGATCGTCATGGCGATCCAGGGACGCTTTCACCGCGCCGAGCCTGTGCCGCCGGTGCCGTTCGACGGACCGATCGACGTGGTGAGCCGCATCTTCGCGGAGCAGTGGATCACCTTCCCCCGCTTCGTGCTCCGCGGCGGCCTCGCCCGCGCCTGGCGCGCGTCTGCGCCGAGCTGAACCACCTCGAGGAGGAGATCGACGGTGCAGCCGACGGCGAACGATCTGGAGGCGCACCGCGCGCGCCTCACGGGCCACTGCTACCGCATGCTCGGCGGCGCGAGCGAAGCCGAAGACGCCGTGCAGGAGACGATGGTGCGCGCGTGGCGCGCGATCGACGGCTTCGAGTCACGGGCCGCGCTCGGCACGTGGCTCCACCGCATCGCCACGAACGTGTGCCTCGATCTGCTCGCGTCCGAGGCGCGACGCACGCGTCCCTACGCGCTCGGCCCCGCGATGTCGCTCGATCGACCCGACGTAGGGCAGCGCGATGCGATCGAGTGGGTCGAGCCGATCGCCGACGCGCTCGTGGTGCCGAGCGACGCTGACCCGGCAGAGCGCGCGCTGCTCAAGGAGAGCGTGCGGCTCGCGTTCGTCGCGGCCCTGCAGCTCCTTCCGCCCAAGCAGCGCGCGGCGCTCTTGCTCACCGAGGTGCTCGGCTTCTCGATGCAAGAGACAGCCGACACGCTCGAGACGACGCAGCCCGCGATCCAGAGCGCCCTCCAGCGCGCGAGAGAGACGCTGTCGAAGAGCGAGGCGAGCGGACGCGAGCTCGATCGACTTCACGCGCCGCTGCCGCCGCCGAAGGCCGCGCTGCTCGACTCGTTCCTCCACGCGTTCGAGCGCTACGATGTGAGCGCGATCGCCGATCTGCTCCGCGCCGACGCGACGCAGAACATGCCGCCCTACGTGATGTGGCTCGACGGCGCAGAGGACATCGCGGCATGGATGCGCGGCCCCGGTGCGGGCTGTCGTGGCTCGCGCCTCGTGCCGCTCGAGATCTCCGGCGTGCGCGGCTTCGCGCAGTACCGACGCTCGAGCGAGGCGCGCATCGAGGGTCCCGAAGACGGCCACGCTGCGTGGGCCTTGATCGCGATCGACGTCGAGTCTGATCGCATCACGGCCCTCACCTACTTCCTCGACGTGGACCGCCTGTTCCCGCGCTTCGGCCTCCCGCTCACGCTCGCGCGCGACGCCCCGCTGCCCACGGTCTGACGAAACACGCGCCCGGCGCCGTGTTTCAATTTGAAACAAAACGCGCAAGGACCTCGACGCGTTTGTTTCAAATTGAAACAAAACGCGCGCGCGCCGCTCGGGCTGGGAAACCCGTGCAGGGCCGCATCGAGCACGGTCGCCGAGAAAAAGTCCTCGGGCGACCGATGGATTTCGGCGGCAGGGTCCGTCCAACGGGCATCCACTCTCCAACACGGAGCTCCAACATGCCGATCGCCAAGTCCCGCAAGGTCTTCGTCAACCTCCCCGTCTCCGATCTCCCGCGCGCCAAGGCCTTCTTCGGCAAGCTCGGGTTCTCCTTCAACCCGCAGTTCACCAACGACGACGCGGCCTGCATGATCCTCAGCGACGAGGGCTACGTGATGCTGCTGACCCATCAGCACTTCTCGAACTTCACGAAGCGCGCGATCGCCGGTCAGGGCTCGCCCACCGAGGTGCTCGTCGCGCTCTCGTGCGACAGCCGCGAGGAGGTCGCCGAGCTCGTGAAGATCGCGCTCGAGAGCGGAGGCGAGGCCGCGATGCCCCCGATGGATCACGGCTTCATGGTCGGCGGCAGCTTCTACGATCCGGATGGCCACCACTGGGAGGTCATCTGGATGGACCCGGCCGCCGTGCGCTGAGTTGCTGCGCGCTTCGCGCGCGCCGGGGGCTCGACCCCCGGACCCCCCTCGCTCCT
>CAZCVE010000092.1:0-30348 GCA_964502175.1 uncultured Sandaracinaceae bacterium
CGCGAGGAGGCCGTGCCTCACGGATGCGGCGTGAACGGCGCGAACCTCTCGGTCGTGGCGAGGGCGCCAGAAGAGCCCACCCGGTGCGGCTCGCGAAGTGCGCGGCGCGCGACCCGATCCCTCGGCAGCCTCTCATCACGAGAGGACCGAGCCATACGCGTGTGCGAGTTGCTCTGACTCGAATGCACGGCTCTCGAGTTCCACTGCCTCGCGAGGAGTGCACGCGAGTGTGGGTCGCGTAGAGGGCTCGCATCGTCTTCTCTCGGACCGAAGCCGAACCGAGAGGCACGCGCCGAGAGGCAGCAGACGCCGAGGCCGTCTCGCGCTCTCCGCCTCGGACGCAGACGCGAGAGGCCGTGCCTTGCGGGTGCATCCTCGCGATGCGTCTCGAGGGCGGCGTCGGAGCGGTCGAGAGCAGACGCGAGGAGGCCGTGCCTCACGGATGCGGCGTGAACGGCGCGAACCTCTCGGTCGCGGCGTGGGCGACAGAAGAGCCCACGCGGTGCGGCTCGCGAGTGCATGGCGCGCGACACGCGTGATGAGTCGTCATCTCGCTTCGTGATGAGCTGCATCGAACACACGCGCTCGCGTTCTCTGATGTCGCGCACGCATGCGCGAGGAGTGCACGCGAGTGTGGGCCGCGTAGAGGGCTCGCATCGTCTTCTCTCGGACCGAAGCCGAACCGAGAGGCACGCACCGAGAGGCAGCAGACGCCGAGGCCGTCTCGCGCTCTCCGCGGGGACGCCGCCGCTCGGGCCTTGCGGGTGCATCCTCGCGATGCGTCTGGAGGGCGGCGTCGGAGAGGTCGAGCGGAGACGCGAGGAGGCCGTGCCTCACGGATGCGACGTTGGGGACGCGAACCTCTCGGTCGTGGCGAGGGCGACAGAAGAGCCCACCCGGTGCGGCTCGCGAAGTGCGCGGCGCGCGACACGATCCCTCGGCAGCCTCTCCTCACGAGAGGAGCGAGCCTTGCGCGTGCGCGAGTTGCTCTGACTCGAATGCAGGGCTCTCGCCATCGCGTCGCGAGGCACGCACGCGAGTGTGGGTCGCGTAGAGGGCTCGCATCGTCTTCTCTCGGACCGAAGCCGAAGCGAGAGGCACGCGCCGAGAGGCAGCAGACGCCGAGGCCGTCTCGCGCTCTCCGCGGGGATGCCGCCGCTCGGGCCTTGCGGGTGCATCCTCGCGATGCGTCTCGAGGGCGGCGTCGGAGAGGTCGAGAGCAGACGCGAGGAGGCCGTGCCTCACGGATGCGGCGTGAACGGCGCGAACCTCTCGGTCGCGGCGTGGGCGACAGAAGAGCCCACGCGGTGCGGCTCGCGAGTGCATGGCGCGCGACACGCGTGATGAGTCGTCATCTCGCTTCGTGATGAGCTGCATCGAACACACGCGCTCGCGTTCTCTGATGTCGCGCACGCATGCGCGAGGAGTGCACGCGAGTGTGGGCCGCGTAGAGGGCTCGCATCGTCTTCTCTCGGACCGAGGCTAGCCGCGACCCCGACACCCGAGCAATCCGCGCACCCAGACGCGACGCTCCGATGTTCAGAGCTTCGCAAGATCTTCGTGCATCCTCGGGTCATCTACGATGACGGAGGTTCGATGCGCTCGCTCAAGAGGATGGCCGCCCCGGTCTTTGCTCTCGCCCTCGCGGGCTGTCCTTCACCCGCCACGACACCCGACGCGACCTCGAGCTTCGACGACGCTGCGCTCGACGCCACGACTCCGAGCGCGTGTGGAGCGGCGTCGAGCGCGTACCCATCGGGCACCACGACCGTGGCTTCGCTCGTCTTCGACGGCGAAGAGCGCAGCTTCCGGGTCCACGTACCGACTGGCTACGACGGCAGCGCTGCAGTGCCGCTCGTGCTCGTGCTGCACGGGGGAGGCGGCAGCGGCGAGCAGATCGAGCTGCGCTCGAGCGACATGAACGCCGTCGCCGATCGCGAAGGCTTCCTCGCGGTGTACCCCGATGGCACCGGCACGATCCGCACGTGGAACGCGGGCGGCTGTTGCGGCGGCGCCGTGCGCAACGACGTCGACGACGTCGGCTTCGTGCGCGCGCTCCTCGATGGGATCGAGGGCTCGCTCTGCGTGGACGCCGATCGCGTCTTCGCGACGGGCATGTCGAACGGCGCGATGCTCTCGCACCGCCTCGCCTGTGAGCTCTCGGATCGCCTCGCGGCCGTCGCGCCCGTGGCTGGCGTCGAGATGGCGCCCGCGTGTCCGACGAACGGCCGCGTGGCCCTGATGCAAGTGCACGGCTCGATGGACGGTCACGTTCCCTGGGAAGGCGGAGTCGGCTGCGGCCCCGCGGGCGTCGCGTTCACGTCGGTGCCCGAGACGATGTCGCGGTGGCGGATGCGCAACGGCTGCGAAGAGACGTCGACACCGTTCGTGACGGAGGGCGATGGCAGCTGCGTGCGCTACGACGGCTGCGAGGCCGATGTGGTGCTCTGCACGATCGAGGGCGGGAGCCACAGCTGGCCCGGTGGCGCGCCGAACATGGGCGTCGTGGAGTGCCCGGCCGACGGAGAGCAGTCGAGCACGTTCGAGGCGAGCGAGCAGATCTGGTCGTTCTTCGAGGCCCACCCGCGCGGCTGACGCGTGCGCACGCGCGTCACCGGGACGCGAACGTGATCGGCACCTCGATCGTGGTGATGCCGCCGCCGGTCGAAGGAAATCGCCAGCGCCTCGCCTGGCGGACGAGGCAGGCCGCGAGGCGCGCGGGGCCGTCACCGCTCGCGCTCACCACCGTGCCGTCGGGCGAGATCACCACGCTCAGCGTCACGGCGGCCGCGCCGTTCGCTTCGGCGCAGAACGAGATCGACGCGCTGTTGTTCGAGAGCACCCGCGCGATGTCTGCGCGGGGCATCGAGCCGCGGATCTCGAAGCGTCCGATGCGCGCCGTGGCGCGGGCGGTGGTGCCGCCGCTCTCGCGCGGAGAGACGACCGCCTCGCAGTCCGGCGGGTGAGGCGCGCGCTCGCCGTGGAGGCCGATGCCGCCTCCCGTGTGGAGCGCGATCCCGCTCGGCCTCACGCTCAGGCCGCGAGGTCCGGGGCCCAAGCGGTAGAGCGCCGCGTGGTGATGCGTGCCCGCGGGTGCGCTGAAGGAGATGGTCACCGAGCCACGCGTGGTGGCGTCGAAGTCGTGCGCGATGCGCGAGCCTTCGCGGAGCGGTGCCTCGGTGCCCACGCGCGATGCAGGCTCGACGCTCGCGCCCGTCGCGGGCTGAGAGAGCGCGACGAGCAGGAGGTACCTCGCGCCCGGGGACACCGTGCGGCGGAAGGTCACGGCATCGGGCCCCGCGATCCCGGAGACCACGTCACCCACGCGCACGGGCACGTGACCACGAACGACGCTGAGCATCGTGCAGAACGCCTCGTCCTCGGCCTGCGCTTCGACGATGCGCGGTGACGCGAGGGCCCACACGACGAGCGCGGAGACGAGCACGGAGACGGCGATGCGCACCGAGAGAGCGTCGCACGGCGGGCGAACGACGTGCGCGTCAGTCCGCGAACACCTGCGTCCAGTACCTCTGACCGCCGCAGCGATCGAATCCGACGCCGATGCGGCCGTAGTCGCCGTCGAGGATGTTCCGACGGTGCCCGGCGCTGTTCATCCACGCCGTGTGCACCTCGTCCGGGTCGCCCTGCCCTTGCGCGATGTTCTCGCTGGCCGAGCTGAAGCGCACGCCGCCGTCGCGCAGTCGATCGAACGGATCGCGTCCGTCGAGGCCGGTGTGGTCGAAGTAGTCGCGGCTGCACATGTCGCTCGAGTGCCCGCGCGCCACCGCCGTCATGGCGGGATCGCAGCGCACGGCGCCGAGGCCCATCGACGTGCGCGACGCGTTCACGAGCGCGATCACCTGCTGCTCGACGGGATCGTCGCAGCCCACGATCGGCGCCGTCCACGCATCCGGCGGAGGAGGCACCACCGCGTCGGGTCGCGCGACGTGCGCATCGTCCGTGACGCTCACCGCGTCGGGCAGGGCGACCCACGGCGCGTCGGAGACCCCTGAATCGTGGGCGATCCGAGGCTCGCCGTCCTCCACCCAGACCTCCCCCGTGCATCCGGCGACCGCGACGAGACCGAGCGCGAGGGCGGCGAGGACACGCGTGGTGGTGCTCATGTCAGCTCAGTGGGATCGAGCAGGCGAAACCAATCAACCGATCCCCCCATTCATCAATCACAGCTCTCGCGTGAGGAGGAACACGAGGAACGAGAACAGCGCGAGCAGCGACACGATCTCGATCCAGTTGAACTTGCCGTCGTCTTCGATGGCGCGCGAGAGGATCGAGTACGTCGGGTAGATGAACAGCACCGACAGGGTGGTCGCTGCGTTGATGGGGATCGTCGTGTGGTCGAGGACGCCGATCCAGTTGAAGCCCGCGATCATCAGGCAGCAGATCGCCATCGTGTTGAAGAGGTTCTGCGTGAGGCCGCCGAACGTGTTCGAGAGCGCGATCAGCGACTGCTTCTTGAGGTGCGCGTTGCCGACGATCACGTAGGTGGGCACGCCCGAGATGATCGCGAGGATCAGCGCGACGACCATGTTCGAGAGACCGGGGAAGGTCTCGACGATGAAGTTGCCCACGTCGCTCATCGCGTGGCCGCCGAGGAACGAGCCGACGACGCCGATCGCGAGCAGGCCGAGCACGCCCGTCATCGTCTTGGGCACGCCCTCGTGATCGTCGTGCGCGGCATCGGCCTTGGCGGCCTCCACGTTCACGGCCTCCACGGGCTGTGGCGGGTGGCTCGCGCGCGACTTTCCTTCGGCGGGATGACCCTCCGCCGGGTGGCCTTGGGCGGCGTCTTCTCTCGACGTCTTCACGAGCGTGACGAGGAACGTGACGAACACGAGGAAGAGCGCACCGCCGACGAACGCGAGCTCGGGGGCGCCGAGCGTGGTGATGGGGCTGTCGAACTCGCGCAGCACGATCATCGCGCCTGCGAGCGCGAGGCAGAGGCCGCCGCCGAAGCTCAAGAGGTCGGTGCCCGCCTTCACGATCGGCGCGGGGATCTTCGCCGCGCCGCGATCCTTCGGCAGGAGCACCGCGTAGAGCGCGAACGTCATCGAGTTCGTGTAGATGCTCATCATCCCGATGATGAAGGCCATCGTCGGGTCATCGACGACGAAGAACCCGAGCAGCGCGATCTCGGGGATGTTCGAGACGACGGCCGCGAACGTGCCGCCCACGAACTTGCTCAAGCCGAGGATCGCGCTGCCGCCCTCGACCGCGATGATCAGCGCCTCGCACGAGCCGCCGATGAGCAAGAGGCCGCCGATCATCTCGAGCAGCGCGCCCGGCGCGCCCTCGACGTGCACGAAGTGCAGCGTGCCCGCGAGCGCGAGCCCTACCACCAGCACCCAGCCCCAGGCGGGCATCTTGAAACCGCCGACCTTCGCGTCCTTCTTCGTCGTGTCGCTCATCGCGCCGCGAGCATCGCGGCACGCGCCAGCGATCACAAGGGTCGATCCGTGCCGATCGGGGGGCGGTCAGAGGAACGTGGCCGCCAGCCACGCCGCGATCGGTCGCGGGACGAAGCGCAGCGAGAACATCCCGAAGCTGTTCCAGAACCCGCTGACGATGTTGCGTCGGCCACGGAAGAGCGCCGAGAGGCCGATCGACGCGCAGCGATCGGCCGACATGTAGGCGAGCTTCTTCCAGCTCGCGAGCTCTAAGCCCGCCGTGTCGGCGAACTCGCTCTCCGTCGCGCCGGGGCAGAGGCAGCACACGCGCACGCCCGAGCCCGAGAGCTCGTAGGCGAGGCCCTCGCTGAAGTTGCGCACGTACGCCTTGCCCGCGCCGTAGCTCGCCATCGAGGGCGTCGGCAGGTACGCGCCGACGGACGCGACGTTGAGGATGTGGCCGTTGCCGCGCTTCACCATCGCCTGCGAGAAGCGCTTCGTGAGCTCGGTGAGCGACACGAGGTTGAGCTGCAGCTCCTCGAACGTCTTGTCCCAGCTCTGCTCGACGAACGGCTGCTTGGTGCCGAAGCCCGCGTTGTTGATCAGCACGTCGATCTGCGTGCCCTTGCCCTCGGTCTGATCCCACAGGCTCTTGGCGCCGTCGGGCTTGCCGAGGTCGCACGCGACGACGTCCACGGTCACGCCGTGCTCCTTGCGGATCGTCTCGGCGAGGGACTCGAGCCGCTCCTTGCGTCGCGCGGTGATGACGATCGAGGCGCCCCTCTTCGCGAGCTGCTTCGCGAACGAGACGCCGATGCCGCTCGATGCGCCCGTCACGAGCGCGCGTTTCCCTCGCAGGTCCATGGCGCGCGACTCTACACGACGGCCGGCGCACGCCGATCAGGCGGCGCGCGGACGATGTCTCAGCCGCCGATCGCGAACACGTACGCGAAGACGCTGCGGCCGGACGTGTGGTTGAGCTGCATCGCGCTCACGGCCTGCACCGCGCACGTGCGGAACGCCGCGTCGAAGCCGCCGACGTTCTCCACGCGCACCTCGCGGATCGCGCCGTCGACGGCGGCGAAGCTCATCTCGACGGTGCCCTCGCGCGCTGCCGCGCGATCGATGTACGCGCCGTAGCAGCGGTCGAGCGCGCTGCCGGTCGTCCGCACCGCGCGGCGCAGGTCTTCGTGCGGGACGGTGCCGCGTCCGTCGACGCGCTCTCCGCTCACCACGCGCACGTGGGTGCCGATCGACTCGGCGGGGTGGATCTCCTGCACGGTGCCGCCGGACTGGCTCACGGCGGCCTCCGTGCTGCCCGCCGCGTGCTCCGCGCGAACGACCTGCGTGCTCGTCTGGGGACCGGGGATCTGCGCGTCGCGGATGCAGCGCTCGAGGTGAGCCCGCACATCGTGCGCGCGCTGGACGAGCGCGGTGATCGCCTCACGCGCGTCGCGCGCGACCGCAGCATCGCTCGAGCTGGTGCGCCCCTCGGCCTCGGTGATCAGGTGCACGAGGCGCGTGAGGTGCGTCTGGTGCTCGGTGATGCAGCGCTCGAGCTCGCGGACCTCCGTGACGGCGGCGTCTTGAGCACGCGCGCTGGGAGCGAGCGCGAGCAGCGAGAGGAGCGAGAGCACGAGCGTGGCGATGCGGGTCGTGTTCATGAGGCCTCGTCGAGAGTGGCCGTGAGTGGCGGCGAAGGTTCCGCTGAAGTGTTCCCTTGGGACGCGCCGCGCGCGACCGACATTCGCATGCCCCCCCGTGTTCTTCGCTCGGTCGCGCCATCGAAGGGGGCCGCGTACGCTCTCGATCTGGCCTTGGAGGATCCCTTTGCTCGTCGTGCGTCTCACCTCGGTGCTCGTGCTCGCCCTCGGAGGCGCCTCGTGCGCCGCGTCGGCGGAGGGTGAGAGCGCGCCGCTCGCCGAGTCCCCGCGGGTCGTCGTGGACGAGGTGATCTCCGCGCCGCCCGAGGGCGCCGACGGTCCCGAGGTCGCCTTGCTCGCGCTCGAGGACGACCCGAGCCCACGCCAGCACGTGGTCGGGCCCGCGCTCGGAGGCGTGCCCTTCCTCGGCGGTGCGCTCGTGCTGCGCCCCGATCGAACGCTCGAGCGCGTGGTCGGTACGCACGGCGTGGGCTCGGTGATCGATCGCGAGGTGCTCTTCGTGCCCGTCGCGTCAGACGACGGCGAGCACGTCGCGTGGGCCGCAGAGCACGGCCCCGAGACGGCGCTCGTCGTGATCGATCGCGAGGGCAACCGCACGACGGCCGCGCAAGGCCTCGGCTCGATCGGCGCCGTCGCGTTCGACCCCAGCACGCACGGCAGCGCGCGACGCCTCGCGTTCGTCGCCGCGCGCAGCGGCGGCATCGCAGGCGTGTGGGCCGCGCGCGTGGACGGCACGACCCTCTCGTGCCTCACGAATTGCACGCTGCGCGCGGGCCAGCCGCTCGGCGTCGATCACCGGCCCTTGCCCACCGAGCCGATCGTGTTCGAGGGCGCCGAGCTCGTCCTCGAGTCGATGGCGCACGTCGATCGCGTGACGCTCCCCGAGGCCTTGCGATGACGCGGGCGCTCCTGATGGGCGTCGTGCTCGCGGCGGCGTTCGCTCCGTCGACGCTCGAGGCGCAGCGCTACCGGCGCCCCGTCGCGTGCACCGACTGCATCGCGAATTGGTACTACTTCGACCAAGACGCGAGCGGCGCAGACGACGACTGGAACTGCGCGGGCTCGAGCTACGACGGCCACCGCGGCTCGGACTTCAGCCTGCGCGGCGGCAACGGCGCGATCGACACGGGCTACGACGTCGTCGCGGCGGCAGACGGCATGGTCGTGTCGGCGATGGACGGCTTCTTCGATCGCTGCACGAGCTGTCCTGCGGCGGGCGCGGATCCGAGCTGCGGCCTCGGCTTCGGCGGCGGCTTCGGCAACCACGTCGCGATCCAGACCGGCGGCGATCGCGTCTACTACGCGCACATGCGCACGGGCTCGGTGCGTGTGTCGGTGGGCGATCGCGTGACGTGCGGCCAGGTGATCGGACAGATCGGCTCGAGCGGCTGCACGACGGGCGCGCACCTCCACTTCGAGCTCCGCACCGCCACGTCGTCGAGCACCGCGTACGACCCGTTCGCAGGCGCGTGCTCGCCGACGAGCCCGTCGCGCTGGGTGAGCCAAGGCGGACACCGCTCGATGCCCGAGCCCACCTGCGACGGCCCGGCGCCCCCCACGTGCCCGAGCGGCTGGTACCCGATCTGGACGTGCGAAGGCAGCGCACGCCGACGCTGCGTCGATGGCGTGCAGATGACGGAAGACTGCGGCCCCGGCTCGTGTGAGTCGCGACCCGTGGGCACCGACGACGCGTGCGACGCAGACAGCGACACCTTCGCCACGGACGAAGGCGACTGCGACGATCGCAACGCGAGCGTGCGGCCCGACGCGAGCGAGGTCTGCGGCAACGGCCTCGACGACGACTGCACGGGCGGTGACGTCGTGTGCCCCATGCCAGACGACGCATCGGTCCCGCCGATGACCGACGCGGCGATCATCGCTGGCACCGATGCAGCGATCCCTCCCGGCGTCGATGCCCGCACGACCTTCGACTCAGGCAGCAGCCGCGTCGATGGCAGCACTGTCGACGCAGGCACGGGACGAGGAGGCATCTCGAGCGGCTGCGGCTGCCGCGCGAGCACCCGCACATCCCGCGGAGGCCCCTACCTCGCGCTGCTGGGGGTCGGTCTCATCGCCTCGCTCCACCGCCGCAGAGCGCGCGCCCTCGAGCCGTAGAGACGCAAGGGACGGGGCGGGGTGGGGGGTCTGGAGGCGGAACCCGTGAGTCGCCCGACGAGAGACTCGTCCAGCGCCCTCGAGGTGGTGAATCCCTGAGCTGAGCGAGGCGCGACGTTAGGGTGGAGACCGGAAGACCCCCCACCCTCCCCGGCCCGCCTCGAAGCGTCAGTCGCTCAGGCTGGAGACCCCTCCCCGGCCCGCCCCGCAGCCTGAGTCAGATCTCGAACTCGCCGTTCTGCAGCAGCTCGGTCACCCGGAACAGGAAGTTGTTCGCGGCCACGCCGTCGACGATGCGGTGATCGTACGAGAGCGCCATGTACATCACGGGGTGGATCGCGATGACGTCCTCGCCGTCGCGCTCGACGACCACGGGGCGCTTCTTGATCTCGCCGATGCGCAGGATGCCGACGTTCGGCTGGCTGATGATCGCGCCGCCCACGAGGTTGCCCTTGCGGCCGGGGTTCGAGATCGTGAACGTCTTGCCCGCGAGATCGTCGGGGACGAGAGAGTCGGTGCGGGCGCGCTCGGCGATGCCGTCGATCGCGCGCGCGAGGCCGCGCACACGCAGCTCGTCCGCGCGACGCACCACGGGCACCACGAGGCCCTTGGGCGTCTCCACCGCGATGCCGAGGTTGATGTCCGCGAGGAGCGCGTACGAGTCCTCGAGCACGCGCGCGTTGAGCACCGGGTTCTCGCGCAGCGCGCGCGTCGTGGCCGCGGCGACGAACGAGAGGAAGGTCAGGTTCACGCCCTCCTTCTTGAGCGCGTCCTTGTTCTTCTCGCGGAGCAGGTGCGTCTTCTGGAGATCGCACTCGGCGAACGTCACCACGTGGGGCGACGTCAGCTTCGAGTAGACCATGTGGTCCGCGATGATCCGGCGGCGGCGATCGAACGGGACGATCTTGTCGCTCGCGCCCTGCTGGTAGGGCGGGAGCCGGAAGTTGCCCTGACCACCCAATACCTTGAACAAGTCGGGCACCTTGCCGCCGAAGGCCGGAGCCGCGGCCACGGAGGCGGCCGGCTCGGGCGCGTGACCCACACCACCACGCCCGCTGCCGATCACGCTGCGGACGTCGACGCCCATCTCGCGCGCGCGGAGTCGCTCGGCCGGCGTACCGGTGGGCGCTCCACTGCTCGCGGGCGCAGACGCCGCGGGCGCAGACACCGCGGGCGCAGACGACGCCGCAGGAGCAGTGACTGCAGCAGCAGTGACTGCAGGAGCAGTGACTGAAGGAGCAGTGACTGCAGGAGCAGTGACTGCGGGCGCCGCGGGCGCTGCGGATGCTCCGCTGGACGACGCCGAGGCAGTGGCGGACTCGTCGATGAGGAGCAGGTCACCACCGACGGCGACCGCCGAGCCTTCCGCCGCGAGGATCTTCACGACCACCCCGGCGATCGGCGCGGGGATCTCGCTGTCGGTCTTGTCGGTGAGGATCTCGACGACGGGCTGCTCGCGCTCGACGCGCTGTCCTTCACGAACCAGCCACTTGCCCACCGTACCTTCGAGAACGCTCTCTCCGAGCGGGGGCATCTTCACCGTCGTCGCCATGCTTCGTCCTCCGAGGCCACCATCACGCGATGTGCGCTCGCGCGCACGCGCGAAGGCGGGCCTACGTATCACCCGCTCTCGGGTCGATCAACGCCGCGATGAGGGTCCCGCAGGGTGCACCACGCGATCGATCGGGCCGATCGTGTCATCCTCGACCGATGGCCGAGCTCGAAGACCACGCGATCCAGCGCGACAAGACCTTCGTCGTGAAGCTCGTGGCCGCGCTCGTGCTCGCGGGCTTGGCGGGCGCGTGGGCGATGCACCACCTCACCTCCGACCGCACGGGGGCGACGGGCGCGGAGCTGCTGGGCTACTCGCCCGAGACCCCCGCTCCTCAGCCCTGAGCGCGCCAGGCTCCGTCGTCGCGGGTCACGGCCTGACGAAGAGCGCGTAGCCCTGGTCGCCGCGCGTCGCGCCGTCGACGAAGACGTTCAGGCGCCGCGTGTCCGTGCGCACGTTCGTGTCGACGTACGTCGCGCCGCCGCCGAGGTCGACGCCCGCCTCGCACATCTCCTCGTCGCGCAGGTCACACGACGTGCGCGCATGGAGGAACGCGGTGAAGCCCGCGAAGAGCTCGAGGTCGACGTTGCCGGTGTCGAGGTGCACCGCGGCCTCGAGCGCGCGGCTCGTGCCGTCCGGCATGCACGTGCCAGTCACGCGGCTCGGCGGGATCGGCACGCCGATCACGGTGCCGCCCGCGCTCACGTCGAGCGTTCCGTCGCCACACTCGTTCGGCGTGACGGCGCTCGCGGTGAAGTGCACCTCGTACGCGCCCGCGTCGGCGTCGAACGCGGAGACCAAGACGTAGATCGTGCCCGCCGTCGGGTGGAGCCACACGCGCGCGTTCGAGTCGCCGTCGCGCGCGTCGTCGTTGCACGTGGGGAGCGCGAAGTTCGCGCCGCACTCGCCCGCGATGCTGAGCACCGTGTCGACGGCGCCGACCGTCTCGATGCGAACGTCGCTGATGCGCGCGCCGAGGTCGATCCGGTAGACGGCGTCGCGGCCGGCCCTGCGGCCTTCGTCGATGCAGTAGGTCGCGTAGCTCGGGCTGAGCGCGCCGAACTCGCCGCGCACGATCGCGCTGCCGGACGACAGGTCGACGACCTCTGCCGTCTCGCACGTGTCGGGCAGGCCCGTCATGCACAGGTCGCTCGTGCCCGGGTTGCAGTCGTCGTCCGCGCCGTTGCCGCACTGCTCGGGGCGCTCGGGGCTCACGTTCGCGCTCGCGTCGTTGCAGTCGTTCCCGCCGCATGCCGCGTCGCCGTGGCCGTCCGCGTCTCCGTCGCGCGGAGTACGCGCGCACGTCCCGCCGCTGCATTGATCGATCGTGCAGGGGTCGCCGTCGTCGCACTCGATCGGGGTCGTGCAGCCGATCGGCGTGAACGCGTCGGGCGCGCCGGGGCCCGTGTCGATCATCCCGATCGGCCCCGTGTCGACGCCGCTCGAGGGACCCGCGTCGACGCCACCGAGACGGCTCGGATCGGGCGAGACGATCGCGCTGCACGCCGCGAGGGTGGTCATCGCGGAGGCGATGAGGAGCGAAGCGGAAGCAAGGCGCATGGGGACCTCGATGAACGAGGAAGGTTGTTCGAACGTGGCTGCGTGCTCGGGCTGCGAGAGAGCTCAGGGGTCGTAGCGCAGCGTGTACTCGCCACCCGTGATCGGGAAGTTGTCGAGGAAGAGGTAGAACAGCGTGCCGCTCGCGGTGCCCATGACGCCATCGTCGGTGGCCGAGCCGCCCGAGCCACCGGTGCTCGCGCCGCGCACACACGAGATCTCCGGGCTGCTCGCGCAGCCGCCGTAGCGCACGTAGAGATCGGGCACGAAGCCCGGCGCGGTCGCCTCGATCTCTTGGAGCGTGCGGTCCGCGTCTTCGACGCGGAACATCGCCTCGAGGCCCGAGACCGCGGGCTGACACGTGCCGCGCGTGCTGCCCGTGACGCCGCTGCCCGCGAGGTTGCCGAGCACCGTTCCGCCGCCGCTGATGTCGAGCGGTCGCGAGCTGCCGACCGGACACGTGTTGATCGTCGGCGGCGTGAGCGTGACGGTCACCGTCACGGGATCGGCGTCGGGCATCGAGTACTCCTCGACGAGCACGTACACGCGCACGCTGCCGCCGGACGGCACGACGACGGGTCGCACCCAGAGGCGGCTCGTGGTGTCCGCGCCAGGATCGCGATCGTCGTTGCAGCGGAACTCGAAGCCGGCGTTCGAGCAGGTGGTCGAGGTCGCGAGCACGGTGTCGACCGCGCCCGTGGTCTCGATGCGCACGTCCGACGTGCTCGTGACGTCGAAGTAGAGGATCGCGTCGCGGCCGGTGTCGCCGCCGCAGTGGGTGCGGTAGTCGTTCGCGAGCGTCCCGAACATCACCGTCGCCGTGCCCGTGCCGCCCGTCAGCGTGATCGCGCGCGCCGTCGCGCACGTGTCGCCCGTCGCCGAGGGACACACGTCGCTCGTCGCGAGGTTGCAGTCGTCGTCGGCGCCGTTGCCGCACACCTCGGTCGCGCCCGGGTTGATCGCGGCGCGGCCGTCGTTGCAGTCGGTGCCGCCCATGCACGCCACGCTCACGCCCATCGCGTTCACGGCGCTCGCAGCGGGGAACCCATCCCGGTCGCCATCGAGCGCCGTGGAGATGCAGCCGCCCGCGGCCTCGTCGCAGCTCTCGACGGTGCACGGGCTGCCATCCGGCGAGCAGACACGCGGGGCTGTGTCCGAGCAGCCGCGCAGCGAGCAGCGTCCGCCCATGCGGCAGGCGCTGTTGCAGACCGCGTCGTCGAGCCGGTACTCGCAGCCGGTCGGTCCCGCGGTGCCCGCGCAGACGTCGGTGGTGCACGCGACGCCGTCGTCGCAGCGGGTGTCGAAGCGGTCGTGGTAGCAGCCGGTCTCGGGCGCGCAGAAGTCGTCGGTGCAGCTCACGCCGTCGTTGCAGTCGGGCGCGGTGCCGTCGACGCAGCCGTCCGTGCTCCCCGCGGAGGGATCACAGATCTCGGCGCCGTTGCAGCGGTCTCCGTCGTCGCACTCCTCGTTCGTCGTGCACACCGTCGCGACGCAGCCGAGCATCACGCTGCAGCGGCCGTCGGGGCAGAGAGAGTCGTTCGGCTCGTGGGTGCAGCGGCCGTCTTCGCAGGCGTCGGCCGTGCACTCGAACCCGTCGTCACACGAGGGCGGACACACCGGGCCTCCGTCGCGCCCCGCGTCGGGCATCGGCGGCATGAACGCGTCGATCGCCGCGTCGGGACGAGGCCCCGTGTCGTTGCCCGGCCCCGCGTCGACCCGCGGGCCGGCGTCCACGCTCTCGCCCGCGTCGATGCCGCCGAGGCGAGAGGGATCGGGCTGGACGATCGCGCTGCACGCGCCGAGCGCGAGCGTCGTGAGGCCCCACGAGACCGTCGCGAGCCGAGACAAACGTGCGGACATCGAGACCTCCGAGAGAAGCAAAGGAAGGAACGACGAGACGAGATCAGAAGCGGCCGGTCGCGAGCACGCCAGCCGTGCCGGGCGCGACGACCGGGACGAGCGACATGGCCGTGTCGTCCTGATCGCTCTCGCCCTGCGCGATGATGAACAGCGCGGTCGTCACGCCCGCGCCGACCGCGGTCGTGATGAGCATCACGTCGGCCACGACGGCGAAGGTGCGCGCGTCGCTCGCCGCGCCCTCACCGTCGATGCGCGCCTGCGCACGGTCGGCCTCGGGGGCGGTGAGGTCGTTGGCGCGCAGCACCGCGTCCTCGAACGAGCCGTTCGCGGAGAGCGCGAGCGCTCCGAAGAGGATCGAGCCCACGAGCGCGGCGGCCGTGACTACACCTGCGACGATCACGGGCGTCGTGAAGCGCAGACCACCACCGTCGCTCGGCTGCGTCTCGATCGCGACCTCCGTCTCGGTCTCGACCTCCGTCGTCGTCGTCGTCTCGGTGCCGGTCGTCGTCTCGGTTCCGGTCGTCGTCGTCTCGGTGCCGGTCGTGGTGCCCGTCGTGCCCGTGGTCGTCCCGACGGTCGTGCCCGTCGTGGTCCCGGTCGTCGCGACCGTGGTGCCGGTCGTGGTTCCCACGGTCGTGCCCGTCGTGCCGGTGGTGGCGGTCGTCGCGCCCGTCGTCCCGGTCGTGCCCACGCTCGCGACGGGGGTCTCCGCGCGCTGGAGACGGATGGCGAGACGTGCGGTGCCGCCGCCCTCGACCACCACGGTCTGCCGCTCGGGGCGGTAGCCCTCGAGCTGGATCTCGACCACGTGCGGCCCCGCGACGACGCGCACCGGCTCGGCCACCGGCGCGCGGCGCGTCTCGGTGGAATCGATCGTGATCTGCGCGCCGTCGGGCGTGATCTGGAGCGTGATGGAGCCGACGCGCTGACGAAGCCGCGCCATCGCCGTCTCCACCTCACGACGCTGCGCCGCCGGGGGATTGCCCGCCTCGGTGAGGAAGTGCTCGAAGTGGAACAGCGCCTCGATCGGACGATCGAGCTGGTCGTAGCAGTTCGCGATGTTCACCCGAACGTTCGGGTGCGGCGCGAGGCGATACGCCTCCTGGAAGTGATCGAGCGCCTCGCGAAACGCGCCGGCCTCGAACGACGAGCGACCGCGCTCGAACTCGGTGCGCGCAGCCTCGCGATCATCCTGAGCCAGGGCAGACGACGTCAGTGAGCAGGTCGCGACCACGAGCGCGACCGCGAAGACCAAGCGTGAAACGAACCTCATGTCGGGCTCCTCGAAGGCTCGACACGGACCTCGTCGAGCGCGATCGAGCGTACGGACACGGCGACGCTCTCGTCAAACGCCGCGGGAAGACGGACACACACGGAGACAAGGTGTGCAGGTCGACGGAACGCGCGCGCCCGCCGTCTCGAAGACGGGCGGGCGCGTCGCGGGGAGAAAGAGCGTTCAGTTCGAGAGGACGATCGTGCCCTGCACCGTCGCCGTCGCGGGCGCGGGCTGAACGACGACCGTCGCCGTCGGTGCCGGCTGCTGCACCACCACGGTGGCGGGCTGCGCGACCGCGGCGGGCTGCTGCACGATGATCACCTGGCCGGGGTAGCCGACCTGCTGGCGCGCGATGAACGCGACGTGGCCGGGGATCTCGCGGGTCAGGTTCGACATCCAGCGCTCGTAGTCGCGCGAGCTGCCGTCGGGGCGGAAGCGGAGGCCCGTCGACCCGAGGTAGCTGATGGTCGCCTGCGTGGGCCAGTACTCGACCTGGATGCGCACGCTCTGGCGGCCGCGGCTGTACGACGCGACGATGCGCTGACCGTCCTCACCCTCGGTGCGGTAGCCGAGCTGCGCGAGGGCGCGGACCACACCGGCCCGCACGAGCTGCGGCTGCTGCGCCTGCGCGAGCAGGATGGTGGTGGGCTGCGGCTGGTAGTACTGCGGCGCCGGCTGAGAGACGGCTTGGGCGGTGGTGGTCTCCGCGCGTAGGCGGCGGGCACAGCCGCTGAGGCCGACGAGGCTCGAGAGCGCGAGGACGAGGGAAGCGAGGGCGAGGCGGTCGTGACGCATGGGCGGCCGAGTTAGCACGGCCCAGGCCAGCACCGAGCGCGCGGAAACGAAGAGAATCCGGCGCGATCCCTCCGGCCTGCCGTCAACGACGGTTCACGCCTGAGAACGATGGCTCTCGCCTCGCACGAGTCCTTCGTCGAATGGCACCGTCAGGCCGTGATGCCCTCGGCCTCGAGCGAGGCCTTCACGCTCGGACGCTCCGCGAGACGTGCGTAGTACGCGGCGAGCCCCGGCGAGACGCTCTGTTTGTGCACGCGCTGCCAGGCGCGCAGGACGTAGAACGCATACGCGTCCGCGAGGCCGAAGCGATCGCCCAGGAGGAACGGCTTCTCGCCGAGCGTCTTCTCGAGGTAGCCCCAGCGCAGGTTCAGGCGCTCGGTCAGCGAGGCCTTGAGCTCCGCGCTCGCGAGCGGGTTGTAGAAGGCGCCCATGCCCTTGTGGAGCTCGGTCGAGATGAACACCAAGAGCTCCGCGAGACGAACGCGCTCCATCGTGCCGAACGCCGGCGCCAGCTTCGCGTCGGGCGCGAGATCCGCGAGGTACTGCACCATCACGACGTTCTCGGTGAGCACGTTGCCGTCCGGCAGGCGCAGCGCTGGCACGTAGCCCTTGGGGTTCACCTCGAGGAAGCTCGTGCCGTCCGGCAGCTTCTTCGCGCGGAGATCGACCTTCACCAGCTCGAACGGCAGCCCCGCCTCGCGGAGCACGATCTGCGGGTTGATCGAGCAGGCACCGGGCGAGAAGTAGAGCGTGTACATGCCGCGAGGTTGTTCGTTCGCGCGCGTCTTTCAAGGCACGAGCACGCAACGCGCCGTCGCCGGAACGCACACGCACACGTCGATCGCGCGATACGCTCGCGCGATGTCACTGGTCCTTCGCTCGACCGTCGTTCTGGCCCTCTGCCTCGCAGCGTGCGGCGGAGAGATCGTCGAGCCCGACACCGGGCTGCCTGTGGACGCCCACGCCGACGAGCCCGACGCGGCGGTCTCGATCGACGCGCCGACCACCCTCGACGCGGTCGCCACGAGCGACACGCCCGCGACCGTCGACGCAGCCGCCACGAGCGACGCGCCCACGACGCTCGACGCGGCGTTCGATCCGATCCTCGCGATCTCGGGCACGTGCGGCACCCTCGACACCGAGCTCACGGACGAGCTGCCCTACGCGATCGAGAACACGAGCACGTTCGCCGAAGGCTTCACGCGCACCGAGGGATCGCGCCTGTCCATGGGCGCGCAGACGATCCTCGCCGAGGGCACGGCCGGCGGATCGAGCGGCTACAGCGAGGCCTTCGCGTTCGAGGTGCTCCATCGCTGCGAGGGCGCCGACCTCGTCGCGAGCGAGACGATGGTCATGTACGAGACGCCGACGCCGGGCGCGATCGCCGACCTACTCGTCGACATCGACGGCGTGCGGGTCGGCGTGAGCGTCACGCGCGCGGTGACCGTAACCGGCATGTGCATGCGCGCCGACACGTACACGCTGATGGCCGCGAGCACGCTGCTCTCACGCAAGGTCGACGACATCCACGAAGCCTCCACGCTCGTCTCGCCGGTGCACGCCTGGAGCAAGCACATGGTCTTCGTCTACGCCGACACCGCCGAGCACGCGCGCGTGATGGAGATGGCGTGGGACGCGCTCACGGAGAGCCAGCGCGCGGACACGATCCTCTACGTGAGCGTCAGCGAAGAGATGGACGCGTTCGTCTACTTCGAAGACCGCTGCGGCTGAGCCATGGCGAGCGTCGCGCGCCTCACCGAGCCTCCGATCGCCTTGCTGCGCAAGGCCGCGGGCTCGCCGCGCGATCTGAGAGACAAGCTCGGGCGCCTCGGCCGCGCGCTCTCTTCCTACGTCGATCGACCCGTCCTCGACGCGCGCCTCGCGCGCCTCGTCGCGCTCGGTCACGTCGCCGAGGTCCCGACGCGCCTCCAGCTCGTGGTCGGCTCGATCGACATGCTGCGCTTCTGGATCTCGCCCGCCGCCGCCGAGTACTACGGCGAGCGCGGCATCCACTTCGGCTTCCATCAGATCTTGCGCGTGCTCGAGGAGCCCGCGTCGATGGTCGATCCCACGGGCTTCCTCACCGAGCGCGACGTGGTGATCGATCACCTCCTGCAGGTCACGCACGCGAACCCCGCGTACGACCTCCAGCTCCTCGAGGTGCACGACGAAGGCCTCGCATCGCTCGAGGCGCAGACCGAGGCCGTGCTCGCGGGCACGCACCCGAAGACCGAGAGCCTCTCGGCCACGGTCGAGGACGCCGGCTACCACGCGCGCCTGCTCGCGTTCGTGCGCGCCTACCGCGCCGATCGCAGCGCGCTCCCGCCCATCCGCTCGAACGTCGCGGACTCGCCGCGCTGGGCACCGATCGAGCGCACCTTCGGAACGCTCCCCGCTGCCGTCCGCTACTTCGCGAAGATGCCCCGCTCGCGCCGCGCCGCCGCGAAGCACCTCTTGTTCGTGCGCAGCTTTCCGCTCTCGCTCGCCGAGCCCTGATCGTCAGCGGAAGACGCCGGCCTCGCTCGACCGGAGGTAACGCTCTGCGCGCGCGGCGTCGGCGTCTGCCAACCGCACCACGGTCGACGTCTCGTCCATGCGGAGGTGGATCGCGCCGTCGTCCCAGCGAGGCGTGGCGCTCGCGCAGGGGCACTCGTCGGCGAGGCTCGCGGACGCATCGCGCGCGTGCGCGAGCACGGCCTCCTCACACGCTCGGAGGTCAGCAATGGCGGCGCTCGCGAAGAGCCTGCCGAGCTCGGGCCCCGGGAGCGGCGCGGCCCACCGCACGACCGTGCGCGGACCAATGAAGAGCGGGCCGCCGTTCGTCGGGCGCGCGACGAAGAGCAGATCCTCGCGCTCCTCCGCAGGCGCTTCGCCGCGACCGCGCACGTCCGGCAGCACGTCGAGCTCGTAGCGTCGATCGCGCATCACGCCGTCGAACGACGCGAGGAAGTCGTCGGAATGGACGAGCGGACCGAACGTCGTCTTCATGCCGCTCGAGACGACGTCGATCTCCGATGTGACGCGCGTCTCGGTGCGCGCGAGGAGGCCTCGCCCCACGCGCACGCGCCGGTGGTGTCGGCCGACGTGCTCGATCTCGGAGAGCGTGTGGGAGACGTGCCGCTGCCGCATCAGATCCCACACCACGAGCCGCTCGTTCGTGAGGAAGTAGACCGGACCGAGGCGCGGCCGCACCCACACGAGGAGCCCCGCGCCGAGGAAGATCACGAGCGGCGAGAAGAAGGCCAGCACCGCCCAAGGTCTGGGCGCCATCGACAGCTGGTACCCGAGCCCGATCGCCCCCACCACGAGGAACGACGCGACGAACCAGCCGGTGACGTCCATCTTCCAGAGGGACTCGCCCGCCTGCGCCTGCCAGACGATGCGCTCACTCTCCCGAAACGACGGCGGCTTGATGACGAGCACGGGTCCTCCTCGCGCGGGCTTGGACGCGCACCTGACCCTCTGCATTCCGCGGTGCCGAGACGCTTCGCCGCGACGTCTCGCGTAGAGTGCCGGCGCCATGTCCGAGAGCGGCGACAACCTCGAGCGTGCAGTCGTCTCGATCGCGAGGACGCAGCGCGGGCGCTTCTTCTGGGCCGCGTGGTGGAGCGCGACGCCGACGTTCGCTCCCTTCCAGAAGCCCGACGCGACGGGCGGCGGCGCGAGCGACTGGTTCGCGGCGCGCGCCGACGCCGAGCGCGCCACGGGCCGCGCGCTCGCGGAGATCGACAGCGAGTGGGCGCACGCGTTCCTGCGCACGCTGCGTGGTCAGCCCGCGTTCAACGACGGTCAGCGGCGACGCGCGAACGGCGAGCGCCCCGCGCCTCGCGCCAAGGCTCCGCAGCCGACGTCGATCTGGGACACGCTCGGCGTGACCTCGAGCGCGACGGAGATCGAGATCCGTCGCGCCTACCGCCTCCGCGCCCTCGAGACGCACCCCGATCGCGGCGGCACCGACGAGGCCTTCCGCGCCGTGCGCGCCGCCTACGAAGAAGCCACACAGCGTCGACGCAAGCACGCGTGACGCGCCCGACTTCGCGCGCGTAGATGCTGTGGAGGCGCGCGCCCGGTAGCGCGATCTCGATCGACTCGCCGCGGATCGCCATTCGCCCACGAGCTGGCGCAGCCTCGTATGCTCGCGCGCGTGGCAGAGCGGGCGTTCATGATCGCGGCGACCGAGTACGACACCAAGGCGCTTCTCTGGGCCTGGCAGTGGCGGATCCCACCCTCGTTCACGCCGCTCTTCGTGAGCGTGATGGGTGACTGGGTGTTCGGCGCGCCTGACGGCTCGCTCTACGCGCTGTCGATGCTGGATGGCGACCTCTTCCGCGTCGCGGCGAACGCCAACGAGTACAACGCGTCGAAGCGCGACGAGCGATGGCTCGACGAGACGTTCGCGGCGGGTTGGTGGGTCATCGCTCGGGGCCACGGGCTCGTGCCCGGCAAAGACGAGTGCGTGGCTTGGACCGCACCGCCCGCGCTGGGAGGACCCTTCGAGGTCTCGAACCTCATCGTCTGCGACATGAGCGTCTGGCAGACGATGATGGGTCAGCTGCACGAAGCGCTGACGGCGCGCGACGGCCACTGACGGCGACGTCAGGCGGACAGCGCGGCGCGGAGCTCGAGCAGGATTCTGTGCTCATCCATTGCGCGGAGCATGGCCTCGGCGAATGCCCGTTCTCGCCAGAGCGCTTGGTAGAAGTCGCCACAGCCGTGCTCGCCGTACCACTTCGCCATGGTGGCCCACGCGAAATGCTTCTCCGTCACTTTCAGCGCGCGAGGTTGCTCCTCCAGAAACCGCGCGACGATGTCGCCATAACCCCTGGACCCGTCGAGCTCGCTCAGTACGCCGAGCACCAGGCGTTCCAGTGTCTGCATGGTGGGCACGCCCGCACGATTGATCCCAGGACGCCAATACCAAGCGACGAGAGCGACCGCGTGCGTGGGCTTTCGATCGTTCAACCGTTGCCGCTCGCCCGACGTTGGATCGCCCTCCGAAGAGGGCACGTCGCAGTCGACACAGGCAACAGCGACCCTCTGACGATGGTCGAGTGGAAGGGTCAGCGCTCGCTCCCAGACGCGGTCTTTGTTCCCTTCTCCGGGCTTTCCTGGATGGAGCGAGACGGCTCGCTCGTCGCGCACGAAGTACCAGACGGCTGGCTCACGCTTCGGCGCGACACCCGCCGCGCGCCTGTAGACCTCGCGTTCGGCCGGCTCGATCACCGAGACCCATCCGAGGTTCTGCAGGAGTCCTGCAACGAAGGCGCGATCGTCGTACCCCTCCACGTGAATCGCGACCGTCACCGCAGGTCCTCGTGCATCTCTTCTCGCCGAAAACGAATCTCGTCTCCACGGATGGAGATGGGCACGATGTGCTGATCCTCGCGACGCAGACGGATGACCGTCATCCACTTCGTCGGCTTCTCACTCGCCGCCAGGGCATCGAACAACTGGTCGACCAACTCCGCGCTGTGCGTCGTCAGGACGACCTGACCCTCCTGCACAACTTGTTGGAGGATCGCGTCGGTGAGGGCCCCGACGCCTGCGGGGTGCAGGTGGGTCTCGGGTTCCTCGAGGAGAGTCGTGCCTTGGGGCGACTGCATCAAACCGACGACGAGCTGAGTCATGAAGCGGACGCCGTCGCCGGCCAGCGCGAGCGGCCGGCTGCCAACGCCATCGAGGTCCACGGCGGGCTCTGCAGTCCCTTCCGTCGTCGCGTCCATCACGATGGACCGCACGCGGGGATCGAGGATGCGCAAGAACGCCTCGAGCTGAGTCTTGAGTCCTCGCCGCTGGATGTCCGTGAACCTCGCCGACATCTCGCGAGGGTCGTAGGGACGAGCGGAATCGACGAACTGCACCGGGATGGGGCCGGGTGCTCCGGACGACTGCCCGATGCTGTGTCCGGACCCGAATCCCATCTCGGAGGCCGCATCCCACTCGCCCGATGCCCCTTGGCGTTTCGCATGAACGACGTGGTTGTGCGAGCGGATGACGATCGCGATCGACGCACCCTTCGAGGTCAACCTCACGGTGCTCTGCGTCTGTCCATACCGGACGACCCAGAGCGCCGGATCAGCCAGGCCCTGTCGCCGACCTCGCACGAGCGTCTCGACGCTCTCCCCGAGCAAGCGCCCTCCGAGAGAGATCGCGTCGAGGACGCTGCTCTTCCCGACGCCGTTCGGTCCCACCAGGACGGTGAGTGGCGAGAGCGGCACCTCGAGCTTCTCGATGCCTCGAAAGTTCTCGATGGCGACGCTCTCGAACAACGCGACCTACCTCACTTCCGCACGTCGCCGCGGGCGAAGATGCTCGCGACGTAGCTGAGCACGTCCTTCGCGCTCGCCTCGTTGTACCCGTAGTACTTGATGAGGCGATCCTTGATGACGTCGATCTTGTCCTGCGTCTCTTTGTCGATGACGTTGGACACGAAGCTCGAGAGCTTGATCGAGTCCTTCTGGTCCTCGAAGAGCTTCATCTCGAGCGCGCGGCGCAGGCGGTCGTTCGTGTCGTAGGTGAACTTCTTCCCCTCGATCGCGAGCGCGCCGATGTAGTTCATGATCTCGCGGCGGAAGTCGTCCTTGCGGCTCTCGGGGATGTCGATCTTCTCTTCGATCGACCGCATCAAGCGCTCGTCCGGCTCTTCGTCCTTGCCGGTGTAGCGGTTCTTGACCTTCTCCTTGAGCGTGTAGGCGCGGACGTTGTCGATGTAGTTGGCCGCGAGTCGACTGATGGCCTCTTCGTCCGCCGAGATCGCGCGCTGGACCTCGTTCTTCACCATCTCTTCGTACTCGGTCTTCACGACACCGATGAGCTCCATGTACCGCTTCTTGACGTCTCCATCGGAGATCAAGGAGTGATGCGCGAGGCCCTTCTCGAGCTCGTTCAGCACCATGAACGGGTTGATGTAGCCCTCGACTCCGTCCTTCACGAGCGCGTTCGAGATCTTGTCCTGGATGTACCGGGGCGAGATGCCGTCGAGGCCCTCGCGGTGCGCTTCTTTGCGGAGCTCTTTGACGTTGTCCTGCGTGAAGCCGGGCAGCGTCTTGCCGTCGTAGAGCTTCATCTTCTGGAGCACGTTGAGCTGGTGCTTCTTCGGCTCCTCGAGGCGCGTGAGCACTGCCCACATCGCGGCGACGTCGAGCGTGTGCGGCGCCACGTGCTTGCCGCGGAGGCGTCCCTCGCCGAACTCCTTGGCGTAGATGCGCTTCTCCTCACCGAACTTGGTGATGTACGGGATGTCGATCTTGATCGTGCGATCCCGGAGCGCTTCCATGAACTCGTTGTCGAGCAGCTTCTTGTACTCGGCCTCGTTCGTGTGGCCGATGATCACCTCGTCGATGTCCGTCTGCGCGAACTTCTTCGGCTTGATCTTCCGCTCTTGGGTCGCGCCGAGGAGGTCGTAGAGGAACGCGACGTCGAGCTTGAGGATCTCGACGAACTCGATGATGCCGCGGTTCGCGACGTTGAACTCACCATCGAAGTTGAAGGCGCGAGGGTCGGAGTCCGATCCGTACTCGGCGATCTTTCGATAGTTGATGTCGCCCGTGAGCTCGGTCGAGTCCTGGTTCTTCTCGTCCTTCGGCTGGAAGGTGCCGATGCCGATGCGGTCCTTCTCCGAGAGGATCAAGCGACGCACGCGGATGTGCTTCTGGATCAGCTGCGCCCAGTCGCCGCCGTAGCGATCCATCAGCGCCTTGAAGATGAAGCGGCTCGCCGGGTTCAGCGTGCCGGGCACCACCACGCGGAACCGATCGTTGCCGAGCCCGAGGTCCTTGATGGCCTTGTCGCGCCACTCCTCGGGGATGAGCTTGAGCGGCTCCTCGTTCATCGGACACGGCATCTCGTCCTGATCGCTGGCGAGGCCCGTCTCCTTGAGGTTCACCCACTTGTAGGTGTAGAGCGCGCCCTCGGCGCTGCGCGAGTAGCGCTCGATGCCCTTCTTCAAGAGGCGCGCGATCGTGCTCTTGCTCGAGCCGACGGGGCCGTGGAGCAAGATGATGCGCTTCTCGGGGCCGTAGCCGAGCGCTGCTGCCTGCAGCGTCGACACGAGCCGCATCAGCGGGATGTCGAGGCCGAAGATCGCGTCCTTGCCGCCGTCGATCGGGTCCTGGAAGAAGGGATGTCGAACGAGGCGCTTCTTGTTGTCGACGTACTCTTCTTCGCCGTAGCTCACGATCATGTCGTAGAGCCGCTGGAAGGCGTTGCGCGTGACCTGAGGTCGCTCGCGCACCACGCGCAGGTACTCCTCGAAGCTGCCTTCCCACGAGAGGTCGCGGTACTGCGTGAGGTCCTGGAGCGACGCGATGCGGCTGACGAGGCTGTCTTCACGGATCGACATGCGCGGTTGTCCTCGGGTGATGGCCACGACGGCGTGACGACCCGAGGGTATCACCGCGCCCCGATCGCGCGACGCCCGAACGTGCCGCGCGCTCTGGCAGAATGCGCGCATGTCGGAGGTGGGAAGCGAGGTCGAGGAGCCGGTGTGGCGAGCGCGCGCACGCGTCGCGGCGATGGCCTTCCTCGTGCTCGGCATCCTCCTCGATCTCGCGGGTCCGGCGCCCGGCCCGGCGGTGCTCCTCGGATCGATCGTCGCCGTCGTCGCGGTGTACCTGCGCCTTCCCTTCGGCGTCGCGGTGCTCTTCATCGACGCGGCGCTCGAGCTCGTCGACGTGATCGTCTCGTACGCCGAGCACGGCGTGCTCTCGGCGCTCGGTCACGCAGCGTTCGCGCTCGGTCTCGGCGCGATCGCGCTCGTCCTCTACCGACGATCCTCGGACGAGGCGTTCGAGCGCCGTGGAACGATCTTCGTGCGGCTCCGCATGGGTGTTCCGAGCGGAGCGGAGGGCCTGAATCGGCTCACGAACGATGGGGCCATCGGCGAGAATCGCGAAGTCGTGGAGGACGGCGGGCGGCGCTGGATCCACGAGCGGTACACGACCGAGCTCGGATCCGAGTGGAGCTGCTGCCGTGTGGAGATCGTTCATGGCGTCGGCGCGCGCGTCTGCGCGGTGGTGTACGGGGACACGACGGCCGAGCACATGAGCGAGCTGACCGACGCGATCGCGGCGATGCGCTGGGGGCCGTGAACGTCACACGCGGGCGACGACGGCGAGGTGGCCGGTGACGCCCACGACGAGCACGAGGTCGTCGAAGGCGAGGGTGGGGCCGACGCTCGCGCGCAGCGCGAGGCCGCGATCGAGCACGTAGCCGACGCCCACGCCGAGCGAGCCGAACGCGCGCGGGCGGGCCTGCCAGCCCGCGGGCACGATCGCTGGCACCGAGGCGCCGAGGAGCAGCTCTGCGATCGGGATCACGTCGCCCACGTGGGGCCGCGTGAAGCTGACCTGGAACGCGACGCCGACGGTCGCGACGCCGAGGGTCACGCCGTCGAGCTGCGCGAGGAAGCCCTCGAGTACGAGGTCGATCGCGAGCTCGGGCGCGATCACGACGCCGACGGAGAGCGCGCTCGCGCTGCCGAGGCCGAGCGAGAGCTCGAGGCCCGTCGCGCCGTCGAACACCTGACGATCGGCCGGAGGCGCGGGCTCTTCGCTTTCCGCGTGCGGGGTTTCCGCGTGGGGGGCTTCGGAGAACGGCGCTGCGAGCCCTCGTGCTTCCGACGCCGCGCCCGAGAGCGAAGGCGCGTCGGCGTGCACGAGCGTGGGATCGAAGAAGACCGCGAGGGACAGGACCAGGACGGAGACGCGAGCGTGGTGCATGCCGCTCGCACAGCAGCGCGCGTGCCCGCGACGATGGGCGCGCAAACGCGCTCGTTCTCGTGAGCTCTCGTGATCGAGTGCCAACGCGACACGACACGAGGGCTCGGTGTGCGCGAGGCAGAGGACGATTCGTCCCGAGGCGCTATCTCTCGGGGTGCTCGAGGCGCGGAGTGAGATCTCACGACAGCTCGATCGCGCGCTCGTCGAGCTCGCGAGGCGCGCGCGTGTGCTGCCCGCGCTGCATCCTCGCAACGCTGTCGCCGAGCGAGCGCGTCTCACCGACGAGCTGACCGCGGGGCGCGTTCCCGTGCCGCGCTGGGATCCCCTCGATCGACCCGATGTGCGAGGTCTGGTCGCGGTGCTCGATCAGCTGCGGCGCGCGCTGCCGAACGTGTTCCCCGCCGAGATCGTCGCGCTCTACGGCGCGCGGCTCGACGAGCTCGAGCTCGACGTCGCGATCCTCGATGCGCTCGGCGACTCGCGCCGCATTCGTCCGATCGCCGCGCGGCGCTTCGGCACGGGCGCCGACGTCGTGGAGGGCGAGTCGCTCCGTGACCGGGCGCGCGCGATCCTCGGAGAGGTCGTGCAGAACGACGACCCGCTCGTCGTGGGCTCGCGCGAGCTCGTCCTCATGATGGAGCGCGCCGCGCGCGACGTCGGCCTCGAGCTCACGGTGCGCGTCGACGCCCGCCTGAGCGCGGGCGCGGCCGCCGGGGATCGCACGATCTACGTGCAAGAGCGGAGCTTCGGCGCGATCGAGGCGCGTCGGCTCGTCGCGCACGAGGTGCTCGGTCACGCGATCGCAGCGCACCGCGGAAGCCGAGAGACGCTGGCGATCTTCGAGGTCGGCACGGCGGGAGCGTTCGCCGATCAAGAGGGTCTCGCGATCGCCCTCGAGCACGAGGCCGGTGCGCTCGACGGCGCGCGCCTCCGTGTGCTCGCGGCCCGGGTGGTCGCGTCCGATCGCATGCACCAAGGGGCGAGCTTCGGCGAGACCGCGCGTGAGCTCGCGCGCGACGTAGGGCTCTCTCCGCGCATGGCGATCACGACGGCCGAGCGCGCCTACCGCGGCGGCGGCGTCGCGCGCGACTCGGGCTACCTGGCCGGCTACCTCCGCGTGCGCGCCGCGATCGGATCGGGCGAGGTGAAGATCGATCACCTGCGCATGGGGCGCGTGAGCGTGGCGGCGATGCCCGCGATCCGCTGGGCGATCGCGAACGACCTCGCGAGCCCGCTGCCCGCGGAGGTCGCGATGGACGCCGTGCTCGACCGCGCAGGCTGCCCCGCCCGCATGGCGTGACGCATCGTCCTCACTGCTCCGCGTGACGACGTAGCGAGCCAACGCTCTTGGTCCTCGCTAGGTCGCCGCGTGGTTCAGCCGATCGCGGCGCGAGGTTCTCCCCTCGATCCTGCCGGACGCTTCGCGGAATCGTCGCTCCCGATCGACGCCGACCTGTGCTCGTGAGCTGCGACGTCTGCTCGCTCGAGCATCGCCAGCTTCCTGCTCGAAACGAGGCACACGCGGAGGGTCCGGCAGGTCCGCGGGGAGGTGCTCGTAGCGACCCGCTCACTGCTCCGAGTGACGATGCAGCGAGCCAACGCTCTTGGTTCCTGCGAGGGCGCCGCGTGGTTCAGCCGATCGCGGCGCGAGGTTCTCCCCTCGATCCTGCCGGACGCTTCGCGGAATCGTCGCTCCCGATCGACGCCGACCTGTGCTCGTGAGCTGCGACGTCTGCTCGCTCGAGCATCGCCAGCTTCCTGCTCGAAACGAGGCACACGCGGAGGGTCCGGCAGGTCCGCGGGGAGGTGCTCGTAGCGACCCGCTCGCTGCTCCGCGCGACGATGCAGCGAGCCAACGGTTCCGCCCGCACGGAAGGCTGGGCCGCAGTCAGTGCGTCGCGCCGAGGGCGTGCTTGGCGTCGGTCGTCTCTTCGAGCGCGACGCGCACGAGGATGCGGAGCGCGCGCGTGATCTCGTCGACCGACATCGACGGCGGCGTGAAGCCGCTCTGCGCGAGGCGATGCGCTTGCTCGGTGGTGTAGGGAACGTGCGCGAAGCCCGCGCGCACGTCGGGCCGCTGCGCGAGCGCGTGCATGAGGCCGAAGAAGACGTGGTTGCACACGAACGTGCCGGCCGTCTGCGAGACCTCGGCGCGCACGCGATCGCGGTGGAGGGCGTGCACGATCGCCTTGATGGGCAGGCTCGAGAAGTACGCGGCCGGCGCGCCGAGCACGATCGGCTCGTCGATCGGTTGCTTGCCTGCGTTGTCGGCGATGCGCGCGTCGTCGACGTTGATCGCGACCCGCTCGAGCGAGATGCCCTCGCGGCCGCCGGCCTGACCGGTGCAGATCACGAGCACCGGCTCGATCGCGTCGATCTCGCGGAGCAGCACCTCGATCGCGTCGCCGAACACGCAGGGCAGCTCGCGCGCGCTCACGGTCGCGCCCGCGATCACCTCACCCTCGAGGCGTGACGCCGCGAGCCACGAGGGATTGATCTGCTCCCCGCCGAACGGCTCGAACCCCGTGACGAGCACACGTCGCATCAGTCGGCCTTCAGCGTCCGGAAGCCCTTGCCAGCCAAGAGGTTCTCATCCGCCGTCACGAGCACGAGGTCGTGTACTTCAGCCGTCGCCGCGAGGAATCGGTCGGCAGGATCGCCGTGCGCCACGACGACGGAGCGCGACGCGATGGCCACCTCACGCGTGAACGGCGCGTCCTTCATCGGCGCCGCCTCGAGCGCGCGACGAATCCACTCGCTCGCTGGCGTTCCGACTCGCACGCGCCCCTTCTCGACGAGGAGCAGCAGCTCCCAGAGCGAGACGGGCGAGAGGTGGATGTCGTCGCTCTTCTGCAAGACGGACCGGCATCGACGCGACAGCCGCGACGGGTCCAGCTGCGTCCAGACCCAGACATGCGTGTCGAGGAGCAGCCTCAACGCAGCGCGTCCCACTCTTCCGGGTCGGTCGTGGGCCCCACGATGTCGCCCACGATCGTCGCCGTGCCTGCCATCGCCCCCATCCAGTCCTTCTTCTTCGGCGGCGGTGCCGGCGGCACGATGTCGGCGACGGGCTTGCCGAACCGGGTCACGCGCAATGGCCGACCCGTCTTCCGGACGCGCTCGAGCGCGGCGAGGCACGTCGCCTTGAACTTCGAGATCGGCATCTGGTCCATCGGCCGATCATGACGGCGGACCTCGAAGTGGTCCACCGACATGGTCCACTCGCTCCGACGCGAGGCATGAGCCGGGCGAGGCGTGCCCGCGCGGTCGTTGGCAGGCGGCGAGCCAGGCGAGCCGCTGCTCCACGGGAGGGTCCGCTCGGACCCTCCGGACAGTCAATGAAGGCCCTGCGCGCCGAGCCAGCGCTCGGCCTCGATCGCCGCCATGCAGCCCGTGCCCGCGGCCGTGACGGCCTGGCGGTAGACGTGATCCTGCACGTCGCCGCACGCCCACACGCCTTCGATCTTCGTCTTGGTCGTGCCCGCCTGCGTCTTCAGGTAGCCGTTCTCGTCCATGTCGAGCACGCCCTGGAAGAGCTGCGTGTTCGGCACGTGGCCGATCGCGACGAAGAGGCCGGTGACCTTGAGCTCGCGCTCCTCGCCGTTGACGAGGTTCTTCACCTGGAGGCCGGTGACCTTCTTCTGCGCGACGTCCTTCACCTCGGTGACGACCGTGTCGGTGACGACCTCGATCTTCGGGTGCTTCATCACGCGGTCGACCATGATCTTCGACGCGCGGAAGTCCTTGCGGCGGTGGAGCAGCGTGACCTTGCTGCAGAGGCCCGCGAGGTAGAGCGCCTCTTCCATGGCGGTGTCACCGCCGCCCACGACCGCGACGTCTTGGTTCTTGAAGAAGAAGCCATCGCACGTGGCGCACGCCGAGACGCCGTGGTTCTCGAGCTCGTGCTCGGACTCGAGGCCGAGCCACTTCGCCTTCGCGCCCGTCGCGATGATGATCGCGTGCGCGGTGTGCGTCTCGTCGTCGGCGCGCACGGTGAACGGGCGCTTGCTGAAGTCGACCTGATCGACGTCGGCCGTGATGAAGTCGGTGCCGAAGCGCTGCGCCTGCTCGCGCCACTTCGCCATGAGATCGGGCCCCGTGATCCCCTCCGGGAAGCCCGGATAGTTCTCGACGGTCGTCGTGATCATCAGCTGACCACCGGGGATGCCGCCGGCCTGGAAGCCCTCGATGCAGAGCGGCTTGAGGTTGGCGCGCGCGGCGTAGATGGCGGCGGTCAGGCCCGCGGGGCCCGAGCCGATGATGATGACGTTCCGAGTCTCGCTCATGGTGCGGGAGACATAGTCACCCGCACCCACTCAACGCAAGGCCCGCGAAGCGCGATGAGCTTGGCAAGCGGGGCTGGGGCCCCGCGCGCAGCGGCCGCTTCGGCGGCCGGAGCGGGAGG
>CAZCVE010000093.1:0-30127 GCA_964502175.1 uncultured Sandaracinaceae bacterium
GGAAATCAGTGCCTGAACACGCCCCAGCGGGTCGTGCCTTCGACGGGGAGGGTGTGGGAGACCGAGAGCGTGATGCCGAGGACGCTGCGCGTGTCGCGCGGATCGATGATGCCGTCGTCCCACACGCGCGCGCTCGCGAAGAACGGGTCGCTCTCCATCTCGACCTGGCCTTCGACCATCTGTTTCATCACGCCGAGCTTCGTCTCGTCCACGGCCTCGCCCTTCTTCGCAGCGGCCTCGCGCTGGATGATGTCGAGCACGCCCGCGAGCTGCTTGCCGCCCATCACCGCGATGCGGTGGTTGGGCCACGTGAAGACGAAGCGCGGCGCGTACGCGCGTCCGCTCATCGCGTAGTTTCCCGCGCCGTAGCTCGCGCCGATCATGATGGTGATCGCGGGCACGGTGCTGTTCGACACCGCGTTGATCATCTTGGCGCCCGCCTTGATGATCCCTTCCTCCTCGTACTTCCGGCCGACCATGAAGCCGACGATGTTCTGGAGGAAGACGATCGGGATGTTGCTCTGGTTGCAGAGCTGGATGAACTGCGCGCCCTTGTTGCCGCACGCGGTGAACAAGATGCCGTTGTTCGCGAGGATGCCCACGGGGTAGCCGTGGATGTGCGCCCACCCGCACACGAGCTCGGGGCCGTAGAGCGGCTTGAACTCGGAGAAGCGCGAGCCGTCGACGATGCGCGCGATCACCTCGCGCGCGTCGAACGGGATGCGCACGTCGGCCGACGCGATGCCGAGCAGATCCTCGCCCGAGTACTTCGGCTCTTCCACGCGCGGCCGCGGCGGCGGCCCCTGCTTCTTCCAGTTGAGGTGACCGACGATCTCGCGACCGAGTCGGATCGCGTCGAGCTCGTTCTCCGCGAGGTAGTCCGACGCGCCCGAGATGCGCGAGTGCATCTCCGCGCCGCCGAGCTCTTCGTGCGTGGTCTCTTCGCCCGTCGCCATCTTCACGAGCGGCGGGCCACCCAAGTAGACCTGTGCCTGCTTCTTCACCATGACGACGTAGTCGCTCATCCCGGGGATGTAGGCGCCGCCCGCGGTCGAGCTGCCGAACACGAGGCAGACGGTGGGCGTGCGCGCCTCGGAGCGTCGCGTCAGATCGCGGAAGCCGCGTCCGCCGGGCACGAAGATCTTCGACTGGTTCGGCAGATCCGCGCCCGCGCTCTCGATGAGCGACACGCTCGGCAGGCCGTTCGCTTCCGCGATGTCCGAGAGGCGTCCGCTCTTCACGACGCTGAGCTCGCTCATCGCGCCGCCCTTCACGGTCGCCTCGCTCGCGGTGATCACGCACTCCACGCCCGACACGAGGCCGATGCCGCCGACGACGCTCGCGCCTGTCGCGTGTCCGCTCACCTCGTGGCCCGCGAGCGCGGCGAGCTCGAGGAAGTGGCTGCCTTCATCGAGCAGGCGCTCCACGCGCTCGCGCGGGAGCAGCTTGCCGGCCTCGACGTGACGCTCGTTGTACTTGGGGCCACCGCCCGCGCGGCCCTTGGCGAGCGCGGCATCGAGCTTCGCGATCACCTTCAAGTTCGCGTCGCGGTTCTCGCCGAACGCCGCGTCACGCACGTCGACGCGAGAGACGATCGTCGGGTAGCGCTCCGCGGGGTCGACGGGGCTCTCGCGTGTGGCCACTGACCTCGGGTCCTCTCGCATGCCGCGAAGGTAGGGAGCGCGCGCGCATGGGGTCAACGAGTTTCTGAATGGCCATTCACTGCGCTGTCCGCGCCGCGGGCGCTCCGAGACCCATCGAGATGCACGATGGGCCGCATCGCTCCCCACGATTTCCGTCGATGGCTCGGGTCCGTCATTCTCGAAACGTCGGAGGCACCATGACGAACCGCTCGAACCGCACGCATCGACTCGCTCTCACCGCGCTCGCTGGCTTGGGCAGCACGCTCCTCGGTTGCGCGAGCGCGCATCCCTCGTTCGTCTCGGGCGACCTCGCGTGCGCGCCGGAAGATCTGCGCTCCGCGTGGTGGAGCGAGGGCGGTTTCTTCGGGCAGGGCGAGCTGCTCGTCGATGCCGACGCGAGCCACGTGCTCGTGGCCGACGACTTCCGCGCCGCCACGCTGCGCCTCGCGGACGGCGAGCGCGCCGAGGCACGCGCGTCGCGCCTCGATCTCGTCGACGTCGCGGGCGTTCGCATCGCCATGCCGCGCATGCGCGCCGATGCGTCGGGCGCCGTGGACCTCGCGGGCGCGACGGACGTCTTCGCGATCGGTGAAGACGCCCCGCTCGCCAGCATCCCGTGGGTCATGTCGCGCGAGGGCGGCGGCTACACGCAGGTGATCGCGCGCGTCGGTCAGACCCACGATCGCGTGACGCTGCTCGAGCACGGCAGGAGCACGCCCGAGGCCACCGAGCGCGTGTTCGTGCGTCGAACGCGCGTGTCCGACCCGAGCGACGAGCAACGGTTCGAGCTCACCGACGACGTGGTGGGCCTTCCCCAGTTCTGGGGTACCGCGCCGTGGTTCCTCGTCGACGCCGCGCACGACGTGGCGTTCGTCGGCTACGACGTGGACGAGGGCCACGCCGCGCGTCTCGTGCGCGTCGACCTCGCGACCGGTGCCCGCGTGATCACCAACCTCTCGCTCGGCGAGCCGTCGGTGGTGCACGGACGCGCGACCATCGGCGCGCCCGAGCTCGCGCTCGTCGACGTGACGCTCACGTCGGACGGCGCGACGATCTTCGCGACGACGCGCGACGGCGCGATCCGCGAGATCGACGCGAGGAGCCTCGAGGAGATCGGCGCGCCGCGCTCGACGACGCTCGTCGTGGCGAACCCCGACACGTACCTGCCGACGCTGCGCTCGCCGATCGCGACCTCGCCGCGCGGCAGCTGGCTCGCGCAGCTCGACGCCGAAGGTCACGTGGTCGTCGTGCCGCGCGACGGCGGCGCCGCGGTCGCGCTCGCGTCTGCGGCGCCCGAGGTGATGCACGACGACGGCTCGCGTGGCCCCAACGCGATGCTCGTCCGCTTCCTCGCCGACGGACTGCTGGTGATCACCGACGCGGGCGTCGAGCGCTTTCGCTGCGGCGAGTGACGCTCAGCCGCGCGTGCGCTCGGCGTCGGCCGAGCCTGCGGTCGCAGGCTGACGCTTCGCGACGATGTACGTGTTCCAGCCCGGATCGTCGTGGATCGTCTCGACGCGCGTGAACTCGCCGTTGCCGCCGCCCTCGCCGTCGTCGCCCTCCCAGTAGGTGTCGAGACCGACGAAGCCGGCTTCGGTGAGTAGCTCCTTCACCTCGGGGATCGACCAGAGGCGCCAGTCGTACGTGAACGCCTTCTTGAGCTTCGTGCCGTCCTTGAAGTGGAAGTGGATGTGCGCGAGGAAGTGGTGCGAGATCGGATCGAAGCCCGCCTGGTGCCACACGTAGGTGAAGCCCTCGCGCTTCTGGCCGTCGGCGTCACGGCTCGACGGGATGGCGCGCGGCTCCTTCACGACCTGACGTGACTCCCAGCCGCCGAGCAGATCGAGCACGAAGATGCCGTCGTCCGAGAGCGAGCGGTGCACGGCGCGGAAGTACTCGAGCAGGAGCTCGCGCGTCTTGAACGTCTGGTAGCTGTAGTTGAACGCGCAGACGATGTCGTGACCGCCGGTCTTGCCGCGGCGGGGCGTGGGCACGAGCACGTTCTGATCGAGCAGCATCACGCGCTTGCGCGTGGCGGCGTCGAGGCGAGAGACGTTGTGCGCGTGACCCCACGCGAGCGTCGGCCCGTCGATGTCGAGCCCGGTCGCCGTGCGCGCCTCGTCGCTCGCGGCCCACGCGCAGCAGAGGAGGCCGGTCCCGCAGAAGTCTTCACGCAGCGATCGCGCGCGGTTGCCCGTGTGGTCCTGGTACATGCGCGAGAGGAGCTCGACCTCGTGGTCGGTCGCCTGGACGCTCAGCTGGTAGAGCGTGTGACGGTCGGCGGTCTTCGCGGTGAAGCGCTGCTTCTTCGCGGTCGTCGTCTCGGGCTTGTTCTTGGCCATGGGCGCGCGCTCATATCAAGCGCGCGCTCGCGGCTCAATGCTCGATCGTGTGACAGACGCTCAGGGCGTCGTGATCGTGAGGCCCATCGCGTAGTCGAAGCGACGCCCAGTCTCGACGCCGCCGAAGAGGCGGATGAAGTAGCGGCCGGCGGGCAGGTTGCGGGCGAACGCGTCGCGCACCGGATCGATCGCAGGGCAGCCCGCGGTGAACGCGCCGAGGCCGAGGCGGGTGAGGCCGTCCGACGCGATCAGCTCGATCGAGAACGGGTCGGGGATGTCGAGGCTGCCGGTGCAGGCGGCGTCGGCCATCGTGCGCAGCTCTGCGGAGATCGAGGCGGTGCTCGCGAGGTCGACGACGTACCAGTCCGTCTCGCACGCCGTCGCGATGCGGCCGGTGACGAGCATGCGCGAGCCCGCGGTGTAGAGGATGTGGTTCGCGCTGAAGCGATCGTCGTTCACCTCGAGCTCGCCGCGGTTGATCGCGGTGTCGGTGATCTCGTCACGGCACTGCTCGTCGCAGCCGTCGCCCGGCACGACGTCGCCGATGTCGCACGTCTCGCTGTGCTCGCGCATGCCGTTGCCGCAGACGGGACGGTAGACCTCCATCGTGCCGGTGAGACCCTCGGGCGCGTAGGCGTCCACGCCGATGAAGTACGTGCCGCCGACCGTCGGCTGGAAGGTCAGGTGCTCGTCCGCGGCGTTGCTGCAGAGGTCGATGACCTGGTTGTCGCGGCACGTGCGCAGATCGCAGGTGTCGACGATGTAGAGCGCGGGGTCGACGTCGCCCACGTGGCGGTAGTGGAAGTGCCAGCGCTCTCCCGCGGTCGCCGTCACGCGGAAGAAGCCATCGGGGCCGGCGGGCGCATCGCCGAGGCACATCGCGATGTCCATCGAGCCGTCGTCGCGCAGCGTCGTGGTGTCGATGGCGATGGTGCGCGACGCGCCGCTGACCACGAGCTCGGGCACCGTGCCCATGCAGTAGTCGGAGAGCGTGAACACGGGCGGACCGCCATCGACCGGGCCCACGTCGCTGCCTGCGTCGGCAGGCTCGAAGGCATCGGGCGAGAACGCGTCGACGCCGTTGGCGTCCAACGCGGCGTCGGGCGCGACGAACGCGTCCGGATCTTCCTCTTCGGCTGCGTCGATCTCCACGAACGCGTCGGGGGGCGGTGGGCCTGCGTCGCCGCTGCCCATGTAGAGCATCGGATCGAAGGTGTTGATGCAGCCCGCGAGGCCCGCGCCCGCGAGGCTCAGGGCTCCGGTGACGGTGAGCGCGACGAGGTTGCGCGAAGGAAGCGACGACATCGAGAGCTCGGCTTTCTGCGTGCTCGAACGTGAGTGCAAGTGAGTTCAGTGCGTGAGGTAGGGGTTCGACTCGAGCTGCGGGTTGCCACCGTGCATCGTCGTCGTCGGCTCGGGCGCCACCGGCGTGGTCGGCGTCTCCGTCTGCATCGTGGTGCCGCGCGTGCGCGGGACGCGCGTCCCTGGCGGCGCCGTCGTCGGGAGCGGCTCGGCGATGGGCGCGACGATCGGCTCACCCACGGGCTCGACGGTGGTCTGCGGAGGGATCACGGCGGTCGTCGGCTCGGGGAGCGTCGGCGGTGCGAGGACTCCCGACGGAAGCGGATCGACTGGATCGACCACCGGCTCGGTCGGCGCCGCGACCGGCGCGGTCGTGGGCTCGGGGCTCGCGACGGGCGTCTCGCCTCCGCTGCCGGCGAGGTAGATGCCGAGCGCCGCGAGCGCGAGCAGCACGCCGATCACGCCGAGGATCAAGCCGACCCTGCTCTGGCCGCCTCTGCTCTCGGAGAGCGCGGGCTGGGTCTGCTCGGCGACGATGACCGACGGCCCCGTCGTCGACGCGCCCGGCGTCGCGGGCACCACGCTCTGAATCGCGATCGGCGTGGCCGCCGACGTCTGCGCGAGCGCCACGTCCGGGGTGGCGACGGGTCCGCTGCCCCTCGAGCGAACGCCCGACGCGCGCGTCGCGAGATCGCGCGTCACGGGCTTGCGCGCGATGAGCCGCGGGATCGTCCCGAGCTGACCCTTCTGGAGGAGCACCGGGTTGCCGCTCGAGGCCGAGAGGTGCCCTTCGATCGCGCGCTGCTTGTCGGCGACCTCGTCGACGAACAAGCGACCGAGTCGTTCTTCGACCTCGTGCGTCGTCGCGAGCAGACCCGCCGCGTCGGCGGCCTTCTCGAGCGCGACGGCGAAGTCACGCGCGGTCGCGTAGCGGTCCGCGGGATTTCGCGCGAGCGCCTTCATCACCACGTCGGACAGTCCCGCCGGGATGTTCGGGCGTCGCGCGTCGGGGCGCTCGATGTTGCAGTCCATCACCTGCATCAGCACCGCGACGTCCATCTCGGCCCAGAAGAGGCGCTCGTTCATGAGCGACTCCCACAGCACGATGCCCATCGCGAAGATGTCGGTGCGTCCGTCGCACGCATCGCCGCGCGCCTGCTCGGGCGCCATGTAGCTCGGCTTGCCCTTGAGCATACCGGGGCGCGAGGTGGTCACGCGCGACGCCGCGAGCGCGATGCCGAAGTCGACGATGCGGCCCATGCCATCGGTGCCGACGATCACGTTCTGCGGCGACACGTCGCGGTGTACGATGCCGAGGCGCTCGCCCTTCGCGCTCTTGGCGGTGTGCGCGGCGTGGAGACCGTGCAGCGAGTCGGCGATGAGGCGCGTGGTGAGGCGGATGCGATCGCGCTCGTCGAGCGCGGGATGGGTCATCACCTGCCAGAGTGAGAACCCATCCACGTAGTTCATCACGAGGTAGTAGCCGACGGGGCTCGCGCACACGTCGACGATGCCCACCGCGTTCGGGTGATGGATGCTCGCCGCGGTGCGCGCCTCGTCGAGGAGCATCGTGACGAACTGCTCCTCCTCGGCGAGGTGCTCGTGCATCAGCTTGATCGCCATCAAGCGCTCGAAGCCGCCCGCGCCCTCGAGCCGCGCGAGGTAGACGGTGCCCATGCCGCCCTTCGCGATCTCCGCGATGATCTCGTAGCGATCGAGCATGCGGCGCGCGTGCGGCGCGACGGTGGGCGCGGTGCTCGGTGCTTCGGGCGGGGTCGCCGGTACCTCGGCCAACGAGGGAGGGATCGCTGGCAGGTGAGGCAGCGGCGTCATCGCCGGGGGCGGGGGCAGGGGCGGGATGATGTGCGCGGGGTCGCTGGACATGGTTCCTCGGTCTCGGAAACGTCTGTCTCAGAACGTGAGCGTGAGCTTGGCGGACGCGCCCTCGGGCGACGCTGCCAGCTGGAGGTGACGCAGCACCGACGCCGTGTCGGCCGCGGGCTCGCCATCCCAGTCGGTGAGGACCGCGAGCACGACGGTCGTGACCGCGAGGCCGATCGAGGTACCGAGCAGCGCGTTGGTGATCGTCTCGCGCGTCACGCCGTCGCGGTAGCCGGCTTCCGTCGGCATGAGGACGTAGCGGTCACGCGCGCCGAGCATGTCGACGCCCACGCCGATCGCCGCGCCTGCCATGGCGACCGTGAGACCCGCGGAGATGATGAAGACGATCGGTGAGAGCCCACCGCCGCCGTCGTTCGTCTCGCCGGTGACGGGGCCGGTGACGGGTCCCGTGACGGGCTCGGTGACCGGCTCGGTGACGGGCTCGGTGACCGGCTCGGCGGAGGTGTGCGCATCGGCCTCGATGAAGTTGAGCGTCTCCTGGCTACCGGCCGATGCGGTGACCTGTCGCTCGACGGTGCTCGATCCCCAGCTCGCCCGGATCGTGTGCACGCCGGGGTCGACGAAGAGGTCGGAGTGCACGACGTTCGTCGAGACGACGCGGCCCGCGAGCGTGATCGCGCAGCCGGGCTCGCACGTGATGATGAGGTGGCCCGTCAGCGTGCCGCAGCCCGCGATCACTTGGTTCGCGAGCTCGACCGTGGGCGCGTCGTCTGGGTACGTGGCCAGCGCGTGCGCTGCGCGCGTCGCGGCCGCAGCGTGATGACCCGCGGAGGTGTGCATGCGGATGGCGGAGCGAAGCGCGGCCGCGCTCGGCGCCGTGTGGTTCGCGAGGTCGAAGAGCTCGGCGGCCTGACCGAACTCGCCGCGCATCTGCGCGCGCTGGCCTTCTTGGAACGCCTGTGCAGCGGCTTGGAGATCCGCAGCGGACTGTGCGCGCGCGCTCTGTCCCCCGACGAGGGCGACGAGAAGGGCCACGGCCAGCGATGCGAGGCAGCGCGAGAGAGGACGCATGTCGGCGCAAGTATGCACCTGTGGCCGCGCTTTCGGGAACTCCTCGCGAACGCTCAGGAGACCACCCCGACGACCAGGGCTGACCCGTGGTCGGTGTCGAGGGAGGTGCCCGGCTCGGCGTGGGCGCGCTTCACCATGGCGAGGCCGTGCTCACCAGCGACGCTGGTCAGCTCGCCGACGCTGTCTTCGCCGCGACGCAGCGCGCTGCCGGCGGGCGCTCCGCTCGACAGTCGCACGCGGACCAGGGTGCGCGAGAGCTGGCCGCGGTTCTCGAGCATGCAGACCACCTCTTGTCCGAGGTAGCAGCCCTTCTCGAAGGAGACGGCGCGATCCTTCAGCCCCGCCTCTTGGGGATACGTCTTCTCTCCGAAGTCCACGGAGAAGCGCGGAACGCCGGCCGAGATCCGCGCGAGCTCCCACGCCGCGTCGTCCACTGCGCTTCCGCCGACGGCCTGGGCCGCGGCCACCAGCAGCGTGTGCACGTCGTCGTAGACGGCCTGCTCGACGATCACGTCGCGCCCCGCGCCGAGCCGGTCGCTCGTCACGATCGAGGCGTCCATCCCCGCGAGCACGGTCGAGAGGTCGATCTCCCCAGCGCGCGCGCCGAGCACGGTGATCACGCGGAGGCTGGTCTCGCGCAGCGTGACGTCCTCCATGATGATGTACTTCTCGAGCTGCTCACGGAGCGCCGGCCAGACCCCGCGGTTCGTCGCGAAGAACACGCCCCCACCGCGCTCGAAGCCGAGCACGTCCGCGAGCACACGGCCCTTGGTCGTGAGCACCAGCCCGTACACGCCGTGATCTGGCGAGAGGCGCTTCAGGTCGTTCGTGATCTGCCCGTTCAGCCACGTGCGGGCGTCGTCGCCGTCCACGGCGATCACGATGTCGGCGTCTTGTGCGCGAACGCCTGCGGTCTCGGTCCAGAGCGCGGTCATCGCGTGCTTGTGTGGCGCGGAGTTGCCGGGGGCAAGCGTGAACCCAGGTCCACGATCGGCGCCTCGCTGAACAGGGCATCTCGCGTTCTCCGCGTCTCTGGCATGATCCGACCTGTGGCTCGGGCCTTGCTGACGAGCCGAGTCTTGCTGCTCCTCGGAGGCCCCATGCGCCACCTCGTCGCTTCCCTCTCTCTGTGTCTCGTCGCCCTCGTCGCCGCTCCGGTCGGAGCGCAGGACCGTGGGTTCGATGCGGGCGGGGAGTCTGCGGTGCTCGATCGCATCAACGAGATCCGCCAGCAGGCCGGCGCGGGCGTGCTCGCTCGCGACCCCGCGCTCGACAGCGCTGCGCGCACGCACTCGCTCGACATGGCCGCAGCCGATCAGCTGATGCACGTCTCGCCGACCACCGGCACGCCCATCGATCGCGTGCACGCCGTGGGTCACTCGACTGGCGAGGTCGCCGAGAACGTCGCGATGCACACTGGCGCGCTCGAGGCGCAGGAAGCGCTCGAGGCGAGCGATGCCCACCTCGCGAACATGCTCAATCCCCGCTTCACGCACGTCGGCGTCGCCGTCGCGCGTGACGAGAGCGGCGTGTACGTCACGCAGGTGTTCGCGCGTATCGAAGCGCCCGTCGCGCAGGCGCCGAGCGAGCCCGTCGTGCCGCCGCAAGTGCAGGCTCCGCAAGTGCAGGCTCCGCAAGTGCAGGCTCCGCAAGTGCAGGCCGTGCCAGCCCCGCTCGCCCCGTCCGGACAGACCGGCGCGCCGGGTGAGGTGGTGACGGTGCGGACCGAGCAAGGCGCGACGGTGGGCTTCTGGGTCTGTGGCAGCGCGCGCTGGTGGTACTACCCGCTGCCCGCAGGCACCACGGCGGGTCAGCTCCAGCCCGACCTCGCGGTCGTCGGGTCGCCGCCCGGCTACGGCACGTGCGCGCCTGGGCCGAGCGGCGCGGTCGTGCTTGGCGCACCGGCTGGGACGCGCCCCGTCGGACCGACCGGTGGTGTGTACGGCGCCCCGGCCTCGGCCTACGGAGCCGCGCCGTACGCGGGGGGTCCGGCCTATTCGCGCCCGCGCGTGGTGGTGCCGGGGTCCGTCGGTCCCTACTACGGCGCGCAGCCGTACGGCGCGCAGCCGTACGGCGCGCAGCCATACGGCGCGCAGCCGTACGGCCCCCAGGCGTATCCACACACGCACCACCCTGCGCACATGCACGGCGCGCACGGCGCGCACCCCTACGGCCCGCAGGCCTATCCGCACGGCCACCACTCCGCGCACGGTCGTCACTGAGCATCGCGCTTCGGCTCGACGACGCTGGCTCGACTACGCTGCGGTCGATGGCCTTCACGCCTCTCGAGACGGATCGCTCGCTGCTCGTGCTCCACACGGGCGGCACGATCGGCATGCGGCTCGGTCCGCGCGGCTTCGCCCCCACGCGCGGCGCGCTGCTCGAGACGATCCGCACGATGCCGCAGCTGCACGATCCGTCGTTCGAAGAGACGGTGCACGACGGTCGACCCGTGTTCGTGACCCCGCCGTTCTCGACCGGCGCGCGCGTTCGCTACGAGGTGCTCGAGTACGACCCGCTGCTCGACTCGGCGAACCTCGATCTGTCGCACTGGGTGCGCTTCGCGGAGGACATCGGCGCGCACCACGATCACTTCGACGGCTTCGTGCTGCTGCATGGCACCGACACGATGGCGTTCACCGCCTCGGCGCTGTCGTTCATGCTCGAGGGCCTGCGCAAGCCCGTCGTGCTCACGGGATCGCAGATCCCGCTCGTGCGACTGCGCAACGACGGCCTCGAGAATTTCCTCGGTGCGCTCGGTCTCGCGGCGCTCTATCCGATCCCCGAGGTCACGCTCTACTTCCATCACAAGCTCTTCCGCGGAAACCGCGCGAGCAAGCTCGACGCCTCGAGCCTCGATGCGTTCGCCACGCCGAACCTCTCACCGCTGCTCACGGTCGGCATCGACGTGGAGGTCGACGAGGCCGTGCAGCTGTGGCCGGACGAGCGACCGTTCCACGTGCGCACCGAGCTCTCGCCGCACGTCGCGTCGCTGCGCATCTACCCGGGCATCACGGCCGAGGTGCTCGCGAACTTCCTGAGACCACCCATCGAAGGCCTGGTGCTCGAGACCTACGGCTCCGGCAATGGCCCCGAGCGCGCCGACCTGCTCGCGGTGCTGCGCGAGGCCATCGCGCGCGACGTCTTGATCCTCAACGTCACGCAGTGCGCGCGCGGCAGCGTGAGCGACGACTACCAGGTGGCGCGTGCGCTCTCCGAGGCGGGCGTGATCTCGGGCCGAGACCTCACGTCGGAGGCCGCGATGGCCAAGCTCGCGCTCATCCTGGGCCAGCGGAAGGCGGCGGGTTGGTCGCGCGAAGAACAAGTCGTGCGGCTTCGTTCGCCGATGCGCGGCGAGATGAGCGAGATCAGCGAGTGACCCGCGCTCGTCGTCGTCGAGCTCCCCGACCGGCCGAGTGGCCGAAATCCTAGGGAATCCGGGGCTTCCGTGCCTTGACACCCCGGTCCCCGACCCGTACGAACGCGCGCGCCAAATGACCGGGTATCCGACCACGCTCGTCGAGGCGCTCGACCGCCTTCCCGGCTCCAAGAACGCCGACGGAACGCTGCGTGGTTTCCGCTTCCTCACCACGGAGCGAGAGGATCGCTTCTACCCGTACGAGGCCCTTCGCGCCGAGGCACATCGACGCGCGGCCCTCCTCGCGGCGCACGGCCTGGTGAAGGGGGACACCGTCGCGCTCGTCTGCCCCGAGAACCACGAGTTCGCGCTCACGTTCCTCGGCTGCTCGGTGGGCGGCTTCGTGCCCGTGCCGATCTTTCCGGGCGCGACGTTCAAGGCGAGCGATCACTACGTCGACACGCTCGAGCACATCGTGGTCGCGGCGCGCTCGAAGGTGATCGTCTGCATCACGAAGAACCTCGAGGTCGTCCAGAAGCTCAAGGAGCGCGAGGCGACCAAAGATCTGATCGTGCTCTGTGCCGATCGAGATCTGGGCGCCGATCGAGACGTCGCGGGCGATGCGCCGCCGTTCAGCCCGCCCGTCGTCACGCCGGACGATCTCTGCTTTCTCCAGTTCACCTCCGGATCGACCAACCGCCCCAAGGGCGTCGCGATCCGCCACTCGAACCTCGTCGCGAACACCACCGCGTTCCTCGGCCCGAGCGGCCTCGCGCGCACGCGCGAGGACGTCGGCGTGTCGTGGCTTCCGCTGTTCCACGACATGGGCCTGATCGGCTTCGTGCTCGGCACGCTGATCGTCGATCTGCCCGTGGTGCTCTTCCAGACCTCGACGTTCGTGCGCATGCCGCGCCTCTGGCTCGAGCTCATCACGAAGTATCGCGGCACGATCACGTACGCGCCCAACTTCGCGTTCGACCTGCTCACGAAGCGCGTGACCGAGAAGGATCTCGCGGCGCTCGATCTCTCGAGCCTCCGCGTCGCGGGCTGCGGCGCGGAGCCGATCCGCGCGCGCACGCTGACCGACTTCGCCGCGAAGTTCGCGAAGTGCGGCTTCGACGCGAAGGCCCTCATGCCCAGCTACGGCATGGCCGAGAGCTGCCTCGCGATCACGTTCCACCAGCGCGGCACACCGATGGTGATCGACAAGGTCGACGCGGCCGAGATGCGCAAGGGACGCGCGGTGGTCAGCGATGCCGCAGATGCGCTCGAGCTCGTGTCGTGTGGCGTGCCGTTCCCCGGACACGAGCTCGCGATCGTCGACGAGAGCGGCAACGCCGTGGGCGAGCGCGTCGTCGGTCAGATCCTCAGCAAGGGTCCGTCGGTGAACGACGGCTACTTCGAGAACCCCGAGGCGACGGCCGAGTCGTTCAAGGACGGCTGGCTCTACTCGGGCGACCTCGGCTACCGCGCCAACGGCAACGTCTTCATCTGCGGCCGCGTGAAGGACCTGATCATCGTCAACGGCGCGAACCACTACCCGCAGGACATCGAGTGGGTGGTCGGTGACATCGAGGGGGTGCGCCGCGGAAACGTGGTCGCGTTCTCGGTGATGAAGGACGGCCTCGAGCAGCTCGTCGTCGCGGCCGAGGGCAACTCGGGTGACGCGGCGAGGCTGCGCACCGACATCGCGCGCGTGGTCTCGGAGACGTTCGGCCTCACGCCGGCGTACGTCGCGATCTGCCCCGTGGGCGCGCTGCCCAAGACGTCGAGCGGCAAGGCGCAGCGGCGCAAGAGCAAGACGATGTGGGAATCCAAGGAGCTCGAAGAGCATCCGCTAGCTTGAGAACCGTGAGTGAGCGTCGCGTTCGCGACGCGCGAGACACGAAGACGCGGGGCACGACGCCCCGCACGATGGAGCGACTGAGATGACGCGTCAGGACCTGATCGGCCTCTTCCGAAAGATGGCGACCGAGATCGCGGAGAAGGACTTCAGCCACGTCTCCGAGGATCAGAAGATCGCGGAGCTCGGCATCGACTCGCTCGGCATGCTCGAGCTCGTCGGCGCGATGGAGCGTGAGCTCGAGGTGCAGATCCCCGACGAGCAGCTCGTCGGCATCCAGACCGTCAAGCAGCTCCTCGACCTCGTCGAGAAGCGGGTGCCCTGATGGCCGCCCCGGCGGACCTGCGCGAGAAGCTCCGCGCGATCATCAGCGAGGTCAGCGAGGTCGACGAGATCCCGGACGCCACGCCGTTCAAGGATCTCGGCATCGACTCGATGATGGCGATCGAGATCGTCGCGGAGGTCGAGCGCACCTACAAGCTCTCGATCCCCGAGAGCGAGCTCACGAAGCTCACGCACTTCGAGGCGGTCTTCGACGTCGTGAAGAGCAAGCTCGACGCCTGAGCGGCGGCCGTCGCGGCGCGTCCGTCGAACGTTGCTCGCGCGATTCACTGAGCGATGGACTCGAGGAAGTGTCCGTCGAAGTGTCCGTCGAACCGTCCACGGTCGGCAGGCGTCCGACGGATTGACCTGATTCGATGGGCGTCTGTGACACTCGGGACGCGTGTGGTAGCGTCGTCGAAGTGTCCGTCGGACCTTCCGCGATGGAGCCGCTGCTGCCCGACGAGCGATCGTCCGGGCCGCTCGTGGAGCGTGCGGCGACCCTCGTCGAGGAGAGCCTGGGGCTCGGCGCATCGGCTGGCGCGCTCGCGCCTGCGCTCCGCCCGCTGCTCCGGGCGATGAACAGCTATTACACGAACCAGATCGAGGGGCAGCACACGCGTCCGTCCGACATCGAGCGTGCGCTCGCGAAACGCTTCGACGCGGACGTGGAGAACGCTCGCAAGCAGCGGCTCGCCGTGGCGCACATCGACGCTGAGGTCGAGCTCGAGCCCGCGTTCGCCAACCTCTCTCCAGAGGATCGCTATCGCGCCTCGAGCGTCTCGCGGGTGCACGAAGCCATCTACCGGAGGCTGCCGGCGCGCGAGCGCCGCACAGACTTGGGCGCGACCATCGCGCCCGGCGCGCTTCGTGTGATCGACGTCGCCGCGGGTGATCATCGCGCGCCTCCGCACGCGCGCGTTCCTGCGCTCCTCTCGTACTGGGGGTCTCGCTACGCCGCGCTGCCAGGACGTCAGCAGGCGATCGTCGGCGCGGCATGTGCGCACCATCGACTGCTCTGGATCCATCCGTTTCCCGACGGCAACGGACGCACCGCGCGCTTGCACCTGCACTCGGTGCTCTCGTCGATGGGACTGCTCCATGGTCTCTGGTCACCACTCCGCGGCATCGCCCGCGATCGCGCGCAGTACTACGCGCGCCTCAACAACGCCGACCTGCCGAGACGGAACGACCTCGATGGCCGCGGTGCGCTCTCGCAAGAAGAGCTCGTACGATTCGCCGCGTGGCTCCTCGACGTCTGCATCGATCAGTGCCGCTTCATGCGCGGCCTCCTCGCGCTCGACGGTCTGCGCCCTCGGTTGCGTCAGCTCCTTGCCGCATGGGCGAGCGAGCCGTGGTCGATCGGCTCCGAGCGCTCGGTCGTGAAGGTCGAGGCCCTCGAGGCGCTCCACTACGTTGCGCTCACCGGGCCGCTCGAGCGGAGTCGGTTCATGGCCATGACCGGACTGCCGTCGCGCACGGCGCGACGCGTCCTCGCGTCACTCCTCCATGCGGGCCTGCTGACGGAGACCAGCTCGCGATCGCCCGTCGGATTCGGCGTGCCTCAGCGCGCGCTCCGCCACGTGTTCCCGAAGCTCTGGCCGGAAGCCGAAGCGGAGAGTCCGTGAGGGCGGCTCGAGCGGTGCGGTGCTCAGCGTTGGACGAGGCGGACGTGGGCGCCTTTCGAGGGGGCGAGGGTGAAGCCTCGGCTCATGGCGGGCTCGGGGGAGCCGACCGGGGTGATGCGGAAGCGGCGTAGCGCCTCGGCCACGATCAGGCGCATCTCGTAGAGCGCGTACGACATGCCGATGCAGCGGCGGGTGCCTCCGCCGAACGGGATGTACGTGAACGGGCGCGGGCGCGCGTCGAGGAAGCGCTCGGGATCGAAGCGATCGGGGTCGTCCCAGTGCGCCGGGTTGCGGTGCGTGAGATCGAGAGAGACGTAGACGAGGGTGCCAGTCGGTAGGTGCCAGTCGCCGACGGTCTGTGGGCGCTTCAGCATGCGGCCGAGCAGCGGGAAGACGGGGTGTCGACGCATCGTCTCCTTGATCACCGCGTCGACCCACGGGAGCTCGGCGTCCGTGTCCTTCGCGCGGACGACCTCGTCGTGCGCGCGCGTCTGCGCGTCGGGGTGGTGCGCCAGACACTGGAAGAGCCACGCGAGCGCGGACGTGCTCGTCTCGTGTCCCGCGCCGACGAGCGTGATCAGCTCGGCGCGCAGATCCTCGTCGGACATCGGCGTGCCGTCGTCGTAGCGAGCGTCGATCAACATCGCGAGCACGTCGTCGCGATCGCGGCTGCCACCTGCGCGTCGCTCGCGGATCAGGCGGTACACGATCCGATCGAGCGCCGCGCGGTGCGCGAGGAAGCGGCCCCATGGCGTCAGGGGACCGAGATCGACGCGGAGCGCCTCCACGATGTTGAAGACCGAGAAGTCCGACAGCAGATCGAGCACCGCGCGCCTCAGCTCCTCGAGGTCGGTGCCCGACGCGCCGAAGACGGTCTGGAGGATGATGTCGAGCGTGATCACGCGCGCCGCGCGCTCGATCTCGATCGGTCGATCGGTGCACCAGCCCTCCATCGCGCGGCGCGTGATGCCGCGGATGGTCTCGCCGTAGGCCTGCATGCGCGCGTGGTGGAACGGCGGCATCAGGAGGCGTCGCTCGCGTCCGTGTCGCTCGCCGTCCATCAGCAAGAGCGATCCGCGTCCGACGAACGGCTCCATCCACGCGTAGGCGGTGCCGACGTCGAAGTCCTCGGGGCGCCACGCGAGGATCTCGCGGATCGCGACCTCGTCGGAGAAGACGACGATCGGCGGATGCGCTGGCAGCCGCAGCGAGAACGTCGCGCCGTACGTCGCGCGACAGCGCTCGAAGAACGGCACGATCTGGAGCACGAACATCGCGCCCTGCGCGAGCGACGGAAGCCGCGGCCCCGGCGGCAGCGTCGCGTCGTGCCGCGGGCCGAAGAGCCTCACCGAACGCGTGATCCGATCGAGCGGCGCCACCGTGGCGCGACCCTAACAGGTCTGCGCAGCCTTGATCTTTGCAGTCGGATCCGCTCTCTTCTGCCGACGCGCGCGTGGCCCGTGCGCGAGGAGGTCCCACGTGCCCCTGCGCGCCCGCGTCGAGCAGCGATACCTCGAGCTGCTCTGCTCCGTGTACCTCTACAACGAGCACCGCGGCTACACGGGGCTCGACCGCATCCTCGACGCGATCCGCAAGGACTACCCGGTCGGCGATCCGTTCATCACGAAGATCGAGAAGCACCGCGCCGACGAGCGGAAGCACTACGTGATGTTCAAGCGGTGGTTCGAGCGTCGCGGGAAGATGCCGTTCCACGTCGGCAAGGCCGGACAGATCGACGGCATCATCGAGATGTTCTTCGGCAAGGACATCGACGCGCTCGAGCCCACGCCGCTCATGGCGAGCGGGCCGAACTTCGCGAAGCTCTGTCGCGCGATCGCGCTCACCGAGCGTCGAGGCATCGAGCAGGTGTGGAACTTCCTCGGCTCTCCGCTGGTGCAGAGAGACGACCACCTGGTGAAGATCCTCAAGGTGGTGGAGCGCGACGAGCCCTCGCACTGGGAGCCGTACGAAGAGTGGCTGACGAAGAACGGCCATCCGCACGTGCGCCTTCGCGAGCGTGCGGTCGATCTCGTCGCGCACGTGACGCTCGTGGCCGGGAAGTTCCCTGCGATGCTCGCGAACCCGCGCTTGCCGCGTCGCACCGACTGGCCCGACGACACGTCGCCGCCCGAGACGACGCCCGACGACTCGGCACGAGAGGCCGCGAACTAGCCGGATGGCGCGCGCGCTCGATCCGGACGTCACGTTCGTCGTCGGGGCAGGATCGTCGGGCGCCGTCATCGCGTCTCGCACGACCGAGGATCCGAATCGGCGTGTGGTCCTCTTGGAGGCGGGCCCCGACTACCCCGATGCGGCGCGTCTGCCAGCGGACCTCAGAGATGGCACGCGCAACGCGCTGCGCTCGCACGACTGGGGCTATGCCTATTCGCCGACGCCGGGCGCGATGCCACTGCCGCAGCCGCGTGGGCGCGTCGTGGGCGGCTCGTCGGCGGTGAATACGTGCATCGCCCTCCGCGGACAGCCCTCCGACTACGACGAGTGGGCCTCACTCGGGTTGCCAGAGTGGTCGTGGGAACACTGCCTCCCTGCGTTCAAGCGGCTCGAGACGGACTGGGACGTTCGCAACGAATGGCACGGACGAGAGGGGCCGATGCCGATTCGGCGGCACACGCCCGAAGAGCTCACTCCTTGGCAGTCGGGATTCCTGGGTGCTTGTGACGAGCTGGGCTTTCCACGCTGCGCGGACACGAACGACCCTTTGGGCACCGGGTTCGGCTTCCATGCGATGAACCTGATCCACGGCGAGCGTGTGAGCGCAGCGCAGGCGTACCTGACCCCGGCCGTGCGCGCGCGGGACAACCTCGCGATCCGCGCGAACAGCATGGTGCGCCGGGTCGTGATCCGGAATGGCAACGTCGAGGCGCTCGAGGTGGAGTCGGGAGGGCGCGTCGAGGTCTTGCCGACGCGCCGTGTCGTCCTTTGTGCGGGCGCCATCGCGACGCCGGGAATTCTCCTGCGGTCGGGCGTCGGACCGCGTCGCGAGGTCGAGAGGCTCGGCGTGACGCTCGTGTCCGACGTACCTGCGGTGGGCGCGCGCATGCTCGATCACTACGGGGCGCTCATCGCGCTCGCACCGCGGTCCGGCGTGGCGAGCGTGCATGGTCCCTTGATCCAGACGTGTCTGCGCTATCGGTCGAAGGGCTCAAGCACCGACAACGACGTCATGATCCAGCCCGGATCGTTCCTCCAGCTCCCCGACTCGATCTCTCCGCTCGTCACGATCATGCCTTGCGTGGAGAAGCCTCGTGCGCACGCGATGCTTCGGTTTCCGAGCGCGGACCCGCACGCACGCCCGGAGATGGTCGGCCACGTGCTCACCGATCCGGAGGATCGCGCGCGCGCCGTCGAGGGCCTCGAGATCGCATGGCTCTGTGCGACGTCGCGCGCGATGCGAGGCCTCGCGGACTTCGCGTGGCCGTCCGAGTCCGTGCTCGCGAAGCGCTCGCGCCTGCACGACTGGATCGGTCGATCGAGCGGCGGGGCCTATCACCTGTGCGGCACCGTGCCGATGGGGCCCGAGGGACACGTCGACGCGGCGGTCGACGGGCGCGGACGCGTGCGCGGCGTGAAGGGGCTCTGGGTCGCGGACGCGAGCGTGTTTCCCGCGATCCCGTCGGCGAACACCAACCTCCCTACGCTCATGGTCGGAGAGCGCTTCGGCGCGTGGTTTCGCGAGGATGGCAATGCATGAGGAGCGGCCGATGAGCGTGGTGGGCAGTCTGGAGAACGTCAGTCCGGTGGACGGTCGAGCCCTGAGCCCCGTGCCGATCACAGAGGATCTCGCGGAGAAGGTCAGAGACGCCCGCGTCGCTCAGCCCGCGTGGGAGGCGCTCGGCTTCGAGGAGCGCGCGAGGCGGCTCGAGCGCGCGGCTCGGCGCATCGTCGAGCGACGCGCCGAGGCGATGCAGCTGCTCCACGACGAGGTCGGCAAGACGCCGCCCGACGCGCTCATGGGCGAGGTGATGGGCGCGCTCCAGTTCGTGCGCGACTACGTGGTGATGGCGAGACCTCACCTCGCGCCGCGCAGACTGCCGCTCAGCCCGATGGCCTTTCCGGGCAAGAGCGGAGTGACCGAGCTCGTGCCGCGCGGTGTCGTCGCGATCCTCACGCCGTGGAACTTCCCACTGGCCACCTTCTTCCGGCCTGTGTTCGGCGCGCTCTTGTGCGGCAATGCCGTGGTCCTCAAGCCCAGTGAGCACTGCCCCCGCATGGGCGCGTGGTTTGGTCGTGTGCTGTCGGAGGTGCTGCCGCCTCACGTGCTCGAGGTGGTGCAGGGCGGGCCCGCGCTCGGGGCCGAGCTCTTGCGCTCTCGGATCGATGCCGTGACGTTCACGGGCTCGACGGCGACGGGGCGCGAGGTGGCGAGGGTCTGTGCAGAGCGGCTGATCCCGGTGTCGCTCGAGCTCGGCGGCAAGGACGCGGCGATCGTGCTGAGTGATTGTGCCTTGGAGCGCACCGTCGCGGGCATCACGTACTGGGCGCTCACGAACACCGGACAATCGTGCGGCGCGATCGAGCGCGTGCTCGTCGAAGATCCGATCGCCGATCGCTTCGTGGACGCGCTCGCGGGCACCGTCTCGCGGCTTCGCGTCACGGGCGATCCGAGCACGAGCGACGTCGGCCCGCTCGCGAACGCGCGACAGCTCGAGATCGTCGAGGCGCACGTGAACGACGCGCTCGCGAAGGGCGCGGTGCTCCGCGCGGGCGGTCGTCGGACGGGAAAGGGCTCGTGGTTCGAGCCGACGGTCCTCGATCGATGCACGGCCGAGATGCTCGTGATGCGCGAGCCCACCTTCGGTCCGGTGATCGCCGTGCGCCGCGTCGCCAACGCGGAGTCCGCGGTGCACGCCGCGAACGACTGTGCCTATGGCCTCACGGCCAGCGTGTGGAGCGCAGACGTGGCGCGCGCCGAGGCGTACGCGAGGCGGCTCCACGTGGGCACGGCGTACGTGAACAACCACAGCTTCACCGGTGCGGTGCCCGCGGCGCCGTGGACGGGCGTGAAGGACACCGGCACCGGCGTCGCGAGCGGCGTGTTCGCGCTCGATCACTACACACGACCGCGGACGATCGCGATCGATCGCAACGACGCACCAGACGCATGGTGGTTCCCGATGGACGCGCGCTTGGAAGAGCTCGGGAACCGGCTCGCCGAGGCCTTGTTGGGCAACCCGCTCGCGGCGGCGAAGGTGCCAGTCTTGCTCTGGCAGCGTGAGCGCAGCGTGATCGACCTCGTGCGCGCGGAGCCGCGGAGACGATCGCTGCTCGGCCGTGCGTGGTCGAGGCTCTCAGGCGAACGCGCGAGGAAGCCCAGCCCCTGACATGGAGCCTGGGGAGAAGGACCACCGCGCGCCCCGTCCGCGGAGCGATGAGAGGAGTGTGCTGATCAGTCCGCCTGCGTGAGCTTCGTCAGGAGGGCAGTGCGCTCGGCGTCCAGGATGCGCGGGAACTTCTGCTGCACGCTCGTCTGACCGAGCTCTCTCATGAACGCACGTGTCGCGCCGCGGGGCAGTGACACGACGCGGGGCGCGAGGATCGCGACGTCGTCCGCGCGGTGCTCGCGGTACACGCGGTTCTGCGCACACAGCTCGTCGTCGAGCGCCGCTCCGAAGGATCCGAGGTTCGGTGGGTCGCCCTCGAACTCGACGAAAAGGAGGTAGCGGCCCTTCGCGGTCCCCTCGACGCCTACCTCGGAAGACGCTGCGTATTCGACGAGCGTGCTGCGCGTGGAGTCGCTGGCGTGCGCGACGGCGCGCTCGATCTCGAGCGTGCTCGTGAGCTCCTGGGTCAGCGAGAGGACGCCTGCGGGGCGACCGACGAACTCGAGGCGATGGGGATACGTGCGGGTGAAGCGGACGTAGTCGCCGATCGTGTAGGCGAAGAGCCCCGAGCTCGTCGTGAGCACGACGGAGTAGTCGACGGCGGTCTCCACGTCCCAGAGCGGCACGCGCCGCGGCTCGTTACGATCGGCTTCGGCGCGCGGCACGAGCTCGAAGAACACACCGCGATCGGGGATCACCAACATCGACGGATCGGTCGGATCATCGGCGGTCGCGAAGAAGCCGCCCTCGGTGGCGCTGTAGTTCTCGAGCAGCGTGACCGGACGACCGACACGCTCCTCGATCAGACGGCGGTACGGCTGCGCGGGCACGCCACCACCGAGCAGCACGCGCAGGTTCGGCCAGACGTCGTCGATCCGATCGACGTGACGACCGCGACGTCGCGCGGCGTCGAGCACGTGATCGAAGAAGACCGAGAACCAGCACGTCGTGCCCGTGAGCGAGCGGACGTCGTGATCGAGGTACGCGTCGGCCATCGCCCTGAGCTTCGTCTCGTAGTGCGCGATGTCGCGGATCGGCACCTTCGGCAGCACCATGCGGCTCGCGGGAAACGGCACGTGCCGCTGCATGATGCCGGGGTTCGACGCGACGCCCACGGGACCCACGCGCTCGATCGTCGAGGGCGGGAAGAGGCCGAGCATGTAGCCGCTCGCGAGCTGGCGATCGCCCGAGAGCGTCAGGTAGCGCGCGAGCACGTCGAAGCCTGCGCGCTGCTGCCAGCGGATCTGCTCCTTCGAGATCGGGAGGAACTTGTTCTTCGCCGCGGTGCGCGAGCTGCCCGAGCTCTGACCCCAGTCGTCGACGAATCCCCGATGGAGCACGTCGCGCTCGCCGCGCCTCATGCGCTCGAGCATCGGCTCGTACTCTGCGTACGTGCGGAGCGGCACGCGCTCCACGAAGTCGGCGTGGCTACGGATCTCGGCAAAGCGGTGGGTGCGACCGAATTCGGTGCTCGCTGCGTCGCGCGTGTGCGCGAGCAGGATCCGCTCCTGCGCGTCACGGAGGGCGCGCGGGCTCGCCAGGCGCGCGTCCCACTGCGCGACGCGCACCTTCGCGGCGGCCCACAGCGCCGGACCGAGCAGGCGTCCACCTCGGACGCGACGCAGTGAGTGAGCTTCGGGCACGCGTCGTCCTTCTCGGGGTGCCTCCGACGGCAGGGTCCAGTGTATACGGCGGAGATGGCGTCCGAGACGACGACGGCGCGCGCGCCAGTGCCGACGCAGCTGCGTTGGGTCGAGGACTATCCCGGTGTGCATCGCGCGCGCGTCGAGCACGCGACGCCATCGAGCGAGGACGAGCTCCGTGCGCTCCTCGCGTGGTGCATGCGCGAGCGCCGCACCGTCACGCTGCGCGGTGGTGGGCAGTGCCTCCACGGCCAGTCGGTCGGCGACGACGTCGTGCTCGATCTCTCGGCGTTCGATCGCGTCTCCGTCGACGTCGAGGCCGGCGTGCTCCGCGCGGGGGCGGGCGCGCGTTGGTCCGACGTTCACGCGGTGCTGCCTGCAGGTTGGGTGTTGCCGAACGTCGTCACGACGGGGGCGGCCTCCGTGGCGGGCACGTTCGCGGCGGACTCTGCATCGCGGTTCTCTTCCGCCTTCGGGCGCGAGGCGGAGGGCGTAGGCCGTGTGCGGCTGATGACCGCGGACGGCGCGATCGTCGAGTGTGATCGCGACGGATCCCACGCGGAGCTCTTCCACGGACTGCCGGGCAGCGTCGGTGTGTTGGGCGTGATCGTGTCCGTCGAGCACCGCGTGATCGACCTGCGACACCTCGCGGCGGCCGATGGCTCGCTGCGCGTCCGCACCGTGGCCCGCAAGCACGCCGACGCGGTGAGCATGCTCGCGGATCTCGCGCTCGATCTGAGCGAGCTGCCCTCCGCGCGTGCACCTCGCGGCGCGTATGGCCTCTTGATCCCCGGCGGCGCAGCGCTCGTGTTCCGCTCGATGTACACGCACGCGCCCCGCGCGCGGCGGATGCCGAACCACCGCCGGAAGGACTCGCTGCGGGTGCTGATCGAGCGCGCGCTGCGCGTGCCGACGGTGAACCGCGCGGTGTGGCGAGGGATCTTCGATCACTACTACCGAGACGGGGATCACTTCGTCGACGACGCCGCGGACTTCGCATTCTTCATGGACGCGCGCCTCGCCGCCGGTCGCGCGACGGCGGTCCTCGGCCTCACGAGCGCGCTGGTGCAGCAGGTGATCGAGCTGCCCTTCGACGCGAGCGCGGTGGCGTGCGCCGACGCGAGCCGGCTGATCGCGCGCTGCGAGGGTCTCTGTCGAGCGCACGACCTCGAGCCGATGGCCGCGGACGTGCTCGCGGTGCGCGGCGCTCGAGGCCGGTCGCACACGCTGAGGCTCTCGACGACCTTCGCGCTGGCGCGCCCCGAGGACGCGCACGGGGCGCGCGCGCTGTTCGCTGCGCAAGCGAGCGCGGCCGCTGTGCACGGAGCGCGTGTGCTCCCGGGCAAGGGCGTCTACGCAGACACCGAGACGCTGGCCGCGACCAGCAAGGAGCAGCTCGTGCGGCTCGCGCGACTGAAAGAGCGATGGGACCCGGCGGGCCTCTTCGGTGGACCGTTCTACCGAGAGGTCCTCTGGCCCGCGATGCAGCGTGCGATGCGGGTCACGGCGGGTGCGAGCGCGGCGGTGCAGGTGGAGGGAGAGCCTTGAAGCGATCACGTGTGGCGGTGGTGACGGGCGCATCGAGCGGCTTCGGTCTGTTGACGTCGATCTCGCTCGCGGAGCTCGGCTTTCGTGTGTTCGCGACGATGCGCACGGTCGCGCGACGCGACGAGCTCGATGAGGCCGCATCGCGCGCGGGCGTCGATCTCGACGTCGTCTCGCTCGACGTCACCGACGATCGATCCGTGCGCGACGCGGTGCAGCGGATCGAGGCCGCGGCCGGAGGCATCGACGTGCTCGTGAACAACGCGGGCATCGCGGTGGCCGGGCTGTTCGAGGATCTCGACGTCACGGAGCTGCGCGAGCAGCTCGAGACGAACGTGATCGGGATCGTGCGCACCACGCAGGCCGTGCTGCCCGGCATGCGCGCGCGCCGCGCGGGTCGGATCGTCAACGTGTCGTCCGCGGGCGGGAAGCTGCCGACACCGATGCTCTCGGGCTACTGCGGCACCAAGGCCGCGGTCGACGCGCTCTCGGAGGCGCTGCGCCTCGAGACCAAGCCCTTCGGCATCTCGGTGAGCGTGGTGGCGCCCGGCACGTTCAAGACGGCGATCTTCGCGCAGAACCGACGCGTGGCGCGCCGTGCGTCCGACCCGGAGAGCCCCTTCTTCGATCGCAACCAGCGCCTCGAGCGCGGCGTCGCGCGCATGCTCGCGCAGAACCACGCGAACCCGCAGGACGTGGCCGACGCGATCGTGCGCGCGGCGACGGAGCGACGACCGTCGCGCTACTACCGCGTGGGGATCGACGCGCACATGGGTGCGATCGCGCGCGCCCTGATGCCGCAGCGCATGTACGAGTTCGGCCTCAGCCGCTACTTCGAGTCTCTGGCCCGCTGATTCGTCGTTCGCGTCGTTCGAGATGGCGTGCTCAGGAGAGGGGCTCTCCGCAGCGCAGCACCACGACGCGCGATGCATCGAGGACGAAGGGGTATTGGCCCATCGCGTACCCGAGAAGGAGCGGCAGCATGGGATTGGACTCGAGGTCGTCGGTCCCCTCTGCGAGCTGCCACTCGATCGCCTCGATGAGGTCTCCCGTGGCGAAGCTCGCGAACCAGGCAGCTGCCTCGCGAGCCGTGCCGGCGCGTACGAGCTCGGGTGTTGGAAACGGCATCCGCCAGAACGCCTGATCCTGGAGCAGCACGAAGAGGTCACCCGGGGAATGTGTCGAGCTTTGGAAGGCGCGAGCGTGTGCCGCTGCGGACCAGCCACGTGCCTCGGAGTGTGCCTTCACCATCGTCTTGAGCGTCCCGAACTTCCAGTCGAACGTGCTCGCGGGATGGCGCACCTGCGAGGCGAGGCGCTCGAGCGCGGCCCATCCGCCGACCTCCTCGGTGATCTCCATGTCGTCCGTGAAAGCCCCGGGGACGTGCGCGCGCACGAGAGCGACGTGTGCGCGGAAGAACGTCGGCTTGTCGGGAGCCGCCGGTTCGAACCATCGAGTGCGCATCGCGAGCCGAAGAAGGGAGCGCACGGCGCGCGTCGCCGGTCCGCCCGCGAGACGATCGGGGTCGACGGGATCGTTCACGGCAGCAACCTTCCGATCCGCGATCGACCTCGGGGCGCGATGTGCTTCGCTCCGCTGTGCGCCACCGCGCGCGGTGTCTCGCGGAGGTGGCGTTGACCTGCGTCGACGTTCTCCGGCATACCGTCAGTCATGGCCGGGCCGAAGCGCCTCGGACGTTGGTTCGGAAGTTCGATTCGGGGTGAGGTTCTGCCCGGAGCGAACTGCCGGACCGACGTACGAGAAGAACGCGGAACGAAGTTCCGGGCACGAGTAGCAGCGATCGCCTGCGCCCTGGCGCTGTCGGCGTCGGGCGCTGCGAGCTGCGTAGGGGAGCTCGATGGGCCGCCCGTGCTGCGGGGCGTCGACACGACGCCGCCGGGCGATCGATCGACGACGGGCATTCCGCGGCTGAGCCGTCGGGAGATCGAGGCGAGCGTGCGCGACGTGCTCGGCATCGAGGGCGCGGCGACCCGCAACCTGCCGGCCGATCCGCCGCTCGCGGTCGATCCCGCGACGGGCGCCGAAGGTGAAGTGTTCGACACGCTCGTCGACACGAAGGAGCCGAACCAGGTCTTCGTCGAGGGCCTCGAGTCGATGGCGTTCGAGGTCGCGCGCGACTTCGCAGCGGACACCGCGGCCGTGAACGCGCTCGCGGGGTGCACGCCGAGCGGCTTCGACGAGACGTGTCTTCGCCAGCTCGCGAGCGCGCTCGGACTTCGCCTGTGGCGTCGCCCGCTCGAGGCCGCGGAGCTCGACGCGCTCATGACGTCGGCGCGCGCGTTCGAGGCCGATGGGCACTCCGTGGGCGTGCGCCTCGTCGCGATGGCGCTGATCGAGAGCCCCGAGCTCGTCTATCGAACCGAGCTCGGCAGCGAGATCGCGCCCGGCGTGGTGCGCCTCACGAACCACGAGCTGATCTCGCGGATGGCTTACTTCCTCTGGGGATCCACGCCGAGCCCCGCGCTCCTCGCGCGCGCGAGCGGCCCTGCGTTCTCGGACGAAGACATCGCATCGATCGCCAGCGAGATGCTCGACGACCCGCGCGCGGATGCGCAGATGCGCACCTTCCATCGCCTCTGGCTGCGCTACCCGAGCTCGGCCGTCGCCGACGACAGGCTGCACGCGGACATGCAGGCCGAGAGCGAGGCGCTCGTCGATCGTTCGCTCGGCGACGGTGCGTCGTGGAGCACGCTCTTCGACTCGTCCGAGACGTTCGTGACGCCCGCGCTCGCGGAGCACTACGGCTTCGCGACGACCGCGAGCACGGGCTGGGTCGCGTACGAGGGAGATCGTGCGGGCATCCTCTCGCACGGCAGCTTCCTCTCGCTGAGCGCGACGCGCGTGACCGAGACCCTGCCCAGCCGACGCGGCGCGATGCTCGCGCGGCGCATCCTCTGCGAGACGATCCTTCCGCCTCCTCCCGACGTCGACGTCGACGATGGTGTCGAGGTCCCCGAGGGCTCGTGCAAGACGGAGGCGTACGAGGCGCACCGCAGCGTCGGCGCTTGTTACGGCTGCCACAACACGATCGACGGCCTCGGCTTCGGCTTCGAGCGCTTCGACGGTCTCGGTCGGTACCGCGAGGTCGAAGAGGAGAACGCGTCGTGTGCGATCGACGGCGCGGGCAGCTACGACGGTGACGCGTTCACCGGACCGCGCGGCCTCGTCGAGGTGGCGGAGGAGACGATGATCGACTGCGGCATCGAGCACCTCGTGCGCTTCGCCTACCGCGACCGCGCGCTCGCCGACGATCGTGCGCTCCTTCGTCGGCTCGAGCAGGGCTTCGAGGCGTCGGGCCTCGAGTTCCGCGAGCTGCTCCGCGCGGTGGTCACCGACCCGAGCTTCGCGCACCGCATCGCCTCGTCCGACGTCGGTCTCGCGCCGTGGGAGACGCCATGAAGACTGTTCACAACGCGCCTCCGGCGCGGCTCGGGGGCTCGGGCGGCTCGGGCGCCCCCGGACCCCGCGTCGCTCGGTCGTCGAAGACTCCTCCCTCGACTCCCGCTCCAGGGGTTGCTGCGCAACCCCGCCGCGAGGCGCCCCGCAATCGACTGAGCCGGCGCACGGTGCTCCGTGGCGCGCTCGGCACCGTGATCAGCCTGCCGCTGCTCGAGTGCATGCTCGACGGCAACGGCGTCGCGCTCGCGGGCGGAGAGGCGCTGCCGCTCCGCTACTTCCTCCAGCAGTGTCCGACCTCGCTCGTGACGAGCGGCTCGCGCGAAGAGGGCATGACGCCGACGCGCGCGGGCATGGGCTACGACGTGCGCCCCGTGCTCCAGCCGCTCGTCGATCACGACGTGGTCGCCGACACGAGCGTGGTGAGCGGCCTCTTTGTCGCGCCCCTCGACGCGCCCGGCGGCTACAACGTCGACTATCACGGGCAGGCGACGTACGCGATCCTCACGGGCAAGCGCTCGGGCTTCGACGGCGTGACGTGGCGACCGCAGGGTTGGTCGTCCGACCAAGTCGTCGCGCGCGCGATGGCCGCGCCGACGCGCTTTCCTTCGCTCTACTTCCAGCTCGACCCGCAGGCGGGTGGCACCGCGATCTCCTACGAGGAGACCGAGGGCTTCTCCGACGAGCCGCCGATCGTCTACCGCGGCATCACCGCGCAGAGCTCGCCCGCGCTCGCCTACCGATCGCTGTTCACCGGCTTCGTGCCGCCGAGCGGCATGCCCGATCCCGCCGCCGAGCTCGATCGACGCCTGCGCGTGAGCAGCCTGTCGTACGCGCGCGATCGCATCTCCGCGCTGTCGAGCCGCGTGAGCACGGCCGATCGACGCACGCTCGACGAGCACCTCACGCGCGTGCGTGAGCTCGAGACGCGCATCGCGATGACGTCGGTCGGTGTGGTCGGCGCGAGCTGCGCGGACCCGGGCCTGCCGGGCGTCGATCCGGCGGACGTGACGACGGACGTTCCCGATCACGACGCGCGCGCCGCGCTCTGGATCGACCTGATCGAGATGGCGTTCGCGTGCGACATGACGCGGGTGATGACCTTCGGCGGCAGCTCGGTGCTCACGGGCGCGGGCATGCGGCACAGCCGCTGGGCCGACATCGGAGGCCTGCACGGCGAGCTCCAGCACACGGCGGAGCAGGCCGATCTCGACGCGGCCAACGCGTACTTCGTCGACATCTACGCGCGCCTGCTCGCGCGGCTGAAGGCGGCGCCGGAGGGCGAAGGCTCGGTGCTCGATCGCACGGTCGCGCTCTTCGCGATGGAGGGCGGCAAGGGCCTGTCCGACGACGCGATGCGCTCGGGCGACGGCGGCGGGGATCCGAACCACTCCGTCGACAACTACGTGATGCTCGTGGGCGGACGCGCGGGAGGCCTGCGCAGCGGACAGCACGTGGATCTCGCGGGGCGCGATCTGCATCCTGCCGCGGTGATGAACACGACAATGCGCGCGGTGGGCGTGGAGCAGGATCTCGGCGACATCGGCGACCGCGTCGACGAGCTCCTCGCGGGCTGAGCCGTCGGTCCGAGCCTTCGGGTCGTGTCGCGTTTGGGCCGCCTGTGCGGCGGGGAGTGCGGCGTCACGCCACATCGCGGGCTGAAACGCGGGTGTTTTTCGTGGGCAGGGATTTGCTCGACGAGCGGCATGGCCACCCAACCCTTCGACACCGTTCATCCCGTGGCTCCGACGCGTGAGGGCGTGATCGCCCGCGTCGGCGACGAAGTGGAGGCCGACGTCGCCGCGCGCGCGGCGGTCGCGGCTCCGAGCGAGCCGGCGCGCATCGACGCCGTCGCGGAGAAGCTGCGCGGGCACGCCCTCGATGACGTGAGCCGCACGGATCGTGATCAGCGCGCTGCGCTCTACGCGGGACGACTCGCGCAGATCGTCGACTACGTGTTCTTCCTCGCGTACGCGCTGCTCGTCGTGCGCTTCCTGCTCGAGCTCGTCGCGGCGCGGCCGGGCGCGGGGTTCACTCGCTTCATCGAGGCGCTCACCGATCCGATCTACGCGCCGTTCCGGAACATCGTACGGAGCCTGCCGATGGGCGATGGTCATGTGGTGATCTCGATCGCGATCGCGTTCATCGGGTATGGCGTGCTGCACCTCGCGATCCGCGGGGTGCTGAAGATGATCGCGACGCGCCGCACGACGGTGTGAGTGGGGCAGTGTGCGGAACCCTCGATCACACTGATCGAGATCGGGGGGCAACACGCTCGATCACCCCGGGGTGCAATCCCGAGGCAAGGAGAGCGCTCGCGCTTCGTGGCAAGCCCGACGAGCGGGCTTGGTCGTGAGGCAACAACGGTGGGGTCTGCGCGTAGGATGACGTGATGTGGCGCGCAGCACTCTTCGTCGTCGGGATCGCCATGCTGTCGGTGATCGGGTCGCCTGCGCTGGCGCAGACGCGGCCTGCGTTCTTCGATCAGCCTTCGGTGATCGAGCGCGTCGGGACGATCGCGCCGTTGCAGCGCGTGCCGCTGATCGTGCTCTTGCCGCCGACCGGCGGTGATGCGCGCTGGGTCACGCCGCCTTCGGGTGTGGGCCCGTGTGTGCTGCTGATCACGCCAGGGCAGCCGGCGCGCAGCGACTACCTCCCTGCGTTCAGCCACTACCTCGACTGGGTCGAAGCGCGTGTGATGGCCGACGTGGGGCGTGCGCTCGCCGAGCAGCCGATCGATCCCGAGCGTATCTACCTCGCGGGCTTCTCGCTCGGCGTGACCGCTCAGCGAAGCCGGGATGATCGCGGGGCGCGGCTCGGTCACGTTCGC
>CAZCVE010000094.1:0-29699 GCA_964502175.1 uncultured Sandaracinaceae bacterium
CTTCGGCGCTCACCTGCGGGCTCGCTCCCTCAACCCCACCCCCGACCGTCCCTCAGTGATTGTTTGCAGGCGCGGGCGGCTCAGCCGCACAACCTCACCCAGCACGCGGCCGAGCTGCAGATCAGCCAGCGAAAGGCCGTCGAGCAGCGGAGATCAGCCACGGAACGCCATCGAGCACAGGCGATCAACCACGGAACGCCATCGAGCACAGGCGGCCGAGCTAGGCGAGGGCCGCAGATCAGCCAGCCAAGGCCGTCGAGCACGCGGCCGAGCTAGGCGAGGGCCGCACGCAAGCGGGGCTGGGGCCCCGCGCGCAGCATTTCGCGAAGCGAAATGGAGCGGGAGGGGCCCCCGCCACGCGGGGGAGGGGTCGCATGACCCCTCGACGGAAATAGAGGAGCCCCGGCGCCGATGGGGGGTAGCGTCGAGGCTCTGCGCGCCCGTGGGGGGGAAGGGGAGGGCGCGCGTCCTGACTGTAACGGGACAGTGTCAGCGTCGTCCAGAAGAATTTTCCAGATCTGCAAAATGATCTTTCGCCGATGAACTGACCCCGTTCCGCCGGCCTTTCGAGGCTTCGAGTGGTCCACCGGGCGCCCCTGTCTGGGTTCCCCGACGGCGATCCGCGCCGTGCTCGGACGACTGGGCTTGCTAACTACGCGTCCTCATGTGCGGCATCAGCGGAGCGGTCGGGGCGATCGACGACGAGATCCGGAGCGCGGTCGCGCGCGCCCACGACGCACAAGTGCACCGAGGGCCCGACGCGGACGGCAAGTGGGAGCACACGGAGCGCGGGCTCGGTGCGGTGTTCGCGCACCGTCGGCTCTCGATCCTCGACCTCTCCCCGCTCGGTCGGCAGCCGATGCGGCACGACGCGACGGGACACGTCGTCTGCTTCAACGGCGAGATCTACGGCTTCCAGTCGCTCCGCCGTGAGCTCGTCGTGCGCGGTGAGCGCTTTCGCTCCGAGAGCGACACCGAGGTGATCCTCGCTGGGTATGCGGCGTGGGGTCGCGACGTGCTCACGCGCCTCCGCGGGATGTTCGCGTTCGCCCTGTGGGACGCGCGTCAGCGCACCGTGCTCATCGCGCGCGATCGTCTCGGCATCAAGCCCGTGTACCTCGCGGAGATCGAGCGACCGGGAGGCGGTCGCGTCGTGTTGTTCGCCTCCGAGGTGCGCTCGCTCCTCGCCACCTCGCTCGTGCCGCGGCGCATCGATCCGCTCGGCCTCTCGAGCTTCTTGTGGAACGGCGTGGTCGGCACGCCGAGCACGATCGTGAAGGGCGTGCGCCTCCTCGAAGAAGGCACGGCCCTCACCATCGACGAAGAAGGGCGCATCCACGACGAGCGGCGCTACTGGAACGTTCCGCGCGTCGCGCCGCTCGCCTCGAGCCCCACGGCCCAGAGTCCCACCGCCCAGAGCGACTCGGTGCGCGAGCTCCGCGTCGCGCTCAAGGAGACGCTCGAGCAACACATCCAGAGCGACGTCCCGCTCGGCGTGTTCCTCTCGGGCGGCGTCGACTCGAGCGCGATGGCCGCGCTCGCCACCGAGGTCTCGCCGCGCCGCGTGCGCACGTTCAACGTCAGCTTCGACGAGGCGCAGTACGACGAGTCGCCGCACGCGCTCGCCGTGGCCACCGCGCTCGGCACCGACCACACGGACGTGCGCCTCACCGAGCAGCGCTTCGCGCGCGAGCTGCCCGACGCGCTCGCGGCGATCGATCAGCCGACCTTCGATGGCATCAACACGTACTTCGTGAGCCGCGCGGTGAAGGACGCAGGCATCACGGTCGCGCTCGCGGGCACCGGTGGTGACGAGCTCTTCGGCGGCTACCCGAGCTTTCGTGAGGTGCCGAGATCGCTGCGCGGCGCGCGCGGCGCACAGCACATCCCGCGCGCCGTCCGTGCGCCGTTCCTCCGCGCGGCCACGCGCGTCGCGATGGGACGGCCGGGTGAGATCCGCCCGCAGACGCGCTGGGGAAAGCTCGAAGACGTCGTCGCGTCTTCGGATCTCTACGACGCGTATCAGGTCTCGTACGCGATATTCACCCGGCGTTTTCAGGCCGATCTGCAGCGAAGTGTCGCTGCTGACACAGACTCGGGCCTTCCTTCTTCCCGTGCGCGCGCGCTCCGAGAGCGGATCGCCGATGAGCCTGCGCTCGCGGGCGTGTCTCACCTCGAGCTCGCGTGCTTCCTCGGCGAGCGCCTGCTGCGTGACTCGGACTGGGCGTCGATGGCCGTCTCGCTCGAGCTGCGCGTGCCGCTGCTCGATCACGTCCTCCTCGAGACGCTGTGGAAGGTCCCGATCGAGCGACGCTTCCTCCCGCTCGGCAGAAAGCAGCTCCTCCGCGACGTGGGCCTCGGTCGCTTGTCGCCCGCGCTCTTCGATCGCCCCAAGCGAGGCTTCGAGCTGCCGATGCCGGTGTGGGCGCGCCGCGCGCTCCGCGGTGAGCTCGAGAGCACGATGACCGACGTCTCGCTCGCGCACCGCGTGGGCCTCGACGGTGAGGTCGTCGCGCGCACCTACCGCGCGTTCCAGGCCGGCGCGCCCGGCATCTACTGGTCGCGCATCTGGGCGCTCTACGTGCTCCTCCACTACTGCCGCACCCACCGCCTGGAGATGTGATGACGAGCATCCCCGAACATCGTCGCTACGTGCTCGTCACGCCGTGTCGGAACGAGTCGAAGTTCCTGCGCGTGACGCTCGACTCGACGCTCGCGCAGAGCGTTCCGCCTTCGAAGTGGGTGATCGTCGACGACGGCTCGACCGACGAGACGCCCGCGATCCTCGCCGACTACGCGAAGAAGCACCCCGACGTGATCCAGGTCGTCACGCGCACCGATCGCGGCACGCGCAGCGTGGGCCCCGGCGTGATCGAGGCCTTCTACGACGGCCTTCGTCACGTCGCGCTCGAGGACTTCGCGTACGTCTGCAAGTTCGACGCGGACCTCGACATGCCGCCGCGTTACTTCGAGCGCGCGATGGAGCGCATGGAGGCTGACCCGCGCCTCGGCAACGTGTCGGGCAAGATGGTCGAGCCGCAGCCCGACGGAACGCTCCTGCCGATCGCGATGGGCGACGAGAACGCGATCGGCGCGCTCAAGTTCTATCGGGTGAAGTGCTTCCGCGAGATCGGCGGCTTCGTGCGCGAGGTCGCGTGGGACGGCATCGACGGTCACCTCTGCCGCATGCACGGCTGGGTGCCGATGAGCGTCGACGATCCCGAGATGCGCTTCGTGCACCTGCGGCCGATGGGCTCGAGCCACGGCGACATCCTCGAGGGCCGCAAGCGCTGGGGCCGCGGCAAGTACTTCATGGGCTCGGCCTGGTACTACGTGCTCGCGTCGAGCCTCTACCGCATGTTCGAGCCGCCCTACGTGCGCGGCGGCGTGAACATCTTCCGCGGCTACCTCACGGCGCTCCGCAAGGGCGACTCGCGCTACGACAACCCGAGCTACCAGCGCTACGTGCGCCGCTTCGAGCTCGAGCAGCTCACCGTCGGCAAGGGTCGCGCGGCGCGCTGGGAGAACGCCCGCGTCCGCAAGCGCGCCGAGGGCTGACGATCGCCGTCGACGAGTCACCAACGAGCGACGGCGGGGCCCCGTTCTCGTCTATCCTCGTCGCGCCGCGATCGTGCGGTGCGAGGCCAGATGACGGACGTGACGAGCCCCTCACCGAGCTGGATCCAGATCCTCGGCGCGATCGGCGACCGACCCGAGGACTCGGAGGCGCAGAAGCTCCAGCACCGGCTGCTCGTGTTCATGGCTGTGCTGATGAGCGGCGGCGGCCTCCTCTGGGGATCGATCGCGGCGTGGCAGGACCTCTTCCTGCCGGCCGTCATCCCGTACGGCTACACGATCGTCACGTTCTTCAACCTGCTGTTCTTCCGCGCGTCGAAGAACTTCCCCGTCGTGCAGGTCGTGCAGGTCTTCCTCAGCCTGCTCCTTCCGTTCCTCTTCCAGTGGGTGCTCGGAGGCTTCGCGCCGAGCGGCGCGGTGATGCTGTGGGCGATGATGGCGATCGTCGGATCGCTCACGTTCTCGGGCTCTCGCACGAGCCTCTCGTGGCTCATCCTCTACGTGATCCTCACGGTGATCAGCGGGCTCATCGATTCCGTCGTGCGCGAGCACTTCAGCCCGAACCCGAGCGAGGCGGTGCGCACGCTCTTCTTCACGACGAACATCGCGATCATCTCGAGCTCGATGTTCGGCCTGATGACCTACCTGCTCGGTGAACGCGAGAAGGCGAGCACCGCGCTCGAGCGCGCGAACCAGCGGATCACGGAGCTCAACGAGCACCTCGAGGATCAGGTCGCCGTGCGCACGAACGAGCTGCGCTCGGCGCTCGCGCGCTCGCAGGCGATCCTCGACAACATGGCCGACGGCCTCGTGGCGATCGATCGCGACGGCATGGTGTCGGTGTCGAACCCGGCGCTCGGTCGCATCCTCTTCATCGACGACGACCTGGCGGGCAAGCGGGCGAGCGACGTGCTGCCCGAGGCGCTCGCGACCCTCGCGAGGGCGTCCGTCGAGTCGGGCGAGGTCAGCAAGACCGAGATCGCCCTGCCGGGCGAGCGAACGGGCGCGGCCGTGGCGTCGCCGATCCAGACCGACGCGAGCGCACGCGCCGATCACGTCGGCTCCGTGGTGATCCTCCGAGACGTCACGCTCGAGAAGGAGATCGATCGCATGAAGACCGACTTCATCGCGACGGTCAGCCACGAGCTCCGCACGCCGCTCACCTCGGTGCTCGGCTTCGCGAAGCTCACCAAGAACAAGCTCGAGCAGACCGTGTTCACGCACGTGCCCGAGAGCGACGCCAAGGCGCAGCGCGCGCTCGGTCAGGTGCGCGGCAACATCGACATCATCGTCTCGGAAGGTCAGCGCCTCACGACGCTCATCAACGACGTCCTCGACATCTCGAAGATGGAGGCCGGGCGGATGGAGTGGAAGATGGCGTCCATCGAGCCCGCCACGCTCGTCGCGCGCGCCACCGAGGCCAGCTCCGCGCTCTTCGCAGGCCCCGAGGTCGTCCTCGAGTCGTCGTTCGATCCGGACCTGCCGACCATCGAGGGCGACTTCGATCGCTTGCTCCAGGTGCTCATCAACCTGATCTCGAACGGCGCGAAGTTCACGGACGCGGGCACGGTGACCGTGCGCGCGCGACGTGTCGGCAGCTCGCTCGAGCTCTCGGTGACCGACACGGGACACGGCATCGACGTCGCCGATCAGGGCGCCGTGTTCGAGAAGTTCAAGCAGGTGGGCGACACGCTCACGAACAAGCCGAAGGGCACGGGCCTCGGCCTGCCGATCTGTCGACAGATCGTGACCGCGCACGGCGGCACCATCGGCGTCGAGAGCACGCTCGGCAAGGGCTCGACGTTCCGCGTGCTCCTGCCGGTCGCGCGCCACTCGAGCTCCTCGCCGTCCTTGCCGCCGCCTCCGCCGTCGGGCTCGCACGCGGTCGACACGGAGCTCGACGTGTTCGTGCGCCGCATCGAGTCGATGGTCGACGCGTCGCTCCCGCAGCGCGGCGGCGACGTGCTCGTCGTGGACGACGACGCGGCGCTGCGCGAGATGCTGCGCCAGCAGCTCGTCGAGCGCGGCTGCGACGTGCGCCTCGCGAAGAACGGCTACGAGGCGATCCAGTCCGTGCGCGCGAAGCGCCCCGACGTGGTGGTCCTCGACGTGATGATGCCGGACATCTCGGGCTTCGACGTGGCGGCGGTGCTGAAGTCGGATCCAGCGACGCAGGGCGTGCCGATCATCATCCTCTCGATCGTGCAGGACGCAGACCGCGGCTACCGCCTGGGCGTCGACAAGTACCTCACCAAGCCCACCGAGGCCGACGCGCTCGTGTCGGAGGTGCAGCGGATCCTCTCGAAGCACCGCAGCGGCAAGCGCGTGCTCGTCGTCGATCCCGATCCGCCCACGGCGAGCGAGGTGAAGCTCGTGCTCGAGAGCCGCGGCTTCGAGGTGGTGGGCTCCGTGCGATCGCGCGACGCGCTCGCCGTCATCCGCGCGGGCAAGCCCGACCTCGTGATCGTCGAGCTGTCGAGCCCGGAGTCCCAGGCGCTCGTCCGCGCGATCCGGCTCGAGAAGGATCTCGAGGGCGTGAACGTCGTGCAGCTCCTCGACAAGGAACGGCCCCATGGCGACGCCTGATCTCGCTCGCTTGCTCCGCGGGGCGCAGAAGCGCGCGGTCGAAGACCTCCTCGCGCTCGCGAGCGCCGAGCTCTGGGTCGAAGACGCCAGCGGCAAGCTGCTCGTCGGTCGCGCCTCGACCGCGGGCGACCTCGAGCGCGCCGCGATCGAGCGCGCCGCGATCGAGTGCAATGGTGAGGCGATCGGCGCCGTGGTCGGATCGAGCGCGGCGCGTGCGAGCCTCGAGAAGGTCGCGCGCCTCGTGTCGCACCTCGTCCAGCGAGAGACCGAGAAGCTCGGTCTCGCCGCCGAGACGCTCGGTCGCTACAAGGAGCTCACGCTGCTCTACGAGATGTCGAGCTCGCTCTCGCGCGTGCTCGACGTCGAGCAGGTGGCCGAGAAGATCGTCCAAGAGGCGCACCGCTTCCTCCGCGCGAGCGAGGCTGCGCTCTACCTCGTCGACCGTCGTCGCGAGTCTCTCGTGCCCTGCGCGAGCATCGGCCACGCGGCGCCGATCTCGATGAGCGCGACGGGCCTCGAGGTCGACGCGCTGCGCACGCTGCAGGCCTCGCTCGTCGAGGAGATCGCGCCCGGCGCGGGGAGCGCGATCGTGGCGCCGCTCCGCGCAGGCGACGCAGCGTTCGGCGTGCTGCGCTTCCTCGGCGAGCCCGGCACCGCGTGGACGGCGGGCGAGCTCAAGCTCGTCACGTCGCTCGCGGAGAGCGCCGCCTCGGCGATCAGCCACGCGATGCTCCACCACGATCAGCTGCGGCAGCAGGCGCTGCGCAACCAGATCGAGCGCTTCGTGTCGCCCACGCTGCTCGAGGCCGCGCTCGAAGACATGGGCGAACAAGCGCGCAAGAAGCCCATGATCGTCGCGTACTTCGACGTGAGCGCGCTCCTCCGATCGATGGACGCGCGCGTCGGCGCCGAGGAGGTGCTGGCCGCGATGCTCACGGCGACGGCCACGGCGATGGACGTCCTCCTCGCGCACGGCGCCACGCTGAGCAGCGCGCACGGCGAGATGGTCGTCGCGCTCTTCGGCGAGTCTCACAGCGCCGAGTCGAGCGCGCCCGAGCGCGCGATGGCGGCCGCGGTCGCGCTGGTGCGTCAGCTCGATCGCCGACACGGAGGCTCGCTCGCGCGCTGCCCCGGCATCGGCATCGGACGCCTGCTCGATGCCTCGCGGGCCGACTCGGAGTCGTTCTTCGAGAGCGTCGGCGTCGCGGCGTCGCTTCAGGTGCAGTCGGAGGGTCGGATCCTCGTCGAGGTCGACGTCGTGAGAGACTCCGTCGCGCAGCCCACTGGTCCGGGCGAGTCACGCGCGGACCTCTCTCGCGGCCCGTCCATCGAGACGGCGCGCGGTCTGGTCGAGGTCTACGAGGTGCGTCCGTGAGCAAGAGGGTCCTCATCGTCGACGACGAGTCGCACATCCGTCTGCTGCTCGAGCAGACCCTCGATCCGCTGCTCGACGCCGACGTCGAGATCACGATGGCCAACAACGGCGGCGCGGCGCTCGAGGCGATCCGTCGTGATCGCCCCGACCTCGTGCTGCTCGACGTGATGATGCCGGTGATGAACGGCTTCGACGTCTGCAAGGCCGTGAAGGGCGATCCGGGCCTCGCCGGCACGTTCGTGATGATGCTGACGGCCAAGGGTCAGGAGCTCGATCGTGTCACCGGCGCGGAGGTCGGCGCCGACCTCTACCTCACCAAGCCGTTCGACCCGGACGACGTCCTCGCACGAGCCGCGAAGGTGCTCGGGATCGAGCTCGCGTGACATGAGCTCGGCCGACGATCGCCCGAAGCTCCCGCCGTCCGAGCTCGACGCGCTCCTGCGCGAGCACGGCGTCGAGGGTGACCTCGCGGAGCGCCTCCGCGCGCTCTTGTCGGAGGGTCCGAGCGCGTCCGCGGAGCGATCGAGCACGAGGTCGCGCTCCATGCCGCCGACGCGCGACGGGCGATCGATCGCCGACGAGCGCGGGCCTGCCGCGGGCCGCCGATCGTTCGAGCGCATCGGCGAGCAGATCACGCAGCCCGCGCGCCCCACGGTGATCGCCGACGACGCACAGGACGGCGTGCCCACCGCGCCGCGCGCGCTCCCGATCCCCGCCGAGGCCGTGCCTCCCGGCGCCGATGCGGGTGACCTCGTGCTGCTCCACCTGATCGCGGAAGGCGGCATGGGCGAGGTGCACCGCGCACGTGATCGCACGCTCGGTCGCGACCTCGCGGTGAAGGTCCTCCACGAGCACCTCTCCGGCACGCAGCGCATGCGCGACCGGTTCCTCGACGAGGCGCAGATCACCGCGCAGCTCTCGCACCCGAGCATTCCGCCGGTCCACGCGCTCGGCACGCTCCCGGATGGTCGCCCCTACTTCGCGATGAAGGAGGTGCACGGCCGCACGCTCTCCGACCTCGTCGCCGATGGAAGCGTCACCGAGCAGCGCCGCCTCGAGATCTTCCAGCGCGTCTGCGAGGCCGTCGCGTACGCGCACGCGCGCGGCGTGATCCACTGCGATCTCAAGCCGCTCAACATCATGGTCGGCGCGTTCGGCGAGGTGCTCGTCATGGACTGGGGCGTCGCGCGGCTCGTCACGCCGGTGCGCGAGAGCATGACGCCCGAGCCGCCCGTCTCGACCGTCGCCAGCACGATGCAAACCGGCTGGGACGTCGCCGGCACGCCCGCGTACATGCCGCCCGAGCAAGCGCTCGGCGAAGGCCATCGCCTCGGTCCCGCGTGCGACGTGTACGCGCTCGGCGTGATGCTCTACGAGCTGCTCGCGGGCGAGCGTCCCTACCAAGGCGGCGTTCCGCAGCTCCTCTTCCTCGCGTCGCAGGGCAACGTGCCGGCGCTGCCGCGCCGCGAGGGCAGCGGCGTCGACGAGTCGCTCGATCGCATCATCGGCAAGGCGATGCGCCCCGATCCGGTCGATCGCTACCTCGACGCGGGTCTGCTCGGCGAAGAGATCGCGCGCTGGCGCGAGGGCGCGATGCGACGCGAGAAGGCGCTCGCGATCGTGAAGGGCGCGAGCCGCGCGCTGTTCGAAGCACGACCGATGCGCGCGCAGGCCCGCGAGCTCTCCCGCGACGCCAAGCAGCAGCTCAATCAGATCCCGATCGACGCCGAGCCCGAGGAGCGCCGCGACGCGTGGCGACTGTCCGATGTCTCGCGCGCTCTCGAGCACGAAGCCGATCTCCGGCTCACCGAGATCGAGCACAAGCTCGAGGCCGCGCTCGTCCACGCGCCGGGCCTCGCCGAGCCGCGCACGCTGCTCGCCGAGCTCGCGCTCGAGCGTCACCGCGAGGCCGAGCGTCGGCGCGCGTGGGACGAGGCCGCGCGTCACGAGGTCGCGCTCCGCGTGCACGACGTCGGCACGCACGCGGCCTACCTCGCGGGCCGAGGTCGCGTGACGCTCGCGAGCGCGGCGCCTGCGATCGCGGAGCTGCTCCGCTACGAGCCCCGCGATCGGCGGCTCGTGCTCGAGCCCGTCTCGACGCTCGGTCACACACCGCTGGTCGACGTCGAGCTGCCGATCGGCAGCTACGCGGTGGAGCTCCACGCCGAAGGCCACGACGTCGTGCGCGTGCCGTTCGCGATCGAGCGCGAGCGTCACGTGGTGTTCGCGCGACCCGGCGCGAGCGAGCCTACGCCAGTGGTCCTCCCGCGCGCCGATCAGATCGCGATGGACGAGCGCTACGTGCCGCCGGGCTGGCTGGTGCTCGGTGAGCCCGACGAGAGCGCCGAGCCGATCTGGGTCGAGGGCTTCGTGATCCAGGCGTTCCCCGTCACGATGCGCGCGCTCGCGAGCTTCCTCGCGACCGAGAGCGGCGCGCCTCATCGCTTGGGCACGATCCGCGACGGCCTCGGTCTCGCGCGCGCCGACTGGCCTGCGGTCGGGCTCTCGTGGGACGGCGCGCAGGCCTACGCGCGCTGGCTCGCGCGCGAGACGGGTCAGAGCTGGCGTCTGCCGTACGAGATCGAGTGGGAGCGCGCAGCGCGCGGCGCCGACGGCCGGTTCTTTCCGTGGGGCGACGAGCCCGAGGCTTCGTTCGCGCACCTCCGCGCGCAAGGCCGCACGCCCGATCGTCCCGTGGCCGTCCATGCGCACCCGCACGACGTCTCGCCCTTCGGCGTGCGCGGCCTCGCGGGCAACGTGCGCGACTGGTGCGCCGACGCGTCCGTCGCCTCGAGCCGGGCCGAAGAAGCGCGCATCGCCGAGGGCCGCACACCGAGCTCGGGCCTCTCACGACGCGTGGTGCGCGGCGGCAGCTACCGCCTCTCGCTCGACGCCGCGCGAACCACCTCACGCGCAGCGCTGCCAGCAGCCAAGGGCTTCGCCGACGTGGGCCTCCGCCTGGTCCGAGCGCTCTGAGCCTCGACGAAGCTCGCGGTTCAGGCTGCGCGCTCGATCTCGGCCTGCTCGATCCCGTCGTCGTCGAGGCTCTCGTCCTCGCTCGGGCGCGGAGCGATGCCAGCGCGCCTCAGGCCCTCGGCGACGAGCTCCGAGAGATCGTGATCCTCGGGATGGAAGTCGCGACGGAAGTACTCGAGCACGCTCTTGCCGAGGAACGGCAGCGTCGCGCGCACGTGCCGCGAGAAGCGGCTGCGCGGCTGCGTGCGTCCGTCGTTGCTGTGTGTGCTCAGCATCGTGAACGCCTGCGTCCAGAAGAGACCGAGCATCGCCGTGCCGATCGCGAAGCCGGCCACGCGCGTTCGCAGGCGCGGGTCGACCATGGTGAGCACGTCGAACGCGACCGCGCGGTGCTCGATCTCCTCGACCGCGTGCCACGAGAGGAGCGTGCGCGCGGAGTGATGCGCGCCGTCGAGCACGGGCGTGGTGAGCGCGACCACCGCGAGCGTCGAGGTCATGTGCTCGAGCGCGACGGTCGTCGCGAGACGCAGGTGCGCGGGCGTCGCGCCCTCGATGCGCTCGTACGCGAGCGCGCGGTAGCGCTTCAAGAACGCGTCGACGGGATAGCCACGCGACGCGAGCAGCTTGTTCCAGCGATCGTGCTCGTGGCCGTGTCGGCCCTCTTGTCCGATGAAGCCGCGCACGCGCGCCGCGAGCTCCGGATCCTTCTCGAACACGCTCGCGTAGTGCTTCACCGAGCGGATGAAGAAGCGCTCACCCTCCGGGAAGATCAGGCTCAGCGCGTCGACGACGCGGCTCGCGCCGGGATCGCCGTCGAGCCAGGCCTCGGGAGCGTCCGCGTGGTCGAAGCGCGGGGCGCGAACGGTGATCCGACCTCGATCGAGCTGTGTCATGGGTCTCCTTCGGTCTCGAGTGTTCGTTCGTCGTTGGTGGGTCTCGAGCGCTCAGCGCGCCTTCTTCGTGCTCGGCGGCGCGAGCATCGCGAGCACCTCGCGCTCGACGCTCTGCGCGTCGTAGGGCGCGCCGAGCTGCGCCGCGGCCTGCACGCCGAGCACGATCGCCAAGAGCATCTCGGCGACCGCGTGGGGATCACGCGCCGCGTCCACCTTGCCGCCCGCGATGCTGCGCTCGACCGCGTCTGCGAGCCGACCCTTGGCGATCAGCAGCATCGCGAGGAAGCGCACGCGCAGCGTGGGCGATCGCACCGAGGCCTCGAGCACTTGCGAGAAGCGCACCTCGGGCGAGAGCGGCAGCGCGCCTGCAGAGAGCGCGGCGACGAACGAGCGCACGATCGCGGCGAGGTCCTGCTCGGGCCTCACGATGCGATCGAGCAGCTCCGTCAGCGCGAGCTCGATCACGGCCGCCACGAGATCTTCGCGGCTCTTGAAGTGCACGTAGAACGCGCCGCGCGTCTTGCCGGCCTCCTCGCAGATCGCGTCGAGGCTGGGCACGTCGAGGCCGTCACGCAGGAACAAGCGAGCGGCCGCAGCCACGAGCGCGGCCTTGGTCTCGTCGGGCGCGCGAGGCCTCGGGCTCACCTTCGCGCGCGGGGTCGATCGCGCCGCGCCGCGCTTGCTCGCGGTGACCGAAGTGCGCTTCCGTGATGACATACGAATCCGTATGTAACACGCCTCCGCGCTACATACGAGTCCGTATTTTCACCCCTGTCTCTCCCAGGGGCTCGCTCAGGCGTAGGCGACGAGCACGAAGGCGATCGCCGTCCCGAACGCCATCGTCGGGATCGCCCACGTCAGGATGCGGAACACCTCTTCCTCGACGAACGGCCCGAAGCGCGCGCGGAGGAAGCGGTAGCGGAACACGACGAGGTTCACGCCCAGCGCCACCGCGAGCGTCATGTAACAGAGCGAGAAGAGGCGAGCGACGGTGTTGTCTCCGTGGGCGAGCGTGGCGAGCTCCGAGCTCACGGTGAAGTTCAGCGCGATGACCGCGAAGAGACCACCGACGATCACGTTCGCGAGCTCGAAGGCCTCGATCTTGAACTCGCCGTCCTCGAGCTTGTTCAGCCAGATCGCGAGCAGCGGGATGACGAGCGACGCGAAGAGCGGGATGAAGATCGGCGCCGCCGTCTCCGCTGCTGCGCGCTCCACGACGAGCGTCGCGTCCACCGCGTCGTGCGCCTCGCCGTGCCAGCCGCGCACCTGCCGTCGCGAGAGATCGATCGATCGCGCGTACCACCCGTCGGCCTCTGCGCCGCGCGGGACGCGCGTGTAGTCGAGATCCTCCTGACGGAACACGAGGGCCACGAGCTCGCGCGGCGAGCCATCGGCGACCAAGGTGACCGCGAGGCGCTGACGATCGAAGGGGAAGCGCTCGACGTCGAAGCTCTCGTGGAACGAGGCCGTCACGCGCGTGAGCAGCTCCACCTCGCCTCGAGGGCCGATGCGGAGCCCTCGCCGCTCGAAGGAGGGCTCGTCGTCCATGTTCGCGAAGCGCACGGGCGGATGCCACATGCGCCCGAGCTGCTCGTCGGCCTCGTCGCCGCGGAAGCTCAGCCAACCGATCGGTCGCGACTCGGGGGGATAGGCGAGGCGACGATCCGTCCACGTGATCCGCGCGTCGAGCGTCGCCGTGAACCTCTCCTCGTTCTCGTCCACGCCGAGCAGCTCCACGATCGCGACGCCCACGTGCACGGTGAGCGGCAAGCCGAGGCCATCCGGCAGCGTGAGCAGATCCGGGGCTGGCTCCGCGACGCGCGCGGTCGCGCGCGTCGCGACCGGCTCGGCGAGCATGATCTCGAGCTCGTCGAGCTGCGCCTCGATGGCGGCGGTGTTCAGGTCTTCCGGCGCGATCGCGCGCCGATGGGCGCTCGAGTCCGTGTCGCGCGACCGCGGCTCGGCCGCCACCGCCTCTGCGGTCTCCGCCTCCTGCGCGTCGACGCTGCGGGCGAACCAGACGCCGAGCGCGACGGCGACGAGCGCCGCGAGCGAACGAGCACGCTTCACGACGACTCTCCCGGTCCGTACAGCGTCCGCAGAGCCTGTCGCGCGCGCATCGTCTCGTGGTGCTTCGCGATCTCCTGGAGCTCGTCGGGCATCGACTCCACGTCGGTGATCGTCGCGCCGGCCTGACCCTTCGCGAGCTCTCCCAGCGCGCCCGACACGCGCGCGAGCGGCCGGAGCAGCATCCCGCGGATCACGACGAGGATCGCGGCGGCGATCACCACGCTCGCGAAGAGCGCGAGCAGCGCCTGCCACACGAGCGATCGCCCCGCGGCCGCGCGCGTCGACGAGAAGTCGCGCGCGACGCTGATCACGCCGATCGGCTCGCCCGCGATGCTGCGCACGGGCACGAGCAGCACGCCGTACGGCACGCCGTCGGCGCTCCGCGTGTAGCGCACGGGTTCCTCCATCGGCCCCAGGTCCTCGGCGCCCACGAGCGACTGCGTGAGCGCCCAGTTCGTCGAGTACCACTTGAGGTGCGTGCCCACGCGGTTGTCGTCCGCGAACATCGCGGGGTCCAGGCCGGTCGCGACCTCGCGCAGCGGTCGCTCGAGCACGAAGAACGTGGCGTCGAGCCCGAACGACTCGTCGAGGTCGTCGAGCATCGGACCGAAGTCGAGGCCGAGCTCCACCGTGCCCACGTGCGCACCGTCGGGCCCGGCCACGGGGACCACCGCGACGATCGACGCACCGATGCGGCCGAGCTCGATGCCGTGCCGCGGCGCGTGATCGGCGTTCGCCGCGACGATGCTCGGGCGGAAAGACGACACATCCTCGGCGGGCCGCTCCGGCGCCTGCACGCGCACGAGCGTCGTCGCGGGCGGCACCTGGAACGCGAGCACCTCGAGGCCGAACTGATCGTGCTGTCGCTGGTAGGTGTCGTGGGTCGCGGCCACGAGCCCCTCGCGATCCTGCGCGGCGAGGAGCCTGCGCACATCGTGCAGCTCGGCGAACAGCGCCGCGCGCGTCGTCGCGCGCGACTCGGTGTTGCGCACGCGCGCCTCCACCGCGGCCTGCATGAAGTCGAGCTGGTCCTCCTCGACGGCGGCGGTCATGCCGCTGAAGAGCTGCGTCGAGATCACCGTGGTGGTGACGATCGTGAGCGTCGCGATCCCGATGAGGATCGCGCTCGCGTGGTTTCGTACGTTCATCGTGGCTCCTCGCGCCCGCGCGCCCCCGGTCTCCCGAGGTCGTACGCCGTCGCTCCGGCGATTCTGCCCGAGGCCGATCGTCCCCGACGCGCGGATCGCGCGTCGCGCTCGGGCCGGGTAGGACTGGGCGCCCGTGAACGTCGCGCTCCCCATCGACCCACGCCTTCCCGAGATCGTCGGCCACGTCCGTGACCGCGGCGCGCTCGTGCTCGTGGCCGAGCCGGGCGCGGGCAAGACGACCCGCGCGCCGCGCGCGCTGCTCGAGACGGAGCTCTCGAAGGCCGGCGAGATCCTCGTGCTCGAGCCGCGCCGTCTCGCGACGCGCCTCGCCGCCGCGCGCGTGGCCGAAGAGCTGGGCGAGCCGCTCGGCAAGCGCGTCGGCTACACGATCCGGTTCGACGACGTGGGCGGCAAGGACACGCGCCTCCGCTTCGTCACCGAGGCCGTGCTCACGCGCAGGCTCGTGCGCGACCCGGAGCTCCGCGGCGTCTCGTGCGTGGTGCTCGACGAGCTCCACGAGCGATCGCTGCACGCCGACCTCGCGCTCGCGTTCGTGAAGCGCCTGCGCGGGGCGACGCGACCCGATCTGCGCGTGCTGGCGATGAGCGCGACGATCGACGCCGACCGCTTCGCGAGCTTCCTCGGCTGCGAGGTGGTGAGCGTCTCGGGCCGTCCTTACGACGTCGCGATCGAGCACCTCGAGCAGAAGGACGACCGCCCGATCGAAGAGCAGGTGCGCGCGGCCGTGCGCCGGCTCGTGCTCGCCACTCCGGCGATGGACGGGCACGTGCTCGTGTTCCTTCCTGGCGCTGCCGAGATCCGTCGCTGCGCGACCGCGCTCGAGGAGACCGCGCGCTCGCAGGATCTCGAGGTGCTGCCGCTGCACGGTGATCTGCCGCCCGAAGAACAAGATCGCGCGGTGAAGCGCGGCACCAAGCGAAAGGTGATCCTCGCGACCAACGTCGCCGAGACCTCGCTCACGATCGACGGCGTCGTCGCGGTGATCGACTCGGGCCTCGAGCGCGCGGCGAGCTTCTCGCCGTGGTCGGGCGTGGGCGAGCTCGTCACGTCTCCCATCTGTCAGGCCTCGGCGATCCAGCGCGCAGGCCGCGCCGGCCGCACGCGCGCGGGCCGCGCGATCCGCCTCTACACCAAGCACGACTTCGATCAGCGCCCCGCGTTCCTCAAGCCCGAGATCCAGCGCGTGGACTTCTGCGAGCCGCGCCTCTTCCTCGCGCGCCTCGGCGTGAACGACGCACGCACGTTTCCCTTCTTCGAGGCGCCGAGCGGACCCGCGATCGATCGCGCGGAGCGCACGCTGTCCTTGCTCGGCGCGATCGACGCCGCGGGCGTCGTGACGTCGATGGGCCGCGATCTCGCGGAGCTTCCGGTGCATCCGCGCCTCGGACGCGTCGCGATCGAGGCCGCGCGCACCGGTCATCGTGATCGCGGCGCGAGCCTCGCGGCGCTGCTCGGCGAGAAGGAGATCCGTCTCTCGATGCGCACGCGCTTTGCTGATCGAGGCGGGGGCGATCGAGGCGGTGGTGGTCATCACGCGAGCGGTGACTCCGACGCGCTCGCGCGGCTCGAGGCGTTCGAGGGCGTGAAGCACAGCGGTGGCCTCAACGCGGGCCGCGTGCGCGCGCACGATCTCGACGTGGGCGCGACGCTCGCGGCTGCACGTACCGCCGAGCAGCTCGCTCGCACGCTCTCGCGCATGAAGATCGACGTCGACGAGACGCGCGCCGTCTTCGACGAGGACGAGGCGATGCTGCGCGCCCTCCTCGCGGGCTTTCCCGATCGTGTGGGCAAGCGTCGACGCGCGGGCAGCGGGGACGTGGTGCTCGCGGGAGGCGGCTCGGTGCGTCTCGCGGAGAGCAGCGTGGTGCGCGACCCCGAGTGGATGGTGATCGTCGAGGCCGACGAGCGCCGCGGCGCGATCGAGTGCCGCGTGGCCTCGCAGATCGAGCCCGAGTGGCTGCTCGAGCTCTTCCCTGATCGCGTGAAGGACGTGAGCGAGATCCGCTTCGATCGCGAGCGAGAGCGCATCGAGAAGATCAGCGCGCTCGAGTACGAGGGCCTCCTGCTCGACGAGTCCAAGCGCGACGCAGCCGGCCAGCCCGGCGCGGCCGAGGTGCTCGCCAAGGCCGCGATCGCCGCGGGATTGGGGCGCTTCGTCGACGTGCACGCGCTCGATCAGTGGAAGCTGCGCGTCGCGCTCGCGCGCAAGGTCGACGCGTCGATCCCCGAGCTCGACGACGCGCGGGTTCTCGCGACGCTCGCGCAAGCAGCGGAGGGTCGACGCAGCCTGAAGGAGCTCGAGGGCGCCGATCCGCTCGCGCTGCTCACGGCCTCGCTCGGACACGGCGTGCTCAGCAAGCTCGATCGCCACGCGCCCACGCACGTGAAGCTCCCGGGCCGCGCGAACGCGACGGTGACGTACGAGCACGATCGTCCGCCGTGGATCGAGAGCCGCATGCAGGACTTCTTCGGCCTCGCCGATGGCCCGAGCGCAGGTGGCGCGCCGATCGTCTTGCACCTCCTCGCGCCCAACAAGCGCGCGGTGCAGGTCACCACCGACCTCGCGGGCTTCTGGCAGCGTCACTACCCCGCCATCAAGAAGCAGCTCTGTCGCGAGTACCCGCGCCACTTCTGGCCCGACGATCCGCTGCACGCCGAGCCCCCGCCTCCACGCCCACCGCGCGGCCCACGGCGTTCCTGAGGCTGGCTCGGAGCGAACGGATCGGCGAAGCTGAGCGCATGCCGCGCGCGATCCAACTGCTGCTCCGATCGGCCGACTCGTTCGAGGAGGCCGATGCGATGGACCGGGCCGATCTCCTGGGCCTGACCCCGGCCGACAAGCTCCGTGCCGCCGTGCGGCTCGCGACGGGCAACAAGGATGACCACTCTTCACCCCGACTGGCTCGCGTTCTTCGAGTCGTTGATCGCAGCTCGCGTGGACTTCGTGCTGGTGGGCGGCCTGGCGATCGGCGTTCACGCTGAGCCTCGGGCGACAGACGATCTCGATGTCTTCGTTCGACCCACACTGACCAACGCACGCCGTCTCCGAAGGGCACTGCAAGCGTTCGGATTCGGAGCCGAGACGCCTACGGCTGAGCGTCTCGCAACACCGAATCGGGTCTTCATGATCGGCCGGAAACCGCTCCGCATCGACGTGCTCAACGCGATCGACGGTGTGACGTTCGGTGAGGTGTGGCGGAATCGCGTCGAAGTGCAGATCGACGGGGTGCGTGTGCCGGTGATCGGTCGCGCGGAGCTCATCGCGAACAAGACAGCTTCTGGCCGAGAGAAGGACTTGTTCGATCTTCTGCTGCTCGCGCGCACTCCCGTCGTGGCGCTGAGCGCCCCGCCTCAGCCCTCCCGAATCTCGAGGAAGCGCTCGCCTCGCTGACCCTGGATGTCGGGGCGTGTCACCCTCGCGCGATGACGCGCATCGACGACGCCAACCCGCTCCTCGCCACGTGGGACACGCCCTACGGCCTGCCGCCGTTCGATCGCATCCGCGCCGAGCACTTCGTGCCCGCGCTCGAGCAGGCGATGGCCGAGCACCGCGCGGAGATCGATGCGCTCGCCGCGAGCGCCGAGGCGCCGTCGTTCGAGAACACGATCGCGGCGTTCGACGAGTCGGGGCGCCTCTTCAAGCGCGTCTCGCTCGCGTACGAGAACCTCACGGGGAGCGAGACGTCGCCCGCGCTGCAGGAGGCCGAGCGCATCCTCGCGCCTCGCCTCGCGGCGCACCTCGCGGGCCTCTACACGCACGACGCGCTGTTCGCGCGCGTCGAGGCGGTGAACCGTCTCCGCGTGAACCTGCTGCCCGAGGCGAGGCGCCTGCTCGAGCGCGTGCACCTCGACTTCGAGCTCGCGGGCGCGCGGCTCTCGGGTGAGAAGAAGGCGCGCTACGTGGCGATCGCCCGAGAGCTCGCGTCGCTCACCACGAGCTTCGAGCAGAACGTCCTCGCCGACGAGTCGAGCTGGTCTCTGCCGCTCTCGGACACCGACTGCGAGGGCCTCCCCGCGTTCCTCCTCGAGTCGCTCGCGAGCGCCGCTTCGCAGCGGAGCCTTCCGGCCGGCACGCGCGCCGTCGTGCTCTCGCGCTCGGTCGTCATGCCGTTCCTCACGCTCTCTCCGCGGCGTGATCTGCGCGAGGCCGTGTGGCGCGCGTGGACGACGCGGGGCGAGCACGACGGCGCGCACGACAACCGACCGATCGCGAAGAAGATCCTCGCGCTGCGCGCGGAGCAGGCCTCGCTGCGCGAGTACGCGACCTATGCGGACGCGGCGCTCGTCGACCGCATGGCCAAGACACCCGAAGCCGTGTTCGATCTGCTCGCGAAGGTGTGGGAGCCGGCGAAGACGGCGGCCTCGCGCGATCGCACGCTCTTGCTCGAGGTCGCGAAGGACGACGGCCTCGGCGCGCTGGCCCCGTGGGACTGGCGCTACTACGCGGAGAAGGTGCGCCGCGCGAAGTTCGAGATGGACGACGCGGAGCTCAAGCCGTTCTTCGCGCTCGACGACATGATCGCCGCGATGTTCGACTGCGCGACGAAGCTCTTCGGCGTGCGCTTCGAAGAGAAGAAGGGCGTGCCGCTCTACCACCCCGACGTGCGGCTCTTCGAGATGAAGCGCGGCGACGCCGTCGTGGGCTTGTTCCTGAGCGACAACTACGCACGACCCACCAAGCGCGGCGGCGCGTGGATGCACAGCTATCGCAAGCAGTCGTCGTTGGGGGGCGGCACGATTCCCATCGTCGTGAACAACAACAACTTCGCGAAGGCGCCCGCGGGCGCGCAGACGCTCTTGTCGTTCGACGACGTGCGCACGCTCTTCCACGAGTTCGGCCACGGCCTCCACGGCCTCTTGTCGAACGCGCGCTACGAGACGCTCTCGGGCACCGAAGTGCTGATGGACTACGTGGAGCTGCCCTCTCAGATCTTCGAGCACTGGGCGCAAGATCGCGGCGTGCTCGCGAAGCACGCGCGCCACGTGGAGACGCGCGAGCCGATCTCGGCCGCGCTGCTCGACAAGCTCGAGCGCGCCCGCCGCTTCGATCAGGCGTTCGCCACCATCCAGTACGTCGGCAGCGCGCTCCTCGACATGGCGCTCCACAGAAAGAGCGATCGAGACGGTGTCGACATCACGACGTTCGAGGCGAGCGAGCGCGCGCGCCTGGGCGTGCCCGAGGACATCGGCCTCATGCACCGCCTCCCGCACTTCCGGCATCTGTTCGCGAGCGCGATGTATGCGGCCGGCTACTACGTCTACATGTGGGCCGAGGTGCTCGACGCGGACGGCTTCGAGGCCTTCCGCGAGGCGGGCGATCCGTTCCACCGCGAGACCGCCGAGCGTCTTCATCGCTGGGTCTACTCGGCCGGCAACACCATCGAGCCGAGCGAGGGCTACCGCGCCTTCCGAGGCCGCGACGCGAACGTCGACGCGATGCTGAAGAAGCGCGGTCTCCTCGAGACCCACCCCTGATGGCGTTCGACTTCGACACGTACTTTCGCGCGAAGCCCGTGATCCTCGCGCCGATGGAGGACGTGACGGACGACGTGTTCCGCGCCGTGTGCCGCGCGCGAGGCGCAGATCTGTGCGTCACGGAGTTCGTGAACGCCGACGGGCTCGTCGCCGGTGCGAGCGACGCCGTGAAGAAGGTCACGCTCGCCGCGCACGACACGCCGACGGCCATTCAGATCTATGGCGCCGACCCCGAGCGCCTCGCGGAAGCCGCTGAGATCGCTGCGCGCGCGGAGCCGGCGTTCCTCGACATCAACTGCGGATGCTGGGTGCCGAAGATCGCGCGCACGGGCGCAGGTGCCGGCTGGCTCGGCGAGCCCGACGCGATGATCGCGATGGCGAAGCTCGTCGTCTCGCGCGTGTCACTGCCGGTGACCGTGAAGACGCGCATCGGCACCGGACGCGAGGGTACCGATGGCATGCCGATCGTCGAGCTCACGCGGAGGCTCGAAGACGCAGGCGTGCGCGCGATCACCATCCACTGCCGCGTCGCGAAGAAGGGCCACGACGGCAAGGCCGACTGGTCGTGGGCACGTCGTGCGCGCGCGGCCGTCGCGATCCCCGTGATCGTCAACGGCGACGTGCGCAGCGGCGACGACGCGGAGCGCGCGCTCGCGGAGACCAAGTGCGCGGGCGTGATGGTCGGCCGCCGCGCGATCGAGCACCCGTGGGTCTTCCGCGAGATCCGCTCGCAGCTCGAGGGCCGCGGCCTGCATACGATCCCGACGCACCACGAGCGCGTGACGCTCGCCAAGGAGCACCTGCTCGCGCTCCGTGATGCACGAGGTGAACGCGCCGCGGTGCGCGCGATGCGAGGGCTCTACGCGGGGTATCTCGCGGGTGTGCCCGACGCGACGACCGTGCTTCGTCGACTGCCGTCGATCACCGAGATCGCAGGCGTGCTCGACGTCCTCGACGGGATTCTCGGTTGAAGGCGAAGGAGCAGAGAGCCGCGCGACGTGAGGCGGCGGGGGACGAGCCCCCGCCCTACCCGACATGGATGGATCGAGCGGGTGTCGCCGCGGTGCGTCGCGAGGAGTGAGAGAGAAGGGTGACGACGAGCTGGGTGGAGACTTCTCGCCGACGAGCCTTTCGACTCGCACGGCGACCGTGTAGTCCCCGCTGCATTCGTCACCCTTCTCTCCGATCGAGAGGGTGCGCTCAGAGCGTGATCGCGTTCACCACGCCGACCCAGTGCGTGCGGTCGAGCGTGCCCTTGGCGAACGCGTCGATCACGTCGAACACGGCGTCCGAGAAGCCACCGACGTTGAGGATGTCCTCGCGGTCGATCGCCTGGGTGCTCGTGTTCGGCGCGAGATCCACGCAGACCAGCTTCGCGCGAGGGTTCTTCGCGCGGAGCAGGTTCCACTGGACCATCGTCTCCGTGGGCTTCGCGTCCGGGCGCGAGTCCATCCACGACTCGTTGTCCGAGAGGAGGATGATCAGGTCCGGCGCGATGCCGTCGCGCACCAGGCGCGCGAGCGCCGAGCTCACGCTCGTGCCGCCACCACCGACCGACGCGAGCAGCTGAGCGTTCGTCATCACGGAGTCGCGACGCTCGACCGTGACCGCGCGAGGCTCCGTGTCGAAGCACATCACCTCGGCGTTCAGGTTCTTGCGCAGCACCGTGGCCGCGACGAGCGCGGCGACGTCCACGCAGCGCGCGACCGACGTCGCGCCGGCGCGGTGACCCGTGACGGGCGCCTTCATCGAGCCCGACACGTCGACGAGCACGCGGATCGACTCACCCGCGAAGACGGGCACGTTCTCGGTCGCGTGCTCCATCGCGTCGTGGAGCGCGTCCACGATCTTCACCGGCAGGCCGTTCGTGCGCGTCGCGAGGTACGCGACGAGCAGCTGGTAGGGAAACACGCGCGCCTTTCGGATCGCGTCGCGGCTCGCGAGGCGCTGCGCGACGAGCTCGGTCATGCCGGGCACGTCGAACACGCCGTGTCGCATGAACGTGTTGAGGTTCATGCGCGTCGCCTGCCAAGGCGCGTGCTTCGCGATCTCCGCCCACGCCGCCGCGTCGAGGCTGATCGACGTGAGGAGCTGGAACGGCACGTCGGGAGGCGCGCCCGTGGGCATGCGCTTGTAGTCCTCGAACGCGCGCACCAGCGGAGGCAGATCGACCGCGTCGTGCGCCTTGTCGAGCAGGTAGCCGTAGAGCGCACGACGCGAGGGCGTCGCGGGCGTCGGGTGCACCATGCGGATCACGTCCGCCATCGACGGCGACTCGCCCACGCACGCGCGGAACACCGCGTCGTCGGACTGCGCAGTGAGCCAGCCGACGATCTGCTTCTTCGGGCGCGTGCCCAGCGACTTTCGGCCCACCTGGCCCGAGCGCATCACCTGCACGAACGTTCGCAGCATCTTCGCGTTGTCGACGACGCGATCGAAGATCGTCGCGAACAGCGCGGGATCGCGCACGGAGAGCACCGCGAGCAGCACCGCGGGCGTGTCCTTCATGAAGCCCGCCGCGCGCGCGTGCACCGCGAGCTTCGCGAGGAACGTCGGCGGAACGAGCGTCGCGAGACGCACGAGCTCGTCGAGCTGCGTGTCGGCCGTCGCGTAGAAGGTGGTGTTGAGGCAGCCCGTGAGCGCGAGCTGCGCGAGCGCGTGCTCGGGCGTCAGCGCGTACGCACGACCTCCCGCCTCGTTGACCGTGTCGGTCTTGGGCGTGAAGAGGCCGCGGATCGAAGAGAAGAGAGAGGTGTTCGCCATGACTGCACCAACGTCGCTTCACGCGACGTGGAGATCACGACGCGTCAGCAGGAGAGAGAGGCCGTAAAAGGAGGCGACGAGGAATCGACAGAGGGTGTGCTGCCCGTCGGCATTCGCCTCGAGAACGGAGGTGACGACAAGAGGTACGGAGAGCAGCGACACACGCGGACCCGAGGGCCCACGCGCTGGACTCGAACCATGTCGCGCCGTGTACTCACCGCTGCATTCGTCACGAAGCGAGCGATGCGTCCGACCAGGAGTCCTGACGTCGATGGGAAGTGTGGCGACGAGGGGTGCGGAGACGTTCCTGCTCTACCGTCTGAGCTACCGAGGAGACGGCACCGAAGCGCCATCGCCGCGACCGGGAGTCGAACCCGGGACAAGGGGAGTTGGGATCCTGTAGTCCCCGCAGCATTCGCCACGAGACGAGCGATGCCTGCGCGCAGAACTCCTGACGCGGCTCAGAGCGCGGCGAGCATCGCGACGAGCTGACTCGCGCGCTCGGGTCTCGCCTTCGGATCGCGGGCGAGCGCGTGCGCGATCAGGCGCTCCTGCGCGGGATCGGTCGCGCGTCGGCTCACCTCCGCGAGCGTCGGAACACGGCCTCGGCTCTTCGCGATGAAGACGTCGGCGGGGCTTCCCACGAACGGGTTTGCCCCGGCGATCGCCTCGAAGATCACCACACCCAGCGCGTACACGTCGGCCGCGGCGACCCACTGCCGCTTGAGCGACTCGGGGGGCACGTACGCCGGCGAGCCCACGATCGCGCGTTGATCGGTGAGCCGCGGCATGTCGGGATCGCACACGAGCGCGAGGCCGAAGTCGGCGAGCTTCGCGCCGCTCGCATCACGCGTCGCCGTCGCCGGTGAGAGCAGCACGTTCGCGGGCTTCACGTCGCGGTGCACCATGCCTGCGTCGTGGATCGCGTCGAGCGCCGTCGCGATCGGCGTGAGGATCCACGCGAGCTCGGCGAGATCGATCGGCGCGCGGTCGAGGCGATCACGCAGCGTGGTGCCGTCGAGCAGCTCCATCACGAACCACGGCTCGGTGACGGAGAGCCAGCCGTGATCGTAGAGCGCGACGATCGACGGGTGCGAGATGCGACGCATCGCCTCGATCTCGCGCTCGAACCGCAGCACCTTCTGCGCGTCGCGCTCTTGCCGCGCGAGCGCCTTGAACGCGACGAGCCCGCCCGTGTGCAGGTCGTCCGCCGCGTACACGACGCCCATGCCGCCGCGTCCGACGATCGCGCGCGGCACGTAGCGCTCCGCGATCGTCTGGCCGATCAGGCTGCGGGGCAGCGACACGCAATCGGAGACTACAGGAGCCCGATCAGGGCATCACGATCTGCGTAGGCGTGCTCCACCGCGGATTGCCCGTTCCGATCGACCCTCGCGCCGACCAGCACACCACCTCATGCATCGCCGTGAGGGCGCAGACACCTCGATCGTCGACGAACGCGTCGATCACGTGCTCGCTGCCCTCGATGGGCTCCCATGCATCGACCGGCATCGCGCCCCACTCTGGGCTGTACCGGCCGCGCAGGTTCGCGCAGTGGATCGCGCCGAGCGCGTTCCACACGCACACGATGGGGTCGTTCATCGCCATGCCCACCGCAGCCGAGGGCAGCGTCATGGGCTCGAGCGGCATCGAGGTCGGAACACCGTCTGGATCCCACACCGTCCGGTGCATCTGCGCCGTTCCGTCCGCGAGCACCATGCCCACCCGACGTGGGCCGAAGAAGACGCTGCGCACGCCGCGGAGCGTGAACGCCGGCTCGTCTTCGATCGGAGCGCACCGGAGCACGTCGTCCCTGAGGCCGCAGCCGACGCTGTCGGTCACGCCGAACGTGCTGGCGCCTGCGAGCGCTCGCAGGACGGGCGCGCGCATGCGTGCGAGACAGCGCTCTCTTCCTCGGATGCGAGCGCACCACTCGCCTCCTCGCCCCAGGGCCGTCGCGCCGCGCAGCGCGCGCTCCTCGCGCACGCGATCCTCGTCGATCTCGTGCACGGACCCGTCCGCGCCGCGCGCCAAGACGGCTCCGATGCTGCTCGCGATCTCGACGATCGGCGGCAGACCTTCCATGCGCGCGGGCGTCTCGTGCCCGGCCGCGCCGCTCCAACACCAGAGCGCTCCTTCCGACGCGAGCACGCAGCGCTGCCGGCTCGACGCTGCGATCGCGAGGGCGTTCGGGATCGGGATCCGTGCAGGCGAGCCGAGACGTCTGGGATCCCCGCTGGCCTCGCCGTCATCGTCGAGCCCCGCGCACTCGACGATGTCGCCGGGTCGCACCACGCAGACCTGATCGTTGCCGCTCGCGACCGCGAGCGCCTCGGGCTCGAACGTGAGCGACGCGGCGAGGCCAGTGCGCGACGTGCGACATCGAACCCGATCGCCCTCGTCCACGAGGCACTCGGGCGACCGCCACGAGCGGCCTTCGTCGAAGCGCTCGATCTCCTCGGCACGCGTGGCGTCGGAGACACCGTCTCGGAACACGCGACGCACCTCGCCGTCGACGACGGCGTGGATCGCGGAGTAGGTCAGCGTGATCTCCGTCGCCCCCCTGATCTCCGGCTCGTCCACGGCGAGCTCCCCCGCACGAAACCCGCGGCAAGCCACACGACCATCCTCGAAGCGCGCGCAGAGCGCGCTCGGTCCCGCGTCGATCGCGATGGCACCCGCGAGCTCGGGCATGCGCGTCGGCGCCACGCCGAACCGCCGCGTCGGCAGGCGACCCCAGCACACGACATCGCGGTTCGGCCGGAGCGCGCACGAGAAGCCGTGGCCCAGCGCGAGGTGATGGGAGACGTCCGCCGTGTCGAGGTCATCGGGCTCGGGCTCCCGCGACTGCCCCTCTCGCTGGGCGATGGCCTCGCTCGTCGACGGGGGTGGCGTGGGGACGACCTCGAGGTTCGGGCCGCTGCACGCGAGCGAAACGCACCCGAGCACCGAGGCGAGCAGCACGCCGTGGACGATCACCCGCATCCGCGCATCGTTGGCCAACTCGCACGCACCCTCAACCCGAGCGCGATCCGACGGGCGTGGTACTCCTTGCGTCCGCATGCTCTGGCTCGTCCGCTCGGCGATGGTCGCCTTCTACCCGCGCACCGAGGCGCTCCCTGGCCTCGCCGACACGGGCATCGACGCGTTCCTCCGCCAGTTCCGGAGCGAGACGACGTTCATGATGTGGCTCGGTGTGATGCTCGCGGCGCTCCTGTTTCATTTCACGCCCCTCTTCACGGTGTTCGTCCCGCTGCCCGCGTTCTTCTTGCCCGCGTCGTTGCGCGACAAGCACGCACGCAAGATCGGCAACACGAACATCTACCTGGTGAAGCAGGCGATGCTGATCCTCAAGCTGCCCGCGGGCCTCTGCTGGGGTCGTGATCCCGAGGTGCGAAAGCGCTTCGCGATGGCCGCATACGCGCCCGACCCGGACGTTTGGAGGACGGCGTGAGCGGGACCCACGTCTCGTACCGCGAGCGCGGTGAGCCGCCGTTCGAGGGCGAGGTCGACTACGTCGTCGTCGGCTCGGGTGCGGGAGGTGCAGCCGCCGCGAGCGTGCTCGTGCGCGCAGGCGCGAGCGTCGCGCTGATCGAGGCGGGCGCATGGCGCGAGCCCGAGCAGTATCCGTCGAGCGCGTACGGCGGCATGCGCGATCTGATGGACGACTGGGGCGCGCAGATCGCGATGGGCCGCGCGCTCTGGCCGATCGTGCAAGCGCGCACGATGGGCGGCACGACCGTCATCAACTCCGCGATCTGCGTGCGCACGCCGCAAGACGTCTTCGATCGCTGGGAGAAGGAATTCGGCATCGGCCGCGCGGGCGGCAAAGGACGCCTCGCCGATCGCGTGTGGAAGCACCAAGACGATCTCGAGCGCGAGCTCTCGGTCGAAGAAGTGCCGCCCGACGCGCGCGGTCGCTCGAACGTGCTCGCGATGAAGGGCGCGACCGCCATCGGCTACGACAGCCACTACATGAAGCGGTACGTGAAGGGCTGCGTCGGCAGCGGCCAGTGCCTGCAGGGCTGCCGCAAGCTGAAGAAGCAGTCGACGAACGTGGTGTGGGTGCCCGAGATCCTCGAGCGCGGCGGCCTCGTCTTGTCGTCGGCGCCCGTCTCGAAGGTGCTCTTCGAGGGACGTCGCGCGATCGGCGTCGAGGGCCGCTTCGATCACCCGCGCACGCACCGGGCGGGCAGCGTGTTCCGCGTGAAGGCGAAGAAGGCCGTGATCGTCGCGGCGTCGGTCACGCACTCGGCGGTGCTGCTCCAGAAGAGCGGCGTGAAGAGCAAGTCGCTCGGACGCTTCTTCCGCGCGCACCCGGGCACGGGCGTCTTCGGCTGTTACGACGAGCCCGTCGATCAGAACACCGGCGCGACGCAGGGCTGGGCCTCGACGGCGTTCCGCAACGAGCCGGGCCTGAAGCTCGAGACGCTGCACATCCCGCTCGAGCTCGTCGCGAGCCGCTTCGCGGGCGGCGGCATGGAGCTGATGGATCGGCTCTCGCGCTACCGACACATCGCGATGTGGTGCCACTCGGTGCGCGCCGAGTCGGTGGGCACGGTGCGCGCGGGCTTCCTCGGCAAGCCGATGGTGCGCTACGGCCTCGATGCGACCGACATGCTCAAGTTCCGCGAGGGCATGTACCTGCTCGCGAAGACGCACGTCGCCGCGGGCGCGAAGAGCGTGCTGCCGGGCATCTCGGGCCTGCCGTTCGAGATGAAGGCCGACGAGATCGAGAAGATCCGCACGGGCCCCACCGACCCGCGCGCGTACATCGCGATCCTCAGCCACCTGTTCGGCGGCGCCGTGATGGGCGCGAGCCCCGACACGTCGGTGACGGACGGCAGCGGTCGTGTGCACGGCTACGAAGGCCTCGTCGTGGCCGACGCGTCGGTCATCCCGAGCGTGCTCGGCGTGAACCCGCAGCACACGATCATGGCCCTCGCGCGCTGCTTCGCCGAAGACCTGCTCTCGAGCTGAAGACGCATGCGGCGTGGTCCCGTCGCGAGCCGCGCGGTACCCTCTGGAGGTGGACGAGTTCACCAATCCATCGAGCCTTTCGCTCGGCCAACGCCTGAGCGGCCTGATCGCGAGGACGGGCCTGTCGGACGAACAGTTCTGTCGCGTGTCAGGTGTTGACCTCGACGCTGTGCGCGCGTGGAAGACGGGAGCGACGGTGCCGACCTTGCGCGACATCGAGGATGCCTCCGCAACACTCGGTGTCCGCGTGCGTGATCTGCAGCGGACCATCAGCACCGGGTGGCCGCTCGAGGGCTTGCATTTCTTCGCGGCTCAAGGAGCCCCGACGCTCGAGGATCTCGCGCGGACGGGCACGCATCGTTGGATCGGCGAGTTCAGGCGCGCGGTTCTCGACCTTCACGAACTGAACCAGACGCTCGGCATCACGGCACCTCCGTTGCCGCGCCTGATTCCGCCGGAGGTCGAGACACAAGCGCCGCACAGAGCGGACTGGCTGGCGGCGCGAGCGCGCGAGGCGTGGGGGATCCCTCCCACGGGCCCGATCGAGATGCTTCCGGTGCTCCGCAGCGCTGGGATCGCACTGTTCGTCGCTCCGGACGTACTCGTGGGCATACAGGGGGTCGCCATGGCCCTCCCGCACCCGGCGTTGTTTGTGAGCCCGGCCGATTCGGGACGCCTCAGATTCGTGCTTGCCCACGAGCTCTGTCACCTCCTCGTTGATGTCGACGACGAGAGAGTGTTGGTGAGCACACAAGAGGACGCGGGTCCGCGCCCAGGGAGACCGTACGAGGACGTCGAAGCGCGGGCGAGCGCGTTCGCAGCGCACTTTCTCGCGCCTAGGGCATCGGTCGTGGCGCTGGTGAGCGGTGACCCAACTTCCGAAGAGAGTGTCTCCAGCGTCGCGCGGACGCTGGGTCTGAGCAGGACGACGGCCATCAACCGCATCGTCCATGAACTCATCGAGCCGGAGCGTCGCGACATCTGTCGTCGTTCCATGCTCGCGCGTTTTCCTGGACGATGGATTCCAGGTATTGCCGAAACCGTTCCGGCCAACGGCTTCTACGCGCCTCTCGTCGATCCCGTGATGCGAGCCCTCGGCGCAGGCTCCATCGACGCGCTGCGCGCTCGCGAAGTTCTGCATGTCGGCTTGGACGAGTGTCTGCCCGACCATGCGGCCGCCAGCGTTTCACATCGGGCTCCTCTACGAGCGAAAGAGGACGATGCGCGAGTGGCGGCCGCACGCTGGCTCCTCGCGCATCCTGAGCTGAACGCGGAAGCTGGACTCCCTCGGCGAGTCGGCACCCACTGGGAGTTTGATCTCCCAGTGGGCCGTCTCATCGTCAGCGGTGCTCTCGAAGTGCGCCATGAGCGATGAGGCGTTGCGCCGTCATCACGTGGAGCAGCACCTCCCCAACTCCTGCGTCGCCGCCACCCTGGCCATCATCCAGTCCCGGCGCGGCACGCCGACGGGCGAGTCGAGCATCCTTGCGAAGTGGGCTGGACGGTTGGGAGCGAAAGGATTCGATCCCGCGATCCTGAGCACGGAGCTCGGTGTCCCTGCCGAACACGACTCGAACGATGCGACGCTGCTGGCGCGAGCTCGCGTCGCGATCGAGGCAGGGCACTGGGTCGTAGCCTTCGTCATGTGTTGGAAGTACGGGCCGTACATGACGGGACGTGCGCTCCGTTCGCGGCATGGCTCCATGTCGAGTGGCACGCTTCACACGCTCGTCCTCTGCGCATGCGCGCCCAGTGCTTTCGACTATTTGGACCCCTACCTTCTTCAGCGGCGGCCTGAGACGGATCCACCTCGCGGCGGGATCGTGATCCAGCGCG
>CAZCVE010000095.1:0-29304 GCA_964502175.1 uncultured Sandaracinaceae bacterium
GCCTCCAGACGATCAAACGTCAGGGAATTCGCGCGAGATCTGGCGGACTGGCGGAAGCCTGGCGGGCAATTCCGCCAGAGCACCGCTCTCTCAGTTTTCCGCGGCGCAAGCGCCGCGCGTTGGGGGCGTTGCCCCAAACCCCGTACGACAGTTCGATCCCGAGAAACGAAAGTTTCTCGGTCTCTCAGCTCGCTCGAACTCCGTACCGAACGAGGCGGCGAGCCCGCTCGTCGACGATCGAGTCGTGGCCGTCGTCCAGCTCCCCGAGCCCCGCGTCGGTGGTCAGCTCGAGCAGCTCACGGACACGGGCTCGCGCGCTCGGTCCGACCAGGCTCGTGTGCTCGACCTTCGCGTCCGCGCCCGCGCCGTCGTGGGCCCGCGTCGCGTCGAGGTGCCCCGCGTCGTTGTACGTGAGCAGCGTGCGGATCGCGTCGCCTTCGACCCGCAGCGTCGTGATCGACGTGTTGCCCGCGCCCTCGAGCGGACGCTTGCGACCGCGGAGGCCGAGCAGGCGCATCAGCACCGAGCGAATGTAGCCGCCGTGCGTGACGACGAGGAGGCGTGTCGCGCCTCGATGCTCGGCGAGCACCTCGGCGAGCGCGCCGTGCACGCGATCCTCGAAGCGCGGCAGCGACTCACCGTGTCCGCCGATCGCGAGGTCGTCGCCGCTCTGCAGCGCGCGAAGCTCGTCGGGAAATCGCGTGATCACCTCGGCGTGCGGCAGTCCGCACCACGCGCCGAGATCCATCTCGCGGAGCCCGCTGTGCGCGTGAAGCGTCTCGCGACCACCGCGCGCCGCGACGATCGCCTCCGCCGTCGTCCTCGCGCGCGACAGATCGGAGCAGACGATCGCGTCGAAGCGCGCGTCGACGAGGCGCTTGCCCACGCGCGCTGCCTCGCCCTCGCCGCGCGCCGAGAGCGGCACGTCGGTCTGGCCCTGCCAGCGGTCCTCTGCGTTCCAGATCGACTCCGCATGCCGCACGAGCACCAGCTCGAGAGAGTCGCTCACCTCAGCTGCCTCGCCGTCTTCGTGCGCACGTCATCGGCGAGAGGGTAGCCGGCCACGTCGTCTGCGTGCAGGCTCGCTCGCATGCATGCACACGCGCTCGCGGACCTCCGTTGGACCTCGGTCTCGGTGACGATCTTCCTCAGCGGCTGCTGCCTCAGCGCAGCGAGCGAGCCGACGCCGCCGCCGGCGGTGCCGTCTCCGCACCCGATCGCGCCTCCTCCGCCGACGGCTCCGCAGGTCACGTGCCCGAGCACCGCGGACGCGATCGTCGGCACGTGGTCCCGTACCGGCTTCGTCGAGGAGTACCGGGCGGGGGGCGTCTACGTGCTCAACGGACGCGAAGGCACCATCCGCTGGCTCGGCGAAGGCCGCGCCTTCCTCGACGTCCCGCCCGACTTCCACGAGGAGTACACCCTCGCGCTCGCAGACGAAGGTGTGCTGCTCGCGGCCGGCTCGAACCACCTCGGCACGGTCTACCAGCGCACGAGCCCGAGCCCGGGCCACCCCGCGTCCTGCTGGGACGTGCGCACGACGATCGTGGGCCGCTGGATCGGCGGCCAGTTCCAAGAGACCTACGGCGCCGACGGGAGCTACGCGGTGAACGACCTCACGGGCTCGTTCAACGTGACCGGCAACGGCCTGCTCCACATCCAGACGCAGTCGGGACCAGGCGAGTACTACTTCGCGCTCACGTCGCCCACGACCGCCGTCGCGATGATGCGCCTCGAGGGCGCGCCCCTCACGAGCTACACGCGCGCTCTGTAGACGGAAACTCCGCGCCCACGAATCTGCCCGATTTCGTACTCTCGGACGGTGACGTCGCTCTCGCTCCAGCGCATCGAGAAGAAGCTCGGTGGTGCGCCCATCCTGAGAGGGATCGATCTGAGCGTCGCGAGCGGTGAGCTCGTCGTTCTCGTGGGCCCGTCGGGCTGTGGCAAGAGCACGCTGCTCCGCACCGTCGCGGGGCTCGAGCTCCCCGATCGTGGCGTCATCCGCATCGGTGATCGCGACGTCACGATGCTGCCGCCTCGCGAGCGCGACGTCGGCATGGTCTTCCAGAGCTACGCGCTCTATCCGCACCTCACGGTCCGCGAGAACCTCGCGTTCGGCCTGACGCTGCGGCGCACGGACGCGGCCACGGTGAAGGCACGCGTGGACGAAGTGAGCGGCATGCTCGGCCTCGAGAAGCTGCTCGATCGCTACCCGCGCGACATGTCGGGTGGTCAGCGTCAGCGCGTCGCGATGGGGCGCGCGATCGCGCGGCGGCCGAGCCTCTTCCTCTTCGACGAGCCGCTGTCGAACCTCGACGCTGCGCTGCGCGCCGAGGTGCGCGTCGAGATCAAGCGCCTGCATGCGCGCCTCTCGGCCACGATGCTCTACGTCACGCACGATCAGGTCGAGGCGATGACGCTCGCGGATCGGCTCGTGGTCTTGCGCGCGGGCATCGTCGAGCAGGTCGGCGCGCCTCTGGAGATCTACGCGGAGCCCAAGAGCCGGTTCGTCGCGGGCTTTCTCGGGAGCCCCGCGATGAACTTCCTGCCCGTGCGCCGCGAGGGTGATCGCCTGGTCGCGGCCGGCGTGTCGGTGCGCGTGCCGAGCTCGCTCGCGACGCCCAGCGAGCTCGTGCTCGGCGTGAGGCCGCACGACGTGCGCATCACGACGGCATCGTCCGCGGGCTCCCCATCGAGCGGCCTCGCGTTCGAGATCGACGTCGTCGAGGCGATGGGCTTCGAGGCGTACGCGTACGGTCAGATCGGCGACGGCACCGACGTGGTGCCTGGCACCTTCATCGCGCGTCTCGACGGCGAGTCGATCGCGCTCGCGCGCCGCGGCGCCAAGCTCTCGCTCTCGGTCGAGCACGCGCACCTGTTCGACGCCTCGACGGACGCCGCGATCGGTCGCATCTCGAAGGTCGACGAGGGCGCGGCGTGACGGCTCGCGCACGGGCGCTCGGGCTCGTCGCGCTCTCGTGCGTGGTCGCAGCGCTCGCGGTGATGAGCGCCTCGCGCACGGGGGCGCAGGACGCGCGCGTCTCGATCTTCCTGTGGCACGCCTACGGCGAGACCGAAGCGCGTGGGCTCGAGGCGGCCGTCGACGCGTTCGAAGCGGAGGAGTCGCGCGCGGGTCGCGACGTGCACGTCGAGGTCACGGCGATCCCGTTCGGCGCGTACGCGTCCAAGCTCCAAGCGGCGATCCCGGTGGGCAACGGCCCCGACGTCTTCGTCGACGCGCACGATCGCGTCGCGAGCTACGTCGAGGAGCACCTCGTCCGCGAGTACGGTCCGCTCGAGCCCGCGCAAGCGGCCGACTTCGATCCGACCCAGCTCGAGGCGCTCGTCTACGGCAGCGGCCTCTGGGGCGTGCCGCTGTCGGCCAAGAGCCTCGTGCTCTACGTGAACCTCGATCTCGCCGAGGGCCGCCCGCTCGACACGCTCGAGGACTTCGAAGGCTTGCGCGACGAGCTCCCGAACGGCTCGTTCCCGCTCGCGTGGGAGCTCGACTCGACCTACGCGAGCGCCGCGATCTTCCATGCGTACGGCGCGCAGCACCTCGACGTGCACGGCGCGTTCGCGCTCGACGACGCCGAGTCCGCCGCCGCGCTCGCGCGCATGCACGCGCTCGTGACGCACGAGGTCGTTCCTTCGGAGAGCTCCGGCGATCTCGTCCGGAACCTCTTCCGCAGCGGTCGTGCGGTCGGCGCGGTGAGCGGTCCGTGGCTCGCGCCCGATCTGCCGGCCGAGCTGCGCTACGAGGTGCGTCCTCTGCCGCGCGTGCGACGCGACGACGGAACCGAGGCCGCGCTCCAGCCGTTCGCGACGATCGAGTCGGTGTTCCTCGCCTCGCACGACAGCGAGGCGGGCGAGGGTGCCTCCGAGGATCGCCACCGCGCGGCGCGCTCGCTCGCGCTCTTCCTCGCGGGGCCGGTGGGGTCGCGCATCCGCGCGGTCGAGGGTGGTCACGTCGTGTGCTCGCGCGGCGCGTGGGCAGAGCTGGAGTTGGTCGATGGGGCGCTCGCCGATCGCACGCAGCTCCGCGCGTTCCGTGATGCGGCCGCGGCCGCGTGGCCGATGCCGACGCACCCGCACATGAGCCGCGTGTTCGGCCCCGTCGATCGCGCGATCCGCAAGGTGCTGCGCGGCGAGACCGAGCCGGACGCCGCGCTCGCCGAGGCGGCACATCGGTTCGCGGACGAGACGCGGCCGCCGCCCGAGGCGCGCGATCCCATGTGGGGGATCGTCGTGCTCTCGAGCGCGCTCGTGATCGCGATGCTCTCGCTCGTGCGCCAGCTGGCCAAGCCCGAGGTCCGCGAGGGCCTCGTGCGATCGGTGCCGGCGTACGCGTGGGTCGCGCACGCGCTGCTCGCGGTGATCGTGCTCGTGGTGTTCCCGCTCGCCGTCGGCGCAGCCACGTCGTTCTACGCTGGGCAGGGGAGCGACCTCCACTACGTCGGCGTCGCGAACTACGTCGACATCCTGACGGCGCGCGGCGGCAACCCCTTCGCGAGCGGATCGTTCTACGTGGTGCTCGCCGTCACCGTGCTCTGGACGGTCGTCAACGTGGCCTCGCACGTGGGAATCGGCATCGTGCTCGCGCTCGCGCTCTCGCGTCCGGCGCTCAAGCTCAAGACGCTCTACCGCGTCCTCCTGATCCTCCCGTGGGCGGTGCCGAGCTACGTCACTGCGCTCGCGTGGCGCGGCATGTTCCATCGTCAGCTCGGCGCGGTGAACGCGATCCTCGACGTCTTCGGCGTCGAGCCCGTGAGCTGGTTCGCGCACTTCTCCACGGCCTTCGCGGCCAACGTGTCGACGAACGTGTGGCTCGGCTTCCCGTTCATGATGGTGGTCACGCTCGGCGCGCTCACGTCGATCCCGAAGGACCTCTACGAGGCCGCCGAGGTCGACGGCGCGAGCCCTTGGGAGCAGTTCCGCCTGATCACGCTGCCGATGCTCGGCCCTGCGCTCTTGCCCGCCGTCGCGATGGGCGCGGTGTGGACCTTCAACATGTTCAACGTCGTCTTCCTCGTGAGCGCGGGTGAGCCCGATGGAACGACCGAGATCCTCGTGAGCGAGGCGTACCGCTGGGCGTTCACGCGCGGCCACCAGACGGGCTACGCCGCCGCGTACGCCGTGCTCATCTTCGGCATCCTCTTCCTCACCACGCGCTACCTGCCGGGCGCGACCGGCGGGACGCCGAAGCGCGCGGCGGTGGATCACGGAGGCGCTTCGTGAGCACTGCGAGCCAGAGCACGCGACAGCCACCCGGCGCTGCGCTGCGCGGCGCGCTGGTGCACGGGCTCCTCATCGCGGCCGTGATCTTCGCCGTCTATCCGATCCTCTGGGTCGTCGCGCTCGCGTTCTCCGAGGGCGTGGTGCCCGAGGCGCGAGCGCTGCCCGTGCCGACGAACGTCTCGCTCGAACACTTCGTCGCGGTGATCGGTCGCACCGACGGCGAGGGGCGCTGGATCTTCTTCCGTCAGCTCGGCAGCTCCGCGTTCGTCTCGGTGATGACGTCCGTGGTCGCCATCGTGATCGCCACGCCCGCCGCGTACGCGCTCTCGCGCTTCGAGTTCGTGGGCAAGGACGTCTCGGTGAAGAGCCTGCTCGCGACGCAGATGTTCCCCGGCGTCGCGGCGTCCGTGCCGCTCTATCTCTTGCTCGACGCGGTCGGGCTCCTCGACACGCTGAGCGGTCTCGTTCTCGTGTACGCGACGAGCGCCGTGCCCTTCGCGCTCTTCCAGCTGCGCGGCGCGTTCGACGCGATCCCGAAGGAGCTCGAGGAAGCCGCGATGGTCGATGGTGCGACGCGCTTCGGCGCGTTCCTCCGCGTCGCGCTCCCCGCCGCGCGGCCCGCGCTCGCGATCACGTCGCTCTTCGCGTTCATGAGCGCGTGGAACGAGTTCGCGCTCGCGGCCACGTTCCTCACGCGCGAGGAGCACTACACGCTGCCCATCCTCTTGCAGAGCTACGCGACGGAGCACGACGCGAACCTCGGCCACTTCGCCGCGGGTGCGATCCTCGTGTCGGTGCCGGTGATGGCGCTCTTCTACGTGCTCCAACGGCAGCTCATCCACGGCCTCACCTCGGGCGGCGTGAAGGGATGAGCGTCGCGAGCAAGAGCCTCGCGCCAGGGACCCTCGTCGAGGGGCGCTACCGCGTGGTCGGCACGCTCGCGGAGGGCGGCATGGGCGCCGTCTACGACGTGCTCGACGAGCGCCTCGACCGACCCGTGGCGATGAAGGTGCTGCGGCGCGAACTCGCCGACGAGCAGGAGGCGCGTCGGCGCTTCGAGCGCGAGGCTCGCCTGGTCGCGAAGCTCGGTCACCCCAACATCGCGCAGGTGCTCGACTTCGGGCACGCGAGCGACGGGGCGTCGTACCTCGTCATGGAGCGCGTGCCCGGCGAGACGCTCTCGAAGATCCTCGAGCGCGACAAGCGCGTCGAGCCGATGCGCGCGGCGGAGATCGTGCGGCAGGCGCTCGACGGCGTGGCCGCCGCGCACGCGACGGGCATCGTCCATCGCGACATCAAGCCCGGCAACGTCATGGTCTTCCGCGTCGGCGCGAGCGCGCGCGACATGGTGAAGGTGCTCGACTTCGGCATCGCGAGCTTCGTCACCACGCAGACCTACACGCGCCTCACGCACACCGGTGTGATCGTCGGCACGCCCGCGTACATGGCGCCCGAGCAGGCGCGCGGTGAGCCCGTCGACGCGCGCACGGACGTCTACGCGATGGGCGTGCTCCTCTACTGTCTCCTCGCGGGACGAAAGCCCTTCCAAGGCGACGTCGCGGCGATGCTCGAGGGCGTGCTCTTCTCCGAGCCGCCGCCCGTCGCGTCGTTCGCGGACGTCTCGCCGGAGCTCGCGGCGATCGTCGCGCGCGCGATGCGCAAGGGCCCGGCGACGCGGTTCGGCACCGCGAGCGAGATGTCCCTCGCGCTCGCGTCGTTGCTCCCGGAGCGCATGTCGTTCGTGCCGAACGCGCCCGCGTCTCAGGCATCGTCGGCGCGGGCGTCGAGCAAGGCCACCGCGCCGACGCCGCCCTCGCCGATATCGCCGCGTCCCTCGCGCTTGCCGATCGCGCCGCGCTCTTCGGTGCCGCAGCGGAGCTCCGCCGCTCCTTCGGGTGGTTCGGGGCGCGCTCCGTCTCCGACGCTCTCCCTCGGCGCGAGCGAGCTGCCGTCGCAGACGTCGCTGTCGCCGCCTGCGCCCGGCGCGACCTCCGGGGTGATGCGCGCCGCGTCTGCGTCAGCGCTGCCTCCGCCGATGACGCCCGCGCCGATGACTCCAGCGCCGATGACTCCAGCGCCGATGACTCCAGCGCCGATGACGCCTGCGCCGATGACTCACGGCGCGCCGCTGCCTGTCGCGAGCGCGAGCCCAATTCGGCGGTTCGCGATCGTCGTGACCGTGATCTCCGCCGTGCTCGCGACCGGTCTGACGGCGTTGGCCGTGGTCATCGGTGTCGGCGCTTGGTTCTGGACGACGCGAGAGGTGGCGGCCGCGGCGCCCGTGCCGGCCGTGCCGCCGCCGGCGCCCGTCGCGCGCGGTCCTGTCGCGCCGCCGTATGGCGTCGGAGCGGGCGGGTCCGCCGGAGGCGTGGGCAGCGTCGGGAGCGTCGGAGGTGTGACGGGCAGCGCGGTCTGCGTGCGCGCCGTCGGGTGCTGCCAGGCGCTCTCGCGCGTCGGCGTGATCGAGCCGAGCGCGTGCTCGATGTACTCGTCGCCGTACATGCCCGAGAGCTCGTGCCACGAAGTGCTCGCGAGCTACGCGATCGTGCTTCGCTCACGAGGCGCCGACGATCGCGAATGCAGCGATCCCGACGCGCAGCGCCTCATCGGTCTCGAGGCCGAGAGCCCCGCGCAGGTCATGGTGGTGACGGGTGGATCGATCCCCGGCGCGGTGCCGGTCACGGGAGGCGGTCCGGTGCACGGTGGGTCGAACTCGCCGTCGTGTCGCGGCTGGTTTTCCACGCAGCCGCAGCTCCGCGTGGACGTGGGCGCGGGCGTCTCCGAGCTCGAGATCTCGGTCGAGGCGCCGCGCGACACGACGCTGCTCGTCCGAGGTCCGAACGGGAGCATCGAGTGCGACGACGACTCGGGCGGTGGCCTCAACCCCATGGTCCGCGTGTCTTCGCGCGACGGCGATCACTTCTCAGTGTTCGTCGGCGTCTACTCGGGCGGGGCGACGTCCGCGACGGCGCACGTCACGAGGCGACGGTGATGCCGCGCGCGACGATCGTGTCGTTCGTCGCGCTCACGTCGATCGTGGCCGGCTGCTACCGCTCGCATCTCCGAGCGGGCGATGCGGGACCACCAGGCCTCGACGCCGTGACCCTGCCGGACGCGGTGACCCCGCCCGACGCGCGAGGTGACGCAGGGCCGCCGGAGCACACGACCTGCAGCACGTCGCGCGACACGGCCGATCCGCGGGTGATGTGGGCGACGACGCTCGTTCGCTCGTTCGACGACATGGGCACGGCCGAGCTCCCCGAGATCCAGGCGCTGCCGGGCGGAGGCGTGATCGTCGCCACCGCGGCGCACGGCCGCGCGGTGATCGTGCGCGAGACGAACGAGCGAGGCCCCGACGACTTCTTCTGCGTGGTCGCGCGCTTCGACGCCGACGGTGGGCTCGTGTGGCGTCACGAGTTCGATCGCTGCGACGTGATCGATCTCGGCGTGTCCCCCGACGAGTCCGTCTGCGTGCTGGGCCGCTACGGGAGCGGCGCGACGTTCGGCGAGCACCGCCCGCCGCGCGAAGGTCTCTACGCGCTCTCGCTCGACGCGGACGGGACGACGCGCTTCGTGGGCTCCATCGAGGGATCGGGCGGAGACGCGCTCGACATCGCGTGCGACGCGATGGGCGTCGCCGTCGGCGTCGGGCGCGACGTCGTGGAGGTGCGCGTGGATGACGCACCGTTCGTGACGGGCGCGGAGCTCGGTCTCGTCGCGACGTGGTCGCGCGAAGGCGCGCTGCGATGGGTGCGTGCGGTCGACGGAGTCGCGGCCGCCGTGGCGATGGACGAGGTCGGCGACGTGTGGGTCGCGCATCACCACCTCGGCGCTGAGGTCGGTCCGGCGCGGGTCGAGCGTCTCTCGCGGGCCGAGGGTGAGTCGGTGTCCGCGATCGAGCTCGGCGTGTTCTCCATCGACGCTGATCCAGTCCTGACCATCGACGAGCTCGAGATGACAGCGCGCGGTCTCTGGCTGAGCGGCCGCTTCCGCGGAGAGCTCCAGCTGGATGGCCGAGCCTCGCTCTCGCCGGGCTGGATCGAGAGCGGCTTCGTCGCTCACCTCGCGCGCGACGGCACGGCTTCCGGCCTCGCGACGACGCGCTCTCAGAGCTCTCCGCTCTACATGAACCTGAGCGCGCTCGGCGACGACGTCGCGGTGGTGGCCGGCGCCTTCCGCGGAGAAGGCGACCTCGCGGGACTCGGCGCGTCGGCGACGCTCGGCACGGATGTGTTCGCGCTCGCGGTTCGCGTCGACGGCACGGCCGAGTGGTTGCGCACGTTCGCCGACGAGCCGTCGATGCGCGCGCGTCCCTACGTGACCGACGACGCGCGATGGCGCGCTCCTGCAGACGTGTCCGCGCGGAGCGAAGACGAGATCTACGTCGCGGCGCGCTTCCTCTCGCGCATGACCCTCGGCGACTGCGTGCTCACGGGCGAAGAGATGAACAGCTTTCTCGCGCGCCTCTCACGCCGCTGAGCGGGCCCGTCTCCGGACGCGTCAGCCGTCGAGCTCTTGTCCCCACGCGTCGCGAGGTCGTGGAAGGGCGCCTGCCATCAGCGCGAGCTCTTGCATCTCGGCGAGCCAGCCGAGGCGCTCCTCCAGGCTCACCTCGAGCCCGACGAGATATCTCCGCTCCTCGTTCTCCTGCCAGGAGCCGATGAGTTTCGTCACGACTTGCCTCCCCGTTGGATGGCCTCGAGCGCCCGGATGTCATCCAGATCTTTGGGCCGACCTGCGAGACGTTTCATGGCGATGAGATCCTCGACACCTGCGACGAGGACGCGCTGCCCGAAGATCTCGTGCGACGTCGCGCGCACGGCGAGCGAGTCGAAGCCGCTCGCTCGAGCGCGGCCACGACGTTCACGGCCTCCCCCGCCGCGAGGTCGACGACCAAGTCGACGTCGGCGGTCAACCGTGCGTACCCGCGCACAACGACCGCCAGGCCACCGACCACGACGAACCGTGCGTTGGCCTCGACGAGCGCCCGGAGGATCGACGCGACGTTCGACACGAGCGAAGGATCCCCTGACCTGGGCGAGTGGCTCACTCGGTGGGCGTCGCGAGCTCCATCGTGATCACCAGCGCGTCGTCTTCGCTGCCCGCGAGGCGCGCCCAGAGGTGCGTCGGCGCGTGGGGATCGCGCGCGGCGTCGATGAGCCCGAGGTGCCGGGTGCGCACCGTCTGCCACGGGAGCGTCGGCACGATCGCGTCTGCGGGATGTGCGGCGCGAAACGGCGTGTGGCCGCCGCGCTCCACCTCGATCACGACGAAGCGCGCGTCGCTGCGCACGGGCGCGAACAACGTCTCGTCGATGCGCGCGTGCTCGCGCGGGCTCGAGCCGCGCGTCGCGCGATGCGCCCACTGCACGAAGCGCTCGATCTCGACCTCGTGGGGCGCGATCGCGTCCGCGAGATCGGTCGCGCCGGTGGGCTCGCTGCAGCCGCCCACCAAGAGCGCGGCGCCGAGGCCCGTCGCGAGGATCACGCGGCCGGTGATCCAGCTCGCAGCGTTGGAGCTCACCGACGCGAGGAGCGCGTGCTCCACGCCGGCGCGGCGCAGGTACCAGGCCTCGAAGAGCCTCGCGAAGCTCTCTCCGATGACGACGTAGGCCACGAAGCTCGACGACGCGAGCAGCGGTCGCAGCACGAACCACAGGATGGGGTGCGTGACCGCGCTCGCGCCGAACGCGATGCCCAGCCGCTCGGGCCACGGCCGTCCGCGCAGCCACGCCGCGAGGGTCGGCACCTCGATGAGCTGCGTCAGGACGAACGCCGCAGCGTGGTGGCGAAGAGCGCGGCGAGGCTGACCCGCATGAGGACTCCGGGGCGAAGAGGGTTCGGGCGCACGCCGCGGATCGTGGCCGGACTCCGCGCGCGAGGGAAGCGCGAACCTCGCTGGACGTGGCCGCGGTTCTGGGACAACGAAGGCCACGAGGATCGCGACGTGGCGTTGATCGAGTTCAAGAACGTCCAGAAGGCGTTCGGCCCCAAGGTCGTCTATGAAGATCTCAACCTCGAGATCAACGCGGGCGAGGCCCTCACGATCATCGGCGGCTCGGGCATGGGCAAGAGCGTGATGCTCAAGCTGCTCATCGGCTTGCTCCGCGTGGACGGCGGCGTGATCCGCTTCGGCGGCGAAGAGGTGCAGGCCAAGAACGAGCGCGAGTACGGTCCCGTGCGGCGCCGCATCGCGATGCTCTTCCAGGGCGCCGCGCTCTTCGACTCGATGTCGGTCCGCGACAACGTGAGCTACGGCCTGCGCGAGCACTACCAGCTGCCTCAGAAGGAGATCGACGAGCGCGTGATCAAGTCGCTCGACGACGTGGGCCTGCCCGAGACCATCGACATGATGCCGAGCGATCTCTCGCAAGGCATGCGCAAGCGCGTGGGGCTCGCGCGCGCGCTCGCGATCCGGCCCGAGGTGCTGCTCTACGACGAGCCGACGACCGGGCTCGATCCGGTCTCGACCGAGCGCATCAACGCGCTGATCGTCGAGACGAAGAACCTCTACAAGGTCACCTCGATCGTCGTCACGCACGACATGTCGAGCGCGTTCCAGATCTCGGATCGCATCGCGATGGTGCACAAGGGCTTCATCATCGCGTCGGGCACGGTGGACGAGATCAAGCGCGTGACTGATCCGCGCGTGAAGGACTTCATCGACGGGCGCGCGCCCGAAGACGACGACGTGGCCACGCTCCTCCGCTATGGTGGTTGAGCGTGGGGTGGTCGAGCGGGGTGGTTGAGCGGGGTGGTTGAGCGGGGGTGGCTGACCGTCCTCGACCCACGGAGCGTGAGGCTCGCGGGTTACCATTCGCCGATGCGGTACTGGCTCGTCACGGGGCTCATCCCTGCCTTGCTCCTCACGGGTCTCGCGCACTCGCTCGCGCCGACGTCCGCGCGGGCCGACGCGATCGACGGTCCACCTGCGTGTCCCCCCGGAACCCGCGGACGCTCCGCGCACGAAGGTCGCTGGTGCGAGCCCGAGCCGTGCACCGACGACGCCGCGTGTGGTGAAGGCAGCGCGTGTCGCGCATGGCGCGTGTGCACGCAGACCTCGATGGTCGAGCCCGGCGGTCTGCGCGCGCGACCGGAGCCTGCCGCGCCGCGCGAGCTCGCGGTCGCGAGCTGCGACGTGGCGGAGGCGTGTCGAGGGGACGAGGAACCACCCCCGCCCACGGTCGGTGAGCTCCAGGGCCGACCCGTGTGCAGCGACGGTCGCTTCTGCGTCGACGCGGCGCTCGCCGTGTTCCCCGCGGGCGCTGCGATCCACGAAGGCGGTGGTGAGGCCACGACGACGGCGGTCGGCGAGACGCCCGTGGTGGGCAGCGCGCCCAGCAACACGCCGACCGCGCCCGCCGCCGCGCCCTCGAGCTGTCTCTGCGCGCTCTCGTCACGCGAGACGCGCGCGCCGATCTCGCTGGTGGTCGGGCTCGTCCTGATGTCGACGCTCGCGTGGCGACGGAGGCGATCGTGAGCAGCGCGCTTCGTGTGTCGCTCGTCGCACTGCTGGCCCTCGCGCTGGTGTCGTCGTCGATCGTTCACGCGGACGTGCGGCCGCTCGTGCGCGGCTGGTCGCTCCACGAGCGCGCGCTGCCGTCGGGCGTCGAGGACGTCGGCTGTGGGGACGACGTCGCGTACGCGCGCAACTGGTTCGGCAACGTCGCGGCGTGGGACGGCGCGAGATGGACGGCGCTGCCTGCGCGCCCCGAGGCGACGTACGGGCGCTCGCTCGCGGTCTCGGCGGGCGGCGTGCTCTACGTGGGCGGCGGCGATCACGTCGCGCGCTGGAACGGCTCACGCTGGGACGATCTCGCGCTCACGTCGTGGGCCGGCGACCTGGACGATCAGATGCTCGCGCCGACCGACACGTCGCTCCTCGTGGTCGGCTGGGGCCGCTTCGCGCGCATCGAGACAGGTCGCCTCGTGACGTACGACGCGGGCACGTGGCGCGAGCTCCACGGCGTCGCGCTCGACGGCGCCGACGTGCTCGTCGCAGGGCAGGGCGGGACGATCCTCCGTCGACACGCCGGCGCATGGAGCCGCGAGGCCACGGGCATCACAGCGACGATCCGTCGGCTCTTCGCCGCGGGCCCCGGGGACGTGTGGGCCGTGGCCGGCGAGAGCTGGCAGGCCGCGACGATCCTGCACCTCGAGTCGGGCGTGTGGACGGAGCGCGCGATGCCCGTCGCTGCGCCCGTGAACGGCATCGGCGGACGCGCGGGCCTCGCGCTCGTGACGACGGGAGACGTGCTCTTGCGCTGGGACGCGCCCAACCACGCGTGGACGCCCGAGCTCACGCGCGCCGAGCTCGGGGACGGCTACCACACGATCGACGGCGTCTGCGCGACGTCGGGCCACATCATCGTCGGCGACGGCGGCGGCCACCTGCTCGTGCGACCGCTCTGATCGCCAACCTGGCTTGCACGAGTGCCGGCATGCGTTGCGAGGGCGAGGTAGGCGACCCGGATAGGAACGAACGAGGGTCCGGTATGGGGGCGTTTGACACGTCCTGCGGAGCGTGTTGCGCTCACGAGCACAAGACGGAGGGACCATGAGCTCGAAGATCTGGGTGGGAGTTCGCAGGGGGGGGGCTGACGATCCTGATCGTGGCGATGGCGTCGCTGATGATCGGAGCGCGACGCACTGACGGGGCGTGCGGCATGGATCCGCGGCGCGTCGAAGGCGCCGGACAGGATCTCGGTGGGAGCCTCCGCATGGCTCGGGCCGCGACGTCCACGCACTCGCTCGGACGCCCGCTCTGGTACGAACCCGGAACGTTCTCGACGGCCCCGACCGAGGGGCTCTCTTGGTTCGGCGATGACCACTCACGGCTCGTGGTGCTGGAGTCCGCCCTGCCCGTTGGAAGTGGAGGTCGAGCCGCCACTGGGCGCTGGGCCGAGTACCGGTGGGGCATCCAGCAGTTTCCTGGCCTGGTAGTCGCGCCGCTCGACTTCTCGCCGTCCACCATTCGTAGCGTCGACATCGGGTTCTGCTCGCGGGGCCAGCGCTGGAGCGACGCATCGGGCTGTGGGATCGCGGACCAACTCGTGAGGCAGATCGAGCAGGTCGATTTCCCCATTCCGATCATCCCGACACCCGTGACGATCCCGGGGGTGGGGGAGTGCTTCGGAACTGGCTCGGCTTCGGCGATCCCTGGAGCAACTTGGGCGGTCGAGATCGGCACTCGAATCGCCGCGCCGGGCCTCGCGGACGATCAGTTGTGCGTGGACTTCGGGATCACCGTCGACAGCTCGATCGACTGCTTCAGTCCGCTCGGGTTCTTCGTGTTGCTGGGCTGCGTCTACGACGCGACGGCGCGCGCTTGCGGGTCCTTCGGCGTTCGTGCTGTCGATGCCGACCACAACGATCCTCGCTTCACCCTGAGGTCCCTCACCATCGACTATGGTGACGGTCGCGGGAACGGTCCCCGGGTCTGCTCGTTTCCGGCGAACATCGAGACCTTCCGGAGCCTGGTCGAGCCCATCGTCCGCTCCGCTCTCGAAGATGGCGTCAACGGCGCCCTCAACGGGGCGGTGCAGCAGCGCGAGTTCTCGCTCCCTGGCCAAGGCATCGCGGGCACGTGCAACTCCGAACCGGGCAACATTGCGTTTCGCTCCAATTGCGCGACTCCTGAACCCGCCACACTGACTCCCGATCAGGACTGCCGACAGTTCCTGACCGGTGATCCGAACAGCACGGCGGTGCGGTCCTCGTGTGAGATTCGAAGAGGTCCTCCCTGCCTCGTGCAGAATGATTGTGGCGGCTCGACAGCCCAGACCGGATACACGTGCGTGACGCTCTCGCGCTGCGGCGGCGTGACGAGCGGCATTCCGTGCACTGCCGATGAGGACTGCGAGGACCAGCAGTTCCCCACCTGCGCGCCAGTCGGAGGACGCTGCGTCGATGCTGAGCCCTTGTGCTACTGGAACGCCGAGGTCGACCGCATCGAGACGCTCCCGAGCCGACTCGAGATCATCCTCGCAGACACCGAGGCCGACGAGACCGCTGTCGCTTTCGCCGAGACGGGCGCCCTTCCTCTCTTGCAGCTGGAGGCTGCGAACGTCTGCCGCCCCTCGGACCTCGGGGCATTCTCCGGTGCCGCCGATGTCTCTGGCGCCCTCGAGCCCGCGCCGGGAGCCCCGATCCCGGGTGCGCCGTGAAGCCGTGGCACTCGCTCGTGTTCTCGGCGGCGGTGTGCACATCGCCAGGCTGCTACGACGAGCACGGCCTCCGCGACGACGCGTCGGTGGACGCGTCCGTGGGCGACGCTGGCTCGACCGACGCTCGTGTTGGAGGCGGCGACGCGCGTGACACTGGCGTGTCCCACGACCGGCCAGCCGAGCCCGCCTGCACCATCCTGGGACGAGCCGTGGCAGCCATTGATGGGTCCGCCACGAACGTGGCAGGGTGCGCGTGTCCGCCGGGTACGACGGCGGGCATCGCGTTCACGGCGCCCGCGCCGCTGGCCGTCGAGCGCGGCCCATTCGCGCTCTGCATCGCGCCGCGCACCAACACCCGCATCGTCGCCAGTGGTTGCCGCGACGGCCAAGTGCTGCACCACTACCAGGGAGAGCGATCGGAGGCTGCGGGCGTCGATTTCACGCTCGACCTCCTGAATGGATTCGGTTGTCTGGCTCCGCGAGATTGCTTGTTCGGAGATGGGCAGTTGCCGCTGGATATGCAGGGCGGTTGTTTCTACTCCGACTGGTCGATCGCTGTGACGGGGGTCGTTCCAACCGTCGCGGATTGCGAAGACCTGACATGGCGCGGGCTGTGTGCGGTCAACTGCCCGTGCGGTGAAGGGCCCGCGGACCGACGAGAGTGCTTTGGGCTGAGCGAGAGCCAGCCAGTCGGCGCGTGCGGCTCGGCGCCGTTGTGCGAGATCGAGACCACGTGCGGAAGCCGGGACTCCTGTCTCTACGTCACGTCGCTGCCGGCCTTCTCGGACGATGTCGAGCTCGCATTTCCTGCGGGCCGGTGCGTTCGCAACGCGGGGTGCGACTACCTCCGGGAGCGTACAGGCGACCTCTGGACTTGCTACCGGGAGTGAGCGCTTCTCCACGTTCCTCGCGCCGACCGACACGTCGCTCGGGACACGGCGTCGCGCTCGACGGCGCCGACGTGCTCGTCGCAGGGCAGGGCGGGACGATCCTCCGTCGACACGCCGGCGCATGGAGCCGCGAGGCCACGGGCATCACAGCGACGATCCGTCGGCTCTTCGCCGCGGGCCCCGGGGACGTGTGGGCCGTGGCCGGCGAGAGCTGGCAGGCCGCGACGATCCTGCACCTCGAGTCGGGCGTGTGGACGGAGCGCGCGATGCCCGTCGCTGCGCCCGTGAACGGCATCGGCGGACGCGCGGGCCTCGCGCTCGTGACGACGGGAGACGTGCTCTTGCGCTGGGACGCGCCCAACCACGCGTGGACGCCCGAGCTCACGCGCGCCGAGCTCGGGGACGGCTACCACACGATCGACGGCGTCTGCGCGACGTCGGGCCACATCATCGTCGGCGACGGCGGCGGCCACCTGCTCGTGCGACCGCTCTGATCGCTCGGGAAAATTGATCGCCCGCCGCGAAACGGTGGATAACGAATCCCCGTGACGTCGGCCCCCGCGGACAAACCCACAGCGTGGTCTCTCTTCGCGCGCGCGGTGAGGCGCGTCGGCGCCTTCACGAAGCACTGGTTCGTCCAGCTCGCCGTGGCCTGCTTCCTCATCGTGTCGGCGCTCGCGGAGATCCTCGAGATCGTCGACCCGGACGATCCCGGTGTGCTCGGCATCGAGCACGCCCTCGTCGTCGTGGGGCTCGCTCACGCCGTGCGGGCGATGAACGACTTCGTCGACGGGCTGGACGGAATCGAGCGAGCCGATCGTCGCGACTCACTCCCTCGAGGCCCGCGGTCGTAGGGATCGCTCCAGCGATCGATCACGTGGCCGCTCCGCGCGGCGAGGCGTAGAGGTCTCGCTTCAGGCTCCGCACCTCGTCGACGGTGGCCGGCCGATCGTCGCGCGGCCTCAGCCACGCATCGAGCGCGGCCGCGCCGCCGCGCATGAGCGTGACGATCTGCTCGTCGGTCATCGCGAACTCGAGCGTGCCGAAGCCCTGCGTGGGGAGTCGACACATGACGTGCTCGAAGGCGACTTCTTCTGCGTTGTCGTTCGCCTCGATCGCCGTCTCGAGCACACGCTCGATGCGCTCGAAGGCGCGTCGCTCGTGCTCGGGTCGCACACTGCTGGCGGCCGCGCCGGGCACGGGCTTGGAGCCATCGAGCACGAGCGCGAGCACGTGGTCGAGCGGGTCCGGCATGCGGCCCATCACGCGCTCGATCCACGGCTCGTCCGAGACGAGGAAGCGCAGCCCGAGGTTCGACACGACGCCGCCGTCCACGATGGCGTGCCCGTCGATCCGCGTGCCGCAGTAGGGCCCCCACTCCGGCGCCCAGACGACCTCGGGCCAGAGGAACGGGATGCTCATCGACATCCGCACCGCCCACACGATCGGCACGTCGGGCGCGGTGCGGTGGTTGAGCACGAGGTAGCCGCGCGTCGTGGTGTCCGACGCGAGCAGGGTGAGATCGACCGAGGTCTTCGCGTAGAGCTGGCTCATCGTGAGTTGGCTCGCCGCGCGTCCACCGGCATCGAGCCGCTCTGCGATCCACGCCACGAATCCGTCGGCCGAGTAGAGCCCACCCCGCTCGGCGAACGAGAAGAGCTGCGCGAAGGGTGCGACGTTGAGGAGGCCTCGCACCGCGTCGAGCTCCAAGCTTCGACCGAGCGTCTCGATGGCCCCGGGGTGGCGTAGCCCTTCTGCGAAGAGGCTCCGCCCGATCTCGTCTGCGGTGAAGTCGCTCGGCACGCGCAAGAAGTCCGTCATGCGCGCCGCGCCGGACGGAAGGCGCTCGCGGCACACGTTCCACAGCTCGTCGTCTCGGTAACCGACGGCGACGAGCGTGGCGGTGATCGCCCCCGCGCTCGTTCCCACGAGACGACCGATCGTGTGGCCGCGCTTCTGGAGCTCGACCATCGCGCCGCTCAGCGCGACGCCGCGCGCGCCGCCGCCTTCGAACACGATGTCGAGCTGCGGTCCCACTGGCCTCGAGGGGCTCGTCGTGACGTCCGGCATGCGAGTCTCCTGGAACAGAACTGATCGAAGTGATCTCGGGGAGCCAGCCGGCGGGGGCGTAGCCCCCTTGAGGCGCGAGCGATGGAGGAGCGAAGCGACGAAGGAGCGATGGGGGTGCGGGGGTCGGGCCCCCGCATCGAGCGCCGGAGGCGCGGGAAACTCAGATCGCGATGCTGGCCGCGATGCGCTCGGGCTGGAGGTAGGGGTAGGGCGGCTTGCCCGCCTGCACGAGCGCCGCGTTGCGCGCGCGGATCTGCTCCGAGACCGCGGCGAGCCGTGCCTTGAGCGGGAAGACGTCTTCGTAGACGTCGAGGTCGGCCAGCGTGTCGTCGCTCGGTGTGGCGAGGAGCCACGCGAAGCTGATCTGGAAGTGGCTGACGAGGGTGCCCGGCAGCGCCGAAGCGACGTAGCTCGCGTCGATCTCGCCGTCTCCGTCCGGCATCGCCTTGAAGAGCGAGTCCGGACGGTTCGGCACGTACGAGAGGAAGTCGAACTGCGGGAAGTTCACGACGGAGTGCTGCGCGCTCACCGCCCAGATCAGCGTCTGCAGCGTCTTGGTCAGCAGCGCCTTGCCGTCGAAGGCCTTGGGGAAGCCGGGGATGTCGGCGCGCTGAGGATCCGTGCACTCGCTCGCCCACGCCGCGAGCGCGGGATCGCGCGCGACGGCCGCGTCGTCGGTGTACACGTGATCGACGACGGCGCGCGTGTACTCGCCGAGCGCGTTCCACACGAGGAAGCCGTCGTCGCGGAACCAGTATGCGTCGAGGCCGTCGCTCTTGGCCTCGTCGAAGCCGCGCGACGCGAGCTCGGCGGGGAACGCGCGCTCGAAGAAGTCGTACTTCTTCCATGCGGCGAGGAACATCTCGAGGGCCTGCGCTGTGCCCGTCGAGAACGTGCGATCGGTGAACGGCGCGACGTCGGAGACGAGCGTCTCGCGCGCGAGGAAGTTGATGCCGATCGTCTCGTGGAAGTGCGGCGCGAGCAGCTTGCCGATCGGGTGCGTGACGGGCAGCGCGTTGTGCGTCGCGATGGCGAACGGCTCCATCGCGAGGTGCGCGAAGCCGAGGTGGAAGAGCCACTGGTGGTACTGGTTGTCCGCGCAAGCGACATGGAGCTTCGCGAGCCGCCAGCGGTTCTTCGGCGTGTGCGTCGGCGTGTAGATCGCGTTGGCGCCGGCGTTGCGCGTCAGCTGGATCGCCGCGAGGTTCAGGCGCGCGCCCGAGGCTGTGTTCTCTTTGTAGACCAGCACCTTCGGCGCGTAGAAGACCATGTCGCGGTACGGCGAGAGCGGCGCGAGCGCCTCGTAGTCGAGGAGGAAGAGGCGCTTGTCGGCGACGAGCGACGCGAGCGCTTCTCCGCCAGGCGTGAGCGCGCGCATCGGCTCGGGCACGTCGTCGGTGGATGTGAGCCGACGGATCACCATCGGCCCGACGCCCTGGATGAACTGGCGCGCGAGCTCGGCGTCGTCGTCGACGTGATCGACGATGTAGCTCGGCTTCGTCACGTAGCCGCCGAAGTACGCGAGGAAGGGGTCGGTCTTCTCTGCCTCCGCGCGCTGGAGGAAGGTCGACTGTGAGTAGAGGTACTCGATGCCGCGCTCGAGCATGCGCGAGAGCTTGTGGGGGCTGAGCGCTTCTTCCGGCGGCAGCCCCACCACCATGCGCGGCAGCTCCTCGAGCGGCACGTTCGGTAGCTGTGGGCTGCGCGGATAGCGCGCGTAGCCGTAGGTGGGCTCCGCGCCCGCGGCGAACTGCTGCGCCAGCGCCATCGCGCGCTGCCCGAGCTTCTGGATCGTCGCTTGGAGCGTCTGGAGGTGGTTCAGCGCCGACTGCTGATCGGTCAGCGGGAGCGACTCGCCTGCCGTGACGTCGAGGGTGAGCCCCAGAGTGATCGTGCCGGCGCGGCCGTTCTGGAGCGGCAGCGTGCGTACCTCGTGTCGCCGACTCACGAGCGAGTGGAGATCGATCACGACGTCGCCGAGGTGCGCGTCCTCGCCGAGGTTCGCGTCCCACACGGCAGCGACGAGGCGGCCCTCCGGTCCGAGCACCGGCAGCTCGAGCGTCTCGTTCCACACGGGGTGGCTCGAGAACAGCCGCTGCTTCGTGCGGAGCGGCGCGGCCTCGTCGAGCGTGAGCGTCACGTACGCGTCGATCGGGAAGTGCCGACCGCTGTCGAGACCGAGCGCGCTCGTCACGTCCACACGCAGCGTGCCGATCGCGGGATGGAAGTGCTTGTCGAGCGACGCGATCGCCCCGCGGTAGATCTCCGTCTGCGTCGAGAGGATCGTCCCGCGGAGGAGGCCGCCGCCTTCGGTCCACGAGCTCCACGTCACGGTCGTGGTCGTCGGTGACGCGGCCGCCATCACGACGGTCGTCGCGATCGCCTGGATCGGCACCGGCATGTCCGTCGAGACGAAGTCGTAGCGCTCGACGAAGCGCGCATCGTCACGCTCGACGAGCTTCTCTTGGTACCCATGGCCGGTGAGCGTCTGGAAGCTGCGCACGGCGCCGACGACGTCCTGCCCGGGCGCGTCGAGCGTCAGCGACTTGTAGATCGGCCACCAGGCCATGTTCTCCGCGCCGAACGGGCGGAAGAGCTTCCACACGTCCGCGACGGGCGCGCGCACGATCCCCGTGACCTGAACGCTCGGGTGCTGCGTGATGTCGATCGTCATGTGACCCCCTCACTTGCCGTCGTAGCGACTCTGGATCCACGCGAAGCGCTGGCGGAACGCCGCGGCGAGCCCGCGCTTCACGTCGTCTCCGTGCAGGCCGTCCTTCGGCATGAAGCGCTGCGTGTAGGTGACCTGCGTGGTGCTCGGCCCCGTCGCCTCGAGGCTCAGCGTGCCGAGGTACATGCGCACCGGCATCGGGTTGCCGATGGGCTCGTAGACGAGCGTCTTCTTCGCGTCGTCGCGCGACCACATGCGCTCGTCGAGGCGCGTGCCGTCCTCGAAGATCACGACGCGTCGGTCGCCGGTCACCTCGGTGCTGCGCGCGCCGTGCACCCACGACACGTCCGCCCAGTTGCCCACGATCGCCCAGAGCTTCTCGGCCGCGCACTGCACCGGGAACGTGAACTGGCTCGTGAGGCCGTCGCGCTCGAGCACGAAGCGCGCGAGCTCGTCGACGCGCGTGGGGCCCGGCGGCGTGGGCTGATCGATGATCTTCTGGCGCGTGGCGCGGTCCTCCGACGCGAGCACGCAGTCGATGCCGTAGCTGACGTCGCAGCCCGTCTCGTCCTCCGACTCCACGCGCGCCGTGCCGACGTAGTACGAGAAGAGCGCGTTCTGCTCGGGCATCTGGATGCGCCACACGTAGCGGACGTCGTCCTTCTCGATGAGGACCTCGCCCGTCGTGCCGCCCATGAACGCGAACGTGATGGTCGCGCCGATGCCGTTGGCGGGCTTGCTCGGATCGAGGCGCGTGTCGTCGTGGTTCGCGAGGATGCGCTGGAGCGCGAGGTAGTCGTCGAATCCGGACCACCACTGAGGCGCAGAGAGCGTGGTGCGGCCAGGCCAGCGGAGGACGACGTGCGCGCCGAACGCGTACTTGTCGTCGGTCGCGGTGGTGCTGGGATCGTTCGCGGACATCGGGGCTCCTCGGCTCGGGTTGGGAACGAAGTCACCGGACGAACACCGGCGTCGCGAGCGCTTGCGTGGCCGCGCCTCACGGCCCTCACCCCCGCTTCGCCTCACGACGTGATCGGTCGCTGACGAGACCGCGCGATGGAACCACGCGCGCCCGCGAAAGATCAATCACGAGCGCGAGGCGCTCAGTTGCCGTCAGTGGCTTCGGGGCGCGGGGTCGGCGGCATCGGCTCGTCCTCGCGGATCGAGTAGCGCACGAGCGCGCGGAGGATGTCGTTGCGCTCGACGTTGCCGACGATGCGGCGGATGTCTTCGTAGATCGAGGGATCCGCGAGGAGGCCGCCGATGGTGCCGCGGCCAGCGCGGATGTCGGCGATGACGACGCGCATGTCCGCGCTCATCGCGGTGAGGTTCTGGATGAGGTCGCCGGCGTCGTCTCCGTAGAGGAGATCGTGCATGTTGCCCTCGCCCGTGCGCACGTCGCGGAGGATCGTGGCCGCCTCGCCCGCGGTGTCCGCGAGGCTCTCGACCAAGCGCGCGCCGTCCTGATCGTAGATGAGGCGGTGCACGGTGCCGTCGCCCGTCGCGATCTCGTCGGTGATCAGGCGCACGTTGCGCGACGTGCGCGACAGCTCGGCGGACGCGAGCTGCACCGAGCCCAGCGTGGACGTGAGCCGATCGGCGAGCTCGGGGTCGGTGAGCAGGCGACGCACGGTGCCGTCTTCTTCGCGCGCCATGCGCGTGAGCTCGGCGATGTTGTGCGTGATGTCGCGCAGGTCTTGACGGAACTGCTCGTCGGCGAAGGTCTCGGTCAGGAGGCGGACGTTGGCCACGGCGGGGCGCGCCTCGTCGACGAGCGTGCCTGCAGACGCGAGCGCGCCGAAGAGCCCTCCGCCTTCGGAGCTCTGCACCGTCGCGCCGTCCGGCAGCGGATCACCGGTGCCGGGCGTGACCTCGACGAGCTTGTCGCCGAGGAGGCCCTTGCTGCCGATCGTCGCGACCGTGGTCGCGGTGATGAAGTGCGCGTTCGACTCCGCGATCTCGAGCACCACGGCGCAGCGGCCGTCGTCTTGGAAGCTGACGGTGCCCACCGTGCCCACGTCGAGACCCGACATGCGGATCGGTGAGCCGGGCCGCAGGCCGTCGACGTTCGAGAAGACGGCCGTGAAGTGACGCTTCGCGCTGAAGAGCGAGCTTCGGTTGCCCAGCGAGAAGACGAGGACCGTGCCGACGAGGAGCGAGAGCGCGACGAAGATGCCGACGCGGAGCTCGAGCGAACGACCCTGACTGGGCATGCGAGTCGCGGTGTAGCGTGCCGCGCGCGGCGAGCCAACACGCATCCACCGTCAGCGAGTCGCCATGCGGAGGCGCCACACGCTCGTCAGCGCGACGCCTCGATCAGCGCGGCGTCGAGCTCGCGACCAAAAAAGGCTTCGATCGCGGCCGTGGGCGCGTGGCCTCCCACGACGATCTGGAGCTGCGCGTCCCAGCCCAGCGCGCGCAGCCGATCGTAGAGCGCCTCGGTGGGCGCGAGCGGAACACGCTCGTCGTCGTGCGCGTGCACGCCCCGGATCGGTGTCGGCGCGATCGGGGGCCCCGTCGGCTGGAGCGTCGGAGGGATCCACGCGGCCATCGGTAGGATCGCGGTGAACAGCTCGGGGCGCTGCGTCCCGAGGACGAACGCGACGTGGCCGCCTTGCGAGTAGCCGAGCAGGATCGGTCGCCCTCGGGTCGGTCGCGTGATTGCGAGCACGTCGATCATCTCGAGGAGCGCAGGCATGCGCGCTTCGAGCTCCGCGGCGAGCAGATCGTGCTGCTCGTCGGACACGCGGTAGACGGACCACGCGCGGCCGCTCTCGAAGAGGAGGGGCGCTTCGGGGAGCACGAGCCGGTACGCGCGCGCGCGGTGGAGGTACGCGCCCTCGGGGATGCGCGGACCGTCGCCGATGCCGTGGAGCGCGATCACGAGCGGCAGCTGTGCATCGACCTCGTCGGTGCCGACGACGATCTCGAGGAAGCGCAGGTCACCCGCGCTGCCCCAGCGCGACCAGAGCGGCGCATCGCTGATGTGGTGCTCGAAGCCGATGGCGCGCGCGCGCGTCGAGGCCGGCACGGTGCGCGTGGCGCCACACCCCACCAGCAGCAGGAGAGAACCGAGGAGCGCGCGTGTGGTCCAACGCGTCGCCCAGTCCCGAGCGCGCCGCGCGAGGGGGTCGAGGACCAAGCCCTGATGCTTGCGAGCGTCGAAGGAGCGCCACGTCATCGTTCTTCGCACCGGCTCCCGAATAACACGCGCCGCACAGGCGTCGATCGCGACATCGCCCGAGCTTCCGGGGCTCATCGCGGGAATGCCCACGATTCAGGGCTGATTCTTTGATCGCCGCCTTCCTTTCCCTCATCCTCGATCTTCCGTGCCGTCCACCATGCCCACCGTCTCGCGCGCTCCGATGTCGCCTTCGCGGCTGGGGGAATGGCTCGGGCGACGCGGCGCGCAGGCGCGGACCGCGTGGTGGGCGACGGCCTCGGCCAGCGTGCTCGCCGCGTGCGTCACCGGCGCGGCCACCTCTGCGCAGGCTGACGAGCCGCTCTGGAGCGAGGTCGTCGAGGCCGCGACGCAGTCGGCCGTTCGGGCCGCCGAGCCTGCGCCGATGTGCAGTCGCGCCCTCGCGGTTCCGCTGGACGCGATCATCCTCGTCGGCCCGCCGCTGCCCGACCTCCTCGCGAGTCGGGCGCCAGAGACGATGACGGTTCTCGTGCCGGCCGCGATGAGCAACGAGCAGCTCGCGGTCGCACATCCGCTGCTCGCCGATCGTTTCGAGCTCGCCGAGATGGACGCTGTCCTCGGTCGCTGGGACGCCAACCTGACGGAGGCTCGTGATCCGACGCGCTGCGCGCTCGAACGCGCGCTCTCGAGCCCGAGCTCCGCTGTGGTGGCGCACGCCCGCGTCGTTCGTGCGCGCTGCCTCTTGATGGTCGACGATGCGACGGCGGTCGAGAACCTCGAGTCGCTCTTGCGTCGCTACCCCGAGCTTCCCGACGAGGTCGCGCTGCGTCTCGAAGAGGCTCGCTCGCTCGCGCGTCGCGGACGGCACGAGGCCGCGTCCACGGCGTTCCGTGCGATTGATCTCGTGTACCCCGGGACGCACGAAGGACGCCTCGCCCGCGAGGGGCTCGCGGCGCTCGCGACCGACGGACACCAAGCGACGGCGCTCACGCCGCGCGAGCGTGTGGAGCGTGCAGCGCGTCTCGTTCGCTCGGGGCCGCCTGATCTCGCGCGCGACGAGCTGGCGATCCTCCGCGAGGCGGAGCTCCCCACGATGCTGTCGGCTGAGGTCTTCGTGCTCTCGGCCCGCACTGCGCGCGTCGAAGGCCGCTTCGATGAAGCGGATGCGTTCACGGCCCGTGCGCGTGAGCTCGATCCACGGCTGGCCGTCGCGCCCGTCGCGAACCTCGCGCGCCCCGAGTCCGAGGTGGTCACGCGTGAGCTCCGCACGGCAGGCCTCGGTCCGCTCGTCGACGCGGAGGCGACCGACGCGCAGCGCACGCGCGCGCTTCGTCGCGTGCCGTCGGCGCGCCTGCTCGAGGTCGTGCGATCGAGCGCCCGCGCGGGCATGACCGAGATCAACACGGCCCTCGTGGGAGAGGCCGCGCGTCGGCCGACGCTCGCGTGCGCGGTGCGCTTCGAGATGTTGGTCGTGGCGAGCGGCACGGCCTCCGACGATGCGCTCGTCTCCCTCGCGGATCACTGTGTGAGCGACGCGTCGTACGGAGTCCGCGCGCGCTACCTGCGTGCGCGCGCGCTCGAGCGCATGGGCCGCGGCGACGAAGCCGCGACGGCCTACCGCGGTCTCGTCCACGACGATCGCAGCGACACCGGCTTCTATGCGCTCTGGTCGCGGCAGCGGCTCGCGCAGTTCGAGTCGCTGGCCCCGACGGGTGGCGAGACGGATGCTGCGCAGCCTGCGCCGCAAGGAGACGAGCCGGCGGTCGCGGCTACCGATGTCCCCGCGGACGAGACGGCCGACGCGATCGACATCGCGGCGACCTTGGCTGCGCTGACCGAGTTGCACGGCGAGTCGTACCCGTGGCTCGCGCGTGCGCGTGAGCTCGTGGCCATCGGCGACCGAGAGGCCGCGCGCGAGGAGCTGCACGAGCTCTACCTCGCGTGGCTCGACGCGCGCGGTCGTGGCCCGATCCGCGCAGGCGTCGAGGCGGTGTACCGCGGTGCGACGCGACAGCGTGTGGTCGTGCCGGCCACGCTACGTCGGCTCCGCAGGAACCTCGCAGGCGACGACGCGATCGCGCTCGCGCGGGTGGCCGAGGCGCTGGGCGACGTGGGGCTCGCGATCCGCTTCGGAGGCACGAGCGCCTCTGATCGTCCCCGCGCGTTCGAGGCGCTCGTCACGTCTGCGGCGGCGCGGCACGAGCTCGATCCGAACCTGCTCCTCGCGGTGATGCGCGTGGAGAGCGTCTACGACCCCGAGATCGTCTCGTACGCGGGCGCGATCGGCCTCCTCCAGATCATGCCGCGCACCGGCCGGCTCATCGCGCACCGGCTCGGCCTCACGGACTTCCGCACGGACGACTTGCTCGATCCGGCGACGAACATCGAGCTCGCGGCGTGGTACCTGCGCTCGCTGATCGATCGCTTCGAGGGGCGCCTGCCGCTCGCGATCGCCGCGTACAACGGCGGCCCGCACAACGTGCGCCGCTGGATGGAGGAGCACGGCGAGAACCTGCCGCTCGACGCGTTCCTCGAGCGCATCCCGTTCGATCAGACCTTCCGCTACGTGCGCCGCGTGCTCTCGCACTATGTCGCGTACCGAGCGCAAGAAGGCCTCGCGCCGCCCGAGCTCGACACGACGCTGCCGCCGCGCGCGACCGACACCGTCGCGTTCTGATCGGCGCGAGTCAGCGGCGAGCGCGGAACGCTTCCACGACCGCGGCCGTCTCGTTCACGACGCGCGTGTTGATCTGGGGCTCGGCGTCGAAGTAGCCGAAGGCTCGGATGCGATCGCGAAGCATCGGCGTGGGCGTGTCGAGCGGGAGGCTCGAGGTGAACGCCTCGCTCGACGGGGTGAGGCCGGGCCATGCGGCGCGCGCCTCGCGGTCGGCGTGCATCGCGACGTGGCACGACGCGCTGTCGATCGACTCGGGGTTCTCGCGCGCGGGATGGAGCACGTCGTTCATCCGACCGAGGATCGCGGCGCGCTCGCTCTCGGGGACCGATCCGAGATCGTCGGGCAAGACGAGCGCGTCGGCGAGCAAGCCCGCCGTGGGGAGGGCGGATTGATCGAGTAGGCGCGCAGGTTGTCGCCCGTGAGCGTCTGGAGCTCGGTGGCGCCGCGTCGCCGAAGCCGGGCATGCCCATCACCAAGGGCTGCGCGACGACGCGCACCATCGGCTGACATCCGCCGCCGTCGGCGGGGAAGCACGGATCCAGTCGCATCGACACGACGCGCAGCGCGTCGATCGGCACCGTGTCTCCGCGCAGGAGCGGCGCGACCTGAGCGTATGCGGCGGCGTCGAGGAGCGGGCCGTGCGCGCCTGACGCGGAGACAGGCCAGAGCGCCATCCCGCCGGCCTCGAGCGGAAAAAGGATCGAGACGTCGTTCATGCCGATCTCGCCGGCGGGTGTGATGGGCGCGTCGGCTCGTGGCGCGTCGCTCGCGATCGCGGCGTCGGCGGCCATCGCTGCGTCGGGATCCGACGTGGACGGACCGCAGGCGACGGTGAAGAGAAGGAAGGGGAGGCCGAGAGCGTGGCGTCGCGACATGCGGCTGCTTGAGCAAGCTCGGTGCCGCGTGACCAGCTCCACGAATTGCTTCGGGTGCGGGCGCCTCGAGGTCGGAGCGGCACAGCGTGCGGCGCCGCTCGGGTCACCGATCGTCGGCGCGGGTGGCGGCCTGCAGGCGCTGGCGATACGTCAGCGACGCTTTGGGTCGCATCCGATTCGGCTGGGCGCAGATCGTCCTCGGCAGCGCGCTGCTCTCGAGCGCGGCGTGGCTCGGCGGGCCGGCGTGGATCGTCGTGTGGCCTGCGGTCTCCGTGATGGTCGTCGGTGTCGGCTACCTCGGGGCGGGGCCGCGTGTGTTCGGCAAGCGGGCCGACGGCTCGCTCCATCCCGCGACGAGCCTCGTGCTCTTGCCGTATCACGTGGTCGCGTACGTCCGGATGCACTGGGACGCGGTGCGGCACAGCGAACCGCCGTGGCATCGCGTGGCGGACGGCGTCTACCTCGGGCGTCGCACGTCGCGGGACAACGTGCCGACCGACACGGCCGTGCTCGTCGATCTCACCGCGGAGCTGCCTCGCATCGCGGGGCTGCCGCGCGAGCTGCGCTACCACGTGATCCCGACGCTCGACGCGACGGCGCCGGCGGACGCGCCGTTCACGGAGCTCGCGGTCGCGCTCGCGAGCGAGCCGCGTCCGATCTACGTGCACTGCGCGGCGGGACACGGTCGCTCGGCGGCGTTCGCTGCGGCGCTGCTGGTGGCGCGCGGCTTGGCGAGCGACGCGAAGGAGGCCGAGGCTGTGCTCAAGCGTGCGCGTCCGCTCGTGCACCTCCATCGCGAGCAGAGAGAGCTCGTCGATCGGTTCGCGGCGGGGCGTCGCGAGCAGGCCACGCGTTCCGTGCCAGAGTCCGCGGCATGACGCTCCGCAAGATCGCGCAGATCGGTCACCCGGTTCTTCGACAGCGCGCGCGCGAGGTGAGCCGCGAGGAGCTCGCGAGCGACGCGACGCAGCGCTTCATCGACGACCTCGTCGAGACGATGCGCGACGCGAACGGCGCGGGTCTCGCGGCGATCCAGATCTTCGAGCCGATCCGCATCGTGGCGATCGAGGTGTCGGGGCAGAACCCGCGCTACCCGTACAAGCCGAAGATCCCGCTGACGATCCTCGTGAACCCGGTGCTCGAGCCGATGGGCGACGAGACCTTCGACAACTACGAGGGGTGTCTGTCGGTGCCGAACCTGCGCGGCATGGTGCGACGTCAGGCGCGGGTGAAGGTGCGCGCGTGGGATCGTCTCGGCGCCGAGGTGGAGATCGACGCGCGTGGCATCTCGGCGGGCACCTACCAGCACGAGGTCGATCACCTCGACGGGAAGATCTTCGTCGACCGTGTGACCGACCCGAGCACGTTCTCGACGTGGGACAACTTCGATCGCCACCACAAGGACGGCTTCGTCGCGTACGCGACCGAGATCGTCGCGAAGCACGGCGGCTGACCTCGAGCAGGGACCTCGAGCAGGGGTCTGACCCCGCCGATCCATGGGGTCTGACCCCGATCGAGATCCCCCGATCGAGATCCCCCGATCGAGATCACTGCATCGGCGGAATCGTCCGCCAGG
>CAZCVE010000096.1:0-24882 GCA_964502175.1 uncultured Sandaracinaceae bacterium
GAACGTGACCGAGCCGCGCCCCGCGATCATCCCGGCTTCGCTGAGCGGTCACTTTACGTCGTCCCGTCAGGGGCTCCACAGCGTCACGCGACCGCCCGTGCCGAGGATCGCGACCTCGCGCTCGCCATCGCCGTCGACGTCTGCGGTGACGAGGTCGAGCGAGGCGATCGAGGGCGTCGCGAAGGGCACGCCGTCCGCGCCGCCGTACGCCGTCCACGTGCCGTCTGCGGCGCGTACGACGATGTCGTCGCGGCAGTCGCCGTCGAGATCCGCGGCGAGCACGCGCACGATCGGGAGGCCGAGATCGGCGCCGCTCTCGAAGCGGAGCGAGCCGCCCTCTGCGAGGCCGAGGCGGAGCGACGTACCCTCCGCGACGACGACGTCGAGTCCACCCGCGCCGTCGAGGTCGGCGAGCGCGATCGCACCGGTCGCCGTGGCGAGCTCCGTCGCGAGCGCGCTCGTCTCGTCGCGCACGACGCCTGCGGCCACGCGCATCCACCGCACGCCGCTCGGGCCGCTCGCGGCCACGCGCGTGAGGCCGGCCTCGGGTCGCACGTCGAGCTCGGCCACGGGATCCGACGTGATCGTCTCGCCTGCGCCCACGGGCCACGGCAGCACGACGAGGCCCGTGTCGCTCGCGACGAGCAGGCCCGGCGCGCCACCGCCGCCGAACGCGCCCATGCGCACGTGACGCGCGGCAGGCCCGATCGGCGCAGGCGAGCTGCCGGTCGAGCCGTCGACGACGAGCGCGCCCGTCGTCGACGCGGCTGCGATCTCGTACGCGCAGTCGCCGTCGAGATCGGCCACGTCGCTCGCGTCACCATCGAGCGTCGCGAGGTCCGTGCGTCGTGTCGATCCGCGCGAGGGATCTTCGGCGTCGAGCACCTGCAGCGAGCCGTCTTCGCCGATGCCGAACAGCTCGTCCTTGCCATCGGCGTCGAGGTCGCCCGCGATCAGATGCGGCGGGCTCCGCAAGACGGCGAAGGTGCCTCCTTGCCGCGCGCCTCGCGTGCGCACGGGATGCTGCGTGCACGTGCGCACCGTGATCGTGGCCTCGACCGCGCCCCGCTCCGGAAACCGCACCGAGCTCGCGCCACGACCGCGCGGGCGCATGGCCTCGAGCGTCCAGCCCGCGAGCTGGATCTCGCTCGTGACCTCTTCGCCGGCGAGGAACGTCAGCGTGAACGGCGGCTCGAGCGACGAGAGCGCGTAGCCGAAGCGCAGCGGCGCCTCGAGGCGCGGATGGCTCGCGCCGAGGCACAGACGATCACCGCTCGCCTCGACGTCGACCGTGAGCGCGACGGCGCGACCGCCCGAGCACCCGCTCAGCGCGCTGCCTGCACCGACGCTCGCGACGATCACGAGCGGGAGCGCGACGCGCATCGAGCGGGAAGGACGGGCCAGTCTCACGCGGCGTTCATAACACGCACGTCCTCACGCCGATCTCACGACGCGCGGAGCGTGCGTCCTCACGTCGATCTCACGCACGTTCGTTCACGCTTTCGTGCGCGAGCCGCGGCTCGCATCGTGAGGCCATGCAAACCACGACTCGATGGAACCCGAAGGCGATGCCGAGCTCTGCCGCGCGTGTCCTCACGCTCGCGCTCTTGCTCGTCGGTGCTGGCTGCGATGGCGAGATGGTGATGCCCGACGCGGCCGTCGCGATCGACACGGGCGGCGTCGACGGAGGAGGCCTCGACGGAGGTGCGCGCGACGGCGGCGGTGTCGACGCCGCGATGCGCTCGGACGCGCCTGTCTCGATGATGGACGCGCCCGGCTTCGATGCGCCCGGACTCGATGCGGCGGGTGACGATGCGCCGACCCTCGAGGACGCGCCGAGCACGCTCGATGCGCCCGCGGTCGACGACGACGCGACGACGCCGCCGGGCGATGCGTTCGTGGCGGACGACGCGGCCGCGAGCCCCGATGCGTTCGCAGCCGCAGACGCGTTCACCGCGCCGCCGGATGCCTTCGTTCCGCCTCCGGACGCGTTCACCGCGCCGCCCGATGCGTTCACTGCACCGCCCGATGCGTTCACCGCGCCGCCCGACGCGTTCGTCCCGCCGCCCGATGCGTTCACGCCGCCTCCGGACGCGTTCACGCCGCCGCCCGATGCGTTCGTTCCGCCTCCGGACGCGTTCGTGCCGCCGCCGGATGCGTACGCGCCCGACGCGTACATGCCGCCGCCGCCGCTCGGCTCGATGCCGCTCCAGAACCCGACGGCGAGCTTCTCGCAGAGCGGCTATCTCGTGGGTGAGCTGCTCGACACGCTCATCCCCGCGCCCACGAACAGCAACGGCTGGGCGATCGCGACGGGCTCTGGCGTGACCACCGACGAGAGCGCCGTGTTCGAGACGATCACCGACTCGCCCGCGAGCGCGAACGGATCGGTCGTGACGCTCACGATCCACCAGACCTCGCAGACCCTGCACACGCTCGGCGCCTTCCGCGTCTCCGTCACCACCGCGAGCCGGAGCACCTTCGCCGATGGCCTCGCGACTGGCGGCAACCTCGGCTCGAGCGGCATCTGGACGACGATGATCCCGATCCGCGCGACGGCGACCGGCGGCGCGACGCTCAACGTCCGCGCGGACCGCACGATCCTCGCCGGGGGCACGAACCCGTCCTCGAGCGTCTACACGGTGGTGCTCGCGACGCCGCTCTCGGGCATCACGGGCCTGCGCATCGACGCGCTCTCCGACGCGTCACTGCCCGACAACGGGCCGGGTCGCTCGGGTGGCGGCAACTTCGTCATCACCGAGCTCGTCGCAGACGTCGCGGTGCTGCCGGCGCCGTCGAGCGTCGCGCTGATGACGGCGACCGCGACCGCGTCGCAGGCGAGCTACTCGGTCGCCGAGGCGATCAACGGCGTCACGACGGGCGGCAACGAAGGCTGGGCCATCGACACCGGCACGGTCGTCGCGCAGACGGCGTGCTTCGAGACCACCTCGACCACGGCGTCGGGCAACGGCTCCTTCGTCCGCGCGACGCTGCGGTTCACGACGCTCGACAGCTACTACATCGGTCGCTTCCGCTTCGCCGCGACCACGGTCGATCGATCGATGTTCGCCGACGGCGCGATCAACGGCGGCGCGATCGGCGCGGGCGCGATCTGGACGGTGCTCACGATGCTCCGAGCCTCCGCCACTGGGCTCACGTTCACGCTGCAGTCCGATGGGTCGGTCCTCGTGGCCGGCGTCGTCACGCAGCCCACCTACACCGTCGACTTCGTCACCCCGAGCACCGCGCTCACCGGCGTGCGCCTCGAGGCGATGGAGGATCCATCGCTGCCGTCGTCTGGTCCCGGCTTCGCTGCGAACGGCAACTTCGTGCTCACCGAGATGACCGTCGCGGCCTCCGCCTTCTGACCCCGAGCTCCCGGTCGCGGAACCCTCGTTCGTCAGCGCCCCACCGCCCGAACGACCGTGCCCAACGACCGCGATCGAGGAGAGGCGCGCCCCGTTTCTACCAGAGCGGGGCGCGCCCCCTATACTGGCCCCTCATGCTTGCGTCCTCGTGCGTCGCGATGCCGTCGTCGCGTGCGCCTCGCGCTCTCCTCTTTCTCCTCGCGCTCGCGCTCGCCGCGTGCGGCTCACGCACGGGGACGGTCGACGATCCGTTCCGCGAAGGACGCCTGCCCGAGCTGCGTCCCGAGATCTGCAACGGCCTCGACGACGACGGCGACGGCCTCCTCGCGAGCGGCGTGCTCGACGGCGGCCCGCTCCACGACGCGGGCTCGATGGACGCGATCGTGATCGCACCGGACGCGGCGGATGCGTCCGAGAGCCCCGACACGGGCCCGCTCGACGCGGGGTCGATGGACGCAGGCTCGATGGACGGAGGGACGACCGAAGCCGGCGTTCGCGACGCGGGCGCGATGGATCTCGATCTGCGCGTCGACGAAGACTTCCGCGACTCGCTCGGCCGCTACGTCGTCGACCTCCACTGCGGCGTCTGCGGCAACGCGTGTCGACCCACGCGCGCGCACGAGCTCGAGACGCGCTGCGGTCTCGTCGCCGAGAGCCCCACGTGCGTGGCGACGCGCTGCGATCCGGGATGGACGCCGTCGCGCACGGGCGTGTGCGTGCCGATCCACGAGCGCCTGTGTCTCCCGTGCGCGGACGACGGCGACTGCGGCGACTTCGACGGCGCGGCGTGCGACGCGATCGGCGACGAGGCGCGCTGCACGATCGACTGCGCGCTCGGCTGCCCCGACGGCTACGCGTGCCGCGAGGGCGTGTGCGCGCCCGCGAGCGGCAGCTGCACCTGCGAGGCGGGCGACGACTTCGCGCTCGCGTGCGCGCTCGAAGATCCCGAGGGCAACCGCTGCGCGGGCAGCGCGTCGTGCCGCGACGGCGTGCTCTCCATGTGCACGGCGCCGAGCGACGTCTGCGACGAGGTCGACAACGACTGCAACGGCGTGATCGACGATCCGTTCCGCGACGTGCGCGGCGCCTACATCCTCGACATCCGCAACTGCGGTGAGTGCGGCGTCGACTGCACGCTGTCGATGATCCCCGAGGGCGACCTGGTGTGCGGCGGTGATCCCTTCGCGCCGAGCTGCGTGCTCCGCTGCCCGGACACCGAAGACGGCATCATGCCCGGCGATCGCATCGACGCAGACCGCGACATCGCGACGGGCTGCGAGTGCACGGTCAGCGCGCTCGACGATCAGCCCGGCCCCGTGCGCACGAGCGGCGAGCGGCTCGACGTGAACTGCGATGGGGCGGACGGCATCGTGATCGAGAGCCTCTACGTGGCCCCCGACGGCGACGACGCGGGCCCCGGCTCGCCCACGCGCCCGATGCGCACGATCGAGGCCGCGATCCTCCGCGCGTCGGAGTCGATCGACACGGCGATGCCGAGGCGCCACGTCTTCGTCGCCTCGGGCACGTACACCGAGAGCGTCGAGCTGCGTGACTTCGTCGAGGTGCACGGCGGCTACCGACGTGACTTCCTCGCGCTCGATCCCGAGGGCTTCCGCGTCGAGGTGCGCGCGCCCGTCGGCACGACCGCGCCGGGCCAGGCCGCCGTGGTGATCCGCGGCGCAGGCGCGCGTCGCACGGTGCTCGAGTGGCTCACCGTGCGCGGCCTCGACGCGACGAACGCGGGCCAAGCGACGTTCGGGCTCTACGCGATCGATCCCGGCAGCCTGCTGTCGATCCGCGAGTGCGAGATCCGCTCGGGCGCCGGCGGCATCGGCACGAACGGCACGTCGGGCGCGGCAGGCGTGGACTTCACCGCGATGCCGCTCGAGGGCGAGGACCCGCGAGGCGCAGAAGAAGACGCGTCGCACGTGTGCATCGGCGGCGTGGATCGCAACCGCGTGCTCGGCGGGCGCGGCGGTCGCAACACGTGCAGCGGCGCCGACGTGAACGGCGGCGACGGCGGCACGTCGGGCTGCCCGATGTTCGCGGCGTTCCAGATGTCGGGCGCGCCCGGACGCGGCCCGGTCGGCGGCGGCGAGGGCGGCGCGGGCGGACAGGACTCGCAAGGTCCGATCAGCCGAGACACCGGCACGTGCCCGACCGACGTGTGCTGCGGTCTCGCAGACTTCTCCGTGCCTCTCGAGTTCACGGGCCCTCAGCCCGGACGTGGAGGCACCGCGGGACGCAACGGATCTGCGGGCACCGCGTGCACGGAGCCCTTCGGTCGCTTCGACGGCGATCGCTGGGTCGGCGCGGTTCCGTCCGCCGGCACGAACGGCACGGGCGGCACCGGCGGCGGCGGCGGTGGCGCGGGCGGCGGCGCGCAGATGGAGTGGTTCACGCGCGACTGCGAATTCGCCGACGGCCTCGGCGGCGGCGGCGGCGGTGGCGGCGCAGGTGGATGTGGCGGCACGCCCGGCACCGTGGGCACGAGCGGCGCGCCGTCGGTCGCGATCCTCGTGCGCTACACGACGCCGGAGGCCGCGGCGCGCGCGCTCTTCGAGCTCCGTGACTGTCGCGTCGCTCCGAGCGATGGAGGCGCGGGCGGTGACGGCGGCGCGGGTGGCGACGGCGGCCGCGGCGCGAACGGCGCGTTCGGCGGCGCGCTCGATCGCAGCGAGCGCTCCACGCCTACGCTCTCGGGCCCGTTCGCAGGCGCGCGCGGCGGCGCCGGCGGCAACGGCGGAGCAGGCGGCGGCGCCGGCGGTGCATGCGGCGGCTACTCGGCCGGCGTGTGGTTCACGGGCACGTCGCGCGAGCCGATGGGAGCAACTGCGTGGCGAACGGCCAACGTGTTCTCGCTCGGTCGCGGCGGCCGCGCAGGCCGAGGCGGCGGTGGCGCAGCCAGAGGCCCCGACGGCGCAGCCGGCATGTCCGTGGACGTGGTGGTGAGGTGACCATGAAGAAGAACCATCACGGGACTGGCATCCTGATCGCGCTGACGTTCGTGTGCCTCCCCGGCTGCTACGAGACCAACGTCTGCGGCGAGCCCGAGACCTGCAACCTCTTCGACGACGACTGCGACGGTGAGGTCGACGAAGGCTTCGTCGACGACGACGGCATCTACCGACAGGTCGAGAACTGCGGGACCTGCGGCGTGAGCTGCACCCGCGCGTTCCCCACCGCCGAGCGCGTCGCGTGCCTCGACGCCGTCGAGGGGCCGACGTGCCGCATCCTCGAGTGTCCCGAGGGCACGCACCCCGCGGGCGATGGCGCCTGTGTGCCCGACGTGCCCGTGCTCTGTCTGCCGTGCACGACGGACCTCGACTGCGCGCTTCGTCAGCCGCAGGCCCGCTGTCTGCCCACGGCGACGGGCGCGACGCGCTGCGGTCAGCCGTGTCGCGACGTGAGCGAGTGCCCGACGGGCTTCGCGTGCGAGCGCGCCGGCATGGAGACCGCCGGCCAGTGCGTGCCCACGAGCGGGATCTGCGGCTGCACCGCGGAGACCGAGGACGTCGAGATCGCCTGTCTCCTCGACAGTCCGGTTCCGGGCATGCGCTGCGCTGGCGTACAGCGCTGCGGCTCGGACGGCCCGAGCGCCTGCGAGCCTGCGCTCGTCGAGGCCTGCAACGCGCAGGACGACGACTGCGACGGTACCGTCGACGAAGACTTCCGCGACGAGGCGGGCCGCTACATCGCGCGCCTCCACTGCGGAGGCTGTGCGCGCCCGTGCGTGGAGCCGGGACCGAACATGATCGCGACCTGCTCGGCCGAAGGCGCGGGCACGCGCTGCGACGTCGTCTGTCAGGAGGGCTTCGTCGACGTCGATCGCATCCTCGCGAACGGCTGCGAGTGCGAGCGCTGGGACGGCGAGGGCCCGCCGCCCGTGATCGGCGGAGACGCCGACTGCGACGGTACGCCCGACGACACGACCGACTTCGTGTACGTGACCGCGACCGGCAGCGACACCAACACCGGCTCGCTCGCGTCGCCGCTCCGCACCGTGCAAGCGGCGCTCGCGCGCGCGCGGGCCGAGAGCAAGGACGTCGTCGTCTCGCGCGGCATCTACGAGGGGCCCTTCGATCTCGTGGGTGGTGTGTCGGTCTTCGGCGGCTACAGCCCCGACTTCCGCGATCGCGATCTCGAGCTCTATCCGGTGCTGCTCGAGCGCACGGACGGCACGGGCGGAGCGCCCGTCGTGCGCTGCAGCAACGTCACCCTACGCACGCGCATCGAGGGCTTCACGATCCAGGCGAGCGACGCGACCACGGCGAGCCTCGGCTCCACCGCGATCACGCTCGATGGCTGCGGGCCCGACGTGAGCTTCGTCGCGATCACCGTGCTCGCGGGCCGCGGCGCGAGCGGCCTCGCGGGCGACGACTCGAGCACCAACCTCGTCGACTGGGGCCTCACGTCGCTGACGGAGCTCGACGGCGAAGGCGGCACCGACGGACGCGACGGCACGACGTCGGACTTCTGCACGCGCGTCACCGCAGGCACGGGCGGCGCGCACAGCTGTCGGGCGATGGCGACGACCGTCGACGTGAGCGGTGGCGGTGGCGGTGATGCCCAGTGCCCCGGCTCGATCTGCACCAACGGCCGCGCGTGTGGCAACGCGGGCTGCACCGACTTCACGGTCGGCGGCGTCTGCGACATCGACGCTGCCATCGCGGTGGCAGAGGCGAATCCGCCCGCAGCTCCGGGGCGCGGCCCGACGCCCGGCGCGGCCGGAGAGCTCTCCTACAACGCGCCGACCAACCGCGGCGTGTGCAACTTCTGCGACGACAATCCCACGTTGCTCCGCGATGGTGGCAATGGCGGAGATGGTCTGTCTGGCACGGACGGCGGCGGCGGCGGCGGCTGTCGCGAGCCTGCCCTCTTCGATGCCGAAGGACGCTTGTCTGCGGGCCGCGGCGGACCGGGCACCCAAGGTGCCAATGGCTCGGGCGGTGGTGGCGGCACCGCAGGCGGCGGCTACGAGGTCATCGGCGCCACGACGGGGATGTGTGGTGATCGCTCGGGCGGCTCCGGCGGCGGCGGCGGCAGCGGCGGCTGCGGCTCACCCGGCGCCGACGGCGGCACGGGCGGTGGTGCCTCGATCGCGATCGTGATGCGCCTCGGCGCGCTCGATCGCGGACCGACGTTCGATCGCGTTCGCATCGTGACCGCCACGGGCGGCGATGGCGGCGACGGCGGCATCGGCGCGGCGGGCGGCTCGGCGGGCACGGGCGCGCGCGGCGGCGTCGGTCGCTTCTGGTGCGCGCGCACTGGAGGTCGTGGTGGCGATGGCGGCGGCGGTGGCTCGGGCGGTGGCGGCGGTGGTGGCTGCGGCGGCGGCTCGCACGGCGTCTACCTCAGCGCGACGGCAGACCTCGACGCGTACCGCGACGAGCTCGCGGCCGCGATCGTCATCGAGGCGGCAGGCGTCGCGGGCCGCGCGGGACGTGGCGGCTTCTCACCCGGCACGTCCGGCACCGACGGCGCGGGCGGAAGCGCAGACGCCATCTTCGTCGCACCGTGAGACGCGCGTCGGCTCTCCGCATCGGGATCGGGGATCGGCGCGAGGCGCGCGTCCTTGTAGAGTGCGCGCATGTCTGACCCTGGCGCTCCTGGACCTCTGGGCCATCGCCTCGCGCGGCGCGCGCTGCGCCGTGCCCTCGCGATGCGCATCCCGCTCGTGCGAGGAAAGCTCCCGAAGAACGATCGAGGACAAGCGCTCGACGCCGCGACCTACGTGCTCGTGCGCGATCTCCAGCGCATCGATCCGCCGAACGGCAAGCGCACGGTGGGTCGCGCGCGCAACGACTACGAAGAGCTCGGGCCGATCCTCGATCGCGCGCCGCGCCCCATGCACCGCGTCGAGGACCGCACCATCGAGGGGCCGTGCCGCGCGCGCATCTTCTGGCCCACGCGCGTGGCCGAGCGCGCGCCGTGCTGCATCTACTTCCACGGCGGCGGCTTCGTGCTCGGGAGCCCGCGCTCGCACGAGGGCGTCGTGCGCACGCTCGCCGAGCAGACCGGCGCGGTGTTCGTGTCCGTCGACTACCGCCTCGCGCCCGAGCACAAGCTGCCCGCGGCGCACGACGACGCGCTCGCGGCCTATGCGTGGACGCGCGCCAACGCCGCCGATCTCCGCATCGATCCCGATCGCATCGTGCTGAGCGGCGACTCCGCGGGAGGCAACCTCGCGCTCGCCACGGCGATCAGCGCGCGCGACGCGGGCATGGCGCTGCCGCGCGGCCTCGTGCCCATCTATCCCGCGACGGACATGACACGCAGCTTTCCCTCGCACCGCGAGCTCGGAAAGAACTACTTCCTCACCACGGAAGTGCTCGACTGGTTCATCGAGCGCTTCCTCCAGAGCCCCGCGCAGATGCGCGATCCGCGCGTCTCTCCGCTCTTCGTCACCGATCTCTCTCGCCTGCCCTCCACGCACATCGTGACGGCGGGCTTCGACCCGCTGCGCGACGAAGGCGAGGCCATCGCGACGCGCCTCCGAGAGTCGGGCGTCGCGTGCACGCACCACAGCGAAGATGGGCTCGTGCACGGCTTCGTCTCGATGAGCGGCGTGCTCCCCGAGGCGGACCGCGCGCTCGGTCGCATCGCAGACGCGATCGCGACGCGGATGTATTCGTGACGCGAGCGCAGGCTCGCCGTGCGTTCCGCTGGCTCGCCCGTGCGTCGCGCTGCTCGTGGTCTCGCTCGCTGGCTGTGACCACTCCGAGCCCGTTCGTGAGGTCAGCGTGGAGGGCGCGCGCGCGTGGCGCTCCGAGACCTTCGCGGGCTGTCCGCTCGCCTCTCCGCTCCGCGTGACGATCGACGCGGTGGAGTCCGTGATCGTCGCGAGCGGCGACGGTCGCGTGACGCTGCTCGATCCGGAGACGGGGACGACCCGCGCGAGCCTCTCGCTCCCGCACGCGGAAGGGCAGATCGCGCACGTCATCGCGACGCCGGTGCTCCTGCCGGGCGAGCGCCTCGTGGTCGCGTACCAAGAGGTGCTCGCCACGGCCTCCGATCCCGCGGCCGGTCCGCGGAGCGCGCACCGCGTGGTGGTGATCGATCTCGCAACGATGACGCTCGACGCGCGCTTCGCTCCCGTGGAGCTGATCGGCAGCGTGCCCGCGATCGGCGGAGGCGACGTCCCGTTCCTCGCGAGCAACGCGCTCTCGCGCTCACGCCTCGTGCACGCGCCTTCTTCGACGGGCCTCGGTCACGTCTACGTCTCGTTCGGCAACGCGCGCGACATCCAGCCTTGGCACGGGTGGGTCTTCGAGCTCGATCTCGACGCGTGGTCCGAGCGGCCCATCTCCGCGCTGCTGCTCACCACGCCCGAGTCCGACTGCGGCCCTGCGGGCGCGCCCGGCGATCGCGACATGATCTGCGGCGGTGGCGTGTGGGCACCGAGCGGTCCGCTCTTCGTCCCTGCCTCGGGAGAGCGTGAGTTCGAGCTCGTCATCCCGACCGGCAATGGGCACATCGATCTCGATCGCGGCCTCTACGCACACACGCTCCTGCGCATTCGCGGTCCCGGCCTCGCCTTCGAGTCGGGCTGCGATCCCACGCTCTGCGCGGGCTTCGACGCGCTCGCGCCGACCGAAGCGTGCCTGTCGTCGTGCGAGAACCTGTTCGTCCCGCGCCTTCTGCCAGGCGATCCGCCGATCGACGCGCCCGCGTGTGAGGGCCTGTCGTTCTTCGCCTGCTACGCCGCGCTCGACTGGGATCTCGGCGCCAACGCGCCGCTCCGACTGACGCTCTCCGAGGGCACGCCGGACGAGACTCGCGTGCTCGTGCTGCCTGCCAAAGACGGCGCCGTCTATCTCCTCGACGCCGATCATCTCGGCACGCTCTACGATCGCCACGAGGTCAATCACGCGTGTGGCTTCGGCGGCGCGCGCTGCGATGCCGACTGGGCCGGCTCGATGGTCACTCAGCCCGTGCTCGGACACGCCGCCGACGGCACCCCGCTCGTCGTGATCGCGACGTTCCTCCCCGACTCGCAGAACGAGGCGGGCCTCGTCGGCCTGCGCGTGGCGAACGACGCGACTGGGCCGCGCCTCGAGCGTGCGTGGGAGCAACCTCGCTTCGACAGCGCGGCCTCACGCACGTCGTACCGACGTCATCCGAGCGGCGTCGCGATGGTGTCCATCGGGGGCGTCGAGCACGCGCTCGTGGTGGAGCAAGGCGTGCGCGACTCACGCGCCGGCATCCTCCACGTGGTGCGCGTGCACGACGGCGTCGAGGCGCTCGCCGCGGACGTCGAGGGCCCGGGACAGCGCTACAGCGTGCCGCTCGTGCTCGGCGGAGCGGCGAGCGAAGGCGCGCGCGTCATCGTCGCGAGCTGCGAGAACGGCAACGCGGGGCCAGGCCACCTCGAGGGCTGGGACCTGACCCCGCGCTGATTTTTCGGGCGAGGGGCCCCGGCCCCTCTGCACACCCCGTCGCTCCTTCGTCGAAGACTCCTCAATCGCTCCTGCTCCAGGGGGTCTGCTTCGCAGCCCCCCGCCGCATGGCGCCCCCGAAAGACTACTTCGCGGCCATGTCGACGACGAAGTGCTGATCCGGGTGCTCGGGCATGCCCTTCTCGCCGGTGATCAGCGCCTTGGCGGCCTCGAAGAGGAAGCGCAGGCCCTTCACGCCCGACGAGTCCCACGTCTCGGCCTTCTCGGGGCGGAACACGAGCGCGACTGCGTTCGGATCGTCGGGCCCCGTGAACCACACGTCGTTGGCCTTCGACCAGATCGCGCGCAGCAGCTCGTTGTCGTCGCGCACGTCGAGGCGACCTTCGATCGCCGCGAAGCGCGAGCTCGACTGGAGCGTCACGAGCGCGCGTCGGCGGCTCTTCACGCGCGCCGTGGCCACGCTGTCGCGCGCTGCGACGAAGTAGAGCGTTCCGTCGTCGTCGATGCGGAGCATCGTCATCGGACGCGAGTGCGGCTTGGGCGCCCAGCCGTTCGGTCCCGGATCGAACGTCGTGAGCAGCGCGATGTCGAACTCGCGGATGAGCGCGACGGTGCGCGCCTTCTCGTCGATCGTTCCTTCGCGGAGGTCCTTGTCGTGGTCACCACCGAGGTGGTCCGTGTTCGTGTCGCTTCGGCTCTGGGTCATGCCGACGCGCACTGCAGCGCGTGTGCCGCGAAGGATGCCGTGCGCGGTTCGCGAGAACTGCGCAGAACGGCATCTCGAAGTGGCCGTCGAATGGGCTCGGTGCGGCGTGGCGTATTGCCTCGCTGTCTCTCGACCGCACGCACTGCGCTGCTTGTCGCTCGTGCGTCACGCGCCGCGCCGAGGGCCTACGAATCCGGGATGTCCGCAGATCTCAGTTCCGCGCCGGCTTCACGTACGCGTTCTGATCTTCGGTGCTCGCGCCTCGAGAGACGTCAGAGGAGCTCGTTCCTCTGGCGTCTTTCGTTCGCGTCGTGGTCGTGTGAGGCTCGGCTCGAGGCCTCCCTCACCGGGCTGGATGCGTCGCAGTTCGTGCTCGGTGCCGACGCGTGCACCGGCGAGAGCCTCGACGCGGGAGGCTCGTGCACCGTCGAGGTCACGTATGCGCCGACGTACACGGGCGTGGTGATGGCGTCGCTCTCGGTGCGTGGTCCACCGGGCAGAGCCGCCTCGGCGTTCTTGGAGGGCGGTGCGTCGACGTCCGAGAGCCTTCCGCTGCGTCCGTCGAGCGGCGAGTTCGGCACCATCGTGCGAGGGACCGCCAGCGGCACGATCGAATTCACGCTCACCAACGTCAGCGACGAAGCGACGGACGTGATCTCTCACGCGTTCTCCGGCGTGGACGCGATGGACGCTCGCGTGGTCACGAGCAGCTGCATGGGCGTGTCGCTCGATCCCACGGAGAGCTGCGTGATCGGCGTTCGATTCGAGCCCGCCACGGTCGGAGCCAAGCTCGCGTGGCTCGACGTGACGGAGGGCCCGCGGGCCTCTTCGTCGGAGCTCACGGTCCGAGTCGTCGACGTGGGCGATCCGATCCTCGAGCCCGCGATCCACGACTTCGGCAACGCGCGCATCGGCATGGTCGTGGGCCCCGAGACCTTCACGCTGCGGAACACGGGCGGTGCGCCGACTGGCGTGATCACGACGATCATCGCCGGTACCAACCCCTCGGACTTCACCATCCCGTCGGGCGCCGACACGTGCTCGGGCGCGAGCATCCCCGTGATGGGCACGTGCACGATCGGAGTGCAGTTCTCGCCGGTCGCGCCGGGTGCGCGGTCCGCCACGCTGCGCGTGACGTCGGCGACGAGCCCGCCGCTGACGGCCGCGCTCTCGGGGATCGGCCTCGCGGACTGACTCGCTGTTCTCTCGTCAGCTGGGGCGACGCGCGAAGAGCAGGTAGCTCGAGAGCCCCTGCTCGCCTGCGCCTGTGGGCACGCCCTCGCGCTGATCGGTGAGGCCGCGCGTCGAGAGCAGCTCGGCGATCGCGCGTCGTTCCTCGGCGCCGCCGTTGCCCTCGAGCACCACCTGGTCGATGCGCGACCACTGCGACGCGTCGATGCCCTCGAGCGCCACGAGCTCCGCGCCCTCGCAGTCGATCTTCACGAGGTCGATGCGATCGGGGTGATGCGCGAGCAGCGTGTCGAGGCGCACGATGCGGCTCGAGACGCGCTCGAGACCGACCGCGCGATCGAAGAGCTGCTTCTTCCACCCGCCCACCGGGATGTCGGCGACGACCGAGTACGTGAGCTCGCCGAGCCCGCGACCGAGACGTCCCGGGAGGGCGCGTGTGACCTCGCTGCGGAGCGTGTCCGCGTGGTGGCGGAACACCTGCGCGAACTCCGCGTACTTGTCGTCGACGTGACACGTCGTGTCCGTCGGTAATCGCGTGAAGTACGCGAACTCGATCGGCTGCTCGCTCTCGCTCGCGCCCACACCGACGCGATGGAGGCGCGTCTCCGGCGACACGCGATCCGAGAGGAAGCGCTCGCGCAGGTTGCGCACGATCGCCTCCTGGAAGAGCGGGATCGGCTCGATGAGCCCGAGCGTCGCGCCCGGTGATCGCTCGGCGACCTCCATCGCGAAGAGGCCGCAGTGCGCGCCCACGTCGATCACCGTCGCGCGCTCGGGCAGGGTCGCGCCGAGCGCGAAGTACTCGAGCACCTCTTCGCGCTGTCGCTCGAGATCGTCCACCGTGCGCGCCGTCGACCAGACCGCGCCTCGGCCCTCGGCCTCGTGACGCGACAGCGCCGCGTGCGGCTCGCCGAGGCCGCGGCCCGCAGCCGAGCTCGTCCCGAGCAGCGTCGCCGTGAACGGAATGGTGAACGTCATCCCGCCCCACAGGGCAAGCCGTAGGCCGTCCTCCGTGCGTGCGATCCCCATGGATCGGAGACGACTTCCGTGGCGCATCGCCGCATCGTTACCGCCCCGTGTGGCCGAGAGCCACACGAACGGTCTCAGGTGGGCAGCTTCGCCACGATCTCTTCGGTCTTGGCCCACAGCGCGTCCGCGAGCGCGGCGTCGTCCGCCTCGCGCCGCGGTCGGAGCTCCTGGCAGTTCGAGAAGTACTTGCCGCTGATCCCATCGGCCTTCGGGCTCACCGCGAGGAACGTCTGCGTGGCCGCGCCCTCGGCCACATTCTTGAGCACGAGCGGCGAGATGATCGACATGCCGACGGCCGCGACCGAGCTGTGTCGCGTGAGGTTGGTCTTGATGACGCCGGGGTGGAGCGCGTTGGCCGTCTTGCCCGTGCCCTCGAGCTTCTTCGCGAGCTTCTTGGCGAAGAGGATGTTCGCCATCTTGCTCTGCCCGTACGCGCCCCACGCGGTGTAGCCGCCCTTCTTGCCGTCGAGGTTGTCGAGCTGCACGCCGCCCTCGTACGCACGACGGTGCGCCTCGCTCGATGTGATCACGACGCGTCCCTTCTCCGTGAGCTGATCGAGGAGCCCCGTGACGAGCAGGAAGTGGCCGACGTGGTTCGTGAAGAACTGGAGCTCGAGGCCGTGCGCGGTCTCGAGCTTCGGCAGCGCCATGATCCCGGCGTTCGCGACGATCGCGTCGAGCTTGGTGCCGCGGCTCTGGATCTCGGCGACGCAGAACCGCACCGACTTCGGATCCGACAGCTCACACGCCGCGCCCGTGAACGGTCCCGACTGCGACCCGAGCCCGGCCGCCGCGTCGTCGGCCTTCTGCTTGGTGCGCGCGGTGCCGATCACGTGCGCTCCGCGCTTGCGGAGCACGCGCATCGTCTCGAGGCCGAGGCCGGAGTTGCACCCGGTGACGAGGATGGTCTTGCCGTGCAGGTCGAGGCCCCCGGTCACGTCCTCCGCGGTCGATCCGTAACCAAACCCATTGGCGCCGCGCGGCGCGAGCATCGAGTAGAGCGACATGCCCGCGAGTATCGTCCGGCACACGCCGAGCGCACGTGAAGTTCGGTGACCGACACGAGGGTCACACGAGCTGGAGCTCGACGCAGTGCCTGCCGTCGGACCCACCTGGATCTCGAGGGCGGGGAGGGTCGTCATGCGGATGTCTCCACTCCGGTGCAGAGCACGTCGAGGCTGCCGCAGGCGTTGAAGCAGAGCTTGTAGTGGACGTAGCCCTCGGCCGCGACTGCCTGGAGCTTCGCCTGCCGCGCGAGCCAGTCGGAGTGCCTCACTTCGTACGCAACGTCGTCGCGGGGCGTCTCGTCGTCGAGCTCCTGCCATCGGAAGGCCAGGACATCGGCGAACGCCATGCGTCGACGCTGCCCCATCCAATCGACGAAGGTCAGCACCAGCGCGCCCCGCGAGAATTGAACCGCCGGGTCCTTCGCGTGGACACACCCAGATCGATCTCCGCGAAGGTCATGGGTCGTCTCCGATCACAGGACGTTGCCTTCGGGGACGTCGTACACGAACGACGACGGCGCGCTCGAACGGCCTGAACTCCTCGTCGCGACTCGCGCTCGTCACGAAGTCACCGTCAGCACCAGCTTGCCAGTCGTGGTGCCGCTCTCGATCGCGCGGTGGGCGTCGGCGACGCGGTCGAACGCGAACGTGCGCGTGGGCAGGGGCGCGAGCGCGCCGCGCTCGAGGCCTCGCCAGATCGCGCTCATCGCTTCCTCGAGGATCGTGCGCTCCTCGAACAAGTAGCTGAGGTTGAAGCCCATCACGCTCTTGTTCTCGCCCGTGAGCTTCAGCGGATCGAAGCGAGGCGTGCGCAGCCAGCTCGTCGCCAGCCTTCGCCAGCTCGGTCTGCCAGAGGTGGGCTTGCCGGTGGTGCTCTCTCCCGCGCGCGGCAGCATCGTGTGGAAGCCGTACACGATCAGCCTGCCCGGCGATCGCAGCGCGTCGTACGAGCGCGACAAGGTCTCGGCGCCGTTCGCGTCGAGCACCACGTCGTAGCCGCGCGGCGCGAGCTCCTTCGCGCGCGTCCAGAGATCCTCGCGGCTCTTGTCGATCACGTGCGTCGCACCGAGCGCCTTCGCGACGTCGATCTTGTCGGTGCGGCCGACGACAGCGATCGTCTCGCAGCCCGCTTGCCTGCCGAGCTGGAGGATCGCGCCGCCCACACCACCCGCGCCCGAGTGAACGAGCAGCGTCTGCCCCGGGCGTACGCTCGCGAGCGGATGGAGCGCGTACCACGCGGTCGCGTACACCACGGGCAGGCCCGCCGCTTCGTGCATCGTCACGTCGCGGTCGCCGACGCGCGGGAGCGCGAACACTTGGTGCCGCGGCACGTCGACGCAGCTCGCGTACGCACCGAAGCGACGCACCGCCACCACGGGCGTGCCAACCGCGAGCGAAGCGTCGTCGGTCTCGCGCACGCGCCCCGAGAGCTCGAACCCCGGCACCAGCGGCCACCCCTCGTACTTCTTCGCCGACTCGTAGAGCCCCATGCGGGCCACGCAGTCGGCGTAGTTCACGCCGATCGCGTCCACGTCGATGCGCACGTGATCGCGCGGTCGCGCACCGAGCGTGACGCGCTCGATGCGCAAGCGGTCGTAGCCACCCGGTCGGTCGATCACGATGCGGCGTGCGCTGCTCACGGGGCGCGAAGGTAGCCGACTGCTGCGAACGCGACCTCTGCTAGAACCGCGGCCATGCACGGCGGCGACATCATCGGTGAGATCCTCCAGAAGCGCGGCATCCGTCACGTCTTCACCCTCTGCGGCGGGCACATCTCGCCCATCCTCGTGGGCGCGAAGAAGCACGGCCTGCACGTCGTCGACATGCGCGAAGAGATCAACGCCGTGTTCGCGGCCGACGCGGCGGCGCGCCTCACGGGCAACGTCGGGGTCGCGGCGGTGACCGCGGGACCGGGCGTCACCAACACGATCACGGCGATCAAGAACGCGCAGATGGCCGAGTCGCCGGTGCTGCTCTTCGGCGGCGCCACGGCCACGGTGCTTCGTGGACGCGGCTCGCTGCAGGACATCGATCAGCTCTCCATCCTCTCGCCGATCACGAAGTGGGCGACGCGCGTCACGACGCACAAGAGCCTCGGCCCCACGGTCGAGCGCGCGATGGACATCGCCCTCGGCGGCGTGCCGGGCCCCGTGTTCGTCGAGGTGCCGATCGATCTCCTCTATCCCGAAGAGATCGTGCGGAAGTGGACGATGGCCGAGGCCACGATGAAGGGCCCGCTCGGCGACGCGCTGCGCTTCTACTTGAAGGGCCACCTCTACCGACAGTTCGAGCAGCCGCACGTGCCGCTGCGCGCGCCCGAGCTCCCGAGCGTGATGGACCTGACGATCCCCGGTGATCCGCGCGACAAGATCGCGTCGGTCGTCGAGCTCCTGAAGAAGGCCGAGCGCCCGCTCTTCGTGCTCGGCAGCCAGACGCTGGTGAACGAGCCGACGCCGGGCCGCATCGCCGACGCGCTCCGCGAGCTCGGTGTGCCGACCTACCTCGGCGGCACCGCGCGCGGCTTGCTCGGTCGCACGAGCGACATCCAGTTCCGTCACGAGCGCGGCAAGGCGCTCAAGGAAGCGGACCTCGTCATCGTGTGCGGCTTCCCCTTCGACTTCCGCCTCAAGTACGGCCAGGCGATCCCGAAGTCCGCGAAGCTCGTCGGCGTGAACCTCTCGAGCGAGACGCTGCGCAAGAACCGCATCCCCGACCTCGCGGTGAAGATGCACCCGGGTCAGTTCCTCGTGGATCTCGCGCACGCCGCGGGCGCCGCGGGCGCGAGCCGAGGCAGCTGGCTCGCGACGCTGAAGAAGCGCGAAGACGCGCGCGACGCGCAGATCGAGAAGGACGCGTCGGTCTCGTCGCCCAAGCGCGTGAGCCCGCTGAAGTTCTTCGTCGAGCTCGAGAAGAAGCTGTCGGACGACGCGATCCTCGTCGCCGACGGCGGCGATTTCGTCGGCACCGCGAGCTACATCCTTCGCCCCCGCGGGCCGCTCGCGTGGCTCGATCCGGGCGTGTACGGAACGCTCGGCGTCGGCGGTGGCTTCGCCGCGGGCGCGGCCGTGTGCACCAAGGATCGCGAGGTGTGGATCCTCTGGGGCGACGGCTCGAGCGCGTACTCGCTCAGCGAGTTCGACACCTTCGTACGCCACGGCGTCGCGCCGATCGCCGTCATCGGCACGGACGCGCTGTGGGCGCAGATCGCGCGCGATCAGACCGAGCTCCTCGGCGACGACGTCGGAACCACGCTGCGCGACACGAGCTACGAGAAGGTCGCCGAGGGCTACGGCGGCGTCGGCCTCTTGCTCGACGACGAGTCGAAGATCGCCGAGGTCCTCGACGAGGCCAAGCGCATCGCGAAGACCGGCCGCCCCGTCTGCGTGAACGTCCTCCTCGCCCCGAGCGACTTCCGCAAAGGCTCGATCTCGGTCTGAGCCACCAAGTCACCCACGCGGGCCCCGCGCTCGCTCCGAGAGCGACACGCACCGTCCGAGCTTCACACTGCGAATGACGTGAAGGCGAGCGCGTCGCGCGGCGGGCCACTCGTCGAGCGCGTCCGCGACCTGACGCAGTCTCGGGTCTTCGAGGGTGCGAACGTAGGGGCAGAGCGCGTACCAGAGGGCCAAGGGGTTCGCATGGAGGAGCTGCCACAGCGGCTCGTAGAGAGCACCGACCCACGGTCCGATCGCGTCGTCATCTCGAAGCGCGCTGTCGAGCGCGTCTTCCACCTCCAGACTGATGGCCACCGTCGCGTCGTCGGGGATGTCGACCTCGTGGCGCACCACCGAGGTGTCTGCTTGGCCGCCATACACGGCCGCGTGAAAGGGCTCGAGCGCCCGAGCGACCGTCTCCGCCCAGCCGACACTCACGTCGGAGCCGACGGAGGCGTCGAGCGCGAGGAGCACACGCGTCGCGATCTCCGGTCCGTGTGGCACCAGCTCGACCAGCCGTCGGAGCTCATCGGGCTGATGGGCGAACTCCGTCAGCCACTCACCGTCGCTCGCGTCTCCACGAGACGCCTCCCCCGCGCGCACTCGCAGAGCCAGGGGAAGTGCTTCGAACACCAGCCGTCCCCACTCGACCCGGGTGAACCACGCCGCCTCCCAACGGTGTTCACAGGTGCGCGTAGAGCGCGAGCGCCTCGACGACCTCGTCGTTGGCGTCCCCCATCGCGTCGGGGTGCGTCACGCGCAGGCCGTCGTCGTCGAGATCGACGATGCAGTCCTTGCCGACGAGGGAGACCAGCGCCTCGCGCACGCGCGGCTCGGTCACGAGCTTTCGCGTCGCGTCCTGCGTGTCGGTCGCGATGTAGACGGCGTCGTCGAACGCCTTCTCGCCGATCTCGATCTCCTTCACGAACATCTTCTTCGCGAGCTCCGCCCAGCCCTGCTTCACGAAGCGCGCGCGGACGGCGCTCGTGCGCCCGCCGTACGGCAGGTGGTGCACGCGCGTGGTCGTCACCCGTCCGCCGGGTGACGCGTCCTTCTCCTCCGTGGTCTCCACGCTCACGCCGAGCGCCTTCTGCGGGCCCGCGGGATCGCGCCGCAAGGCGCTCGCCGAGAGATCGAGATCCGAGGTGGTCATCGGGCCAGCGTACTCTCGCGTGGGCCGGCCCAGAGCGGGCTTCGCCGAGGAGTCTCGCCCCAGCGGCGGGTCAGCTCAGGCCCTCGAGCGGGCCGCCCGAGTGACGTGGGTCGCCGAAGCGATCGACGCTCACGCGGAACGCCTGCGCGAGGCGCGTCCAGAGATCGTTGTGCGTGCGCTCCTCGAAGCGCAGGACGCGGCCCGTGCGGAACGTCGGCCGGCCCATGTCGTCGGGCACGTTGCCCGCGAGCACCGTTCGAGTCGCCTTCGTGCGAGAGGTCGTGGTGACGATCCGTCAGGCCGATCGCGTCGAAGCGGATGTTGCCCACGCTGTTCGTGCACTGGATCGACGCGACGCGCGTGAGATCGCACGCGAACGCCATCGTCACGTTGTCGATCTGCGCGTCGAGGATCTGCGCGACGTTCGCGTCGGCGTTCCAGTCGAGCGTTCCGTCGAGCGTCGGCGGTGCGCAGTGCTCGCCGACGGCGCCGCTCGCCTCGAGGCGCGTCTCCATCGCGCGCACGAGCGCGAGGTGACGATCGAGCCGCTCGCGATCCTCGCGTCCGAGCGCGACGCGCAGCCGCTCGAAGTCGCGGCGGTTGTGGTCGAGCACGCGCAGCCGGAGCATCTCGCGACGTCGCGTCGCTCGAGCGGCGCGAGGATGCGACGGAACGCGAAGTCGGTCTCGCCGCCGTCGGGTGCCCACTCTTCGCGGATGGTGCCGTTCGGGGTGAAGAACACGAGGAGGCGCTTGGGCGCGCTCATGTCTTGCGCAGCGCCGCGTCCGCCGAGGCCGCGCAGGAACGGTGTCGCGAGGGTCGCGGCGGCCGCGCTGCCCACGCCGAGCCTGCGAAGGAGATCGCGACGACCGAGCGAGCGCTCGTGATCGAGCGCGCGCGCGACCTTGGGATCCATGGTTCGTCGCGTCATGGCCGGCTCCCCGTCGCCTCGTCGTGCTCTTGTACGCGCCTCATGCGGAACGCGTCGGTGCGCACCACCGCGATCATCAGCTCGCGGAGGTCGAGGTCCGAGCGCGTGAACGCGTGATCGAGCACGCGCGTCGAGCACGTGTCGCGCTGCTGCTCGATGCGCCCGACCGCGAAGCGGAAGACCTGGCGCGCCATGCAGCGCTGCGCGACGCGGCTCTGCGCGAGGCGCTCGGACAGCTCGACCGCGCCGTCGAACGCGCCGCTCGCGCCCTCGCCGTCGAACACCTCGCCGCTGGCGTCGATGCGGAGATCGTTCTCGGTCGCGCGGAACGCGCCGATCGCGTCGTAGTGCTCGAAGCCGTAGCCGATCGGATCGATCAGCGTGTGGCACGCGGCGCATCGCGGCTCGGTGCGGTGCATGTCGAAGCGCTGACGCGTCGTGAGGCCCGGCGCGAGATCGGGCGGCGTCAGGTCCACGTCGGCCGGCGGCGACTCGAGCTGATCGCAGAGCACGCGCGTGCGCACGAACACGCCGCGGTGGATCGGACAACGCCGGCGATGTCACGCGCGACCTCGGCGGCGCGTGGGGTAGGGTCCCTCGATGGCTGAATCTCATCCGGACGTCGAGCTGGTGCTCCGTGCCCGCACGCATGATCTCGGCGGCGGCATGGTCGTCGGTCGCGCCCTCCCCCAGATGGGATGCCGCGCGGTCGGGCCGGTCGTGTTCCTCGATCACATGGGCCCGAGCGAGCTGCCGCCCGGCGTCGGCTTCGACGTCCGCCCGCACCCGCACATCGGCCTCGCGACGGTCACGTATCTCTTCGACGGCGAGATCATGCACCGAGACAGCCTCGGCTTCGTGCAGGCCATCCGTCCTGGCGCCGTGAACGTGATGGTCGCAGGGCGTGGCATCACGCACTCCGAGCGCGCGTCCGACGAAGGGCGCCGCGACGGCGTTCACCTGCACGGCATCCAGCTCTGGATCGCGCTGCCGGAGAAGGACGAAGCGTGCGAGCCGAGCTTCGTCCACCACCCCGAGCCTTCGTTCCCCACCGTCGCAGGCGAGGGCGTGTGGCTGCGCGTGCTCCTCGGTGAGCTCCTCGCCGGACGCTCGCCCGCCGTGATCTCGTCGTTGCCGCTCTTCGTGGTCGCCGAGTTCGACGAAGGCGGGACGCTCGCGCTGCCGAGCACGATCGACGACGTCGCGGTCTACGTCGTGTCGGGCTCGCTCGCGATCGGGAGCGGCGCGCCGCTCACGCTCGATCGCGGGATGCTCGCGGTGCGCGCGGCAGAGCGTGAGCTCCCCATCCGCGCGCTCGAGCGCAGCCGCGTCGTCATCGTCGGCGGTGCTCACCTCGACGGTCGATCACCCGCCGCGCGAGGCGATCGCAGCCCGCGCCACCTCGAGTGGAACTTCGTGAGCTCGAGCAAAGAGCGCCTCGAAGAGGCCAAGCGCCGCTGGCGCCACCACGAGTTCCCGGCGATCCCCGGCGACGATCAGGAGCGCATCCCCCTCCCCGGCGACCCCGAGTGATCGACGTCGAGTGATCGCTCACTCCTTGTCGAGGTCGTCCGACAGGTAGCTCATGATCACCTCGTCGAGAGACTTCTCGCTGAGGAGATCCTGGCCGAAGAGCGACTCGCGCGGACGCGCAGACGGCGGGCGCTTCATCGCCTGCTGCGTCGTGCCGTACTTGCTGCTCTTGGCCGGCGGCGCCTGGATCGGAGACGCAGACGCGACGGGCGCCGCGTTCGGCTTCGAGAACGTCTTCGCGATCGGCTTGGGCGCCGACGGCGAGAGCTCGTTGGCCATCGGGATCGGCGCGTCGATCGAGCCCGGCACCGTGGGGTGCTTGTCGACGAGCATGTCGGCGGCCGTGGGCTCCACGTAGCCCGCGGCGGCGCGCTCGAGCGCGGCCACGTCGAGATCCGTGCTCGCACCCAGCAGCTCGGCGCTCGACGGACCGTTCGCGCCGCTCGCCGGCTTCGCGATCTCTTCGCTCTTCGGGAGCTTCATGCTGCCCGACGTGGGCGTCTTGCCGCTGCCTTCGTCTTCGAGCGTGATCTCGCGGAGCGCGAACTCCTTGGCGCCCTTCACCTCGTCTTCGTCGAAGAGGCCGTCGCGCAGCGCGATGAACATCGCCTTGTGCTGCGCCTGCATCAGCTTCTTCACCGCGCTCGGGTAGCGCTCGGTGCCGATGTGCTGCGCGTACGTCGTCTTCTTCGTCGCGATGATGCGGCCACCGTCGGCGAAGAGGTGCGTGAAGATGTGCCCGTGCGTGAGGCCCGAGTCCTCGGTCTGGATGTGGAACACCTTGCCGTGGTGGCGGACGTTGGTGTTGTAGCCGACGAGCGGGGACGCCATGGATGCCTTGCGAAGCGGCCGGAACGGTAACACGGCCCCGCGAGCGACCGAAAGAACGAGGGTGATCAGCGCGTGGCGCCCGACGCGCGGAGGTCGGCGATCTCGTCGCGCGTGAGGCCGCCTTCGCTGAGGATCGCCTCGGAGTGCTCGCCTTGTGTGGGCGCCGCGCCCGTCGCCCATGCGCGCGCCCCCGGTGTCTTCACGTAGGGAAGGGTGCCGTCGCGCGGGATCGCGCTGCGCGCCTCGTGCTGCGCGTCGCGGACGAGCTCCTCGGGCAAGAGCACGGGCTCGAGGCAGCAGTCCGTCGCGCTCGCGATCGTGCACCACTCGGCGAACGTCTTCTCTGCGAAGAGCGCGCGGAGCTTCGCTTTGAGCGCCGGCTGGTGCTCGCCCGGCGCCAGCGCGCTCATGTCGCCCTCGAGCCCGACGGCCGCAGAGAACGCGAGCCAGAACTTCGGCTCGAGCGCGCCGAGCGCCATCGCGCGACCGTCCTGGGTCGCGTAGGTGCCGAACGGCGCGATCGCCCCGGCGAGCGCGGAGAGGCCACCGCTCACCGACTCGCCCGCGAACGCGCTCATCAGGCCGAACGTGGCGAACGGCATCGAGGCCTCGCACATCGACACGTCGACGAAGCGGCCCTTGCCCGAGACCGCGCGCGCGACGAGCGCCGCGAGGATGCCCTGCACGCCGAAGAGCGCGCCCGCGATGTCGGCGAGCTGCACGCCGAAGATCTGCGGCGGTCCACCCTCGGGGCCGGTGAGGCCGAGCACGCCGGCGCGCGCGAGGTAGTTGATGTCGTGGCCCGCGCGGTGTGCGAGCGGACCGTCCTGCCCGTAGCCCGTGATCGCGCAGACGACGATGCGCGGGTTCGCCGCGGAGAGCACGTCGTAGCCGAGGCCGAGCTTCTGCATCACGCCTGGACGAAAGCTCTCGATCACGACGTCGTACCGCGGGAGCAAGCGCAAGAAGGCCTCACGCGCCGCGGGCTTCTTGAGATCGAGCACGAGGCTCCGCTTGCCGCGGTTCAACATGCGAAACGGCGCGTTCAGGCCGTCGTGGTGAGGCGGCATGAAGCGCAGGTAGTCGCCGCCCTGCGGGTCTTCGACCTTGTCGACCTGCGCGCCCAGATCCGCGAGCACCATCGTCGCGCACGGGCCGGGGAGGAGGCGTGAGAGATCGAGCACGCGAATGCCTTCGAGCGGACGGTCCGACATGCGCGGCACGGTACCTCGCTCCGAGAAGCTTGGGGCGCCTTGCGGCGGGGGCTGCGAAGCAGACCCCTGGAGCAGGAGCGAGGAGG
>CAZCVE010000097.1:0-24384 GCA_964502175.1 uncultured Sandaracinaceae bacterium
GCGAGGCGACGACGACCGTGTGGCCGCTCGTGCGCGACTGGCTCGCGAAGTACGTGCCCCGCGAGGTCGCGCCGCACGCCGTCGCGATGTGACCGCGCGACACGCCGACGGCGACTGCACCGCCGCCGCGTCGTGGACGAACGGGATGTGCGAGAGCGCCGAGCAGCCCGAGGCGGGCCCCATGGACGCGGTCGTCGAGATCCCGCCCGACGGAGTGGGCGCGGGCTTCACCGTCCGCCTCGGGCTCGAGGGCTCGCCAACGCGCATGGTCGACGGCATCGCTGGCGTTGCCATCGACTCGCTCGGCCGTGTGCACCTCGCCGGCACGGCCTCTGCGACTTGGACGTTCATGACCTCGAGGTCGAGGCGGGCGCGTGCACGCTCGGCTGCGAGAGCCCGCTGCTCGTGCGCCTTCGCCCGACGGCACACCGAACATCGCGCTCGTGCGCAGCGGCAGCACATCGCTCGATCTCTTCACGGTCGTCGCCACGGACGCTGATCGCGACGTGGTCGTGGGGACGGTCGACGGACGGGTACGAATCGAAGCGATCCGATTGCGTCCGTGAGTCCGTGCCGCTGCGATGCTACGGGGTGTCCGTCGTCGGGTGCGCGGACAAAGACGTCGTCGACGATGCGCCGTCACCGCGCGGGCGGCTCCAGCGGAGGTAGACGGCGGGCGTCACGATGAGCGTGAGGATCGTCGAGCTGACGAGGCCTCCGAGGATCACGACGGCCATCGGGTGCTCGATCTCGTGACCTGCCGTGTTGCCGCCCAGCGCGACCGGAAAGAGCGCGAGGCCCGTGGCCAGCGCCGTCATGAGGATCGGCGCGAGGCGCTCCGTCGCGCCCCGTACGACCAGCTCCGGGCCGAAGGGCACGCCCTCGATCTCCTCGAGGTGCTTGAAGTGCGAGACGAGCATGATGCCGTTGCGCGCCGCGATGCCCACCACCGCGACGAGGCCGATGAGCGTCCCGAGCGAGATCACGCCGCTGCCCGCCGCAGCGACGACACCGCCGACGAGCGCGAACGGCAAGCCCGTGAAGACGAGCAGCGCGAGGCGTGGCTTGCCGAAGTCCGCGAGCAGCACGAGGAAGATGCCGAGCACCGCGAGCGACGACACGGCGAGCAGCCGCGAGCTCGCTTGCGCACGCGCCGCGCCTTCGCCGAGCACGTCGGCATGATGCCCGGAGGGCAGCGTCATCTCGGACACGCGCGCGGCGACCGCGGCACCGACCGCGCCGAGGTCCGCGTCTGGCGCGAGATCGATGAGCACGTCGATCTTTCGCGTCGAGGCGTCGTGCGCGATCGTGTTCGGCATCGGCACGACCGTGACGTCTGCCACGTCTCCGAGGCGAACGACGGTCCGCGCGTCCACCGCGATCGCGAGATCGCGCACCGCGGCGACGTCACCGCGCACACGCTCGTCGGCCCACACGACCACGTCGAGCGGCTGGAGGCCGCGCACCACCTGGCCCACCACTTCCCCCGAGAGGAGCGTGGCCGCGCGCGTACGCACGAGGCCGGGCTCCACGCCGAGCGCGGCGCAGCGCTCGAGGTCCATGCGGATCTGCACCTGCGGCACGAGCACCTGAGCCTCGGGGTGCGAGTGCGTGATGCCTGGGATCGACTCGAGCTCGTGCGCGAGCGACGTCGCGGCCGTGCGCATCGCAGGCAGGTCGGTGCCTCGGATGCGCACGACGATCGCGGCACCTCCACCGCTCAGCACCTCGCGCATGCGCTCTTGGAGGTACGTCTGCACGTCGCGGTAGACGCCCGGATAGCCGTCCACGACGGCGTTCACGCGCGCCTGCGTCGCAGGCAGATCGGCCTCGGGATCCACGCTGATCCACAGCTCCGCGAAGTTGGGACCCACCACCTCGTCGGCGACCTCGGCGCGTCCGATGTGCGCGCCGAAGTTGCGGACGCCGGGCACACCGAGCAGCTCGGCGCGCGCGAGATCCGCGCTGCGCTCCACCGCGCTGAGCGACGTGCCCGGGCGCGCGATCCAGTGCATGAGGAAGTCGTTCTCCGCGAAGTGCGGGAGGAACTCCTCACGGAGCTGCGTCGCGACGAAGCCTGCCCCGACGAGCAGCACGAGCGTCGCGCCCACGAGCAGGCGCGGCGCGTGAACGACGCGCCGCAGGAGCGGCTGATAGAGCCGCACGAGGAGACGCGCGATCGGGGCGCCGTGCTCGGAGGAGGGCCCGCTCTTCAAGAGGAAGGACGCGAGCACCGGCGTGATGGTGAGCGCCACGATGGTGCTGGCGAGCACGGCGAGCCCGTACGAGAGCGCGAGCGGCCGGAAGAACTCGCCCGCCACGCCGCCGAGGAAGAGGACGGGCACGAACACGAGGATCACGACGAGGCTCGCGTACACGATCGCGCTGCGCACCTCGAGCGATGCGTCGACGACGAGCTTCACCCGATCGGCGAGCGACGCGTCGGCCGGAAGCTCGCCGAGGCGTCGGTGGATGTTCTCGACGTCGATGATCGCGTCGTCGACCACCTCGCCGAGCGCGATGACCAGGCCGGCGATCACCATCGTGTCGATCGTCGTCCCCATCCACGTCAGCGTCAGCGCGGCGGCCAAGAGCGAGAGGGGAATCGCGAGCACGCTGATCATCGCGGTGCGCGCGTTCCAGAGGAACAGGAAGAGCACGACGACCACGAACGCGCACCCGATGCCCATGGCCTCGGCGAGGTTGGTGAGCGCGCGCTCGATGAAGCTCGCGGGCCGGAAGATGGTCGCGTCGACCTCGACGCCGTGCATGCCGGGCTCGAGCGAAGCGAGCACGCGATCCACCGCACGCGTGACCTCGAGCGTGCTCGCGCCGGGCTGCTTCTCGACGATGAGCAAGAGGCCGACGCCGCGCGTGACGAGGCCCGAGCCGATCGGGGCGCCATGATCCTCGACCACGTCGGCCACGTCGCCGATGGTGAGCGTGCTGCGACCGAGGCCGCTGATCGGCACGTCGGACAAGGACTCCGCGTCGAGCGCGACCGGCGCGTGGATCACCGCCAGGCGCGTCGTCGGTCCGTCGAGGAATCCGCCGCTCCGCGGGAGCACGGCCTCGCGCGTGACCGCCGAGACACGCGCGAGATCCACACCGTGCGCAGCGAGGCGATCGGGATCGACGCGCACCTCGAGGCGACGGTCGCGCTCACCCCAGATCGCGACGTTGGCGACGCCGGGGATCGCCATCAGCGCGGGCCGCACCGTCCACCGCGCGAGGTCCGTCAGCTCGAGCTCGCTCACCGTGTCGGACCACATCCCGATCTTGAGGATGCGGCTCGTCGAGCTGAGCGGAGAGAGCAGCACCGGCGGTCTCGCGACGATCGGCAGCTGCGGAAGGGCGCGCGTGACGCGCTCTTGCACGAGCGCACGCGCGGTGAGGATGTTCGTGCCGTTCGGGAAGAGCAGCACGATCGAAGAGAGGCCGAGCACCGATCGCGAGCGCATCGCGGTCGTGCCGGGCGTGCCCGCGAGCGCGGCTTCGAGCGGCGTCGTGACCAGCGCTTCCACCTCTTCGCTCGAGAGGCCTGGCGCCTCGGTCTGGATCTCCACGCGCGGCGGCGCGAACTCGGGGAACGCGTCGAAGCGTGCGTCCGACACGCCGCGGATCGCGACCGCGAAGAAGACGAGCGTGAGGCCGAGCACGACCCAGCGCTGACGGAGACAGGTCTCGATGAAGCCGCGCATCAGTGCCCCGGCGGGAATTCGGAGCCGAAGATCTCCACCGCGCCCACGCTGACCACGCACGTCCCCGCGGGCGGTCCGTGGGCGAGCACGGCGCGCTCGCCGAACCGTCGCGCGGGATCGACGCGCTCTCGCACGAAGCGTGTCTCGCTCTCGCAGCGGTACACCCACGAGCCGCCCCACGCGTCGTGCACGATCGCGGAGAGGGGCACGTGCGTCGCGTCCTCGACGTCGCGGAGCGGCACGGACACGAGCACGCGCTCTCCCGGCGCGAGGCCGCTTCCGGCAGGCAACGCGTAGAAGCGATCGACCGTCATGCGGTCCGGCTCTGCCGTCGGCGGGCCGGCGACGAGCGACGCCGTGATCGGCTCTCCGCCTCGCGCGGGCTCGATGCTCGCCGCGCGGTCGGGATCGAGCGACGCGAGGTCGCCTCCGTACACCGGTACGCGGACGTAGAGCGTCGCGCCGGAGACGATCTCCGCGAGCGGCGCCGCGGCCGGAACGGCCTGACCTTCGGCTACGGCGACCGCGCGCACGATGCCGTCCTCGGGCGCGCGCACGGTCATCGACAGGTCCGACATGAGCGGCTCACGACGCAGCGTGGCCGAGCGCGCGCGCGCGACCGCGACGTCTGCGCGGGCCACGTCGCGCGAGGCGATCGCCTCCTCGAGCAAGCGCTGCGCGCCCGCGTTCTCGGCGATGAGCTGCTCGTTGCGTCGCACGCGGAGCTCGGCGGCGGCGAGGTTCGCTTCCGCCGCGGTCACTTCACGCGTGGCGCGCGCCTGCACGTCGCGATCGGCGGGCGCGAGCGGAACGAGGCGCAAGATCGGCATTCCGCGCACGACCGTGGCGCCCGGCAAGAGCGGCTCGGTGGTCGCGCGGCGCACGATGCCGGCGACAGGCGCCGTCAGCGCGATCGCGCGACCCGGAGGGATGACCACCTCCCCGCCCACGAGACGCGTGCGCGGCAGCGAGCTCGCCTCGACCGTCGCGGTCTCGATCGCGAGGCGCGCGACGGCCTCGGGGGTGAGCACGACGACGGGGAGGTCGCCCTCGGGCTCGGGGTGCTCGACGCTGGCTGCCGACGTGTGCGCGGGCGCGCTCGCTGGCGAGCCACAGCCCATCACGCTCAGCCCCGCGACGCCGAACGATGTGGCGCACGCGAGCGTGCGAACCCAAGTCCTTCGATGATGGAGCGTCACGGTGCGGTCTCCTGACTCGTGGCGAGCGCGAGGCGTCCGCCGATGGCGCGCTCGAGCTCGGCGCGCGCGCGTCGCGCCTCGGCGACGAGGTCGGCGCGACGCAGCCGCGCCTCGCTGATCCGTCGCATCACGTCGAGCACGAGCAGCGGCGGCGCGTCGCCCGCGAGCAAGCCGGACTGGGCCATCGCCAGCGACGCTTCGAGGCTCGGCAAGACCTGCGTGTCGAAGAGCTCGCGTGATCTCTCTGCCTGGAGCGCGCGCGCATGCGCGACGCGGACCTCCGACGTGACCGTCTGGATCGTCATGTCGAGCAGCGCGGTCGCGCGCCGGATCTCTGCCTCGGCGCGTCCGATGCCGCCGGGGTTCAGGCCGAAGATCGGGAGCTCGATGCGCCCGCCGAGGCGCAGCGACGGCCCCGTCGACTCGCGCCACTGGCCTTCGATGAGAGCGCCGAGCGCGACGACGCGCGAGCGCTCCCAGCCCGCACGCGAGGCCGCCGCTTCGATCGCGATCTCAGCCGCGCGTGCGTCCGGCCTCATGCGACGCGCGGCGCCGAGCAGCTGCTCGAGCGGCACGTCGATCGGTGCCGACTCACCGTCGAACACTGCGTGCCAGCTGCTCGTCGCCGCAGCGCCGTCGAGCGCGAGCGCGGCCGAGAGGCGAGCGCGCGCCAACAGCACGTCGTTCTCCGCGAAGTTCGTCGCGTCCACCGCGTTGCTCGCATCGACCCGCAAGAGCTCGGCTTCGAGCGGTGTCGCCTCGCCGAGCCGTGCCCGCGCCTCACCGACGCGCGCGAGCTCGGCCGCCGTCTCTCGCAGCGTGTTCCGGATCGCGACACGATCCTCGGCGAGCGCGAGCTCGACGTGGAGGAGGCGAACGTCTCTCGCGACCGTGAGCGCCGACATCAGCACGGTCTCCCCCGCGACGTCGGCGTCGCGCGCAGCGGCGGCCGCGCGATCGGGCATCTGCCAGAGCGACTCGAGCGGCGCGAGCAACGTCGCCACCGCGGTGACGGGGCCGAACGGACCCATCAGGCTGAGCTGCGGGTTGGCTGGGCGGTTGGCCTCGTCGAGCGTCGCGCGCGCGGCGTCGATGCGCGCCATCTCCGAGCGGAGGAACGGGCTCCGGGTGAGCGCGAGCGAGACGACCTCGCGCTCGTCGAGGCCGTCGTCGATCGAGACGCCCGTCGGCCAGCGCTGCGGGTCCGACGCCATCTCTTCACCGCCCGTGCTCGCGCCGGTGCGGTCGCGCAGCTGCTCGTCCAGCCACGCGCGGTCTCGGCTGGAGCTCGCGCAGCCGACGAGCAGGCAGAGAGACAAGAGGGGCCACGAGCGCATGGGCCGAGTCGTAACCGGCCAAGTTGAACGGTGGCTTAACGCGCGCCCGCAGCCCGTCGTGCCGCGGGCTACGTTGGCCGGATGCGAGTGCTCGTCGTCGATGACGATCCCGATGTTCGGTACGTGCTCGAGCGCGCGCTCCAGCGCGATGGGCATGCCGTCGCGACCGCCGTCGATCTCGCCAGCGCCCGCGCGGCGCTCGAGGCGAGCGACACCGACGTGATCGTGCTCGACCTCGGTCTCCCCGATGGGTCGGGTGTCGACCTGTGTCGCGCGCTTCGTGCGGAGCGCGAGACCGTGCCCGTGCTCGTCGTCACCGCGCGCTCCGAGGTGGCCAGGCGCGTCGAGGCGCTCGACGCGGGCGCCGACGACTTCCTCGCCAAGCCTTTCGCGATCGCGGAGCTGCGCGCGCGGGTGCGTGCCCTCGGGCGGCGCCGCGTCGTGCCGCTGGTCACGTCGGTGGTGACGCTCGGTGCGGTGGTGCTCGATCTGAGCGCGCGACGCGCGACACGCGAAGGCAAGGTCGTGCCGATGAGCCCGCGAGAGTGGGCGATCCTCGAGTCGCTCACGGCCCGCGCGGGTCGTGTCGTGTCGCGCTTCGCGATGATCGAAGAGATCTGGGGTGATCGCGACGAAGCGCACGGCGCGAGCCTCGAGGTCTTGATCGCGCGCATCAGGCGCAAGCTCGGCGACGACCTCATCCGAACCGCGCGCGGCGAGGGCTACGCGATGGGACGCGAGTGACGGCGCGCGCGCCCGCGAGCCAGGCGAGCATCTCCGGGCGTGTGATGCTCGCGACGATCGCCGCGGCGGTCCTCGCGGGGCTCTCCGTCGCCGTCGTCGGGCTCGGCATCGACGAGGTGCTCGCGGGCATCCGCGAGGACGCGCGCCTCGCGGAGGCGGCGAGCACGCTCGCGGCTGAGCTGCGAGAGCCGAACGCGGATCCCCAGTGGGTGGCGACCGACGAGACCCGGGAGCTCGCGGGCACCGGCATCGTCGTCGCGATCTTCGAGGGCGATCAGCGCATCGCCGGAGACTCGACGCTCGATCGTCCGCGCGAAGGTCCGTGTGGAGACGTGACGGCGGCGCGCGCGTGTGAGGTCGAAGCCGCTCGATGGATCGCCGTCGCTGCGCGCCCGAGCGCGCTTCGTCACGAGCACCGCGGCACGTTCGTGCTCGCGCTCGGCATGGCGGTGATCGTGTCCACGCTGCTGAGCGCGCTCGGCGCTCGCCTCGTGGCGCGCTGGAGCCTCACGCCCCTCGTGGCGCTGACCGATCGTGTGGCGTCGCTCGATCCCGAGCGCGTCTCGTCCGCTCACCTCGGCCCTGCGAGCGACGTCGCGGAGGTCGAGGCGCTCCGTGCGGCGCTCGCGCGAACGCTCGACGATCTCGCCACTGCCCTCGAGCACGCGCGTCGCTTCGCGGGTCACGCCGCGCACGAGCTGCGCACGCCGCTCACGGCGATCGCGGGCGAGCTGGAGCTCGCGGCCGAGAGCGTCGAGGAGGCGGACGATGTCGAGTCGGTCTCCCGCGCCCGCCGCACTGTCGATCGACTCTCCCGCCTCGTCGAGCGCCTCCTCGCGCTCTCGCGTCCTCGCGGTGATCTCGCGCGCGAGTCCGTCGACGTGACGGAGGTCTTGGAGGAGCTGGTGGCCGAGCTGGGCGTGCAGCAGCGGAGCCGAGTGCGTGTGCCTGCGCCGCCGCTCGATGCGATCGACGCGGACCGCGCGCTCCTCGGCGCGATGCTCTCCGCGGGGATCGAGAACGCGCTCAAGTTCTCCGAGGGCGAAGTGGACGTCTCGGTCTCGCTCGGCGACACGCGCGTGGCGATCGACGTCGACGACTCGGGCCCCGGTGTTCCGCCCGAGGTCCGCGACCGCGTCTTCGAGGCGTTCGAGCGCGGCCCCGGTCAGCGTCCTTCGACGGGTCACGGTCTCGGCCTCGCGCTCGTGCGTCATGTCGCCACGCTCCACGGCGGCACGGCACGCTTCGTCGACGGAGCGCGCGGCGCGCGCCTGCGGATCGAGCTGCCCACGCGAAAGGCCCCGTCATGAGCGCCGGTCCCGTCACGCCGGCGCCGGTGGACGAGGCCCGCAGCCACCGAGCTGCGTGGCGCTTCCTGGTGCTCATGGCCATCGTCGCGATGCTCGGCGACGTCTCGTACGAAGGCGCGCGCAGCATCTCGGGCCGCTACGTCTCGCTGCTCGGCGCGAGCGCGACGATCGTCGCGATCACGGCGGGCTTCGGTGAGCTCGCGGGCTCGGCGCTGCGCGTGTGGACGGGGCGGCTCGCCGATCGCACGGGCGCCTACTGGCCGTTCACGCTCCTCGGCTACTCGATCAACCTCCTTGCGATCCCCACGCTCGCGCTCTGCGACGCGTGGCAGAGCGCGGCCGTGCTCGTGGTGCTCGAGCGCATCGGCAAGGCGGTGCGCTCGCCTGCGCGATCGGTCTTGCTCTCACACGCCGCCGATCGTCTGGGCGCGGGCAAGACGTTCGGCCTCGATGAGCTGCTCGATCAGATCGGCGCGGTGTCGGGTCCGCTGTTCCTCGCGGGCGCGATGTGGTGGCGCGCCGAGCAGGCCGACCTCGATCGCTACCGCTTCGCGTTCGCAGTCACGCTCCTCCCCGTGCTCGCGAACCTGGCCGTCGCGCTCTTCGCGCGCTTCCGCTTCCCCGATCCTTCGAGCCTCGCGCCCAAGACGGCGCCCACGGGCACGTTCGCGAGCCCCCGTGTCCTGCGCCTCTATTTCGTCGGCATCGCGCTCCTCGGCGCGGCGTTCGTCGACTGGGCGCTCGTCGCCGTGCACCTCGGACGCTCAGGCCTCTTCGACGAGGGCTGGGTCCCCACGCTCTACGCGATCGCGATGGGCGTCGACGGCGTCGCGGCGCTCGTGTTCGGTCAGGGCTACGACCGATCGGGGCTGCGCGTGTTGGTGGTCGCCGCTGTCATGCTCGCGCTCGGCGCGCTCTGTGTGTTCGCGCTGCCGGGACTCGTCGCGCTGATCGTGGGCATCGTGCTCTGGGCCGTCGCGCTCGGGGGCCTCGAGTCGATCGCGAAGGCGGCCATCGTGACGATGGTCCCCAAGCCCGTGCGAGGCGCGGCTTACGGTCGCTTCTACGGCGTGCTCGGAGTGTCGTGGTGGCTCGGCAGCATCGTGCTCGGCCTCGCGTACGAGGTCTCCCCCGCGCTCACCGGCGCCATCAGCGCGGCGCTCGCGGTGCTCGCGGCCCTCGTGCTCTGGCGTGTCGCCTGCGCGGTCCCTACGGCGACGACCTAATTGGGCTACGGCCCGGCGTCGCGGCGACCGGCATCGAAGCAGCTAGCCTCGTCGCGTAGTTCCTCATCCCGGCATGGCCTGGTCGGACCAATCGGGAAAAACGTGCCACCACCTTGGAATACGTAGTCAACCCCGTCGACCTCCACGACCATGCACACTCCGTCGAGGGGCTCGGGATTGGCGGGCGCAACGCACCACCAGAACTCCGCGATCGAACGATGTGGGCACGGAGGGGGTCCAAAGCGCCGAGCGGGAATGCCTCCACACTCGGCCCCGCATTCTGCGCGCCTCTCGAGAGGTACGACCGCACCCGAGCACGGCGAGGCATCGATGATGACGACGGGCGAGTCGCTTGAGGCATCTTCGACCTCCGGCGTCGACGCGTCGTCTCGCTGATTGGACTCCGCGCAGCCGCTCGCCAACAGCGCAGCGCACAAGCAGAGCATCCTGTCAGAACGCACTTGCATTCCCGCCATGATGGAAATCCGAAACGGCGATGCGCGCCCGCGGGGCCGCCGCAATGATGTTCACCTGCAGCTCCGCCGCGAGAACGAAGCACGCGGCCTGGTACGCATCCGTGGTGACCGGCCACACCCTCGCGAGGCGATTGCGCAGCACGATGCGGAGGAAGCGGTCAGTCGCGGACGTCTGCGCCAGCAGCGAGGCGATCGTCTCGGCGGAGACACCGGCGAGGACGACATCGATCGCGGCCTCCGGGTCCTCGCCGGCAGCGGCGTTCTTCAGCGGCCCGAGGTCGCTCATCGATTCACCCATCTCAGCGGTGTACGGAGGAACTCAAAAGGTGGCTTCGAGGCCGCCCTGGACGAGGAGCGTGCGGCCCGTGCGCGCGCCGAAGGGGCGGTACGAGACGATCGGCGCGCTGTTCGTGAGGTTCTCTCCGCGCGCGTACAGGCGGATGCCCGGGAAGACCTCCACGCTGATCATCGCGTCGAGATAGAACTGCTCGTCGGTGCCCTGACCCGCGAGGATCGGACCCTGCGAGGCCTGATCGCGCATCACGCCGACGTAGTTCGCCTGCAGGTTCGCGCGGAGGAAGCGCCAGTTGATGCCCGCGCCGAGCGCGAACTGGTGCTCGGGCACGTACGGCAGGTGGTCGCCGATCTGCACGCTGCCGAAGGTCGGGCTCTCGGAGTTGAACGCCGTCGCGAAGCGCGTGTAGGTGTAGGTGTAGTTGCCGCGCAGCGGGATCTGCAGCTCGTCCACGACGATCGTGTGCGTGGCCTCGGCCTCGATGCCCATGACCGTCGCGCGATCGCCGTTGAACATCCGATCGATGAGCTCTTCGGGGCAGCCGCCGGCGCCCGAGCACTCGCCCGTGATGTTCTCGTAGTCCGAGAGGAAGTACGCGAGCTGGCCGTGCGTCGGCGTGTCGACGCGGCCGTAGCGCACGCCGATCTCGTAGTTCCACGACTGCTCGGGGCGGACGCCCTCGGGCTGACCAGGCGCGACGGGCGAATAGCCGCGGTGCACACCCGCGAACGCCGCGAGGTCGTGGATGATCTCGTACGTCGCGCCGAGGCCCGGCAGGAGCTCGGCCTGCTGCGTCGTCTGGAAGCGGCCCGTACCCAGATCGAGAAGCTCGCTCCAGATCGACTCGAGGCGGATGCCTGGCGTGACGGTGAGGCCGCGGTAGCGGATCTGGTAGGCGCCGTACGCCGAGAACGCGATCGACTGCGCGCGGTTCCGGAGCAAGAGCCGCTCGTCGCGTCCGTCGGTGACGAGTTGCTGATCCTGGATGAGCAGGTTCACGCCCGTGTGGTTGCGCTGGATCTCGTCGTAGTGGAGGCGGGTGCCGACCTCGATCGTGTGACGGACCTCGTCGGTGCGTGCGCGGAAGCGCGCGCGCGCCTGCACACCCTGCGACACGAACACGCGCCGGTTGACCACTCGCAGCAGGGCCTGCCCTCCCGTCGTCGCGGGCTCCGCCCCCGTGAGCACTGAGTAGTAGACCGCGTTCCGGCCGTCGGTCGGGTTCGCGAGGACGCCCGACAAGCGGGTTCCGTCCGCGAAGCTGTCGAGGCGCTGCCAGGCACGATCGAAGTCGTGGCGGTACGCCGTCACCAGCACGTCCACCTCGTCGGACAGCAGCTCGTAGCGAGCCATGGCCCGCGTCCTCCACCAGTCCATCCGATCCGATCCGCTGATGCCGTAGCGCCTCCAAGGGTCTCGACGCAGGTCGGCGTCGGTGAGGCCGAGATACGTCTCGTTCGATCGCTCGAGGCCGAGGCCCGCGACGATCTCGAAGCGGTGATAGATGTCGGCGTTCAGATCTCCGTGGAGCTCGCCGCGCGCGACGACGTCGGTGCGGTCGAAGCCCGTGTTGCCCTCGCCGAAGTCGAGCGTGCGGAAGCCGTCGGTGCGGAGGTGCACGGCCTCGACCAAGAAGCCGCCCCACTCGTTCGAGTCGCCGTAGTGACCGTGGAAGCGGCCGTACCACGTCGAGCCGAGCGCGAGATCGAGACCGCCTTGGTGGCTCGTCGGGATCGCGCGGTCGCGGAAGTCGATCGCGCCACCCACGGTGTGGGGGCCGTAGGGGATCGCGGCCGGGCCCATGAAGACGTCGACGCCGGTCATGCGCGTGACGAGCGGGAAGTAGTACGCCGCAGGCGCGGAGTAGGGCGCGGGCCCGAGGAGGACGCCGTCTTCCATCAGCGTGATGCGTCGCGAGCGCTCGGCGTTGGCGCCGCGGATGCCGATGTTCGGGCGCAGGCCATAGCCGTCCTCTTGGCGCACGTACACGCCGGGGATCGACACGAGGATCGAGTTGGGGTCGTCGTAGTCGAGCTGCTCGAGGACCTCTTCGCCGATCGAGTGCGCGGAGCCGCCGGTGCGGAACTGCTCTTCGGCCTGGCCCGTCACGACCTCGTCGCCCACGTGCATCGCTCTGGCGGCTTCTTCGTCCGCCTCCTCGTCGTCGACGTCGTCTTCGTGGTCTGGCGCCTGCGCGTCCTCGGCCGGCGTTGGATCGCTCTCCGCCTCGGCCTCGGCACGCACGTTTTCGTCGGTGCCGGAGGCGTCTCCTTCCGCGTCCCAGTCGACCTCACCGGGCGCTGCTTGCGCCATCGCACGTCCACCCGAGAGTGGCGTCGCCGGGAATGGGGAGAGGCCGAGGAGCGCCACTGCGCTCCCGAGGATCATCGTCTTTCGCGTCGTCATGGGCTGAGCCAGGAACAGGACAGGAGCCTGTCAGTCGTTGTCGCCCTCGAGGCGCGCCGGGAGCTCGAGATCGAGGAGCGTGAGTACCTCGACCTTGAAGAGATCGGCCACGGCTCGGATGTCGTCGTGGAGGATGAGGACGTCGGCGGCGTCCGTGTCGACGGCGACCTCGAGCGGGCCATCGACGAGATCGATCGCGGCGAGCGCCACGACGATGGCTGCCTGAATGCGCATGTCGAGATCACTGGCACCCATCGAGCGCAGGAGATCGTCGAAGCCGGGCGCGTCGAGCGGCGCGGGCGCACCCAGGTACGCATCGCGGAACGCCTCGATGTTGGCGCGCACGTGATCGAGCGAGGCGTCGGCGAACGGTGCCTCGACGTTGTCGGGGCACGTCGCCGTCGCGCAGTCGACGTAGATGCCAGAAGGGATCCCGATCTTGATGTCGGTCACTTCCTTGTAGATGTAGAAGAGCGCGTCGGAGAGGGAGTTGAGGCCCTGCTGCGCGCTCGGATAGAGCGTGCTTCCCGAGCCCGCCGTCGCGAAGGTGCCGAGGAAGTTCTCTCCCGCCGGGTCCCACACGTTCTCGAGCACGCGCGCCTGCTCGGCCACGATGACCGCGACCGAGTGCGCGTAGTCCGTGCGACGTCGACCGATCTCGTCGACACCGAGCGCCGCCCACGTGCCGTCTGCGTTGATCGCCGCGCTCGGCGTGCAGCGGTTCGAGCCCGTGCGCTCGAAGAGCAGGTACTCGAGCGCCGCCATGCCGCGCACGCTCACCGGCTCGGCGCGCAACATCGTGAGGTCGTCATAGAGCCCCTCGACCGTGTCCTGATCGACGCGGCAATAGCTGATGAAGGGCCAGCTGTGGATCGTGTCGCGGAGGCCGCGTCCACCGATCGTGTAGAGCGCGATCCCCGTCGGACCGACCTGCACCGCTTCGACGCGCTGCCAGATGCGCATCGCATCACGCCACGCGTCCTGGGCCGCCGCGAGGCTCTCCGGCGTGCCGAGCGTGCGCGCTGCATCCGTCGCGAGGACGAGTCGATCCGCCGCCGACACGAAGTCGCGCAGCGAGGCGAGGATCACGTTCTCGCCGATCGACGCGAGCACCGCGCGCGTGCCATCCGCACCCGTCGGGATGTACGCGTCGGTGGCGGTGTCGAAGGTCGGCGCGTCCATGTCGTTCGCGTCGACGCGCGGAGCGTCCATGCCTGGCGCGTCGACCGCGGCGTCGGGTCTCGCGGCGTCCGGTCGCGGTGCATCGGGCGCCCACGCGTCCGGCTGACCGACGTCGCGGAACGTGACCTCGACGACCATGCAGCTCGTCGATGAAACGGCCGCGAGGGCCAGCGCGACGACCGTCGATCGTCGCACGAGCCCCCGCAGCGAGATTCGGGGTGTGAGGAGGGTCTTCACGGAACCGGGAAAAGGTACACGAGCGCGTCGTCGTCCGTCGGCGTTTCCGTGCCGCCGATGCCGACTACGACCACGCGCTCTCCGCGCGGATCCACGTCGACGCTCCAGAAGTGATCGACCGTCCCGCCCGCCGTGTTGACGAGGCGCACGCCCGCCGTCCCGAACGTGCTGTCGAACACGCCGTCGGCCGTGGTGAGCACGAGCGCCGCGTCGGTTGCCATCGCCGCTGTCCGAAGCCCCCCCACCATGAGGATCCTGTCGTCGGGGAGCACGACGAGAGATCGCGCGTTGTCTCCGAAGTCGAAGCCGGTGAGGATCGCGATTCCGTCTCCGCCGCCGAACGTCAGGTCACGCATCCCCGTCGTCCCGTCGATTCGCATCGCGATGAAGTCGTTGTCGTCGGGACCGAGATCACGCCCGTACCCGGCAGAGATGAACGAGGTTCCCTGCACTGCTGCTGCGTACGACTCCGTCTGCGTCGCGAGGATGGCTTCGTTGTAGAGGCCTGCCGTTCCGAACGCCGCGTCCGGGGCACCCGCCGCGTTCACCACGATGATCGCCGGGCGAATCGTGGTTCCGTCGGTGTAGTAGCCGGCGAGCGCCGTGCGTCCTCCTCCGACGAGCCGGATCTCTCGCACGCTCGCATTCACGTTCGCGATGTCGCGCTGGTAGAGGCCGCCCGTCGCGAACGTGGTGTCGCGGTCGCCGTCGGGCTGGAGCCGGAGGATGCCGAAGTCGGTGTCCGTCGCGCCCGTGCGCTTGAGGCCGACCGCGACGGTGATCCGGTCCATCTCGTCGATCTCGAGGTTCCACGCGCTGTCCGCCGCGTAGCCCGTGCCGGGCGCCGGAACTGCCTCGCCGACCGAGAGATCGATGAGCTCGGTGCCTGCGGTGCCGAACGTGTCGTCGAGCGTGCCGTCGGCGTTGAGGCGGAACACGTAGACGTCGCGGTCGCGCGCGTCTGCGCCCGCGGCGACGTGCTCGGCCGTCACGGCGACGACGATCGAGCCGTCGCTCTGGAGGCCGATGCCGCGCGCGACCTCGCCGCCGAGGCCGACCGCGACGTTGCGCGTGTACCAGCCGCCGGTGCCGAAGCTCGTGTCGAGCTCACCGTCTGCGTCGAAGTGACCGACGATGGTCGAGAAGTCGTTCGTCGCGGCGTCGACGCCGGGCGCGCTCACGCCGACGACGTAGTAGCTGCTGTCCGGCGCGAACGTGACGCCGAAGAGGCGATCGTGGCCGGCCGCCGAGGCGCCCACGGTGTGGGGATCCGGGTTGACGATGGCGGGCAGCGGGACGAACGCGTCGGGCGGCACGAACGCGTCATCCGCGACGAACGCATCGACGCCACCGTCCATGCCCGGGGGCATGAACGCGTCGGGCGCGACGAACGCATCGGTCCCCGCGTCCGTGCCGGGGGGCATGTACGCGTCGGGCGTGACGGGCGTGAACGCATCGGGCGTCGGCGTCACGAACGCGTCGTCGCCGGTCATGTTGTCCGGGCAGCCCGCGAGGAGCGCGCCCATGGACGGAAGGAGAAGGAGGGCGCGACGATCGATCTTCATGGAAAGCCTCACGACAACGGGAGTGGTTCTCAGTGTTTCTGAGAGCGAGCGAGAATGACTTTCCCTCTTGTACCGAGCAAGCGAGGAAGTTCACCCCGCCACTCAGAATCCGTGAGATTCCTCTCATTGCGGCCGGAGTTCGCAGACCTCGCTGGCGCCACACCGACGGCCCCGTCACCGCTCCCCTCGACCGCCGTGCTCTGGCTCTCTGCGTTCGTCGGGCTGGTGATGATGCTCGTCGCACGGGGGTGACTGCTGGGTTCAGCTCGAGTTCGATCGCGTCGAGCTCACGCCCCGCGGTAACATCGTGCGGCCGCTGCCCTTCCCCATCTTCGTGCCATGAAGATCGTCCCCTGCTTCGTGCTCGCGTGCGCGTCGGTCCTGGGCGGGTGCACTTGCGCGACGAGTCACGAAGCGGACGCGGGACGCGACGTCGGCTCCGGCACTGATGCGCCCGTAGCGCATCTTCGCGACGCCCCACGCGACACCAACCAGGACACGCGCTTCCCGCCGGACTTCGATGGCGACGCAGGCTGTGAACGCATCCACGGATTCCGTGTGTGCGGCGAGCGATGCCTCGCGCCGTGCGGCGGCGGCGACGGCCGTTGCTCCTATCTCGGCATCTGCTTCGGCGCACGAGGCTCTGACTACGGCTACGGGTGCGACTTCGATGAGACGGGCGGCGAGTACTGCCCCGACGGGCGCATCTGCGCGACCGTGAGCGGCCGGTTCATGGCTGACGGGAGCGACATGCGACTCATCGGCAACTGCATCGATTCGGACTTCTGCGCCGACCTACCAGGCCTCGGCCTCAACACCGAGCAGTGCACCTACTCCGACGGCACGCGGTTCGTGACGGGGCCACCCGCGGCCTCTGAGTGTCCCGCTGGCCACGCTGCGTTTCCGTTCTGCGGAGGCCCTTGTGGCAACGATCCCTGTGAGAGCGACGGAGAGGTCGGCGCAGCGTGCCTCGGAGTGTCGGACACCCGCGCGTTCGGGGTGTGCGGGCGCGTGAACGCGGCGCCGTGTCGACGTGGAGATGACTTCTCACGCACGGTCCTGGAGGAGTACTGCCCTAGCGTCCTCACCACGGCGGGCTTCCCGGCGGAGCCATGCGTTTGCCTCTTGCCGCGCCCGCAGGCCGCGACGCGCGATGGGGAGTTCGGCTGGCCCGTTCCGCTCAGTGTCTGTGAAACCTACCGAGCGTCCTACCCAGGCTCGGCCGACTGCGTCGATGCAGACTGGAACCCGGTCCCGTGACGACACTCCGCAAGATCAAGGGTGCGACCTGAGGCAATTGATCTCCGACGACCTCGTCACGCATGGCGTGGTCGTCGGCATGGCGGGCTCGGGCAAGACGGACTGATCGCGGTGCTTGTCGACGAGGCGAGCATCCAGTTCTCGAGTGCTCGTGGACGGTCCTGCTCGTGGTCTCGGTCGGGTCGGATCTCCGCACGCCGGATCAGCGAGACGGAGAGGCAAGGGGCGGGGCGGCGGGCTCGACGTCCTGCGGCTGGACATCTGTGCAGTGCCCGCGCAAAGATCGCGGTCGCGATGGATGCTTCAGGCCTCGTTCGTGACGTCCTTCAGGCACGCCTCGAGCTCGCGGTAGGCGAACGAGAAGCCCAGCGCGGTGGCCTTGGTCGGGACGACGCGGCGGCTGCCGAGGAGCTCGTTCGCGAACTCGCCGAGCGCGGCCTTGAGCGCGAGCGTCGGCGCGGGGAGGAACGCGGGGCGGTGGAGGACGTGGGCGAGCGTCTTCGCGAACTCGCGCTGCGGCACGGGGGTCGGCGCGGTCGCGTTGATGGGCCCGCGCGCGTCGTCGTGATCGATCGCGAAGCACGCGAGCGACGCGAGATCGTCGATGTGCACCCACGGCCACCACTGCGTGCCCGGGCCCATCGTGCCGCCGAGGCCGAGCTTGAAGAGCGGGAGCATCTGCTCGAGCGCGCCGCCGCTGCGGCTCATCACGAGGCCGATGCGCAGGCTCACGACGCGCACGCCGAGCGTCTCGGCGCGGAGGGCCTCGCGCTCCCAGCCGACGCAGACGTCTGCGAGGAAGTCGTGGCCAGGCGAGCTCGTCTCTTCGAGGATCGTGTCGCCGCGATCACCGTAGAAGCCGATGGCGCTCGCCGAGACGAGCACGCGCGGCCGTCGCTCGGCGGGGAGCGCCGCGATCGCGTCGACGAGCAGGCGCGTCCCCTCGATGCGGCTCGCGCGGATCTGTTCCTTCTTCTTGCGCGTCCAGCGACCACCGACGGGCTCGCCGAGCAAGTGCACGATCGCGTCGAGCGCCACATCGTCGGGGCGCGGCGGCCAGGCGCGACCGCGCGCGGGATCACGCGAGAACGCGACGGGCGTGCGGCCGTCGCGTCGAAGGCGCTCGCCGAGGCGCGCACCGACGAGGCCCGTGCCGCCGGTGACGCCGACCGTCTTCGCTCGTTCCGACATGCGTCGCAGCTTGGAGCCGCGCAGCGCGATCGAGAAGCCCATCTCGCGAGAGCACGCAACGATGGGCCGGCATCGTCGATGGAGAGCGCATGACGGTCACGAACGACGATCTGACGAACGACGATGTCAGCGCCTCGATCCTCAACAACGCGAGGGGCGCGCGGGTGGGGGTTGGAGCGAAGCCCAGGACGCTGCGTCCGCAAAGCGAAGCGGAAGCCCCCACCCGCGCGTCCCGGCCGATGCTCGTCGCGGAGGCGCCTCCCAAGATCGCGCACGACAGCTATGGTGCGCGCCCTCTGCCCGCAGAAGACACAGCGCTCTCCGATGCCGAGCTCGACGCGCGTCTCCTCGCGCGGTTCGGTCTCGCCGAGTTCCGGCCGTGGCAGCGCGATGCCGTGCGCGCGGTGCTGGGCGCGCCGTTTCATGCGCTCGTGGTCGCGCCCACGGGCGGCGGCAAGTCGGTCACGTACCAGTTCCCGGCGACGGAGCTGCCGGGCACCTCGATCGTCGTGTCGCCGCTCATCGCGCTGATGGACGATCAGGTGCGCAGCCTCGAGGCGCGCGGGATCGCGGCGACGTACCTAGCCTCGACGCTCGAGCCCGACGAGCGTCGCCGTCGCGAGCGCGACCTCGCGGCGGGCAGGTACAAGCTCGTGTACGTGGCGCCCGAGCGGCTCGCCAACGATGGCCTGCTCGCGAAGCTCGCGGCGCTCGCGCCTCCGCTCGTCGCGATCGACGAGGCGCACTGCATCTCGCAGTGGGGACACGACTTCAGGCCCGACTACCTCGCGCTCGGACGGGTGCTCGCGGCGCTCCAGCCCAAGCGCGTGCTCGCGTGCACGGCCACCGCGACGCCGCTCGTGCGCGACGAGATCCTCGATCGCTTGGGCCTGCGCGAGCACGACGCGGCGGTGGTGCTGCGCGGGTTCGCGCGCCCGAACCTCCACCTGAGCTCGTTCGAGATCGATGGATCCTCCACGCGCAAGAAGGCCGTGCTCGGCTCGCTGCGCACCGCGCTGAAGAAAGACGCGACCCCGAAGGGCGCGACGAAAGACGCGTCGAGCGGGCCGGGCGCTGCGATCGTCTACACGGCCACGCGCAAGGCCGCGGAGGAGTACGCGACGCTCGTCTCGGGCGCCGGCTACCGCAGCGCCGCGTACCACGCGGGCCTCTCGCCCAGCGAGCGCGCCAAGGTCAGCGCGGACTTCGCGGACAAGAAGCTCGACGTCGTCGTCGCGACGAACGCGTTCGGCATGGGCATCGATCGCTCGGACATCCGCACGGTCGTGCACGTGCACCCGCCGGGCTCGATCGAGGCGTACTACCAAGAGGTCGGTCGTGCGGGCCGCGACGGGCAGCCCGCGGCGGGCGTGCTCTTCACTGCGTCGGCCGACATCTCGCTCAGGCGTCGGCTCATCGAGATGGATCGCGACGGCGAGCGCGCCGACACCGCGCGCATCCAGCGTCAGTGGGGCATGTTCCTCGACCTCCTCCGCTACGTGGAGGCGGGCAGCTGCCGACACGACTTCATCCTCCGCTACTTCGAGGACACCGACGAAGTGCTCGGAGGCTGCGGGCACTGCGACGTGTGCGAGCGCCTCGAGAGCGACGGTGAGGGCGAGCGTCGCGTCACGGACGACGACGCCATCATCGTGCGCAAGGCGCTCTCGGCGATCGCGCGCGTGAACCGTCGCGCAGGGCTCCGCGCGATCGTCGACATGCTGCACGGCGAGACCACGCCGCGGATCAAGCAGCTCGGCCTCGTCGCGCTCTCGACGCACGGGCTCTTCGCGCGAGAGGAGCCAGACTGGATCCTTCGGCTCATGCGGCGGTGCATCACCGCGGGCCTCGTCGACATCACCGCGAACGAGTATCCGATGCCGTTCCTCACGAGCCTCGGCATCAAGACGATGAAGGGCGAGGAGCCCGTGCGCGTGATGCCGCCGCCCGCGAAGGCGCGCTCGCCGAAGCTGAGCAGTGGCGCGTCGAAGTCGAAGGCGATCGAGGGCCTCGACGCACCGACGACGCGCTTGTTCGAGGCGCTGCGCGCCACGCGCTCGTCGATCGCGCAGGCCGCCGGGGTGCCCGCCTACGTCGTGTGTCACGACCGCACGCTCGCCGAGATGGCCAAGCAGCGGCCCACCAGCCGAGCCGCGCTCCGCGACGTGCATGGCATGGGCCCGGCGCGCATCGACGCGTACGGGGACCGCTTCGTCGCCACCGTGCAAGAGACGCTATGATCTGCGAGCGAATCGTTCGGACGTCTCGCGCGTCTGACCTCGCGTGAGCCCACACCGCATGAACGCCCGCCCGACGACGCTCTCGATGCTCGCGCTCCTCGTTCCGGGGCTCGCGCTCTTCGGCGGGGCACCGCGCGTCTCGGCGCGCGCGATGGAGTGGGTCGATCGCGACATCCGGCCGCCCATCGTCGTGCCGCCGATCGATCCAGGGCCGCCCGCGCCTCGCCCTGCGCTCGCGATGGCCGATGTGCGCGGGCGCTTGAGCACGCTCGGGCCGCGCGTGGACGAGTGCTTCAACACGCACTTCGAGGGCGAGCGCGCGCCGCGCGCCTTTCCGATCACGGTCTTCGTGCACGCCGACGGTCGTTGGTCGCTCGGCTTCGGATCGCGCGTGCGCGCGCCGCGATCAGACCAAGAGCTCCGAGGCAGCACGCCGCTCGAGGTGTGCGTGGCCGACTGGGTGTCGGGCGAGATCGGCCCGCGCCTCCAACCTCCGGGAGGTCGCGCGACGCGTCGTGTGGCAGTCTCGTTCCGCCCGCAGCTGGCAACCGTCCCAGCCCGCCCTTGAGCCGTCTCGCTGCGAACCGCCTCCCCCTCAGTCGTTCGGGAACACGAACCATGCGCACACCGATCCTCTTCGCGCTCTCGCTCGCCGCGCTCGGCCTGTTCAACGCAGGGCCTCTCCGCACGAGCGCCCACGCGCTCCGCATCGCGATGCCGCCGCCGCCCCGACAGGCGACGACCATCGCCGAGGTGCAGACGAACCTCGCTGCCATCGAGCCGCAGGTGCAGGCGTGCGGCGTGTCGACGAGCACCACGACGCCGGCGCGCGTGATGGTCCACGTGCACGCGTTCCCGCAGGGCTTCTGGGGCGTCACGTTCGGCTCGGGGCGCTCGAGCACGCCGACCATCGGCGGCCGCGGCACCACACCGTTCGAGCGCTGCGTGGCGCAGGCGATCGAGGACCGCATCGGCACGCACACGGAGCCCTTCACGGGGACGCGCGCGCGCACGATCGACCGCCGCTTCCGCTTGGTCGCGGCCGCGACTCCGCCCACGGTCGTCGTCGCTCCGCCCACCGTCGGACCGATCTCGGCAGCCTACTCTGCGGCCGTGCGTCGCGTGCTCGCGACCCATCGCGCGCAGATCCAGGCCTGCTTTCCGCACACGCCGCCCGCGCGCGCGACGCGCAGCACGATCCGGATGCGGGTCGAGGTGTCGCCGAGCGGGGCGATCCGCATCACGGGCCTCGAGCTGCCCGGGCACGTGGACTTCGCGAACAGCGCGCAGTGCATCGAGCGCGCGCTCGACGGCGTCACGGGTCCGACGCAGCCCGGCATCCTCCGCGGTGAGGTCCCCTACACCGTACAGATCGACGCCGCGCCCGCCGCGGGCGATCCGGCCGTCCCGAACTGATCGCGGACGGATCGGTCAGCGGACGCGCCCGAGAGTCCGCGTGGGGAAGCGTCCTAGCCCTCTCCTCGAATCATGGCCGTGCGCGTGGCGCCTCGAGTCCTTCTCCTGATCGCGCTCGTGATCTCCGCGAGCGTCGCGGTGTCGTCGCGCGCCGAGGCTTGCTCGTGCGTTCCTCCGCGCCTCGAGCGCGTGGAGCTCCCGCGCGATGGCGCGATGGACGTCCCGACGGACGCGACGATGCGCGTGTTCCTCACGAGCTTCTCGCCGTCGCTCCGCGCGCAACTCGGCGCCGAGTACCAGCTGCGCGACGCGCATGGCGCGCTCGTGCCCCTCGACACGACGGTGGTCTCGACGCGCCTCGACCTTCGTCCGCGTGCGCCGCTGCGCGCGAGCGAGACGTACATGCTCGAGCGGCTCTTCGTGTTCGCCGCGGATGGAACGCGGCTCAGCGACGACGAACGCGCGCGCGCCGCGCCGGGCTCGCTGCGCGGCGCGTTCTTCCCAGTCGCGCGCTTCACGACGACCGCCGCTGCCTCCGCACCTCGCGCGATCGCCCCGCACGTCGACGACGCGTCGCTCTCGTTCCCGCGCGGCGGAGGTGACTGTGGTCCGGGCGCGGGCATCGCCGTGCAGCTCGCGCCGACGGCAGGCGCCGGCACGCTCGACGTGATCGAGCTCCGTGTCCGCGAGCCGCGAGGGCAGAGCGCCGTGGTCAGCACGCGACCGGCGAGCGAGACGATGCTCTACGCAGGCGATCTGCTCTGTGCGTTCGATCCCCTGACGCTGCCAGCGGGTCAGAGCGTCGCGTACCAGATCGCGTGGCTCGATGGCGCGGGCCGCGAGCTCGGCGTCACGGCGTGGGCGCGCGTGTCGGGTCGAGGATCCCGACGACGTGCACAGCGCGTGGTCGATCGAGGCGTGCCCCGAGGCTGGGCGGCCACACCGATCACGACGCCCTCGACCGCCGCGACGCCTCGAGGTCCGACGGGCTGCGAGCACGGTCTCGAAGAGCGAGCGCGCGTCGAGCTCGTCGCGACGGGCGCACCCTCGGCGTACGCCGATCGTCCCGCGCTCCTGCTCGACGCGACGCGCGTGTGGTCGTTCTATCCGTCGGCGCCCGAGGGCACGGGCACCACGCTCCGCGCGCTGTCGACGGCGTTCGACGCGAGCCCGCTCCTCGCGACGACGCGCGAGACGACGATCGAGGGATGGCCCGACGCCGTCGTGCCGCTCGGTTCGTCAGGCGCGATCGTGCTCGCACGTCGCTACCAGATCGGCGCGGTGACGACGGCGACGCTGACGAGCCTCGAGCTCTCCACCGATGCGACGCGAGGTCCGCTCGCGATCGCATGGCAGACACCGTTCGACGCGTCGGCGGGTCGCTACCGCATGGCGATCTCCGATCGTGAGCTCGCGATCGTCTACGGGCGCAGACCGCCCGGCGAGTACAGCGAGTCGCTGTCGTTCGTGTTCGTCGATCCGCGCGACGGCCACGAGACGGGCCCCGCGCTCCACACCGCGCACGGCCTCGACGCGAACGCAGAGGGTGCTGCGATCGCCCACGTCGGAGGGCGATTCGTCGTCGTGTGGCCGAGCGGTGTGGGCCTCGCCGGTCGAGGACCTCTGCGCGCGACGACGGTCTCCTCGGCGGGCCTCGGCACGATCGTCGACCTCCCGATCGCGTCGTATAGCCCGCCGGATCTCGTGAGCGTGGGGACCGTCGCAGGCCTCGCAACCGCGACATCGGACGGTCGCGTCGAGCTCTCGGTGATAGGCCCGGACGGCGCGCTCGTGCGCGGCCCGTTCGCGCTGAGCCGAGGCGTCGGGGGTCGTGACAACCGCATGCCGCGCATCGCGTGGGACGGCCATCGCTTCGCAGTGCTCTGGGAGACGCACCCCGCGACGGGCGCGTACGTCGTTGTCGTGGATGTCGACGGACACGTGTCGCCACCGCTGCGTCTCGATCGCAGCGAGGTGAACGCCTCGGGCCTCGGCATCGTCGCCACGCCGAGCGGGTTCGTGGCCACGTACAGCGCTGGCTACGGCGAGCACGGCATGGCCATCGCGCTCCGATGCCGCGCGCAGCTCGCGGCTGGGCCGCCGATCGCGATCGCGCCCTCGTCCTGAGTCGCGATCAGGGTGTGAACGGCGAAGGGTCGTGTGAACGCGCGTGCGCGACGATCAGTCTCGACCGTCGCGGCAACGGCGCATCTCTTCGCGTTCGCCTCGACTTTTCGCAAGAACGAGGGCCGGCATGCAGGTTGCTCGATGGAGGGCACTGCGGTGATTCGCAGCTTCCAAGGAGGAAGTCATGGCCACCAAGCTCCACTCGATTCGTCGCGCTCTGCTCGTTTCGGTGTTCCCCCTGGCTCTGGGGTTGCTGCTTCCGGCGGCTGGCCTGGCGCAGGACCATGGTGGCAGGCACGGGGGCGGCAATGACCACAGCCGAGGGGGCGGCTACGACCGCGGGCACGGCGGCGGTGGCGGCGGCGACCGCGGGCACGGCGGCGGTGGCGGCTACGACCGCGGGCACGGCGCCGGTGGCGGCTACGACCGCGGGCACGGCGGCGGTGGCGGCTACGACCGTGTCGGCGGCGGC
>CAZCVE010000098.1:0-18895 GCA_964502175.1 uncultured Sandaracinaceae bacterium
CATCCACTCATCGCTTCCTCCTCCTCCAGGCTTCCCCTGGCGCACGACCGTCCCCATGTCACCGACGCCCCATTCATTGGTGCCATCGACGGTCAGTTCGAGCCGACGTCCATCGGCAGGAGCGCGAGCGGGCGGGCGTCGCCGATCACGCGCATCACGTAGACCATGCGCAGCATGCGGCGCGCTTCGGGGCTCAGGGCGGAGAGCGCGTTGCCGATCGCGCCCATCGCCTCGGCCGTGCTCGGGTCGAGCGAGGGGCGCGGGGAGAGCTCGGCGTCGGCGGCGGCGTCGAGGCCGTCGGCCATCTCTGCGCGCGCGAGGCCCACGCCCTGGAGCACGTAGTCGATGATCGACGACGGTCGGAAGGGACGCACCTCGTAGCCCGTCTCCACGGGGAGATCGGCGAGCTGGCGCGCGCGCTCGAGCGCCGACGCGAAGCCGCCGAGGTGGTCGATGAGGCCGAGCTCGAGCGCGCGGTCGCCGGTGTACACGCGGCCCTGCGCGAGCGCGTGCACCTCGGTCATGCGCATGCCGCGGCCCTCGGCCACGCGACGCAAGAACGAGCGGTACCAAGAGCGCACCGCGTCCGAGAGCAGCGCGCGCTCGTCGGCGGTGAAGGGGCGGAAGAGCGACTCGGCGCCGCCGTGCGCGCCCGCGCGAAGCTGCTCGGTGGTCACGCCGTAGCGCGTCGCGATCGGCTCGAAGTCCACCTTGCCGAACCACACGCCGATCGAGCCCGTGATCGTCGAGGGCTCGGCCCAGATCTCGTCGCACGCGGCCGCCACGTAGTAGCCGCCGCTCGCTGCGGTCGCGCCCATCGACGCGATCACGGGCTTGCGACGGCGCGCGCGCTGGATCGCGCGGTACATCTGATCGCTCGCGAGCACCGAGCCGCCGGGGCTGTCGATGCGGATCACGATCGCGGCGATCGCAGGGTCGGCCGCGAGCTGATCGATCGCCGCCGAGGCCGTGCGACCGCCCGTCGTGTGGATCTCGAGCAGCGGCACGTCGACGTTCTCACCGTCGGTGAGCTCGCCGTCGACCACGACGACGCCGATGTGCGAGGCCTCCGCGAAGTGGCGGTCCATCTCGCCCGGAGGCGCGCCCTCGCGCGCGAAGTCTCCGCCCATCACGTCGCGGAGCACGGGAGCGAGCTCGTCGCGGCTCGTGACCTCGTCGACGAGGCCGCGCTCGACCGCCTCGTCCGCGAGGTAGGGGCCGCGATCCAGGAGCGCCTGCATCGACTCGAAGACGAGATCGCGATCGCGCGAGAGATCGTCGCGGAGACGGAGCGAGAGGCCCGCGAGGATCTCGGTACGCTCTTCGCGCGCGCCCTGCCCCATCACGTCGTCTTGGTAGTCCTCGATGGCGCTCTTGAAGCGACCGATGCGCACGAAGTCCGCGCGCACGCCGAGGTTCCGGAGCGCGGTGCCGTAGTGCTGGATCTCCATGCTCGGGCCGTAGAGACGCACACCACCCGACGGGTCGATCACGATGCGGCGCGCGCCCGCGCACGCGTAGAGCTCGCTGCCGCTCGAGTCTTGGAGCGAGCACACCACCGGCTTGCCCGCGGCCTCGAGGCGATCGACGAGCTGCCGCAGCTCCTGCGCGTACGCGAGGCCGAAGCCTGCGCCCTGCATGCGGAGGAGAACGCCGCGCACGCGTCGATCGGTGAGCGCGCGCTCGAGGCGACGCTGCACCGAGAGAAACGATCGCGCGCCCGTGCCCTCGAGCACGACCTCGGTGATCACGTCGCCGGTGGGGATGCCGCGGCGCACGTCTTCTTCGACGCGCGCGGTCGCGTACCAGCCGGGCGAGCCCTCGAAGCCATCGCCCGCGATCACGCCACCACCCACACCGTACTGCCCCCAGTCGACGGCGAGGCCGACGGTGCCGCGCAGATCGGGGCGCGGGCCGCTCACGTCTTGCACCTCGAGCGCGCCGACCACGCGACCCACGTACGGCACCTCCACCTCGGCCGCCGCGCGCGCGCCGATCGCGCCCGTGTCGTCGATGGCGCCCGCGAGATCGATCGTGAGCGCGCGCGTCTCGTCCGGGCGGAGCGCGAGGCCGAGCACGAACGAGCGCGGCACGCGGCCCACGGGCGAGAGGCCGACGGCCTGCTGGTGCGAAGGGGCCGTGACGTCGCGCGCGATGAACGAGATCGCGACCTCGGGCACGGGCCTCCAGCTCGCGGCGAGATCGAGCGTGAAGAGGCCGAGGATCTCGGGCGCACCGAAGAGCATGCGCGCGGTCGCGCCCACGCCGAGCGACTCGAGCACGCGGTAGGCGAGACCGAGCGAGACCATCGTGCGCTCGAAGCCGAGTCGCTCGCCCGGCACCAAGCGCGGCGGAGGCCGCACGCTGTCGACCGACAGACCGGCGGACACGCCGAAGAGAAGCGGCATCGCGGCGTAGAGGCCATCGCCGCGCTCGCCGAGATCCGACTGCGCGTCGGCGTCGGCGTGCACGTAGTGGATGCCCCACCCGCTGAGGAACGCGAGCGACGCGGGGTTCACCGCCATCGCGAGCGCGTCGTCGGGCGCGATCAGCGAGACGGGCGGGATCGCCACGGGGCTCGTGTCGCGTCGGAACTGCGCCGACGCGCTCGCCGCGAACGCGAGCCACGACATCGACGCAAAGAGGAGGACCAAGCGGTGTGGGCGCACGATCGACACCGTAGCGGAGGACGCGATCAACGTCGCGAGGGCTTCACGAACGCGGCGAGGTAGCCGACGCCCGCGTTGGGGGCGAAGACTTCGGAGCGAAGCGGAGAAGGCTGAGTCTTCATCGTGGGGGATCGCGAGGGGGCACCCCCTCGCAGGTGGTCGCGAAGCGCAGCATGAGATCGAGCGGACCGCTCGCGGGCAGATCGAGCCGGCACGGACGCCCGGGCGAGAACGTGTCCTGCGCGAGCGAGCCGGCCTCGCGGTAGTGCGCGCTGAGGTACCAGCCTCAGAGCGCGATCCAGATCGTGATCGCGAGACCCGCAGCGATCAGGAGGACCGCGACGACCGCGGGCGCGCGAGGCGCCGTCGGCTTCGACGAGCGAAGGGCCTCGCTGCGCGAGCCGAGGCGCACCTGGAGCTCGTCTCGTTCGTCGCCCACGACGACGAGCGAGTCGGCGCCGCCGCGGTAGCCCTCGCTGGTGCGCAGCACACCGATGACGGTCACGGGATCGCCGACACGCAGCACACGCTCCGAGACACGCACGCGCTCGCTCGGCCGGATGTCGAGATCACTGCGCGCGATGCACGCTGCGACGCCTTCCGGATAGCTCGATCCGTCGTCCTCGATGGAGCGACCGCCGGGGAACGAGCCCTCCGCGGGCTCGACGCGCACCGCGTGCCCGCGCGCGTCGACGACCTCGAACGGGACGGCGTCCGTCAGCACGTCGAGGCTCGGTCGTGGGTCCGTCTTCTCTCGCCCGTAGGGGAACTGTTTCACGACCGTCGCGACGCTCCACGCGCCTTCTCGGCCGGTGAGCGGTCCGCGGATCGATGTTCCTTCGATCAGGCGCACGCGTCCTTCGACGAGCACGAGGCTGCCGCTCGGCTGCGGGCGGCTCGCGTCGAGCGAGGGCACCTGCGCGAAGAGGCTCGGACGCGCGCCATCGAACGAGCCCACGAGGAACGCGAAGTACGCCGCGTATCCGCCGAGCGAGAGGAGGATGCTCGCGCCCAGGCACTCGGGCATGTCTCGGCTGCTCGCGCGGCCGAAGTGGAGCGCCAACATCGGAAGCGCGACTCCGACGACGATCGGACCGAGGATGACCGCCGTGAGGACGATGTCCTCCCACCACCGCTTGGGACGCGTGAGCTGCGCGATCAGCTCGGCATTCGCCTTCTTCGTCAGACCGCGCGGCGGGTTCGGATCGGCCACGCGCCTAGGATGCACGCGAAGTGGGAAGATTGGAGGCGCAGGGCACTGGAGCCGAGCGGAACCGAATGGACGGGGTATGGGCACGCGTCTACGCTGCCGGCGTGGGCCCGCGAGCCAGAGCAGCACGCAAAGAGACCGAGCGAAAGATCCGCGCAACGGTCCTCTCAGACGGGGAGCGAGCGTTCCTCGTCGACAAGGCGTCCTACGAGGGCAGCGCGTTCCACAAGGCCAAGCCCAACGACTTCGGTCTCACGCCGCCCACGAACCCTCGCAAGGACAAGACCCTCTGCGACGAGGCTGGCGTGTTCGACAAGGCCACCGCCAAGCGGCTCTTCGAATCGGCCGTCGCCGGCGGGCTGGTGAGCGAGCAGACGACGGGCGAAGGGTTCCCCAAGCAGATCTGGGTCGTGGACGCGGGCCGCGTCTACGAGCTCATGTACGGAGGCAGCAAGGTCGGCTGCTACCACGGCTACCCCATCCGGAATGCAGACCCGCTGGCGGATCAGGTCCGCGCGCGCTGGAGCTCACGATGAGCGATGAGCTGAGCATCGAGGTCGTGGGCGACTGGCTGGGGACGGTCGCAGACCCCGAGGAGGCCACCTTCGCCTCGATCGTCGTGCGCGCGGGTGGCATCGCGCTGACCGAAGTTCACGACGCGCTCTCGCAGAGCACCCGCCCGTCGATCCGCGTGCCGGCCGTGCGCGTCGCGCGCTGGCTCCTCACCGGGTGGTGGCGACTGCGCTGGGAGGCACGGGCAGAGAGCGTCACGTCTGAGTGGCGGATGGCCCATTCGATGGCGGGCCTCGGCGGCGGTTATGCGTGGCCCAACCTCGAGATCGCGAGCGATGGCGAGAACGTGCAGGTGACGATCCTCGGCGAGCGCTCGGCGGATGCGGCGGCGATACGCTTCCTTCAGCGAACGAGCTTCGAGGTGTCGGCGGCGGCGTGGGAGGCCGCCGTCGACAGCTTCGTCGACACCGTGGAGACGCGCATCGGCACGGTGTTCCCCGACGCCACGGAGATCGCCGAGCTTCGGGCGGAGCTTCGAGCCGAGCGCGCCGATGCTGCGCTGGCGCGGCGCTGCCGCAGAGAGGCGCGCGCGGGCTACGAGCCGGGCGAGGTGCGACCCGACTGGCACCTCGTCGCCGACCGCCTCGCGGCCGAGAGCGGCCAGCTCTCCGCCGACGAGATCTTGGCGGCGACCCACGACGGCGAGCCTGGCCTGACCGCACTTCGTCGCCTGCGTTCCTCGGCCGTCGAGGTGGATCTCGCTGCGGCGAGCGGCGTGACCGTCGATGCGAGCGGCAAGCCGTGGGAGCGCGCCAGCACTGCTGCTCGACGCACACGCGCTCTGATGGGTGTCTCCGAGGGGCCCCTCGAGAACGAGAAGCTGGCGGAGGTGCTCGGTCACCGGCTCCCGTTCGCGGGCGCAGCGGCCGAAGACGTCGACATCGCCGGCGGCTACCGCGCTCGAGACGGGGGCGGCACGACGAAGGTGCTCCTCGGGACCGAGCGCATGACGAGCCAGCGCTTCGCGCTCTGCCGCATCTTCGGCATGGCGGTCCTGTTCCCACGAACCGAGCAAGGGCTCGCGCTCACGACGGTGAAGAGCTCCGCGCAGAAGTTCTCTCGCGCGTTCGCGCAGGAGCTGCTCTGTCCATGGGCCGAGCTCGATGCCTTCACGGACGAGCAGGGTCTCGGAGAGCGCGCGATCTCCCACGCCGCCGCGCGCTACCAGGTCTCCGAGATGGCGATCACCGCGGCCCTGGTGAACCACGGCAAGCTCGACCGCGACCGCCTGGCAGCGTTCACCGCCTGACCCACGCACGACTTCCGGGGACCTCCACAGAGCGGTGCGACGGTCGACTCAGAGCGCGACCGAAAACAGGACGATCACGCCGGGGCCGACGGATCCGCGGAGGTTCACGGCCTCGACCCCGAAGTGGACTCCTTGTGCGGGGTCATGATGTGCGGTTCCGAGCGTAGCGGGGCCGTTCCGCCAGCGCGCGCCAGTGGGACGCCCGTAGCCGATCTGCCCCGCGCGGGGGCTTCTTCTCGAGTTCTCCGTACAACGCCGTTGCCTCGAGATCCTCATGGACCTTCACAAGGGCCTTCCCGTCTCGTCGCGTGATCGTGAGTAGGCCCCGGTCGAACAGCACGTGGAGGTCGGCTCGAAGAAGAAGCGCCCTAGACGGGTCTTGCGTCTTCACATCAGCGAACGGAACGATATGGGCCGCGTCGAGGACCTCGGGGATGTCACAACCGCTGATGACGCACCGACCGCCGAAGTGCTGAAGCACCGCTTTGCGGAACGCACCTTGACCGGCGCGCTGCTCCACGAGTCTCATCGTCGTCAGGTCGGACTCCGGGAATCGCCGCTGGGCGCGCCGTGTGGGTGCCTCGGCTCCGTTGTGGTCCGGGGTTGCGATGAGGAGGCTCCGCGCGTCTTCGAGAAGGGCCGTGGCGATCGACATCGGTCCGTGAACCGCGTGTCCTCGCTCCGAGTACCGACCCACGTAGAAGCAGGTGTTCCAAGGCCAGCAATCGAGGAGCCAGTCGCCGGCGGTGACGCGGATTGTCATCCGCCCGTCTTTCCGCTGGCGTTCTCCGACGCGCGCCTGAATGGCGAACCCGGCTTCGGCCGCCAGTCTTCGAACGCGCTCCTCCTTCGTCGCGCGGACCCACACCGAGAAGAATCTCCCATCGATGTGACTCAGATAGTGGTCGTACCAGAGCTCGAGCCGCACCCCTCGCGAAACGAACGCGAGATCGCACATCCATCCGTGCGTTCCCGTCCTTCGAGGAGTGCCCAGCGTGAGCGCTGAACCTTGCGACCGACGATGGCCGGCAGCCGGCGCATCAGTCGCTCGGCCACGTCGCTGAATAGCTGACGATCGATTCGTTCCTGCTCCCGTGCCTCGGTCACGCTTCCTCCGTCCACACGCTTCAACTCGTCGAAGGTCGCTGTTCCGCCACTCGTTCCCGCCATTCGACGGGCATCCGAGGACAGCGATCGCCGCCATGCTCGGTGAGGTTCGGTTCGCTCATGGTTTGAAGGCGACCCGGCGCGTCAACCCCGCGGGCGCGACTCGGAGCCTACCGGAACAGAGTGCGGGCATGGGCGCGAAACGCGAAAGGTGGCGAGTTCAGCTGCGGACGTGGCGCTTCACGAAGGCGTCGAGGGCGGCTTCCACGTCCGAGAGATCGCTGCGCGTCATCTCCGCGGGTGAGGGCGAGTCGGTGTCGTCTTCCGCGGCGCGGAGGGCGTCGATCATGAAGGCGCGCGCGCGGCCCGAGAGGCGCAGGGGGCCGCCTCCGCAGGCGCGGCAGACGATGCCGCCGCGGCCGGCGTCGAAGAGCGCGGCCTGTCCGGCCTCGGGCGCCTTGCCGCAGGAGACGCACGCCGTGACGCGAGGCGCGAGGCCGACGATCGACAGCACGCGCAGGCTCGAGCGCGCGAACACACCGACGCTGATCGCGTCGCGATCGAGCTCCTCGAAGAGCGCGCCGATCGCGTCGAGGAGGCGAGGCTCGCCGTGCCGCTGCGGCGCGACGCTCCGCACGAGCTCGAGCGCGTGGCCGGCCTCGCGCATCGCGTCGAGCGAGCCGAGCAAGCGAGGGAAGGCGCGGAGCACGCGCGCTTCCGCGAGGCGACCCACCTCACCCGTGCCGAGCGCGATCGACGCCTCGATGATCGCGAACGGCTCGAGCGCGCCGCCGAAGCGCTTCTGGCTGCGACGCGCGCCTCGCGCCATCACGGACACGCGGCCGTAGAGGTCGGTGACGAGCGTCAGGATCCGGTCGGCCTCGCCGAAGTCGACGGACCGCAAGAGCACGGCGCGCGTGGGGTGCGCGGTCGGCGTCGCCCCCCGACGTCCGCCCGACCTGCCACCGGCGCTCATCGAACCGTGCGTCGCGAAGGTCGCGTCAGGCGTGATCCACGCCGACGACGAGCGCCGCAGCGTCGAGACCGCTCAGCTCCACCGGCGCGTCGCGATGACGGGGGCGAAGGACGATCGAGAGCGCGAGCGTGAAGAGGATGAGGAGGATGACGAGCGCGATCGCGAGGCCGAAGCGGCGCCCGCCGTCCGGCTTGGCGACGCTCTCGCGGGCCACGGTCGCGGGCACCTTGGACGGGCGGCTCGACTCTTCGTAGCGGCGGAGGACGTCGTCGACGCCGAGGCCGACGGCCTTCGCGTACGACTTCACGAAGCCGCGCACGAAGACGTCACCGGGCAGGTTGTCGAGGCGGTCGTCCTCGAGCAGCTGAAGCGAGCGAAGGGGGATACGCGTCGTCGTCGCGAGCTCCTCGAGGGAGAGCTGGCGAATCTCGCGCTCGCTCCGCAGAAACTGTCCGATCGACTCCATCATGCCTCCGCTGGGCCATCTCCACGGGGACGGTTGCGCGCCGGAGAGCGTCCGAAGACACCCTCGGGCCCGACCGACCCTAGGGAGCGAGGAAACCGGCGCATGCGCGCCCGGCCTCCGTGTTCGCGTCCAGCTCGACGCACCGTTCGAAGTCCGCGATGGCTTCGTCACGACGCTGGAGCCGGGCACGGGTCTCACCACGCAAAAGCCAAGCATCTTGAAGCGCAGCGCACTCCGGCCGATCCACCTCGAGGGCGTGGGTCAGGGCCTCTTCGGCGTGCGCAAAGCCCTCGGGATCGCCGCCAGGCTGGCTCTCGCCGGCCAGCTGTCCCTGGGCAAAGAAGATCTGACCCATCCGGAACCAGCCATTGCAGAACTGCGGCTGGAGGCGGACGGCCTGCTGCACGGACTCCATCGCCTGGGGGTAGTCGTGCATCTCGTAGAAGACCCAGCCGAGGTTTCCCCAGGCGAGGTGCGGGGTGCGGTTCATCAGGTCGCCCGTGGCGCTGCGGAGCGCGCTGACCGCGTCGTCGTAGCGGTGGGCGTTGATGTAGAGGACGCCGAGCGTGTTGTAGGCGTCGGGGGTGAGCGCCGGCAGGCCGGTGGGGCCGAGGCGGGTGTTCGTCTCGATGGCCGTCCGCAGGTGGCGCTCGGCGAGCTCGTTCTCGCCGCGGAGCATGTGGAGCGTGCCGAGGACCGTGTGAGCCTCGATGTTCTCCGGATCGAGGCGGACCGCCTCCTGGAGGTGCTGGAACGCGCCCGCGACGTTGGACTCGTTGTAGAGGCCGACGCCCAGCTCGTACTCGGTCCGCGACCGGTTCAGGTCCTCGTCCGACGGGCCGCCGGGGCAGCCGGCCCCGAGGAGCACCGAGAGCGACCCGGCGATCGCGCCGATCGCCACGCTCGAGCGGCCCGAGCGGGTGAAACGCGCCCCGAAACTCAACGCGCGCCTCCGAAGACGAGGGCGAAAGCGCCGAGCGTCCGGAGGGCAGCAAGGTTGATCCGGGGGGTCATTGGAGGGGCCCTGATCTACCGGGGCCCGCCGGGACCGTCAACCGCGGTGGATCACGGGTGCTCCCGCAGCTGTTTCCCGCGCCTCCGGCGCTCCATGCGGGGGCCCGACCCCCGCTCCCCCCATCGCTCCTTCGTCGCTACGCTCCTCCATCGCTCGCGCCTCAAGGGGGCTTCGCCCCCGCCGGCTGGCTCCCCACAGATTCGTTTCGGTGTCCTCTCATTGACGCGAGGGCCCCGAGACCGCTACTCACCGATCCCATGCAGGAGCTTGGGCACGGCGACAGGCAGCGGCTCTTCGAGCGCTTCGGCCGGACCTTTCCTTCGGGCGCCGCCATCTACGACGAGGGCGAGTCGGCCGAGCACTGCTACCTCATCCAGACCGGGCGGGTCCGGCTGGTGAAGCGGATCCGCGGCGCCGAGCGCAGCCTGACCGTGCTCAAGCCGGGCGATCTGTTCGGCGAGGACGCCCTCCTGCCGAAGACGTCGCGGAGCGCGTCGGCCGTCGCGCTGACCGAGGCGCAGGTGCTGGCGCTCGACCGCAAGACGTTCGGCGTGCTGCTGTCGACGAACTCCGAGGTCGCGTCGCGCCTGGTCGAGCAGCTCGTGCGCCGCCTGCGGAACGCCGAGGAGCAGGTCGAGAACGCCATGCTCCGCGATCACCCGTCGCGCGTGGTGAACACGCTCCTCCGTCTGGCCGGCGGGGTCGAGCCGACCACCGACGGGCACGTCGTCGGCATCTCGCCCCTCGAGCTGTCGAGCCGGGTGGGCCTCGACGTCGACGCGGTGAAGAAGGCCGTGCAGCAGCTGCGCGACGGCGGCTACGTCCGCATCGCCGAGGAGCGGATCATCATCCCCGACCTCGCCGCGCTGAAGCAGCTCTACCAGCTGCTCGGCATGAAAGAGGACGTGCGCGGCGGCTTCCCCTGAGTCGCGTGGCGCGTGGGTAGAGGCGCGCTGTCTCCGACGATCAGCGTGGTAGCGTGAGGGCGCCGTGAAGAGGCACTTCAACACCGCCGGACCGTGCCGCCCGGACTGGCACTACATGGTGCCTCCGCTGCCGCGCGTGCCCGAGGCGCCCGGGCTCGTCGAGGCGGGCGCGTACTTCGTGATCCACGCCCCGCGTCAGTCGGGAAAGACGACGTTCCTCCGAGCGTTCGCGAAGGATCTCACGGCAGGTGGGGAGTTCAGCGCGGTCTACGCGAGCTGCGAAGCCGCAGAAGCCGCGGGCGACGACGAGCAGAAGGCGCAGACCGTCGTCGTGCGTCGCCTGCAGGCGGAACTCGAAGCGCAGCTCCCCCCAGAGCTTCGACCGCCGCCGTTCTCTGGCGCCGCGGCGGAGACTCGCTTCGGCGACTTCCTCGCGCACTGGGCTCGAGCATCGCCACGGAAGCTGGTGCTGTTCTTGGACGAGATCGACGCGCTGCGCGGCAAGAGCCTGATCTCCGTGCTTCGCCAGCTGCGCGCGGCCTTCCCTGATCGACCCGAGCGCGCGCCGTGGTCGGTCATCCTCTGCGGTCTGCGTGATGTGCGCGACTACAAGATGGCGGCAGGAGGGGATGCCGAGCGTCTGGGAACCTCGAGCCCGTTCAACGTCAAGCTCAAGTCGCTGCGCATCGGCGACTTCGACGACGAAGACGTCCGGTCCCTCCTCGGGCAGCACACCGAGACGACTGGGCAGCGCTTCGAGGACGACGCTGCAGCGAGGCTCATCGAGCTCGCTGGCGGGCAGCCGTGGCTCGTGAACGCGCTCGCGAACGAGCTCGTGGCCGAGATGAAGATCGAGGTCGCGATCACGCGGGATCAGGTCGACATCGCCAAGGATCGGCTCGTGGCGGCGCGCGCGACGCACCTCGACTCGCTGGTCAGCAAGCTGATCGAGCCGCGCGTGCGGCGGGTGATCGAGCCCCTGCTCGCCGGCGAGGAGGTGCCGTTCGACGCGACGTTCGACGACGACCTCTCGTACGTGCTCGACCTCGGCCTCGTGAAGACGCAGCCGCTGCGCGTGGCCAACCCGATCTACACCGAGGTCGTCGCGCGGGTCCTCTCGGACGTCATCCAGCACCGCGTGCACGCGGATCCACGCTCGTTCGTGCGCGCAGACGGCAGCTTCGACATGGACGTGCTCCTCCGCGAGTTCGCCGCGTTCTGGATCGAACAAGGAGACGTGCTCGTCGAGGGCGCGACGTACCGCGAGGCGAGCGCGCAGCTGGTGCTGATGGCGTTCCTCCAGCGCGTGGTGAACGGCGGCGGTCGCGTGACGCGCGAGTACGGCGCGGGGCGCAAGCGCCTCGACTTGTTGATCGAGTGGCCGATCACCGACGCGTCGGGCAAGCGCCGGGTCCAGCGAGAAGCCGTGGAGTGCAAGGTGTGGCGAGACGGCAAGAAGGACCCGCTCGCCGAGGGCCTCGACCAGCTCGAGGGCTACCTCGATCGTGTCGGCCTCGAGCGAGGCGTCTTGGTGCTCTTCGATCGCCGCGCGAGCGCCGCGCCGATCGAGGTGCGCACGCGCGAGGAGTCCGCGAGCACGGCCACGGGCCGACCCATCCGCGTCTTGCGCGCCTGACGCTCAATCGCTGCGCATCCAACCCCGCGCCTCGCGCGCCCGGGTGGGGTAGGTTCGCGGCCCATGACGGTCTTCACGCGTCGCTCGCTCGGTCTGCTCGCTCCTCTCTTCTGTGTTCGCACCGGTCGGGAGTGGGGCGTCGGCGAGTACTCGGATCTCGTCCCTCTCGCGCGATGGGCCAAGTCCGGCGGGTTCTCCTGGATCCTCACGCTGCCGCTGCTCGAGCCGTCGCCGGGACAAGAGAGCCCGTACTCGGCCTGCTCGTTCTACGCGCTCGATCCGCTGTACCTGGCGCTTCCGGAGGTGGCGGAGCTGACGGCGCTCGGTGGCCTCGACGCGCTGAGCCCGGAAGAGCGCCTCACGCTGACGGCCATCTGCGAGTCGCCGCACGTCGATCACGCGGGGACCCGCTGGCTCAAGCTGCGCGTGCTCTCGCGCTGCTTCGATCACCTGGCTTCGCAGCCCGCGGCTCACCCGCGTCGCTTGGCACTCGCGACGTTCGAGCGCGAAGAGGCCAGCTGGCTCGAGCCGTACGCGCTCTTCCGCAGCATCAAGCACGTGCACCCCGAGGGATGGCGCAGCTGGCCGGCCGGGCTGCGCGACGGCGACGCCACGGCGCTCGCGGCGTTCCGCGCGGAGCACGGGCGAGAGCTCGCGTTTCGTCGCTACCTCCAGTGGCTCTGCGCCGAGCAGCTGCGCGCGGCGCGGGAGGGCATGCACGCCGCGGGCGTCTCGCTCTTCGGTGACGAGCCGTTCCTCGTCGCCGACGACAGCGCCGACGTGTGGGCGCACCGCGAGCTCTTCCGCTTCGACGCGACCGTAGGCGCGCCGCCCGACGCGTTCTCTGCCGACGGCCAGGAGTGGGGCCTGCCTCCGTACCGCTGGGACGCGATCGCTGCGCGAAACTACGACCTCTTCATGGCGCGCGGCGCGTACACGGCGCGCCTCTACGACGGCGTGCGCATCGATCACGTGGTCGGCCTCTACCGGACCTACCACCGGCCGATCGACAAGAGCGCCCACTTCTTCTACCCGGAGACGCACGCGGCTCAGCTCGCACAGGGCGAGGCCGTGCTGCGCGCGCTCTCGTCGGCCGGCACCGAGATCCTCGCGGAGGACCTCGGCGTGATCCCCCCGTTCGTGCGCGCGTCGCTCGCGAAGCTCGGCATCCCCGGCTACCGCGTGATGCGCTGGGAGCAGGAGGGTGGGCGCTTTCGTGATCCCACGGCGTGGGCGGCGCTCAGCGTGGCGACCACGGGCACGCACGACACCGAGAGCTCGATCGACTGGTGGCAAGAGCTGCCCGAGCACGAGCGCAAGGCCGCGCTCGCCCTGCCACGCCTCGCGCCGCTCGAGGGCACGCCCGCCGCGCCGCATCCGCTCGCGCCCGCCGAGCCCCCTCCCCCCGCGCGCTTCACCGAGCCGCTCTGGCGCGCGCTCCTCGAGACCACGCTCGGCAGCGCGAGCGTCGCGGCGCTCCTGCCGATCCACGACGTGCTCTGCCTCCGCGAGCGCGTGAACACGCCGAACACGGTGGGGCCGCACAACTGGAGCGTGCGCCTGCCGTGGACGATCGACGCGCTCGCCGCCGACGCGATCGTGTCGGGTCGGATGCGGTTCCTGGCGGACGGCGCGCGCACGCACGACAGGCTCTGACGGCGACGCGCGTATCATCGCGCCGTGCCCTCCTCCGCGCCTCCGCCTGCCACGCCCCCGAGCTCGGGAGAAGACACGCGCGCGTTCCACGAGCGGATCTCGCGCGAGAGCCTCGATCGCGAGCTGCGGACGCAGCGCCCCGGAGGCCTCGGCCTGCGCGCGCAGATCGGGCTCGCGCTCGTGACGACGCTCGCGCTGAGCGTGATCCTCATCGGCGTCGCGGCCGATCGGCTCTCGACGCGCGCGCTCGAGATCGAGCGACGGCACGCGGCCGAGCTCGCGGCGCGCGCCGCGGCGGCGTCGATCGTGCGCGTGACGTCACCGAACCTCGTGGTCGATCGCGTCGAGCGCGCGCTCCTCGGGCACGACGCGGTCACCGGCCTCGAGATCGTGTTCGACGACGGCCACGTCGAGCCGCGCGGCGTGGTCGGCGAGGGCCTCGCGGCCGAGGCGCCGATCGGCGGCGGACAAGTGCGCGTGTGGGTCGCGCATCCGGGGCAAGAGGCGGCGCGCAACCTCGTGGGCCTGCTCGTGCTCTACGCGCTCGTCAGCGCCATCGCGATCCTCGTCCTCTCGTATGTCTTGCTCACGCGCCTCATCGTGCGACCCGTCGAGCAGCTCGAGCGCGCCGCACAGCGCCTGGCCCGCGGTGAGCGCTCGCCTGCCCGCATCGGAGGCGCGCGCGAGGTCGCCTCGCTGGCGCAGACGTTCAACGCGCTGGGCGACGATCTCCGCGAAGAGCGCGCCGCGCGCGAGCGACGCCTGCGCGAGCTCGAGCAGGCCCTCCGGGAGCGTGAGGAGGCCCTGCGCGCGCTCGAGGCCGCCAAGGCCTCGCTCGAGCAGGCGCAGAGCTCCCTCGTGCGCAGCGAGAAGCTCGCGTCCGTCGGTCGCCTCGCGGCGGGCGTGGCGCACGAGATCGGGAACCCTCTCGCGGCGATCCTCGGCTTCGTGGAGCTCCTGCGGGGCGGCGGCCTCGAGACGTCGGAGCAAGACGAGTTCCTCGAGCGCGTGCAGCGCGAGACCGAGCGAATCAACCGCATCATCCGCAACCTGCTCGACTTCGCGCGACAGCCCGCCGACGCGAGCCTGGGCGCGCCGGCGAACGTGAGCGAGGCCGTCGCAGACGCCGTGCACCTCATCGCGCCGCAGAAAGATCTCCACGGCCTCCGCATCGAGCGGCGCATCGCCGACGATCTGCCCGCCGTCGCGCTCGACTCCGACCGGCTCACGCAGGTCCTCCTCAACCTTCTGCTCAACGCGGCCGACGCGATCGAGACCAAGCGCCAGCGGCAGGGCGCGAGCGGCGAGAAGGCCGACGCCGAAGACACGATCCTCGTCGAAGCGGTGCACGAAGAGGCCGACGCAGCGAGCACCACCGACGACGCGCGCGGCGCGGGCACGGTGATCCTCCGCGTGATCGACTCCGGTACGGGCATCGACGAGGCCGCCCGCGCCTCCATCTTCGAGCCCTTCTTCACGACGAAGCCGGTCGGTCGCGGCACGGGCCTCGGGCTGGCCGTCTGCTTCACGATCCTCGAGGAGGCCCGCGGCAGCATCCGCGCGGAGACCCACTCGTCTGGAGGCGCATGCTTCGAGATCAGGCTGCCCGCACACGGGTGATCGGCGCACGGGTGATCGCGGGGGTCGCGATCGGCGCGACCGCGATCACGTCGTCGTGCGACCGCGCCCCGCCTCCACCGCGTCCCGAGGCCACCTGCGTCGAGAACGTCGCGCTCGGTGAGATGACCTCGCGCTCGGCCGTGCTGTGGGCGCGCGACGTCGAGCGCGACTTCCTCCATGCGCGCGCAGTCGGCGGCGGGCGCGGCGCCGTGGCTCCGATCGTCGCCCGCTACGACCACACGGCGCGCGTGCGCCTGCGTGATCTCGCGCGCTCGACCGAGCTGGTGGTCTGGGTGAGCGATGGCGCGAGCGCCGACGAGACGGCGCCTGACTGCGAGCCGCGCCTCGTGCGCCTCGCGCCCGAGCCGCACGAGGCCCGCGAGGTCCACTTCGCGTTCGGAGGCGACGTCGGCGGCCAGAACGTCTGCCGCGACAGCGAGCACGGCTTCCCCACTCTGCCCGCGCTCGTCGCGCGCGAGCACGACTTCCGCGTGCTCCTCGGCGACATGATCTACGCGGACGACACGTGCCGCTCGGAGGGCGCGCTCGACAACGCGCAGGTGCCGATGGTGAGCCCGCCGCTGCCTTCGCTCGAGGCCTACCGCGCCCACTGGCGCTACGCCGAAGACGACGCTGCGTACCGCGCCCTGCGCTGGGGCGCGTATGCCGTGTGGGACGATCACGAGATCGTGAACGACGCCGGTCCGCTCCACGATCACGTGCGACGAGGGCGCGGCCAGCACGTGCCGCTCCTCCCGATCGGACGCCGCGGCCTGCTCGAGCACGACGCGCTCGATCTCGCGCCGACCGACGCCGCCTCGCCGCTCTACCGCCGCTTCCGCTGGGGGCGACACCTGGAGCTCGCGCTGCTCGACACGCGCAGTCACCGCGACGACGACGACGCACCCGACGACGGCGACGCGCCCAAGACGATGCTCGGTCTCGCGCAGCGCGCGTGGCTCGCCGACCTGCTCCGCAGCTCGAGCGCGACGTGGATCGTGATCGTGTCGAGCGTTCCGATCGCGCTTCCGACCGGCGCCAACGGCCGACGCGACTCGTGGGCCGCGGGCGGCACGGATCGCGGCTTCGTGCGCGAGCTCCGCAGCCTGCTCGAGGTCGCACGTCGTGCGGGTCGGCGGCAGCTCGTGTTCCTCACGACCGACGTGCACTTCACGGCGGCCTTCGAGCACCACCCGTTCCCCGACGACCCGAGCTTCGTGGTGCACGAGCTGGTCACGGGACCGCTCTCGGCCGCGCTCTTTCCGTTCGACGGGTTCGACACGACGCTCGGCACCGAGCGCGTCCTCCATCACGTGCCCGAAGACGGCGTCTACACGCTCGCCGACGCGCGGCCGTTCTTCACGTGGGGCGAGGTCGAGATCGACGCCGACGGCGCCCTCAGCCTCTCGGCGCGCAACGCCGACGAAGAGGTGTGGCGGCGCTCCCTCGCCCCGGCCACGGAGTGAAGACGATGATGAGGCGCCGATGACGACGACAGAGCCCACGACAGAGCCCACGGCCGAGCCGGGCGCCGCGACGTCGAAGGGTCCGACACCGCCGAGCCTGATGTCGCGCCTCGCCGGCCCGCTCTTCGCGCTCACCATCCTCGCGGCCACGGTCTATGCGCTCGTGGCGGTGCTGCTCGATCTCCCGCCGGGCTCGTGGATCATCGAGCGCGAGGTTCGCTACTCGTTCGACGGCCGCTACGGGATGGTCGAGGCGTGGGCCGTCACCTGGTTCCATCTCTTGCTGATCCTCTTGGCCCCGTTCGGAGCCGCCGCGTTCGTAGCGAGCCTGACCACGGCGCGCCCGTACGCGACGCTGGACCCGGTCGCCGCGGAGCGACGCCGGACGCTCACGCGCACGCGCCTCATCGCGGGCGTCCTCGTGAGCGCGACGGCGATCGCCTTCTATGCGTGTCTCGTGTCGGCGCCCGAAGCGCTCGAGCCGATCGGCATCCTGGCGCGCTTGGGTCTCGTGCTCGGACCCGGCGCGCTCGTCGCCGGGCCCACGCTGCTGCTCGACGCGGTGCTCGCCCCCGTCGTGGCGCACGTGAAGGTCGTGCGGATCGATCCGGTCGAGCACGAGCCGACCAAGCGGCGCCTCAACGGCATCCACGTGATCGACGCGCGGTTCGCCGAGTCCCTGCACCCTGGCTCCGAGGTCTCGATGATCGTGACGCGGACGCTCGGGAGCGTGCTCTCGATCGCCGCGCTCGATCCGTACCGCTGATCAGCGCGCCGCGCGCGTCGACCGGCGTCGACGCTGCGCCACGACACCGAGCACCACGAAGAGCGCGAGGGCGAGACCTCCGCGCGTCGGTGAGCTCCGCGTCTCCACGCGACACGCGCAGCTGCCGCCCGTGACCCCGCCGCCTGCGTCTTCGGCCGCGCCACCCGCGTCGAGCGGTCCGACGTCGACCGGACCGACATCGCCGCGGCTCGCGTCGGCCGGCACGCTCGCGTCGACCGGCATCGCACGGCCCGCGTCGACGCCCGCGTCGTCGAGGACGACCCCGGAGTCCACGCCACCGTCGTCGCCCACCGAGCCCGCGTCGTCGATCGAGGCGCCGGCGTCATCACCGACGATCACCGCAGCGTCGTCGCCGACGATCACCGCAGCGTCGTCGCCGACGATCACCGCAGCGTCGTCGCCCGCCATCACAGCCGCGTCGTCGCCGACGATCACCGCCGCGTCGTCGCCCGCCATCACAGCCGCGTCGTCGCCGACGATCACCGCCGCGTCCGTGCCGATCACGGCCGCATCGATGCCGGCGTCGCGCACACCCGCGTCGGGCGTTCCCGAGTCCGGGCCGCAGGTCGTCACGTCCGTCGGACAGGTCGTCGCGCTCCCCGAGCACGACTCGGCAGGGTCACACGCGCCCGTCGAGGCGCGACAGACCGCGGTCGAGAAGTGCGGCGCGCAGGTCGTGCTGCTGCCGTCGCACACGTCGTCGAGATCACACGCGCCGCCGGAGCTCGCCGCGCACACGACGCCAGCGGGGCGCACGGCGTTCGAGGGACACGCTGCCGCGCTGCCGCTGCACTGGTCGGCGACGTCGCAGCCGCCGCTCACCGGGCGACACGTCACGGCGCTCGTCGCGAACGTGTCGCTCGGACACGTGGCCGTGCCCGCGCAGCGCTCCGCGAGGTCACACGGACCCGCCGCGTCACGACAGACCGTCGTCGTCGGCAGGAGCGAGTTGCTCGGGCACGCGACGCTCGATCCGCTGCAGTGCTCGGCCGAGTCGCACACGCCCGCGGCCCCACGACACGTCGTCTCGATCCCCGCGAGCGCGTCGGGGGGACAGGCAGCCAGAGAGCCCGTGCAGCGCTCCGCGGGATCGCAGACACCACCCGAGGCACGACACTCGAACGTGCTCGGCTGGAACGCGTTGCCGGGACACGCCGCCGCAGAGCCCGTGCAGCGCTCGGCCACGTCACAACCGCCCGTCGCGGCCGCGCGACACACGGTCGTGCTCGGCGAGAGCAGGTTCGCGGGGCACAGGGGGCTCATCCCCGTGCAGCGCTCTTCGGGATCACACACGCCCGTCGACGCCTGGCAGACCGTCGTGCTCGGCGAGAGCACGTTGGTCGGGCACGTCCCGCTCATCCCCGTACAGCGCTCCTCGGGATCGCACCCGCCCGTCGACACGTGGCAGACCGTCGTGCTCGGCGAGAGCACGTTGGTCGGGCACGTCCCGCTCATCCCCGTACAGCGCTCCTCGGGATCGCACCCGCCCGTCGACGCCTGGCAGACCGTCGTGCTCGGTGAGAACACGTCCATCGGACA
>CAZCVE010000098.1:18995-23766 GCA_964502175.1 uncultured Sandaracinaceae bacterium
CGCCCGTCGACGCCTGGCAGACCGTCGTGCTCGGTGAGAACACGTCCATCGGACACGCCGGGCTCATGCCCGTGCAGCGCTCCTCTGGATCGCACATGCCCGTCGACACGTGACAGACCGTCGTGCTCGGTGACAGCACGTTCATCGGACACGCCGCGCTCGTGCCGGTGCAGCGCTCCTCCGGATCGCACCCACCGGTCGACGGGTGGCAGACCGAGGTGCTGGGTGAGAACACGTCCATCGGACACGCGGCGCTCATCCCGGTGCAGCGTTCCTCCGGATCGCACCCACCGATCGACGGGTGGCAGACCGAGGTGCTGGGTGAGAACACGTCCATGGGACACGCGGCGCTCATCCCGGTGCAGCGCTCCTCCGGATCGCACGCGCCCGTCGACGAGTGGCAGACCGTCGTGCTCGCGGCGAAGGTGTCCGCGGGGCACGAGAGCGACGTGCCCACGCACGTCTCCGCCGCGTCGCAGGTGCTGCTCGCTCCGCGACAGACGAAGCTGCTCGGCGCCGCGAGCGCCGTACAGGTGCCGTTGCTCGTGCCGCCGCCAGCGACGCTGCATGCCTGACAGTCCGCCACGCTCCCTCCGCAGGCGGAGTTACAGCAGACACCGTCGGCGCAGAAGCCCGAGTCGCAGTCCGAGCCACCCGAGCACGCGTCACCCAAGTTGCCGCTCAAGGTGAACACACGGCCGCTTCCAGCGTACGTCGAGTCCCCAGGCATCCCGACGATCGCGCGTCGACCGTCGCCGCTCATGCGCGCGTAGAAGCCGAACTGATCGTTGCTCTCGGGCGTGCCCGACGGGAGCAACGACGGCTGCTCGGTCCACGTCGTCCCCACCCGGGTGAACACGCTCGCGCGCCCGGCATCGAACGCGCCGCTGATCGTGGTGCCCGGCGCTCCGATCACGACCCGCGTGCCCGAGCTGTCGAGACCGAGGCTCGTGCCCACGTAGTCGAACGATGCCGCCGACGCCGGCAGCAACAGCTGATCGAGGGTCCACGCGGCGCCGCCGCGCGTGAACGCGAACGCGCCGCCGCGATCGTTCGGACCACGACGTCGCGCGCCCACGACCGCGTGCGCACCGTCGGCGCTGACCCCCACGGAGCGACCGTACTCGTCCGTCGAGACGAGCGAGCCAGGCGAGAGCGCAGGACCCGCCGTCCACGTGGTGCCGGAGCGGTTCCACTCCGCAGCGAGGTTCCCGAAGGGCGATCCGATGATCGCGCGTGAGCCATCGGACGTGATCGCCACCGCGTATCCGAACCAGTAATCGGCCGCACCGGTCGTGTCGTAGAGCAGCTGGTCGAGCGTCCACACGCTGCCGATGCGTGAGTACGCGCGCACGCTGCCGGCGTTGGCGCCCGACGGCGGATCGGACCAGTACGCGCCGACCAGCGCGTGCGCGCCATCGCCGCTGAGCGCGACCGACGCGCCGATGCGGTCGTCGTCCAAGCCACCGACGGGGAGGAGCGCTTGCTCCTGCGACCACGTCCCACCGCCGTCGCGCACGAACACACGCGCGCTGCCCGTGCGGAGGCCGCCGACGAAGTCACCCGAGCAACCGACGAGCACACGAGTCCCGTCTGCGCTCATCGACACCGAGTGACCGAACTGGTCGATGTCCTCCGCGTCGGGCGCCACGAGCGTGGCCTGCTCCGTCCACGTGGCTCCCGATCGCTGGAAGATGCGGACCGAGCCCGCGTCGTAGCCACCCGTGTGGGCGTCGTAGATCACGCCGACCGCTGCGTAGTCGCCGCTCGCGCTCAGCGAGACCGAGTAGCCCGCCTGATCGAAGCTGAACGCGTCCCCCGCGACGAGCGTCGCCTCTTCGGCCACGGTGAGGCCTTCGATCGCCGCGACCGACTCGGCGCCAGTGCCCTCGCAAGCCGCTGCGAGCGACACCCACGTGGCGACGAGCACACACGACGCACCCCGAACGCGAAGAGAGATCAAGATTCCTCGTGGCCGCCGGGGAGGACCAAGCGGGCGCTGCAGACTGGCACGTGAGGGCCCACGCTGTCTCTCGCGTCGCGTTCCGTCCGCGGCGCGAGCGATCGGCCTCGGTTCGATCCCGAAGCGCTCAGTCGATCGGCGTCCGCTGGGGCAGCGCGGTGTTCGCCGTGCCCGTGCCCGCGGGGTGGAACGGCGCGAGCGTCTCGGTGCGTCCGTCCGCGTAGACCGCCACCGCGTAGCGCTCCTCCGCGTACGGGCCGCCGATGACGTTCGTGGTCCAGTCGAGGTTCAGCCACACCGGGCACGTCGCGTCGCTGCGGTAGTGGATGCGCGTCTGGGTCGGCCGCGCGCCGAGGCGTCGATCCCAGCGCAGGCGATAGAAGCGCGCGATCTTCTGCGAGATCTCGTCGGGTGGTCCGTCGATGCACACCTCGGGATAGGCGTGACCGCCCCCCGGTCCGTCCATGATCACGATGCGCGTGCGGCCGCCGATCGCCTCGACCATCGCGCTGATGAGGATGGCGAAGTCGTCGCAGTCGCCGGCGAACTCGTTCGTGATCGTCTCGCTCGCGCGCGCGTAGTAGTCGCCGCCGCGCGGGTCGTTCACGTAGCGCCACGCGAGGCGCACGTGCTTCCAAATCCGCGCGATCTGCTCCACGTGGAACGGCCCGTCGTCTCCGGCGGCGACCTGCACCGCGAGGTTCCGCGTGGTCGGATTCGAAGCGTCGATCGCGTCGCGGATCTCGGTCGCCGCGTGCACGCGGACCGACGCTTCTTCGGGGCTGCCCACGGGCGGACCGATCGGCTCGAGCAGCTGATCGAGCGGGCTCGGATCGGACGGTGCGTCGAGCGTCACGACCCGCGGCCCCATCCGACGCCGCGCGATCTCGCCGATCGGATCCGGCGCCGTCGCGAGCCGCTCCGGAGCCACGAACAGCAGCACGACGAGACCGACGGACACGGTCGCGAGCGCGCCGATCGCCGTGCCCACGAGGCTGCGCACGATGCGCACGCCCAGGCTCGCGCCGCGCCCGCTGCCGCCGACGTTGGCGCCGATCTCGAGCGCGCTCTCGCACTTGGGGCACGAGATCTCGCCGCGCACGAAGCCCGCGGGGAGCACCTGCGCCGTCTTGCACTGCGGGCACACGTAGCGCCCGAAGCGCGGCATCAGCGCGATGGTGCTCTTGGACGCACCGACCTTCACCAGCGCGACGACGCGCGGATCGCTCCACGGCAGCGCCACCTCGCCGAGGCGCACGTCGGCGCCCGCCTTCACCGCCGCGCGCTGCACACGCTCGCCCGAGACCCACGTGCCGTTGGCGCTGCCGAGATCCTCGATCAAGAGCTGCCCGCCTTGCCAGGCGAGGCGCGCGTGACGTCCCGAGACCGCGCGAACGGCGATCACGACGTCGCAGTCCGGGTCGCGACCGAGAACGAGCTGGGTCGTCATCGTGCGCGTCGACCCCGCGAAGACGAGCGCGCGCGTCGCGCGCCGAGGAGCATCACGATCCAGCCGCGGAGCGGCGCGCGAGGCGTCGGCACCGAGCATCCACAGCCGCCGCCGAAGCCCGCGCCTTCGCCGGCATCGGGCGAGGGGGAGCGAGCCGTCGGGCCGACGCAGCTCGAGGTCACTGCGCCGGAGCGGCTTCGGCTTCGGCCGCAGGCTCTTCCGTCGGCGCGGCGGCGGCGGCATCCGTCGGACCGATTGCCGAGCGGAGCGCCACGAAGAGCGCGAGCACGAGGAAGAGCGCGAGGCCGGCGATCGGCACCCACATCGGCGTGTCCGACGCTTCGTCCGTGATCGTCGGGATCGGCGGATGCGCCGCGACGGGGCCAGCAGAATGATCGTCGTGCGCGTGTGAGTCGTGGCCGCCGGACATGATGGGACCGGTCATACACCAACCGGACGATGGACGCGAACGCCACCGTCGAGGGCGACGCGCGCACGCGTGCCAATTGACGGGTCCGCGGTTCCGTATGACCGTCCGCGCCATGGCCGAAGATGACCGCAGTCGTTGGGATCGCCGGTGGTCGGAGCAGCGCGATCTCCCGCGCTCCGTTCCGTCGTGGGTGGCCGAGCTCGAGCACGAGCTCCCGCGCGCGGGCCGCGGCATCGACGTCGCCGCCGGCTCCGGCCGCATGGCCGTCTACCTCGCGCGACGCGGCCTCGAGATGACGGCCGTCGACATCTCGCCGGTGGGTCTCGCGCTCTGTCGCGAGGCAGCGCGTGACGAAGGTCTCGGCATCAAGACGCTCGTGCGCGACCTCGAGGCCGATGGGCTCCCCGAGGGCACGTGGAACGTGATCGCGTGCTTCCACTACCGCCAGCCCGATCTCTTCCAGAGCCTCGATCGCACACTCGCTCCGGGCGGCGTCGTGATCGCCGAGGTCGAGACCAAGCGCGCGCTCGAGCGTCACCCGCAGCGTCCAGGCGCGCGCTGGCTCGCTGAGACCAACGAGCTCCTCCACATCTCGAAGGGCCTCGAGATCGTCTACTACCGCGAGGGATGGATCGGCGAGCGCTCGCTCGCCCGCATCATCGCGCGCCGCCCGGCCTGACCACGTCGTCGACGCTCGTCGCCGTCAGCACGCGCTCCGCCCACCGCTCGAGCGCGTCAGCATCCGCGATGTCGACGAGCGCCCGCTGAGCCGACGTGAGAGAGCCGAACTTGAGCTGGAGCTGCTTCGAGACGAGCGCGCGGCTCGCTTCGACTCGGCCTTCCACTCGGCCTTCCACTCGGCCTTCCACTCGGCCTTCCACTCGACCTTCCACTCGACCTTCCACTCGGCCTTCCACTCGACCTTCCA
>CAZCVE010000099.1:0-22782 GCA_964502175.1 uncultured Sandaracinaceae bacterium
CCCCGCTCGTCCTTCGTCGCTTCGCTCCTCCATCCTCGCTGCTCCAGGGGGAGCTGCGCTCCCCCGCCGCAGGGCGCCCCGTGCTCGGAGAGCTCTCCATGGTGATGAAAGAAATCCACAAGCTCTTGGTCGCGAACCGCGGTGAGATCGCGAGCCGCATCTTTCGCACGGCGCACGCGATGGGCATCGCGACCGTGGCGACGTTCTCGGACGCCGATGCGGACATGCCGTTCGTGCGCGACGCGAGCGAGGCGTTCCGTCTCGGGCCGGGTCCGTCGCGCGACTCGTACCTGCGCATCGATCGCATCCTCGAGGCCGCGAAAGCAACGGGCGCAGACGCCGTGCACCCGGGCTTCGGCTTCCTCGCGGAGAACGACGCGTTCGCGCAGGCCGTGATCGACGCAGGCCTCACCTGGGTCGGGCCGAGCCCCGCGGCGATCCGCACGATGGGCCTCAAGCGCGAGGCGAAGCGGACGGCGACCGACGCCGGCGTGCCCGTGATCCCCGGCTACTCGGGCGAGGTGCAGAGCGTCGCGGCGTTCGCGAGCGCGGCGAAGCAGATCGGCTATCCGCTGCTGCTCAAGGCGTCGGCCGGCGGTGGCGGCAAGGGCATGCGCATCGTGCGCGGCGAGGACGAGCTCGAGGCAGCGTACGAGAGCGCGAGGCGCGAGGCCGAGAGCGCGTTCGGCAACCCGACGCTGATCGCAGAGAAGTACGTCGAGCGCCCACGACACATCGAGATCCAGATCCTCGGAGACGAGCACGGCAACGTCGTTCACTTCATGGAGCGCGAGTGCTCGGTGCAGCGCCGCCACCAGAAGATCCTCGAGGAGGCCCCGTCGGTCGCGCTCGACGCGGCGCTGCGCGCGAAGATCGGTGAGGCCGCGGTCTCGCTCTGCAAGGCCATCGGCTACACCAACGCGGGCACGGTCGAGCTCGTGCTCGCGCCGAGCGGCGAGTTCTTCTTCCTCGAGGTGAACACGCGCCTCCAGGTCGAGCATCCGGTGACCGAGGGCATCCTTCCTGGGCTCGATCTCGTCGAAGAGCAGATCCGGATCGCGCGGGGCGAGGTCCTGCGCTGGGACGCTGCGCGCGTGGCCACCGCGTACTCGGGCTGGTCGATGGAAGTGCGCTTGTGCGCGGAGGACCCGGCATCGGAGTTCCTCCCGCAGAGCGGGCGCATCGACGACTTCCATCTGCCCGCCGAGATCGAGAGCGCGCCTTGGCTGCGCATCGAGTCCGCCATCGAGCGCGGGTCGGTCGTCAGCATCCACTACGACTCGATGATCGCGAAGCTGATCGTGCGCGGCGACTCGCGTCTGCACGCGATCCAGCGGTTGAGGCTCGTGCTCTCGGCGCTGTCGGTGCCGGGCATCCGCACCAACCGGCGCTTCCTCCTCGCGCTGGTCGATCACCCGGCGTTCGTGCGCGGTGAGCTCGACACGCACTTCATCGAGACGCACCTCGCAGACGCCAAGGCCTCGACGCCCTCGAGCCTCGAGGTCGAGCGCGCGGCGGCGGTCGGCGCGCTCGTGCTCGCGACGCTCCGCAGCGAGGAGCGGACGCTCCTTCCTTCGCTCCCCACCTCGTTCCGCAACAACCGCGGCGCGCCCGATCGCACGACGTTCGCGCTCGAAGACGCAGAGCACCTGGTCTCGCTCACGCCGCGTCGCGACGGCGCTCACGACCTCGAGTCGGGAGGCCTGAGCTGCCGCGCGCGCGTCGCGAGCCTCGAGCTCGACGTCTCGCGAGGCGACGAGCGGGTCGGCGTGGCGGTGGTCGACCTCGGCGACCATCGCGTGCGTGCTCGCTTCGTGGTGAGCGAAGGACATGTCCATGTGCACGTGGCGCCGACCACGATCTCGCTCACGCGCGTCGCGCGACTGCCGCGACCCGGAGGTGAGAGCGCAGCGGATGGCTCCGTCGCTCCGATGCCTGGCAAGGTCCTCCGCGTGCTCGTGGCGGTGGGCGACGCGGTCGAGCACGGCACCACGCTCCTCATCATGGAGGCGATGAAGATGGAGCACGCGATCAAGGCGTCGCACGCCGGCAAGGTCGCCGAGGTCCGGGTGGCCGCTGGCGATCAGGTCGAGGGCGGACAGCTGCTCGTCGTCTTGGGCGAGTGAACACCGCCGAGTGGCACCCTGATGGCGCGGGCGATCCGGGGCATCATCGCGCGATGACGCCCTCCCCTCGTCCCGTGGTCGTGCTGTTCGACATCGATGGCACGCTCGTGAGCTGCGGCGGCGCGGGCCGGCGCGCGATGGAGCGCGCGTTCGACGAGCACGCGCTCGCGCGCAGCACGTCGGACTTCTCCTTCGGAGGCATGACGGACCGCGCGATCGTGCGCGAGGCGATGGTGCGCGGCGGGCGCGACGTGGACGACGCGCTCCTCGAGGCGACGCTCGCGCGTTACCTGACACACCTCGCAGACGAGCTGCCGCGATCGACGGGCTACACGGTGCTCCCTGGCGTCGGCCGCGCGATCGCGCTCCTCGAAGGAGCGCGGAGCAGCGAGCGTCCGATCGCGATCGGCCTCGGCACCGGCAACCTCGTGCGCGGCGCCGAGATCAAGCTGCGACCGGCGGCGCTGTGGGAGCGCTTCGCGTTCGGCGGGTACGGCAGCGATCACGAGGACCGGGCGCGCCTGCTGCGCCGAGGTGTGGAGCGCGGCGCGGAGTCGCTCGGACGCGATCCAGACGACGTGTCCGTCATCGTGATCGGAGATACCCCCCGCGACGTGATCGCGGCACACGCGATCGGAGCGCGGTGTCTCGCGGTGGCGACGGGAGCGTTCGGCGTGGACGAGCTGCGGAGCCACGCGCCGCACGCGGTGCTCGGGACGCTCGACGAGCTCACGATCCATCACGTGCTCGGCTGATCGATCCGCGGCACCGAGACGGGCCGCGCGCCTCGTCCACCGTCGAGCCAAACGAAACGAGCGCCTCGTCGGGGGACGAGACGCTCGCTGCGGTGTGGCGCGCTCACGCGCGCCTGCCTGACGGCTGGGCTCAGAGGTACGAGTTGATGCCGAACACGCGCTGGAGCTGGATGAGCGTCTGGAGGAACGACTCGTCCGACTCGAGACGGTCGATGCGGCCGGTGAGCTCTTCGCGCTCGGCGGCCGTGAGCGGACGGCCCGACTCGATCGCCTCGAGCTCGCGGATCCGGTCCTGCGCGACCGACACCTGCTCGAGAAGCTCGAAGCCGAGCTGCTCCTCGGCGAGGTTGAAGTCGGTGCGCGAGCGGACCTTCACCGCGACGTACGTCGAGTGCAGGCGATCGGACGTGTAGGTGATGTAGTCCGCGTCCTCGGAGTCGAGACAGGTGGCGGCGCCGGGGGTGAGCGTGACGGTGGTGAGCGCGCCGCTCTCTTCACGCGGCGTTCGCCACGCGCAGGTGAGGTCGCCGTCCGGCTGCGTGTTGGGCATCGTGAAGCCGTCGCCGCTGCCGATGTTGAACACCGCGAGGCGCGACTCCCACGACGTGTCGTAGAAGACCGGGAACTCGGAGAGCGCGAACACCACCGAGTAGAAGCGCATGATGTCGTTCGTCGTGCCCTCGAGGACAGGCAGCGGGTACTCGGTCGTGTTCGGACCACGACAGGGGGCCGCACGCGGACCGACGCGACACTCGCCACCGCGCCACCAACCCGGATACTCGATGGTCGGGGTCGCCGTGCTCGTGTCGACGCGCGGCGCGAACCACGAGGGGTTGTCGAGGATGTAGCCACCGAACAGCTCGGTGACCTCGATCGGGAACACCGTGTGGAAGTTGATGTAGTAGCGCTCTTCGGAGCCGCTGCTCGATCCCCAGTCGCGCAGCGTCAGCGCCTGGAGGGCGAACAGCTTGTCCCAGAACACACCGCGGCGTTCCATGCGGAAGAAGCCGAGCTGACCCTCTTGGTAGCGAGACCACGTGTAGTAGCCCTCGCCCGGCTCGAGCGTCAGATCCGAGCCCGCCATGTCCATCTCTTCGCTGAGGTGGCGATAGCTGTTCGTGGTGGCGTCGAACTCGTACGAGCCCACGTCGGGAAGGCTGGCGATCTGCGCGAGCCAGTTCAGGACGTCGACCGACGCGTTGAACTGATCGTTGAAGCCGAGGGGCAGCGGATCGCTCGAGTAGCGAGTCGCGCGCAGCGTGCGGCCGCGGTTGATCTCGTTGTACTGGTAGCGGAAGAAGAGGTGCTGGAAGACCTTCGCGGCGTCGGCGATGCCCTGGAAGCGGCGTCGCACCGAGAACGGACGGCGGTGGCGCCGGAAGTACGACGTCGGGTAGCGGTTCTCCCACTCACGACGCCAGTTCGCGACGGCCTCCTGGAAGCTCTCGCCGGCGTCGAACGTGTTGCACCACGAGATGTCGTTCAGGCGCGGGTTCGAGCAGAACAGGTAGACGACCGGGAACACCTCGAGCGGCTCGTCGAAGCTGCGGTACGCGAGGCCGTTCTGGTAGTCCGTGAAGTCCTGATCGAACGACGAGCAGATGCAGTGATCTGCGCCGTCGCACGCGCGCTGGATGCTCGAGAAGCGTGGGTTCGTCACGCAGCGCTGCGTGACGAGCTGACCGGAGATCAGGCTGGGGCTGCCTTCAGCGTTCGGACACTGCGTGTCCACGTCGCACGACTCACCGCCGCGGTACCACGCCCAGTTCTGGCGCGGGGTGATGTCGGCGCGGAGCATGTCGTGCTGCGTCGTGCCCGGCGCCTCGTAGCGCGGGTCGCCGACGTAGGTCTCGACCTGGTTGAAGTAGTTGTAGTAGACGGCCGCGCGGTCATAGAAGCCGATGCCCATGATGTCCGAGAGGTCACCCGGGTAGTCCATCGTGCTCGAGGCGGTGTAGTTGCCGAGACCCGCCTCGTTGCGCACGCGGCGCACGCGATCGAGCTCGACGTAGTAGGCCTCGGTCTCGTCGGCGGTGACGACGCCGTTGCCGTTGCCGCCGCGGCTCGGCTCGTCGAACTCTTCGAGCTCGGGGAGCGGGTTCTCGAGCGCGATGCGGTAGTACGCGGGGTAGTAGTTGTCGCGATCGAACGAGCCCGCGAAGTTGTGCTCGAAGCCCAGGCCGTGGCCGAGCTCGTGCTGCATGACCGCGCGATGCCACGCTTGCGCCCAGCGGATGCGGGCGACACGCGTGTCGGCGCCACGGAACGCCTCGGCCCAGTAGTCGCCGTACTGCGACTGATAGACGAGCGCCGCGCGCTCCTCGATCATGCAGGTGCCGGTCGAGAGGAGATCGCGCTGCTGCTGGATGTCGCCGAGCGTCTGCTCGAGGAATCCACCATCGAAGGGCGAGACGCGCGACAGCGACGACGGATCGTCGACGTCGATCTCACGGCCCGCCATGGCGCCAGGGGCGTCCATGGCCGTCGCCGCCATCTGCTCCATCGCGTTCGCCGTCGGGAAGCCTTCGGACGCGACCGACGCTGCGTAGCGGCGGACGAGCTCGCGGCCTTCGGCGGTGCGATCCGCCGCCATCCGGCGATCGGAGAGCACGCGCGCGCGCCCTTCGGCACCGTGCAGCATCTGCACCTCGCCGCGCAGGCCCTCCATGCGGTCGCGGAACGCCGCGGTCAGGTCCGTCGGGAGCGCCGGGCGCGACGGGTCGGTCACCGAGTAGCCGTCCCCGGTGCCCGGAGCCACGCCGCGCGGCGGGTGCACGTTGCCGACCGCGTCGAAGTAGCGACGAATCTCGTCGCCGCTGAGGAGGTCGTCCGCGGGCTCTTCACCGCGGAGCATCGGCCAGTAGACGAGAGGCTGCACGCCGAAGTTGTCGAGACACTGGCCGCCCATGTTGACCGGCGAGACGATCGCCTCACCGGTGATGGGGTCCTGCATCGGCTGCATGACGCCGCAGAAGCCGGAGGCCGCCGCTGTCACGAAGTTGAACATGTTGTAGCGGATGTCGCCGAGCTGCTCGCAGTCGAGCGACGCGTCGCGATCACAGCTGTTCACGTCGAGGACGAGCATGCACTCGCTGCCCACGAAGTGGAGGCCCGTCCACTGCGCGGCGTCGTAGTCGGTGAAGTCGGTCGGGTTTGCGAGGTCGGGCGCGGGCGCGTTGCCGGCGCCAGCGATCCAGCAATCGAAGTCCGTGCCGCTGGTCACGCCGCGCGCGCCGGGCGGCTGGAAGAAGTCCACCTGGAAGGGGCAGGTGCGCGACGTCGGGTCCACCTCGGGAGACGAGATGGAGTCGCCGCAGAAGCAGTACTGCGTGGGATCGCCGCTCTGACATGCGACCGAGTCACCGGTCGGGAGAGCTTCGCCGCGGAGCGCGCGATTGCCGCGCATGAACGCATCGTTCCAGAGGCTCACGGTCTCGAAGGCGGAGCGGAGCAGGTAGGTCGGGTAGCCCGGCGAGAGGCGGTAGTGCACGGCGCGCACTTCGCGATCGCGGAGCGGGATCGTGCAGCGGCGTGCGTACTGGTCGCACACCGAGCCGGGCGTGCCGCCGGTGCCGAAGCGACCGCTGCACTCCCAGTCCGCCACGCACTCGTTCTCCGTGAGCGAGTTCGCGTAGAAGTTGTGACGGAGGCGGTAGTACGTGAGGTAGTCGGTGTCGCCGAGCTCGTCGGTGAGGCCGCCGATGCAGACGTGACGCTCCGTGTCGCACGCGCTCGTCTCGCAGTCTTCGTTGACCGCGCAGAACTGTCCGAGCGCCCCGCGCGGATCGCCGCCGCGGATGTACGTGCGCTGCTCGGTGCGGATGATGCCGAAGCGGTCGTACTCGCTGTTCGCGAGCGTCTCGACGGCGTAGTTGTGGTTCGGCGGAACGCGGAGGAACGCGTCGCGCAGCGTGAGCGCGATGGACGTGCCGCACGAGTTGCCGAAGCACTGCACCGGCGTCCACATCTCCTGCGTGACGAAGGACATGTAGTGCACGGTGTCGAGCTGGTCGGTCGGCCACTCGTTGCGGAAGCGGTACTCGAGGTCGTCGGCGACCGTGACGTACTGCGGCGCCCACTCGGCCGGGAAGTCCGTGTTGCCTTCGTCGGTGATGCCGAGGTTGGCGGGCTCGCGCGTGAACGTGCCGAAGAGCGCGTCGATCTCGAGGCCCGCGCCGAACTGGCCGAACGTCACGAGGTTCTGCGACCAGTCGATGCGCACGAACTCGCGGTCGTACCAGCGGCGATCCGTCGCGTTCTCGGAGACGACGTTGCTGCGCTCGCCCGTGACCGGGTTGAACTCGCGGCGGACGTCGACGTGAGACGTGATGCGATAGACCGCCAGCGGCGAGCCGCGGAACTCGCTCGAGCCCGCGTCGGGGTTCGAGCCGGGGATCACTTCGGACGCGCGGTACGCGTAGATGAAGTTCTCGTCGATGACCCACCGGATGCGGCCGATGACGCCCGACTGAGACGCGATGTCGAAGTTCGCCATGGCTCCCGGCCACGGCGCGCCCGATCCTGCGTCGCCGATCGCCCACGCGGCGTCGTCGGGCAAGCCGACGATGGTGCGCGTGTACCACCAGTCACCCTCGAAGACGCTCTTCGAGATGAGGTTGGTCTGGACGCGGTTGACCTCTCCCCGCTGCTCGCTGCAGCTCGAGAGCGGCAGCGCGAGCGCGAGCGCGAGCGCGAGACAAGCGACGAGTCGCCAGCCGAGGTACTGCATCGGAGTCTTCATGGTGGTTCGCATCGCTCGGGTCTCGGTGAGGGAGCTGGCGGACGGAGGGTTCGCGGAGTTGTGAGAGTGCGTCGTCATGGATGCTCTCCTCACAGCTCGGGCCGCGTGTAGACGAACGGGGCGTTGATGCCGTACGACCGCTCGATCTGGATGAGGTAGTTGAAGAACGACTCGAGGTTCTGGACTCGATCGTCGAGGCGCGCGATCTCGCGCGAGATGAAGTCGGACGACGAGGAGGGCGGGAGCGCCACGCCGAGCGCGTCGAACGCGGCCCGGTCCGTGATGTTCGCTTCGTCGTACGTGCCGCCGCCGTAGTCGCCGCGGTACTCGCGGAACGTCTGGAGGATGATCGACGCACGGTGCGCCTCGGTCACCATCGCGAACGCGCCCGACTGCTGCTCCGTCGCGCCGCTCGACGGCGTCAGCTGCCATGCGAGGTACGAGTTGAAGAAGCGGTTCGACGTGTGGCGGACGTAGTCCACACCCTCGCGAGCCTCGGGGGGCGGCGTCATGCAGTCGCCGCGACCCTCGATGCACATGAAGAGCTGCGTCTGGAAGGTCGTGTCGTAGTAGACCGGGAACTCGGCGAGGCCGAAGATCGCGGCGTACGACTGGAGGAGGAAGGTGTCGCCACCCTCGATGACGCGGTAGTCGCGGTAGGTCACGTCGGCGGGGTTCGGACGACACGTCGTCGAGCCCGGCGTGACGCAGTCGCCGCGGTAGAAATCCATGTAGACGATGCGCGGGTCGTTGCACTGCGGGAACGAGCCGCCGCCGCAGATGACGCGAGGCATGAACTGATCGGGCTGGTCGCCGATCATGCCGCGGAACATCTGATTGATCTCGGTCGGGAAGAGGTCGTAGAAGTTCGTGTAGAAGACCGCGTCGGTGCCGTAGAAGGCGCTGAGACCGCGCGTCGTCATCAAGAGCATCGTGTAGATCTTGTCGATGATCGCGCCCATGCGCTCGACGCGCTGGAACCCGGTCAGACCCGACTGGTACACGGAGTAGGGGAAGCGCCCCATGCCGAGCGGCACTGCCAGGTTGGAGCCCGGCGTGGCGGGATCTTGGTTGGTGCGCGAGTAGCGCTGGTAGCCAGTGTCGTACGTGTATGCGCCGACGCTGGGCGAGCCGAGGATGCGCGCCATGTAGTTGAGGCCGTCTGCCGCCGAGAGGAACTGGTCGTAGAAGCCGAAGGCTCCCTCGGTCTCGCGATACTCCGGATCGTTGGCGTAGTGGTACAGCAGGTTCTGCTGGATGTTCACCACCGGCCAGAGATAGCGGAGGACGCCCTCGGCGTAGTTGTACCCGAACAGGCGGCGGTAGCGGCGGAAGGCGCGGAAGATGTACATCCGCTCGTAAGCCTCCATCGAGTTGCGGACCATCTCGCGGTACGAGTCACCTTCGTCGAAGGTGTTGCACCACGCGAGCGTGCGCGTGCCTGCGCGGTAGTCCTCGCAGTAGCGGTAGTAGATGGGCATCCACTCTGCGCTCGCGCTGCCCGCTTCGATGCGGTCGCGGAGAGCGCTCGAGTCGGCCTCGAAGTTCGAGCACACGCTCTGGCCCGGACGGGTCGCGTTGGGCACGCAGCTCTGCGTGAGCCCGGACGCGCGGTTGGCTTCCATCAACTCGCCCGAGCGACTGCCACCCTCGGAGTAGGGGCAATCGCTCGATGTCTCACAGGTCTCGCCCCCCATGTAGTGCTGGAGGTAGACGCGCGGGGTGTTCGCTGGGTTGATCTCCGCGGCGGGGATTCCAGCCTCGTTGTGATAGATGTCCACGAGCCCGCCGTACCCGAGCGCGAGGGCCATGTGGTCTTGGTAGCCGGAGCCCGAGATGCGCTGATACCAGTTGGCCGTGTACTCCATGATGGCAGAGTTCATCCACGCATCGATGCCCGCGAGCTCGCGCAACCGCCGCGTACCCGCATAGGAGCGCTCGAAGGCCGCCGACTCCTCGACGCTGTAGCCAGGCGTGCCGTCCGTGTCGAACGTGCGCGGGTCGGGGATCGGAAACTGCTCCGCGATTCGGTAGTACTCGGGCGCGTAGTTCTCCGTGTCGGCGGAGGCGCCGAAGTCGTGGCGCAGGCCCACGCAGTGACCCATCTCGTGGATCTCGGTCTGGCGGTAGAGGCGGCGGTTGAGCTCGAACTCCACGCGGGCGCGCGGCCAATCACGATGCTGGTTCACGAACCAGAGCACCGAGTCGTCGGTGAACTCGTTCGCCATGTGGACGCCCGCGGCGTTCAGCTCGGTCTCGTCCTCGAGCGACTGGCGGACCTGACGCTCGAGGCCGCCGCGGAACGGCGAGACGCGATCCATGACGGCATCGCGCAGCGTGGACGACGAGACGCCCTCCGTGGGCACGTTGCCCATGCCGGCGAGCGCGAAGAGCTCGTCGTTGTCGAAGAGGCGGGCCTCGATGTCGCTGCCGGCGAGCGTGGTCAGACGGTCGGAGTAGATCCGAGCGCGACCCTCGGGCCCCTGGAGGGCCTCGGCGCGCTCCATCGCGCGCTCCATCGTGCGCTGGATCTCGTTGCGGACGCCGGGGTCAGCGGTGTTGCGGAGACCGGGCACGCCCGTCGCGACGGAGAAGTCGATGCGGGGCGGGGCCGGGAGGTCGACGCGGTTCGCCGCCTCGAGGTAAGCGCGGATGTCCTCGCCCGTGAAGAACTCCTGGTCGGTGAAGCGACCCGCGATGAGGTCGTACGCCTGCATCGCGCGGGTGCGCACGCTCTGGAGCGCGGGACCGCCGATGTTGGCGTCGGTGCTGAGGAGCTCGCCCGTGACGGGGTCGGCGCGGAACTGCGCGACGCCGAGGAACGGCGTGCCGGGCTGATCCACGTAGCTCAGGAGGCTGAAGCGCATGTCGCCGCGCTGCTGGCAGTCGAGGCCCTCGGTCGTGCCGGGGCCGTTCGGGTTGTTGCGCACGGCCGCGAGGTTGCAGCTGTTGACGCGGAGCTCGAGCGCGCACTCCGTGCCCACCATCCGGGCGCCGTACCAACCCTCGTAGTCGGTGTCGGCCAAGCGCGCGGCGATGTCTGGGTTGGTGACGTCGGGCTCGGCGCCGGCCGGCACCTCGACGTGGCAGTCGAAGGGATTCACGATGCCCGCGGCCATCGCGTCGGCCGGAGACTGGAAGATGTCGTATCGGCCCGCGCAGGTCTCGTTGACCGTGCGCGTGTCACAGAGCGACCACGTCTCGGGATCGTTGATGTCGCAGCCGGGCGCGCCCGCGACGGGGACGTCCGTGCAGAAGCAGTAGTCGTCCGGGTTGTCGCGCTGGCAACTGACGGCGGGGTACTCCGGCAGCGTCCGGCCCGTGCGCGTGCGGATCACCTCCATGTACACGCGATTCCACTCGTTGGCCGTCTCGAACGCCGGCTTCACGAGATGCGCAGGTAGCTCTGTGCTCGTGTGCCATGTGATGCGGCGAACACCGCGCGACGTGTACGGGGTCTCGGTGCGGCGCACGCACTGGTTCGCGCGGCAGCGCGCGTCCCGACCCGCCGACTCGATGCAGTCCGTGGCCACCACGCAGGACGAGCCCGGGACCGTCTCGTCCGAGTACCAGTCCTGCCACATGTTGTGACGGAAGGCGGCGTAGTTGCGGAAGTCCGTGGTCCCCCACGAGACGTCGTCGGCGTGGTGCGTCGTGTCGAACGTGTCGCGCTCGAGGCGGAAGTAGCCCGCGCGCTCGAACATCTCGTCCTGCCACTGCTGGGCCTGGTACTCGCGCGTGTCGCTGACGCGGAGGAAGCTGGTGCGCACGGCGATCGGCACGCTCGCGCACTCCGGGAGACCGAGCGCAGCTTCCCCGCAGTACGGCGTGAGGCCGTAACCAGGGATGTTCACGACGCCGGGGGAGAGGAGCTCCAGGTTGACGAAGCTCATGTGGTAGAGCTGGCCCTGCGCGTAGTCGCCTGCGTAGACGCGGTCACCCTCGGTGCAGGTGTCGTCGCCTGCGGCGGCGCAGCTCATGTAGTTGAACTGCGGAAGCCAGTCGCGCGGGAAGTCCGACTGGTCCTGGACCATGATGTCGGCGGGCTCGCGGCGGATCTCACCGAACATCGCGGTGAGGTCGGCGGAGATGCCCGCGCGCGACGCGAGAAGGTTCCGCGAGAAGTCGACGCGCATGAACCGTCGCTCCCACCAGCGACGGTCGACGGCGTTCTCCGTGAGGACGTTGAGCTCCTCGCCGGTCACCGTGTTGTACGCGCGGCGGATGTCGAAGTGGCTCGCGATGCGGTAGGCCGCCACGGGCTGACCGATGAAGCGCGGGTCGCTCTGGCGCTCGTCCTCGAACGGGTCGACGGCGTCGCCGACGGTCTGGTAGTCGCGGAACGCGTAGAGCGTCTGCTCGTCGATGACCCATCGGATGCGTGGAATGGCGTATCCGCCGCTCGTGCCGTCCGAGCCGACCTCACCGACGAACCCGAGGCCCGCGGCCTCGTAGTCGAAGTCGATGATGGTCTGGGCCATGTACCAAGAGCCCTCGAAGATGCTCTTGTCGATGATGTTCGCCCCGACCTGGTTCACGGGCGCTTGCGGATTTCCGCAGCCCGAGAACCCGGCGCTGAGAGCGCTCCCGAGCGCGAGCACCACGAGGAGCGAGCCCCACATACGAGAGCGCGTGGCTGTCCTGAGCATCGTTTCCGCCTCCGGTCGACTGCGATCCTGCGAGCTGAGCATGCGAATCCTCGTCCTGCGCCGGTGCCCGGCGCACGTGAGCGTCAGAAGGTGACGGGCGTGGTGGACGTGCCCGCGGCGGGCATCGTCGATTCTTCTTCGTCGTCGGAGCTGCGCTGCGCGAGGCCCTGACGGCGGCGCTGGCGCTCTTCCGGCGTGAGGCCGTCGTCTTCGCCACCGGCCGTGATCGTATTGTAGATGCCGTCCAGAGTGAACGTCAGACCGAGGCTGAACTGCGTGTCCGGGTTGAACGGACTGCGGACGCTCCCGTCGTCGTTCCACACCGGCGCGAGCACCGTGGAGTTCGACACGGAGAGGGAGAGGTTGAGCCAGTCCGTGAGATCGTACGCAGCCGACACGGAGTACGACGTGAAGTTACGCCAGGCTCCACCGATCTCGGGGAGGTTGACCGTCCCGCCGCTGGTGGGGATGTCGGCGGCCGCGCCGCCGAAGGTGTGGGCCCACACCCAGAACAGCGAGAGCGTCAGCGTGAAGTGCTCGACGGGCGTCACGTTGATGCTGACGCCTGCGACGATGCGATCCGACTCAGTGCGGCCGACTCCGTTGCAGAGGTAGGAAGTGTCAGCGTCGGGCCCCGTCGAGCTGCCGCCCGCGGTGACGCCGGCCCCACCAGGGAGCGGCGCGAGGCAGTCGATGCGCGCCATCGGCACGTTCGAACCTGCGAACCAATGCTGGTAGCGGAACACGGCGGCGATCGTCATGCCGGCCGCCTCGGGGATCGGACGGACTGCGGTGACGCCGATGCCCACGTTCGCGAAACGCTGGGCCGCTTGGCTGAGCTTCGAGGTCGGGAACGTCAGGCGCGCAGCGGGGATGAAGATGAACCCTTCCCAGCTGACGGTGCGGCGGAGCTCGACGAGAAGGTCGCCGATCTGGAACTCGTGGTTGTAGGCGCTGAAGTCGTCGTCGGTGAACTCGTAGAACGCACCGAGAGACAGAAAGAAGAACGTCGATGCGTCGACGTACCAGCGCGGGGTGAAGGAGAAGAACTGGTAGACGTTCGGGTTGTACGAGAGCTGGCAGTCGCGGCAGAGCGAGTTGAACGTCGCCGAGACCGAGTAGCTGAAGAAGCTGTTGCGCCAGGCGAGGGGCTCGGCGGCAGCCTGCGCCTCCGCGGCCTGCCCTTCGTCCTCGCTGGCCTCTTCCGCGGGCGGGGTGGTCGGGGCGGGTGCTGCGAGGTCGCCTCCGCCGCTCGCAGGATCGGTTCCCTCCGACTCGGCGGCTACCTCGGGGGCGGCTTCGGCCTCCTCGGCCTCCTCGGCCTCCACGGCAGCGGCCGGGACGGCGGGATCGGTAGCGACGGCGGAGGGCGTGGCCGCCGGCGGGGGCGCGACCTGCTCGTCGGTGGGCGTGGTCTCCTGGGCCGGCTCCTCGGCCGGGGCCGCAGGGGTCTCGGTCGCAGCGACGCCCGCGTCAGGGCTGTCCTGCGCCGCGGCGGCATCGACCACCAAGAGGTTCGCGAGCGCGAGAAGAAGTGCGATCGACCTGAGCGACTTGAGGTGCGTCACGAGCTCTCCAAAACGAGTCGGTCCAGCGGGCGGACCGGGAGTGCAGGCAGCCAGGACTGCAGGGAGGAAGTGCGGAAGAATCTCTTGCGACGATCGGTTCGATTCGCACACGCATCACCGAGCGGCCCACGAACACGGGAGCCGCGAGGGCGCGCGAGTAGGACCCACGGACACCGGGCTGTCAACCCGGGCAGTGGACGTCGTGCAGGGCGGTCTTCTCGAGACCGAACCGTCGAGACTGAACAAGCGAAGATGTGACCGTCACGGCCCGCACGGAGGACCGGGCGAGACCGCGACGTCGGGCCCAAGTCGCAACCCATGTGCCACGCGAGATCCTCGGAGGATCCGCGCGTGGGCTCGGCGCGGTGTCAGCGGAGTGACGTGACCCCCCGCGCGCCGGCTGGCTCAGAGGCTCGCGACGTCCGCGTGCGGGACCACACGGATCGACGCGATCCCCGGCAGCGTGGCGAGCGATCTCTCGAGCTGCGCGCCAGGTCCGAGGATCGTGACGACACGATCGAGACCGCGCCCCGACGGACCGCCGAGGTGAGAGCGCACGGCGCGAGACGCATCCGCCAACGACACCGCGCTCACCTGCGCGACGTACTCGACGAAGAACGCGAGCGGCAGGCCGAAGAGGCTGGCCTCGACGTGCGGCTCGAGGCGCTTGGCCGCCGTGTCGCGATCGAACGCGTGCGATCGCGTGAGGTACGACTTGGCGAACGAGAGCTCGCGCGCGCGCACGCCCCCTTCGACGAACGCCTGCATCAGCTCGAGCTCGAGCGCGACGCAGTCGCGTGCGTTCTCGATCGAGGGGTGCGTGTACATCGACCACGCGTCGCGCGCGCGATCGGCGTACACGCGACTCTGCGCGCTGTAGCTCCAGCCGCGCTTGCTGCGCACCTCGGCGGTGAGGCGCGCGCTGAACGTGCCGCCGAAGACGGTGTTGGCGACGAGCAGCGGATAGAACGCGGCCTCTCCCATGCGCGCGCCGAGCGTGCCCACGAAGAGCTGCGTCTGCGTGCGATCGGGCTTGTCGACCACGACGACGTGGGTGCCGCGCGGTGACGCTGGATCCTCGATCGCTGCCGCGACCGGCGCGCCGCGCGGGAGGTCGGCGAGGTGGGTGGCGACGAGCGCCTCGGCCTCGTCGACGGCGACGTCGCCAGCGAACGCGACGATGACGGCGTCGGCGCGGACGTACGTCTCGTGCTGGGCTCGGACGTCTGCCAGCGTGACCGCGTCGAGCGAGCGCGGCGTCCCCGTCGCGCTGCGTCCGTACGGGTGCGCGCCGAACAGCGCGTGACGGAACGCGCGCGCGCCGAGCCAGCGATCGTTGTCGAGCTGTGCGACGAGCTCGGCCTGCGCCTCGCGTCGCACGAACGCGAGATCCTTCGGGCGCAGGGCCGGCGCGGTGAGCAGCGACGCGAGCAGCGCGAAGAAGGGCTCGAGGTTTCTGCGGATCACGCTGCCATGGAGGCGGATCGCGCCCGAGGAGACGTCGAGACTGAGCGCGCCGCCCAGGCTCTCGATGGCCTCTTCGAGCGCGTCTGCGGTCCGCGCGGGAACGACGGTGCCGTTCGCGAGCGTGCGTCGCGCGGTGCCCCGGCGAAGGAGGCGGGCGTGCAAGCGCGCGAGACCCTCACGACCGGCCGGGTCGTTCGTCGAGCCACCGCGCACCACGATGTCGATGTCCACGAGCGGGATCGCGCGGTCGGTCTCGACGAGCACGAGCGGGCCCTCGCGCACGGGCACCGGCGAGGACGCGGGGCCCTGAGAGGAAGAGCGTCTCAAGCGGCTCGCCTCGTCTTCTTCGTCACGGCCGGGAGCACGCGGATCGCGACGCGAGGCGCCCCGAACATCGCCTTCGCGACGCGTGAGACGTCCGCAGGCGTCGTGCGCCGGTACTCCTCGAGGCGCTGGAACGAGTGCGACGGGTCGCCCGCCACGGTGGCCGAGAAGCCGATCTGCTCGGCCTTGCCGGGGATCGTCTCGAGCGCGGCGAGGAAGCCGAGCTCCAGGCGGTTCTTCACCTTCTCGAGCTCGCTCGCGCGCACGGGCTCGTCGACGAGACGCTGGATCGCGCGCTCGAGGCGCGTGCTCACGCGATCGATCGAGACGCCCTCGCGCGCCGACACCCAGAGATCGAAGAGCGCGTGGTGCTCGAACGGCGAGACGCTCGCGCGCACTTCCGTCGCGAGCTCCTCGTCCTCGACGAGGTCTCGGTAGAGCCGCGCGCTGCGCCCCCCGGTGAGGAGCTGCGAGAGGACGACCGCGGCCGCGTGATCGGCCTCGATGAAGCGCGGGGCGCGCCACGCGAGCGCGATCTTTTCCGTCGGCGTCGAGAGGCGGAGCACGCGCTCCTGCGCACGAAGCGCGCGGGGCACGGGCACGTCGACGCGCTCGACGCGCGAGGGCGGGATCGTGCCGTAGGCCCGCGCGATCCTGCGCGCGACGGCGCTCGCGTCGACGTCTCCGGCGACGACGATCGTGGCTCGATCGGGGGCGTAGTGGCGTCGGTAGAAGCTCGCGCAGTCACGCGCGGAGAAGGCCTCGATGTCGCGCTTCCACCCGATCGTGGGCCAGCCGTAGGGGTGACCGCGACCGAAGGCCGACGCGTAGAGAGCCTCCGAGACGGCGCCGTCGATGTCGTCTTCGACGCGATCACGGCGCTCGCTGAGGACCACCTCTTTCTCGCTCGCGACCCGCTTTCCGGCGAGCACGAGCCGGTGCATCCGCTCGGCCTCGAGCTCGATCGCGAGCGGCAGCTCCGAAGACGGCAGGTTCTCGTAGTAGTAGGTCCAGTCGACCCACGTCGCCGCGTTGCTCTCGCCACCGGCCTTCTCCACGAGGCGATCGAACTCGCCCTCGGCGAAGCGCTCCGTCGCGATGAACATCAGGTGTTCGAGGAGGTGCGCTTGGCCCGTCTTTCCGGCCGTCTCGTCGCGCGATCCCACGCGGAACCACGAGTGGTAGGAGACGATCGCCGCGCTCGGATCCGGGAGCACGAGGAGCTCGAGGCCGTTGTCGAGGCGGTACCGCTCGATGCGGAGACGGTCGCCGAACGGCACCGAGCCCGCATGTCGAGCGCGGGGAGTGGGCATCGGGCGGAGCATGGGTCTCTCGTGGATCGAGGGTCAAGCGTTGACGCGGCGCGATCGTCTCGCGATCCTCGGGGCGATGTTCGTTCGTCCGCCAGCCTCGGCGCGTGCGCGATGCCACCCCGCGCGGGCAGGCTGGGGCGTGGCGATGACGGTGTCGGGGATGCTCACGACCGTCGCCGCATGTGGCGGCGGAGGGCCCCCGGCCCCGCCCGACGGCTCGCGGCCCGTTCCGCCGTCGTGCGGCAATCCCGAGCCGGTCGGAGACGGCCAGACCCGTGAGCTCGACCCCGATCTCGCGACGGCCGCGGTGCCGATCCGCTGTCCCGATGGGTCGATCTACTCGGGCTTCGCATCCTCGCCGGCGCAGGCGTTTCGCTACGAGGTCACGGGGAGCAGCAACCGCGCGGTCACGTTCTCCACGGCCAACGATCAGACCGCTGTCGCGACCGACACGGTGATCGCGGTGTTCGACGGCGACTGCGACGCGGGCCGTGTGGCGATCGCGTGCTTCGACGACACGCGCTCGCAAGGACGCTTCGAGCGTCGAGCGAGCGGCACCGTGCTCGCCGCGAGCGGTGAGCGCCTGACGGTCCTCGTCGGCTACTACGCAGGCTCGGGGAGCCTGGGAGACGTGACCCTCGACGTGAGCTCGCGCGAGAACCGCGGGCCCGCGATCACGGAGGCCGACACGCTCTTCCTCGACGACCGCGTGCTGCTGTGGGCGAACGCGATGGATCCCGACGGGGACACCGACGTGACCGGCCTCGAGATGGCGTTCGTCGGTCCGCTCGGCGAGCTCGTGCGCGTGGATGGATACGCGACGCAGCGCGTGGACGCGGTGCGCGTCGGCGGACGACTCGAGGCGACGCTCGGCGTGGTGGACGTACCGACACGAGTGCGCGGCGTGCTCGTCCGCGCGGTCGACGCCGCGGGCGTGCCGAGCGAGAGCAGCGTGACGGCGTTCCGCACCGACGGAACGTTCGTCGGCATCACGGAGTCGTGTGATGGCGCCGAGGGGCCGGCGATCTGTCTCGGCGAGCTCGAGTGCGCGAGCAGCGGTCCCATGGCCGGCACGTGTCAGCCGAGCGCGACCGTCACCGCGGCCTGCTCGACCGCGATGCCCATCACGCTCGCGGCAGGCATGGGCGCCACGCGGGTCGGTCGCACGAGCGTCACCATCGAGGCAGGCGCGGGCTTCCTCCGCTATCCGTTCGAGCAATGTCCCGAGGGCGACATCGAGAGCTTCACGCCGCGCACGCAGGGCCGTGAGGGCATCCTCGCGGTGACGATCCCCGAGGGACGCTGGGACGTGCTGGCGATCACGTCGGGCGGCACCGACCTCGACACGATCCTCTATCTCCGCACGAGCTGCGGCGATCCGGAGTCGACGATCGGGTGCGCGGACGACGTCGACTTCTCCATCAACGACTACTACTCGTCGCTCGAGGTGCGCGACCTCGTGGCGCCGCCTGCGGGTCGGACCGTGACCGTGGTCGCAGAGCTGTGGGACGGACCCACGGGCACGATGGGCGAGACGTTCGACGTGGACGTCACGCTCCGACCCGTGCGCTCGTCCGGCGAGACGTGCGACTCGGGCTTCCAGCTCGATCGTTGTGAAGGCACGCCGTGCCGAGCAGGGACGTGTCCATGACCTCGCGGGTCGCGATCGTGCGCATGTCCCTCGTGGTGATCACCCTCGCGTACGCGTCGCTCGCTGCGATGACGATGCCGCGGCCCGTGGAAGCGCAGCGCGCGTCCGAGTCCGTGCTCGCGCGCGAGCAGTTCCGTGCGGGCGTCGCGGCGGCGCGAGAAGAACGCTGGGACGACGCCGCCGAGGCCTTCCAGCGCAGCTACGAGCTCCTGCCCCGACCGCTCACGCTGCTCAACCTCGCGGGCGCGTACGCGCAGACCGGCCACCTCGTCGAGTCCGTCGAGGCGTACCGCATGTTCTTGATGGAGCGTCAGGGCGTGACCGCCCGCATGCGAAGCGATGCGGAGGCCCAGCTCGCGGATCTCGAGCCGCGCATCCCGCGCGCGCGCATCCGGGTGCTCGGCATCACCGAGGGCGACGTCGTGCGGCTCGATGAGTACGAGCTCTCGACCGCGTCGCTCGAGCAGCCGCTGCCCGTGAATCCCGGCGAGCACGCGGTGACCGTGCAGCGCGGCGAGCAGGAGCCGATCGTCGTGCCCTTCACGCTGAGCGAAGGCGCGACCGACGACGTGCTCGTCGACGCGCGCACGCTCGAGACCGCCGCTGTCACGACGGTGCCCGGCCGCGTCGGTCCCGTGGTGGGCGGCGAAGAGGGGCCGAGCACGCCGAGCCGCTCGCTCGTCGACGATCCGATCTTCTGGATCGTCGTCGTCGGTGCCGCGCTCGTCGTTGGTGGCGTCGTCACGGGCGTGGTCGTGGGAACGCAGCCGGCGCCCACGACGATCGGCAACCTCACCCCTGGCCAGATCGCGATCCCGTGATGCGCGCGCTCAGCCTCAGCGCGGTGTGTCTCGCGGCGGCGCTGCTCGGCGCTGGATGCGCGCAGCCGACCGAGCTCGTGCTCGTGGTCGACGCGGAGCCGCGCCTCACCGTGGGACACGTCGTCGTCGATGTCTTCGGCGTGGGTCGCGGCCAGCGCGCAGAGACGGTGGTGGGCACCGAGGGCGCGCCGCGGCTGCCGCTGACGCTCGGCGTGGTGCCCCAGCGGCAGGGCGTCACCGACGTGACGTTTCAGGTCGCAGCGACCGTACGTGTCGGCGACGAGGGCACGGAAGAGACGCTCCTCCGCGTGGTGCGCACGAGGTTCCTCGAGGGCAGCTCGCGGATGGTGCGCGTCACGCTCACGGCCTCGTGCATCGCGCACGCGTGCCCCGACGACGAGTCTTGTGATCTCGCTGGCTGCGTCGCGATCGACGTGAGCGCCGACACGCTGCCCAGCTGGGGCGGCTCTCCGCCCTCGAACGATCCCCGACGCTGCACGTCGCGCGACGAAGAGTGCGACGGCTTCGACGACGACTGTGACGGGGTGATCGACGAGGGCATCGACCTCGCGACGTCGAACGAGCACTGCGGCCGGTGCGGTCGCGAGTGCGGCACCGGAAACTGCGACAACGGGCTCTGCTCCGAGGATCGCGTCGCGCATCTCGGCGCGGGCGGTGCGCACGCGTGCGTCGTCCGCGCGAACGGCACCATCGCGTGCTGGGGCGCCAACCACGAGCGACAGACGAGCGCCATGGGCGACGTCGCGCGCTACCTACCGACCACTCAAGACGGCGTCGGCTTCGACGACGTGGTCGCGGGCATCGACCACACGTGCGCGCTCACGACGGATGGCCGCATCGCGTGCGTGGGCAACGGCACGACCGGCGCGCTCGGCACCGGAATGAGCGATCAGAGCCGCCTCGACACCCTCGTGGCGACGAGCGGCCTCGTGACGTCGATCGACGCCGGCGCAGGCTTCAGCGCCGCGACGATCAACGGTCACGTCTTCCTCTGGGGAACGTTCGACGGAGCGACGCGACCGACGCCCGTGGAGCTCCCGAATCCGGCGGCGTTCATCGACGTGGCCGCGGGCACACGGCACCTCTGTGGCCTGATCGGCGACGGCACCGTGGCATGCGCCGGCGACAACGACCGCGGACAGCTCGGGCAGGGCGACACGATGCCGCACGATGCCGTCGTGACCGTCCCCGGTCTCACGATGGTCACCGAGCTCGCCGCGGGGCGAGACGTGACCTGCGCGCTCCGCATGGATGGCTCGGTGTGGTGCTGGGGCGCCAACGAGCTCGGTCAGCTCGGCACGAGCGACGGCCTCGATCGACCCGTGCCCATGGCGGTGCCTGGCCTCGGCGCCTCGACGGCGGTCGACGTCGCCCGCGCGGGCATGCACGCGTGCGCTGCGCTCCGCGATGGCAGCGTCGCGTGCTGGGGCGACAACAGCTCGGGCGCGCTCGGCGACGGGACGATGATGCCGCGCATGGGCGTGGTCACCGTGCCGGGCATCACGGACGCAGCAGAGATCGCGTGCGGCGGTCTCGGCATGGCCACGGGCTTCAGCTGTGCGCTCATGGCCTCGGGCGCTGTCGCGTGTTGGGGCGCCGACGATCTCGGTCAGACCGGCGACGGCGATCCGGGCCTCGAGACGCTCGTGCCGCACTGGACGATCGGCGCAGCGCCCACGCCCTGATCACGCTCGATCGATCAGCGGCTCGCGCACCCCGCGTCGCGCGGCACGAACGTGCGACCGTCGTATGTGAGCCACGTGCTGCAGCTCCGTCGTCGGCGCGGCTGTTCCTCCGAGCTCGTGAACACGAACCGATAGCGAGGCGTGCGGCCGGGGCGGACACGCAGCGTCCGCGTCGTCTCCGAGATCGTGTCCCGCTCGGGCCCGCCCATGATCAGCTCGCTCGTGATCACGTCGAGGGCCGTGACGAGCGCACCGTCGACGACATGCACGAGGACCACGCGATGTCGCAGGAACCTCGGGTCGACGCCGCCGCGTAGATCGACGTGCTCGATGCGCAGGAGCTCGTGTCCGACGCCCGCGATCGTCTCGCTCGTCACCGACGAGAAGCCCGGCGGACCCTCGATCGTTCCGTCCCATGCCCAGTCGATGTCGAGCACGACGCGATCGACGAACACCCACGCCGCGGCGCGGCACTGGAAGACGAACGCACCGCTCACGCTCGGCTCACCGCTGTGGATCGCCTCGAGCAACAGCACCGCCTCGCGCGAGCCCGCACCGTCGAGCTCCGCCTCGAGCACACGCGGCGGCCGATCCTCGTAGTGCCGCGTGACGCCTTCGTCGGTCGCGGCGGGCGGCACGAGGAAGAACTCGGTGCGTGCTGTCTCGGGGATGCGAGCGAACAACGAGTCGGCGGTCGGCGAGGCACACGCGGTCGGCTGCACGCTGGGCGGCGCGACGCTCACATCGTCTGCGCGCGCTCTCGCACAGAACATCATCGCGATCACCACCAGCGAGCCCACGACACGGTGCATGCGTTCCTCGTACGTCCGACGAGCGGCGTACCCCGCGCCCTTCCCGCGCACCCCTCTCGCCGCTCTCACACCGCGAGCACGCCGGCGACGACGCGCTCGCCCACGGCGCTCCGACTACGACAGGAGCGGCGCGCCGGTCTTGTCGCGCACCTCGGCCTCGCTCACGTCCGGCGCGAGCTCGACGAGGCGGAAGCCCTCGGGCGTCACGTCGATCACCGCGAGCTCCGAGAGGATGCGGTTCACGCAGCCCTTCGCGGTGAGCGGGTACGTGCACTTCGCGACGAGCTTGGGCTCGCCCTTGTTCGTCACGTGCGTCGTCATCACGAGGATGCGCTTGGCACCGCTCGCGAGATCCATCGCGCCGCCGATGCCCATCACCTTGCCGCCGGGGATCGCCCAGTTCGCGAGGTCCCCGTTCGCAGCGATCTGCATCGCGCCGAGGATCGCGAGATCGACGTGACGACCGCGGATCATCCCGAACGACGCGGCCGAGTCGAAGATCGATCCACCGGGCACGATCGTCACCGTCTGCTTCCCAGCGTTGATGATCTGGCTGTCCTCTTCGCCCTCGTACGGGAACGGGCCCATGCCGAGCAGGCCGTTCTCGCTGTGGAACCACACGCCGAGATCCGCGGGCAGGTAGTCCGCGACCAGCGTCGGCAAGCCGATGCCGAGGTTCACGATGCTGCCCGCGCCGATCTCCCTGGCCGCGCGCTCCGCCATCTGTTCTTTGGACAACACCATGTGATCACCTGGTTGAGAAACGTTGGGGCGCCCTGCGGCGGGGGCTGCGAAGCAGACCCCTGGAGCAGCGAGGAGGAGGAGTCTTCGACGAGCGACGAGCGGGGG
>CAZCVE010000100.1:0-18033 GCA_964502175.1 uncultured Sandaracinaceae bacterium
CGGGCGCCTCGTAGATGCCGCGGCTCTTGGCGTCGATCACGCGGTTCTCGATCTGGTCGCTCATGCCGAGCCCGTGACGACCGCCGATGCGGTTGCACTCGAGGAACAGCCCGAAGACCGACGGGAACGAGTGGCCGTTCACGCGCACGGGCACGCCCTCGGAGAACTCGATCTCGACGGTCTCGTGCTCGACGACGACGTCCTTCTTCCAGTGCGCGACGCCCATGATCGGCTCGACGATCTTCATGCCGGTGTCGAGACGCTCGAGGTCCTTGGCCTCGTGCGTCGCGCCGAGCACGTTCGCGTCCGTCGAGTAGGCCTTCTCGGTGCCCATCTTGTAGGGCAGGCCCACGCTCGCGACGTACTCGCTCATTTCCTTGCGGCCGCCGAACGCGGTCACGAACTTCTGATCGAGCCAGGGCTTGTAGATGTGGAGGTTCGGGTCGACGAGGATGCCGTAGCGGTAGAAGCGCTGGATGTCGTTGCCCTTGTGCGTCGAGCCGTCGCCGAAGACGTGCACGTCGTCCTTCTTCATCTCGCGCACGATCGCCGTCGTCGTCACGGCGCGCCCGAGCGGCGTCGTGTTGAAGTACTTCTTGCCGCCCACCGCGAGGTGGAACGCGCCGCACTGGATCGCGATCAAGCCCTCGCGGACCATCGCCTCGCGGCAGTCGAGGAGGCGCGCGGTCTTGGCGCCGTGCTCCATCGCGATCGGCGGGATCTCGTTCGGATCCTTCTCGTCGGGCTGAGCGAGATCGGCCGTGTAGCAGTACACGTCGAGACCCTGGCGCGACATCCACGCGACCGCGCAGCGCGTGTCGAGGCCTCCGGAGAACGCGAGACCGATGCGGGTGCCTGCGGGCGGGAGCGAGCGATAGATGCGCGACATCGTGCTGACCTCGGTGATCCCTCGCGGAGGCGCGAGGCGCGCGAGGGGTAGCACGGAATCCCGGCGCACCGACTCTTGCGCGAGTCGCGCGGGGTCGGGCATCGTCGCTCGGCGATACGCGGCGGCTCCGACGGAACCGAGCGGCGACGCGGTTGTCGAGCGAACTCACGAACGGAGCCCGTGATGCAGAACCTCTCGCGTACCGCGTCGCTGATCCTTCTCCTGCTGGCGGGCTGCCCCGGTCCAGGAGAACTGCCAGACGCGACGATCGCGCTGGACGGAGCGCGAGCCGATGCTCACGCGACCGAGGACGCGGGTGTGCAGGACGTCGGCGCCGATGTCTCGGCCACGCTCGATGCGCCGCTCCCGACCGACGCGCCGCAAGACGCGTTCGTCGAGGACGCGTTCGTCCCGCCGGGCGACGCCGCGATCCTCGATGCTTTCGCGGCTCCCGATGCGCTCGCGACTCCCGATGCGTTCGCGGCTCCCGATGCGCTCGCGGCCCCCGACGCGTTCGCGGCTCCCGACGCGTTCGCGGCTCCCGACGCGTTCGCGGCCGCCGACGCGTTCGCGGCTCCCGACGCGTTCGCGGCCGCCGACGCATACGCGACGCCCGACGCGTTCGCGGTGGCCGACGCGCCGACGTGCGTGGCGGTGCCGGGCGCAGGCACTTGCCGCATGGTCACGCATCACGCAGCGGCCACCTTCGTCACGAGCGAGGTCGTCGCGACGCTCCCGGTGCTCACTGGGCTCGGCGGACCTGCGAGCATTCCTCCCGGCACCTACGTCCTCACGCGCGAGCTGCAGACCGATCCGACCCGGGTCGCGACGCGACGGCACACGACCGTCTTCGGCGCGTGCGACGGAGCGAACCACTCGCTCTCCGAGACGATGGGTCGCCCCATCGTGTCCACGGACTACGCGACCACGAACACCACGCACCCGGGACCGAACGCGTTCACGGAGACCTTCGTGTGCCCCGTCTCGTTCGTGGCCTCCGGCACCTTCGCCGTGGACACCGTGGGCGGCATGACGCGGCTCCGCACGACCTACGGGACGCAGTACCGCGAGTGGATCCGACAGCCCTAGCGCCCACGCGCGATCAGGGCGCGGTCGCGGTCTCGAGGTGCGCGTCGCCGGGACCCGGCGCGACTCGCGGCGCACACGCAGCGGCGATTGAACGGAACGGACACCGTCGGGCACGTGGTGCGGAGGACACCCATGCCCCACTTCCGCCGCTCTTCGCTCCCACGCCTCGCGTTCTTCACCGTGCTCGGCACCATGCTCTGCGCTGGCTGCGAGGCCTCGCCGCGTCAGCCGTTTCCGTCCGACCGGGCGGCGCGCTTCGACGTCGCGCTCGACGAGATGCACGCAGACCAATTCGCCGTCGCCAGCCTCGTCGCCGTCGATGACGGAGTGCACCGCTTCGAGGGTGTGCGAGGTCTCGCCGATCGAGACGAAGCGCGCGCGATGACGACGGCGACCCCTTTTCGCACCGCGAGCCTCGGCAAGACGTTCACCGGCGCGCTCGTGTTGTCGCTCCACGAAGAAACTACTCGAACACCGGCTACCTCGTGCTCGGCCTGATCGTGGAGGAGCTCGTCGGACGCGCGGTACCCGAGGAGCTCGAGGCGCGCTTCTTCGTTCCGCTCGGCATGTCCGGCACGGTGCCGTTCGCAGAGGCCCCGCCGGATCTCGCGCGCGGCTATCGGCGTGGTGGCGCGGTGATCGAGTGGGATCCGGCGTTCGTGTACCCGACTGACGGCGGCTGGGTCACCACGGCGGGCGACCTGATGATCTGGTCTCGTGCGTTCTTCGGGGGCGCGCTCCACTCGGAGGCGACGCTCGCGCTGGCGCGACAACCCGAAGGTGGAGAGCTCCTCACGAGCGTGGCCGAGTCCTTCGGTCTCGCGTCGGGCGGCTACGCGCTCGGATTCCTCGCGGCCGAAGACGCGACGCTCGGCACGCTCTACGCTGGCGCGGGCAACGGTGGAGGGGTTCGGACGTTCGTCGGCTTCTTGCCGGAGCACGACCTCGCGTTCGCGACGTTCGTCGACGTCGGTGATGGCTCGGTCCCGATCGTCGAGACGCTCAGCGCGACGCGACCGCTGCTCGATGCGCTGCGTGAGGACACGCGGCGATGACCGAGAGCCCGCTCGCGCCATCAGGGCGCCGTCGCGGCCTCGAGGTGCGCGTCGCCGGGGGAGCGAACGATGAGCGCGTGCTCACCGACCCGTGCATCCGGCGGCACACCGAAGCTGCCGTGGAAGTTGCCGTTCACGTCCGTGACGGTCACGCCGAGCAGTCGCTCGTCGCCGTTGGGCTCGCGCAGGAGCACCTCGACACGAAGGCCCGGCGCGCGTCCCTCGGCGCTGATCGCGGAGCCGCTGATCTCGATGGACTGTCCGCGGAACACCTCGCTCGACGCGTGATCGACGGCGAGCGCGAGCGCGATCCTCGGCGCAGCCGACGGCAGCGTGAGCGGCGCGCCGGGGTCGCTCGGCGGAGGAGGCTCGCCTTCTCCGAGCGCGCTCGGATCCTCGGCTCCGCCGTTCGGACCGGCACCGCCGGCACCGCCTGCGCCCGCGCCTCCCGCGCCACCACCAGGCGCGCCCGGCAGGCTGCTCGTGCCGCGCGCTTCCGCGAGCGCGCGCTCGTACTCCGGCGGACGCGGGAACGGATCGGCGACGTGCGGCTGGTAGGTGGGCCCGGTGTCGGCGTTGCGCGGCGAGAGCCCCTGCGCGGAGCCGCCGAGGTCCACGCGCAGCCAGCCGCCGTGCGAGGGCAGGTGCACCTCGACCCACGCGTGCGCCTCGTTGCTCACGAAGCGCGACGAGATGCCGAGCGCGCTCGCCGTGATCACGAACGCATACGCGCGATGACGACACACGCCGCGCATCCCGCGCGCGAGATCCAGGTACACGTTGCCCGTGTCGGACGGCGGCTCTTCGCTCTCGACGAACGATCGGAAGTGCCGCACGAGGCCGGTGAGCGCGTCGCCGAACGGCATCTCGCGCGAGAGACCCAGCTCGCTCGCGAACGCGCGTGCGTCGCGCGCGACCGTCGTGGGCAGCGGCACCACCTCGTCGCCGAGCGCGTCGGCGCGCACGTCTGCGAACGCCTGACCGTCGTCGAAGCCGAAGAACGTGCGGGGCGCGTCGGTGAGGAACACGACGCGCACCTCGGTCGCGGCGGCGCCCGCCTCGAGCACCGCCACGTAGTTGCCCGCGCCATCGCGCTCCACGTGCATCGCGGTGTGTGGCTCGGTGCGGAACGAGAGCAGGCGCGACTCCGGCGACACCGACGGCAGCGGCACCTCGCGGCCCGAAGAGAAGTCGAGCACCACCGAGCCCCAGAACCGATCACGCTCGCGCGCATCCGGCGGCTGTGCGCCCGGTCCCTCGACGTCGAGGCGCTGCCGGATCGGGTGCGCGATCACGAGGTACGGCGCGCCCGTGCCCGAGATCGCGACGCCGTCGAGGGAGGTCACGCGCTTGTAGGGCGTGATCGCGGGCGAGAAGATCTCGAAGTACGGCACTGCGCCGTGGAGCGCGGTGACGCGATCGGGATGGAACTGCTGCGAGCGGAGGCCCTGATCCTGCGCGCCGCTCGAGCCCGACATGGACTGCATCGCGCGCTCGTCGCGCTCGAGCGGACCGTCGGTCGGGGCGCGGAGGATCTCACCGCCGTACACGATCGCAGCCGGCTCCGCGCCGCGCGACGACACGAGCGTGGAGCCTTCGTCCGCGCCGAGGTTCGGCACGAGCTCGTGGAGCACGACGTCCTGCGCGAGCGCCACCGCCGCGATGCCGACCGACGTGATGCCGAGCACCACCGCGAGGCGCGAGAGCAGGCGACGTCGATCGAGAGGCAGCGGCACGAGGCCTAGGATACGCGACGTCGAGCGAGGCTTGGCGCGCGCGTCGCTCGATCCTCCGTGAAGGGACAGGAGCAGTGGAGCCGCACGCGGCTCTCGTGGTTCACTCGCCGCATGGCCGAGACGTGGAAGGTCTGCAGCGTGTGCCGCAAGTCGATCGCCTTCGGGCAGCTCTACTACGCATGCAACGTCTCCACCTGCAACCGCAAGCGCACCGCGCTCTACTTCTGCGAGCTGGAGTGCTGGGACGCGCACCTCCCCGAGGCCCGCCACCGCGAGGCATGGGCCGAAGAGAAGACAGCACCCTCCGCCTGACGACCGAGAGGAGTCACAGCTCCGCGGGGTCTACGACCACGAGTCGGTCGTCTGCGACGAACGCAATCTCGTCGGCGGTGACGTAAACCGGCGTGCCAATCGCCGCGCCACCCAACGTCGGAATCGTACGGATCGTGCCGGTCGCCAACTCGACGATCGTGAGCGCGGACCCGGTCTCGTCATCGGTCCTGCGCACGAAGACGTACAGCCCACCTCCGACGCGGGCGCCATCCCGAATCGGGATCTCTGGAAGCGCGGCGATGCGGCGCGGGCGGAGCGCCTCCGCGTCATGCGTGAAAGGAGCGGCCCACAGCTCGGGTTCCCCCCAACCGTCACCCGCATCGTGGACCTGCACCCACGCGACATCCGAGCCGTCGGTGATCATCGCCGTCGCGCCGTAGCCCGGCGGTGGGACGTAGTAGTCGCGCCCCTCCTGCGCTCGCGTCCCGTAGCGAAGCCACGCGCGATCGAACCACGGATGCTCGCTTCGAACCTCGTGGACGGTCCAGAGCACCGTCGGCTCGACCAGAGCGAGATCGACCACGTACGTCCAGTCGCTTGGCGGGACGCGATCGAACCCCGTCCTGCCTCCGCACCAACGGAGGTCGGGCCCGAGACTGAACTGCATCACGACTCCGTCCCGCGAGGTCGCCATGTCGAGCGCCTGGTACGCACCGCTGATGGGATCGTCGACCCGCGCGAGGTCGTCGACGGAGGCGTGCAGCAGATACCAGTCGCCGCGCAGGTCGAACGACATGACGATGGCGGCCGCGGCGCCCGGACCGACCGCCAGTCGGTAGACGCCGCAGGTGCGCTCGAGGGCTTCACGCCACGCGACGAGCATTCCGCCGTCCGTCGAGAGCACTCCATCCACGCGACGTCCGGCGATCTCGCCGATCACCGGAACGAGGCCCCGCGCCCCATCATGAACGCCAGGCACCTGAAAGCTCGGAAGCACGCCATGCAGCTCCGCAGTGCGACACGAGGGCGGCCCTGACGCGCACGGTCGCCACTCCAGCTCGAACAGGTTCTGCGGGCACCGCGCGCGCTCGAGGTTGCATCCTGGCAGCCCAGGTTGCTGCTCCCAGTGCGGGTCACCGTCCGCACAGTCGCCCGGTGGACTGAGAGGCAGCGGACAGTTGGGCGCGGTCGAAGCGGCATCGTCCGCATCGCTCGATGCGACCTCGCCGTCAACAGCGCGGAACGTATCCACTCGACCCTGAGCGCGTGACCCTCAGGCGCGTTCGAACAGACCGGCTGCGCCCATGCCGCCGCCGATGCACATCGTGACGATGGCGTAGCGGCCGCCGCGGCGCTTGAGCTCGTAGAGCGCGGTCGCGGTGAGCTTGGCGCCCGTGCAGCCGAGCGGGTGACCGAGGGCGATCGCGCCGCCGTTCACGTTGAGCTGCTTGTCCGTGAGGCCGAGCTCCTTCTTGCAGTAGCTCGCCTGGCTCGCGAAGGCCTCGTTCATCTCGACGACGTCGATCTGATCGAGCTTGAGGCCAGTCTTCTGCAGCAGCTTGCGCACCGCGGGGACGGGGCCGATGCCCATGATCGACGGGTCGACGCCGACCGACACGAAGTGACGGAAGTAGCCGAGCGGCTTCACACCGAGCGCGTCAGCCTTGGCCTTGCTCATCACGAGGGACGCGGCGGCGCCGTCGGAGATCGGCGAGCTGTTGCCTGCCGTGACCGAGCCGTCCTTCGCGAACACCGGACGAAGCGCCGCGAGGCCCTCGAGGTTGGTGTCGGGGCGCGGCATCTCGTCGGTGTCGAAGTCGAAGAGGATGCGGTTCTGGCCGTCGTAGCGGACGCCGTGGACGGTCACGATCTCGTCCTTGAACTTGCCCTCCTTGATCGCGTTCGACGCCTTCTGCTGCGAGAAGAGCGCGAACTCGTCCTGCTCGGTGCGCGACACGTTGAAGCGCTTCGCGACGTTCTCCGCCGTGATGCCCATCGGCGTGTACACGGCGGCGACCCTGGCCATCGCCTCGGGCGAGGCCGAGAGCTTGTTGCCCGTCATCGGGACCATGCTCATCGACTCGACGCCGCCCGCGACGACCACGTCCGCAGCGCCCGTGAGGATCGAGCCCGCCGCGAGCGCGATCGCCTGGAGGCCGCTGGCGCAGAAGCGGTTGATCGTCTGCGCGGGCGTGGTCTCGGGGAGGCCCGAGAGCATGCCGATCACGCGCGCGATGTTGAGGCCTTGCTCGCCCTCCGGCATCGCACAGCCGAGGATCACGTCCTCGACGTCGGCGGCCGAGAGCTGCGGCACGCGCGCCAGGAGGCCGGCGACCACTTCAGCCGCGAACTCATCGGGACGACGCTGCGCGAGCGAGCCCTTGTGCCCGCGACCCACCGCCGAACGAACTGCCTCTACGATCACGACCTCGGTCATCGTCACACCTCGGGGCGAGGCGTAGCACGCGACCCGCGCGCGATGAACCGTCGTTCACCCCGAGCCGATCCTCCGTCCGCGGAGGTCGGCAGGTGGTCAGTGCTTCTCAGGCGGGAGGCGTCGCTCCACCGCATCCAAGCGCCGCTTGATGTCGTCGATCGCGCCGTCGTGGCGGTCCGCGATCACACGGAGGAGCCGCCCGTGGTCGACGAGCTGCGAAGCGAGGTCGACGAGCGTGTGCTCGATCACGTCCGCGCGCTGCGTGAGCACCTCGACCCTGCCGTCGAGTCGTTCGAGATGCGTGTTGGTCTGATCGAGCCGCGCGTTCGTCTGGTCGATACGCGCGTTCGCTTCCCGCTGCAGATCCGCCAAGGTGGCGAAGCCTCGCTCCATGATCCCTTCGAGCCGCTCGAACCGTCGATCGTCCATCTCGTCCTCCGAGGATAGCGGGGGACACTCGCCCCCGCGAGCCCGGTGGTCGCCGCGGGTCTTCGAGAACTGACAGGCCGTCAGCCCGGCTCCGGCTCCGGGACGACGAGCTCCACGCACCAGCTGCCCTCGACGAGCGAGACCTCGATCGGACGCGCTTGGCCGCCCTCGTCGAACACGTCGATGACGCGACGGGCCGGATCACCGTCTGCCGCGCGCTCGCGGTAGGCGCCCGATCGACGCGGCGCGTGGAGCACGAGCGACCGATCCTCCGCGATCATCTCCCACGGCTCGAACGAGCGACCACCGAGGGCCGCCGACTCGCGGGCGCGCACGGCGAGCGCGATCTGCGCCTCGGGGCACATCAAGCGGTACGCTTCTTCTCGCGCGTGAGGGTCGTCGTCGCGCTGCATCGCCTCGACGAACGCGCGCACGGCGCCGCTCGGCGTCGCGTCGACGGCGCGCGATCCGCACGCCGCGATCACGAAGATCGACACGACGCTCAGCGCGAGTGGACGGACCGGAGGCACGCCGCGCGGTGTTAGCCCGTGCGTGCGCCCGCGCCACGGCGGGGCAGGACGCCCCGGACAGACTCGCGCGAAACCACCACGAATCAGGGCGATCCACGAGGCACGCGCGATGCGACGTCGGAGGCGGAGGCACCATGATCCGTCGCTACCTCGACACCATGAAGAAGTACCGCCGCGCGCTCGCGCTCTTCTTCGCGTTCGTCGTGCTCGCCCTCATCCCCGTCGGCATCCAGCTCGCGCGCGGCGCTGAGCACCACGCACCGGATCACGCAGGCTCGAGGTAGGTGTCGCGCCAGGGCGCGGGAGTGCCGCCCCAACCCTGTGCGCGCCGAAGCACCTCCACACGCCGCGCGCTCCAACACATCGCCTGGCCGTCCGGGCGACCCTGTGGACCAACTGCCTCCGCGCTCAGGAGGTCCGGCCGCGGAGTTGCCGGAATCGGGCTCTCGTATCCCCCGAGGGTCGTCGCGAAAGCCGACGCCAGTGCTGAAGGCGCACCTCACAAAGTGATCCTCTCACTCATCACGAGGCCGCGCGGAGACGACGACGCGCATCGCGGCCGCAAGCAGGGTTCCGAGCGTCACCCCAGCAATCGCACACGGCAGGGAGGCGGCGCACGCGATGGCATGTGCGGCATCCGCTTCCAATGGGGGCACCAGGTACGCTGCCGCAGCGAGCGCGAAGACCAGGGCGGGCGCAGACGCCAACATGATCTGGGCACGCACAGCCGCGGACCAGGATCGACTCCCCAGGAGCGACCCAAAGACTACGCCCCAAGAGAAGCCCGCGAGGCACGAGGTGACGAGAAGTTTGTCCGCGTCGAACATGCTACCGGCTAGGCTGGATGGAGAAGTCCTCCTCGCGCTCGAATCCGGCTGCTGCGCCCCGTATTCCCGCCAGCCCTGAGTGCGAACGGGACCCGTCGCGTCACGCGGGCTCGAGGTAGGTGTCGGGATCGTCGAGGAACTCGTCGGGGTCCGTCGGCATGATCTCGAGCTCGGTCTCGATCGGAGGCAGCACCGGGAGCGCGAGATCGTCGAAGCCCTCGACGAACGACTCGAGCGTCGCGCGCTGCGCGGGGAGCATCGTGAGCGGGTCGCCGCACACGGTGCCCGCGACGCGATCGGCGCGGGCGAGGCGGCGCACGGTGTCGATGCCGAGCTCGAAGCGGAGCGCGTCGTAGAAGACGCCGCTCTTGAGGCGCGCGCCCGCGGGGTTCGCAGGGACACGGACCACCGCGCCGTCGATGTCGAGCACCACCTCGCACTGGGAGATCCAGCGTCGGTGCTGCATCGGCGCGTCGATGATGGTGCGCACGGTGACCTCGTCGGTCAGCGGCTCGGCGTCGAGGCGGAGCGTGCCCCACCCGTAGATCGAAGGCTCGTGCGGCATCGGGAGGCTGGCGCGCACGTGCTCGGCGCCGATGGTGAACGTGCCCGCCTCGTCGCGGCCGTCCGGGAGGCGCCCCTGGCGGAGGAGCGGAGCTCGAGCGCCCAACGACGCCGACGCCAGCGAGTGGGGGGCCAACGACAGGGTGTGGAGCGGCGCCTCCGCGCGCACGTCGTCTCCCGCGCCGAGGACCAAGAGCGCGAGCGCGACCGCCGCGGCGCCCGCCGTCCAGACGGAGACCGCCACCGGCATGGGAACGCCACGACTCGTCAGCGAGGGGACCGCACCCGACATCGCGCCTTGGACCTCGACCGCCAGGAGACCTTGGGAGCCGCGCCTCCGCGAGCGGAGAGGCGCGCGAAAGCAACGAAATGAGCGGAGGGGCCGGCTCGTTCCGCGAATCGCCCCGCCATGGTACGCCCTTACACCAGCAGTTCCTCCGTCGGACGCGAGATGCCCGAGCGCCCTTCCCCACGCACCAGCGCCTCCCCTGCCTCTCGCCCCGCCTCGTCCTCGTCTCCGCGAGGCGACGCGTCGGAGCGAACCGAGAGTCCGGCGCACCTCGTCCTCCGCGTCGCGGCCATGCTGATCGGCCTGCCGATCCTCACGATCGCGATCGCCGCGTGGCTCGCGATGATGATCGAGAGCCCGTGGGTCGCCCTCGGTGTCGCGGCCGCCATCACGGTGTTGCCGACGCTCTTGCTCGCGGATCGGCTTCTTCCGGCCGACGATCCGCGAAAGGGCGCGGGCATCGCTACGGACGCGCTCTCGGTCGTGTGGCTCGGCGGCGCCGTGCTCGTGATGGGCCCGCTCGCGTTCCTCCTGCACGACCCGCTCGTCGACTACGCCGAGCGCACCGCCGGGCCGGGCTTCGTCGTGACGATCGCCGACTTCGTGACGGGCCTCCCCGCGTCGGACGCGAGCGACGCGACCGAGACCGCGGGCGAGACGACGGGCGATGCAGGCACGGGCGTCGAGGACGCGGGCGTGACCGAGGAAGGCCACTGAGATGAGACGCGTCGCGGTGTCGGTGCTGCTCGTCGCGCTCTTCGCGAGCCTCGTCGGGTTCGTCATCCATCGACGCACCTCCGCTCCGCGCGCCGAGACCGTGGTCGCCGAGCCCGACGAGGAGACCGCCACGACGACGGATCCCGTGGACGATCCGACCGGCGAGCCCACGCCCTCGGTCGATCCCACTCCGGCTCCCGAGCCTGCGGTCGAGCCCGTGCCCACGGCCGACCCCATGCCCACGGCCGACCCCGTGCCGACAGCCGACCCCGCCCCCGTGGTCGAGCCCGTACCCGATCCTGTCGTCGACGCCGTCGTCGAGCCTGTCGTCGAGCCCGTGCCCGCCGTCGATCCAGCGCCGGCCCCCGAGGCTGCGGTCGATCCCACGCCCGCGCCCACGGGTGTGCTGCTCGATCGACCGCTCCGCGTGATCGCGACGCACTGGGAGGTGGCGGCGCCGATCCTCCTCGCGAGCGGCGACGGCTCGCTCTCGCGCGCCGGCCTTCAGCAGGAGCTCCGCGTCGCGACCACCGCGAGCGAGATCGAAGAGGCGCTCGCGCGAGGCGGCGCGGAGGCCCGCGGCGCAGACCTCGCGATCGTTCCTCTCTCCACGTGGGTCGCGAGCTACGAGCACCTGGGTGCGCTCGAGCCCGAGGCGTTCTTCGTGGCCGCATGGTCGCGCGGCTCCCAGGTGTTCTTCGCGCCACCGAGCTTCGAGCCGAGCGAGAGCCTACCCACGGACGTCACCCTGGCGAGCCCACCGACCGCGCCAGAGACGCTCGCGCTCGCGCTGCTGCTGAGCGAGCTCGGTGCAAATCCGTCGCGCATGCGGTTCACGGGACCGGACGACTCTGCGCCCTCGTTCGCGGCGACGGAGCGTGAGTCACCCGAGGCGTCGCTTCGCTCGAGCGGCCGCCTTCCGTGGATCTCGACCGCGGACGCGTCGCGTCTCTCGCCATGGGTGGCGATCGCGCCGCGCGCGTTCGTCCGCGATCACCAGGCCGTGCTCGTCGCGTGGGTCGACGCGTGGCTCGACGCGCTCACGCTCCTCTCGCGCGACGTCCCCGCCAGCGCACGAACGCTCGCTGGGATCGAGGGCGCGCCGCCGCTCGTCGATCTCCTCAGGCGACTCGGGCAGATCGAGACGGTGCCGCTCTCGGCGCAGGCGGAGCTCAGCGGCCTCGTCGGCCACCCACCCATCACGACCGAGTCACTCTTCCGGCGCACCTGGGCCTTGCACCGTGCGCTCGGTCTCCTCGATGGCCCCGTGCCCGAGACCTTGCCGATCGCGACCGGGACGATCGCCACGCTGCTGCGACGGAGCCCACCTGCGCCACCCGCGCCGACGCCCTTCCGCGCCGCGCGCGAGCCCAGGGTGCTCGTCACGGTGCCGATCACCCTGCCCCGCACATCCCGCGACACGGCGGGGCAAGATGCCCTGGCCACGAGACTCGGCTTTGCGGCCAGCGTGTTCCCCCGGTCGGGCCTCGAGCTCGTGGTGCCCCGCGCCCGAACCACATCGGCCCACTCGATCGTCGAAGCGCTCGTCGAGCGTGACGCCCTCGACCCGGCGCGCATGACGATCACGACGGGCACGACCGCGAGCCTCCGTGTGCTCGCGCCGGAGTGAGCGACGCGCGCCTCGTCAGCGTTCGAAGAAGCGCTCCAGAGAGTACTGATCCGGTCTGCCCGTAAAGAGCACTCCGTAGGCGAGATCAGCGACCTTTCGCGGCTTGAAGACAGGTGGGGATCGCGGGGTCAATTCCATGGGCGCGCTACCGCCGACTACGACGCCTCGCGCATCGATGGTCGGCAACGGTCGCTCGGCATGCCGAGCGGTGTTGCGCGCGAGATACTGAACCACGAGAAGCCCTCCATCGAGCTGCTGGAGCGATTTGGGCTGTGTTCCCTTACCGGACTTCAGCTCCAACAAGAGCACTCTCAAGACAGGCCCCGTGTCGACCAAGACCGCATAGTCACAACATCGGGTGAGGCCGGAAGAGGCCTCGCGGAACCAAGCGAAGTATCGCTTCGCATCCGACGGAAACCGAAGGACGAGGCACCTCCCGCGCTGCTTGAGCCTGAACGAGACGATGCTGCTTCCGGCATCGCTCTCGCCAAACTCGAGGGAGCTTTGGAGGAGCCCGGGGGCGAGGCGATCGCTCATCTCGTCCGTGAAGAGCCGATTCACGAGCGTCAGACTCCCTCGTCGTCGAGGGCAGCCTGAAGGTCCTGGTAGACGACGGAGAGACGACGGAGCTCGTCGTCGATCGTGTCGACGCGGAACCCGAAACGGTCGACGGGAACGTCCGTCGCGGCGCCGCCACCGAGGCGAAGTACGGCGACTCTCGCGGGATCGATCGCATCGCGAAGATCGTAGTCATGTGCACGCGCCAACTCCTGCGTGGCAGGGGACGCGTCGTGAAGCATCGTGAGATGCGAAAGCTCGCGGACGAAGTAGTCGCTGTGGGTCGCGACGATCATCCGGCGACCACCGGCGATCATCGCACCAACGATCCGCGCGAACCGTGACTGGTGGTCAGGATGAAGACTCATCTCAGGCTCGTCGATGACCAGCGCGTCGTTGAGCGAGTGCGGGATCCTGAGCTGTGCGATGAGCGGCACGAGCGCCTTGACCGAGGACGCCGCGAGCTGGATCGGGACGAGAAGCGGGCTGCCCGTCGGCTGGAACGAGGTCGCTTCGGGATCATCGAAGATCACGCGACCGCCACACAGTTCGCGCGAGATTCGCTCCGCGATCAGATCGTCCACGGGCGCGACCGCGGGCGGTCGGACGGACGCCACGATGGTCTCGAGAATCGGCCACGGATACGACGCGTTCGGCGGCGGAGTGTCGGCGCCTAGACTCCGCTGGGCGCGTTCGAAACGGAGGGCGGCCAACTCTCGCGACACGACTTGGAGGCCAAGCCGCTCAGCCGTGAGGAACGCTGCTACGGGCACACCGCTGGTCGACGCGCTCACCAAGACCTTCGCGACGGTCTCTTCCCACGTTTCGTCGGAGGGAACGGACGAGCGGAAGTGAGCGAATGCGCCGTTCTGGGCGAAGCTGATGGTTCGGTCGTCGAGGAACATGACCACACGCCGCTTGAGCGTCGCAACCATGAGCCCGAAGTCGAACGAGATGTCCACGCGAGTGTCCGCGAAGCGCGACTCCGGAGCGGCAAAGCATGCGGCCAGGGACTCGTGAACGTCTTGGTTCCACGCGGCGATCAAGTCCGCCCAGACCGCCTCGAAGTCGGCCATGGCGATGGAGTTCGCCCCCGTTCGGATGGACGCCGCGACGAGCGGACGAACGACCCGGAGTCGACGCTCACGAGAGGTTCGCAGATCGGACAGCGCCTGAATCGCGTACGCAAGGTAGGTCTTGCCCGTTCCGTTCCCGCCGACGATGACCGTCAGCGGTTTCGACAGGTCGACGGTCGCCTCACGAAGCGGACCCAGGTTTTCGAACCGAACCTTCACGCGGCGAGGCTACCGTGACGCGTGCCGATCCGGGAAGCGCACGCCGCGGTTGATGTGGGGAGCGTCGCGGGTAGGATGCGCGCCCGATGACGCTCGCCGACGACGATCCGACGCTCGGTCTCTTCCAGGTCCTCCGCGAAGACGGCTCGGCTGATCCCGAGCGCGATCCCTTCCTCGAGTCGCCTCAGCTGCTCGCGATGTACGAGCAGATGCTGCGCATCCGCCGCATCGACGAGCGCATGCTCGCGAAGCAGCGCCAAGGAAAGGTCGGCTTCTTCGGCACCATCACGGGCCAGGAGGCCACGCCGATCGCCACGGCCTTCGCGCTCGAGGCGCGCGACTGGGTCTTCCCCGCGCTGCGCGAGAGCTCGATCATGCTGTGCCGCGGCTTCCCGCTCTCGACGTGGCTCGCGCAGGTGTACGGCAACAGCGCCGACATCCAGAAGGGCCGCCAGATGCCGTCGCACCAGGCGGGTCGATCCGTGAACCAGGTCGGCTGGAGCTCGTGCATCGGTCCGCAGGTGCCGCAGGCCGTGGGCGCCGCGATGGCCGCGAAGCGTCGCAAGGACGATGTCGTCACCGTCGGCTTCCTCGGCGACGGCGCGACGAGCCAGCCCGACTTCCACGCCGCGATGACGTTCGCCGCGATCGACGAGCCGCCCGTCGTCATCATCTGCCAGAACAACCACTGGTCGATCAGCGTGCCCACGGCGAAGCAGTCGGCCTCGCGCACGCTCGCGGTGAAGGCGCACGCGTACGGCATCCGCGGCCAGCGCGTGGACGGCAACGACGTGCTCGCGACGCACCGCGCGATCAAGGAAGCCGTCGATCGTGCGCGTCGTGGCGAGGGCCCGACGTTCGTCGAGTGCCTCACGTACCGCATGGGCCCGCACAGCTCGAGCGACGACCCCACGCGCTACCGCTCGAACGACGAGGTCGCGATGTGGGCGAAGCGGGATCCGATCGCACGCTTCGAGCGCTACCTCTCGCGCGCCGAGATCCTGAACGACGCGATCAAGGCCGAGATCGAGGCGCGCCTCGAAGCCGAGTTCGACGCCGCGATCGCGGCGATCGAAGAGCTGCCGAACCCCTCGCGCGAGTCGCTCTTCGAAGACATCTACGCCCCCTCCAACTCCTCTGGCACCCAGCCCCTCCCCTGGCACCTCCGCGAGCAGCAGGCAGAGCTCCTCGCACTTGCGCCGGCCCCCACGGGTCACGGCGGTCACTGAAAGATCGAAGGACACTCCATGGCGAACAAGACCTACGACGTGATCGTGATCGGCAGCGGACCTGGCGGCTACGTCGCCGCCATCCGCGCGGGACAGCTCGGCCTCAAGACGCTGTGCGTCGAGAAGGAGGACGTCGGCGGCGTCTGCCTCAACTGGGGCTGCATCCCGAGCAAGGCGCTCATCGCGGCGTCGGGCTTCGTCGAGAAGGCGCACAAGGCGTCGGCGATGGGCATCACGGTGACCGGCGTGTCCGTCGACCTCGTGAAGATGCAGGAGTGGAAGGGCGGCATCGTCAAGAAGCTCACCACGGGCGTCGGTCAGCTCGTGAAGGGCGCGGGCGGCGAGATCGTGAAGGGCACCGCGAAGCTCACCTCGAACCGCACCGTCGAGGTCACCAAGGCCGACGGCACGAAGGAGTCGTTCGACGCGAGCAAGGGCATCATCGTCGCGACGGGCGCCGAGGTCATCAAGCTGCCGACGATCCCGGTCGATCGCGAGGTGGTGATCACCGCGAAGGAGGCCGTCTCGCTCACGGAGGCCAAGGGCACGATGGTCGTCATCGGCGGCGGCGTGATCGGGATGGAGCTCGGCATGGTCTACCAGAAGCTCGGGATGACGATCATCGTCGTCGAGCTCATGGACCAGCTGCTCGGCACCACCGACACGGACCTCGTGAAGGTCGTCGAGCGCACGTTCACGAAGGCTGGCGGCGAGGTGCTGCTCAAGCACAAGGCGCTGAGGGTCGAGCCCCCCAAGGACAAGCAGAGTGGCGACAAGGCCAAGGTCGTGGTCGAGGGACCGGACGGCAAGACGCGCGAGATCATGGCGGAGCGCGTGCTCGTCTCGATCGGCTTCAAGCCGAACTCGAAGGACATCGGCCTCGAGGGCCTCGGCGTGAAGCTCGATCCGCGCGGTCACATCGTCGTCGACGATCAGTTCCAGACGAACGTGAAGGGCGTCTACGCGATCGGCGACGTGATCGGCGGCGGCTACCTCGCTCACAAGGCGAGCAAGGAAGGCGAGATCGCGGCCGAGGTGATCGCGGGCCACAAGTCCGCGCGTGACTGGCGCGCGATGCCTGCCGCGATCTTCACCGAGCCGGAGATCGCGACCGTGGGCCTCTCCGAGAAGGAAGCGGCCGCTGCGGGCAAGAAGGTGCAGATCGGCAAGTTCCCGTTCTCGGTGTCCGGCCGCGCGATGGCGGTGAGCTCGACGGACGGCTTCATCAAGTCGATCGTCGACGCCGAGACGCACGAGATCCTCGGCGTCGGCATCGTCGGTCCCGAGGCGTCCGATCTGATCGGCGAGGCGACGCTCGCGATCGAGATGTGCGGCTACGCCGAGGACGTGGGCCTGACGATCCACGCGCACCCGACGCTGTCGGAGGCGATGATGGAGAGCTTCAAGCACGCGATCGGCGAGGCCATTCACATCGGTAACTCCGCGGCGAACAAGCCGCGCGCTCACCACTGACGGGAGCACTGAAGGCGCCCGCGCTGAGAGCCGTCGACGCAGCTCGCGACGGCTCGCCGCGCACGCCGCGACGACTCGCAGACGATGGGGTGACGATGCGAAAGACGAACGCGCTCGCGTGGGTGATCGTGGGGCTCTCGATCGAGGGCTGCTGCTTCGCCCCAGCTCCCGAGATCGCGCCGACGCCGGTCGTCGCACCTGCGATCGTCGCGCCCACGCCGCCTCCCGCGCCGGCTCCGCCACCGGAGCCCGTCGTGCCGCCCGAAGAGCTCGTCGGAGTGGGGTCACTCTCGGCGCTGCAACTTCCCGAGATCGCTGAGGAAAAAGCTGCGCAATGACGCGATGCCGTTTTCGTTGGGAATTCCGGCCCTTCGCGCGAAACGCCCGAAGAAGCGGCATCGCGTCATGACGATCACTGTTTGGGAAGGGCGCTGCCGAGGCCTCGCATGACGCTTCTCGAGTGACAGCTCGCGTCGCGTGACGTGCCTCTCCCCTCGTTCCTGCCGGACGCGGAGCGACCGTTGGCCGATCACGGAGCTCGCGCGAGCAGTGCGTCGAGGTCGACGAGCTCGGTCAGCGAGAGCGTGACCGATGCCGTCTCTGCGACGACGTGGTGCCACGTGCTCGCGGGGACCACGATCGCGTCTCCCTCTTCGATCACGTGCTCTTCGACGACGACGTCGGTGAGACCCTCGAGCGCGGGATCGCGCATGGTGTACGGCACGTCGAGCGTGCCTGCGAGCGCGTCGAGCCACGCGCGATCGGTGGGCGCGATGGTGCGCCAGCGCTTGCGGCCGTGGAGCTGGATCGCGATCAGATCCATCACGTCGTGGTGGAACACCGTCTCGGAGCCGGCGGGGCCGATCCAGAGCGACGACGTGAACGGACCGCTCTGCGCGATGTCCGCCGGCACGCGGACCGTTCGCTCGATCAGGCCACCGAGGCCCGTGCGCTCGATCGCGTGGCTCTGCGCGACGACGTAGAGGTCGGCCGTGCGCATCGTGATCATCGCG
>CAZCVE010000100.1:18133-21683 GCA_964502175.1 uncultured Sandaracinaceae bacterium
CGTCGAACCTCGATGCCTCAGTCCGCGTCGTCGGCGCTGATGGGTCCCGTGTCTTCCGACCGCGCATCGGCGGTGATCGCCGCATCCTCGTCGGGGATGCCGAAGCCGCCGTCGATCGAGATTCCCGCATCGCTCACTCCGACGAACGCGTCACTCGGCCGCGACCGGCCTGCATCGAAGATCCGAACCGCAGCGTCACCGCCGGGATCGCCGGGGTCCCCGAGACACCCCGTGATGATGCTCGCCGCCGCCACGACCGGAGCGACGCGCCTCACCAGCGCAGGTGAGCTGGGTGTGGGCGTCAAGGGAGGCTTCGAGGTCATCGCGCGACGATACCTCACCGCGTGATCGACTCGCCCAGCGGTCGCGTCCGCGTTGGTAGACTCGCGCGCCATGAGCACGGCCACGAGTCCTTCGCCGCATCCGCCTGCACCCAAGGTGCGCGCGCCGCTGCTCCTCAAGCTCGCGCTGCTCGCGTGTGTGCTCGCCGTGGTGCCGCTGGGCGTCGTGGGTTTCTTCCTCGTCGACGTGAACCGCGCGGCGGTCGAGGAGCTCCATCGCGACGCGCAGATCCTCGCGCTCGACGATCTCGCGCGCACCATCGACGCCGAGCTCGTGCGCGCAGAGGACGACCTCGGCGCCGTGAGCCGGCTCTTCGCGGACGCTCGCCTCGACGACGACACGCGCCTCCACGTGATCGAGTCCGAGGTCGAAGGGCGCACTTCGATCGATCACGTCGCGCTCTACGACGCGTCGGGCGCGCGCATCGCGGTGATCGAAGAAGAAGGCGTGCGCGGCGTGACGGTGCCGGAGACGCTGTCGCCGGAGCTGCGCGCGGACGTGGAGCGATTGCACGTGGGCATGGGCGAGCTCGTGCCGACCGAGGCTGGGCTTCGTGTCTTGCTCGCCGTGCGTGTGCGCGTCGGTGAGGCGACCACGGGCTTCGTCGCGTCGTCGATCTCGCTCGGCGCCGTGCAAGCGCGCGTGGAGCGCCTCGCGCGCGAGCACTTCGCGGGATCGGACGATGCCGTCTTCGTCGTCGACTCCCAGCTGCGCTTGGTCGCGCATCCCAACGCCGCACGCGCGGCATCGCGCGAGGAGCGGCACGACGGAATCCTCGCGAGCGTGACGCCCGAGATGATCGGACCCGCGCTCAGCCAGTCGGGCGAATACGGCGCAGCCGACGGAACGGCGATGTTGGGCACGCTGGCGGGCATGCAGGCGCGGCCGTGGGCGCTCGTCGCGCAGATCCCGCAGTCGGTCGCGTACGCATCCCTCCTGCGGATGCGGCAGGTGATCCTCACCACCGTCGTGGGCGCGATCGTGATCGCGCTCCTCCTCGGCCTCCTCCTCGCGCGATCGATCACGAAGCCCATCTCCGCGCTGCGGCAGCACGCCGACGCGCTCGCGCACCGTCGGTTCTCGGAGCGCGTGAAGGTCGGCACGCGCGACGAGCTCGCCGTGCTCGGGCACGCGCTCAACACGGCGTCGATCGATCTCGAGGAGAGCGAGGCGCGCATCAAGCACGAGGTCGCGGTGCGCACCGACCTCGGGCGCTACGTGCCCGAGCAGCTCGTCGAGCGCATCGTGCGTCGCGAGGCCGACATGAAGCTCGGCGGCACGAAGCGGCAGATCACCGTGCTCTTCGCGGACGTCGTGGGCTTCACGCCGCTCGCAGATCGCCTGCCGCCCGAGGCGACCGTCGCGATGCTGAACGAGTTGTTCACCATCCTCACGCAGATCGTGTTCAAGCACGGCGGCACCGTGGACAAGTTCATCGGCGACTGCGTCATGGCGTTCTGGAACGCGCCGGACGAGCACGTCGATCACGTGCGGCTCGCGCTCGAGACCGCGGAGGACATGCACGCGTGGCTCGAGCAGGGCAACGAACGCTGGCGCTCGAAGTACGGCGTCACGCTCCAGCTCGCGATCGGCGTGCACACGGGCGAGGCGGTCGTCGGCAACATCGGCTCGGAGAAGCGCATGGAGTACACGGCGATCGGCAACACCGTGAACCTCGCCGCGCGCCTCGAGGCGATCGCGCGCCCGGGTCAGGTGCTCGTGACCGACGCCGTGCACGCGGTCGCGGGCGAGACGTTCGAGATGGCGGACGCGGGTGAGCACCAGCTGATCGGGTGGAAGACACCGGTGCGTCTCTGGGAGGTTCGCTCGTGAGCCTGCCCGCTGGAATGCCGAAGCTCGGCGACGTGCTCGCGGGCCGCTATCGGCTCCTCTCGATCCTCGGTGAAGGCGGCATGGGCGCCGTGTACGAGGCGCTCCAGATCGATCTGCAGCGACCCGTCGCGGTGAAGATCATGCTTCCCGGAGACGACCGGCGAGGCGAGGCCGTGGCCCGCTTCCAGCGCGAGGCGCGCGTGACCGCGGCGCTCCACCACTCCGGCGTCGTGAAGATCTTCGACTTCGGTCGCGACGACGACGGGCGCTTGTTCCTGGTGATGGAGCGGCTCGTCGGAACGGTGCTCCGGAACGCGCTCGACGGTCGTCCGCTCGCGTCGATCACGCGCGCGATGAGCATCGGAAGGCAGATGGCCGACGTGCTGGTGGCCGCGCACTCGATCGGTCTCGTGCACCGCGACCTCAAGCCGGAGAACGTGTTCCTCGAGCGGAACCTCGACGGAACGGATCGCGTCGTCGTGGTGGACTTCGGGCTCGGCTACATCGAGGAGCGCGAGGACACCAAGCGACTGACCAAGGAGGGTGTGATCGCCGGCACGCCCGTGTACATGTCGCCCGAGCAGTGCGCCGGAAAGAACGTGGGCGTCGCGTCGGACGTCTATGCGCTCGGGTGTCTGCTCTACGAGATGGTCTGCGGCGTGCCGCCGTTCGATGGCAACTCGCTGCAGCTGCTCGTGAAGCACTCGTTCGAGCCGCCGATGCCGCCGACGCAGCGACAAGCGGGCCTCGCGATCCCGCAGGCCCTCGAGGAGCTCATCCTCGCGACGCTCGCGAAGCCCGTGGAGGCGCGGCCGACGGCGCGCGACGTCGTGGACCGGCTGACGGCGATCCAGGGCGGAGGTCGCGAGCGACCGCGATCGGCGCAGGCGCTCGAAGGTCGCGCGGCCCGCATGGTCGCGACGGTCGACGTGCCGCCAGAGGCGCGGCCCGACGACGGCGCTCACTTCACCTACCGAGAGACGCGACCGATGCGCCTCATCGCGATCGTGGGCGAGATCTCCGAAGAGGTGGCGCTCGGGCTACGCGCGAACGGGTTCTCGCCCGTCATCGTGCGACAGCCGCCCGTCGCGCACGAGGCGCTCGCGATCTTCGCGCCGGAGCAGGGGGACGTGGTGCTCGCGCATCTGTTGGCGCTCGGAAAGCCCGTGCTGACGGACGGAGCGTCAGACGATCTCGATCACGTCGCGCGCATGGTCGGCCTCGGCGTGGCGGACGTCGTGTCGAGGCCTGTCCGTGTGGACCAGCTCACGAGCAAGCTCGACCGCGCGATCAAGAAGGCCGCGCGCAAGCGATGAGCGCGTGCCTGGCGGAATTGCCCGCCAGGCGTCCGCCAGTCCGCCAGATCTCGCGCGAA
>CAZCVE010000101.1:0-21330 GCA_964502175.1 uncultured Sandaracinaceae bacterium
TCGACGACCGAGCGACGCGGGGTCCGGGGGCGCCTGAGCCCCCGAGCCGCGCCGAGTAGGCGCGTGTGAACGGCGCCCGAGGCGCTCACTGCTTGCGGAAGGCGATGACCTCGTCGACCAGGCCGTACTCCTTGGCCTCCGACGACGAGAGGAAGCGATCACGCTCCGTGTCCGCGCGGAGCTTCTCGACCGTCTGGCCGGTGTGCTTCGAGAGGATCTCGTTGAGCTTCGTGCGCATCTGCACGATCTCCTTGGCCTGGATCTCGATGTCGGTCGCCTGACCGCGCGCGCCGCCGTGCGGCTGGTGGATCATGACGCGCGCGTTCGGGAGACAGCGGCGACGACCCTTGCTGCCCGCGGCGAGGAGGACGGCGCCCATCGAGGCCGCCTGACCGATGCACACGGTGGACACCGGGCAGCGGACGTACTGCATGGTGTCGTAGATCGCGAGGCCGGCGGTGATCACGCCGCCCGGGCTGTTGATGTACATCGTGATCTCCTTGTCGGGGTCTTCACCCTCGAGGATCAGGAGCTGCGCCACGATGTAGTTCGAGACGGCGTCGTCGACCTCCGAACCGAGGAAGACGATGCGGTCGCGCAGGAGGCGCGAGCCGATGCCCATCTCGCGCTCGCCGCGGTGGGTGGTCTCGATGACCGTCGGGATGAAGGTCATCGCCTCGCGGTACAAACGGTCGACGCTGTCGCTCATGCGCTCTCCTTGTCGGTGGCCTTCTCGGTGGCCTTCGCGGCCTTCTCGGACGCGGCCTTCTTGGCCTCGTTCGGATCTTCCCAGGGACCGTCGGTGATCTTCGAGCCGTCGAGGAGGTGCTTGACCAGCTTGTCCTCGAGGAGCTGTGTCTCGAGCTGCTCGCGCTTCTCGCCCGTGTACTCCACGCGGAGCTTGGCGATGTGCTTGCCGCTCTTCTCCGCGAGCTCGCGGAGCTTGGCCTCGACCTCGTCATTCGACACGGAGATGCTCGCCGTGCGCGAGAGCTCGCCGAGGAGCAGCGCGGCGCGGACCTTGGCCTCCGCGCGCGGCTTCATGTCCTCGACCATCGCCTGATTGAGCTGGGGCTTCTGCCCCATCATCTGCATGAGCTGCATGAACTCCTGCAGCATCGCGCGGAGCTGCTGATCGAGCAGCGACGGCGGCACGGGGATCGCGTTCTTCTCGACGAGCTTCTCGACGGCCGCGTCGCGCAGCGCGCGATCGCTCTGCGACTTCGAGCTCTCCTCGAGGCGCGCGCGCGTCTTGTCCTTGAGCTCCGCGAGCGTCTTGTAGTCGCCGATGTCCTTGGCGAGCTCGTCGTCGATCGCGGGGAGCTTGCGCTCCTTCATCTCCTTGACCGTCATGTCGAACACGACGACCTTGCCCGCGAGCTCCTTGTTGGCCTCGTCGGCGCCGCGCGCGACGGTGATGCTCTTGGTCTGGCCGACCTCGGCGCCCACGAGCCCGCTCTCGATCTCGGGCAGGAGCTGGTTGTTGCCGAGCTCGACGGGGCGATCGACGCCCGCCATGTCGGGCTTGGACACGCCGTCGAGCGTCACGGTGTAGTCGACCGTGAGGAGGTCACCGGCCTTCGCGGGGCGGGGCGTCTCCACGGGCTCGACGACCGCGTGCGTCTGGCGCATGCGCTCGATGTCTGCGTCGACGTCGCCATCGGTCACGGGCTTGGTGCTGCGCACGAGCTCGAGCGCCGTGTCGAGCGCCTCGATCTTCGGGCGGACCTCCACCTTCACGGTGAACGTCATGCCCGTTCCGTCGACGACCTTCGGCGTGTCCTTGAGCACCGGCGTGGAGACCACGGGGAGCTCGTGCTTCTGCACGGCCTCGACGACGCTCTCGTTCACGAGCGACGTGGTGACCTCGTCGCGCACCGACTTCGAGAAGAGCTGCACGATCACGCTGCGCGGCGCCTTGCCCTGGCGGAAGCCCTTCACGCGCGCGCTCTTCTGGAGCTTGCCGTACTCGTTCTCCACGCCCTTGTTGAAGCGGTCCCACGGGACCTCGACGTGGAGCTCGACGGTGACGGGATCGATCGAAGAGATCTGCGACTGCATGGCTCTGGTTTCCTCGAAAATCGTAGCGAGCGCGGGCGATCCGACGCTCGGGCGAGGGCGTTCGTAGTCTTGGTGGAAGACACGGTCAAGCGTGGTGCGAGACCTCTCCGAACGCGCGGGACACGTGTGCGAGCGGCGAGGGGCAGCAGGCCCGCGGCCTTCGTGTACGCTCGTCGGCATGGCGCGCAGCGCACGAGCGGTCGCCCACGACCCGACGGTGTATCCGGAGGAGGAGAAGCTGGGGGAAGAGTCCCTCCAGCGCTTCCTCTGCGAGCTCTTGCGTCCGTTGATCGAGCGCTACCTGATCGCGAAGAAGATCGTGGCGTTCGTCGGCGCCGACCAGTTCGTCTACTACCGCAAGCACGACCCGCGTGGCCGCGTGGCGCCCGATGTCTACGTGCTCTCGGGCGTGCGACCCGGGCGGCGCATCCGCACGTGGAAGACGTGGCTCGACGGAGCGGCGCCGAGCTTCGCGCTCGAGGTCGTCTCGGGCGACGTGGCGAAGGACTACGAGAAGTCACCCGAGCGCTACGACGAGTGCGGCGTGACCGAGCTGGTCGTCTTCGATCCCGACTTCGAGGAAGACCAGGACCGGATCCGCTTCCAGGTGTTCCGCCGCGTCGGAAAGCGCGGCCTGGTGCGCGTGCTGGCGACCAACGACGACCGGGTACAGAGCAAGAGCCTCGGCTGTCACGTGGTCGCGGTGGGCGAGGGCGAAGCCCTCCGTCTGCGCCTGGGCCTCGGCAAAGACGGCCACGAGCTCTTCCCCACGGAGGCCGAGCGCGAGCGTGCCGAGAAGGAGCAGGAGCGCGGCGAGAAGGAGCGAGCCCTCGCCGACGTCGAGCGCGAGCGAGCGCGACGGGTCGCTGCCGAAGAAGAGCTGGAGCGCCTCCGCGCGAAACTCAAGAAGGGCTGAGCCACGACGTGCGCACGCGTAGCGCAGCGCTCGTGCTTCTCACCGCGTCGTGGCTGGGGCTCGCGGCGGTACGCGCGTCCCCCAGCGAACCGCCCACGATCTCGGGGTGGCGTGGTGAGGTCCTTCGCGCCCGAGCGCCGAGCGGCGCCATCGTGTTCCTCCGCGGAGCCATGGACGTGACGTTCCGCGGCCGCACGGCGCGGGTGCGACAGTCGTCGGGCTTCATCGCGACCGCGCGCACGCGGGATGTCCGGCTCTTCTTGAGGCACGGCCACTCCTTGTTTCGTGAGCGCGTCTCCGACGTGTCGCTCGACGCTGGCGTCGAAGTCACGTCGGAGCGCTTGAGTCGAACCGGCGTGCTCACGCTGCGATCCGCCGCGGTCGATGTGCGTGGCTTCACGCTCGCCGTGGACGAACTGCAGCTCGAGCCAGTCACGCTCTTTCCTTCGGAACGGCCGGCCGATGGATGTGGCATGGGCTACCAGGGCGAGTATCCGCGCCGCGTTCGTGCGCGGCAGAGCTTGCGACCGCGGAGCGAACCACGCGGAGGCGGGAGTCCACTGCCTGTCGTGATCCCTCTGGGCGCCGCGCTGTGGGAGGTGGGAACGCAGGATGGTTCGAGCCTGATCCTCGTGACCGACGCTGGCGTCAGCATCCAAGGGTGGGTTCCGAAGACTCAGGTCGAACGCCAGCCAACGGAGCCGCTCGCGCCCGGCGTCGAGAGCCCCGACGGAGAGGCGTGTCCCGCGGTCGCCGTGAGCGTGCGTCGCGTATCGACCCCCGCGAGGCTGACTGACGCCTCGGGCACGGCCGAGTGGGCCACGCTGGAGCCGGGCACCGACCTCGAAGTCGTGCCGAGTGATGCTGGAGGGCGCGTGGAGGTCATCGGCATCGCGGGCGTCGTGCGGCTCGACCGGTGCGAGCGCCCGCTCGGCTGGGTGGACCGCGAAGCGCTCGCGCAGGTGCCGACGTCACTGGCCACCCCCGCGTTGGATCCCGCGATCGAGTGATCGCGCGCCTGTTCTCTCAGAGAGCGCCGAGGGACGCGGCCAGCTCCGTCTGTGCGGTCGCGTCGAGGCCGCCGCTGATCGAGACGGCGCGGCCCTGACGTACGACCTGCATCGGGCCGGTCGGGGTGGTGATCGTCGTGCTCACGCGACGCGCTGCGGTCTCCGCGTCGATGGCCTCGCGCTCGTCGTCCCAGCGGGTGAGCCACACGAACGCCAGGGCGTGGTCGCTCGGGCGGTGGAGCACGCGGATGCGGTCGCCGTCCCAGCCGGCTGCGGCGTCGAGATCACGATCGCGGCCCGTGCCCTGCGCGAAGAACACGGACATCTCGAGCTCGCCGAGCGTCTCGTCGTCGAGCGCGACGAAGCCGGCGTCGATCATCGCGGTGAGCGCCGGCAGCGCGATGGCGGCGGGACGATCTCCGGTCGCGTAGCGCGCGGGATGGAGGATCTGCTCGGTCGTCGTCGGCGGATCGCGGAACGCGTCGTCGATCGCGCGGAAACCCGAAGAACCTGCGCGATCGTGGCCTCCGTGGAGCGCGCCGGTGAAGACGAGGCCGTCGAGGTAGCGCGACATCAGCGGCGCCCGGAGGATGGCGGGCGCGCTCGCGAGCGCCGATCCAGGAGGTCCAGACGCGGCGTCCGACGACAGCTGCGAGCGAAGGAGGCCCCGCTGCCGCGTGAGGTCGTCGAGCGAGCGGCCGCGACCCTCGAGCGAACCGACGCCCAGCATCGTGAGCGTCGCGTCGCCCTCGACGAGCGCGGCGTACGCGTTGGCCTCGTCGATCGTTCGCTCGTCGTCGTGCTCGCCGCTGTGGAGGCCGAGGCGCTGATCCTGGAGCGCATGCACGTACTCGTGCACGAGCACCATCGACGACGCCGTCCCGAGGATGGTGCCGCCGCGCACGACGACGCGCGTCATCTCCTCCATCACGTCCTCGCGCACGACCATCGTGTGGCGCGGCGGATCGTAGAAGCCCGCGATCTGCTCGCCCATCACGTCGATCACGAGCGCGCGCAGATCGACGTCGGCCGGCAAGAGACCGATCGCCACGTAGAAGAGGCGCGCCTCTTCGAGCTCGTCGTCTTCGATGCGATCTCGCACGAACGTCACGATGTCGGCGCGGCTCTGCACGCGCACCGGCACGGGACGCTCGAAGCGGAGCGAACGGAGCCGCTCGGCGATCCGCATCGCCTCGCGCAGCGCGAGGGTCTCGTCCCGATCGGGGTCGCGGCCCGTCAGCGGAGGCTCGCCCTCGACGGGCGCGTCGCCGGCGGGCACGACGCCGGGCCGAGGCTCGTCGGGCGCGTCGAGTGCCTGCGTGCCTCCGCACGCGCCCGCGAGGAGCGCCAGCAGCCCCGCGACACAGGCCTCTCTCTTCAGCGAGATCATGGCGTGAGTCGCCGCGGGAGCTCGCGCAGGAAGGTCTCGACGGGCAGCACCTCCACGCCGTCATCCAAATAGCGGCGCGTGCCTCCGTACAGCAGGTAGGCGCGCGCCATCGGGTAGTCGGCGAGGAACGCGCGCAGCCCGCTCGTGTCCTCGCCACGCAGGCGCGCGGCGCGCTTGACCTCGATCGCGACGAGACCGTGCTCGCCGTAGAGGACGAAGTCGACCTCGTTGCCGGCGGAGGTCCGCCAGTAGTGGAACGCGTATCCGAGCCGCGCGTACTCGTCGTGCGCGCGGAGCTCGGACAGCACCAGCGTCTCGAGCGCGGGTCCGTCGATCTCCTCCGCCGAGTCCAGCGGGCCGCGCGGGCGGATGGCGCGGAACACGCCGGGGTCGAAGTAGAAGAGCTTTGGGTGCGCGACGATGCGGCGCTTGGCTCTGCGGGTGAACGCGGGGAGGCGAGTCGCCAGCAACAGATCCTCGAGCACCGCGAGGTAGCCCTCGCACAGCTTGCGATCCAGCGCGGCGTCGCGAGCGAGCGCGGACACGTTGAGCACCTGTGCTTGCGAGAACGACGCCGCCTCGAGGAAGCGGGCGAACGCCGCGAGGTTCCGCGTGAGCGCCTCCTCCTGCACCTCTTCGCGTACGTAGGTCTCCACGTACGAGCGCAGGTACGCGTCGGGGTCACGTGCGAGGTACGCCGCGGGTAGGTGTCCGATGCGGACGGACCGCGCGAGGTCGAACGCGCCGCCGAGCTCGTGGGCGGTGAGCGGGAACATGCGCGTGGTGCGGGCGCGCCCGGCCAGTAGGTTCACGCCGCCGCGTCGCAGCTTTCGCGCCGAGCTCCCCGTCAGCACGAACTGCAGCCCTCGCGACTCGATGAGACGGTGCACCTCGTCGAGCACCTCGGGGACCTTCTGCACCGCGTCGATCACGACCGGGCCGCGGTGCGCGAGCGGGATGCGCGCGCCCAAGCGCTCGGGCGCGGCCAACAACTCCACGCGCGTCGCGCCGTCCAGCAGATCGAAGAGCGGCGCTCCTGGGAATGTTGCGCGCACCCAGGCGGACTTTCCGGTGCCGCGCGGGCCGAACAGGAAGAAGCTCGCCTCGGGCGCGGACTGCAGTCTGGTGAACGAAACTCCATTCTGCATGCAGAGTGGAAGTGGTGACTCCAGAACGCGTGCCTGTCGAGGCGCGGAAGTCAGCGCAGCCGGTGGGCGAGGGCGGTGACGATCGGCTTCTTGCCGAGCTCGGCGCCGAAGTAGCGGCGGAGCGCTCGTCGCGCCGCGTCTTCGAGGGTCTCGTCGTCGATGACGAGGCGCGGCGTGCGGATCTCACGGATCGCGAGGGCCACGGCGTCGCAAGCGTCCTCGAGGAAGCCGGGCTCCTCGGCCTCGACGACGACGCCGCGCGTCGTGATCTTGGGCTCGCCGACGAGCTTGCCGATCGGGTCGACGACGAACGAGACCACCGCCTCGCCCCACTCCGCGACGTTGCGGCGATCCGCGAGCACGCGACCGTCCACGGGCTCGCCGCCGCGATCGATGTGCACGCGACCCGACCACACGCGATCGACCACGCGGAGCTTTCCGTCCGAGAGCTGGATCACCTCGCCGTTGAGCGCGGTGGCGACCTCGGGCACGCCCGCCTCTCGCGCGATGCGCGCGTGCGCGCGGAGGTGGACGAACGTGCCGTGTACGGGGAGGAACGCGCGCGGCTTGAGCCACTCGAGCAGCGAGCGCTGCTCCTCGACGTGCGCGTGACCGCTGACGTGAACGCGCGAGTCGACGCTGCGCGTGATCACGCGGACGCCGCGACGCTCGAGCGTCTCGATCAGATCGAGGATCGGCCGCTCGTTGCCGGGGATCACGCGCGAGCTGAGGATGACGAGATCGCCCTCGCCGATGGTGAGATCGGGGTGGCCACCCGAGGCCAAGCGCGAGAGCGCGGCCTGCGGCTCGCCTTGGCTGCCGGTGGCGAGCGCCAGCGTCTGCGACGGCGCGAGCGTGCGCGCCTCTTCGCGTCGCACGAGCACGTCGTGTGGGTCCTTGAGGATCGCGAGCTCGGTCGCGATGCGGAGGTGCGTGTCGATCGAGCGACCGAGCGGCACCACCTTGCGGCGCGTCTGACGCGCGACGTCGAACAGCATCCGCATGCGGTGCACGTTCGACGCGAAGAGGCCGACGATCACGCGGCCCTTGGCGCCCGCGACGATCTCCTCGAGCGCGTCGCCCACGTCGAGCTCGCCGCCCGACTCACCCGCCGTGAGCGCGTTGGTCGAGTCCGAGAGCACCAGCGCGATGCCACGCGACAGGTACGGCTCGACCACGTCGCGCGCGAAGCGCTCACCCGCCGGCGGGTGGTCGTCGATCTTGAAGTCGCCCGTGTGGACGACGATGCCCTCGGGCGTCTCGATGACGAGGCCGAAGCACGACGGCATCGAGTGCGTCACCTGCCAGGGGCGCATCGTCATCCCCGCGAGATCGAGGCGGCTGCCCTCGGTGATCACGCGGTAGTCGATCCGCGTGGCGCGGTGCCACGCGTGCTCGCCGATGCGGTGCTTCACGAGCGCGATCGCGTACGCCGGTCCGAAGACCGGAACGTCGAAGTCGCGGAGGAAGTAGCTGACGGCGCCGATGTGATCTTCGTGCCCGTGCGTGAGCACCAGCGCGACCACGTCCTGTCGCCTGTCGATCAGCCACTCCCAGTCGGCGTGCACGACGTCGACGCCCAGGCCGCGTCCGTCGAAGAGCACGCCGCAGTCGATCACGACGAGCTTGCCGTCGTTCTCGACGGCCATGCAGTTCATGCCGATCTCGCCGAGGCCCCCGAGCGGGATGAAGCGAACTCCGGTCATGTGAAGCAGCATGCGCGCATGGCGTCGGGCCCCCGTGCCCGCGCCGGATGGCGCGGTGTGATCAGTAGGTGACGCCGAGGAGGAGGCGGAGCGTCTGCGCGTTCTGGCCGCCGCCGTTCGCGCCGCCCGCGATCTGCGCGGAGTTGTAGTTGAGCCCGCTGAGCGGGAAGAGGATGCCGTACATGAGCGACACGCTGAAGCCGTCGAGGAGGTCGGGGCCGTCTTCGCTGCGGTAGTAGACCTGCGCGTCGATCTCGACGCCGAGGTCCGACTGGTTGCCCCACGCCTGCACGGGCTCGAGCGCGCGGCTCCAGATCACGTCGGCGCGCGCGCCGAGCAGCTGACCGAAGCCGTTGCGGATGAAGTCGTACGAGAGGCCGGGGCGGAAGTAGTACGAGCCCGTGATCTGCCCGAGCAGGTTTCGGTACATGAGAAGATCCACGCGGTAGCCCGGGTGGAAGTAGAACGAGCTCAGCGTGCGGTCCGGGCCGCCGGGGCGGTTCAGCTGGCGGATCGAGCCGTTGCGGAGCGAGAGCCCCTCTTGGTCCGCGTCTCCGCTGGCGAGGCCGAAGTTGAAGTAGATGCCGAGCTGGTCGTTCAGGAGGTGGTACTCGCCCTCGAACGCCACGCCGAACTGCAAGAGGTTGAGCTTCGCGCCGTTGTTCGCGACGAACGCCGTGCGATCGATGCACGACGGGTTGCCCGCGCAGCTCCCCTGATCGAACGGCAGGTTGTCGATCGTGCCGAAGATGCCGACGGCCTCGACCTCGAGGCGGAGATCTTCGTAGAGGAACTGCGCCCAGAGATCGCCCGTGTAGCTCTCGTAGCCACGACGGATGAACGACGGCGTGCCGCCCGTGGTCGGGTCGAGCGTGCCCTCGGTCGTGAGGTTCTGCGTGCGGTACATGAACAGCGCGCCAGCGTTGAACACCACGTCGTGGCGCTCGAGGGCCTGCTCCTGCTCCTCCGGCGAGAGACGTCGCGCGACGCCGAACACCATCTGATCGACGTCGTCGAGGCGGACGCGATCGAACGACGGGCGCTGGTACGCGTAGTTCGTCGGGTCGAGGTACATCATGCCCTCGGACGCGAAGTCCCACGCCGCGAACGCGTAGATCCCGAGGATGCGCGTGACCGCCATGATGCGGTCGACGTCGGACTGGTGGTCCTGATCGATGCCGCGGCCATCGTTGAAGAGGATGCCGAGGCCCCAGTGGGCGCCCATGCGACCGAAGCGCAGCTCACCGAGGCCGCGGTTGCGCACCTCGGCCCAGGCGCGGCGCACGACGATGGCGTCGGAGAACGAGTTGATGCCCGAGATCGGCGGGTCCTGCGTCGTCGCGAACGCCGTCGCGGGAACGAGCGTGCCGTACTGACGCTGCCAGGCCGAGTCGAGCGAGAGGCCGCCCGGCGTCGAGCCCATCACGAGGTTGTCGAGGAGATCGAGCTGCATGCGGACGCGCACGTCGTCCGAGAGGTGCACCGTGGGCTCGACGCGCAGGCGCATGTTCGCGAAGGCGAGCGCGTTCTGATCGCACGTGGAGTAGCCGCTCGGTCCGGGCGTGATCTCGCGACCACCGCCGCAGCCGCCGTCCGGGACCGCGCCGTCGTCGAGGGGCTGCCAGTACGCGAAGAAGTCGTTGCCGCCGTCGGCGATGCCGCTCGGCTCCTGACGGCCGCGGCCGAGGAAGAGCTGATCGACGAACTCGCCGCGCATGCGCATGTAGCCGTGCAGCTCGAAGACGGTCTGCGGCGTCGTCCAGGGGGCGACCGTCGGGTCCGTGCCCGCACCGTCGAGGCGCTCGGCCGTGCGATCCGGATCGGGGAGCTCTTCCTCCTCGGTCTCGGCCTCTTCCCCGTCTTCCGTCTCTTCCTCTTCGCCGGTCTCTTCGTCGCCGGTCTCTTCTTCTTCTTCGGGCTCGGCGCTGGTCGTCCCGAACGTCGTGTCGGGCGCGCGGAGGCGTGGGCTGTCTTCGCCCTCTTCGGCCTCTTCCTCTTCGAGCTCCTCTTCTTCGAGGGCTTCGTCTTCCGCGGACGTTCCTTCCTCGCTGCTCTCTGCGGCTCCTGCCCCGCCGGCCTGCGCGTGCGCGAGGGGGCAGACACCGAGCATCGTGCCTGCGATCGCGACGGTGCACGCGAGGGTCAGGCGAAGGGACGAGAGGCGAGACGGGACCGGGCCAGGCATGAGGGGGGCGCTCGTATCACGCGCGGTTTTTCCGGGCAACGCAGGGAGTTTCGCGAAGGACCACGGCATCGTGCGGCTGTACGCGCGGAGCGCCGCTCGCATGACAGCGCGTCGCTCGGGACCGTCCCGGTCGCGATCTGCGGACACGTCTTCTCTCACCGCCCTCTGGTAGCATCGCGGCCCTCCCATGGGCCTCTACCAGTCCGAGCTCGAGGTGGTCTTCGACGCGGCGCGCCCGCTGGTGTGGGCGATCGTGGCCGACACCAACCGGTGGGATCGGGCCGCGGGCCTGGCGCCGCCGAAGTACGAGTGGATCAAGGAGGGCGGCAAGAACCTGCGCCTCGCCAAGGCGTCGGAGCTCGGCGTGCCGCTCGAGTGGGTCGAGCCGCCCTACCGCTGGGTGGAGGGTCGACACGTCGAGGGCGAGCGTCGCTTCCGCGCGGGTCCGGTCCAGCGAGGCGGCTTCAAGGTCACGCTGGAGGACCTCCCCGGCGGAAAGACGCGCGCGAAGGCCGTGGCGTGGGTGGAGGCGCCGATGGTCATCGGCGTGATGCAGAAGCTGAAGTTCGGTCGCGCGCTCACGTCGTACTTCCACGAGGTCTCCGCGATGCTCGAGCCCGCGGCCAAGGCGGGCGTCGACGTGAAGACCTCACGCACCGACGAGCCCGCGGTGACGCAGGCGCGTCGCATCCTCCTCCGCAGCTACAGCGCGCTCGCGTCAGGGCCGCGCACCAGCACCGACGAGCGTGCGCTCGAGCTCCGCGCGAAGTCGCTGCGCGCGCGCCCCGTGGATCCGCAGCTCGCGACGCGCCTCCTCGATCACATCCGCACGCGCGCCGACGAGGACGTGTCCTCGATGAAGCCGTTCGAGCTCGCGCGCTTGTGGAACGTGCCGCGCCGTGACGTGCTCCGCGCGTTTCTCTATGCGACCGAGGCGGGCCTCACCGATCTCGTGTGGCAGGTGAACTGCCCGACGTGCCGCGTGGGCGCGCGCATGGCGGACTCGCTCGGCAAGCTGGGTGACAACGAGCACTGCGGCGCCTGCGAGATCGACTACACGATCGACTTCGCGCGCCACCTCGAGGCCGTGTTTCCCGTGAACGCGGGCGTACGAAAGGTGGAGCCCAAGCTCTACTGCGCGTCGAGCCCTGCGTTCCTCCCGCACGTCTTCTGTCAGCTCCGCGCCGACAAGGGCGCGCGCGTCGAGCACGACGCCGACGTGCCGCTCGGACAGATCCTCGTCCGCGCGCTCTGGCTCAAGCACTCGAAGGAGCTCGAGCACACCGAGCGGCCGGCGCGCCTCGAGGTCACCGTCTCGAAAGGCGGCATGCGCGTGTCGAGCGAGGGCGTCGCGCCCGCGGGCGGTGCGACGCGCATCGTGCTCGTGAACGAGACGGACGACGAAGTGGCGGTGCTCTTCGAGCGCACGTCGTGGTCCGCCGACGCGGTGCTCGGCACGGTCGTCACCTCGATGCCGGAGTTCTCCACGCTCTTCGCGACCGAGGCGCCGGCCTCCGGTGTGGAGCTGCGCGTCGGTCACATCGCGCTCTTGTTCAGCGACCTCACGGGATCGACGGCGCTCTACGAGCGGGTCGGTGATGCCAAGGCGTTCGCGATCGTCGAGGAGCACTTCCGCCTGATGAGCGCGGTGATCGAGAAGCACGGCGGCGGCGTGATCAAGACGATGGGCGACGCGGTGATGGCGAGCTTTCCCACGCTCGCCGAGGCCGTCGCCGCGGGGCTCGACATGGTGGACGCGCACGACGCGAAGCTCGGCGAGCTCGATCTCGGCGTGAAGATCGGCGTGCACTCGGGCCCTTGTCTCGTGGTGCGCGCCAACGATCGCCTCGACTACTTCGGGACCACGGTGAACGTGGCGGCGCGCCTCCAGGCGCAGGCGGCCGCGAGCCAGGTCGTGCTGACGGAGCACGCCGCGCAGGATCCCGCGATCGTGCCGCTGCTCGAGGGCGTGGCGCGCACGCAGTTCGAGGCGCGCCTCAAGGGCATCCGCGAAGAGCAGCGCCTGCTCGCGGTGCAGCGCGAGACCGAGCCCGCTGGCGACGACGCCAGTTGACATCGCACGGGCATGAACCCAGAAGCGTCGCGTGGCCTGCCCACGTGGGGCGCACGAGGTGAGCGAGATGATCGAGGCGACCGAGATCGAGCGACTGATCCGAGCGGCCCTGCCCGAGGCAGAGGTGGTGACCATCGCGGACCTCACGGGCACGAAGGACCACTACCAAGCGACGGTGGTGTCGAGCCGCTTCGCCACGCAGAGCCGCATCGAGCAGCACCAGTCGATCTACCGCGCGCTCGGAGATCTGATGGCGGGCCCGATCCACGCGCTCGCGCTCAAGACGTACACGCCCGACGCCTGGGCGAAGATCCCAGCGACCGACCGCTGAAGGGACACGGAGAGACGACGATGGACGAGCAGCTCCAGAAGCGAATCACAGAGGTCATCGGCGGGCACAAGATCGTGCTCTTCATGAAGGGCACGAAGTCGTTCCCGCAGTGCGGGTTCTCGGCGACCGTGGTCGAGGTCCTCAAGCGCACGAACGCCGAGTTCCACACGGTGAACATCCTCTCGGACCCGGACATCCGTCAGGGCATGAAGGAGTTCTCGAGCTGGCCCACGTTCCCGCAGCTCTACGTGGACGGGAAGTTCGTCGGCGGCTGCGACATCGTGCGCGACATGTACACGGCCGGAGAGCTCCAGCCCGTGATCGATCGCGCGCTCGGTCGCGAGAGCTGAGCCGTCGTCCACGCACGACGCGCGCGGGTTGCTACCATCGCGACCTCCGTGCCCGTCGACCGCAACTCCATCGCCGGTGAGCCGATCCGTCGGCCCGTGCGCAGCGCGCTCTGGCGCACGCGCGACTGGCTGTTCGAGATCGACGAGCGCACCGTGCCGCAGCCGGGGAGGGCGCTCCTCGTCGGGACGCGCATCGCGTGGCTCGCGATCCGCGGGCTCTTCCGCGATCGACTGCACCTGCGCGCCGCGTCGCTGTCGTTCCACACGGTGCTCGCGATCGTCCCTGCGCTCGCGCTGGCGTTCGCGATCGGCAAGGCCACGGGCCTCTACCACTGGTTCCTCGATGGCACGCTGCGCCCGTTCCTCGACGAGGCGTTCGGCGCGCCGGGTGCCGAGGCGTCGGAGGGCGTCGCGGGCCTGCGGCGCACGGCCGACGACATCCTCCACCTCGTCGAGCACACGTCGCTCACCGGCCTCGGGATCGTGGGCTTCGTCGTGCTCCTCATCGCGCTCGTGCGCGTCGTGCGCGGTGCAGAGGAGGCGTTCGGCACGATCTTCGAAGCGCGCGGTCCGATGCGGCCGCTCCATCGGCGCGTGCGCGCCTTCGCCGTCACGCTCGCGGTGACGCCGCTCGGCCTCGTCTACGCGGTGACGGCGGCGTCCGCGGCGCACTGGCTCGAGGACGTGATCACCGTTCACCTCCTGCGCGACGTGCTCGTCTTCGTGCTGCCGCCGCTGCTCGCCACCATCGCGCTGCTCGTCATGTACGTGGAGCTCCCCGACGCCGAGGTGAGGCTCCGTCCGGCGCTCGCGGGCGCCTTGCTCGCGGGCGTCGCGTGGTTCGCGCTGCAGCTCCTCCACGTGCGCTTCCAGGTGGGGCTCGCGCGCTGGAACGCCATCTACTCGGGCTTCGGCGCGTTCCCGGTGCTCCTCGCGAACATCCAGGCGAGCTGGCTCTTGGTGTTGATCGGCGCGCAGGTCACCGCGGCGTTCCAGCACGCGCCCACGCTGCGCGCGCTCGCGCGCGGGCCGCGCAAGGATCACGCGGATCTCCAGAAGCTCGCGATGCACGTCGTCGTGCACCTCGCGGAGCTCGATCATCCCGCGAGCGCGCACATCGTGGCCACGGGCGTGGACGGCGACGTGCCCTCGACGCGCGTCGTGCTCGAGGCGCTCGCGGAGCACAGCGTGGTGCAGGCGCTGTACGTGCGCGGTCACAAGCTCTACGCGCTCGCGATCGACCCGGGCGCGCTCCGCGCCTTCGACGTCATCGACGCGATGGATCGCAGCTCGGGAGGGCTCGTGCTCCCCGACGAAGATCACGACCACGTCGGGCAGCTGCTCACCGCGCGACGCCAGGCGGCCGACACCTCGTCGCACAACGTGTCGATCGACGAGCTCGTGCGTCGCAAGCGAAAGAGCGCGGCCCCTGCGTCCGACGCGACCGTGCGCGACGCGTCCTGATCGACGCCGCGATCGAGACGGTCAGGGCATGCGTGCCGCGGCGGCCACGCACACGCCGACACCTTCGGGCGTGTAGGCCTGCCGCACGCACATCCCACCGCTGCCGCACGCGTCGCCTGCGCTTCCGAGGGCACACAGCCGAACGCAGATCCGATCCGTCGCGCCGGTGCACACGAGCCCTGCGCCGCAGTCGTTGGGGAGCTCGCAGCGATCGCCCTCGAGCGCCGCGCCCGCGACGAGGCACTCGCTCTCGCCGAGCGGTCCGATCACGTAGCAGGCCTCGCGCTCGGGACATGCGGTGGGATCGAGCAAGCGGCAGGTGCGCGGCGCGAGGCAGCGTCCCCACGAGGTCCGCGTGCCGTCGAAGAGCGCTCCGTCACCGCCGCAGACCTCCCTCGTCGAGCAGTCGGTGCCGCCGGGGCAGCAGAGCCGATCGCAGATCCCACCGCCCGACTCGGTCGCGAAGCACGCGAGGCCGAAGCCGCACTCTTCGAGCGTCGTACAGCTCGCGCCTCGCATCGAGCGACCGGGCGCGCCGCACGCGGCCTCTTCACCGCGCAGCGCGCAGATCTCGCCGGCCCCGCAGCCGCTCGTCTGGAGGGGATCACAGGCGCCGCGACAGAGCGGCGTCCCGCCGTCGCGCGAGACGAGCGCGTCGGCGAACGACGAGGCGTCGAGGTTCGCGGCGTCGTCGAACGCCAACCCCGCCTCGACGATCGGCGCGTCGGCCCGCATGGCGGCGTCGACCATGGCCGACGGCTCCTCCGGACATCCGCTCAGACACGCCGCCAGCGCGCTCATCGCGAGCGCCGCCCACGTAGGCGTGCTCGCCCACGCAGGCTCGCTGGCGATGTGCCTTCGATCCAGCACGTCGACCCAAAAGCTCGGTCGAGGTGTCTCGTGCATCTCGGCTCAGGCAGGCGGCGGGCAGACGCCAGTGCCGGTCGGGAGATCTCCCGCGGCCTGACACGCCATGCCGCCCGACATCGGGCAGTCCGCGGCGAGGTCGCCGACGTCACAGAAGCGGAGGCACACGCTGCGCGCCATGCCGCCCATCGGCGTCACCGTGAAGCACGCCGTGCCGGGCACGCAGTCGTTCGTGAACATGCACGTCGCGCCTTCGGCGGCCATCGCGGCCGTCGGACGAACGCACTGCGTGGTGCCGCCCATGTCGGGGTAGCAGCCGTCCGGCGAGGTGCAGCCGGTCTGCGTGACCAGGTTGCAGTCGTCGCTCGTGTCGCAGATGCCGCCCGCGAAGCCGCTGCCGAAGCCGTTGCAGAGCTCGCCCGCGGCGCAGTCCGACGACGATCCGCAGCAGTAGCGACGACACGCGCCCATCGTCGAGCACATGCCGCTGCCGGGGGCCGTCTCTTCGGCGCCGACGCAGACGAGGCCGTTGTCACACGAGTTCAGGGCGCAGCACGCGCTGCCCTCTTCGGAGCCGGCGCCGACGATCGGCGCGCACACGGTCTGCGGCGCGGTCGCCATGGCGTCTGGCAGCGCGTAGACGCAGGTCTCGCCCATCGGGCAGTCCTGCGTGAGGAGATCACACTCGCCCATCGCCGAGCGGCACATGCGCATGCCACCACCGGTGTCGCGTCCTGCGTCCTGGCCGGTCGCCACGAAGGCATCGACGCCAGGCGGCCCGCTGTCGAGGGTCGGAGGTACGAACGCGTCGGGGCGCGAGGACGGGGGCGGGTCGCCGCAGCCCACGACAAGAACGGGAGCCACCGCAAGCGCGAGAGCGCCCAGCATCCCGCGACCGACCACCTTCATCGAAGCCATGATTCCTCCTGAACGAACCGACCGGACGCGAGCACGATGCTCGTCGACGCAAGCACCGACCGTTCCTTCAAAAACACGTGCTCGTCAAGCAGCGCTGCGCTCACGAGGCCAACGCCCGTGAGCCAGCACCCGTGAGCCAGCTCCTGTGAGCCAACGGCCGTTTGCGATTCTCAGGCCACCGCGGGATCGGCCGCCACTTCGCGACACGAGCCCCCGGTCCGCGACAATCGTGTCGCGGTCCGCGACATGCTCCATCCCGCGAAACGGCTCAATGCACCACGGGGGAGGTGCCGGACACCGGAGCGGTCGTCTCGTCGCCCTTCGGTCGCGCATCGCGACGCACGAGGCCTGCTGCGACGAAGCGCGTGAAGAGCGGGTGGGCCGCCATCGGCTTGCTCTTGAACTCGGGGTGGAACTGGCAGCCGACGAAGTGCGGGTGCTTGGCCACCGGGAGCTCGATCATCTCGACCAGGCCGAGCTCCGGCGAGACGCCGCTCATCACGAGGCCCTGCTCCTCGAGGCGCTGGCGGTACACGTTGTTGAACTCGTAGCGGTGGCGGTGGCGCTCCGAGATCTCCGGCGCGCCGTAGATGCTCGCCGCGAGGCTGCCTTCCTTGAGCGCGCAGCGGTAGGCGCCGAGGCGCATCGTGCCGCCCTTGCCCTTCACGCCGCGCTGATCGGGCATGAGATCGATGAGCGGCTCGGGGCAGTTGGGATCGAACTCGGTGGAGCTGGCCTCGGCGATGCCGCACTCGTGACGCGCGTACTCGATCACGGCCATCTGGAGGCCCAGGCAGATGCCGAAGAACGGCACGCCGCGCTCGCGCGCGAACTTGATCGCCTGGATCTTCCCCTCGGCGCCGCGCCCACCGAAGCCGCCGGGCACGAGGATCGCATCGAAGCCCGCGAGCTCGCGCTCGACGTTCGTGGCGTCGAGGTTCTCGCTGTCGACGTACTTCATCTCGATCTTCGCACCGTTCGCGATCGCGCCGTGCACGAGCGCCTCGTGGAGCGACTTGTAGCTGTCGCGCAGGTGCACGTACTTGCCGACCAGCGCGATCGAGACCGCGCCCTTGGGCGGGCTCTTCACGGTGTCGACCACGTGCTGCCACGCCGAGAGATCGGGCGGTCGCGACCAGATGTTGAGCTTCTCGGCGACCTGCTCGTCGCAGCGCTCGCTGTGGAGCGCGATCGGCAGCTCGTAGATCACGCTCACGTCCGGCGCCGCGATCACGGCGTTCACCGGCAGGTTGCAGAAGTGCGCGATCTTCTCCTTCACGCTGCGCGGGAGGGGCTTCTCCGTGCGGCAGATCAGGATCTCGGGCTGGATGCCGAGGCCGAGCAGCTCCTTCACCGAGTGCTGCGTGGGCTTGGTCTTGAGCTCGCCCGCCGCCGCGATCCACGGCACGAGCGTCACGTGCACGCTCACCGAGTTCTGCGGCCCGAGCTCGTGGCGGAGCTGGCGCACGGCCTCGAGGAACGGCAGCGACTCGATGTCGCCGACCGTGCCGCCGATCTCGATGATCGCGACGTCCGCGCGCTGCGCGACGTCGGCGATGCGCGCTTTGATCTCGTCGGTGATGTGCGGGATCACCTGGATCGTCGCGCCGAGGTACTCGCCGCGTCGTTCCTTGCTGATGACGGCGTCGTAGACCTTGCCGCTCGTGAAGTTGTTCGCGCGGGTCATGCGCGCCTGCGTGAAGCGCTCGTAGTGACCGAGATCGAGATCGGTCTCCGCGCCGTCGTCGGTCACGAAGACCTCGCCGTGCTGGAACGGCGACATCGTGCCCGGGTCGACGTTGATGTACGGGTCGAGCTTGACGTTCGTGACCTTGAGGCCGCGCGCCTCGAGCAGCGCGGCGATCGACGCGGCCGCCAGGCCCTTGCCGATGGAGCTGACGACACCGCCGGTCACGAAGATGTACTTGGTACGACGGGCGTTCATGCGTGCTTCTCCATGGTCGGCGACCGCCTCGGGGCGGCTCCGTGGTGAGGGTCCGGCGCGCGGCGACCCCGAAGGGGCATTCGCACGCGTCGGGTGCACGAAGCGGGTGGCGGACTCACGTCGATCGAAAGTCGTGAGTCTCGTCCGGGCCTCGGCACGGGGCGCGACTCTACGAAGCAGGTGCGTGTGCGTCAACGCGACGCGCGCGTTCGATCACGCGCTCGTGGTCGCGGTGCCCGCTTCCGAGAGGAACTCGCGGTAGCCGACGTGCACGACGCCCGTCGATCGCTCGATCGTCGTGGTGCCCAGGCCCTGCGCGAAGGCCTTGCACGCGACGGCCACGCCCGGCGCGGTGTCCGCGAGGAGGCCCAGCTCCACCACGCGCTTCATCGAGATCCCGCGTGCTTCGGCCCGCTCGTCGCGCGATCCCGTGAAGAAGTGCAGGCCCACGAATTGATCGCGACGCCGCAGCACCTCGGCGATCCGCGAGAGGCCCTCGGTGGGGCTGTTGCTCGCGAGCACCGCGCCGGGCGACAGGCGCGCCTCGAGCGTCGCGAGCATCGCGCGTCGTGCGCGCTCGTCGCCAGCGACGGACTCGATCACGAGATCGCAGGCAGAGAGCTGCGCGAGATCGTCGACGAGTCGGATGCTCTCGCGTGCGCGCTCCACCTCGCGGTCGGTCATCTCTTCGGCGTCGCGGAAGAAGCGGAGACGCGACTCGATGCGCCTCGAGGCGAGCGCATCCGCGCCGCGCGCTGCCCGCACGAGCAGGGTGGGCGTGTCGGTGCGCGCGATGGCGATCGCGATCGAGCAACCGAGCGGGCCCGAGCCCACGATGCCGACTGAGGAGAACGCCATGCGCCCATGGTCGCCTGCGAGGAGGGCCGCGTTCAACGATCTCCACCCGGGCCGCGGCTCAGAGAAGTGGCGATCGGGGTGCCCACTGACTGAAGTCAGGGGCAGTAGGGCATCGCTCCACGATGCAAGCCCTTCGGGCTGAGAGAGACGCTCCCCCAACCCGTGCGGGCGCTACGGCCTCCTTGCCGGGTCGCGGTGTGGCTCTACGCTGCCCGCCCGTGCACCTGAGCGACCTTCCTCCCCGATCCGGTGCGAAGACGCCGTCGATCGAGCTGCGGCGCTTCGCCGGCGGCGCGCGGCACGCCGAGCAGCTCGGTCACGTGCGCATCGCGCACCTCACGGACCTCCACTTCGGGCGCGTCACGCCCCACGCCGTGCAGCAGGCCGCGATCGATCTCACGAACGCGCAGGAGCCGGACCTCGTGGTGATCACGGGGGACTTCGTCTGTCACTCGCAGATGTTCCTCGATCAGCTCGTGTCGGAGCTCCGCCGCCTGAAGGCTCCGGTCATCGGCGTGCTCGGCAACCACGACTACTGGTCCGGCGCAGACGAGGTCGCCGGCGCGCTGCGTCGCGCGAACGTCGAGGTGCTGAGCAACGCGTGGACGGAGCGCACGATCCGCGGCGAGCGTCTGCAGATCGTCGGCCTCGACGACGCGTACACGGGCCACGCGGATCGCGAGCGCGCGGTGCGAGGCTTGAACCGCGAGGTCGCCTCGATCGGTCTCTCGCACATCGCGGAGGAGGCCGACGGCCTGTGGGATCGCGGCGTCCCGCTCGTCTTCTCGGGCCACACGCACGCGGGTCAGGTGACGCTCGCGCGTCTCCACGAGCTCGCCCTCGGCAAGCTCGTCGGCCACAAGTACGTGCACGGTCTCTACGGCACGCGCGCGCTCGACGGCCGAAAGGAGATCGAGGGCGCTGTCTACGTGGGCGCGGGCATCGGCGCGGCGGTGATGCCGATCCGGCTGGGCGATCGCGGCCGTCGGGAGCTGGCGATCTTCGAGCTCGGCGCGGACGTGCAGGTCGAGGACGAGCACCACAAGGAGCAAGCCGCGCTGGTCGGCCGCAAGCCGTCCGACGCCGCCGTGGAGAAGCGCCGCGCGGCCGTGCACAAGAAGATGTGGAAGCGCGAAGTGCGAGAAGCGAAGCGCGGCCTCCGCTGAGTCCATCACCACCTCGGACAGCGCCACTCCAGCAGCACGCTCCGACACGCGACCCGTCACGTCGCACAGGCACCCCTCCCGCCAGCGGGAGGGGCGGGGGTGGGTCGGCGGTGCTCAGGCAGGTCGCGCCAACAAGCCGCGAACGGCCCCTCCAACACCAATCGAAGCATCCTGCCGCCGCGCCGAAATCCCCCTCTCCCGCCTGCGGGAGAGGGACGGGGTGAGCGACAGGCTACCGCGAGCCCGAAGGCATCGCGTCATCACGGCAGCAGGCGCTCAATGATCACGGGTAGTTGCAAGGCCGAGAGTGACCCCAACCGTTGCGCTCAAGCGCCCGCGGGTGGATCTGACACCGCCCCCTGACTCCTCCATCTACTCCCTCCACTCACAAGTGGTTTCTCGCACCCACGCCGTTCTCTCACCATCGGCAGTCGGTCGCACACAGATGGTCGCGAACCAGTCAGGTCCGATGGAGCCACGATCATCGTGCAGCGACGTCAGGGCACAACCCTCGGCAGGGCTCACTATTAGGCGGCCACACACGAGGGCGGTGTGGTCATTGAGACGAACGTCGGACGCCGCGAGTCTCAAGCAGAACGCTTCGTGGTTCGTCGCGAAGTCTCGAACCCTCGCATCTGCACACGACTCCGCAGGAGCCGAACCCCCGCAGTCCACACCAAATAGCGTCGCACAAACAGTCGCCGCGGCTCCGACAAACTGCCAGAGCCGACCCGTGCGGTGGCACTGACTCAAGGATCCAACCATGCTGGAGCGCGTTCGAGGCTCCGGTAGTGAAGACGCGTTTGGCGCGATTCCCTCAGACCCGTTGGGTCTCTATCCACTGGATCTGTTGGGTTGCGACCTAGACGTCCCATGGCCCGCGCGGCGTACCCGTTCGGCCATCCCACCCTCGCGTAGCTTGCTCGTGACCGCGCACTCTG
>CAZCVE010000102.1:0-20319 GCA_964502175.1 uncultured Sandaracinaceae bacterium
CAAGCGGGGCTGGGGCCCCGCGCGCAGCGGCCGCTTCGGCGGCCGGAGCGGGAGGGGGCCCCGTTCCGGGGGAGGGTCCGCTCGGACCCTCAGAGAACTAGCCCGGGGCAGCCGTAGATCGTGAACTCCGCGGGATCCATCGCCACGGCCGAGCCGCCGGGCATCGAGAGACCACGGCAGATGCGCATGTCGGCGTCGGCGCGCATGAGGTCACACACCACGTAGCCGCGGATCGTCGGGTCGCCGCTCTCTTCTTCGGCGAAGAACGTGACGTTCGAGATCTGGCAGGGCTGCGAGTTCGACGGCACGGTCGCGCCCGCGACGCCCGTGTACTCGTTGTCCTCGCGGAAGCGCACGGTGCCGCTCAGCGCCGAGCCACCGCCGAGCGGGACCGCGACGTTCTGGAACGAGACCGACTGCCCGGCGGGGTTGCCGAGGCGGAAGTTGAGGATCCGCGACGTGGCGGTCTGCGTGACGTTGCACGTGACCGACGTGCCATCGACGCCCGCGAAGTTGTCGATCAGGCGATCCATGCCCTCGGTGCAGCCCATCGCGCAGTTCGCCGGCGGCAGGAAGTCCGTCGCGTCGGGGCAGCGCATCTTCCAGGCCATCGTGGCGTAGAGGCGCGGCGGCGTGGTGTTGTTGCAAGCGCCCGCGAAGAGCGCGAGGGCGGCCGAGAGCACGAGGAGGAGGGTCAGCGTCGTCGAGCGCATGGGAGGGCTCCTTGAGGTCCTGTCCGGCCACGCTCGATGGAGCGCCGCCGGGTGAGCAAGCGATGAGCCCTTCTACCATGACGGCCTCGGCATCGCGCGAAAGCCGCGGACCCCGTGGATCGGCGCGCAGGCCCGTTGCTCGGCGTCGCGGGCGCTGGTAGCGGGCTCGCGCATGAAGAGCGCCGACACGAAGCTCCACCTCGACACCCTCGCGATCCACGGAGGGCAGTCGCCCGATCCCGTGTCGGGCGCGGTGATGACGCCGATCGTGCTCGCGAGCACCTTCGCGCAGGACGGCCCCGGCGTGCACAAGGGCTACGAGTACGCGCGCACCGACAACCCCACACGCCGCACGCTCGAGCACTGCCTCGCGTCGCTCGAGGGCGGCAAGCACGGCCTCGCGTTCGCGTCCGGCTGCGCGGCGATGACGACGATGCTGCACGTGCTGCGCCCCGGCGATCACGTGATCGCGGGCGACGATCTCTACGGCGGCACCTTCCGCATCCTCGACAAGGTCATGAAGCCGATGGGCATCGTGACGACGCTCGTCGATCTCACCGAGCCCTCGCGCATCGACGCTGCGTTCCGCCCCGAGACCAAGCTCGTGTGGATCGAGACGCCCACGAACCCGATGCTCAAGCTGATCGACATCGCGGCGATCGCCCATTCCTGCAAGGCGAAGAACGTTCCGCTGGTCGTCGACAACACGTTCGCCACGCCGTGCCTCCAGCGCCCCCTCGAGCTCGGCGCCACGCTCGTCGTGCACTCGATGACGAAGTACCTGAACGGCCACTCGGACGTCGTCGGCGGCTGCATCGTGACGAGCGACGACGCGTGGAACGCCAAGCTCCGCTTCCTCCAGAACGCGATGGGCGCGGTCCCCTCGCCCTTCGACTGCTACCTCGTGCTGCGCGGCCTCAAGACCTTGCCCGTGCGCATGGAGCGTCACGTGAAGAGCGCGGGCGCGATCGCGCGATGGCTCGAGGGCCACCCGCAGGTGGAGAAGGTGATCTACCCGGGCCTGCCGTCGCACCCGCAGCACGCGCTCGGAAGGACGCAGATGAAGGGCCCGGGCGGCATGATCTCGTTCGTCGTCCGGGGAGGCGGCCAAGCAGCCCGAGCCCTGCTCGAGACGGTGTCGATCTTCGCGTGCGCCGAGAGCCTCGGCGGCGTCGAGTCGCTGATCGAGCTCCCCGCGGTGATGACGCACGGCGCGATCCCCGCAGCGCAGCGCGCGATCCTCGGCATCACCGACGGCTTCATCCGCATCTCGGTCGGCCTCGAAGACGAAGGCGATCTGCGCGCAGACCTCGCGAGCGCCCTCGAAGCAGCGAAGCGCGCGAGCTGAAAGGCTCTTTCCTTTCGGAGCGTCGAGCGGATCCGATACGCTCGCGTCTGCATGCCGGAGCCCGCGAAAGATCAGCTCGCTGCGCTCAAGCAGGCGATCGCCGAGCGGCGCTACGACGACGCGATCCGCGGCGCGCGGCGCCTCGTGCTCGAGTCCGACAAGCACCCCGAGGGGCGCCTCCTCCTCGGTGAGGCGCTGCTCGCCGCCGAGCGGAACGACGAGGCGCGGGTCGAGATGCTCGCGCTCGTCCGCGAGCGACCCGAAGAGTCCGCCGCGCATCGCCTGCTGGGCGAGGCGTACCTGCGCGATCGACAGCTCGAGCCTGCGCGCGCGTCGCTGCGCCGCGCGGTGGAGCTCGATCCCGACGACGAGGCCGCGCGTGATCTCTTGCTCGAGGCCGACTCCGAGGTCGCCGCGCCGATGAGCTCCACGGTCGAGCGCTGGATGGCCTCGAGCGAGCCAGCGACGACCGAGATGACGATGCCGGAGTACCTCGAGGACGCGCCGTCGGCGTCGCCCTCGGCGAGCCTCCGCGCGCTGCTCGAGCGCGCCGCGCCGAAGAAGGCGTCTGCGCTGCTCCAGATCCCGCGGCCCGCGGCGGGCGTGACCTCGCGCATGCCCGCGCAGAACCCGCCCTCGATGGAGAGCGTGTCCGTCGAGCTCGACGTCGACCAAGACGCGTCCACGGGACGCCGTCCCGCGCCGACGCCGGTCGCCGCGCCGGTGAGCGCACTTCCGCCGCTCGCGCGCCCTGCCTCGATGGAGATCCCGCGCACGGGCGACGAGACGCTCGACGAGCGCACCGGTGAGATCTCGATCGAAGATCTCGACGACGGACCGCCGAGCGCTCCCCAGGTCGTCGTGCGTCCTGCCGCGCCCGAGCGCCCGAGGTCCGTGCCGCCTCCGCCGCCGCGCACGGGCTCTACCTCACCAGGCGCCGTCGCGTCGCCGCGCGCGCCGAGCGGTGCGGAGGATGCGAATTCGATCACGTCCATCGCGCGCCCCACGCCGCGGCCGCCGCAGCGCACCTCGACGTTGATGGGCCTCACGAGCCCCGTGGCGCCTGCGCCGAGCCTCGCGCGTCCGCCCGTCGCGTCGGCGCCTGCGAGCGCCAAGCCGCGCTCGATCCCTCCCGCTGCACCGCCGCCCGGCGCCAAGCCTCGCGCGGTGCCTTCGTCTGCGCCGCCACCACCGAACGCCGCGCCGCGCGCGCTCGCGCCGCGTCCGCAAGGCGTCGCGAGCGCCCTCGCCGCACCGCGCCCGCTCGGCTCTCCTGCGGTCGCACCGCTCCGCGGTGTTGGCTCTCCCGGGGACATCGGCCTCGACGAGACCACGCGTCCTGCGATGCGCTCCGAAGACCCGATGATCTCGCCCCCGACGATCATCACGAGCCCCACGCCCACGCCCGCGGGAGCGCTGCTCTCACCGATCTCCGCCGACAACGTCGCGATCACCAGCGAGCGCGGCGCGATGGGCCGCAGCGCAGGCGCCGGCCCGCCGCTGATGAGCACCACGCCCACTCCGGTCAACTGGCAGAACAAGGCCGCCATCCCCAGCGCGAGCCCGCCGCCGCGCCTGGGCTCGATGGGCGATCGTCCTGCGCCCGTCGTCGTCGCGCCCGTGGCCTCGGGCTATGGCGCTCTGAACCCGTACGCCCCGATGCCGGGCCCGCTCGGTGCTGCACAGGCGCAGCCCCATGCTGCAAACGTGCAGCAGGGCTACGCGGCCGTGGGCCAGCCGCACCACGGCGGGCGTCAGCCCGGTGCGCCCGAGCCCGTCACGCGTCCCACGCTGCGCGCGCCCGGCACGCGCGGCGAGGCCACGCAGCGCATCCGTCTCACGCAGTTCACCGTCGCGCTCGCGCTGAGCGGCGTCGTCGCGATCGCCCTCGTCGTCGCGATCATGCGCTGGCTCGGCGGCCGCGAGCGCGACGAGGCCCTGGCGCTCGCGTCGGACAGCGGCACCGAGGCCGATCTCGTGCGCGCGCTGACCGCCACCGAGAGCGTGCCTCCCGTGCGCGCGCGCCTCTTCGCCACGGCCACGGTCGAGCTCGGTGAAGATCGCGGACAAGCCGCCGAAGACCTGCTCGCGAGCGCGTCGCCGAGCCCCGAGACGAGCGTCGCGCGCAGCCTGCTCGCGGTCTCGCGCGGACAAGCGACCGAGGCGCTGATCATGCTCGAGGCCCTCGAGGCGAGCGGCGTCACGCTGGCCGAAGGAGCCCGCGCCCGCGCGCTCGCGCTCGCGCAGATGGGCCGCTTCCAAGAGGCTCAAGCGGCCGCCGGTCAGGCGTGGGGCTTCCGGCAGACGGGCGCGCGTCACGCGTGCTTGCTCGCCCACACCGCGATCCTCGCGGGCGACGCGGTGAGCGCGGACACCACGCTCCGAGGTCTCGCCGACGCCGACGCGCGTCCGTGCGCGCGCGTCGTGCGCTCCGAGCTCGCGCTCGCTCGCGCTGACCTCACGTCCGCGGACACCGAGGCCAGCGTCGTGCTCGGCGCGCTCGCGGAGCGCGCGACCAACGACGAAGAGGCGTGGGCCCACCACCTCCGCGGTCGCGCGGCGCAGCTCCGCGGTGACATGGCCACCGCAGCCGCCGAGCACCGCGCTGCTGCGCAGATCGCGCCGCGCGCCGACGAGACGCTGATGCTGCGCGCGCTCGAGGGCCTCGTGCTCGCGGGCGACGCGGCCTCTGCGCAGGAGATCTCGGCGCGCTTCACGCCGAACCCGCCGAACCCGTCGCGCCGCGCCGAGGTGCTCGTGGCGATCGCGCTCGAGCGTCGCGACTTCGCGGCCGCCGACGCTGCGCTCCGGCTCCTCCCTCCCGGCGCGCGCACGGAGCTCGCGCGAGGCCGTGTGCTCGAGGCGCAGGGCGACACGCAGGGCGCGCTCCTCCGCTACACGGGCGCCTCTGCCGATCCCACGATCGCCGTCGAGGCGTCGCTCCGCCGCGCGCGTCTCCTCAGCCGTCTCGGTCGCGACGTGGAGGCGCGCTCCGCGCTCGAGATCGGCGCGCGCTCGGCGCCCACGGATCCGTCGGTCGCCTCCGCGCTCGCGCACGCCGTGCTCGCGAGCGACGACGTGCGCGCCGCGCGCGCTGCGATCGATCCCGCCCTCCGTGCCCACCCCGACGACGCGCGCCTCCAGGCGCTCTCGGCGCTCGTGCGTGCGCGCGAAGGTGATCCCGCGAGCGCGCTCGTCGCCGCGCGAACCGCCGGCCTCGCAGCGCCCGAAGATCCCGAGGTGCAGCTCGACCTCGTCGAGGTCGCGCGCCTCGCGGGAGATCGAGCGACCGAGCAGCAGGCCTGCGCCACGGCGCAGCGCCTCGATCCGCAGCGCTTCGCCGCCACGATGTGCGCGGTGCGCACCGCCCTCGACGCGGCCGATCTCCCGCGCGCCACGCAGCTGCTCGAGGCGGCGCGCGGCGCGGGCGCACCCGAGCCGCAGCTCTCTCGCATGCGCGCGGATCTGGCCGTCGCGTCGGGCCACGGCCAGCTCGACGTGGACGCCGTGCGCGGCTTCCTCCGCACGCACCGCAACGACGTCGCGCTGATGATCTCGCTCTCGCGCCTGCAGCTCCAGGCCGAGGAGACGAACGCCGCCGACGACACCGCGCGCCGCGTGCTCTCGCTCTCCCCCGAGAACGGCGAAGCGCTCTACGTGCGCGCGTACGTGGCGTACGTGGACGGTCACTTCTCGACGACCGCCGAGCTCCTCGATCGCGCCGCCCGCAGCGTGCGCTCCGCCTCGCTCCAAGCGCGCCTCGCGGCCTTGCGCGGCATGCTCGCGTACGAGGAGAGCCGCTACGGAAACCCGCAGCAGCTCGCCGACCAGGCCATCGCCGCCGACCCCCGCTGCGCCACCGCGCACCTCCTCCGCGCGCTCATCGCGAGCCGCGACCGCGACGCCCAGCGCGCCGCCCTCCAAGAGGCCGCCCGCGGCACGGACACGCCGGCCGAGGCGATCGCGCGCCTCGCGATGTCCCTCGGCTCGAACGCCGAAGGCTGCGCCCTCGCCGAGCGCTACGTCCGCATGGCCCCCGACGGCTACGACCGAAGAGACGTCGACGACGTCCGCAGCGACTGCCGCTGAACAGCGCTAGCCCAGCTCGTCGGCGATCCACTGTCGGATCACCTCGCAGCAAGCCTCGAGCGACGTTCGCGGCCCCCAGAACATCGGACCGATCGCGTCGTGCGCCTTCCGCACGGTCTCCCATCGGTCACTGGCCGTCGGCGTGAGGCCGGGTGCCGTCGTCGAAGGGCGCTCGGCGATCTGCTTCTCGCGCAGCATCTCCTCCACGAGCAGCGAGACGTCCTCGTAGCCCACGAGCGGATCGAGTGAACGAACGGAGCGAACGATCCTCGCCGCGTCTTCGTAGTGACGGACGTACGAAGACGGCTCCTTCCCTTTCTCGTGTCGCCGTTCGATCGCATCGAGCTTCTCGATCAGCGTCACGAGCGGGTGCACGCATCGGATGGCCTTGGGCTGGTTGTCGGTGAGCCCGCCGAGTTGACCGATCCGTGTGAGGTGCTCGTGGACGAACGAGGTCATGTCCCGCTCGACGAACGGCGTCACGCGCGCATTGCCGAGCTCGAGTCGAACGAACGGGACGAATGGACCCAGCTGCGCGAGATGGCGACCAGGATACGAAACGCGGAGCTGCACGCTGAACCAGCGATCATCGATGGCCGTCTCGTCGACCTCCACGCGAGCGCCGGGCACAGCGATCTTCGTCGCGAGCGTCGTGAAGTACTCGCGCCGCGCGCGCACGGCCTTCGTGCCCTCGCTCTTCCAACTCGTGATCGGCGCGAGCCCTCCGATCGCGCCCGGCTCGATACGAAGGTCGAGATCCTCCGAGAACCGCTCGATGAGATCGAAGCCTTTCGAGAGGGATGTCCCGCCCTTGAACCAGAGCTCGAGACCAGCGTGCTTCAGTGCCCACAGCGTGTGGGTGACCCAGTAGTCCTTCTCGACGAGCGCGACCGGCACCTTCCGGTCGGCTGCAACGATCGCGAGGAGATCCTCGAAGCCACCGTCGTCGTGAACGAGGCTCATCGGCGAGCTGCTCGCAGCAGGTCACGCGTGGACTGTGTCCCGTAGCTCGACGCCATCGCGTCGAGCGTCGACGCATCGAACAGACCCTTCGAGAGCGCCCTCCCGAGCTGACGACCGACCTCGGCGCGCGAGACGCCAGCCTCTCTCGAGTGCTCCAGGAGGTCGACCACGTACCACTCGGGTGGCGGATCCGTCGGAAAGGCGACGCGGCGCAGCGCGAAGCGACGGCCTCCGAGGGTCACCACTTCGGTCCGCTTCGTGTTGTACACGGAGGTGACCGCCTGCACGGCGGTCGAGCCGAGACCGAGCGCGTTCCAGTGCTCCGATCCGGTGAACACGAACGCGGTGCCACCCAGAAACGCACGCATCAGCTCGTCGTCGGTGGGCGGGACCTTCCCGAACCGGCTCTGCCTCGGCTGGAAGAAGAGTCCGTGCCCCAGCCGCTCGAGGCGTCCATCACGAACGAGCCGCTGCGCGAGGCGCGTTGGGTTCGCACCCCACCGCGCGAGCTCTCGCGTTCGATAGACGCGACCGGGCTCCAGCGTCGGTTCTGCGGGTCGGGTCATCCGTATGTATTCTGCGGAGAATACATACGGTGCGCAACCGGCGAGCTACGACGCGACAGACGTCTTCGCGATGTCCCTCGGCTTGGCAACCGCCCGAAGAACCCGAAGCATGCAGCACATGGTGCGTGCCGCGTGGGTGTCGTTGATGGTCATCGGGGTCTCGGGCTGCGACCCGGAAGTTCCATCCACTACACCAAGTCCCGACTGCACCATCGAGGTCGAAGCTGGCGAGTGGTCGCCATTCTCCATCGGCGAGACACCAGACTGGAGCCACGCAGGTCCAGTGCCTCCTCGACCCGACGGATCCGCGTTCACGTCACGGATCATCCTGCCCAATCAAGTCGGACTGGAGGCCGTGTATGCCGTCGAGGATGGGGGCGACGCACCGTTCCGCATCCGATTTGCCGTGGGCTCGGAGGACACGACGACGGCGATCACAGTCGCCGTACTGATCAACGCGGAGATGCGCTCATTCGACCTCCAGTCGCTGTCCGCGACGACGGGCGACGTTCCCCTGGTCGATGGGCAGGCAGAGGTGGACATCTCCATCCCACCCGACTCGCTCGATCCCGGCCTGAATCGCGTCGACGTGCTCAACTACATCCATCGAAACGGCGGATATCGGCTCTACATCGGGCCGACATTCACCATTGCGAATGGAACGCTCGCGGCGCCTGTCCTGGATCTGATGGAGATGGAGCAAGGCACCACGATGTCGGGACACGCGACCTCTGCGTACCGCACGTTCGTGACCCATCCGGAATGGGGCGAGCGCTACTTCCCTCGCTGGACGGGAGGAGAGGACGTGCTCGAAGTGCCCACGCCGATGGTGTTGCGCATTCAGGCATCGACTCCCCGGAGTCGGTGTGAGCCCGCCTCAGAGAACGCCGACGAGGTCGTCGTGCTCGCCTTCCGAGACATGGAACCCTGGACCCTCGGGCCCCATCATCGGATTGCGACGCGCGTCCCACAGGGCGAGCAGCACGTGGCCCGATTCGACCTCGACACGGCGTTTCCAGATGACGACGAGTTTCACCATCTCGTCATCATCGCGCTCACGGGCATGACCCGTCCGACCCGCGTCGACGGAGCGGGGTACGCGCCGTGGGCCAGCACGCAAGTCGTCTCCGAGATCTTCTGGGGCTGGGAGCCGACCGACGGCTGATGGCTTGATCGCAGTCGATAGGCGTCAGTCGTCTGCGAGCTGCGCGAGGATCTTCTCTCGCTCTCTTCGGTACTTGCTCGCGAGCTTCGTCTTCGCCGTCTTGCTGAGGACCGTTCCGGCGACCTGGAAGAAGCCGTGCTCTTCTTCGTGCACACGACCGCGCCGCATCGCCTCCAGCGTCTTCGCCGCGCACGTGCGTGCGGTAGCAGCCTCCGAGGAGGAGTCCGATCGCGAGCCCCATCATCGCAGCACGATGCACTCAGCGAGGATGCCTCGATGCGCGCGCGTCGCGAAGATCAGGTGCGCGAGCCGCGGCAGGTCTCGACGGCGACGCCGCCGCTCGGCGAGACGTCGATGGTGCTCGGCGGGCCGTCGTCGGTGACCACGAGGCCCTCGACGACGACCGTGTAGCGGCCGTCTTCGAGCGGCGGCGTCACGCACGTGTGCACGTCGTGGCGGCACGACGGATCGCACGCGATGTCGCACGCGTTCGGGAGGCGCGTGGGGCGCACACGGATCGTGTCGTCGAGCACGACGACCTCGCAGGGGCCGATCTGCATGCAGCCGCCGCACGACTCCTGGACGTCGATCGTCACGCGCGTGCCCGTGGGCACCCAGCTCGGGTGGCAGGCGCGATCCGACTCGAAGCCCGTGGGATCCCAGATCGCGCCGCACGAGTCGATCTGCGCGGTGCGCACGCAGACCGCCGCGCGCTCGGGCATCACGTCGGGCGGCGTCACGAACAGATCCATCGCGTCCTGGTCGTTGATGCGCACGCGCGTGAGGCCCTCGGGCAGCGGCTCGAGCGCGCAGGTCGAGACGGGCGGGCTCTCACAGGCGCGACAGATCGGCGTCTCCGGGCAGAGCTCGCTCTCGAGCGCGACGACCGGATCGACGCCGAGGATGCGCACCTGCTCGCACGCGATCTCCTGGCCGCAGAAGCAGTCGTCCTCGCGCGGCTGGAGCGTCACCTCGAGGCTCGAGACCTCGCCCGCGCGGATGTGATCGAAGCACACGACCTCGACGGCGCGCTCGCCGCACGTGCCCGGATCGGCGTCGATCGGCGTGCCCGCGTCGACCCCCTCGCAGAGGCCCGCGCAGGCCGCTGGGCACTGGCTCGCGTTCGCGACGAGGCGCGTGACGCCCACGCAGCACTCGCAGAGGTAGTCGCTCGGGCCGCTCGCATCGACGAGCAGATCGGAGTCGGTCACCAGCCCGCCCGCGTCTTCGCGCACGTGCGTGTCACCGCAGGAGCACCCGGTGAGACCCAGAGGGAAGGTGAGAAGGAGCGAGCCGAGGACCGGCACCCACTGACACAGAGCCGAGCGCATCCGGCCGCGTCAGCACGCGGCATGCCGCACGCGAGACGGCGACCTCGCGGGTCGGCGAGGCCTCCGACTTGTGTCCGTCGCGGGGAGGCCTCATATCGGGTCGTCATGAGCACCCAGACGATCACGGTCGACAACTTCCAGGGCACGATCGACAAGCCGGGCATCGTGGTGCTCGACTTCTGGGGCACGCGCTGCATGCCGTGCCGCACGTTCGCGCCGATCTTCGAGCAGGTCTCGCAGGACAACCTCGACGTGGTCTTCGGGAAGATCTGCACCGACGAGCAGCCCGAGCTCGCGCAGGCCCTCGAGATCCGCGCCGTGCCGACGCTCATGGTCTTCCGCGACGGCATCCTCGTCTTCCGCGACGAAGGCGCCCTCCCGAAGAAGGCGTTCGCGCAGCTCGTCGACGAGGCGCGCAAGCTCGACATGGAGAAGGTCAAGGCCGAGGTCGAAGGCGCCGCCGCCAAGGAGAACTGATCCGCTAGGGCCGCACGCGGCCGGCGGGAGGGTCGCGGTAGTACTCGCGGCCGGACCAGCGGGCGCAGTCGTCGCCGCGCCACGAGGGGCCGAGCGTCGCGTCCGGTGAGAACCAGACGTAGCCGAGGTAGGGGCGGTCTTCGGTGTTGTTGACGGTGATGGTGATCTCCGTCGCGCCGCGCGGCGTGATCACGTTGCACGTGACCTCGGCGCCGTCGTCGAGCGGCCACTCGCCGCTCGCGCTCGGGCACTCGTAGGACGTCATCTCGAAGAGCGGCGTGCCCTCGATGCACGCGCTGAAGCTCGAGGGCGTCTCGGTCGAGTACGAGTACGAGCCCTGGTACTCGGCGGCCGCGAGCGCGGTCGACCACTGCCGATCACGCACGCTGCCGAGGAACGTCTCGGCGTGGACGCGACCGAGGTCCGCGTAGCTCGAGCGCGTGTAGAAGAAGCCGCCGACGCCGCTGAGGCAGCACATCGAGACGAGGCCGAGGCAGCCCAGCGCGGAGAAGAGGAGGATCTTGCCGCCGCTCGAGCCGTTCGTCGGCGTCGCAGGCTGCACGGGAGCGTGGGCCGGCGGCGCGAACGAACCGCCCGTGGGACCCGAGGCGCCGAACGCGCCCTGCGGACGCATGGACGGACTCGACGGCGGCAGCGACGGCGCTGCGCCCTCGACCTGCGCGAGCATCATCGTGCCGCCGCACGGACAGATCGCGCTGAAGGCCACGGGCACGGCGCCCGGCGGCGCGTCGGGAAAGCGCGTCCGCGCCATCGTCGTGGGCGCGTCGAGCGCTTGATCGGCGCCGCACGCGTCGCACGGCGTGAAGGCCCAGCGCGGTCGCTCGCTCTCGTACGCGGCCGTGATCATCAGCGGGTTCGGGATGCCCGGCGCGTGCACGAAGCGGACGGTGGCGCCTTGCGCGACGGTGCTCAGCTGGTGCGGCGCGTTGAGCAGCTGACCCGTGTAGATCGTGCGCTCGAGCCACGTGACCGCGCTCGCGAGCGCGGGCCCCGGCGGGCCCTTCGGCATGACCGGCGAGCGCAGCGCGCCCGCGGTCCCCGTGATCTTCACCCAGCAGCCCTCGGGGTTTCGCTGCGTGCGGCGCGGCTCGCCGTCGTGCACGAGCACCTGCAGATCATCGGGGCTCTGCGGATGGAGCTTGCCGGCCAGATCGGGATCGTTGCGCCACGGAGTCGTCATGCGGGGCCTTGGTACGGGCCGATCGCGACAACCTCCCTCGCGCTCAGCTCGGTTTCTTCGGCGCCCAGCCCGGCCGACCGAGCACGTAGCCGATCACCTCGCGGACGCTGCGCGATCGGGCGACGTCCTTGGCGATCGCGACGTACTCGTGCGTCGCGATCACGAGCGGGTTGTACGACGTGATGTTCTTCGTGAGGCCGTACACGACGCGCTCTTCTTCCGGCGCGAAGCTGCCGAAGAGGCGATCCCACACGATGAAGATGCCGCCGTAGTTCTTGTCGAGGTACGGCCCGTTCGAGCCGTGGTGCACGCGGTGGTGCGAGGGCGTGTTGAACGTCCACTCGAACCAGCGCGGCATCTTCCCGATCGCCTCGGTGTGCACCCAGAACTGGTAGACGAGGTTCAGGCCGCCCGAGACGAGGATCATCCACGGCGGCACGCCGATCAGCGCGAGCCATGGGTAGAGCACGAACGACATGAACGGCGTCCACGGCTGACGCAGCGCCGTCGAGAGGTTGTACTTCTCGCTCGAGTGATGGTTCACGTGGCACGCCCAGAAGAGGCGCACCTCGTGCTCGATGCGGTGATGCCAGTAGTAGAGGAAGTCCCAGCCCACGATCGCGATCGTCCACGTGAGCACGCTGCCCTCCACCGAGTCGAGCGGCAGCGAGAGCACGCGGTGAGGCTCGAGCAGACAGGCGAGCTCGTACACGCCCCAGTTGATCAGCGTGACGAAGAGCAGCGAGCCCACGCCCATCGCGAGGCTCGCGAACGTGTCCTTGTGATCGACGTAGCCGAGCACGTCCCGACCTGCGCGACGCAGGCGCGCGATCAGCCACACCTCGGCGAGCAGCGCCGCGAGGAAGAACGGCACCGCGTAGAGCGTGGGATCGGGGACCTGCTCGAAGTCCATCTCCTCAGCGTCCCACCTCGCGCGCGCGAGCGAAATGGGCAGCGTGGTTCACGTGATGCGCAGGGAAGGTGCTAGCGTCCGGCAGCATGAGTTGGGCCGGGACATCGAGGGCGGACTTCGAGCACCTCGCAGACATTCGCATCAAGGAAGCGCGTGTGCTGTTCGCCGCAGGACTGCTCGACGGCGCGTACTACCTGGGCGGATACGCACTCGAATGCGCGCTCAAGGTCGTGATCGTCGAAGCGCTGCCAGTCGAGACCCTCGTCCACCACCGCCAGATTCAGGACTACCACACGCACGATCTAGCGAGCCTCATGCGCCACGCCTATCTCCTCGAAGCCCTCGAAGAAGATCGTGTTGCAAAGCCCGGCCTCGACGCGTCGTGGACAGTGGTCAACCGCTGGAGCGAGCAAGAGCGCCATGCTCACGGCGTGGACGCGGACACGGTGTTCGAGTTCTTGACCTCGATCGACGACGAGAGCGACGGGATCCTCCCATGGGTGAAGCAGCACTGGTGAAGGAGCGAATCGACGCGGGCCGACGCCTCGTGGCAGCGGCCGACGCTGCCGGAGTGCCCGTACGCGCCGCGCTGTGGCTCTACGATCGCGACCAAGATCGATGGAGCCTCGTGATCGAAGCCGGCGCCAAGATGGGTTTGCGACAGTTCGCGGCACACCTGCACGCCGTGGCAGCAAAAATGGCATCCGCGGAGGAGCGACGTCTCCTGCGAGACCTCCTCCTCACCGACGTGCGGCTTTTCACGCAGCCGCATCCAGTCGCCCAGCTGCTGCGGCCGAGCTTGGGAACCGCAGCGTCAGTGGCTCGAGCGCGCGTGGGCGGACGAACCGTCGGCAACTACGTGATCGACGACGCGGTGCTCTATCGGCTGGAGCGCGGTCAGGCACTCTGAACGAGTCGTACGCCGCCCGTGCGAGCGGCTACCCTCCGGGGGCATGGTCGAGCACCGCACGCTGCCGGTGATGCCGCCCGAGATCGTGGTGATCGATCAGGACGAGCCGTGCCCGTACATCGAGGGCCGCACCGCGCGCAGGCCCATGCGCTTGCCCACCCGGCGCCTTCGCCCGCACGAGCTCGATCGTCGCCTCGAGGCCGGAGATCGTCGCGCGGGTCCGCTCTTCTACACGCAGGCGTGCCCGAGCTGTCGCGCGTGCGAGCCGCTGCGCATCGACACGTCGCGCTTCGTGCCGACGCGTGGTCAGCGTCGCGCGTGGAGCAAGGGTGAGCGCGCGATCTCGGTGAGCCTCGGCCCGCTCGTCGTCGACGACCAACGCGTGGCGCTCTTCGATCGGCACCAGAGCCTGCGCTGCCTCAAGCGCGCGGGACCCGACGGACACGAGCGCGAGTTCGGGGCGGAGGAGTACCACGCGTTCCTCGTCGAGCGCGCCGTCGAGGCCTTCGAGATCCGCTATTTCCTGGGCGATCGGCTCGTCGCGGTCGCGATCACCGATCGCGGCGCGGAGGCGTGGAGCGCGGTCTACACGTACTACGAGCCCGAGCTGCCGGAGCCGCACCGCTCGCTGTCGCTCGGCACGTTCTCGATCCTCGCGCAGCTCGAGCTCGCGCGACGCAGCAAGGTCCGCTGGCTCTACTTGGGCTTGGCGATCGGGGAGAACGCGCACATGCGGTACAAGCTCGACTACCTCCCGCACGAGCGCCGCATCGACGGCGCGTGGCGCCCGTTCGAGAGAGCAGGAGAACACGTTGGCTGACCGACACCTCGACGAGCTCGCGCGCGGCACCCAAACCCTCACGCCCGCCTTCACCTGCGCAGGTCGGATCGACCTAACTCGACCCCTCGATGTGCGATTCGGTCGGAATGTGAGGGTCTGTTTCGATGCCAAGACGGTCCGCGGCGCAGGCCTCGAGGAACGTCTGCTTCGGTACTGTCAGAAGGCAGCTTTCGGCCTCGGCGCGGAGACTCGCGTGGACACGCGCGTGCGCGAAGGTGGACAACTCCGCGTGGACCAGGGTCTGGTCGTGAACGAGCTCGACCTCCAACGGTCGAACGTTCTCGAGACCATCCGCCGAGCGCTCTTTCCGCGCTACGCGAAGCCGCCACGCGCCGAACTCTACGCCGTCCACGTCTATCCACGAGACGGACACTTCGTCTCGCACAAGGACACACCTCGCGACGCCGACGTGGTGGGCACGTTGGTCGTGTGCATGCCGACGAACTTTTCTGGCGGCGAGCTCGTCGTACGTCACGACGCCGAGGTTCGGTACGACTGGGCTCGTCACACCCACTCACGTGAACCCGTGACCACGCTCTGTTGGGCGGCGTTCTACGGCGACGTCGACCACGCGATCGAGCCCGTGCGCGACGGGGTGCGCGTGACGCTGACCTACCTGCTGCGGCAAGACGGCGAGATCGGCGTGGACGCGGGCGAGGACGACCGCGACGGCGACACCCGACCCTTGGTCGCCGCACTTCGTGGAGCGTTGTCGGATCCGGACTTCCTTCCCCGAGGCGGCACGCTGGGCTTTCCGTGTGCGCACCTGTACGCGAGAGATGCAAAGCTCCGCGACGACCGTGCGGGTGGACTCTCGGCCAACGCACGCACCGTGCTCAAGGGACGGGACGCGCTGATCGCCGACTGTCTCCACGTGGTCGACCTCAAAGCGCGCTACCGGCCGCACGTCTACACGGACGGCGCAGCGTGGTGTCTCAAGCGGGCGCCCAACGAGCGCGAGCTCGCTGTGTTCGACGAGGACCGTCTCACCCCCGCAGACCTCGAGACGTTGCCGCTCGACGAGGGCGAGGACGCGTGGCGCTACGGCGAGGGCCGGACAGTGTGGGTCCTCGACCCTCCGTGGTCGTGGAAGAAGGAGCGTCCCTCCGAGCTCGCCTCGCCTGCTCGCCTGCTGGCGGACTTGGAGTACAGCACCACTGGCTACTTCGGGAACGAGGGCTCCGATGCGGCGTTCTACACGATGGCGGCGCTGCTGGTGGATGTGCCGAGCGCACGCGAGCGCGGTGCTTCGACACGGTCCTCGAAGCAGTGACGCCGCGTCTCGACGCTCGTGAGTGGCTGGGATAGCTTCGCGGCCGATGTCGGTGCGCCTCGCCTCGGGCCTCTTGTGGATCGCGCTCGGCGCGATCCTCGTCATCGGCATGGTGTCGGTCGCCGGTCACTTCGGACGCTTCGTCGTGCCGATCGGCTTCCTCGGTGCAGGAGCGTTCCTCCTCACCCGCAAGGGCGATCCGCCGCTGCGGATGGGCCCCTGGCCCGTGCCGCACTCGGTGCTCGGCGCGATCACGATCGTGCTCTCGGTCGCCGCGCTCTACGCGATCTTCGTGATGGCGCCGGTCGAGATGCAGATGGGCATCGTGCAGAAGATCTTCTACTTCCACGTGCCGAGCGCGTACGCGATGTACGTCGCGTTCGTGACGTCGGCGGTGGGCAGCGCCGTGTACCTGTGGCGTCGCGACGAGCGCTGGGACGCGCTCGCCGTCTCGGGCGCCGAGGTGGGCCTCATCTTCGTGGTGATCGTCCTCATCACCGGGCCGCTGTGGGCGCGCAAGGCGTGGGGCACGTACTGGACGTGGGATCCGCGTCTCACGACGACGCTGCTCGCGGGCATGATCTACGTGGCGTTCAACGTGCTGCGCGGCCTCGGCCAGGCAGGCGAAGCGGAGAAGCGCTTCGCGTCGGCGCTCGGCTTCCTCGGCCTCTTGCTCCTGCCCGTGATCCACTACTCGGTGCAGCGCTGGCGCGGTCAGCACCCGACCGTGATCACGCGCGCTGGCGGCGGCATCCACCCCGACATGGTGCCCGCGCTGGTGCTCGGCTTCGTGCTGTTCACCGCGCTCGTCGCGCTGTTGATCTGGAGCCGCTACCGCATCGAGCGGGTGAAGCAGCGCGTCGTCGCGCTCGAGCTCGAAGCCGCCGAGAGCGGCCTCCTCGAAGAAGAAGGATCCCCGTCATGACCTCTCTCCGAAGGCTCCTCGCGTCGCTGGCGCTCGCCGCGTGTCTCATCAGCATCGCCGCGCCGGTCGTCGCGGACGAGGTAGACCCCGACGCGGTGGAGAATGGCGACGAGGTGGCCGCGAGCCGCGCCGCGAGCTTCCAGGCGGTGACGGGCGCGCAGCAAGAAGACGTGCCCGGCGGCCCGCTGCTCGTCGCGGCGTACGGCGCGGTGCTCGTGCTCGTGGTCGGCTACGTCGTCTACCTCGGCAGCCTCACGTCGGGCGCGTCGCGCGATCTCGATCGCCTCGAGAAGGCGCTCGAGGCACGGAAGCCGGACTTCCGGAAGAGCGCGCGTGGCGATGACGCCGCGGAGCCTGCGAAGGACGCCTCGAAGGCCTGAGCCGCGAGATGGATCTCCCCAGCGTCAACCACTTCGTCTTCATCCCGGGCGTGCTCCTCGTGGGCTTCGCGTTCGGGTACGTCTTCGGCGCGAAAGCGGGACGCGCCGAGGAGCAACGTCGTCAGAAGGAACGAAAGAGATGATCAGCTTCGAGCTCTCCGAGGAACAGAAGGAATTCCAGAAGATCGCGCGCGACTTCGCGAAGGCGAAGATCATCCCCGTGGCGGCCGAGTGCGATCAGCACTCGAAGTTCCCGCACGACGTGTTCAAGGAGGCTCACAAGCTCGGCCTCGTCGCGCCCGTGCTCCCCGCCGAGTACGGAGGCCTCGGCCTCGGCGAGCTCGAGAACGTGATCATCACGGAAGAGCTCGCGTACGGCTGCACCGGCATCCAGACGTCGATGACGGCGAACACGCTCGCGGCCACGCCGATCATGATCGCGGGCAGCGACGCGCAGAAGAAGAAGTACCTCGGCATGCTCGCGAACGAGCCCGTGTACGCGGCCTACGCGATCACCGAGCCCGCGGCCGGCTCGGACGCGGCGGGCATCCAGTGCACGGCCAAGCAGGTCGGCGACGACTGGGTGCTGAACGGCCAGAAGTGCTTCATCACGAACGCGTCGATGGCGAGCTGGTACGTCGTGTTCGCGACGACCGACGCGTCGCAGCGTCACAAGACGATCATGGCGTTCATCGTCGACCGCGACACCGCGGGCGTCTCGCTCGGCCGCAAGGAAGACAAGATGGGCCAGCGCGCGAGCGACACGGCCACGGTCATCCTCGAGGACGTGAAGGTCCACAAGAGCCAGGTGCTCGCCGAGCCCGGTCGCGGCTTCCGCGTCGCGATGGAGACGTTCGATCGCACGCGCCCCGACATCGGCGCGGGTGCGTGCGGCCTCATGCGCCGCGCGCTCGACGAGTCCGCGCGCTACGCGCTCGAGCGCAAGACGTTCGGCACCGCGATCGCGAACCACCAGGCCGTGCAGTTCATGATCGCGGAGATGGCGATCAAGTACGAAGCGACGCGCCTCCTCGTGCACAAGGCCGCGTGGATGCTCGCGCAGGGCGCCAAGAGCTCCGTCGTGTCGAGCTACGCGAAGGCCTTCGGCGCAGACGCGGCGATGCAGGTCGCGACGGACGCGGTGCAGGTCTTCGGCGGCAACGGCTTCATGAAGGACTACCCGGTCGAGAAGCTCATGCGCGACGCGAAGATCCTCCAGATCTACGAGGGCACGTCACAAGTACAGCGCATGGTCATCGCGAAGAACCTCTTCGCTCAGTACTCGTGAGCGGCTTGTCTTTTCCGCCTGGAGCGGCTTTCGTCCTCGGAACCGCCCTGCGGGGTAGCGCTGCTACCCCTCGGTCGTTTCCTGCGGGCGCGCTCGCTCCAGACGAAAAATCCTGCGCCTCGGGTTGAGAAGACGTCATGAAGAAGCTCGCGCTGCTCCTCCCGTTCTTCGTGGTTGCCGTCGCGTCCGCGCAGGACGTGAACGGCATCCCGGCGGCGCGTCAGTTCGCGTCGAGCGAGCTCACCGACGATCGGATCCTCGAGGCGCTCTTCTCGGCGCGCCTCGACAACCTCCGGCCGATCGGGACGACGTCGATGACGTTCCAGATGCAGCTGTCGGGCACGATCGACGCGGCCTTCAAGCCCGAGACGCGCATCCACCCGCGCGGCTGGGCGCACGAGGTCGCGGCGTACCGGCTCGCGGGCGTGCTCGGCATGGATCAGGTGCCGCCCGCGCGCATCCGCGTGCTCGAGCGAGGCCAGCTCCGACGCCACATCGCGCCCGACTGGGAGGGCAACCCGGACGTGCTGCTCGCGCCGCTCACGTTCAGCGCGAACGTGCCGGGCTCGACCACCGTGCGCGGCGCGGCGATCTACTGGGTGCCGAACCTCGAGCGCGGCACGCTCGACCAGCCCGAGGGTCTCGAGCGCTGGGCCGCGTGGCTCACGCCGGGCGGCCAGCTCTCGCCCGAGCAGCGCATCCTCGCGCGCGACCTCGCGAGCATGTGTCTCTTCGACGCGCTCGTCGGCAACGGTGATCGCCTGAGCGGCGGCAACCTCCGCACCGCGACCAACGGCATGCAGCGCGTGATCATCCGCGATCACAACCTCGCGTTCCCCGTGCGCTGGTCGGAAGGACAGCGCGCGCGGATCCTCGACGAGCTCCAGCGCGCGCGACGCTTCCCGCGATCGCTCGTCGACGGCCTGCGATCGCTCGACGCCGCGGCGCTCGAGCGCGCGAGCCACGACGAGATCGTGGGCGACCTGCTCGACGACGCGCAGCGCGAGGCCGTGCTCGATCGGCGCGCGACGATCCTCAGCTGGATCGCGGCGCTGATCGAAGAGCACGGCGAGGCCGCCGTCCTCGACCTCTGAACGGCTCGGTCCGTGGGGGCGCCGACAGGGTTTGCACCGACCGAGCGCCACCGGACGTTGACGTGATTTGACGCCCCATCCGACCCCGTTCCTGGTACACGTTGCCTCGCCGCGGAGGGACAGACCCGACCGGCACGCCGCGATGACGAGCGGTCCTTTCTCGAAGGAGCAGGCAATGCGCAATCCGATCCAGTCTCTCGCCGCGCCCGGCTTCGTGGGCGTTCTTCTCGCGGTCGGCATCCAGGGATGCTGCTTTGGTGGTGGTGGCTCGACGCCGCCCGTGATCACGCCGCCCCCCGGAATGCCGGTGGTTCCCCCCGGAGCGGCGGTCGCGCCGGCCACGGCACCGCAGGCCATCACGCTGGGCGCCGGCTTCACGCCCGATCCCACGACCGTCGTGGTCACCGCGGGCGGCCCGGTCTCGGGCAGCACGATGGGCGCCGCCGACGGCTGGTGCGCGGGCAACTACCCCGCGGCCGCGCAGATCAACCTCACGCTGAGCGCGGCGCTGCCGAACCTCCGCGTGGTCGGCCGCGCCACGGAAGACACCACGATGGCGATCCGCTTCCCGGATGGTCACGTGCAGTGCAACGACGACGGCGGCGGCTACCCGAACCCGGCGCTCGACATCCCGAACGCGGCCGCGGGCGCGTACATGGTCTACATCGGCTCGTTCTCGAGCAGCGGTCAGGGCGTCGCCTCGACCGTCGCGTTCACGACGAACGCCGCGCTCGCGCCCACGGGCTTCTAGTCACACGCGCCTTCGGCGCGGCTTGGGGGCTCAGGCGGCTCAGGCGCCCCCGGACCCCGCGTCGCTCAGTCGTCGCTTCGCTCCTCCATCG
>CAZCVE010000103.1:0-19760 GCA_964502175.1 uncultured Sandaracinaceae bacterium
GCACGCTCGAGATCAGCGACGCGGACTTCATGGACATGTGCACCGGCAAGGCCGACGCCATGAAGCTCTTCAGCGGCGGCAAGCTGAAGATCACCGGCAACATCATGGCCAGTCAGAAGCTCGACTTCCTCCGCAAGGTCGATCCGAACGACGTCGTGGCCGCGATGAAGGAGCGCGCGGGCGCGGGCGCACCGAAGGCAGCCGCCGCGGCACCGAGCGCCGCGGGCGGCGGTGGCGCGAGCAAGGCCAAGGACATCGCGAAGAAAATCGGCGAGCGCATCGCCGCGAACGCGAACCTCGCGAGCGAAGTGGGCGCGCTGATCGAGCTGCGGGTGAAGGATCCGGAGGCCACGTTCACCGTCGACCTCAAGAACGGTCCTGGCGGCATCAAGGAGGGCAAGGCCGACGAGCCCGACGCCATCCTGACCATGGCCGACGCGGATCTCGTGACGCTCACCACGGGCGCCGAGTCCTTCAAGAGCCTCTACCAACACGGCAAGGTGCGAGTCGACGGCGACGCGAAGGTCGTCCGCAAGCTCGCGTTCCTCGAGAAGATCGGCTGACCGCCGACTCCGACACACCTCAGATCATCAGACAGCAGCCCATCAGGAGAACGACAATGGGACGAAGAGTGAACGTGATCGGCGTCGGCATGGTGAAGTTCCAGAAGCCGGGCGCGAGCGACGACTACAACGTGATGGCCGCCAAGGCGATCCGTGAGGCGATGAAGGACTCGAGCGTGAAGTTCGAGGACGTCGAGCAGGCTTATGCCGGCTACGTCTACGGCGACTCCACCTGCGGTCAGCGCGCCGTCTACGAGGTGGGCCTCACCGGCATCCCCGTGGTGAACGTGAACAACAACTGCTCGACCGGCTCGACCGCGCTCTACCTCGCGCGTCAGGCCGTCGAGGGCGGGCTCGCCGAGTGCGTGCTCGCCGTCGGCTTCGAGCAGATGCAGAAGGGCGCGCTCGTCGCGCAGTGGAACGACCGCACCAACCCGCTCGATCGTCACGCGAACGTGATGAACGAGGAGCAGGGCGTGACGGGCGCGCCGGGCGCCGCGCAGATGTTCGGCGGCGCGGGCCGCGAGTACCGCTGGAAGTACGGCACCAAGCGCGAGACGTTCGCGAAGGTCGCCGAGAAGGCGCGCAAGCACGCGGCGAAGAACCCGTACGCGCTCTTCCAGGAGACGTACTCGGTGGACGAGATCCTCGCGTCGCCCGAGGTCTTCGATCCGCTCACGCGCTACCAGTGCTGCCCGCCCACGTGCGGCGCCGCGGCGGCCATCCTGTGCTCGGACGAGTTCGCGAAGAAGCACGGCATCGCGAACCCGGTGTGGGTCGCGGGCCAGGCGATGACGACCGACTACCAGTCGAGCTTCGACGCGCACTCGATGATCAAGATGGTCGGCTTCGACATGACCAAGGCCGCGGCCGACAAGGTCTATCAACAGGCAGGTCTCGGCCCGAAGGACGTGCAGGTCGTCGAGCTCCACGACTGCTTCACGACGAACGAAGTGCTCACGTACGAGGGCCTCGGGCTCGCGAGCGAGGGCGAGGCCGAGAAGCTCATCTGGGACGGCGACAACACGTTCGGCGGCAAGTGGGTCACGAACCCGTCGGGCGGATTGTTGAGCAAGGGCCACCCGCTCGGCGCGACCGGTCTCGCGCAGTGCACGGAGCTCGTGTGGCAGCTCCGCGGCACCGCCGGGGATCGTCAGGTCCCCAACGCCAAGGTGGCGCTCCAGCACAACCTCGGGTTGGGCGGCGCCTGCGTCGTGACGATGTACCGCCGCGACTGAGCTCCGACGCACCGCTCACCGAGCGAGCCCCGCGCGACTCACCTCCGCGGGGCTCGTCTCGTGTGCCCCACGGCGGCAGCCTCAAGTCAGCGTCGCGGGGCCGATTCCGAAGCTCGACCAGTAGCTACGATACGCCTCGAAGAAGAACTCACAACCCACGAGTTGCTTGGCCGAATCCATCGCCGCGATGACCCCAGCCTCGTCCTTTGCCGTCTCCAGGATGTTCTTCACGTGCTGACTGATATGCTCCCAGTGCTGATGCATGTCTTTCTCACCGAACATCCGCTGCTTGGTCACTTCGCCCACTCGAGTCAGATGCGCGTACTGATGCAGGGCAGGCTGGAAGCGTAGGTGTAGGGCGGGGTCTTCGGAGGTTGGATCTATCAGGCGCTCACCGATGCTCGGAAGCACGACCACCGCATCGTACGGAGTGGCTGGCTCGCAGGGCACCAGAACTGGATCGGCAACGGAATCCTCTGCCAGGGCGGGTGGGAAGTAGTCGCGCTTGCGCACGTCGTTGCACGGCTGGCAACTGGGCATGAGGTTTGCCCAGCAATACGACACACGTGGGTATCGTTCTTTGGGCAGGTAGTGATCGACGTGCCAACCGGGCGTGAGTATCGCCCCACACCATGCGCAACGCAGCTTGGTGATCGCTTCCAATTCCTCGCGAAGCGATTTCCAGCGCTTTCTTATCTGTCCCTCTGTGTCGCGAAGGTCCGCGTACCATGCGCGCGGTTTCGCCCAGTCCGTGTCGCTCAAGACCCGAGGATGTACGGGCCGTGGATGAAAGCCCTTCATCCGAGCATCGTCCGCAACTGCTCCACGGTGCGGAGGCGTGGATCGTCCACTGGCAGGCGCTGCTCGATCGAGGCGTAAAGGCTGAGGGCCTCATCGCGCTCTGACGGATCCTTCGACGACATGAAACTACGCACCTTCGCATCGAAGGTCAGAAGCACGTCGTTCAACGCCGGCTGACCATCGGATTGGGTGCCGGGTGCCGGGAGGGCAACGTGGAACGCGTCGCGGAGAACATCAGAGAAGTACCAATCTCTCGGGCTGCCGATACGCTCCGCGATGACCTTGCTCCCGTTGCGTCGTAGCTCATAGGCTTCTCCGGCATCGGTGTCGCGCAAGACTAACGGTGAGTGCGTGGTGACCACGAACGTCGCATTGCGAAAATTCTCCTTCAGGAAGGAGAGAATGCGGCACTGCCATTTCGGATGCAGGTGTGCTTCGATCTCGTCAATGAAGACCAGGGCGTCCGAGCCGAGGATGTCGTTCGACTCGCGGACTGCCTCCCAAGCCGCGATCGAGCCAACGACTTGCTGCAAGATTTTCAGCAGCGCGGTCCAACCGCTCGCCAGTTTGTCTATGGGACGGCCCAGGAGCAGCACGTTACCGTCACGCAGAACCAGGCTAAATAGCCTTCGGCCGTCCTTGACGGTGAGTGCTCCTCCGAACGCCGCTGGATCGAAGCGCTGAGCAAGCTCGAACAGCGCGGCCACCTCGTCCGCGGGCTGGCGCATCCCCGCTACGAAGGCTGGGTTAACGAGCAAGCGCGACGTCACCCACCTCGCGAACCCCACCTGATCCGCTGGCTCGCGCGTCGATGCGGCGAGCGTTTGGTCGATGGCGTCGAACCAAGCTGATTGCGCATCACCCACCAGCCGCAGTGCACTCGAACCAACGTCAGCAATGCTGGCGCGTCCTTGCGCCGGCACGAAGACGAACGGTCGATCCAGGACTGGGTCCAGCCTCGTCTCGTGCAACGGCTCGAGCGGCAGCATGGTGCCCCAGTGCTTGCCGCCCTTGATTGACCGACCAGCGACGGTCGCGTCAGGGACGCGAAGCTGGGCGCCCTCGAACCGCGTTCGGAACCCGGTGCGCATCTTCCAGCCCATGTAGCTGCGACCCGAAGGACCCTTCTCAGGCTCGCTCGACGATCGCCAGATCGCATGGCTCGCGAGCATGACCTGCGCGAGGCTCTCGAGGAGCGCGGTCTTGCCCACGGCGTTCTCGCCTACGAGGCAGTAGACACGCTTCTCCGGATCGACGTTGATCTCGAACTCGAGGCCGGAGTCGGTCGCGGATAGCGTGAAGTCGTAGAGCACGGGGCGAAGATAGCGCATCGCGGGTCGTAGAGGTGGGGGTGCGTGAGGCGGTCGGTGCTCGATACAGGCCGTCCGCGATGTGAGCGACTGCTCGACCGGCTCGACGGCGCTCTACCTCGCGCGTCAGGCCGTCGAGGGCGGGCTCGCCGAGTGCGTGCTCGCCGTCGGCTTCGAGCAGATGCAGAAGGGCGCGCTCGTCGCGCAGTGGAACGACCGCACCAACCCGCTCGATCGTCACGCGAACGTGATGAACGAGGAGCAGGGCGTGACGGGCGCGCCGGGCGCCGCGCAGATGTTCGGCGGCGCGGGCCGCGAGTACCGCTGGAAGTACGGCACCAAGCGCGAGACGTTCGCGAAGGTCGCCGAGAAGGCGCGCAAGCACGCGGCGAAGAACCCGTACGCGCTCTTCCAGGAGACGTACTCGGTGGACGAGATCCTCGCGTCGCCCGAGGTCTTCGATCCGCTCACGCGCTACCAGTGCTGCCCGCCCACGTGCGGCGCCGCGGCGGCCATCCTGTGCTCGGACGAGTTCGCGAAGAAGCACGGCATCGCGAACCCGGTGTGGGTCGCGGGCCAGGCGATGACGACCGACTACCAGTCGAGCTTCGACGCGCACTCGATGATCAAGATGGTCGGCTTCGACATGACCAAGGCCGCGGCCGACAAGGTCTATCAACAGGCAGGTCTCGGCCCGAAGGACGTGCAGGTCGTCGAGCTCCACGACTGCTTCACGACGAACGAAGTGCTCACGTACGAGGGCCTCGGGCTCGCGAGCGAGGGCGAGGCCGAGAAGCTCATCTGGGACGGCGACAACACGTTCGGCGGCAAGTGGGTCACGAACCCGTCGGGCGGATTGTTGAGCAAGGGCCACCCGCTCGGCGCGACCGGTCTCGCGCAGTGCACCGAGCTCGTGTGGCAGCTCCGCGGAACGGCCGGAGACCGTCAGGTCCCCAACGCCAAGGTGGCGCTCCAGCACAACCTCGGACTCGGCGGCGCCTGCGTCGTCACGATGTACCGCCGCGACTGACCGCCAGACGGAGCGAGACGGAGCGAGGCGCGGCGATGTCGAACTTCGAAGCGCCGCCTCCCGCTCCGCCGACGGGTCCGAACGAGGATGACCGAGACGAGGCCGTCGACCGATTGCGCAGCCGCGCGATCGCCGGCGGCCTCGCCGTCGCGCTCATGTACGCGCCTGCCCTCTTCGTCGCTGCGCAGCCGAGTCATCACGACCCGCAGGGGCTCATGGGCGCGAGCGCACTCCTCGTGCCGATGTGCGCGTACATGCTGCTCTATGAGCGCTGAGCGACTCATCGCGAACCTGCTGCGCGTCGCTCGCGAAGATCTGAGCTCCGATGAAGTTGCCGGCTGCGTGGGTCCATCGTCCCTGCGCCGCCTCTGCCGCTCGCGACCGTGGAGCAGCGAATCGGGATCGGGCGCGAGACCTTCTCGACCAAGGGATAGACGCGACGTCGACTTTCTCTCCACGGTCAAGCTCTCGACATGCGACGACGGATGCGGTCCGATGCGGTCGATGCCTGCCTCTCTCGCTGCTCGGATCGTCTGCTCGGCTGCGCTCCTCGCCCTCGCGCTGGGAGTGAGCGGTTGTTGTTGCTTCGGTGGCGACTGGGCGCAGTTCGCGCCGCCCACCACCGATGACGCAGGCGCCCAAGCCGAGGCGCGTCGCTACTACGCCGAGCAGGTGGAGCCGCTCCTCGCGCAGCTCACGGAAGACACGGGACCAGGGAGCGGCTGCGGCGGCAGCATGCTGCGGACGCTCGCGACCCAGGCGGTCGTCACGGTGATCACCCGCGGCCATTCGGGTGCGGACTCGGGCGCACAGGTCTCGGTCGATCCCGGCGCGTGCTTCGCCCGCCTCGTGGTGCTCGTCGTGCTCACGGCGGGCGTGTGGCATGGCGTCGCGATCGTCGCCGACACGCTCGACGGTCGACACGTCTCGCTGGGATCGGACGAGGGCTACCTGATCCAGGTCGACATCGAGAACGGCGACTCCAACTCCGGGTCCGACGAGATGTTCTGAGAGCACCCTCCGCCCGTGCGTTCGGGCAGGAGGGCGCGTCATCCATCACGCCAGTCTGCGCATGCTCGCCCTCCAACGGAGGAGCGAACATGAGCAAGGGAACGATCGTCGTCTGTGGTCACGGTCCTGGCATCTCGGACGCCGTCGCGCGCAGGTTCGGCAGAGAGGGCTACGCCGTCGCGCTCGTCGCGCGGAACGTGGATCGCGTAACGGCCGCGGCCGAGGCGCTGTCGAAAGAGGGCATCAGTGCCCGCGCCTTCCCAACCGATCTGGGCGAGCTCGACATGGTCCGCGCGATGATCCGCGACGTGAAGAAGACGCTCGGCCCCATCAGCGTCGTCCACTGGAACGCGCTCGCGTTCGGTGCGAGCGACGTCACCAAGGACGCCGTCGAGTCGCTCGACACCGTGCTGCACGTGAGCGTGCACGGCATGGTCGCGGCGACGCAGGAGGCGCTCTCCGATCTCGAGGCAGCCAACGGCTCGCTCCTCGTCACCGGCGGTGGCTTCTGCTTCTACGATCCGAAGGTCGACGGCTTCGCCGTGCAGGTGGGCGCGATGGGCGTCGCGATCGGAAAAGCCGCACAGCACAAGGCAACGGGCCTCCTCCACGTCGCGCTCGCCCCTCGCGGCGTCTACGTCGGCGAGGTCGTCGTCGTCGGCTCCGTGAAGGGCACCGCGTGGGACCGAGGACAAGCGACGCTCGAGGCGTCGACAGTCGCGGAGAAGTTTTGGGAGCTCCACACGGACCGCGCCGAGGCGACGACGACGGTCAGCTGACCCTCGACGTGGATCAGCCGATCTCTTCGATCTCCCACAGGCGGGTCTTCCCCGCGACCGCCAGCTCGAGCTCGTCGCCCACTTCCTTGCCTACGATCGCGCGGCCCGCGGGCGAGGCGGGCGTGAGCACCGTGATGGTCATTCCGTCGACGACGAGCTCGGTGCCTCCGCCCTGCGCGCACACGAAGAAGACCCGGGGCTCGTCGTCGACGAGGACACGCACGAGACATCCGATGCCGATGCGGTCGCCCGGGCCGAACTTGCGGACTGGCACCGTCGTGAAGCGACTGGCGTCTTCGGCGAGCTGCTCGGTGCGCATCGCCTGACCGCGCGCGACGTAGCTCTGCTCTGTCGCGCGCATGTCTTTGTCGCCCTCGCTGCGGTTCTCCTCGTGGGTCGCGCCTTTTCGCGTGTCCGCGGCCACGCTCGCCATCGCTGCGAGCGCGTCGGCGAGCGCCTTGGCGAGCACGGCGTGCACGCGGGACTTCTCGGGGAGCGCATCTTTCTTCTTCTTCGCGGCCATCACTCTCACTCCGTGCGGAACCACGGCCCGCAGCGCGACGACTCCGAGCGAGACGCCGCGCGCTGAACCAGCGCATCGATGCCAGCGTGATCGCGCGATCGCGTGTACACGTCCATGCCCTCGGGCGTCACGCGGAAGCTCGCGCGCGAGAACCACGTGATCGCCCACTGCCCCTCGGGATCGACCTCGACGAAGCGCCAGTCGCTCGAGATCCACGCGAGCCATCCCTCCCCGCGCCAGCGCACGCGCGCATCGGTCGCGACGGGCCCGCCCTCGAGACGATCGCGCCCCGCGATCTCCTTCGTGCGTCCCCGCGCGTCCTCGTAGCGGACGATGTCTCTCCACGTCTGCTCACCGAGATCGACGTACTCGACGCGTGCCCCGCGCTTGCCCTTCCAGAAGGGCAGTGTCGTCGCGACGATGTGCCAGGTCCCCAGCATCGCAGGGAGCGCGGGAGTCTTCGACACGGCGCCTACTCGCAGCCCACGCGCTCGTCGTCGATCGCGAGATCGTCGAAGAACGAGTCGTAGGGAGTCGGCGGCATCTGGTAGTTGCGCCAGCCGAGCGCGACGCGATCGAACTCGTCCATCGCTGCGCCGGTCGTTCCCGCACCGCGGTCGAGCGCGATGGACGTCACCTCGTCACCGTCGATGTAGAAGCGATAGTGCTGTGTGGTCCAGTCGACCTGCCACTCGGCACAGTGCCAGTCGCCGTCGTACGTGCGGTAGTCGTACGAGCTGCCGCGACAGCAGCTGTCGTCCGGGATGTTGTAGAGGAACTGGTGCGTGCCTTCGGTGCCGATCACGGTGTCGACGACGCGCGCCTCGCCCTCGCCGATCAGCGCGAGCAACGTGTTGTGAACGACGCCCGACGTCGGCACGTACGCGGGCGCCTCGACGCGATAGAAGACGCGGCCCCAGTGCACGCCGCGGTTCGCCCCGAGCGACTCGAGCGAGTGCTCCGCGCGGCGCTGGCCGTCGATCGCGAGCGCAGAGCGCATCGATCGGTTGCCACCGTGCGCCGAGAGCTCCGAGACGGCGGGCTCGGTGTCCTCGTCCTGCCAGCCGAACGCGACGCTCCAGCCCGCGGGCAGCGAGCCTGGACTCGCCGACTCGAAGTCCTCGCAGAAGAGATAGTCGTGCGCGGCGCAGCCCGTGCCGGTGCGGGGCGCGTCGGTCGTGCTCGGTGCGTCGTCTGCGGTGAACGCGTCGCCTGCGCTGAACGCGTCGTCGTCGCGCGCGAACGCATCGAGGCCTGGCGCGTCGCGCGGTGTGCCCGCGTCGTCCTCGACGGGCGTTCCCGTGCATGCCGCGGATCCGACCGCGATCGCGAGCATGGCTGCGGCGCGTTCGAGGAAAGACATGACACGCACGTGCATCGCGGCGAGTGTGCGGCTCACGCGTCGGGGGTGTCGAGGTGTATCGTGGCGCCATGCGCGCGCACCGAACGTTCGCTCTCGTGTCTTCGATCCTGACGCTCTCCTCGGGCCTCACCGCCTGCGACTGCGAGGGTGGCGAGCCGATGCCCGAGTGCGACACGAGCTCCGACTGCGACACCGGAGAGCGCTGTGTGAACATGCGCTGCGTCGCAGGCACCGACGGCGGAAGCCCTGGCGACGACGCGTTCTCCGCGATCGATGCGCCGATCCCGGGCAACGACTCGGCGCTCCCCGCATGCGGCGCGGGCGACCGCTGCGAAGGCGACGCGCGCTGCATGGACGGCGCGTGCGTCCCGTGGGGCGACGGCCAGTTCGATCCGACGTGTGAGCGAAGCGCATCGCCCGGGCCGGTGATCCCGCAGCTCCAGTGCTCGTTCACCGTCGCGCCCGACGGCGATCCCTACCCCGACGCGATCGCGCTCCTCCACACGCCGCTCGTCGCGGACTTCGGGATCACCGAGAACCCCGACATCCCGTCGCGCCCTTCGATCGTCGCGATCGGTCGCGTGACCTACGTCGAGGGCGTGCCGCGCGTGTGCGACGGCGAGGGCTTCCTGCGCCTGATCGACGGCGCGACGTGCCGCGTGCAAGGCACGATGCCCGAGGGCGACGAGCTCTTGAACTCGCCAGTCACCCCCGCCATCGGAGATCTCGACGGCGACGGCAGTCCGGAGATCGTCGCGGCGCGGCACCTCGGCGGTCTCGTCGCGTACTCGGTCGCGATCGACGGGACGCTCACGCGCCTCTGGAACACCACGATGGCCGACGGCACCACCGACGATCGACTCGGATCCACCGAGTGTCAGTGGGGCGCGGTCTCGCTCTACGACATCGACGACGACGGACGCCCCGAGTCGTTCTTCGAAGGAGGCGTGTGGGACGCGACGGGCCGTCGCATCACGACGATCCCCGGCTGGGTGCACGTGCCTCACGGCGCGCCGCTCGTGGGCGGAGACTTCGACGGAGACGGTCGCTTCGAGGTCGTGCAGCACAACGGACGATGGGAGTTCGACACCACCTCGCGCACCTTCACGCTCGAGGCCGGATTCTCCGGAGGTGCGAGCGCGGGATACGCCGCGGTCGCCGACCTCGGAGACTTCGCGGGCGTACGTGGCGACGTCGCGGGGCAGCCCGAGCTCGTCGTCAGTCAGACCGGGTTGGGGCGCGTCGGCGTCTACACCCTCGATGGCGAGCCGATTCACGTCTTCTCTGCGTCGCCGGGTTCGGGTGGTGGACCGCCGACCATCGCCGACTTCGACGGGGACGGAGGACCCGAGATCGGCGTCGCGTTCGGCGGCGCCTACGAGGTGTTCGACGTGGCGTCGGGCGACACGCGTGTGTGGACGCGCCCGTCTCAGGACATGTCGAGCCGTCGCACGGGCTCCTCCGTCTTCGACTTCAACGCCGACGGTCGCGCCGAGGTCGTCTATGGCGACGAGTGCTTCGTGCGCATCTACGACGGTCGCGACGGAACCGTGTTGTTCTCTCAGCCCCGCTTCAGCTCCACGTGGACGGAGAATCCCATCGTCGCCGACGTGGACGCAGATGGCTCTGCAGAGATGGTCGTGGGCATGAGCGGACCCTGCAATCCGGGCTACTGCCCCGCGACCGACCCGATCCACGAGGGCCTCCGCTGCGACTCGGCGGACGACTGCGTGAGCGGCACGTGCAGCGGCGGATTCTGCGAGTGCGCGGGCGCGACGGACTGCGGTGCTGGATACCAGTGCTCCGCGACTCGCTGCATCGCCGCGCACGAGGCGTGTGTGGCCGAGCTGCGCGTGTACCGCGACGGCCGTGACGGCTGGGCCGGCTCACGCCGCATCTGGAACCAGCACGCCTATCACGTGACCAACGTGAACGACGACGGCACGGTGCCGCGCACGAGCGCGATGGACGAGAACTGGTCCACGCCGGGACTGAACAACTTCCGACAGAACGTGCAGGGCACGCTCGGCGACGGTGGCCCCGATCTGACGATCCGCTCCGTCTCGGCGGTGTGTCTCGCGGACGACCGCACGCGCATGGAGGCGACGCTCTGCAACCGAGGCACGGTGTTCCTCGACACGGGCATTCAGGTGGTCTTCGATCAGATCGTCGGCGCGAATCGCACGCGCCTGTGTGACCTGCGCACCACCGAGCCGGTCGCGCCCGGCGTGTGCACGACCGTCAGCTGCGAGGCCGATGTTCCCGCCGACGGCGTGTTCGAGGCGACCGCCGACGAGCGCGCGCTCGTCGTGGAGTGCCACGAAGACAACAACGCGGCGCGCAGCATGGCGGACTGCATCCTGTGACTCCCACGCGACCCATCCTCGGACTCGCGCTCTCGTGGCTGTCTCGGTGGGAGACGAGCAGATTCGGGGCCGAGTGAGCTGCCAGACTGGCACCCTCGAGTGGCAGGGCGAGTCGGCGAGCAGCGGGACCGAGACGATGGACATCATCACGGCGCACTACACTGGCAGCTTCGAGCCCGGCTTCCGCGCGTTCTCCGCGACGTGGACGGGCGGCTCTCCAGGCACGCTGCGAGGAGCACGTCAGTGAGCCGCCACCTCCTCGCACTGGCACTCTCCGCGACGCTCCTCGGCGGCTGTTGTTTCACGCTGCCCGAGCCGCCCGGCATGGAGCCGCCACCGTCGTACGACGATCCGGGCGCCCAGGCCGAGGCGCGTCGCTACTTCGTCGAGAACGTGGACGCGCTGATCGGCAACCTCACCGTGGACGCAGGCACGGGCGGGGGCGGAGGTTGTTCGGCCGGGATGGGCGCGCTCGCGCTCTCCATGTTCGTCGTCGTGATCTCACGAGGCCACGCCGGCGGTGAGCTGGCGACCGAGACGGCCGCGACTGCGCCTGCGTGCTTTCGCCAGGTGACGGTGATCGTCGCGCTCGCCAACGGCGTGTGGCGCGGCGTGGGCATCACCGCGACGACGATGTTCGAGGAGGTCGTCACGTTCGGCGCGCCTGGCACCTACGTGGCGGATCTGACGCCGCGCACCGCGCCGAGCACGTCCGCCGTCGACAGGCATGGGCGGCTCGGGCTCGGGCGGATCCCACGACTCCGACTGGGGCTCGGACGAGTGGTTCTGACGTCGATGGCGTGAGGCTCAGCGACGCTGCTTCGACGGGCGACGCGCGGGCGCGAGCTCCTTCGCGATCTCGCGCGCCATCTTCGCGATGTCCTTCGACGGAGCCCTCGACGCGAGCGCCGTGAGCGCGGGGACGTGGGAGCGATCGAAGAAAGGGTCGCCCTCGATCAGCACGTCGAACCACGCGTCGGGGTCCTTCGTGCGCGAGAGCGCGCGCAGCGCGAGCGTGCAGCTCTCCGCCGAGCCGTGGATCATCGCCTGCCGCACGAGCTCCTTCGGGTAGCCGCTACGGCTGCGCGACAGCTCGCGCGCGAGCACCCGCGCGAGCGCGTCCTCGGGACCGTCGAGCTCGGCGAGCAGCGCGCCGACGTCGAACGTGACGGGCCACACGAGGAGCGTGAGCGTGGCGATCATCTCGGCCACGCGCGGGTCACGGCGCGCGAGCTGTGGCGTGAGCGCCTGCGCGATCAACATCTCCTGGAGGGGCAGTGATCGCGTCGCGTCGATGGATCCCACGTAGCGCGCGATCGCGTCGTGATCCTCGAGGCCCAGATCCTCGAGGCCCAGATCCTCGAGGCCCAGATCCTCGAGGCCCAAATCCTCGAGGCCCAGCGCAGCGAGCGGAGCGTCGCTCCGCGGTGCGTCCTCGACGAGACCCGCTGCCAGGAGAGCCCGCGCGCGGTTCGCGAGCGCGACGAACGCGCGGGTCGGCGTCTCGAACGTCGTCGCCTTCGGCGCGAGAGAGCCGCGGCGCTCGAGCAGCGACGTGCCCGAGACGCCGCTCGAGAGACCGAGCGCGATCGACGCACCGCGCAGCGGCTCGAACGAGCGGAAGGTGACCTCGGTGGGGCGCGGCACGAGGCCCGTCCTCTATCACGCGTCGGGGTTCACAACGGGCGCGAACGGAACGACAATCGCCGGCCCATGACCCAGTCCATCCAGAGCGTGTCGCGCGAGTCGCGCCTCTTCGATCCCCAGGCTGCCTTCGCAGAGAAGGCGCGCATCCCGAACCGCGAAGCCTACGAGGCGATGTACCGCCGCTCGATCGAAGATCCCGACGCGTTCTGGCTCGAGATGACGAAGGAGTTGCACTGGTTCACCGAGCCGAAGCAGGGCCTCGACTACTCGAACGCGCCGCACGCGAAGTGGTTCGCCGATGGCACGACGAACCTCGCCTACAACTGCCTCGACCGGCACCTCGACGGGCCGCGGAAGAACAAGGCCGCGCTGATCTTCGAGGGCGAGCCCGGCGACGTGCGCGTGTACACGTACCTCCAGCTCCACCGCGAGGTCTGCCGCTTCGCGAACGTGCTGAAGAAGCTCGACGTCGTGGCCGGCGATCGCGTCGCCATCTACATGGGCATGGTCCCCGAGGCCGTGATCGCGATGCTCGCGTGCGCGCGCCTCGGCGCGATCCACATGGTCATCTTCGGCGGCTTCGCGGCGGAGGCCGTGCGCGACAGGGTCAACGACGCGCAGTGCAAGATCGTCATCACGCAGGACGGCGCGTGGCGCCGCGGCAGCGTCGTGCCGCTCAAGGCGAACGTCGACAAGGCGCTGGCCGAGACGCCGTCGATCGAGCGCGTCATCGTGCTCCGCCGCACGATGAACGAGATCACGATGGAGCCCGGTCGCGATCACGACTGGGACGACGTGGTGAAGAGCGTCGACGCGAAGTGCCCCGCGCCCGCCCTCCCCGCCGAGCAGCCGCTCTTCATCCTCTACACGAGCGGCACGACGGGAAAGCCGAAGGGCGTCCTCCACACGACGGGCGGCTACATGCTGGGCGCCTATGCGACGTGCAAGTACGTGTTCGATCTCAAGGACGAAGACGTCTATTGGTGCACCGCGGACGTCGGCTGGGTGACGGGACACAGCTACATCGTCTATGGCCCTCTCACGAACGGCGCGACGTGCTTCATGTACGAAGGCGCTCCGAACCAGCCAGATCCGGGCCGCTTCTGGGAGATGATCGAGAAGCACCGCATCTCCATCCTCTACACGGCACCGACCGCGATTCGTGCGTTCGTGAAGTGGGGTGACCATTACCCCATGAAGCACGATCTCAGCTCGCTTCGACTCCTCGGCACCGTGGGTGAGCCCATCAATCCAGAAGCTTGGATGTGGTACCGGAAGATGATCGGAGACGAGCAGTGTCCGATCGTCGACACCTGGTGGCAGACGGAGACGGGCACGATCATGATGACGCCGATCCCCGGCGCCATTCCCACGAAGCCCGGCAGCTGCACGGTGCCCTTCTTCGGCATTCGCCCGAAGGTGCTGCGCGAGGACGGCACGGAGGCCGGCCCGAACGAAGGAGGCCTGTTGGTGGTCGATCGTCCTTGGCCTTCGATCATGCGCACCGTGTGGGGCGACGATCAGCGCTTCAGGGACACGTACTACACGCGCTTTCCGGCGCGCGAAGAGGGCGGCAAGTCGTGGCCGATCTACTTCACGGGCGACGGCGCGCGTCGCGACGAGCACGGCTACTTCTGGGTGATGGGCCGCGTCGACGACGTGGTGAACGTGGCGGGTCATCGCCTCGGCACCGCAGAGATCGAGAGCGCGCTCGTGGCGCACCGCAGCGTCGCGGAGGCCGCCGTGGTCGGGCGTCCCGACGACCTCAAGGGTCAGGCGCTCGTCGCGTTCGTCACCCTCAAGGAGGGCCAGGCCGCGGGCAAGACGATCAAGGAGGCGCTGCTCGAGCACGTCGCCAACGAGATCGGAAAGTTCGCGCGCCCCGACGACATCCGCTTCACCGACACGCTGCCCAAGACCCGCAGCGGCAAGATCATGCGACGCCTCCTCAAGGAGGTGGCCGCCGGCCGCGAGGTGAAGGGCGACATGACGACCCTCGAAGACTTCAGCGTGCTCGCGAAACTGTCGAAGGACGACGAGTAACCCCGGCTTCTCCCTGGGTAGGGCGGGGGCTCGTCCCCCGCCGGTGCTGCTCGCGGCGGGGGGCGCGCCCCCCCCCCACCCCGACCAGCGGGCTTCCGGGATGGGGGGCCGGTGGCGGGCTTCGACGCAGTGCACCGAGCTGCCGGGGAAGCCGCCGCACACGACGCGTTGGCCCTGACAGCTCGCGACCCACGAGGAGTTGCCGCCCGGATCTTCGGCGTACTCCTCGATGGTGATGTCGCGCGCGCGGCATCCGAGGTAGCCCGCGGCGAAGTGCTGGTAGCGATTGCCCGCACCGCCGCGGCCGCCGTACACGACCGTCGAGGTGCAGCCGACGATCAAGGACGACGCGAGGACGAGCGAGGCGAGTGCCGACGACGACACCAGAGAGGACATGCGCATGCGGCGACTGTATCCGATGACGGCGCGTGTTCGCGCGCTCGCATGCATCGCAGGCCTGGCGTGGCTCGTCGGGCCTCTCGGTTGCGTCGAGCCCGAGCGGGTCGTTCGCGCACCCGATCCGTCCGCGGCGGCGCTCGACGACGTCGCCTCGCTCGGTGAGGACGGCCCGTTCGGCGTGCGCCTCGTGCCTCGCGCGGTGCGTGTCCGACTCGACGAGCGCATCGACGTCGACGTCTACGTGCCGATCGACGCGGATGGCTCGAACGCGCGCGCCCGACCGGTCGCGGTGTTCGTGCACGGCGGGCTCGTCGCGCCCGATCGCTACGCGTGGATCGCGAGGCACCTCGCCTCGCGCGGCTTCGTCGTGATCGCTCCCTCCCACGCGCTCGATCTCGCGTTCTTCGAGCAAGGCAACGCGATCGAGGCGCTGACTGCGCTGCGTCGACGCTCGACCGATCCGACGGACGCGCTCGCGGGGACGATGGACGACCGACCGGCGGCCATCCTCGGTCACAGCCTCGGCGGCGTCGTGTCGGCGTCGCTCTGGGACGAGCGCCCCGACGACTTCGACGAGCTCGTCTTGCTCGCGAGCTACCCCGCCGGCTCGACGCTGCGCACACGATCGCGCGGACGTGCGCTCTCCATCGTGGGGAGCCGCGACGCGCGCGTGTCGATCTCGCAGGCGAGCGATGGCGTGCGCGCGATCGCGACGAGCCGTCGTGTCGTCGATCTCGCCGTGATCGATGGCATGAACCACATGCAGGTCGCCGATGACGTGACCGCGGACGAGAACGCGGCGGCAGGGGTCGCGACGATCGACGAGGCGACGGCGCGTCGTCGCGTCGCGTGGTTGATGGATGCGCTGCTGTTTCCTCGGAGCGGCGGCGCGTTCGATGCGATCGACGGCTCGTGGCCTGTGGGCGTTGCGCGAGGTGGACCGTGAGCGACCTCGACTTCGTGGCGGGACGGGAGGGTGGGGGGTCTTCCGGTCTCCGCCCTAACGCCGCGCCTGGACATGCTCAGGGATTCACCGCCTTGCAGGCTTCGCCGTCGTCTCGCGTGGGGCGGCTCACGGGCTCCGCCTCCAGACCCCCCACCCCGCCCGTCCCTTCGCGTCGCGGGGCAACTGCTTCGACGTGGGTGTCGTCGCTCGCGCTGGCGACGACGATGGCCTCGACGTCGAGCGTGCGAGCGCAGTCGATGCCGATCGAGCTGCGCGAAGGAGAGCTCGCGGCGTCCGTGGCGATGCCGCTCGCCGTGGACTTGACCTACGCGTTCACGCTGCCCGTTCCGCTGACGCTCGGGGCGAGCGCGTTGCCGCTCGTCGGTGGGGCGTCGGTCTCGGTGGGTACGCGACCCGTGCTCGCGCGCTTCGCGGATCATCGGCTGACCTTCGTGGGCTCAATCGGCGCGTTGGTGCTCGGGATGGACGGCGTCGACGTGGGCGCGCGCGGCGACGTGGGGCTCCAGCTGCTCTTCACGACAGCGCGCACGTCCGAGCTCGACGTGATGTTCGCGCTGACCCCCGCGGTCGATCTCGCGGTCACCGGCGGGACGCACGGCGCGTGGCGCCTGCGCGCGGGGCTGAGCGGCGCGCTCGGGCTGTCGTTCCCGCGCGGCGCGCTCTGGCTGGCTGGCGAGCTGGGGACGACGATCGATGATCTCGGATCGCCGACGCTGCGTGGTGGTGGGCAGCTGATCGGGAGTCTTCGGATGTGACTGACAGCGGCCTACCAGAAGGCCGTCTGGAATCCGATCGTGCCCATGTGGATCTCGAGCGAGTTCGACCGGCCGTAGTACGTGTAGCCGAGCTCGAAGTAGCCCGAGCTATCGCTCGGCTGACCCTGTCGGTCGTAGAAGTAGCGGATGCTCGCGGAGACCTCGTGGAGGTCGAGGGGCGCGAGATCGGAGTCTGCCGTGCGGTAGACGAGGCTCGACTCGTTGCGCTGGAACGACGTGGTGAAGAAGTACGGCGCGCCCTGGGAGTGGAAGCGGTAGCTGCCACGCACCCAGAAGTCGTCGGTCAGGTACTGAGTGAGCGTTCCATCGACCGAGTGCGCGATGGCGCCGTAGTCGTCGATGTAGAAGCGATACGACGCTTGGAGGAACGTGCGTGAGTCGGGGATGGCCTGCGCGAGACGCGCGCTCGCGGCGGCGCGGAGTCTCGAGGGAGGGAAGAGATCGCCGATGCGGCCTCGGTCGCGCGCGGGGCCGTCGCCGGTGAGCGGCACCGAATTCCACGGCGTGTGGATGTGTCCGATCTGCCCCGTGAGGCCGAGCGCGACGGTCAGCGTCGTCGTCTCGGAGAGCAGCTGGCTGAGGGTGCCATTGGCGGAGAGTGTCAGTCGCTCCGTGAGGCCGAGATCGACACCGTTGTATTGAACGGGATCGAAGATGTCGACGATGGCGTCCACCGTGAGCACGAGCTGCGCATTGTCGTCGGCGAGGTCGAGGGAGATGCCGAGGCCGCCATTGCCCGCCTTGAGCTCTTCTTCGACGTGCGCTCCCCAGCGGAGGAAATAGCGCGTGTCGTTTCCATCGGGGATCGTCGTCGTGACGTCGAGCGTGAACGACTCGTTGTCGCGCGAGGCCGTCGAGACCGCGTCGAGCGCGTCGGTCGACGCCGCCGTGAGGACGTCGACCGGCAGATAGACGTCGTGCGTGATGCCCTCGCGGTGCGTGATGTGTGTGTAGAGCACGGGGTTCGCGATGAACGTGAACTCCGAGCCCCGACCCGACGCATCGATCTCCGCCTGCGACTGGTACCCGCGCCCCGTCTGGTGGAACACGGACAGGCGCGCGCCGAACCGATCGATCCAGAGATCCGGATCGGGCAGTCGGTCGCCGTCGGGCACGGGCGCGCGCCCGATCGAGAGCACGTCGTTCGGCGCGGGCGTGTACTCGATCGACTGCCCCACCCCGAGCGACGCAGCGCCGAGGCACAGCAAGGAGACGCTCGCGCCGAACAGCGCGAGCGACGCGACGACGCGCGAGCTGTGCGAACGGCGAGCCATCTCAATTCCCGCAGCCGCACCCACCGCCGGCCGCCACACCATCACCACCGGCCGCGCCCTCGCGACTGTTCCGCAGCTTGCGGATCGACCGCGTGAGGAGGCCATCGTTCGCCGCCATCGCTGGATCCGACACGACCCCGCGCGCGTACCGAGGCACGACCACGCAGCCCTCGAGCGCGACGAGGGCGAGCGAGACGAGGATGACGAACGAAGCAAGGCGCGTCTTCTGGGACGACATGGGCCGCGAACGTAGCAGGCCTCACTCACCCCGCGCAGTCACCCGACGGTCGCGCCCGACGCACGCGTCTGCCGCCAGGCTTCTCGTGCTCGATGACCAGGTGCGGCACGGCGGTGGAGCCACACGTCGCATGGGGTAGCCTCGACGGATGTAGACACGTTCAGAGGCCGGCGCGGCGAAGGGCCTCCACGCACTCCGGTTCGACATCTCACGATGGCCGGCGACGATGATCGCCCAATAGGCGTACTCGGGCACCGGATCGGGCACGACGCTCCGGACGATGGCGAGAGCGGGCAACAGGGCGTCGTGAACGGTCATCGGATTCGAATCGGAGGTGAATCAGCGAATCATGATCGGGTGAGAACCGCCCAGAGACTACCGACGAGCAAGACGACGACGAGCACCACGAGCACGCGAGGAGTCCACGATGTGTTCTCCGGTACGATCGGCGACTGTGCCTGGAGCCAGCGATCGTAGAGCGCGCCGGGATCCTCTTCCAGCCTCTTCACCAGGACTTCGATCTTGGCCACGGTATCTCCCGTAAAGTGAGCGCCCGGCACTGGCAGCCTCATCGCCTCGTCGCGCGACAGCGGTCGACGGACTCCCGGTCGATCGATGTCCACTTCGTAGAAGCCGCGCGTCTCGGCGCCCATCCGCCAGAGTCGTCTCCTCGGGCGCCTCGGTTCTGCAACGATGCGAGAGGTGAGGATCCATGGCTGACCGCACCGCATGATCGGGGTCAGAAGCTGCTCGCCCCCGACCATGAGATCTTCCATGACAGCCGGGCGAGTCTCGATGTCCTCCGGAGGCTCGGACGACTCACTCCATCCATCGACGATCACAGCCATCGCCAGAGGAATCACCAAACCGGCCGGCCGCGTCACGTAGCCGAACCCGTAGCCGCCCATCAGCAGCGGAACGGCGAAGACACGGCCTCGTTCCCATCCGTCGTCAGAGGCCATTGCCACCTCGTTTGGAACGGAGCCAATGACTGAAGTGATCGACTGAGTCCAGGTCGAGACGCTTCGCGAGGACTTCGATCCTCGCGACGGTGAGGCCCACCGGCGCGATCTCGATGCCGGCGAAGACGCGGTCCCTTCCCCATGTGTGCTCATCCGACACGGCGGGTCCAGGGTCGCCGAGTCCGTGGGTCGAATCAATCGGTGTCGCGGCCTTCCCAGGCGAGCATCGTGATCAGGGCGCCGCGGACGTCGGCCCAGGCGGCGGGGAATTCGTCGAGGACGCCCTCGCAGCGGTCGGCGCCGACGCGGGAGCACGTCCACGCGATGAGCTCGCGCTCGCTGTCGACCGTGCGGCCGCTGGGGAGGTGGAAGCGGCGTGAGTCCGGATCGACCGTGCGGCCGTTCGGGTACTGCCACGTACCCGATCGGCCATCCCACCCAACATGCACGCAGAATTCGCCTCGCTCGCC
>CAZCVE010000104.1:0-19686 GCA_964502175.1 uncultured Sandaracinaceae bacterium
CCCGAGAGTCCGATGCACATCTGTCTCGGTAGGGCGGGGGCTCGTCCCCCGCCGCTCGTTCAGCGCGAACCGCTGACCGTGCGTGTTTGCATCGTGCAGTCCAAACAAGACCCCGAGTACGTGGCTGTGAACGTCCCCGTCCAAGCGTTGTCGGACGTGAACATACCCGTGAAGCGATAGGTCTCATTGCAGCTGCCCGCGGCTGTGCAGCTGAGGTTGAAGCTCCGGGTCGGACTCGATCGCGGCGAGGGACCGGTCGGCGCGCACGGCAGCCCCGTGCCGGTCACGGTCATGGTCGTGCCGTCGTCGCCGAATCCGACCGATCCGAAGCTGAAATCCACCGCGTAGTAGCCGAGCCACGAGACATACGCGCACATGTACGCGACCCCTGGCGTGATCGAATACGTGCCGGTGGGGTTCCACGGCATCGGGCTCGTGCAGCTCGAGGTGTTGAACGCACAGCCCGCCGTGCACGAGAGCGACCCGCCGGTGAAGCCACCGGGGATCGTCGTGCACGAGGAGCCTCCGAGGTTCGTGCCGTCGCACTGCTCGCCCGAGTCGATCGTGCCGTTGCCGCAGCGGGTGCAGCTCGTGGTGTCCCAGCCGCAGCTCGCGTTGCAGCGGAGGGTGCCGCCTGGCGCGAAGCCCATGCCGATCGAGCTGCAGGTGTTGCCGCCGAGCATGGTGCCGTCGCACACCTCGCCCGAGTCCACCGCGCCGTTGCCGCAGCGGCTGCAGCTCGACGTGTCGTAGTTGCACCCCGCCGCGCAGCGGAGGGTGCCGCTCGAGAAGCCCATGCCGAGGCTCGTGCACGTCGCGCCCGCGAGGTCCACGCCGTCGCACTGCTCGCCCATGTTGCGCGTGCCGTTGCCGCAGTTGCTGCACGTGCTGGTGTCGAAGCTCGAGCAGTCGCCACGACAGAGCGCCGTGCCCGCGAAGAAGCCGAACGTGCTGCACGCGCGCGAGCTGCCCGCGCAGCAGGTGAAGCCGTCGTCGCAGGTCGCGTCGCAGTCGTCGTCCACGCCGTTGCAGGTCTCCGCGGGCGGTGCGCACGTGCCATCGAGCGTGCAGCCCGGCAGGCACATGCGCGTGCCGGTCGAGCCGCAGCTCGTCGCGCACGTGGTGCTCACGCCGACGCGACACGCGAAGCCGTCGTCGATCATCGAGTCGCAGTCGTCGTCGGCCGCGTTGCAGCTCTCGGCGGGCGGCACGCACGTCGCGGTGCCGTCCGGAGCGCAGGCCGTGGCGCCCGTCGATCCACAGGTCGTCGTGCACGGCGCGCCCACCACGCAGCACGCCTCGTCGCGCATGCCGTCGCAGTCGTCGTCGATGCCGTTGCAGAGCTCGGCGGGCGGCGCGCAGCTCGACGTGCCATCGGGCGCGCACACCGTGGTGCCGGTCGATCCGCACGAAGTCGGACACGCGATGCCTGGCATGCAGCACGCCTCGTCGCGCATGCCGTCGCAGTCGTCGTCGACGCCATTGCACAGCTCGGCGGGCGGCATGCACGGGCCTTCGCTTCCGTCGGGCATGCAGGTCGTCGTGCCCGTCGTGCTGCAGGTCGTCGTGCACGCCAGGCCTGCTTCGCAGCAGCCCTCGTCGGCCTCGCCGTCGCAGTCCTGATCGATCGCGTCACCACAGAGGTCGGGCGCGCTCGGGCTGACCGTGTCGTCGCCGTCGTCGCAGTCGTCGCCGCCGCACGCCTCGTCCACGAACGAGTCGCCGTCCACGTCGGGCGGCGCGTGTACACAGTCTCCGCTCGTCGCGTCGCACGAGTCCGCGGTGCACGCGTCGTCGTCGTCGCAGTCGAGCGCGGAGACGAACGCGCAGCCGAACTCGGGCTCGCAGCGCCACACGGCCGCGCACGCGTTCGTCGACGCGCAGTCTGCGTCCCTCTCGCAGCTGTCCGGCGGCGTGGGGATGCATCCGACCGCGCCGAGGCAGATCTCGCCCGCGCGACAGAGCGAGCTCTCGGGGACGTGCTCGCAGAACGTGCGATCGCGACAGCGATCGAGCGTGCACGCGAACGCGTCGCGACACTCTGAGTCGGTGGTGCACGGCTGCGGCGCCGGCACGCAGCCGAGCGCCTCGTCGCACACGAGCGCGCCCATGCAGCAGTCGGTGCAGGGCTCGTGCGTGCACGCGCCTTCGTCGCAGTGATCGATCGTGCACGCGATGCGATCGGCGCAGTCGAGATCGCGCGCGCAGGTGCCGGGGCGTGGCCCCGTGTCGCCGAGCTGCACGTCGAGGTTCAGCGTCGCGTCGGTGGTCCCCTCACGGACGGCACAGCCCATGACGGCCGAGCCCACGAACGACGCGAATCCCGCGAGCACCACGACACGAAGCAAGTCGACGCGCATGCACTCAGGCTAACAGGGGACGGGCCACGCGGGTGGGGGCCTCCGCTTCGCTTTGCGGACGCAGCGTCCTGGGCTTCGCTCCGACCCCCACCCGCGCGTCCCTCTCGTTCTTGATGCTCAACTCATGTCGGGCCCGACGCCCTCGATGAGGCATTCGTCGGGCACGTCGAACGCGAGCGGATAGAGGAAGCCTTCGGGCTGGTAGCTCATCGGCAGCGGGTCGTCGTCGAGATCGAGATCACCGCCCGTCGCGTCCCACTCCTCCCACACGCGCTGGTTCCACGCGGCCGCCGTCTCGAGCTGCGTCACCCACGTGCGCGCGTCGTCCGACGGCGCGATGCCGTCGGGCAGGATGAGCGACAGCACACGACGCCGCGCCTCGCGCACCCACGTCGCGTCGTACACGGCCACGTTGAGCTCGCCTTCGTAGACGACGCCGCGGTTGTTCTTGTTGCACGAGCCGACCGACAAGAAGACATCGTCCACGATCAGGATCTTCGAGTGCACGTCCATGTCGACGAAGCGCGACTCGGTCTCCTGGAAGCCGAGCACGATCTCCGTGTCGAAGCTCCGCAGCTGGAACGTGTGGAAGCGCGTGGGGAACAGCGCGCCGAGCTCCTGCGTGGTGCGGTACGTCCACTCGCAGCCCGGATCGGTGAACTCGTTGATCGGCTTGGTGATCACGACGAGCTCGAGCGAGGGCACCGCCGTCATGCGCGCGATGATCGCCTCGGTGAACATCGGCATGCGGAAGTACTGGTCCTCGATGAAGACGAAGTGCTCGGCGTTCTCGATCGCGTTGAGCCACGTCTCCGCGATCGCGTTCTCACGGAAGGGCTCGGGCAACGTCGCGGTGACCTGCGCCTGCACCCCGTCGGCGAACGTCGGCTGATCGCGCACCACGTCGTAGTCGGACGCGTTCTCCGAGTACTCCGCGCCCACGTCGATCTGGTGCGCCCAGCGCTCGTGGAAGATGTCCTCGGCGTCTTGCGCGATCGGTCCCTCGATGCGCGTCGTGTAGTCCTTGCGCGGACCGGTCTCGGGCATCTCGTCGTGCGCGGCGACCGCCATACGCTCCGCCGTCGTCGCGTCGAGGCCCATGCGGCGCGGCTCGAACACGAGGTGCTGGTCGGTGTCCCAGTCCACGGGGCGGAGGTTCATGCCGCCGATGAACGCGACGGTGCCGTCGATCACCATGAACTTCTGGTGGTAGCTCGCGTGATCGATGTCGAGGCTCACGGGCCACGCGGTGAGATCCACCGGGCGCGAGGGCACTGTCGAGGCGATCGGATCCTCGGCGACGAACGTGCGACCCGCGGCGTCCATCCAGCCGTCGCGCACGCGATCGACGAACGTGAACGGCGCGACCTCGAACGTGTACATGCCGCTCGTCTCGTTCGCCTGGCCCATGAACTCGAATCCGTCGCCGCTCGCCGCACCGCGCGCGCGCACGGACGAGTCGCTCGAGAGCCACGAGAGGCTGCCGTCCTGATCGACGAACTGCCCGACCAACACGCGCTTGTCGGGGAAGACGTCGTCGAGGATGCCGAGGATCGTGTTGGCCTGGCGGTCGGCCATCGTGCTCGTCACGTGCGTGCTCTCGTCGCGCACGAGCTCGAACGTCGAGTCCCACCACCACGTGGCGGCGTGCACGCGATCGGTCGCCATCAAGAGGTCTTCGGCGACCGCGCCCCACGCCTCTTCTCCGCTCGTCATCAGGCGCACGTGGTTGCCACGGCGCGCGGGCCTGCCTTGCGCGGAGAACCAGCGATGACGAAGACCCGTGAAGAACGCGTGCACCGGCAGCGCGCGACCCGCAGCGGTCCTCACGTCGTGCGCGACGCTGAGGCCCGCGAGATCGGTGCCCGCGCCGCGACGCACCGTCGTCGCATCGAGATCGGTCGAGCCGTCGTACGTGATCGCGAAGTCGAGATCTTCGTGTGCGTCGAGCGACACGCGCACCTCGTACGTCGCAGCCTCCACCACGGGAAACGACACCACGGGCCAGCCGCTCGTCGCGACGCGCGATCCATCACGCGTGACGGTGAGCGTCGTGCCCGCGGGCAGCGGCTGCGCCCAGAGATCGAGCGCGTGGATCTCGATCACCGCGTTCGTCGACGGCGGCAGCGGCGCGTCGGGCGGCACGAACGCATCAGGCAGCGGACCGCCGTCGACGCCGGGCGGGATCGGCGCGTCGGCGCCGCCCATCCCCGCGTCCTCGTCGCCCATCATCATCATCGCGCCATCACAGCCAGCGACGAGCGAGCCAGCGAGCGAGACGGCCGAGCCCACGAGAAGAGAAGCCACGAGATCACGAGACGACATCGCGCGACGTTATCGCGAGCCGCGCGCGAACGGTGAGATCACTCCGCGCGGGTGATCTCGAACGCGCCGAGCATCTCCGAGAAGAACGCGTCGACGACGAGGTAGTAGGTGCCCGCGGTGGTCGCGGTGTAGCGGAGCGTCTCGGCCTCGCCGCTGCCCGTGAGCTCGGCGCCCGCGACGCAGCGCGTGGAGGTCATCGTGCAGATCGCGCTCGGTCCTTCGCCTGCGCCCGATCCTCGATCGGGTCCGTGCAGCGCGAGCGCGACGTTGAACTCTGCGCGCGCGGTCACGTCGAGCGTCGCGCCTGCCGCGAGCGTCACGGCGTAGACGACGTCGGGCGCGTCTTCTTCGACCTCGATGCAGCCACCTCCGTCGCGCACGTGCGTGTAGTCGTTGCGCGCGCCGCGCGTGGTGCCGGTCGTCCTACCCATGGGAAGCAGCAGCGCGCCCTCGCAGGTGTCGTTCGGGGGAATCGCCGCGCACGCTCCGTCGAACACGCAGCGCTCACCGCTGTCGCAGCCGAGCACCGAGAGCGCACCGTCCGTGCAGTCGGGATCGGGCGCGCCGCAGTCGCAGTCGCAGGTCGCGCCGTCTTCGTAGCGCGCGCCTTCGCACGTCCACGCGGCGGGGAAGCGCGGCGTGCAGAGGCCGAAGGCGACGTCGCCGCCCTCCTGGAAGCCCAGCGTGAAGCAGCGCTCGGAGGTCGCCGCGTCGCAGTCGGCGTCGACGGAGCAGAGCGGACGGCAGCGTCGGTCGTTGCGATCGAAGACGTCGCAGTAGCCGTGCGAGAAGCCCATCGTGTCGATCGCGCAGTGCGCCGCGCCCTCGGCGCAGAAGCCGCCGAGCGTCGTCGTGCGATCGATGCGCGTGGGCTCGGGCTCGCAGAGATCGCCGCTGAAGTCGTCGACGCACACGCCGCCGCGCGGACACGGCGTGCCTGCGTCGCGATCGCAGCGATCGACGCAGATCCCTTCGGCGAACCAGCCGCCGGTGAAGCCGCCGATGCACTCCTGCGCGGGCATGCAGCGCGTCACGGGCAGCGTGGGATCGAGACAGTCTTCGTCGATCGGACCGCAGCGGCAGTCGCAGCGCTCGCCGTCGCCCCACGCGGCGGGATCGCACTCCCACTCGGGCGGAGGGAACGACTGATCGATCGCGTACGGCGCGAGCTCGATGCAGCCACCGCCGGGGACGGGCACGGTGTGGAGGTCGTCGCCCTCGAAGGTGACCTCGACGAGGCGCACGCCTTCCATCGACATCACGAGGTGCCGATCGAACGGATCGCGCTCGAAGGTGATCGAGCCGGCGTCGGCGAAGTACGCGTGATCGAACGTCGTGCCGTAGAGCGCCATCACGCAGTGCGCGCAGCTGCCGTAGCTCGCGTCGGGGCCGGTGCCGAGCGGGAACGTGCCGACGTACGCGGCGTCGCCGTAGCGGTTCATCTCGACGTAGAGATCGAACGCGCGCCCGCCGACCTCGGGCTGGATGCGCGCGCGGTAGCGGACGGACACGTCGTCGGCGTTGTCGATGGTCATGGGCTGGAGGCTCGCTTGGACGCACGCGCTGCGACCGGTGTCGGGGGCGTCGGAGGCCATGCTCGCGTCCGTCGTCGGAGCCGCGTCGATCCCCGCATCGCCCTCCGAAGAGGGCGTTCCTCCACATCCGACGGAGAGCCAGACGATCGTCGACAGCGAGAGGAGGAGCACGAACGGAGAGGCAACACGACGGACGACGCACGACATCGCCGTCACCGTGGCGGCAGCGCCCCGAATCCATCACGCGGACTGCCGCCCGCCCCATCGCGGAATTTCTTCATCGAGAGACGCAACCAGCCGCGCGAGCCGCCGACAACCGCGCGGACCATGACCACCACGCCACACGACGCACTGTTCAAGTCGACCTTTTCCGACCGCGACAACGCAATCGCCCAGCTGCGCGCGATGCTCCCCAGAGCGCTCGTCGAGCGCCTCGACTTCTCGACGCTCGAGGTCGAGAGCGGCGGCTACGTGGATCCGGAGCTGGGTGCGAGGTTCAGCGACCTCGTCTACCGCGTGATGTTGGGGTCGATCGCCATCCGCATCTACTTGCTCTTCGAGCACCAGAGTCGCCCCGACCCCGACATGGCCTTCCGTCTCCTGCGCTACATGGTCCGCCTCTGGGAACACCTCGAGAAGACCGAGCCCGGCTCCCCTCGGCCTCCCATCATCCCGCTCGTGCTCGCCCACGGCGAGCGCAGCTGGAAGGTGTCGCGCTCGTTCCTCGACACGCTGGACCTCGGGAGTGATCCGACGCTGCGCACGGCGCTCGAGCCCTATCTGCCGCGCTTCGAGTACTTGCTCGACGATCTGTCGGTGCTGTCGGATCGAGAGATCGTCGAGCGAGCCGCGTCAGCGTGGCTCCAGATGGTGCTGTTCCTTCTCCGAGACGGCCGAGGAGGCCGCGTACCGCGGCTGCTCGCGGCTCACCGCGATCTGCTCCAAGCCGTCTTCCGTGGCTGGCCCATCGAGGTGTTCGCTCAGCTGATGAGCTACGCTGGGCACGTCGCCGATGAGGCCGACCGCGATGATCTCGTCGCGGTGTTCAAGAGTCTGGGACCCGGACAAGAGGAGCAAGCCATGCGCAGCGTCGCAGAACTCTTTCGAGACGAAGCCCGAGCGGCCGCCATCGCGGAAGGCCGAGTCGAAGGGCGAGTCGAGGGCCGAGTCGAGGGCCGAGTCGAGGGCCGAGTCGAGGGCCGAGTCGAGGGCCGAGTCGAGGGCCTCCGGGCGACGCTCCGCAAGCAGTTGAGGCTGAAGTTCGGCGGAGTGTCGGAGAGTCTCCTCGCGCGCATCGACGCGGCGCCGGTCGAGGACCTCGATCGATGGGTGGAGGGCATCCTGGTCGCCGACTCCGCCGAAGACCTGATCGCGCCGAAGGGCTGATCGGATCTTCGCTGCGCTGGCCACGCGACGCGCAAGATCGACACGAGTGTCGTCAGGGCTCGGGCCAGTGCGCGCGGGCGAATGCGAGGAACGTGGTCCAGTCGTCGTGCGTGAGCTCGTGGACACCAGGACGCACGCGCCACGCGAGGTCGCCGGCAAGTGAATGTGTGCCGTCGGGCTCCGTGACGATGCCCGTCTCGCCATAGAGCGACCACGCCGGATCCGCGAGCCCCACCGCCTGTTCCGCGCTGCTCGGCTCCGCCCACGCGTCGTCCGCGCCGTCGGTCACGAGCACCAGGCGAGGCGCCGACAGCGCGATCAGCATGTGCTGGTCGATCGGCAGCCGCGTCTCGTTCATCGCGAACGTCGGGTACACGTCGTCGAACCAGCCAGGGAACGCGAGGTTGATCGCGAACACGCTCTCCGAGCCGGGCGCGATCACGTGCGTCAGCGCCGCGCCTCCGGTTCCCGACTGGTGCGCGATCACCATCGCGATCCGCGGATCACGCGCGCCCGCGAGCAGCGCCGTCTTGCCGCGCCGCGAGTGACCGACCACCGCGATCCGCTCCGGGTCGACGAGACCGCTCGGCACGAGGAAGTCGACGACGCGCGACACGCCCCACGCCCACGCCGCGATGCGCCCCCAACGAATCCGCGGATCGCGCATGGGCTCGACCACAGCCGCCTGGACGTCGGCGTGGAACGTCCCGCTCGGGTCGTCTGGGTCGAGCTCGCTCTCGTGGAACGCCGCGAACGCGAAGCCAGCTCTGACGATCGCCTCGATCGGCCACTGCGACGACCGCACGCCGCGGGTCTCTTCGACCGTCGCGCCGCAGTTGTCCCCGAACCACGCCGTGGTCGCGCGGATGCGCGGATCGGTCGAGACCTCTTGGTTGCCACAGCGGTTGAGCGCGACGAAGACCGGCGGGGATTCGACGCCAACGGGCAGGAACAGGGACACGTGGATCTGCACGACCGGCGGCCAGCCGTTGAGGATGTCGATCCTGTGCTCTTCGTACGCGACCACTCCCGGAACGAAGTCGGGCACATGACGCACGCGCCGCGTCGTGAAATCGAGTCGTTGAGCTGGCGCGTAGCCATAGAGATAGAACGAGAAGAGCTCGTTCAGCTCGTCGCGTCGCCAGTCCTCCCAGTCGGCGCGTGTCTCCACCGTCCGGGTTCCGTCGAAGGACTCGAAGAGCGGTGGGATCTCGACGCGCTCGGGCAGCTCGTCGACGAGCGGGAATCCTTCGAGCCGCGCCCACGCATCGGGTTGCGGCGCGTCGGGAGGCGGGCCCGCGTCGTGACACCCATCACACGTCTCGTCGTAGCACCCGAAGAGACCCATCCCCGCCAGCGTGATGACGAGCGCGCGCTTCATTCGGGCGAGTCTACACGCGCCTCGTCTGCGCCCACGCGCGCCGGCAGATCGAGCTCCGGCCAGTCGCGCGTCGATCCCCCCTCCGCCACGTGCGCCGCGTAGAGGTAGTGCGCGTAGCTCCCCGTGACGCGACGGATGTAGTTCCGTGTCTGGAGGAACGGGATGTCCTCCACCATCCGATCGAGCTCGCGACCCGTCGGCCCACCGTCACGACGTGCGCGCACGAACCACTCGCGCACGCGGTGCTCGCCCGCGTTGTAGGCCGCGAACGCGAGCGGGATGCCGACCTCGTCGATCAGATCACGCAGGTACATCGCGCCGAAGCGCACGTTGTGCTCGGCGCGGTAGAGCAGCTCACGACCGAACGTCACGCCCGCGCGCGTCGCGAAGCGCTGCGCGGTGTCGGGGAGGAGCTGCATGAGACCGATCGCGTCGGCGTAGCTCACGACACGCTCGTCGAAGGCGCTCTCTTGCCGCATCACCGAGTAGATCACCTCGGAGGGGACGCGCGTGGTGCGCGAGGCCTCGTCGACCTCGCTCGCGAACGGGCGCGGATACGCGGCTCTCCAGATCCACGTGGCGTCTCGCGTCGGCGCGCGCGCGAGCATCGCGCTCAGCCCCGTGAGGCGATACGCGCGGCTCGCATCACCGAGCGACGTGAAGCGCTCGACCAGCGCGCGGCGCGACGCAGGCGTCCATCCTCGCGTGCGCTCTGCCGCACGGAGGAGCGACGCGGCCTCGTCGTCGAACCCGAGGCTCGCGTAGAAGCTCACGAGCGGCGGCTCCGCGAGCGGCGCGAACGTGGCGTCGGCGGGCGCGTCATCAGGCACCGGCGCGCCCGGATCCTCGCCGCGCTCACGCAGACGCCGTGCAGCCCAGATGGCATACCAGCCCAGCGGATCCGCCACGATCGCCGCACGCAGCGCACGCTCTCCGCGCGCCGCGTCGTTCGCGCCGTACGCCGCGCGACCCTCCCAGTAGAGCGCGCGTCCACGATCCATCGATCCGCTCGCGGCCACGCCCCACGCGCGAAAACGATCCGCGGCTGCCGAGAAGCGACCGCCGTCGAAGTCGAGCATGCCGAGGTACCACTCGGCCTCGCGACGCAGCCCCGCCGATCGACGGCCGCGCGGCGATCGCACGAACGTCTCGAGCGCGCGGCGTCCCTCGCGCGGCTGACCTCCGCGCAGGAGCGTCGCGCCGATCAGCCACTCGGCCTCCGCCGCCGAGGCGTGCGAGGGCTCGTCGCGCACGAACGTACGCAGCGCTCGAAGGCCCTCGCGCTCGCGATCGGCGCGGAGGAGCGCGCGCGCCGCGAGGAACCGATGACGCGCGTTGCCGTTCACGCTCGCCGACTCGGCGAGGATCGTCGCGGCCTCGGCATAGCCGCCGCGTCCTTCGTAGAGCGCCGTGCCGCGCGCAGAGAGCCACGCGCCGAGCCCCGGCTCACCGTCCCGAGGACGCGGGATCGGCTCGAGCTCGACGATCGCTCGACGCCCCTGGTGCGCAGCGAGCAGACGCGTCGCGCGACGCATGCGCTCGTCTGGCGTCCAGCTCACGCGCGGCGCCCCGAGCCACGCCGCGAGCACGAGCTCCGCGCGCTCGGCATCCGGATGCGCAGGACGCTCGAGCAAGAGCGCACGCAGCTCGCCGCTCGCGCGATCACGCTCGCCGGCCGTGCGCGACAGCTCCGCGAGCATCAGCCGCAGCGCGAACGTGTCGACGTCCGCTGGGTCGTCGCGCACGAGCGGCGCCGCGAGCTCCGCCGCCTGCGTACGCGCTCCGCGCATCGCCGCCGCCTCGGCGCGCAGCGCTCGCACGCGCGTCGGAGGTGACGTGAGGGTCTCGAGCTCCGTCGCCGCATCGTCCGCGCGCCCGAGGAAGAGGAGCGCACGTGCGCGCGTCTCGGCCGCCCACGGATGAAGCGGCGCAGGCAGCACGTCACGGAAGCGCGCGAGGTCCCGCGCCACCTCGTCGTGTCGATCGAGCGCCTCCGCCAAGCGCACGCGCGCGACGATCACGTCCGCGCGTCGCCTCACGTCCTCGGGCATCGCGTCGATCACCGCGAGCGCGGCCGGATCGTCGCCTCGTCGCACCGCCGTCGCGATCGCGCCGCGCACCGCGTCGCTCTGCGTGTAGAACGCGCGCTCGTCCTGCGCGCGCGCGATGCCCGGCAGGAACGTCGCGAGGAGCAGCGCAGCTAGTACGAGAACCTTCGTATCGAAACGTTCATCAAGAGGCCCACGCAGATCATCGACGTGAGCACGCTCGAGCCGCCGTAGCTGAAGAGCGGAAGCGTCACGCCGACGACCGGGAGCAGCGCGCACACCATCCCGATGTTGATCACCGAGTGCCAGAAGAAGAACGCCGCGACCCCGACGGCGGTCACTGCGCCGAAGCGGTCCTTGGCGGTCGATGCGATGCGTAGGCTCCACAGGATGAGGAAGACGTAGAGTCCGAGCAGGAGCAACATTCCGGCGAGGCCCTGCTCTTCCGCCCACACGGCGATCGGGAAGTCAGAGTGGGTGTCGGGCACGAACCGGTGCTGGTTCTGCGTGCCCTGCATGAACCCCTTGCCCCACAGGCCGCCCGAGCCGATCGCGACCATCGACTGGTACACCTGCCAGGCGTCGTCGCTGACGTCGATCTGCTCGCCGGTCACCATCGCCCACCACGTGTCGATGCGCCCGCGCTGGTAGCGCTGGAGGCCGACGACGTAGATGAGCGGCGCAGAGAGCACGAACGTCATCACGAGCGTGAAGAGCGACCGCTTCTTCAGGTTCGTGAGGACCATGATCGACGCGAAGATGAACGCGCAGAGGAGCGCGGTTCCGAGGTCGGGCTGGAGCAGGATCAAGGACATCGGCCCCAGCAAGATCAGCGCGGGCACCACGAGATCCTGGAGCGTGCGCCCCTCGGTCTTCGGATCGTTGTGGAGGTGCTTCGCGAGCGCGACGATCAACACCGGCTTCGCGAGCTCCGAGGGCTGGAGCGAGAAGCCTCCGATGTAGATCCACCTCTGGCTGCCGCGGATCTCCTCGGCCACGAGGAACACGAGGATGAGCAGGACGATCTCGGCTCCGTACGCGAACCAAGCGAAGCGCTCGTAGTGCCGGTAGTCGATCGCAGCGATGAGGACGGCCACGCCCGAGCCGATCGTGAGCCAGTAGATCTGCTGGATGTAGAGCTGACCGAGCTCGTCGGGGTTCGCGCTCGTGGCGGAGTAGAGGTTCGTGACGCCGATGACGGCGATCGCCGCGATGGTCACGAAGAGCGGCCAGTCGAACTGATCGCGCAGACCCTTGCCGATCGTGACCACGCTCAGTGCCCTCGCCCCGCACCGCGCGAATCGCTCGCGTCGGAGTCGGCGCTGCCGCCCGGCGTGTACGTGGGGCCCAGGTACTCCTGGAGGATCTGGATCGCCACGGGCGCCGCGTAGCGACCGCCCGAGCCGCCGTGCTCGATCATCACGATGATCGCGACCTCCGGGTCCTCGACCGGCGCGAAGCCCGCGAACCACGCGTGCGCGCGGTTGCGGTACTCGGCGCGCGCGGCGTCCTCCTCGGAGAGGCGCGCGCGACCGACCTGCGCCGTGCCCGTCTTGCCCGCAATGGGGACGCCGTTCGGCACGCGCACGGCGTACGCGGTGCCGAGCGGATCGTTGACGACGCCCGAGAAGCTGTCGATGAGGAACGCGAGGTGCTCGCGCGACACGTGCACGCGGCGCCGCACGCGCGGCTCGAGCTCTTCGATCACCGATCCGTCCGGCGCGCTGATGCGCTCGACGATCTGCGGCACGTAGAGCGTGCCGCCGTTCGCCAGCGCCGCGTACGCCATCGCCATCTGGATGATGGTCGTCTTCGTGTCGCCCTGGCCGATCGCGGTGTTGAGCGAGAAGCCGCCGCGCCACGCGATGTCGTGCGCGTCGTACCAGGAGCGCGTCGGGATGAAGCCCGGCGACTCCGTGTTGATGCCGATGCCCGTGCGGCGTCCGAGGCCGAAGTCCTGCGACACGCGGGCGATGCGGTCGAGGCCCACGCGCTCCGCGAGCGCGTAGAAGTACACGTTGCACGACTGCATCATCGCCTGACGCATGTCGACCTCGCCGTGACCGCTGCGCACGTTGCACGGGAAGTTGCGACCGCCGTAGCGGTAGCTGCCGGTGCAGCGCACGCGCTCGTGCGGATCGATGAGGTGCTCCTCGAGGCCCGCGATCGCGCTGAACGGCTTGAACACCGAGCCGGGGAAGAACGCGTCGTAGATCGACTTGTCGATGAGCGGGCGGAAGGGATCGTCGCGCAGCGCCGCGTACTCCTCGCGGGAGAGGCCCGCCGTGAACGCGTCGAGCTCGTAGCTCGGCTTGCTGAGGAGCGCGCGCACCGCGCCGGTGCGCACGTCGACCACCGCGACCGCGCCCGACGGATGTCCGCGCATCGCGCGCTCGACGATGCGCATCAGATCCATGTCGAGCGTGAGCGAGATGTCTCGTCCGGGGACGGGCTCGATCACGTCGGGCTGTTCGTCGCCGCGCTCGGAGCGCGCGAGGTCGGCGTCGACGAGGATGCGTCGCGAGCCGCGTCGACCGCGGAGCAGGTTCTCCCACGCGCGCTCGATGCCCGTGCGTCCGATGCGATCTCCGAGGCGATAGCCCGCGGGCCGCAGCTCCGCGAGCTCGTCACCGCGCAGCTCGTTGAGGTAGCCGATCGCGTGCGAGCCCAGCGCTCGGTACGGATACGTGCGCACGGGCGTGGCCACGACCTCCACCGCCGTCACCTCGCGCCGGCCCTCGACGTGCGTGAGGTCCGTCGAGTGCGTCTGGATCGCGGCGAGCTGCTCGCGCGTGATGTCGGTGAAGAAGCGGATCTGGTGTGTGCGTCGTCGCACGGGCACGGCCGCGAGGCGCTCCGTCAGATCGCGACGTCCGGCGGCGTCGAGCCCCATCAGCGTCGAGATCGTCTCGAGGTCGCCCTCCGCGAGGCGCGCAGGCGTGAGGAACACGTCGTACGAAGGCCGGTTGGTCGCGATCACGTGGCCGTGCGTGTCCCGCACGATGCCGCGCGTCGCGGGCAGGCCGATGGTGCGCGTGATGTTCTCGCGCGCGACCTCGTCGTAGTGGTCGTGATCGAGCAGCTGGAGCTGCAGCATGCGCAGCGCGACCACGCCGAACACGATCGAGACGGCCAGCGCCATCCACTTGTAGCGCTTGCGGAACTCGCCGACCTCGCGGCGCTGGGAGAGCAGGCTCATCGCTCAGCCCTCCGCCGCGGCGCGACGCGTGCGCACCGTGAACGTGTCCGCGCGACGCGTCGCCGCATAGACGACGGGTGAGACCACGCCGGTCGCGAGGCCCGTCGCGACGAGCAGCGTCGCGATCTGCGTCGCGCGACCGACGAGCGGCGCCTCTTCGCCCCACATCGCCGAGGCGACCGTCCCGAGCACACCGAGCGGCGGCATCGCGAGCGGGAACGCCTCGGGCTCTTCGAAGATCGCGCAGAGCGCGAGCATCGCGCCCGCCGCGATCACCGCGATGCCGGTCGTGGCCACCACCTGGAACGGCACACCGCGGAGGAACAGACGAAGGCCCGCGACGCGCGTGAGGAGAAACGCCGCGACGAAGATGAACGTCGTGAGGCCGAGCGGCGCGCCGGTGACCTCGTCGGCGAGCACGCCGATGCCGAACGCGAGCGCTGCACCTCGACCGAGCGTCACGTCGGGCGTCACGCCGAGGTAGAGCACCATCGGCAGGAGCAGGTTCGGCACGAACGGATGGAGCGGCACGAGCGCCGAGAGGCTCGACTGCGCGAGCAGGAGCACGAGCGCTAGCCCCACCAAGAGCACGTTCTTCACGGTTGCCTCTCGGGCGCTTCGTCGGCCACGTCGGTCACCGTCTCGCCGAGCGCGCCTTCGGTGAGGATGAGCACCTCTTCGAGGCGAGAGAAGTCGACGGCGGGGCTCACCTCGACCTCTTGGTAGAGGCCGAAGTCCTCGCGCACGATCCGCGTGACGCGGCCCACGAGGATCGAGGGCGGGAAGCGCTGACCGAGGCCCGACGTGTGCACGAGATCGCCGACGCGCAGCGCGTCCTCGCGTCCGAGGTACTGGATGCGCGCCATGTAGCGCTCGTCTTCGCCCGTGCCGCGGAGCATGCCGCGCGCCCCGGTGCGCTGGACGATCACGTCGACGGCGGCGCGGCGATCGACGATCAGCTGCACCTCGCACGAGCGACCGCTCGCGCGCTGGACGAGGCCGACGAGGCCCTGCCCCGAGAGCACCGGCATGCCGGCCCGCACGCGATCACGCGCGCCGCGATCGATCTCCACGCGCGTCACGCGAAAGAACGGCGGCGCGATGTCGCGCGAGATCACCTCGGCCGCGATCAGCTCGCCGCCGACGCGCTCGCGCAGCTGCAGCAGCGATCGAAGGCGTCGGTTCTCGAGGCCCTCGTCGAGGAGATCGTGTCGCTCCGCCTCGAGCCGGGCGACGCGCCCCTCGAGGCGCTCGTTCTGCTCGCGGACCTCGACCAGATAGACGTAGTCGTCGATGAAGTCCGAGAACACGCGCGCGGCGGCCGTCCCGGACGACTGCACGCCGCTCAGCAACGACAAGATCTGCTGGTCGAGCCAGCTCTGTCGGCTCGGATCGCGCAGGCTCGCGTTCAAGACGAAGAACGGGATCGCGAGCAACGCGATCGCGATGGCGATCTCCCGGATGCGCTTGAACTGGCTCACGAGCGGACCGAACCGCAGCGCGCGGGCCCGACATTCCGGCCGGCGCGAAGCGAGCAGCCATAGCGCACCCCGCGCCCTGGGTCACGGACGCCCGGGCCGCTGTTACGATCGGCCCTCGATGCGACCTCTCGTGCTCCTCTTGCTCGCCGGCCTCGCGGGGTGCGCCGCGCGCGCGGCCGCGCCCGCTGCCGAGCAGACGGAGGGCGCCGAGGCGACACCGACGGAGGTCACGGAAGAAGCGGCCGCACCGCGCGAGACCGACGTAGCCGCCGACACCACGACGGATCCGGCGCCCGACACCACGACGGATCCAGCGCCCGCCGCCACGACGGATCCGCCAGCGGAGCCACCGCGCGCGCCTCGCACGGACCTGCCCACGCTCGGCGCTGCGCTGCCCGCGCCCACCGCCACCGACACCGAGGTCGATGGCGCGTGGAACTCGTTCCTCACGAACCACGCGCGCACGGACTGCGCGATCGACGCGCCGCTCTCGTGGCTGCACGACCGCTGTCGCGCGCTTCGTCCGCGTCGCGTGTCGAGCAGCGCGCCCGACTCTTCCACGCTGCCTCGGGCGTTCGATCTCGACGCGTGCACGATGTTCGACGCGGGCCCCGCGCCCGCCGTGATCGAGATCGAGCTCGAGCGCGCCGAGACGATCGATCTCCTCGTGATCGATCCCGGCCCTGCGTCGTCGGGTCCGTCTCGTCACGTGATCGAGAGCCAGGATCGGCGCGGCCGCTGGATCCCGCGCACCGTGCTCTTCGGCGGCTACTACGACTCCGTCCTCTACGCGCTCCGCTTCCCCGAGCCGATCACCACGCAGCGCCTGCGCATCCGCACGATCACGAGCCCGGGCTCGGTGGTGCATCGAGAGATCGTGCCGGTCGCGTGCGAGGGCACCGTGGCGATCCACGTCGAGGGCATCGCGCCCGACCCCGATCCCGTGCCGCCGCAGATCGACTGGCACGATCCGCAGTACACGCACCACGCAGGCAGCGGGCGGTGCCGCACCGACGCAGACTGCGCGCCTCAGTCGTGCTGCGGCGGGCGCATGTGTGGCCCGCGAGGCACCGCGCCCGACTGCTCCGGCGTCGGCTGCCCGCAGAGCTGCGGCTCACCGCTCGACTGCGGCCACGGCGCCTGCATCTGCCACGAAGGCGTGTGCTCGCTCGCGACCACGTTCGCGGCCGACGACCCGCGCGTGACCGGCGTCGTGCCCTGAAGAGAGGTGTCCCATGCGCTCGATGTTCCCCCTCTACGCGGCGATGACGTGCGCCGCGATCGTGTGCCTCACGTCGTGCCAGAGGGCGCGATCGACGGCCACGCTGCTCGGCGTGACGATCACGCAGACGACGCCGCACTTCGGCTTCGCGATCTGCACGCCCGGGCCGCTGCACGACTGCATCGCGACGATCCCGATCCGCCACGGCACGCTCGTCACGCCCGCGGTCGACATCGCGCCGGACTGCATCGACGAAGCGCACGCCGCGCTCGCGTGCCCCGGCAGCTCGAACGACACGAGCGTGCAGCGCTGCTACGCGGAGCACGGCGTGATCATCGACCTCTTCGGCGTCCCCGACCCGAGCCTGCCCACCTACCCCTCGGAGATGCGCCTCGCCTGCGAAGAGGGCGTCGCCTCGATCGGCTTCATCGAGCCGTTCTGATCAGTCCCACACGCAGCGCACGAAGCCGCTCTCGTGGATCGTCTCGTCGGACGTGACGAGCGGGGCACCGTGGACGAGCGCGGTCGCGACGATCATCCGATCCGCGGGATCGCGGTGGTCCCACGAGAGGCGTGCCGCCTCGATGGAGATCCGAGGCGCCGGCGGCAGCACCTCGATGCGAGGGTCCGCCGCCAAGGCCTCGTCGATCCAGAGCTCGTACGGACGATCGAGATCGATGTGGCCGCGCGCGGCCTTGTTGGCCACCTCCCACACCGCGATCGCAGGGATGCCGATGCGGTCGGCTCGACTGATGCTGCGAGCCGCCGCTCGACCGAGCTTCGAGCGTCGCGCCAGCCACCACACCCACGCGTGCGTGTCCAAGACGATCAACGCTCGGCCTCCCACGCGTCCTCCGACGCACCGAGCAGCCCGCTGTCATCGAGCAGGCTTCCCTCGAGCGACTTCGAGCTCGAGATCAACGGCACGACGCGAGCGACTGGTCGACCGCGCTTGGTCACCACGAACGCGCGGCCCGTCTCCTCCACCTCCGTGAGGATCGCGAGACACTTGGCCTTGAACTCTCCTGCGGCGATGTTCTTCGTGGCTGCGCTCTTCATAGGTCACGAGCGTACACGTCGTGACCATGAGAGGCCACCGGCCTACCTCGGCGCGTCCGAGGCGCTATCCGCACCGCGCGCATCCCGGCCAGCAAGAAGCCCTCTCACATGGCGGCAAGCCCCTCCCACCGGGAGGGGTCGGGGGAGGGTCAGCGAGGCCTCTCCTCGCAGAGCGCGTCAACGCTCGCGATCGAGCAGTCGCTTGAGCGCGTCGAGGTAGTCCGCGCGCGTGAGCACGCCGCGCTCGATCAGCGCGAGCAGCAAGGCCTCGACGCGCTGCTCGGCCGTCGCCTGCGCTTCCATGCGGATCAGTGGCGCCGTCACGGGCGCCTTCATCTCTTCGCTCTTCTCGCCCAGGCGTCGCGAGCCGCTGCCGAGGCGCTGCGTGGACTCCGCGCGCAGGTTCTCGCGCTGTCTGCGGGCGAGCACCTCTTCGGACACCGGCGCGCCGCCGTACTCGCGGTCGAGCGCGCGACGCACCGCCGAGAGCGGCGCCACGAGCGGCTGCACGCGAAGGCCCGTGGCCTCGGTGATCTGCGCGAGCCACCGCGGATCGAGAGGGTTCGCGAACGCGACCTGGATCGCGTGACGGTTCGGCTCCGCGAGCACCGCCACCGCGTGCGCGCCCCGCGCCACCGCCTCGGGCACGAGCTGGATCGCCGCCTGATCGAGCATGCCCTCGTCGAGATCGATCACCACGGTGCCGAGCTCGCGCGCGATCAGATCCGCGAGCACGTCGTCGCCCACGAGGCCCGCGTCGACGGCGTCGAGCGCGTCGATGACGCCATCGTGCGGGAGCGCGATCCCCTCCCGCGCGAGCAGCCACGCGACGTCGTTGGTCACGCCGCCGACTCTACCAGCGACCGCCGTGCGGCGATCACCTCGCTTCGTCCTCACCGATGGGAAGGAGTCGATGCCCCTCGAACACCGTCAGGATCTCGATGTCGTTCCCCGTCGCTCGGTACACGATTCGGTATCGACCCTCGATCACTTCGCGAATCTCTTCGCGCTCGAGCTCTGGAACGCGTCGGCCGGCGAGCGGCGCACCACCGACACGTTCTGCCGCGGCGATGAGGGTCGCCACCCATCGTTCCGCAGCCTGCGGTGAGTCCTGCGCGATGTGATCGCCGATTCGAGCGAGATCGTTCCGCGCACGCGCCGTCCAGTGAACGTCGGTCGGGACGCTCACGGGCGTCCGCGATCGTCGGCGACTCGTCACGGCGTCTTCTTCTTGCGACCCACGCCAGGGGCGGCCGACTTCGAGACGCGGTACCGGTTCGTCATCTCTCGGACGATTTCGCTGTGCGGGATGCTTCGTCCCGCGTCCGCGTCGCGAAGTCCTTCCTCCACCGCGGCGACGAAGCGCGCGCGGCTCGTGAGCGCGTCGTAGGCACGCGGCGACAAGAGGACCGCCGCCGCGCGTCCGTGCTGTGTCACCACGATCGGCGAGTCGCGCTCCGCGAGAGCCTCGATCCAGCTCGCGGCGTTCGCCTTGAGGTCGGTGACGGGAACGATGTCGTCGGCGATGCTGAGCTCGGACCGTTTCATGGTCCGAATTCTGGACCGAAGAACGGACCGAATCCAGCCCCATCATGCTCCCGCCCCTCGTCGGGATCCAGCTGAGCGCAGCGCGAGGCGTGCAAGCGGGGTTGGGGCCCCGCGCGCCAGCACGCGCTTCGGCGCGTGGAGC
>CAZCVE010000105.1:0-19590 GCA_964502175.1 uncultured Sandaracinaceae bacterium
GGCTCAGGCGCCCCCGGACCCCGCGTCGCTCAGTCGTCGCTTCGCTCCTCCATCGACTCCCGCTCCAGGGGTTTGCTTCGCAAACCCCGCCGCGAGGCGCCCCGAGAAGAGGCCGACGAGCTAGGTGAGAGGCCTGCATCGCCCTCGGGTGGTGCGGGCCTTTCTGCGCTATGGAGCCGCCATGTTGCCGCGGATCCTGCACGTCCTCCTCGCCCTCGCGGCGGCCGGAGGCTTCCTGTTCTCGGCGGTGTCGACGTCGGACTTCACGGCGCACCTCGATCGCCAGGTCCACGGCATCCACTGCTCGTTCATCCCCGGCGCGGACACGCCCGACGTGACCGGATCGAGCGGCTGCCACGCGACGCTGATGAGCCCGTACTCGTCGGTGATGCGCGACTCCGTGTGGGGAGGCATCCCCGTGTCGCTGCCGTCGATGGCGGTGTTCGCGTACCTCTTCGTCTGCGCCCTCGCGCTGGTGGTGCTGCGGAAAGACGCGGAGCCCCGCGCGACCGGCTACCAGTGGCTCGCGTGGTCGTTGCCCTTCCTGACGTCGTGCGTGTTCGGCTACCTGTCGCTGCACGAGCTCGACGCGGCCTGCAAGCTCTGCATCGGCATCTACAGCTCGAGCACGATCGGCTTCTTGCTCGCGGCGGTCAGCTTCTTCGTCGCGCGCGCCACCGCCTCGAACCCGCTCGCGATGGCTGACCAGGCCTACGACGACCTCGGCTCGGCCGAGACCGCGCTCGACGAGCGCGTCGTCGACGCGCGCACCGCCCGCTCGCTCCCGACCGATGCGCGCGCGGGCGAGACGCAGCTCGAGCGCTCCGAGCTCGCCGCCGACGCCACGATCGACGAGACGGGCAAGGGCCCCGACATCGAGCTCGACGAGCCGCCGCGTCGCAAGGTGCGCCTCGCGACCGCGAGCGAGATGGATCGGCGCCTCCGCGCCGGAAACGCCCCCGGGTCGAACCGTCGACGGCGCGACGAAGAGGCCGCGCCCGCCGACGCGCCGACGGGCTTCGGCGCGCTCGCGCTCGCGTTCGTGGTGGGCCTCGTCTTCGTGATCGTGCCCGTCGGCGCGTACGCCGCGCAGGCTCCCGACTTCGAGCGCTTCGTCGGCGCGTGCGGCACGCTCGCTCACCCCGAAGACGAAGGCCACGTCCTCGTGCCGCTCGGCAGCCAGACGCGCGAGGTCACGATGCTCGAGGTGCTCGATCCGCTCTGCCCCTCGTGCCGCGGCTTCGAGCGTCGCTTCTCGGTGCATCCGGCCGCCGAGCAGGTGAGCCGTCGCGTGCTGCTCTTCCCGCTCGACGCCGAGTGCAACCGCATGCTCACCACGTCGCTCCACCCCGGCGCCTGCGCGATCAGCGAGGCTGTGCTGTGCGCCGAGGGCTCCGGAGCGGAGCGTAGGAGCCCGAGTGGCCGTACGGGGGAGCGCGAGGGGGATACCCCCTCGCAAGCCAGCGGAGTGGACGCCGACGAAGTGCTCGCGTGGGCGTTCGATCACCAAGAAGAGATCCGTGAGGCCGAGACGGCGAGCGCGGGCACGGCGCGTCGCATGGCCGCGGAGCGCTTCCCCTCGCTCCGCTCGTGCATCGGCAGCGCGACCGTGCAGGCCGAGCTCAACCGCTCGCTCCGCTGGGCCGTCGCGAACCAGCTGCCGGTGCTCACGCCGCAGGTGTACGTGAACGAGACGCGCATCTGCGACGAGGACACCGACCTCGGCCTCGACTACGTGCTCACGCGCCTCACCACGCGCGCCGCGGGAGGTGCACGATGAAGCCCGCAGCGATGGCCGTGGCCGGCGTGCTCGTGCTCGCGGGCCTGCTCACCCCGACGATCCTCGTCTCGCGCTGGCAAGGCGCGGCGCACGATCGGCTCGAGCGCGCGCAGGCGGAGGCCGAAGATCGCCCCGCGGTCGCGGTCGCGTCGCTGACCAACGCCGAGTACTGCACGCAGGAGCTGCGCACGATCCTTCGTCGCGTGCTCACGAGCTGCGGCTTGATCGGCGGCGGCGGTCGAGGCTGTCAGCCCGTCGAGGCGCGCAGCGTCGCGACGATGAGCGGCGACGACTTCAACGCGCTGTTCCTCCCCATGCGCACGCGCGGCGGCATCGTTCAGTTCGGTCAGGACGAGGCGACGCTCGACGAGTCCGACCTCCAGCTCGTCGATCGCGTCTTCGCGGACCGGCAGCTCGCGAGCTACTTCTTCGTCGTCTCGCGCGCCTCGCCCGAGGGCAACGTCGAGCACAACAGTGCCCTCTCGCAGCAGCGCGCCGAGGCCGTGATGGCGCACCTCCGCAGCGAGTTCAACGACCCCGAGCTCGACCGACAGGTCGGCCTCTTGTGGCTCGGCGAGGAGTTCGCGCAGCTCGATCCGAGCTTCTGCGACTGGACGCGCTCGGACGGCACCGGCACCTGCGATCCCAACACGCTCAACCGCTCGGCGTTCATCGCCTGGATCGACTGCGAGCTCTGAGATGAAGCACGCGATCACGCCTCTCTTCTTCGGCCTCGCGCTCCTCGGCTGCGGCGAGGACACGACCATCACCCCCGAGGTTCCCTCGCGCGTCGAGGCCGTCGCGGTGCGCCGCGAAGATCCCGCCGAGCGCTTCTGCGACGTGTCCGCGCCCGTCGGTGAAGGCCGAGCGCTCACCATGCCCGCTGTCGAAGGCGCAGCGATCCCGGGTGAGGGCTGGCGCTGGATCAACGTGTGGGCGACGTGGTGCGCGCCGTGTATCGAAGAGCTCCCGATGATCGTGAGCTTCCGCGATCGCATGCAGGCCGCGGGAACGCCGGTGAGCACGTACTTCCTCTCGGTCGATCAGACCGCGGAGGCCGTGACCACGTACCGCGCCGCGCACACGGACACGCCCGAGGGAGCGCGCCTCGCCGATCCCGAGGGCCTGCCCGGTCTCATCACCGCGCTCGGTCTCGACGCCGGCGCGACCATCCCGATCCACGCGCTCGTCGACCCGAGCGGCCACATCCGCTGCGCGCGCAGCGGCAGCATCGGCGAGCGCGACTACGCGACGATCAGCGCGATCGTCACGGACTGATTCGAGACCGATGCCCGACGACGCGCAGGGAGGCGCGCGCGGGGAGCGCGGTGAGCGCTCGCGTCGGTGGGCTCCGCTCGCGATCGTGGCGGCGGTGCTCGTGGCCTTCGCGATCGCGGCCACGATCGCCCTCCTGCCCCACCGCGCCCAGCGCGACCTGAGGCCCGGCCTGCGGGCGGTGCGGGTCTCGAACGCGCTCTCGTCTCGGTGCCACATCGAGAACGATCACGCCGAGCCGCTGCCGTACACCTGTGGCGCCTACCTCTCCTCTGACCTGCACGTGAGCCCCGACGCGCCGCGTCGCGCGTGGATCGCCCTCTCGAGCCAGCACGACAACTGCGTGATCGACGCGGACACGCTCGAGCAGGTGGTCTGTCGCGACACGATGCTCGAGTGGGCCGCGGTCGATCGCGACTTCGCGAGCGTCATGTCGATCCATGTCGCCGGCACGAACTTCGTGATCTCGCAGCGGCACCTCGTCACCGGCGAGGTCCGCCAGATCGACGTGCCGCTCACCCACTCGTTCGTTCGCTACGACCCCACGCGCGTCCTCGTCGTCGGTCCCGACCGCGTGCCGCAGCGACTCGGCTTCGGCCACTTGATCCGCATGGAGAGCCGCTGACCGGCGATCGCACGAACGCCGCGATATCCTCGCGCCGTGGCCCGACGAAGCGTTCGCTCGATCTCGATCCCGATCACGTTCGGCGCGGTGACGGTGCCGCTCGCGGCCGCGCTCACCGTGGGCTGGACGCTCTTCCTCATGGCCCGCATCTCCGAGAGCGGAGAGGTCGCGGCGAACGTGTGGCTGCTCGTCGCGGGCATCCTCGCGTTCGTCGTGATCATGGCCGTGCTCGTCGCGTTCACGATCTTCCTCGCGCGCGAGATCCTCGAGGTGCGGCGTCAGGACAGCTTCATCGACTCGGTCACGCACGAGCTCAAGAGCCCGCTCGCGTCCATGAAGCTCTGCCTCCAGACGCTCGACCGCGAGGGCCTGCCCGAGGACAAGCGCGCCGAGCTGCGCGTGATGATGCGCGAGGACATCGATCGCCTCAGCTCGTTCATCGACGAGGTGCTCCAGGCCAACCGGCTCGCGCACGGCGAGATGGGCGTGGAGCTCGAGCAGGTGGGCCTGCGCGACCTCGCCGATCGCATGGCCGAGAGCGTCGCGTCCCGACACAAGGTCCTCCGCGAGCGCATCGACGTGCGCGTCCCGGCGGGGCTCTCGGTGTACACGGACCGCGTGTCGATGGAGATCGTGCTGCGCAACCTGATCGACAACGCGGTGAAGTACTCGGGCGATCACGTCGACATCACGGTCGAGGCACGCATCGACGAGGCCGCGCGGCGCACGGTGATCGAGGTGAAGGATCACGGCATCGGCATCGGAAAGGCCGACCTTCGGCGTGTGTTCAACCGCTTCTTCCGGGTGGCGAGCGAGGCGGTGCGCAAGAAGAAGGGCACGGGCCTCGGCCTCTTCGTCGTGTCGGCGCTCGTGAAGAACGTGGGCGGATCGGTGGCCGCGACCTCACCCGGCGAGGGCCAAGGCACGACGTTCACGGTCGAGCTCCCGCTGCGCCGCGCCGACCGCTGACGTCATCGTTCACTTGCGCGAGGGCGATCCTCGCGAGAGTGTCGGTGCGGAGGATCCCATGCCGAGCTTCGACGTCGTCTCCAAGCTCAACCGCAACGAGGTCGACAACGCCGTGAACCAGGCCATCAAAGAGGTCGGCACGCGCTTCGACTTCCGCGACACCGGCACGAGCATCGAGCAGAACGAGGATGGCATCGTCCTCCGCTCGGACAGCGAGAGTCGCCTCGAGGCCGCGCGCGGCGTGCTCGAGGACAAGATCGTCAAGCGCAAGGTCGCGCTCGAGGTGCTCGACGCGCAGGAGCCGCAGAAGGCGGGCGGTCAGACGTGGCGCCAGCTCATCAAGCTCAAAGAGGGCGTCGAGCAGGAGAAGGCCAAGGAGATCGTGAAGTTCATCAAGGACTCGAAGATCAAGGTGCAGGCCTCGATCCAGGGCGATCTCGTGCGCGTCTCGGGCAAGAAGCGAGACGAGCTCCAGGAGACGATCGCGCTCCTCCGCACGAAGAGCTTCGAGCTCCCGCTCCAGTTCGTGAACTTCCGAGAGTGAACATGACGATGCGCGCGCTCGAATCGTTCTTTCGCGCTCGGAGCGCGATGGGGCTGGGAGGTCTGATCACGCTGTCGGTGCTCGCGCTCGCGTGCGAGTCGCGCGTGTCGCTCGGCGGTCGGTGCGTGCAGCGCGAGCAGTGCGCCGCGCTGCTCACGTGCGTGGGCGGCCTCTGCCGCGAGGAGTGTCGCGGCCCGAACGAGTGCCCGAGCGGCCAGCGCTGCATCGCCGGCCCGAGCGGCCTCCGCGCGTGCTCCAGGCCCGTCGAAGAGACGTGCGGCGCGAGCGATCCGTGTGACCTCGAGCTCTTCGCGGAGTGCCGCGCGGGCCAGTGCGTGACGGGCTGCAGCACCGGCAGCGAGTGCGTGAGCGGCACCTGCGACACGACCGCCGCGGTCGGCGTGTGCGTCGAGATCGTCTCCACCGGCGGCGTCGACGCGGGACCGATCGACGCGGCGATCGAGCTCGACGCAGCGACCGAAGACGCGGGCGACCCGAGCTGCCTGCCCGAGCCCCCGATGTCCACGCGCTCGCTCGCCGACGCCGTGTTCGGCGCGGGCGCGACGGCCACCGCCGACACGGCCGAGGTGTGGCTCGGCGAGGCGAGTCGCCCGCTCTCGCTGGCCGGCGCGCCGGAGCTCGCGATCGGTGTGTATTCTGGTGGCGACGGTACTCCGCGCGTGCTCGCGGCCGTGAACCAAGGACCGCACGGCTCGGGTCAGAGCGAGATCGCGATTCGGCGCGCCTCGCCGTTCGCGGGAGCGGGCTTCGAGCCCGACACGTCCCTCGAGGCTGCGTTCGCGATGAGCGCGCTCAGCGTGCACAGCGCCCCGACGTTCGCCAACCTCGCGGTGCTCCGACCCGAGCCCGAGTCACGCAGCGCCGCGTTCACGTGGATCGTCCGCGAGGGCATGGCGCCCCAGGGCCTACAGGAGAGCGTCTCGACGTTCCCCGGGCGCGTCGCTCTCTTCGAGGGCCCCGATGTCGACTATGCGCGCGAGCTGTTGCTCGTCGACGAGCTCGTCGGGGGCGAGCACTTCCTCGTGCTCCTCGGCGATCCTTTCGGACTGGGCAACCGCACGCCGCGCACGCTCCCCGCGGCGTGGGGGCTCGATGCCTTCGACTCGATGTCCGCCGCGCGGCAGGCCGTCTTGCTCTACGACGAGACGACGCCACGCGCGGTGCTCGCGCGCTGCACTGGGGCGGAGGGAGTGGCACCGCTCTTCTCGCTCGCCGAGATCGATCTCGTGACCGACGGTCCACCGCTCCTCTTGTCGACGGCCACGAGCCCCACGGACTACCGCGTGCTCACCAACGCGCCGGACTGCGATGAGCGGCCCATCGTCGACGTCTCCTGCCCGACGAGCACCTGCACCGCGAGCACGCCGACGACCGCGATCGCGACGGGCGACGACTTCTTGTCGAGCCTCACCGCGTGGGGCGAGGCTCACGTGCTGATGTTCTCGGGGCTCGAGGGAGCGCGGATCGTCGTGCTCGACGCGGACGGACGGCCCGTCGTCGTCGCCGATCCCATCGAGCTCGCCATCTCCGAGACCCTCGAGATCGACACGCTCTCGCTGCGCTACGTGCATGTCGCGGCGAGCGTGAGCGGCAACGTGGCCTCGCTCGCGATCGGCGGACTCTACGTCGACGGCACGGGGGGGAACGGACAAGTGCTCGTGCGCGTCCTCAGGCTCACGCGTCCCTGACGAGATCCGCGTCCCGGGGACTGGGTGCGCGGCGAAAGGGCCTCCTTTCGGCGTCGCGCGCACTTGTGTACAACGGATGCAGTGAGCGACGCCGAGCAGAGCGCGACGCGGAGCGAAGACGGCTCCGTCACCGAGTCCGGCGAGACGGACTCGCGCGACGTCGCGGCGTCGGGCGAGACGCGCAAGCGCGGCCCGCGCGACAAAGAGGGCGTCGTCGGCCGCGTCCTCAACGGCAAGTACCGCGTGATCGAGATCATCGCGCGCGGCGGCATGGGCGCCGTGTACCGCGCCGAGCAGCTGCCGCTCGGTCGCCCCGTGGCGCTCAAGCTCATCCACTCCGCGCTCGACGACGATCACCCCGACTCCGAGTTCCAGAAGCGCTTCTTCCTCGAGGCCGCGAGCTGCGCGAAGCTCACGCACCCGAACATCGTCGTCATCCACGACTTCGGAGAGATCGAGCTCTCGCCCGAGCGCCGCTCGGCCTACATGGCCATGGAGCTGCTCGACGGAACGACGCTCCACGACGTGCTCAAGGTGGAAGCGCCGCTCACGTACGGTCGCTCGCTGCGCGTGACGCGAGAGATCGCGCGCGCCCTCCGCGAGGCGCACCGACAAGAGATGGTGCACCGCGATCTCAAGCCCACGAACGTGATGCTCTCGCGCACGTCGGACGGCGAGTCGGTCAAGGTGCTCGACTTCGGTCTCGTGAAGCTGCTGCGCGACGACAGCGAGCAGCTCACGCGCGAGGACCTCTTCATGGGCTCGCCGAAGTACATGGCGCCCGAGCAGGTCGAGCGCGTGCCGATCGACGGGCGCGCCGATCTCTACGCGCTCGGTGTTCTCCTCTACCAGATGCTCTCGGGGCGCGTGCCCTTCGACGGCGAGCACCAGGTGCAGACGCTCATGGCGCACGTGCGCGATGCGCCGCCCACGCTGCCGCCGGCCGTGCCCGAGGCGATCGTCGCGATCACGATGCGCCTCCTCGAGAAGCGCCCCGACGATCGCTTCGCGTCGGCCGACGCGCTGATCACCGAGGTCGATCGCGTGATGGCCACCCTCGGCGCAGACGCCGATCGACGCGCCGATCCGTCGACGATGACGCAGGCGAAGGAGACGACGATCTCCAAGCGCCTGCGGCACGAAGCGAACGTGCAGCTGGCCGCCGCGCCGCTGCTCGCGACGCCCACGCCGGCGATCACCGCCGCGCCAGAGAGCGAGGTCGCGCCCGAGCCGTCTCCCAAGGGCGCGCCCGCGACGCCGAGCGCGGACACCGCGCCGCCTTCGCGCGGCCTCTTGTGGGCCGGCGCGATCGGCCTCCTGGGCTTGGGGCTCGTCGCTGCGGCGCTCGCGTGGTCGAGCGCCGGCGACGAGCCCCGCGCGCGACCCGAGCCCATCGTGCCCACGACGACGCGCGAGACGACGACGGCCCCGACGCCCGCCGAGCCGCAGGCGTTCAACGTCTTCATCGCGAGCACACCGCCCGGGGCCGAGGTGCTCCGCGGCACCGAGCGCATCGGCACCACGCCGACGTTCTCGCGCATCACGCCGGACGAGCTGTCGCACGGCGGCATCACGTTCCGCGTCGTGCTCGAGGGACACGTGCCCTACAGCTGGACGCAGGGCGCGTCGTCCGAAGACGTGCACGTCGACGCCGCGCTCGAGACGCTGACGATCACCGCGCTACCCCCGACCACGACCGAGACCGCCGTGGTGGCGGAGCCGACGACGCCGACTCACACGGGTCGCACGGGCACCGGCGGCACGGGCAGGCGACCTCCGCACACGACGAGAGAGCGTCCGCCCGAGGACGATCTCCGCACGCGACGCTGATCGAACGACGCGATCAGCTGCAGGTGCGCGGCAGCGTGCAGGCGAGCTGCTGGTACACGCGCGTCGCGCCGTGCGGCACGCGGTACGCGAGCGCAGAAGCGGGCGTCGGCATCGGCCGCGGATCGTTCGGACACGGCGGGCGATCGCGCATCACGTAGGTGATCGTCGTTCCGTCGTCGACGATCGCCATGCCGCCGAACGCGGGCGACATCGTGTACGAGACGACGTGGAGCTGATCGGCGCCGAGCGCGATCGTCGGAGTCGTCGGGCCGCTGCACGAGATCGCCGCGGCGACGGCCGCGTCGTCGACGAGCACGCTCGGCGCCTCGAGCCGGCCGCCGCTGCCGAACGAGCAGCCCTGTGGGAGGCGAACGATCTCCACCTCGTGCGCGCTCTCGAGCCCGCCCGGCATGCACGTGGCCGTGCCGGAGCCGTTGCCCGTCGTGGGCGGCGGATCGTTCGCGGGCTCGGCGCCACCACACGCGGAGGCCAGGCATGCCGCGAGCACGATCACGAGCGCGTTTCTGTGCATCGCGAGAGGATCGCGTCGGCGCGACACGGACGCAACGGCGGCCTGGCGGGCGGGTTCGGCGGCCGATCTCACGGATCGATCTGGCATCGCGCGGCCTCCGCCCTCATCATCCGCGCCGCGAGCAACGCGCACGACGCGGCGCACCGGAGCGAGATGGACGACGAGCACGAGTCGCGGTGGACGGTTCAGAAGAGCGCGGACCAGTACCAGATCCGAGGTTGGGGCCACCCGTACTTCACGATCAACGACGCCGGCCACGTGCAGGTGATCCCCGATCCCGAGCGTCCGCAGCACGGCATCGATCTCTTCGAGCTCGTGAACGACCTCGACGCGCGCGGCCTCGAGCTGCCGCTGCTCCTGCGCTTCTCGGACGTGCTCAAGGATCGCATCAAGCGCATCAACGAGTGCTTCCAGAAGGCGATCGCCGAGTACGACTACAAGGGCGTCTACCGCGGTGTCTTCCCGACGAAGGTCAACCAGCAGAAGCACTTCATCGAGGAGGTCGTCGAGTTCGGTGCGCCGTGGCGCGTGGGCCTCGAGGCGGGCAGCAAGCCCGAGCTCCTGATCGCGCTCGCGGCCGAGCAGGAGCCCGGCGGGCTCGTGATCTGCAACGGCTACAAGGATCAGAAGTACATCGAGACGGCGCTCCTCGCGCAGCGCTTCGACAAGACGGTCATCGTCGTGCTCGAGCGCATCGAGGAGCTCGAGTTCACGCTGCGCGCGTTCAAGAAGACGGGCATTCGTCCGTGCATCGGCGTGCGCGCGAAGCTCGGCGCCAAGGGCGTGGGCCGCTGGGCGGACTCGGTCGGTGACCGTGCGAAGTTCGGTCTCACCACGAGCGAGATCGTCGAGGTCGTCGACAAGCTCGCCGAGCGCGACATGCTCGATTGCCTGCAGCTCCTGCACTACCACGCAGGCAGCCAGCTCTCCTCGATCATCAGCGTGAAGAACGCGATCCGCGAGGCCGCGAACATCTACATCGAGCTCGCGAAGATGGGCGCGAACATGCTGTTCCTCGACGTGGGCGGTGGCCTCGCCGTCGACTACGACGGCAGCAAGTCCGACTTCCACGCGTCGAAGAACTACAACATCCAGGAGTACGCGTACGACATCGTCGCGGCGATCGCGGAGGCCTGCACCAAGGCCGAGATCACGCACCCGACGATTGTCACCGAGAGCGGCCGCGCGATCGCCGCGCACCAGTCGGTGCTCGTGTTCGAGATCGTCGGCAAGAACGAGGTGCGCTTCGGCACGCCGCAGGATCCCGGCGCCAAGGCGCACAAGGTCCTTCGTCAGCTCTACGAGACGTACAACGGCATCCAGCCGAAGAACCTCCAAGAGGCCTATCACGACGCCTCGCAGAACAAGGAAGAGGCCGACTCGCTCTTCAAGTTCGGCTACCTCACGCTGCGCGAGCGCGCGCAGGCGGAGAAGCTCTTCTGGGCGTGCTGCGAGCGCATCCTCGACGCCGCGAAGAAGCTCAAGCGCGTGCCCGACGAGGTCATCCAGCTCGAGCAGATGATGGCCGCGATCTACTACGGCAACTTCTCGGTCTTCCAGAGCATCCCCGACAGCTGGGCCATCGATCAGCTGTTCCCGATCATGCCGATCCATCGCCTCGACGAGGAGCCCACGGTGAAGGCGACGCTCGCCGATCTCACGTGCGACTCGGACGGCAAGGTCGACCGCTTCATCGACATCGAAGACGTGAAGCACGTGCTCCCGGTGCACCCGTTCCGCGAAGAGCAGCGCTACTACATGGGCATCTTCCTGAACGGCGCGTACCAGGAGATCCTCGGCGACCTGCACAACCTCTTCGGCGACACGAACGCCGTGCACGTCCGCCTCGACAGCGAGGGCGGCTACGAGCTCGGTCACTTCGTGAAGGGCGACGAGATCCGCGAGGTCCTCTCGTACGTGGAGTACGAGCCCGGCGTGATGATCGAGCGCGTGCGAAGGCAGGCAGAGCGCGCGCGTCGTCAGGGCCTCATCACCTTCGACCAGGTGAAGCTCCTGATGAAGCACTACGAAGACTCGCTCGGCAGCTACACGTATCTCACGGCCGACGAGTAGGCCTGACGCCGACGAGTGACGCCTCGGCGAGACGTTGGCGTCGCTCCAACGCCGATGCGATGCTTCACACATGTCGAAGGCACCGCAGGTCGAGATCGACGCGCTTCATCGCGCAGTGCTCGCCGCGCACCCGAGCGACCAGGTCGCGGCGATCTACCTGTTTGGTTCGCACGCGCGGGGAACGAGCGACCAGGAGAGCGACGTCGACCTCGGCGTGGTGCTCCGCCGCCGTCGGCCACCAGGCGCTCCCGCCTCGTCGGAAGAACGCGCACACCTCGAAGCGCTCGCGGATCGACTCTCCGCTGCCGTCGGGGCCCTCGGCACGGAGACCGTCGACGTCGTCGATCTTCGAGCTCAGGGGCCGCTCTTCGCGCGCGAAGCGCTCGACGGCGCAGTCCTCCTGTTCGAAGGCGATCGCGAAGCCCGCGTCGACTTCGTCGCGCAGACGCTGGTGAGAGCGATCGATTTCGAGCCCACGTTCGAGATCGCAATGCACGATCGGGCGGCGCGAATGCGCGCCGCGCTCCGTCGCGACGGCCGCCTGGGGCGCCGCGCGTGAACCACAGCGAGCTCGGCGCAAAGCTCGACGTGTTGCGCAGCAACCTCGACCAACTGTCGCGGGTTCCGCAGAGCTCGTCATCGCGGAGATCCTCGACTCGTTGCTAGCAATTCCTCCGGCATGAGACTCGGGCCTCGCTCATCGGCTCTCGCGCGGACGCGAGGTCGCCGCTACGATCGCCGACGTGGACCTTCATCGCATCGGTGAGGCTCGCTCGCTCGCGTACCACCGGGTGATCGCGGAGCGCGTGGCCGCCGATTCGGGTCGCATCACGATCGCTCGCGCGAACATGGTGGAGTGGGGGCGACGGCGAACGCTGTCCTCGGAGTACGTGGATCGCTGGCTCGCGCTCTTGGATGGGCCGCTTCCCGCGCTGCTCGCGAAGCTCGTCGAGGACTCGGAGGACGCGCGCGCGCTCCGTCAATCGACGCCGTTCGCTGGCGTGCTCGACGCGCGAGAACGTCGCGCGATCCATCGATCGGTCCGTAGCGAGATCGAGCGCGCGGAGGCCGAGTGACGCGCGAGCAGCTCGAGCACATCATCCGCGCGGCGGCGAGCATCGCGGACGACGACGAGCTCATCATTGTCGGGAGCCAGGCGGTGCTCGGGCAGTACCCGAACGCGCCCCCAGAGCTCCTCGTCTCCACGGAGGCGGACGTCTATCCGAAGCACCATCCCGATCGTGCCGACCTCATCGACGGTGCCATCGGCGAGGGGTCGGAGTTCCACGAGACGTTCGGCTACTACGCACAGGGTGTGGGTCCGACGACCGCGGTCCTCCCTGCGGGCTGGGAGTCGCGTCTCGTTCCCGCGTACGGCCCGGGCACGCGCGGAGCGACGGGCTGGTGTCTCGAGATCCACGACCTCGTGCTCTCGAAGCTCGTCGCAGGACGTGAGAAGGACATGCGCTACGCCCGTGACGTCGCCCGTCACGGGATGGTGCGAAAGGCCGAGCTCGTGGATCGGCTCGCCACGATGACCCTCGATTCGGCAGTGCGCGACGCGGTCGCGCGGCGCGTGGATGCGCTCCAAGGTCGCTGAGTCAGCTCGCCGATCGCTCCGACGAGGATCGGCGCAGTACGATGCGGTCCGTGCTCACCGCGCTGACGCCAGACCTCCACGTCCTTCATCGTCCCGATCACGCGTTCCTCGGCATGCGCATCGGCACGCGCATGACCGTGGCGCGCCTCCCCGATCGGTCGCTGCTCGTGCACTCGCCGGTCGAGCCCACGGCCGAGGTGCGCGCGGCGATCGACGCGCTCGGTGACGTGTCGATCGTCGTCGCACCGAACGCGTACCACCACGTGTTCGCAGGCCACTTCGCGGCGGCGTATCCGAAGGCGAAGCTCGTGGGCGCGAAGGCGCTGAAGGCGAAGCGCCCGGATCTGCGGTTCGCGCAGACGCTCGACGAGAAGGGCGCGCTGCCCGACGGCGTCGTCGGCGTGTACGTGCCGTCACGTCTCGACGAGACGGTGCTCTACGTGCCGCACCTCCAGACGCTGATCTGCGCCGACCTCACCGAGAACTTCGAGGCGCAGATGGATCACCTCCCCACGCGCCTCTACCTCAAGGCCGCCGGTCTCTACGGCAAGACCACCGTCGCGCGCCCGCTGCGCGTGCTCTTCGACAAGCCCGGTACGCTGCGCGCGATCGAGGAGATCACCTCGTTCGACTTCGAGCGCGTCACGCTCACGCACGGACGCGTGATCGAGAAGGACGGCCGCCGCATCGTGCGCGAGAGCTACGACTGGGCCCGCTGACGCGTCCAGATCGGCCGAAGCGTCATCCGTCGAGCGCGGCCACGATCACCGTCGCGTTCGGGACACCTCGCTGGGCCAGCGCGCGGAGCTCGGCACGTCCTGCGTCGTCGAACGATCGAACGTGCTGCGCGATCCGCTTGGCGATGCCCGGCTTCACGGCACGGCGGAAGCTCGCCAGCGCGGCGAGCAGCACGCGCTGTCGGTCGGGCACCGACAACAGGTCGAGGTAGTCCCAGCCCCACGGGTTGTGAGGGAAGAGCTCGATGCCCTCGATCAACACGCGACGATGGTCGTCGGAGACGAGCTGGAGGAGACGAGCCCCGAGCGTGGCGTTGGTGAAGAGGCTGAGCGCGCCGACCAACGACGCATCGTCTGCACAGACAGGCTCGCCGCGGCCCGCCTGCCCGATCGAGAGGAGCAGCACGAGCGATTCGTTCGGACGATCGGTCGCGAGCTCGTGCGTGATCGCCTGCTCGCGTTCTCTCGCCGACGACGACTCGAGCAGCAGCAGCGCGAGCTCGTAGAGCTGCGTGGCGTCTCGGTGCTCGGACTCGGGCGTGATGTCGCGCGGCAGCGGCCAGCATCGCATCAGCTGGTAGGCGTTGTCGGTCGCGCGCTTCACGAGCTCGATGCGCTCGGGCGCGGTCAGCGCGGCGACGCTCTCCCACCATGCGGCGTGCTCGATCTCTCCCATGAGACGCAGACGCAGCCAGAGCCAGTGTGGACGACCTCCCACCTCGGACTCGAGGATCGTGGGCGTGGCGAGGCCGACGTACCGGCGCAGGAAGCGATCGTCGTCGGGCGGCCCTACGTCGAGGGCGCCATGTGCGCGCAGCGTGTCGCTCAGCGTTCCTGCATCGAGGTGGAGCTCCTCGGGCACGTTCGCGATCTCCTCGAGGAAGGCCCGCTGCTCCGCCGACCAGCTCGAGAACGCCCTTGGCGTGCGCGTCCCCTCGCGACCCAGCACCTGAGGGATGGCGCCACGAACGAAGCGCGCGAGCTCCTCGATCTTCGCCCTCTCTTCGGGCGAGGGCTCGTCGGGAAACGCGTCTTCCTGCATCGGGGGTGGCGGCGATGGTCGTCGGCGTGCGAACGCCTCGCGGATCGCCTGCACCGACGAGAGATCGATCTCGGAGTCGACCACCTTCATGGCATCCCCGGGCATGCGAGCCAGCTCGGATCGATCGCGCCGTCGCTGCGCCGCACGCGGACGCGCAGCTCGTAGTGCCACGGTGACTCGCCGTCTGCGTCGCGCGTGGAGGCGCTCACGGTGCAGCGCCAGTACGCAGGGTCGGGTGCGGGCCACATCGCGTCGCCGGCCGGTACGTCGCAGCCTCCGGTGCGCTCGTTCACGCGACCGGGATCGGATGGATCGGGCTCGGTGTTCTGATCGAGCAGCGCGAGGTACTCGCCGAGCGTCTGATCCGCGGGACAGCCGCGCGCGTCGCGCTCTTCGGTCGTGAACGCGTGACCGTGCAGAGGCTCGAGCATCGTGCGCAGCCGCGCGAGATCCGGCGGAGTGTCTGCCTGCGGGCTCGACGGATTCGCGGGCGGCGGGCTCGATCGCGAGCCGCCGCAGCCCGCGCTGCCGAGGAGCGCGAGGCCCGCGACGCTGAGGCCGACCACCGGGATCCCGATCGCCACGTAGAGGAGAGAGCGCCTCGACATGGGCGCAGCGTACGTCACGGCCAGCTCGCGTACGATGCGCGCTCGCGATGAACGATCAGCTCGCCGAGCGCCTCGAGAACGGCTTCCACGCGGGCTACGTCGTGCCCGTGCTCGCGGGCCTCTTGCTCGCGGCGCTCTTTCCTTCGAGCCGCGGGATCGCCGATCCCATCGAGCGATCGAAGTACCGATGGATCCAGGCGCTCACGCTCATCGGCGCGCTGCTCGGCGCGAAATTCGCCGCGATCGTGGGCGATCTGGGCTGGCCGCTCGAGCCCGTGGGCCTCGACGCGTTCTTCCTCGTGGGTCGATCGATCACGGGCGCGCTGCTCTTCGGCTTCCTCACCGCGGAGCTCTCGAAGGTGCCGTTCGAGTACCGAACGCCGCCCAACGATCGCTTCGCGATGATCCTCCCGTTCTCGATCGCGATCGGACGCGTGGGCTGCATGCTCGTCGGCTGCTGCGGCGGTCGACCGACCGAGTCGCTGCTCGCGCTGCCCGACGACGACGGCGTGATGCGTCACCCGACGGCGCTCTACGACCTGCTCTTCCACCTCGCGCTCGGGATCGCGTTCGTGATCATGCAGCGGCGCGGCGTGATGAAGCACCGCCTCTTCGCGCTCCACCTCGTGCTCTACGGCCTCTTCCGCTTCGCGATCGAGCCCCTGCGCGACAGTCGCCTCTACGCGGGGCCGTTCTCGGCGTACCAGCTCTTCGCGATCGCGATGGTGCTGTGCGGGCTGTGGAGTCTGCGTCGGAACACACCGAGCGCTGTCGACGCGGCCAGCGACGTCAATGACCGCCGCATGTCAGCGTGAGCAGCGCGCCGAAGATCAGGATGAGCAAGATCACGCCGACCACGGCGATGAGCGCGAACACACCGAACGCACCGATGCCCCCGAGGCATCCGAGCGCGCCGGCCTTCGCGACGTCCTTCGCGAGCTGCTCGTTCGGATCCTGCGGCGGCGTGTGCTGCGGCGGGCTCTGGTGAGGCGCGTTCACGACGAGGACGATCGGCCATCACACGCGGGCTGACAAGGGCCCCACCGCGCGAGTCACTTGTACTCGATGAGCCCACTCTTCTGGCCGCGCGCGCGGTGTCGCCAGAAGCGCAGCGCGCCTTGCAGCTCGGCGCCCTTCGCGAGCGTCATGAACGCGGCGTAGGCAGCGGCGCTCTCCATCGGCACGCCGCGTCGTCGCACGGCGCGGAACGCGCGGTACGCGCTCACGGGATAGCCCGCGAAGAGCCCGAGCGAGACGCCGCCGGTGAGCGGCGCGAGCGCGAGCGCGAGCGACGGAATCACCGCGCCCCACATCACGATGCGGCGCGTCTCTCTCACCCAGTGACGCTCGGGCCCGCCGCCGTGCTTGTGCGCGCCCTCCGCGTATGCGTGGCCCGAGCGCACGGCGCGCTGCCACCACTGACGGAGCTCGGTGATCGCGGCGTCGTGCAGCGTCATCTCGTGATCGACGCGGAGGATCTTCCAGCCTCCCGCGCGGAGACGAAGGCAGAGCTCCGGCTCCTCGCCCGCGATGAGCGACCCGTCGTAGCCGCCCGCCTCGCGAAACGCATCGACGCGCATCATCGCGTCGCCGCCGCACGCGAGCGCCTCGCCGACGGGCGTGTCCCACTCCACGTCGATCACGCGGTTGTAGACGCTCGCCTCGGGGTAGCGCTCACGACGACGACCACACACCACCGCGACGTCGCTCCGTGCGTCGAGCGTGGCCTTCGCCGTCTCGATCCAGCCGGCCACGATCTCGCAGTCGCCATCGACGAACTGCACGCGCGTGATCTCGGGCTGGATCGCGACGAGCCGCGCGAGCCCTTCGTTCCTCGCGCGCGCCGCGGTGAACGGACGAGAGAGATCGAGATCGACCACCTCCGCGCCGAGCTCACGCGCGCGCGCCGCCGAGCCATCGGTCGATCCGGAGTCCACGTAGACCACACGATCGACACGCCCGATCACGGAGGTGAGGCAGCGAACGAGCCGCTCACCTTCGTTTCGCCCGATCGCGACCAGCCCGACCTTCGACGTCACGCGGCGCGTCCTAACACGGGCGCGGCCTCCACGCCTCGCTCACCTATCGATCACGGACGAGCGCACGGATCGTGCGAACCGCTTCCGATTGCGTGGCTTCGCGCATCGCAGCCTCGACGTGGGCCGGGTCGAGCGCGGGCACCTTCACGCTGCGCTTCGCGGTCCGCCAGCGTGTGCCGCGGAGCACGTGGAACGTCAGCTTGCCTTGCTCGAGGATCCACACCTCGGGCACGCCCAGCTTTCGATACACGTCGAGCTTGTCGATCGCGCCGCGCGTCCAGATGACCTCGATCGCGAAGTCGGGATGCTTGGCGGTCGCGATGTTCCGACCCGGCCGCATGACGAAGTAGCACTCGTCGGGCTCCGCTCCGCGGTCTTCTTTGCGCGCCTTGAGCGTCCAGCTGCCGGCTCCCTCGAGCGAGACCCCTGCTTCCTCCGACCACGCCTCGATCACGCGCGCGAGGGTCTTCTTGCCGAGCTCGTGGAAGATCGACGGCGTCATGAGCTCGAGGGCTCCTTCGAGGTAGGTGACCCGGGGGACTGCGCTGTCGCCGCGCCACCGAAGCAGCGTCTCGTACTCGAGGAACGAGACGCCGCGGAGGGTGACGAAGTGATCGACCAGCCTCGGATCGGCCGGCTCGGGCAGTGGGCGAGCGCCGGATGCCATGGGCCAGTCTAGATCATCTCCACGTCAGACGTGCGCTGCGCGGACGCGCTGTTAGCATCCGCTCCCTCATGCGCGCCCTCGGCATCGCGATCGTACGCGGCCTCGCGAAGGGGCTCGTGCTGGGTCTCGCGCTCGGCCTCGTGCTCTCCTACGCGCTGCGTTGGCCCATGCCCACGGGCTCGCTCCTCGGCTACCTGGCGGCGATGGCCGCGTGCGGCACCACGGGCATCGCGGGCGGACACGCGCCGTGGCGCGAGGGCGCGTGGCTCGTCGCGGCGCTCAAGTGCGTGGCCGGCGTGGGCGTGGGCGCGCTCCTCTACTGGGCGCTGTGCACGCACGGCGACGCCTCGCTGCCTGGCGACGTCGTGTCGCTGCTCGCGCTGCCGAGCCCCGCGCTCGCAGAGGATGGATCGCTGTCGTGGATCGCGATCCCCGCGCTCTCGCTCACCGCCGTGAGCACCGCGTTCGGCCTGCTCGTCGAGATCGATCACGTCGGCGGCGACGACGAGACGCCTGCCAAGAAGGCCGATCCGAAGAAGGCAGCGGCGACGCAGCCCGCCAAGAAGGCCGCGCCGATCGCGCGCACCGTGGTCGAGAACGCCGACACCGAGACCGACGATCGCCCCGCGCGCAGCGGTCCGGCAGAGACGCGTCGCGCGCGCCCCAGCGACACGACGAAGTGACACGCACCCCGAGCACGACACCAAGGAGAGCCCGCGCATGAGCCAGCCCACCATCCACCTCGAAGGCAAGGTCGCGATCGTCACCGGCGCGAGCCGCGGCATCGGCGAGGCGATCGCCCGCACGTACGCGCGCGCGGGCGCCAAGGTCGTGCTCGCGTCGCGCAAGCTCGATGGCCTCGTCGAGGTGCAGAAGAAGATCGAGGCCGAGGGCGGCGAGGCCCTCGCCGTCACCTGCCACACGGGGAGCCGCGAGCAGATCGATCAGCTCGTCGAGAAGGCGATCGCGCGCTTCGGTCAGGTCGACGTGCTCGTGAACAACGCGGCCACGAACCCCTACTTCGGACCGATGATGCTCGTGGAGGAGCTCGCCTGGGACAAGACGTTCGAGGTCAACGTGAAGGGCTACTTCTACACGACGCGCGCGGTCGTGAAGCACCTCATGGATCGCAACGCCAAGGGCGCGATCGTCAACGTCGCGTCGGTCGCGGGGCAGATGGCGATGCCGCTCCAGGGCGTGTACGCGATGACGAAGGCGGCCGTGATCTCGATGACCAAGACCCTCGCGATGGAGCTCGGACCCGCGAACGTGCGCGTCAACGCGATCGCGCCCGGCCTCGTCGACACGAAGTTCGCGTCGGCGCTGACCGCGAACGACGAGATCCGCGAGATGGTCATGTCGCGCATGGCCATCAAGAAGATCGCTCAGCCCGAGGACATCGCCGGGATCGCGCTCCTCCTCGCGAGCGATCAGGGGAGCTACTTCACCGGCGAGTGCGTCGTCGTCGACGGGGGCTGGACGATCGGCTGAGAGACCGAGAAACCTTCGTTTCTCGGGATCGAACCGTCGTACGGGGTTTGGGGGCAACGCCCCCAACGC
>CAZCVE010000106.1:0-19349 GCA_964502175.1 uncultured Sandaracinaceae bacterium
GGCGGCGACGGCGAGGTGCGAACCCACGCGTGCGGCGGACCCCCGCAGATCCTCGCCGGCTCGGGCGGCGCCGGCGGCACCGGCGGCGGCGGCGGTGGCGGCGGCTGGGGCGGCGGCGGCGCGGGCGGCCCGTCCATCGGCGTCGCGCTGGGCGGAGGCGCCGCGGCGTCCGGCACGGCGGGCACCGTCTTCTCGCTCGCTCCTTCGGGCGCGGGCGGCGTGAGCTGTCCGGGTGGCAACGTCGGCGGACGCTTCGTCGAGCGCGACGTGCACGCCTTCCCGTGACCCGCCGAGGCGGGAAGTCGTTCCAGCCTCGCTTTCGTAGTAGGGTGCCTGCCATGCGGTGGGCATCTCCTCGGGCTTTCCTCTTCTCTCTCCTCTTGGTTTGTTCGGGGGCATCGATCGGTGCCGTCGCGAGCAGGGCGCAGGCGCAGTCGGACGCGAGCAGCGACGCCGACGCGCGGCGCTACTTCGAGGAGGGACGCGCTGCGTACGACGCCGGCGACTTCGACGCGGCGGTGCGCGGCTTCCGTCGCGCGTACTTGCTCTCTGCGCGGCCCGCGCTGCTCTACAACATCGGCCAGGCCGAGCTCCGCGCAGGGCACGATGCGCTCGCGCTCGAGGCGCTCGAGGGGTTCGTGCGTCAAGCGCCGGCGGACGACGCGCGGCGTGGAGAGGTGGAGGAGCGCGTGCGCGTGCTCCGGTCGATGGGCGTTCGCCCTGCGTCGGAGGCCGAGTTCCAGGCCGCGCAGCAGCAGGCGGGCGCCGGCACCTCGGGCACGGCGACATCCGGCAGCGAGGGTACGGGCACCACTGGCACGGGCACCACGGGCACGGGCACCACGGGCGCGGGCACCACGGGCGCCACGGTGACGACTGGCAGCGACACGTCGGGCGGTTCGGCGCCGACGGACGAGGGTCCTGGCGTCGCACCCTGGATCGTCGTCGGTGTCGGCGGCGCGCTGCTCGTCGCGGGCGCGGTGCTGATGGGCGTGGGCGCGAGCGAGGCCTCGCGCGTGACGAGCGCAGGGGACGGCGAGAGCTGGAGGGACCTCGAGGGCGTCGCCAGCGGCGCACAGACGATGTTCGGAGTGGGCATCGCGCTGCTCGGCGTGGGGGCCGCGGCGGCGGCAGCGGGTGTCGTATGGGCGGTCTTGCCCAGCGGCTCGAGCGAATCGGGCGCGACCGCGCGGCTCCGCCTCGCGCCAGGCGCGCTGTTCTTCGAAGGAGAGTTCTGAGATGCACGCTTCGCTTCGACGGTCCGCAGCCCCGTTCGTCACGGCCCTCGCGCTCGCCGCATCCCTGATTTCCTGCATCAACGTCGACCCGCCCGAGGGTGTGCTCGTCTGCACACCGGCGACGCAGGACGTGGACTGCCCCGACGGCTGGTCGTGCCGCGGCACACGCTGCTACCGCACGCCGGGTGAGGCCGTCGACGCGGGCATGGACGCTGGCGGCAACGACGCCTTCGTCGCGGAGCCCGATGCGTTCGAGCTCGATGCCCCGGCCCTCGACGCGCCGCGACCGGACGCTCCGAACGATGCGTTCTCGCCCTTCGACGCGGGCATGGCCGACGCGCCGATGCCTGATGCGTTCGTCGTGCCCGACGCGTTCGTCCCTGCGTGCGAGGTCGCCACGGAGGCCGATGACTGTGACGATGCGGACGAGTGCACCCTCGACAGCTGCGTCGATGGTCGGTGCGCGTACGACGCCGTCGTCTGCAACGACGGCTTCTCGTGCACCGTCGACGCGTGCGCTCCCGCCGCGGGGTGCACGCACCCGCCCAACCCTCTCGCCCCTTGCCCGATGGGACGCACGTGCGATCCGATGGGCAGCGGGATGGACGGCATGGGCCCCGACGCCAACGGCTGCGTCGACGCCGACGACTGCACCACCGCAGCGACGTGCGACGACGGCGCGTACTGCACGATCGACACCTGCTCGACGGGCGCGTGCGTGAACGCCGCGCGCAGCTGCTCCTCCGACTCGAACCCCTGCACGCTCCCAGCGTTCTGCGACGAGGAGATGGATCGCTGCAACGAGCCGTTCGACGCGACCAGCGTCAACGACCCGACGCACTGCGGGACGTCGGCGGCGACGTGCGCCGTGTGCATGACCACGTTCCCGAACACCGTGTCGACCTGCGCGGTGGGCGCATGCGGAGTGGCCTGCGCGACGAACTTCCACAACGTCGACGCCGACATGCTCAACGGCTGCGAGTACGCATGCACGTTCTCGTCGTCCACCGACGCGGCGGACGCGTCGGCAGTGGACTCGAACTGCGACGGCGCGGACGGAACGATCGCGAGCGCGTCCTACATCTACGTGACCCCGAGCGGCATGGGGGCGCCGTCGATGGGCGGCTCGCCCGCGACGGCGGTGAACATCGCGCGCGCCTTCGAGCTCGCCACGACGCGCAGCGGCTCGGGCACCGACGTCACGCTGCTGCTCGCGTCGGGTACGTACTCGATCACGCGCGCGCTCGACGCTGCCCCGCGCCTGACGATGTGGGGCGGCTACGCGCTGGATTTCCGCAGCCGGAGCGCCGCGTCACGCAGCACCGTCGCGTCGTCGGACACGCGCGCGCTGAACGTGAGCGCCGCGATCACGATCGACTCGGTGGACTTCTCCACGGCAGATCAGACCAGCTCGAGCGCCTACACCCGCACGATCTGGATCAGCGGCTCCCCGAGCGCGGTCTTGCGCAACCTGACGGTCACCGCCGGAGCGGGCGGCGCCGGCGTGGGCGGCACGACCGGCATGAATCGCACGGGCACGACGATCGCTGCGATGAACGGCGGCAACGGGATGCCCGGTGTCGGCGGCCTCGGCGGAGGCTCGAGCGGTGCGCCCTCGTCGGGAGGGGTCGGCGCGCCCGCCGGCAGCCTGGCCGGGCCTGGGTTTGCGGCGAGCGTGACGGGCTCGGGCTGTGGCACGCCGGGCGGCGGTCGCGGCGTCGGCGCGGTCTTGGTGTGCGCCTGCCTCGACAACTTCGCGACGACCAGCGACGGCGCGACGGGAACGATGGGATGCGCGGGCGGCGCGGGCTCGCAGGGCGCGGGAGCGAGCGGCTTCGGGACGCTCAGCTCGGGTGGCTGGTCGCCCGCTGTCGGTGGTAGTGGCGGCGACGGTATGCCCGCCGGAGGCGGCGGCTCCGGCGGCGGCGGTGCGGGCGGGGCGAGCTGTGGAAGCGGCTCGTCGGCCGGCCTCGGGCAGATGGCCGCGGGCGGCGGCGGCGGCCAGGGCGGAGCAGGTGGTGCAGGCGGTGGTGGAGGCGGTGCGGGCACGAGCGGCGGTGGCTCGTTCGGCATCGTCGCGATCTCGACGACGCTCACGCTCACGAACGTGACGATCTCGCCCGGCCGAGGCGGCGCGGGAGGGACCGGTGGCAGCGGCGGCATGGGCGCGACGGGCCAGGCCGGCGGTCGCGGCGGTGACGGTCAGATGGTCAACTTCTCGTGTTCGGGCGGCCCGGGCCGCCTCCGCGGGGGACGCGGCGGCGACGGCGCCAACGGCGGGCTCGGCGGCACGGGTGGTTGCGGCGGCGGTGGCGCCGGCGGGCCGTCGGTCGGCCTGTTCGGCACGGGCAGCACGCTCACGGGCGGCTCGACCGTCACGTACACCGCGGGCATCGCCGGCACGCCGGGGGGAGAGTGCACCTCCGGCGGCGGCAACCGTGGCGGCACCGGCGTCGTCATGAACCAGCTGCTGCTCTGACAGGCGCGGTTCAGCAGCGCGGTTCAGCGAGAGTAGAGCAGGCGGTACGGATCGGCCTCGGCGCGCGCGGCCTCCACGATCGCGGTCGCGCCGTTGGCCATCAGCCGCTCGGCGAGCTGCTGCCCGATCACGCGCGCGCGCCCCTCGGGGTTGGGCGCCGTGATCTCGAACGTCTCCGCCGTCCCCGAGGTGAGCACCGTCTCCGCGTCGAGCGAACCCACCATGCCGTCCATGCGCAGCCGTCCCTCTTCGAGCCGCGCGTGCGCGGCCAGCGGCGTGGAGCAGCTGCCGTGCAGCGTGACGAGGAACGCGCGCTCCGCCTCCACGGCGATGCGCGTGAGGCGGTGCTCGAGCGGCGCGAGCAGGGCGGCGATGCGCGCGTCGCCTTCGCGCGCCTCGATCGCGAGCGCGCCCTGGCCCACGGCGGGGATCGACGTCTCGATCGACAGCGGCGTGACGGTGAGCGGGTGCGGGTCGCTCGTCGGCTTGGTCGTGCGCGCCTCGATGGGCTCGAGCGCGAGCGAGAGGCCGAGCGCATCGAGACCGAGGCGCCGCATGCCCGCGAGGGCCAGCACGGCGGCGTCGATCGTTCCGTCGGTCACGCGCGAGAGGCGTGTCCCGACGTTGCCGCGGAGCACGAGGAACGCGACGTCGTTCCGCTCGCGCCGTAGCTGGATCGCGCGCCGCAGCGAGCTCGTGCCGATCTTCGAGCCGGCCATCAGATCCATGAGCCCGGAGCCGTCGCGGGTGACGAGGCCGTCGCGCGGATCTTCGCGCTCGGGGATGCACACGATCGCCATCCCCGGCAGGAGCGACTCGGGCACGTCCTTCATCGAGTGCACGGCGATGTCGGCGCGACCGTCGGCGAGCGCGGCCTCCACCTCGCTCACGAAGAGCCCCTTGCCGCCCACCTTGGCGAGCGGCTTGTCGAGCACGCGGTCGCCCTCGGTGACGATGTGCACCTCTTCGATCACCACGTCTGGCGCGTGCTCACGGATGCGCGCGCCGACCATCCGGGTCTGGGCGAGAGCGAGCGGGCTCTTGCGGGTCGCGATGCGGACGATCCGAGAAGACGACGAAGCAGACATCGGCTCCCACGCTACACCGGAACGCGGGGCGAGGCCTCGTCGGTTCCGAGGCAGCGGACCGGCTTCTTGCTATGGTCCGCGGCCCGAATCCCTGGACCTCTGCGCGTGAAGACCCTCCTCGGCCTGATCAAGACGATGCGACCCACGCAGTGGGTCAAGAACCTCGTCGTCCTCGGTCCGCTGCTGTTCGCGCACCAGCTCCTGCACCTCGACGTGGCGCTCCGCGCGCTCGCCGGCTTCGCGCTCTTCTGTCTGCTCGCGAGCGCGATCTACATGCTGAACGACATCGTCGACGCGGACGCCGACCGTGTCCACCCGGTGAAGAAGTCGCGACCGATCGCCGCCGGCACCGTGCCGATCGCCACGGCGAAGGTCGCGTTCGCGGTGCTGGTCACGATCGTCGCGATCGGCTCGATGCTGCTCGCGTGGCCCATGGTCCTGACGACGATGGGCTACCTCGTCCTCAACATCGCGTACTCGTTCAAGCTCAAGCGCGTCGCATACGTCGACGTGGTCTGCATCGCGCTCGGCTTCGAGCTCCGCGTGCTGACCGGCGCGTTCGCCGCAGACGTGCCGCCGTCGATCTACCTCGTCGTCGTCATGTTCCTCGCGGCGATGTTCCTCGGCCTCGGCAAGCGCCTGCACGAGCTCGGCGTCGCGACCGGCGGCGAGACGCGCAGCGTGCTCAAGGCCTACGACGCAGGGATCGTCACCGGCCTCCTCGTCGGCTTCGGCCTCGCGACGATCGCGACCTACGCGATGTACACGCTCGATGACGAGACGATCGCGCGCTTCGGCACGCCCTACCTCGTGGTGAGCACCCTGCCCGCGGCGCTCGGCATGTTCCGCTTCGTCTACCTCGTGCGCCGCAAGGGCCACGCAGAGAGCCCGACCGACGCGATGCTCCGCGACTGGCCCTTCCTCGGCAGCCTCGCCGCGTGGGCCATCGCCGTCATCGCGATCCTCTACGCGAGCTGACCTCGATCGCTGGCTGATCACGCCCAGCGGGCGGTGCCATACTCTGCCGATGCGTACGCACGGTGACGACTCGTCGGAGCCCGAGGCTCACCCTCGCGCGCCGAGCGTCGAGGCATGGGCCGCGCTCACGGCGGAGCAGCGGCGCGAGGTCGTCGCGTCCCTCGGAGCGATCACGGACGCCGAGATGTCTCCCAACGAAGGAGACAAGCACCTCGACGGAAAGATCGACGCGCGCGACACGCTCCGCGAGTGGTTCCGCCGCCGAGGCAAGAGCGTCTACGTGGGGAGCGAGCTCACGACGTACTACCCCGCGGAGGCGCGCTTCGCGCCCGACGTGCTCGTCGTCTACGACGTGCCGGTGCACGACCGCACCACGTGGGTCGTGAGCGCGGAGGGCAAGGGCCTCGACTGGGTGCTCGAGGTCCACGTGGGCGGCGATCGAAAGAAGGACACCGAGCTGAACGTCGCGAGGTACGCGCGCCTCGGCATCCCCGAGTACTTCGTCTACGACCGCGATCGAGAACGCCTCTACGGCCACCGGCTCGCGTCGCCTTCGTCGCGCAGCTATCAGCCGATCGTCCCTCAGAGCGGTCGCTACGCGAGCCAGGTGCTGGATCTCGACCTCGCCCTCGAGGGTGGCCGCATGCGCTTCTATCAGGCGAGCGCCGAGCTCCTCACGCCGCGCGATCTCGCGCGGAAGCTCGAGCTGCTCGTCGCCGACATGGCCTCGCAGCGCGACGCAGAGGCCGACCGAGCGCGGGCAGAGACCGAGCGAGCGCAGCGCGCCGAGTCGGAGGTCGAGCGCCTGCGGGCCGAGCTCGATGCCCTGCGAAAACCGCGCTGAGTCGTCGAGCTCAGTCCGTGCAGCTGAAGGCCTCGATCGCGCCGATCGTGCGGGGCCGATCCGTGGGCCAGCACGCGCCGTCGTGCTGGTCGTAGATCGGGTCGTCGGTCCCTGCGGCGCGGGCAGACTCGTCGGATGTGCACGGTCGGATCTCGGTGGCGTCGACCGGCGCGTCGGGGCCACCGCCGAAGATCGATCCAGTCTCCGCGGGGATGCCGTCGCTCACCACGGGGCCGTCGAAGCTCGGGTCGTCGGTCGCGAACCAGAGGTTGTTCGCGAAGCGGAAGGTCTCGGGCGCGGCGCCGCCGCCGACGTTGAGGAACGTGCGCAGGTCGGCGTCGCGGAAGACGATCAGGTTGTTCGCGAACACGCCGTTGCGTGAAGGCACGAAGCGCGCGTCGGTCGACTCTTGCAGGATCCTCGCGACCCACGTGCGCGGCTCGATCACCGTGTTGTGCACGAACGTGCAGGCGTCGCATCCCACGAAGGCGATCGCGGCGCCCGAGTCGCTGCCGCCGCGCTCGAAGACGTTCACCACCACGTGGAGGCGCGCGGCCTCGAACGGCGCGTCGATCGGTCGGAAGAACTCGAGGCCCGTGGATCCGCCCGCGTTGATCGCGCGGCCTGCGATCTCGGTGAAGCGGTTGCCGTGGATGATGTTGTCGCTCGAGCCGCCCTTCATCTGGACGCCGCCGCCCGGCGTCGCCTCGAAGGTGTTGCCGTGGATCAGCATGCGGTGACAGCCCACATGATCGATCGCGTCGCCGGCGCGGCAGTCGCCGATGCGCGAGCCGAGCACCATCGAGTCGTCGATGCCCGAGAGCTTGATGCAGTCGTTGTTGCCGCCGGTGCCCACGTCGTGGACGAACAGATCGCGCAAGACGACGTGGTGGGTCGGCGTCTCGGGGCTGGCGCCGTCGTCGATGTTGAGGCCGTTCGCGGTCGAGCCGCGCATCTCGAGGCCTTCGATCACGAGGTAGCTCGCCTCGGTCACGTGCAGCACCTCGTCCTCGCCGCCCGCGTCGAGCACGGCGCCGTCGTCGCCGCGGATCCAGATCGGCGCGGTCGCGGTGCCGTGCACGTTCTCGATGTAGTCCCCACCGCCGTGCGTGCCGGCCCGCACGCGGATCTCGGTGCCCGGTGTCGCCGCGCGCACGGCCGCCTCGAGATCACCGAAGGGCGATCCCTCGCTGCCGTCACCGCTGCCACCCACGGCGACGTGCAGCGTGCGCGTGGGCGCGATGCCTTCGTCGAACGCGGGCGGCGGATGCACGCAGCCCTCGGCGAACGCATCGAGCCCGGGCGTGAACACATCGGCGCCGGGCGTGAAGACATCGTCCGCGTGCGCGTCGAGTCCGGGCGCATCGAGGCCTGGCGCATCGAGGCCTGGCACGTCGAGCGCGAACGCATCGCGCGCGATCGGTCCCGCGTCGTCAGCGCCCGATCCGTCACCGCAGCCCACGAGGGCCGCGAGGCCCACGACCAAGGTCCCTGCTCGCCGCATGCGCGCGACGTTACCCCGACACGTGCACGCTCGGCGAGGACGACGCCTGCGCTGACGGCGAGCGCTGCGCGTGGGCGATCACGCCCGCGGGCATCGGCGCCGCGGTGTGCACGAGCGAGCCCGGCACGCTCGCGCTCGGTGACGCGTGCGCCAACGATCGGCGTCTCACGATCGCGGGCCGCGAGCTCCGTCACTCGGCGTGCGGCGCGGGGCTCGCCTGCTCGGCGCGCGGGGAGACTGGCGGCGAGTGCGTCGTCCCGTGCGAGCTCGGGTGTGGTGATGGCTCGCGCTGTCGCGCGCGCGGAGCGGCCTGACCTCGAGCGGGTCGTGCGAAGGCGCCTCACGCGGACGTGTGCGCATCGCCGGCCCGCGCCGCCGCGTCGGCCATGCGATGCCACAGCACGATGCCGGCGTCCGCGCGCACGGCGCACATCGTCTCGAGGTCGGGAGTCACAGGGTCTGCGTCCTCGGCGATGCGCTGATCGTCGGGCTGCACGAGCCCGAGCTCGAAGCGCAGCGCGAGCCACGCGAGCAGGGCGCCGAGCACCGGCACGTCGACCCAGTAGCGCGTGACGATCCACGTGTGCGTCTCGTCGATGGGCGTGCACGCCACGAACGCCGGCGTGCTCGGCGAGAGCACGAGGTGGATCTGCGAAGGGAAGCGCACGTCGATCGCGATGCGCGTGCCCGCGCTCGCACCTTCGCGACGCAGGATGCCTGCGGTGCGGATGACGCCCTGCTCGGCGCGCGCCTCGAAGGGATCGAGCCGCGTCCCCGTGATCCCCGTGCCGACGGAGCGGTGCGCGATCGGCAGGTGATGGATGTCCATCATCGCCTCGACCGTGCGCGAGAGCGTGGCGCGCCACGTCATCTCGGCCGACGATGAGCGCGACGTCTCGCGCGGCAGCGCGTCGAACCACGGGATCTCGGTCGCGCGCGAAGGATCGCCTCGCCACAGCCACACGAGGCCGAACGCTTCGCGCACGAGGAGCGGTCGCGCGTCGAGCCGCAGAGGGATGCTTCGCTCGCTCCCTTCGCACGGGGTCGCGACACAGCGCCCACCGCCCTCGAAGCGGAAGCCGTGGTACGGGCACTCGATCGCTCCGCTCACCACCCGACCGCGCGAGAGATCGGCGCCGCGGTGTGGGCAGCGGGCCGGCAAGCAACAGAGCGCGCTCTGCGCATCGCGAAAGAGCACGAGTCGCTCGCCGAAGCGCGTGATGCCGCGCGGGCTCCCTCGCACACGCGACGCGTCCTCGATCACCCACCAAGCGTCGTTCACCCAGCCGCGTCGTCGATCGTTCATCGACCTCGCTATGCTGCGCGCTCCGATCGGCCGCACTGATGCGAGACGCCAGAACGAGTGACCGCGCGCGCCACCCTCGGGAGCTCCCGCTCTCGAGGCGCCTCGCGACGACGTGGGCGCGCGTCGCCGCGGCGTTGCTGCGCGCGGCCGAGGGCGAAGGGCTCCCGCGCGAGGCGCTGCTCGCGGGCACGTGGATCGAGGCGTCGTCGCTGCGAGACCCCGATGGCCGCGTGCTGCTTCGTGACGTCTACGCGCTGCTCGACGCCTGCCTCGCGCTCGGGGGCGAGCTCGTGCACCTGCGCATGGCGCGTCGCGTGGAGCCCGAGGCGCTCGATGCGCTGGCGTTCCTCGTGATGACGAGCCCGACCTTCGGCGAGGGCCTCCACGCGATGATCCGCTACCAACGCATCTTCACCGAGGGTGAGCGCTACGAGCTGCTCGAGGAGACACACGGCGCGCGCGTGATCTACCAGCCGTGCGGTGACGCGCGTCCCGCGCATCGGGCGATGGCCGAGATGTTCGCGATCGAGCTGCTCGAGAACGGAGCGCGCCTCGTGGGGGCACCGCTCGAGGGCGTGCGCGTTCTCTTCGCGCACGGGGCCCCGCGTGATCGCGCGGCGCACGCAGCGCTGCTCGGGCTCGAGGCGTCGTTCGACGCGCCTGCGCACGCGATCGTGATCCCGTCGAGCGTGCTCGCGATGCCGGTCGCTCCGCCCGGACAGGCGGCCATGGCGGCGTTCTTCGCGCGTCACCTCGACGAGCGCCTGCGCGCGCTGCCGCCCGAGACGATCGGCGCGCGCACGGTCCGCGCGCTCTTGCACGGCGGCGACGCCGATCTCGAGACGCTCGCGTCGCGCCTCTCGATGAGCCCGCGCACGCTGCAGCGACGCCTCTCGGACGAGGGCGTGTCGCTGCGCGCGCTCTCCGAGAGCGCACGTCGTGCGCGCGCGAGCTCGCTGCTCGAAGGCGGAGCCTCGATCGCCGAGGTCGCCTACGCGCTGGGCTACTCCGAGCCGAGCGCGTTCCACCGCGCGTTCCGTCGCTGGACGGGCCAGACGCCCGAACGGTTCCGCGCGTCGCTCAGCCGAAGATCGCGCGGATCTCGGCGGCGGGCGTGACCTCGAGCTGATCGTAGCGACAGTCGCGCGGCGCCTTGTCGGGGCGCCATCGCACGAAGTGCGTCGTGTGACGGAAGCGATCGCCCTCGAGGTGGTCGTACTTCACCTCGCACACGCGCTCGAGGCGCACGGGCTCCCAGCTGAGGTCCTTGCCCGCGCTCCACCGCGACTGCATGGGGATGCGCGCACGCTGCTCGTGTTGCAGCTGCTCGTGCTGTGTCTGGGCCCAGTCGCGCCAGGGATGCCCCTCGAGCGCGCTCTCGCGCAGCGGCGTGAGCTCTTCGAGCAGCTCGGCGCGGCGCTTCATCGTGAACGACGACGTCACGCCGAGGTGATGCAGCTCGCCCTCGTCGTCGTAGAGCGCGAGCAAGAGCGACCCGACGCGCACGCCTTTTCCATCCTTGTGCCAGCGGAAGCCCGCCACGACGCAGTCGGCGGTGCGCGAGTGCTTGATCTTCACCATCACGCGCTTGCCCGGCTCGTAGCGAGAGAGCTCGTCCTTCGCGATCACGCCGTCGAGCCCCGCGCCCTCGAAGCGATCGAACCAGTCGCGCGCGCGCTCGCGATCACGCGTGGCTGGCGTCACGTGCACCGGAGCGCGCGCGCCCCCAGACACGTGAGAGCCGAGCACGCGCTCGAGCCGCTCACGACGCTCGGCGAACGGACGGTCTCGCAGGTCGTCTCCGCCCTCGGCGAGCACGTCGAACGCGACGAACGACGCGGGCAGCTCGACCGACAGCTTCTTCACGCGCGAGGCCGCGGGGTGGAGGCGCAGCTGGAGCGCCTGGAAGTCGAGCGTGCCGTTCCTCGCGATCACGATCTCGCCGTCGACCACGCAGCGCTCGGGCAGCGACGCGAGCAGCGCCTCGCGCACCTCGGGGAAGTAGCGATCGAGCGGCTTGAGATCGCGGCTCTGCACGTAGAGATGCGGGCCATCGCGGAACACGAGCGCGCGGAAGCCGTCCCACTTCGGCTCGAAGAGCCACTGCGCGCCCTCGGGCATTCCGTCCGAGAGCTTCGCGAGCATCGGCTCGATGGGCGGCGCGATCGGATAGCTCGGCGTGTCCGTCACGGCGCGGAGGATACAGCCGCGCCACGTGGCGCGTGCCACCGCGCGGGCCTCGAGCACCAGACATTCGAATCAACTCGTCGCACGCCATTGACAGGAGCGTGCAAGTCGCCGACCTTAGTCACTCCGACAGCGGCTCTGTGGAGCGCGCCTCGGAGCGAAGGGGGCACGGATGTTGCGCTGGCAGGCAGGCAGGCAGGCAGGCAGGCAGGCAGGATGGTTGGTCAGCACGCTTCTGATCGCGAGCTGTCTCGGGCCTGATTCGCACGACTTGGAACGAGTTCCAGACTGGCCTGCGTCAGACCCCTCGGAAGCGGCGTTGGACGGTTTGCCCGTGGAAGAGCTTCCCTCTCGCGTCGAGAGCGTGCTGGAGGAGCGAGCCGCAGGCGCCGGTTCGGCCGAAGAGGCCAGGGAAGAGCGCCACGCTGTCTACGAGGAGTACGCCGCGTCAATCCAGCGACGAGGTGGAGACCCCGCCGCGAACCTGGCGGCGATGGTAGACCTTCGGGACAGATTGTTCGGCAACGACGAGGCGGAGTTGGAGTTCGATGCCGCGATGGACGAGCGGCGCGAGCGCGGCGAGTTCCTGGAACCGACGGCAGGGGACCGAGAGCGTTGGGTCGAGGTGGCAACTCGGGAATCGTCCCTTGGCGACATTCACGAGCGCGAGTCCGAAGCACTCGCTCGCAGCCTCGAACCTCGCGACTTGCCGCCAGACGAACCTGACGAGGACCAGGACAGCGTTCGCGCTTCCATCGAACGCCACTTCGAGCATCCGCTCCCCCCTGGAGTCTTGGAGGCGTGCCATGCGGAATGACCGACTGACCGCTCTCGTAGTGACCCTCGCCACGTTGGCCATCGCACCGAGTGCGGCGATCGCGCAGGTAGCTTGGGAGAGCCCGCTGTTGATCCATCCGCCTCCGGCGCCGCGCGCACCGATTCGTTCGCAGTTCATGGAGACCCTGATCACGCCACTCGAGCCAGGGGCGGCCTACGCCGTGGAGACGATCGACGTCACCGGCGATCCGGTCATCACGGTCTTGACGGCTCCCGGCACGTCAGGTGACGTTCTCGGAGGCGCCGATGGGTTGGACGGTTGCTATGAGGGTTCGCCCGTCGTCAAGGAAGCCTGCGCGCGCTTCGTCGCCGATGACACTTCGGTGTACGTCTTCGCACGGGCTTGGTCCAACGCACTCTCGGGTCGTCTCACACTTCGGGTTCGCCGACTCACGTCGATCGATGAGCCTCTCGACCGAGAACTAGACGATATCGCGTGTCCAGTCCCGACCCCTGTCTACACCACGGGGTGCTGGATCACCGTCACCGCGTCAGAGGCTGCGTTCGGAGGCTCGATCCGCAGTGGCGTGGGCACGCCCGCCGTTCGCTACAACTTCGTCACTCGCGAGACGACGAGCAGCTTCTCGCCTCGCTTGCCGCCAGCACATACCATCTGGTTCGCTGGCCCGAACAACGACACATCCAGCAACTGGAACTTGTTGGCGAGTTCGACCGCGCTTCCGACGAACGGCGTGGCGCAGACCGCTCAACACGTCGGTCCGCTGCCGCCTGGGGTGACGATTCGTTCCACCATCTTCGCGGGTGTCTATGCCAGCGCGTGGGCGACTGGCGTCGTGTTACAGCGCAACGACTACGTGCCTGGAACCCCTGGGTCCCCTGACTTCGACGGTGACGGCCTTGGCCCGGCACTCGAGCGAATCCACAGAATCTGCGACTCTCCCGACACGGTCTCGCCACCAGGATTCACCTGCGACGTGTCTGAATGCGCTTTGGCCCCGGCCGTCCTCACGGACCAGTGCCGAGCGTTCCTCAATGACAGCGACCGAGATGCCATCCCCGACCCGGTCGACCTGTATGGCGACGTGTCGAACAGCACCCGTCACATGCGTCTTGGTCGCATGGGTACGTCACCTGCCCAGTACGACGTCCTGGTCGAGGTCGATCCGCTGAACGACGATCCCTTGAACCCGGCTGGCGTCTGCACGCTGAGTGAATGGGCCGTCGTCGACTGGCGCGAAGCGCTTCAAGCGGCCAACCTCTTTCAGGACTCACGTGGTCGGGTCCCGAACCGGAACGGGACCGAGGGGATCCGGATGCACTTTGACATCCCCGACATCACAATCCCAGGAGCCTTGCGGAGCGGCGATAGCATCGCCGGACCGCCGACGGGCAACAACCCCGGCTACGGAACAGGGGAAGTGACGATTCCCGCCGAGCAGGACTCTCGGTACGGATACTGGGGCGGTGCGTCATGTGCCCGAGAGCCGCTTTGCTCCGAAGGGTGTCGCCCGTTCCGTTCATGCGTGATGTCGCGGCGCGGGTTCTGCGACAACAGTCCCGGGGCCATGTGTGCGTCGTCCGCAGTGTGTCCCCCTGGCGGGAACTGCGTGACGGAACCCGACTACTGCGAAATATCCGCGCGCCAGGAGTACATGCACCCTGCGCGACGCTGGCTATTCCGTCACAACCGGTCTTTTTCGGACGGTCCCGGTTCCACGGGGGCGGGCGGCACTGCCGACGGAGCACTCACCGGCTCGAGCGGCGATGTCCCGATGGCGCACGAACTCTCCCACCAAGGAGGTCTCCAGCACGGAACTCCGTTGCCGCAGTTCGACGACTCCACGAACGGACGCCCCAACCACTACTCTCACGTCAACTATCTCTTTCAGAATTACGGCATCGTCCAGACCATCAACGTCGGTTCCGCGACCGTGCCGAGGCCTCCGCCCCTACGACTGGATATCCTCCGTCAGATCTCGTTCTCGGACGGGCGCTTGCCCGCGCTCGACCCGTATGCCGTGGCGGAATACTGTCCATTCGGTCCGGCCGCAGACTACCGACCGCTCTTCAGCAATGTCAGTGACTTTGCCAATGGCATCTTCACGACAGGGACGAATCACAACTGGGAGGTAACGCCGACCCTCGATGGATGCTTCACCGTCGATTGGGATGGCGACGGTCGGACAGTCCTTCCTGGGCAGACTCTCGAGTCTCGCCTCTGGACCGCGTCGAAGGAACGCATCCGTCGCCTCGCGGATGCGACCGAGGTGGTCTACGCGCTCGATCAAGCCCCGGTGCTGCTGCGGCAGGCACCCGACCAGTTGTGCATCTACCGTCTCGATCGGTTGGGGCAGGGTGGTGACGCCATCACCCAGGCGTGTGCTGGCCCGTTCGCATGTCCTCACTCGCCAACCCCGGGCACCGCCATGCTTTCGAGGTGGCCGACCTGCGACATGGGTGCCAGTACGGCGAGTGCACTTCCGGTTCTGGGCCCGGACAACCTGCCCGTGCGCCCCAACGGCGCGTTCGGCGCCGCGCTTTCGCGCCGCTCAGACGGCCGAGATGTCGTCGTCCTCGTATGGCGGGAGGGGCCGACGACCCTGCGATGGGGCGTCCTCGCGTCTGGTCGCCGCCTCGAGGCCGTGGGGACCATTCCCGGGACCAACGTTACGAGCTTTCCGGTGACGTCGGGGTCGACAGGCGCACAGTTGTTCGGCTTCAGTGCGCTGGCGTCGGGGTCGGCATTGTTGGTCTATGAGCGCTTCCCTGATGGCGTGTTCGAGCAGGTGATGACGTGGTCGGGGACAACTCCTGTCTGGTCTGCGACGCCGACCCCCGTCCTGAGCGGCACCAGCTACGGACCGCCTGGACTCACCTCGTTCGTCCCCGGGACCTTTGCCTCCGTGCGAGGCTTCCGTGGAGCCGTGATGGCCGTCCGGAATAGGATGCAAAATGGACCACCGCTCCTCGAGATCTGGACTCGGGATGCGCGACCCGCCAGACCCGTGTGGACGCTCTGGGACTCGCTGAGCCTGCCTGAGGGCTCGGCAGGAGACGTGAGGGGACAGCCACAACTCGCGGTTTCGACAACACGCAGAGGCGTCGCGCCCGCCCAGCGGCAGGACCACCTCTGGATCTCGATCGTCGGCGGCAGCAACAACCGTGGGCTGCTCTTTCGTAGCGATCCGGAGACGTTGGGAGCGTTCGAGGATTCCGAGCTCTGGATGGAGATGAACGGAACGGAGCAATGGGTTGTAGCGAGCGCACCCGCAATGAGGTGGGATGACCGACAGACAGCAGGTCTTCGGGGAGTGATCACACAGTTCCAGGCTAGCAACACCTGTGGCACCGACGCTGACTGCGCCAGCGACGAGAACTGCGTGAGCTACGGACCGAATAACCTGTGCATGCTGTCCGGTGGCCGCTTCGCTCGGCTCTTCGAGTGGCGGAGTATCGGAATCGACGGCGTGAACCCAGGGATTCTCGAGTCGATCAACGAGTGGCCCACGATGCTGCGAACCTACTGCCGCACGCTGCGACGCGAGCGAACACGCGCCCCGGCGCCGTGGAGCGGCGAGTCCCTTCTGGGAGGTGTGACATGTCCCGTTGCGCCAACGTTCTGAGCTGCCTCACGCTCTCGGTGCTCGGTTGCTCTGGTCCGGTGCGACCTCCAGACGCGTTCGTCACCGACGCCGATCAGGACGCTCGACTGGAACTGCCGACGGCGCCGGAGCGACTCTTCGTTGCGCCGACGGCGGGCATGTGTCCGGAACTGAACGTGCCCACGTATCCGGGTCGAACTCGAGGCGTTGCAGCGGGCAACATCCGGTGGGAGCACCCCACGATGGTCGAGAGCCCAGAGTCCCAGACGCCGACGTTCGTCACGAACGCGTCGGTATGGACTCGGGATCTGTGGGCCCTCGACATCATCGACCACGACTTCGGCGATGAGGAAGCGAGGGCCTACACAGCGCCTCTGGCGCCAGCTCCTACGATGATGGAGAACGGGAGTCTCTGGCGCTATCGGCACGCACCCATGACGCTCGGTTCCTCGATCGTCGTGTCGCGCGATGCGTTCGGGCTCTGGTACGCGGACCTGTCGACGACGTTCCCGGCTCGCCACTGGCGATTCCCGGAGCTCGAGGAGATGGTGAACGTCGGTGAGCCGCTGCCCCGTACGAACCCGAACATCGAACAAGTGATGCCCGCCTGGTCGCCCATGACGGGGCAGATCGCATACCCGGTGGGCTACGACAACGCGCTCTTGGCCGTGAGCTGCCCCGTCGACTTCGGCGGGCAGTACATCCTTCGCTTCGGCTCCATCCCCGAGGGGGCTCACTGGAGCACCCACGTCTACTACCGATCCAACGGTGAGCTCATCGTTCATCGCGGTGGTGTCTTCGTCGTGTCGCCAACCGGAGAGATACTGCGATCGACGGCGGGACCGGGAGACGCTGAGCCGTATGCGTACGCCGAAGGTTGCGGGCTCCTCTATCGAGACGAGACGAACTATTTCTGGCTCGACGTGGATTCGCTGGAAACGGGCTCGCGGTTCGACATGCGGGACTTCAGCGGTGCAAGTGGTCTGTCGGACTGCTCGCTGTTCGGAGGGAACTCCAGAGGCGGTACCGTTGTCACGGTCGATGGGGCTCGCTCGCAGGTGAGTGGACCGGGCGACCAGGTGGTCGAACTCGACGGCGGGGGCTTCGTCGTCATCGACACGACGACCCGCGAGTTTCAGGTCTACGACCCTGCGCGAGCCCTGTTGGGGGCTGGTCGCCTCGAGGGAGATGTTCGCCTGGGGGGCGGCGGACCGATCTTCACTCCTGATGGGCACGTGATGTGGGTGTCGCGGAGCGGGGGCGGCTTCTGGGATCTCGACCTGCCACCGCTCGGGCCGATGCTGTGGCCCGAAGCGGGCATGAACTGGGCGCACACCAATTCGCCCCTTCCGCAGCCGAGGTGAGGCGCTCGCGAGTTGCGAGGCGCCACTGGGTGCAGATCGAGCCATGTGCAGCGTTCCACACGCGGATCGACCCACTTTCCGGAGCGCCGGCTCTCGGCAACGCGGCCTGATCGACCCTCGGCAGAGGCATATGCGCACCATCAGGCTGCCCCAAGCGGCGTATCCCATAGAATTTGTTCGACAAAATGGTGAAACCGCATGTGCCCGAAGTGCTGAGAGTCGATCTGGCTCCGGCTGCACCCGGCGCCACTCGCGTGCGTCCTCGATGGGGAGATCGTGGTCTGCTCCGTCTGCCGCGAGGGCGCGAGACACGCATCGCGTCGCTCGATGGCAGTCATCGATCGAGCGCCACTGCCCGAGATCGAGAAGCCCGCGCATGCTGAGCGTCATGACCTCGACGCTCCACCGCACGCTCTCGCTCGTCCTCCTCTCGCTCGTCGCGGGATGCGGCACCTCTCACGCGGCCGACGACTCCGGAGTCGCCGTGATGCCCGACGCCCAGAGCACACCCGACGCGCCGAGCACACCCGACGACGCAGCCCAGGTGCCCGACGCTGCGACGACGGGCGACGCGGCGGGGCGGCCGTTCGTCGATCTGATCGTGCAGCTGCGCGACTTCGACGCGTTCGAGGGATCGACCGCGACGGTGCGCGCGACGGACACCTCGATCGGCGAGACGCACGGCCCCGTGTCCGCGACGCTCGTCGGTGGCGACGCCGACGTGACGCTCGTGCGCGGCTTCGTGCGCGATCTGTTCGGTGAGATCGGCCATGTGTGGATCGACGCCAACGGCGACGGCACCTGCAGCCCCGACGCGGACGTCGTCTACTCGTTCTTCATCAACAACGACTTCGAGATGGGACCCGAGACGGTGGTCGTCACGGCGGGCGATCCGTTGGTCGAGGCGGCCACGTGCGCTGACGCGGGCGAGTGAGACTGACGCGCGCCGCGTAGCTGGCACAGGGCGGCGCGAGGGCGTGAACCCCACGCACACCTGCGCGCGTCTGCGCACGCCCCGCGCATGCCGGGAGCGCTGAAGTGCCCTCGAAGTAGGCCGATCCTCGCGCGGGCATGCGCCTTGTACTGAGGCGGTCATGACTTCTTCGATCTCGTGGAGGAGCCGTGGCTCGGCGTGTTGGTGGCGGAGCGCTACGTGAGCTCGCCGCTCGGTGCGGCGTCTGTCGCGCGGCTCGGCGGTCTGCTGGTCTGCGTGGTCGTCAGCCCGCTCGTCGTCGCCTCGCTCGCGTGCGGCCCACCGGAGGTCGTTCGTACGGTGCCGGTCGAGGTCGCGATGACGACCGTCGCGCCGACGCTGCCGAGCCCTCCGCCGCACCGCGGCGCGCTCGAGGTGAGCGCCGGCGGAGAAGCGCAGTCCGTGCTCGCGACCACGGGCAGCGGGCCGCGCGATCTCAGCCTCTACCTCCGACCCTCGACGGGTCAGCTGCTCGTCGGCGGGCGCTTCTCACGCTTCGTCGGCGCGCGGCTCCTCGGCGAGCTCGGGCTCGGGATCGACGCGATCGAGGGCTACGGTCGCGCCCTCCTCGGCGCGGGCATGCCGGGTCGGCTCGGGGGCGCGCTCGTCATCGGCTACACGAGCGAGGCGTCGGTGGTGAGCGGCACGCTGTCGCTCGAGGCCGGCATCGAGGTCGTGGGGATCCAGCGACTCCTCCACGTCGAGACACGCACGTGCGGCGGGGGACTCTTCGCGCCGTGCACGCCCTGGACCTTCGCGCGGTTCGGCGGTGAGGCGGGCACCGACATCCTGCCGTATGGCCGAGCCGTGGGGACGCTGGGGGTCTCGATCGTCCACTGGCTTCGATGGTTCCTTCAGGCTGGGATCGTCACGACGCCCAAGCTCGGCGGCGTACCCACCGCGGTCGCGTACTCGTTCGACGCCGTCTTCGGGGTATCCGCTGCATGAAGACCGCCCTTGCGTGGCGGCTCGCTGCGCCGTCGAGCGA
>CAZCVE010000107.1:0-18004 GCA_964502175.1 uncultured Sandaracinaceae bacterium
ACTGCCACCTCGACGTCTTCGGGAGTTCGGTTCCAAGGAATGCGGCCGGCGGGGCCGCGGGCGCGAAGTCTGGCGTCGGCACGTCTCGCCGAACGTGACCTTCGAGCGGGTCCCGGGCCGAGCTGGTCGGTGGTGCGGGCCTGTGAACGCGTGTGGTTCGGCTCGGCGCGTTCGCGTACAGTGGCGGCCACGAGGGTGCATGAGCGAAAACGGTAGCGGCGGCGGCGGCGGGACGGGTGGTCCGGGCGGGGTGGGATCGCAGGTGGCGCAAGGCGCCAGCGCTGCGTCGACCGCGGCGTCGGGAGCGTCCCAGCTCGCCGACGATCCCGTGGGCGGAGCGACGGACGTCGTGAGCGGCGCGGCCGGTGTGGCCAGCGCGGCGGGCGTTCAGGAGGCCCAGCAGGTCGCGGATGCTGCGGAGGCCGCGGGGACCGCGGTGGGCGCGGCGCAGGACCTCCAGCACGATCCCGTCGGTGGCCTCCTCGGGCTGGCCGAAGCGGCTGCGGGTGCGGCCGGCGTCGCGGGCGCGGCGTCTCAGGCGACTCAGGCGGCGCAGGGCGCGATCGGAGCCGCGCAGGGCGTGGCGAGCATGGCGCAGGGCGCGGCGTCGAGCGCGCAGGGCGCGAGAGAGAGCGCGGGCGCGGCGCGGGAGAGCGTGGCCGCGCGGCGCGAGGCGACGCGCGCGGAGCCCGCGGCGTCCGGACCGGCGGCAGACGCTGGCGGCGGGGACGATGGAGGGGACGACGGCGGCGGGGCCGTCGCCGCGACCTCCGGCGATCAGGCAGCGTGGATCTCGGCGGGGCCACCGCTCCACACCCGGTACTCGTTCACCGCCGACAGCGTCCAGACCGACTGGAACGTCGAGAAGATGGAGCTCGTCGAGCGGCTCGATCAGCCGTACGAGGCGACGCTCGTCCTCTCGCACCCGGACGACGCAATGGACGTGGTCGGGTTGCTGGGGCAGCGCGCCGTGTTCTCGTTCTCGCGACACGACATCCAGCGCGACGTGCAGGGCGTGATCCGTCGCGTGGAGCGCCTCACCACATCGCTGGTCGAGTCGGGTCAGCGGACCACCGTCCGCCTGCACCTCGTGCCGCGCGTGTGGATGCTCTCGCAGTCGCTCGACACGCGAATCTTCCAGGAGATGACCGCGCCGGAGATCCTGGAGAAGGTCTTCAAGGGGGCCGGGCTCGCCTCGGGCGAGGACTACCGACTGGGCCTCCGCAGGACGTACCTGAAGCGCGAGTACTGCGTGCAGTGGGAGGAGTCGAACCTCGACTTCTGCCTTCGCCTGATGGAGGAAGAAGGCATCTGGTTCCGCTTCGAGCACACGGGGGAGATCGAGGTGCTCGTCCTCGGCGACGAGGTGCAGTCGTTCCCGGGTCTCGAGGGACAGAGCGGCGACACGATCCCGTACACGTGGCTCGCTCAGGGCTCGGGCGCGATCGAGAAGGTCACCTCGCTCGTCTTGGGTGACCTGATCACGCCGAACGAGTTCGCGGTCCACGCCTACAACTGGACCAAGCCCACGCTCGCCATCAAGGGCGAGTCGAAGATGCCGACGACCGGGCTCGAGCTCTACCGGCACGATCCGACGGCGCAGCAGGCGGGCTACAGCGGCACGGCGTACGGCAGAGAAGACGCGGTGATGCAGGCCACGCGCATGGGCGAACGCGAGCTGGCGAAGCACCGCGCCACGGCGGACAGCGACGTCTCCACGGCCATCCCTGGCGTCTGCTTCACGCTGGAGGAGCACTTCGTCGAGGCGTTGAACAAGTCGTGGCTGATCGTGGGCGTCCGTCACTCGGGTCGCGGGCCCAGCGTGTCCGTCGACGACGAGTCGCAGGTCGAATACGCGAACCAGCTCGAGCTCCTGTCGGCCGATACGGAGTGGCGTCCCGCGCGGACGCAGTGGAGACGTCGCATCCACAGCGTGATGACCGCGACGGTGGTCGGTCCCGCGGGCGAAGAGATCCACACCGACGAGCACGGCCGCATCAAGGTCCAGTTCCACTGGGACCGCGAAGGAAAGAGGGACGACAAGTCCAGCTGCTGGATGCGCTCGATGCAGCCGTGGGGCGGAGAGAGCTGGGGATTCGTGTTCATCCCGCGCATCGGGATGGAGGTGATCGTCACGTTCGTCGATGGCGACATCGACCGACCGCTCGTGATCGGCAGCGTCTACAACGGCACGAACGTGCCGCCCTACTCGCTGCCGAACGAGAAGACCAAGAGCACGATCAAGACGTACTCGACGCCCGGCGGCAACGGCTTCAACGAGCTCCGCTTCGAGGACTCGGCGGGCCACGAGGAGGTCTTCGTCCATGCCCAGAAGGACATGAACGAGGTCGTCCTCAACAACCACACCCGCTCGGTGGGCGTGGACGAGACGATCTCGGTCGGTGGCAACCGCGTGAAGAGCGTGGACGTCAACGAGACGATCACGATCAAGGGCCACCAGATGATCACCATCAACGGCGAGGGCACGGAGCCGGATGGGTCGGTCAAGGGTGGTCAGATGAAGATCACCGGCAAGTACAACCTCTACGCGAACGACGAGATCATCGTCGAGGCGCCGAACAAGATCACGCTCAAGGTCCCCGGCAGCTCGATCGTGATGGAGCCGGGCAAGATCACGCTCACGAGCGGCGACAACTCCACGATCGTGCTCGACGCGAACGTGCTCGCGAAGTCGTCGGGCAACAGCTCGATGTTCCTCGACGCGAACGCGAACCTGCACGCGAACGGCGGCGGCGACGTGCTCCTCGACGCGAACGCGTGCGTGCGCAGCAACGCGGGCAGCAACGTGACGCTCGACGCCAACGCGCTCGTCGCGGCGAGCGCGGGCGCGCAGGCGAACCTCACGGCCGACGCGACCGTGTCGGGCACGAACGCGACGCTCAGCGGCACGGCGGCCTCCACGGTGTCGGCGCCCACGGCGACGCTCCAGGGCGGCGCGGGCAGCGTCGAGGCATCGGCCTCGGGCGTCAGCGCGGCGGGACCCACGGTGAGCATCGCGGGCGCGGGCTCGACGAGCATCTCGGGCGCGGTCGTCAAGATCAACTGAGCCGATGCGACGCAAGTTCGAAGAGCTACGCGAGAACCTCGAGGAGTTCGTCCAGCAGGACGAGTATCCGATGCTCGTCGTCGGCTGCCTCGCCGAGGAGCTCGCGTACGTCCTCCAGTTCTTCAAGGGGCTGGGAGAGCCGCACCCGGAGCACTTCCTCGTCTTCTTCCCGCAGCCGTTCCACACGCCGCACGGCTACCTCGACGGCGTCGTCGAGAGCGTGCGCCTGCAGGTCGAGGCGGCCGGTCCGCTGCGCGCCGAGCGGGGCGAGCCGCCCTTCCCACCGCTCCCGCCGGAGCTCGACGACAAGCGACAAGCGGCCGAGAAGCGCCTCTTCGCGCTGCTCATGTACCTGCGCTCGCTCCTGCCGAACGAGGAGGAGCACCGCGTGATCGTGGGCCTCTTGCCGCTCGAGTGCTCCGACCGCGCCGCGTACATCCGCCTCCTCGGCTCGGTGATGCCGGTCTCCGACGTGCCTGGCTGGATGGGCGCGCTCCGCATCGTCGCGTACGACGATCGCAAGGAGCGACAGCTCTTCGGCGCGATGCGCACGAACCGTGTCGAGAAGGTGCTCACCTTCGAGGTCGACTTCTCCACGCCGGCGCTGACCGATTCGCTGACGAAAGACGCGGCCGATCCGACGCTGCCGACGATGGAGCGCATGATGTGTCTCCTCCAGCTCGCGGCGCTCGACTACTCGTACCAACGCCATCAGGACGCGGTCGAGAAGTACGGCGTGCTCTACACGTACTTCGAGTCCGAGAAGCTGCCGGCGATGCAGGCGATGTGTCTCCTCGGCGTGGGCGACGTGATGCGCGCCGTGGGCAACCTGAAGACGGCGAAGGAGACCTACCAGCGGGGCATCGCGCTCGCGATGGAGCACCAGGCGCTGGCGCCGCTGCTCAACCTACTGCTGTCGGTCACCGACTGTTGCCTCGCGCTCCAGCACTACCCCGACGCCGCGAGCTTCGCGGAGTCGGGCACGAAGGTCGCGGCGGGCGTGATGAATCCGTACGCGTACTGCGATCTGCACGAGAAGTGGGGCCAAGCCCTGATCCTGCAGAACGAGCTCGCGGACGGGATCACGATCTACAAGAAGGCGCGCGAGCTGTGTAAAGCGTACGAGTACCACCATCGGTGGGGCTCGGTGCTCGAGCGCATGGCGCTGCTCTTCCGCGATGCGCGGATGACGAAGGAGCTGCGCGAGGTCGAGGACGAGCTGCGCGGCGTGCGTGAGCTCGAGCGGACCGGCGGACACGCACACGGCGAGGCACGCGCGTGACATCGAACTTCGACAATGGCGCAGGCGGCTCCGGCGGAGCCGCGGGTGGATCCGGCGGAGCTGGCTCCGGTGCTGGCTCCGGTGCTGGGGGCGGCGGCGGCGCTGGTGGATCCGGCGGCGCAGCCGGTGGTGGGGCTGGTGGCGGTGGCGGAGCCGGCGCTGCCGGTGGATCCGGCGGCGGCGCTGGTGGTGCTGGCGGAGGAGGTGCCGGCGGCGGAGCCAGTGGATCCGGCGGAGCCGGTTCTGGAAGTGCGGGCGGCGCGGCCGGTGCCTCGGGTGGCGCTGCTGCCGGTGGCTCGGGCGCTGGCGGAGCTGCAGGTGCAGGCGGTGCTGCGCCGGGTGGAGGAGCAGGCGCGGGAGCAGGCGCTGCGGGTGCGGGTGGTGGTCCTGGTGCGCGCCCTGCGGCTGCGCCCGCCGCTGCGCCTACGCCGCTGATCTCTCCCACTGGTAGTCCCGGAGTGAACTGCGTCGTCGACGTCATCAACGCGACCGCCGCTCCGTTCATGAGCGCGCCTCCCGCAGAGCAAGGCGCCGCGGGCTGGGTCGCCGCCGGCGTGGGCGGCGTGATGGGCGTGATCGGCGCACCGCAGCAGATCATCGACACGGCGTTCGCAGCGCTGACGGCGCCGATCGCGGCGATGTTTCCGTCGATGCCCGCGGTCACGCTGCTCGGCATGCACGTGGCGCCTCCGCACACGCACACGCACCCGCCGTCGTTCATCCCGCCTGCGCCTCCGGTGCCGCTGCCGAGCCTCGGCATGTTGGTGGGGGCGGGATCGATCACCGTGCTCCTGTCGGGTCTCCCCGCGGCGCGCGCGGGCGACATCGGACTGGCGGTCACGTGTGGGTCATTGGCGCCTCCGTTCGAGGTGTTCACCGGCTCGAGCAACGTGTTCATCGGCGGTGCTCGCGCGGCGCGCATCCTCGACATGACCAAGCACTGCAATCCCACCTCGATGGGGCCGGTCGCCGCGGCGATGGGCGCCGCAGGTGTGGTGGCCGGTGCCGCGGGAGCGATCGGGACCGGCAATGCGTGGGCAGGCGCTCAAGCCGCCGCCGACGCGGCCGTGCTCGCGCTCAAGCTGCTCGCCGGAAAAGACCCTGGTCTTCCGCCCGGCATGGGCGTGCTCATGGGTCCGCCCATTCCCAACATCCTGATCGGCGGATTCCCCTGTCCGCCCGTCGGAGACATGGCCGTCTCCGGCCTGATGAAGGCGCTCAAGTCCGTCGCGAAGTCGATCAAGAACTTCCGCAACGCGCGACGAGCCAACGCCAAGACCTGCAATGGCACGCACCCGATCTACCTGATCACGGGCGAGAACTTCGACTCGTACGTGGACTTCGTGTCGGAGGGTCTGTTCCGCTGGGAGCGCCACTACACGACGGCGCGTCAGCGGCTGAATGGCCCGCTGGGCCACGGCAATCGGCACTTCTACCAGCGCACGCTGCGCGTTCGTCTGCACAAGCTCGTCTACACGGACTGGGACGGTCAGGAGTTCACGTTCCCGCGCTTCGAGAAGGGCTCGGACGTCACCAAGAGCAACGGCTACGTGCTCAGGCGCATCCGCCGCGGCCGCTACACGCTCTCGTACCGCGACGAGCCGGTGATGGAGTTCTCGGGCGGCGAGTACGACGGCTCACTGCCGCTCAAGAAGCTGTCGACGAAGGGCCGTGAGCTCGAGCTCGCGTACGACGACAAGGGCCGCCTCGCGAGCTTGACGGAGTGGCAGTGGGAGCCTCGCAAAGAGACTCGCTACGAGCTCCGTTACGACAGCGGAGATCGGATCACCGACCTCTACGAGCTGCCCTTCGTCCCCTTCGGGATGCCTTCGTCGTCGGCGCCTCAGCCGATCTCGCGCGCCGCCTATGCCTACTCGCGCGCAGGCGACCTGACGGACGCGCGCGACGCGCTCGGCGGCAAGTGGAAGTACGAGCTCGACTGGTTCCACCGCCTGGTGAAGCAGACGGACCCGCGCGGCTACAGCTACACGTTCAAGTACGACACGCAGAGCCGCTGTGTGTGGGCGTCCGGCGAAGACGGCTTGTGGTGGGCAGAGGTCAGGTACTTCCCCGAGAAGAAGAAGACCGTCTACACCGAGGGCGAGAACGCCACGTGGGAGTTCCACTACGACGACGACGGCTTCCTCACGAAGCTCGTCGATCCGTACGGTGGAAAGACGATTCGCAAGCGAGACGCCGAGGGCAAGGTCAGCGAGGTCATCGACTCCGGTGGGCGCGTCATCAAGCAGCTCTACGACGCCGACGGCGCCAACGTCGGCCGCATGGACCGCTTCGGCTACGTGCACCCCACGGAGCTCGAGCAAGCCGATCTCGGCGACCCCTTCGAGCGCACGCTCCCGAGCACGCCGCTCGCGCGCCTGTACGACGGGTTCCCGGGCGTGGCCGTCGAGGCGGGACGAGGCGCGGCAGGACCTCTGCTCCAGTACGTGCCGCCCGAGTTCGCGCAGTGGGTGCCAGGGACGTTTCGTCTTCGCCCGCCGAGCTGGACGCCGCTGGCCGAGCCGCGCGTCGAGAAGGACGCGCTCGGTCGCGTCACGCTCGAGGTCGATTCGCTGGGACGCCGTCGCGAGCGCACGCTCGACGCGACGGGCAACCTCGTCGCCGAGGTGGACGCGGACGGCCGACGCCGCGAGGAGCGCACGACCTCGTGGAACCTCGTCGGTGAGCGACGCTCCGCGGTGGGCGCGTTCACTCGCTACCAGTACTCGCGCCTCGAGCAGGTGATCACGGTCGTCGACGGCAACGACAACGTCACGCGCTACGACTACGACCTCAAGGAGCGCCTCGTGCGCGTCTCGCGCGTCGGCCGCGTGCGCGAGTCGTACGAGTGGGACGGCGGAGACCGCCTCGTGCGCAAGCGCGATGGCGAAGGCGCGCTGCTCTTCGAGAACGTGCACGACCCGATCACGAGCTTCGTCGCGCAGCGCAGGCTCGCGAGCGGCGGCGAGCACCGGTTCCGGTACGACCGCGCCGGGCGCATCGTCGAGGCCTCGACGGATCGACACGAGGTCCTCCTGCCGCACGACACGCACGGCCGCACCGGTGACCTCTGCGATGGCGTCGGTGTCAGGCACAGCACGACGCCGATGCGAGAGCGCGTGTCGCGCGTGCTCGATCGGTTCGAGCTGCGCGCGAGCGCCTACGGTCACGAGACGACGCAGCTCGTCGCGCCGAACGGCAGCCAGACGTACCTGACGACCGACGCGTCGGGCCTCGTCCTCCGCCGCTGCGCCAACGGCACACAGGAGCTGTCGCAGTACGACGATCGAGGACGGCTCGAGGCGCGCATGCTCTGGCAGGGCACCGGCGGCGCGGTGCGCGGGTGGACCGCGCGCTACGAGTGGTCGCACGAGGGTGAGCTGAGCCGCATCGCAGACAGCATGCGCGGCACGACCACGTACCGGTACGACGACGGTCATCGCCTCGTCGCCGAGACGACGCCGAACGGCACGCGCCTCGAGCTCGAGCTCGATCGCGCAGACGCGCTGCGCTTCAAGCACGACGTCGGACGCCTCGAGCTCGCGACGGGCAACCGCCTGCTCGCGAGCGACGACGAGACGTTCGAGTACGACCGGCGCGATCACCTCTCGGCGCGACGACGTCGCAGCACGGGCGAGAGCACGCGCTACACGTACGACGCGTTCGACATGCTCGTGCGCGTCGAGCGCAGCGGCGCAGCGCCGCTCGTGTCGAGCTTCGAGTACGACGCGATCGGTCGACGGGTGCTCGCGCGCCACGGCAACGCGGTGCGCCGCTTCGTGTGGGACGGCGATCGCCTGGCCGCCGAGGTGGCGCCGACGGGGACGCTGCGGATCTACCAGTACGCGTCGCCGAGCGCGCTCGTGCCGATCACGTTCACCGACTTCCCGAGCGTCGACGCCGATCCGTCCGAGGGACACACGTTCCAGCTCTTCGCCGACCCGAGCGGACAGCCGCTCGTCGTGCAGGACGCGTCGGGACACATCGTGTGGTTCGCGCAGCGCGTCGATCCGTACGGAGCGATCGACCTCGCGCCGGACGCGCGCATCGAGCTCAACCTGCGCTGGCCGGGTCACTACTTCGACCCCGAGACCGGCCTTCACTACAACCGCTTCCGCTACTACGACCCTCGCCTCGCGCGGTACCTCCAGACCGACCCTCTCGGCTACGGCGGAAGCCCGACTCACCTCTACGGCGCGCCGACGAACCCGCTGCGCGACATCGACGTCCTCGGCCTCGCACATCCGGACGTGTCGAGCGGCTCGACGAAGTCGAAGGGCTCGGGAGACAACGACGGAACCGAAGATCCGCCGGGCTTCCAGCGCACACGCCCCGGATCGCCGGACGGCGTGGTGCCGCCGCTCCACCTCGAGGGCGCGCAGCTCGCGAAGCTCAAGGCGGCGCATGCCGCGCACCTCGACGCGGCCTCTCAGGCGAACCCGAACGCCGGTCACATCACGGGCGTCAGCGCGGCCGACATCGATCTCGCGCGCCAACCGGGCTCGTCTGCCGAGCAGATCGACGCGCGCACGCGCATCCTCACCGAGTTCGTGAAGCCCGGCGACGTGAACAAGCACATCAAGGGTCACGACCTGACACAACCGCTCTTCGTGGGCCCACCGCCGGTCGCTCCGACGACGCAGTACCAGTACCAGGTCGACCAAGACTCTCGTGGTCCGGGCGAGTACTTCGCGGATCAGAACTTCACGCCCGACGAGCTCGGCATCGCGGCTCAGGGCGGCAAGGGTACGACCCCGCTCAAAGACAAGACGGCATTCGCGACGAACAACGATCCCAACACCCCCTATCTACAGAGTTCGAACGCGGCCACGTACGACACTTGGTCACAGGATCAGCCGGTCTGGACGCAAGGAGGCGGCGTGCAGCGTGTCTACACGCACGGTCGCGGCGGCAAGAGCTGGCAGTGATGCCGATGAGGGCCTGAACGACCATGGCTTTGCACATCGATTCCTACGATCGGTTCTTCGACGCGCTCGCCGCGAGCCTCGCCTATGCCGGATCGGGAGACTTCTTCCATCCGGCGCTGCAGCCAGGCCTCGTCGCCGAGCTCCGTGCGATCGCGGCGTGGACGGCGCGAGGACGGACACCGCGCGTCGCCGAGCGCGCGAGCGCATCGTTCGCGTGGGGGCTGATGCGCACGCGCGATGGCAGCCCAGACGAGCCTCCGGAGCATGCCAGTCGCCTCGACCTCGCGGAGAGTGTCGTGGTGTTCTTCAGCAACTGGCCGAGCGACGCCGCGGACGCGAAGCGTGAGCGTCAGCCGCTCGTCACGGTGCCGCGCAAGCCGACCCTCGACGAGATCCGCGTGGTGTTGCGACACATCGAGCTCGAGGTCGGCAAGATCGTGCACGCGCAGATCTGGCCGCTCGCGCCGGCCTTCGAGAGCAAGCTGCCGTTGATGCGCGACACGATGACGACGCCGCAGTGGATGCGCTGGGTGCTGGTGCCGCGCCTGCAAGAGATGGTGGACGGGACCACGCCGCCCCCGACGCAGAGCCAGCTCACGACGCTCGCGCGCGATCTCGCGAACGACGAAGCGACTTGGCCTCTCTTGTACACGCTCGGTGAGCTCGACGATCTGTTCGTGACGTCGCTCTCCGAGGCCTTGCGTCAACGCCGCGAAGGAGGCGCGACGGCATGAGCGAGGGCTCTGCGGGGGGGGTGGAGGAAGCGGCGCGGGGATCAGCCCAGCAGATCAGCCCAGCATCGCGCTCGCGATGCCGAGATAGACGAGCAGGCCCACGACGTCGCTCAGCGACGCGATGAACGGCGTGGAGCTCACCGCGGGATCGAGGCCGACACGCTGGATCAAGAGCGGCAACAGCGAGCCGACGAGGCTACCGACGAGCACGACGGCGACGATGCTGATCGAGACCACGAGCGCGAGCGCGAGCGCGTCGGTGTCCGCGGCGAAGTAGGCGCGCGCGAAGCCGAGCACGCCGACCACGAGGCCGAGCGTGATGCCCGCGAGCAGCTCGCGACCGAGCACGCGCATCCAGTCGCGCGGCTCGACCTCGTGGAGCGAGAGCGCGCGGATGATGAGCGTGGCGCTCTGTGAGCCCGCGTTGCCGCCCGTGGAGATGATGAGCGGGATGAACACGGTGAGCGTGACCACGCGCTCGATCTGTCCCGCGAACGACTGCATCACGTTCGCCGTGAGGAAGCCGCCGAGGAAGAGCACGACGAGCCACGTGACGCGGCTCTTCCAGTAGTCGAAGAAGGCCGTCTGGAAGTAGCCGCCCTCGATCGGCGAGACGGCGCCCATCTTCTGCGCGTCTTCGGTGGCCTCGTCGATGACGACGTCGACCACGTCGTCGACGGTGACCATGCCGACCATCTTTCCTTGCAGGTCGACCACGGGCATCGCGTGGAAGTCGTACTTCGCGATCGCGCGCGCGGCGGCCTCGCGATCTTCGGTGTCGAGCACGCGCACGACGTTGTGCGACATGACGTCTGCGAGCTCTTGGCTCGGGTCCGCGAGGATCAGCTCGCGCAGCGACGCGACGCCCAGGAGCTTGTCGCCGAAGGCGAGGCCGTAGACGTAGTAGAGGCTCTCGAGCTCGCGCTCCTTCGTGAGGCGGCGGACCTCTTCGATGACCTTCCAGATCTTGGTCTCGGGCAAGAGGCCCACGTAGGCCGTCGTCATGATCGAGCCGACGGAGCCATCGTCGTAGCGCGCGAGATCGCGGACCTCTTGCGCGGCCTCGGGCTCGGAGACGTCGAGCTGCGCGAGGAGCTTGTCCTTGAGGGCCTCGCCGAGCTCTTGGACCGCGTCGGCGCGATCGTCGGGCTGCATCTCCGCGAGGAGGCTCGCGGCCTCTTCGACCTTGAGCTTCTCGAGGACCTCGGTGCGTCGCTCGTCGGGCAGACGCTCGAGCACGCCCGCGCCGAAGTCGTCGGGCAGCACGCGGAAGAGCGCGACGATGTCCTCGATCGGCAGCTCCTCGACGATCTCGGCGATGTCCTCTTCGTGGAACTCTTCGAGCGCCTCGAGGAAGGCCTGCGGATCCTCCGCGAGCGTCGCGTGGAAGTCGGGGCCGAAGAGGGTCGCGAGGCGCATGGCGGCGCGAGCGTAGGCCCGCGGCGCGGTGATCGCTATCGGCCCCAGCGCACCGCGCGAGCGACGAAAGTTTCTCGGTGTCTCAGCTCGCGCAGCCCTCGAGACGCATGCCCGAGAGGTAGATGACGTCGGCGCCGTCGCTGTCGACGAGCGCCGAGACGAACACCTCGAGGCGATCGTCGGACGCGGTCACCACGCTGCGGATGCTGCGGCCGACTCCCACCACGTCGCCGAGGCGTCCCGACGCGATCATCACGGGCGTGATCACGGGACGAAACATCGTGGCGGCCCACAGCGCGACCAGCACGTCCGTGCCCGCCGAGTCGCCCGTGAGGAACACCGCGACGCGAACGTCGCCGACCTCGTGGTAGGTCCAGTCGCGGATCGGTGCACCGCCGAGCGTGATGGTGAGCTCGTCCGTGCCCGGGCCCATGCAGCTGCCCCCCGCGCACGCGCAGGTCCCGCTGGAGCAGTCGAGGCCGAGGCTCGAGAGGACCGTGACGCCGCCCACCATCTCGCGGAGGCGCACCAGCGCGAAACGATCCGCGGCGACGCGCGCGATGCGCGGTCGACCGGCGCCGATCCCGATGCGCGCCACCGTCGTCGCGGTCTCTCCCACGTCGAAGGCGTTCTGTCCCTCGGCGGGCGCGCCGTCCGTGTAGACGAGCCGATCGGCAGTGCTGCGCAGCGCGCCGAGCGCGCCGCCCGCGAAGTCGTCCTCGATGCTCGGCCCGGGCTGCACGCGCTGCACCTGGATGCGCGAGCTCATCGCGAACGCGGCGATCACCGCGCGATCGGCGTTCGCGATCCTCGGGACCACGCCCGCGCCCGGCTGGATCGCCAGCGGGGTGGTCACGGAGCGATCGAGCGCAGGGCACTGAGACGTCGCCCACACGCCGCTCGAGTCGGCGGCGAGCACGGACAAGGAGTCGAGGACGCCCGGCGAGAGAGAGAGATCGGCGACCTCGTCGAGCGTGACCTCGTAGGCCTCGATCGGGAGCTCGGTGAGCGCGCCGGCCCCGACCTCGTACGCGCGACGCACGACCGCGGGCGCGGTCGTACCGCCCACGATCGCGTCACGGCTGAGCGCGTGGAGCACGAGCTGGTCAGCGCTCCGCGTGATCTCGTGATCGACGATCGAGCCGCCCGGCGCGCTGATCACGTCGATGCCGTTGCCGAGGAGGCCGAGCCGGTGGCCGGGAAACCTCGGCTGCACCGCCATCGCGACGCCAGGCGACAGCATCGCGACGTCGCCGCGCGCGCTCGGCGGACAGTAGTAGAGGCCGACGGTGCGCGAGCACGTGGGGAGCGCGAGCGAGCGCACCTCGGGGCAGTCGAGCGTCGCGTCGGGGGCGAACGCGTCGGCGATGGCGGCGTCGTGCGCAGGCGCGTCTTCGGTCGGGACATCTGCGCCGGGTGCATCGAGCGTCCACGCGTCGAGCGACGCGTCGATGTCCACCGGGACGAAGGCATCGACCTCGGGACTGACGCTCGCGTCCGTGGTGCGGAATTGCCCAGGTTCGTAGAGGAACGAGCACGACGCGCTCGTCGACGCGGCGAGCGCGAGGGCCCCCCTGATCCATGGCGTGATCCATGGCGTGATCCGCGGCGTGATCCGCGCGCTCACCACGTCACTCCTACGCCCGACGCGTCGAGGGACAGCGCCGGACGTGCCGACTCGCTCTCGCCGGTGAGCTCGAGGATCGCGCCGATCACGGTGACCACCACGCCCACGACGAGCACACCGAGCCCGACGTCTGCGATGAGGCTCGTGAGCTCGAGGCTCGACGTCTGCGCCGAGGTACACGACGGCGCGCAGCCGCCGCGATCCATCGGCTGACGCAGGCGATCGGCCTCGAGCACCGTGGCGAGGCCCGCGCCCGCCCACGTCACGAGACCGACGCCCGCGAGCGTCGCGCCGATCACGGTCATCGTCGGGAACGCGCGGCCGGGCGGCGGCTGCGGCGCGAGCGTCTGGACGACGATGGGCCCGCGCTCCGTCTCGTTGCTCACCAGCGTGAGCGTGAGCGTGCGCTCTTCTCCACCCGCGAGACGAAAGCGCTCGCGCGACGCCTCGTGATCCGCCGCGACGACGGAGAGCACGTGCTCGCCTGCGCTCGCGCGGAGGGGCTCGGCGAGCGGCGTCGTGCCGCGCGCCACGTCGTCGAGCGACACGGACGCGCCCGCGAGGAGCTCGTCACCCGAGCGCACCTCGACGCGCACGAGACCGATGCGGCTGCGCTGCGTGGCGATCTCGCCGAGGACGAGCGCGCGCCGATCCTCGGCGAGGTCGGTCATCTCGGCGAGGTAGCGCTCGAGCGCGTCCGTGGCCTCGACCGCGTGCCCGAGCCGCGCGTGGATCTGCCCGATGTTGAAGAGCAGCGCGGGACGCGAGGTGAGCGCATAGGCCGCCTCGAACTCGGCGAGCGCGGCGACGAACTGCGACTCGTCGAAGAGCGCGACGCCGCGGTCGTAGTGCTCGCGCGCCTCGGTCTCCTCACGCGTCGCGACGGTGCCTTGCGCGCGGGCGGCCTCGACGAGCGCGAAGTCGGCCGCGAGGGCGAGGCCCGAGGCGAACACGAACAGCGTGACGAGACCTCGCATCGAGCCGATGAGTTACCAGACAGCGTCGGGAGACGTCGAGCGTCTCAGGGGCAGAGCGCGACCTGTCGGTGGGTGACGCCAGGCGCGATGACGAACGGGAGCGCCACGTCGAGCGCGCCGCCGGTCGGCGCGGGGAACACGAGCTCGCGCGCGCCGGCGACGAGGCACGCGCGGAGGATTCCGTCGTTCGTGCCGTCTTCGGTGACGCAGGCCTCGCTCACGCGACCCGTCGCGTCCACGCGCATCGCGATCGTCACACGACCACCGAGCGCGCCGGGGCCGTCCGTGGTGCCCGCGCAGAGGCGCGCGCGATCGACGAGCGGCGCGACGCCCTGACGAAGCGCCTCGATCGGGAGCTCACCGAGCGCGTCCTCCGGCTGGGGCGAGAGCGCACAGATCGGCGCGGTCTCGGCCGTGGGGGCCGCAGGCGCAGGCAGGCGTGTGTCCTCGGGCAGCGCGACCGCGAGCGCGATCCGTCCCGGCATCGCGGGCAGCGCGCCGAGGATCGCGACGAGCTCGGCCACCGGCATGCCCGCGCTCGCCGTCACGAAGAGCTGGCTCGCGCCGTCGTCGAGGCCCGCGAGGCGCGACCGATCGATCGCGTCGAAGCGCGCGCGATCGGTGCGACCGAGGAAGAGCGCGCGCGGCGTGACCACGAGGACCTGCGCGACGGCGCCCGCAGCAGGACGCGTCGTCGTGAACGCGACGAGACCGAGCGGCGCGGTGGGCTCGCCGATCGCGCCGTACCGCGTGAGCACGACCACGCGCGACTCGAGGCGCGACGTCAGCGACGGCGGCGGCTCGGGCAGCGGACGCACCGCCGCCGCGAGGTCGGCCTCGAGGCGCAGCGGGCTCGAGCGCACGAGACAGCCGCGGTCCGAGTCTTGGTCGCGGAGATCGTCCTGACGGCGCGCTGCGAGGACGAGATCGAGGAACGTCGCGTCGATCTCGAGATCTCGCGCGGTCCGCGCCGGGGGCGGTGGATCGTCCTGCGCCGGACGATCCTCGTCGCCGCTCGTGTCGCGCGCGCGCTCGCGACGCTCCTCGGGAGGCGCCTCGCCCGAGGGCCCGCACGCCGACACGAGCAGGCCTCCGACGACGTGAAAGAAGAGGACCGGGCCGAGGCGCGCGCGCATCCGTCGTTCGTGTCACGAGGGGCGGGCGCGCACCAGAGGGGCCGAGCCGCGGGAGGCCGAGGAAACAGGGCGATCGCGCGCGCGGACGGCAGGGTGATTCGCGCCCTACGACTCGCGGGCGGGGCGTGATAGACGGGTGTCCCCACGTGGCCGCCCTCCCGCTGCTCTTCATCGTCTTGTCGTCGACCGCGCTCTTGCTGGCGCTGGTCGCGCTGTGGAGCAGCTTGCGACAAGCGCTCGGCGCGGCGAGCGGTGAGGTCGGCCCCGCGCTCGAGACGACGGAGCTCCCCGATCGCGCGGCGCTGCTCGACGAGAAGAAGTCGCTGCTGCGCGCGATCAAGGATCTCGAGTACGAGCACGCGGTCGGCAAGATCTCGCCCGAAGACTTCAAGCGCCTCGACCTCGCGTACCGCATCCGCGCCAAGGAAGTGCTCTCGCTGCTCGAGCAAGATCTCGCGCCGTACCAAGCGCGCGCAGAGGATCTCGTCGCGCACTACGTCGGCGTGAAGGTCTCGGACGGCGAGGTGCCGGACGTGCGCGCGACCGCTCCGAGGAAGCCGTCCGAGGCCAAGTCCTCGGAGGCCAAGCCCACCGAGGCGAAGGCCAAGGACGCCGAGGTCACGAAGGACGAGACGAGCGACGAGGATCGTGAGGCGTCGCTCCGCGAGCGAGCCCGCGCCCTCCGCGCCGAGGCCGAGCGCCTCGAGCGCCTCGCCGGCGACACGAAGGACGAGCACGAGATCGAGAAGAAGCGCGACGACGAGGAGAGCGCGTCGTGACGAAGACCTCGTCGATCCTGTTCGCGCTCGCGCTCGCGTTGCCCGCATCGGTGCCGGCGCTCGCGCAGGACACACCGCCCCACGAGCTGCCGCCCGGCCACCCGAGACCGGCTCCCGAGGCGCCCGCGCCCGAGGCGCCCGATGCGCCTGCTCCCGAAGCGCCTGCTCCCGAAGCGCCGCCCGGCGAGCCCGCGCCCGAGGGAGACGAACGGCCTCCCGAAGGCGAGCTCCCTCCGGGCCATCCGCCGCACGCGGAAGCGCCCACGCCCGAGGGCGATCCGCACGGTCACGGGACGCCGATGGACGAGACGATGGAGCGCGCGTTCCGCGAGCCACGCGTCGCGAGCGCGGATCCCAATCCGTCGATCCCCGCCGGCCAGATCCGCATCCGCGTGGTCGACCAGCACGGCGCGCCGCTGGCGGATCAGGAGATCCAGCTCGGCATCATGCGACAAGGCGGCGACCGCGAGCGCACGCCGGGCCGCACGGACTCGAGCGGCGGCTTCACCTACACCGAGCTCCCGACCGGCAGCGGGCAGGCCTACCGCGTCAACGTCCCGCGCGACGGCGCGACGTACAGCTCGACGCCGTTCCAGCTGCCGACAGCCATCGGCTACGACGTGCGCGTGCAGACGCAGGAGGTCGTGCGATCCGATCGCTCGCTCCTCCTCGTGCTCGGCCAGACGATGCTCGAGCTGCGCGACGAGCGCATCCACGTCATCCAGCAGGCGCGCCTCTCGAACCTCGGCGCCGCGACGTACCTCTTTCCCGAGGGCGGCACGCGCATCGATCTGCCGGAGGGCTACGTCTCCTTCCAGACGCAGCCCGTGATGACGGATCAGCGCGTCGTCGAGATCGCAGGCGAGGGCGTGCGCATCGAGGGCTCGCTGCCCACGGGTCAGGTCACGCTCGCGTGGGCCTTCGACCTTCCGGTCACCGGCAGCGAGATGGACATCGAGATCCCGAACCCCTTCCGCACCTTTCAGTACCGCGTGATCAGCACCGCGCCGCGCGGGATGAGCATGGACGTCGAGGGCATGCCCCAGACGGTGCGCTTCCAGGATCAGGGCCAGCCGCTGCTCGGCACCGAGATCCAGCGCGCGCCGACCGAGCCTGCGTTCGCCACGATCCACGTGAGCCTCCGCGACATCCCGGGGCCGAGCCCCGCGCGCCTCTACGCCGTGGCGATCGCGAGCCTCTTGATGCTCGCGGGCATCCTCTTCTCCTCGCGCAGGCCGGTGAGCGATCGAGGCAAGGGCCAGCGCGTCGCGCGGAGGGACGAGCTGCTCGCGGAGGCCGCGACGCTCGACGCCCAGCTCGCGAGCGGAGACATCGGGCCCGAGACGCGTCAGTCGCGACGCTCGGCGATCGTCCGGGAGCTTGCAGTGCTCTTCTATCTGGACGAACGCATGGGGACGGCCGAGACGGCGGCCGATCGCGCGGCTGACGCCAAGGCGACCAAGGCCGGCGCCAACCGGCGAAAGAGCGCGTCCGCGAAGAACGCGAGCAACGACGAGAGCGATACGCCGAAGAGGCGTGTACGCAGCGAGGAGAGCGGCAGGTCCGAGGAGCGCTCGTCACGAGACGAGTGAGCGACCCGGACTCCGCGAGAGTTCAAAGAAAAGGAAGAGAGCCATGGCTGGACTGAACAAGGTGATGCTGATCGGCAATCTCGGGCAGGACCCCGAGCTGAAGTTCACGCAGGGAGGGCAGTCGGTCCTCAAGATGCGTCTCGCGACGACCGAGACGTTCTTGAACAAGGCCGGCGAGCGCCAGGAGCGCACCGAGTGGCACACGGTGGTGCTGTGGGGAAAGCGCGCCGAGGCGCTGCACAAGTTCCTCCACAAGGGAAAGACCATCTACGTCGAGGGGCGCATCCAGACGCGCTCGTACGAAGACAAAGACGGCGTGAAGAAGTACGCGACCGACATCAACGCGAACGACATCATCCTGCTCGGTGGCCGCGGCGAAGGCGGCGGCGGCGGTGGTGGTGAGGGCGGCGGCGGTGGTGGCGGCGGCGGCGGCTACGGCGGACCGCGCGGCGGCGGCGGTGGC
>CAZCVE010000108.1:0-16451 GCA_964502175.1 uncultured Sandaracinaceae bacterium
CGCAAGTGAGGGCCGGCGAGACAGCTCCCGCCCAGCTTCTCTCACTTCGAAGTCGGACCGACACGCCTCGCGCCGCGACGTGATCGGTGGCGTGCGCGGATGTGATCAGTCGCGTATTCCGGCTCGCGGTTCAGGGCCGGCGAGACAGCTCCCGCCCAGCTTCTCTCACTTCGAAGTCGATGCCGACACGCCTCGCGCCGCGAGGTGATCGGTGGCGTGCGCGGATGTGATCAGTCGCGTATTCCGGCTCGCGGTTCGGGGTTCGGTCGCGATGGGTCGTGCCTCACGGGTGGGATCCTTGCGGCGAGTCCGTCTCCGTCCGCGTCGGAAAGGGGCAGAGGGCAGACGCGATGGCGCCGTGCCTGACGGACGGGATGTTCGCGGCGCGTGCCTGTCGGTCGGGGTGACTGGACCAGTAGAGCCCACGCGAGCGGGCTGTCTGTGAACGCCGCGCGAATCGGAGGAGAACGAGCTGAGAAGGGCCTGACGGCGGGACGACGAGAACCCAGGCGAGCGAGTGGTCCGTGCACGCAGCGGGACGACGAGAAGCCCATGCGAGCGAGCGGTCTGTGTGCCCATGGCCGCGGATCGACCCGAGATCAGCCGCGCGAGGGGGCCGCGCGAGACGTGATCGTTGCGTTCGATCGAGACGGACACATGCCGCGCGAGGTGTTCACGCAAGTGACGGCCAGCGAGACAGCTCCGCCCAGCTTCTCTCACTTCGAAGTCGATGCCGACACGCCTCGCGCCGCGACGTGATGCGTGAAACGACCGAAGGAACGCGCGCGGACGCCGCGAAGCCGCGTAGAGGCGATGCATGCCTCGCGCGTGCCTCGATGAGCGGGGTCAGCGCGGTGGACTGAGGCCCGTGTCAGGAGAGCTCGGCGCGGTGCCCTGCGCGCGCAGCGCGCCGCCGAAGCGGATGGATCCGACGAGCGCCACGATCGCCGCGATCACCACCACGTAGGCGCCCCACTCCACCTCGACGGTCACGCCTCGCTCCATCGACGCGGCCGTCATCATCCGGCGCACCGAGTAGACGATCGACACGATGGGCGTGAGCGCGACCATCAAGCACGCGAGGCGCGCGCCGCGCATCTGGATCGGCGTGCGTCGACGCGCGACGAGGCTCGCGAAGAGCGCGCCTGCGACGGGGATCGCCCACAGGTTCGGCGCGCGCTCCGCCGCGGCCGCGAGCGCGGTGAAGCTCTGCACGCGCGTCGCGCCCGACGCCGTCATCGCCGAGACCTCGACGAGCGGCGCGACGAAGCCACCGAGCAGGCCGAGCGCGGCCACGAGCAGCTCCGCGCGCCCGCGCTTCGGATCGAGGATCGGCACGGGCGCGTCGTCGGCTTGCTCACGCTCCGGGACGGGAAGCTCTTCGAACGGCACGAGCGCGAGGTCGTGATCGGGACAGCGCTCGGTGTCCTCGAAGCAGTCGCGACAGAACGGACAGAAGAGCAGCGTCGTGCCGCCTTCGGCGTCCTTCTTCTTCGGCGAGCTCTTCGCGACCACGTCAGCGCACCGGCTCGAGCACGATGGTCTCCGTGTGCGCGGCGGCCGGGATGCGCACATGCACCGTGCGCGGGTGATGACCCGGCGCGTCGACGCGCACGTCGACCTCCGCGCCCACGAACAAGCCACGCACGTCGACGGGCGCCGCACCACGCGACGCGCCGCCCACCGTGACCTGCGCGCCAGGAGGCGTGGTCTCCACGTGGAGCACGGCCTGAAGGGGGCTCAGCACGATCTCGCGTCGATCGGTCCCGCCGACCGCGCGCAGCTCGAACGTCGAGGTGCCGTGTCCCTCGAGCGCGACCTGGAACGCGTACGTCTGACCGACGACGAGATCATCGCCGATGATGATCGGCGTGACGCCCGCGAGCGCGCCGTTCACCGTGACCGTCGCGCCGGGCGGCAGCGAGCTGATCTCGAAGGCCGGCGTGGGCGAAGGCACGAACGCATAGACGCCCGCGCCCGCGAGCACGGCGAGCGCGAGCAGCCCGATGACGAGCAAGAGCCACGGGAAAGGCCGAGGCGCTTCGACCGCGGGCACACCGCCCGTGACCATCGGAGGCGACGCGAACGGATCGAGCGACGAGCGCACGCCGCCCTGCTGCGCGTTCTGTGCGTAGCCCTGCGGCTGCTGCGGATACGCCGCGTAAGGATCGATCGGCGGCGCCTGCGGATAGCCCTGCTGCTGCGGTGCCTGCTGCGCGTAGGCCTGCTGAGCCTGCGCGTACTGCTGCGCATACGGCTGCGGCGCGGCCGGGTACGGCTGCGGAGCCTGCTGAGGCTGTGCCTGCTGAGGCTGCGCGTAGCCTTGTTGCGCCTGTCCGTAGCCTTGCTGAGGCTGCGCGTAGCCTTGCTGAGGCTGCGCGTAGCCTTGTTGAGGCTGCGCGTAGGACTGCTGCGCGGGCTGCTGTGCTTGTTGCGCGAACGTCTGCGGCGCGGGCTGCTGGGTCTGCTGAGGAAACGACTGCGGCGTGTACTGCGCTTGCGGCGCCTGCGGCTGCGGTGCCTGCGGCTGCGGCGCATACGCCGGAGCGAACGGTGTGGTCGCGGCCTCGTTGCCCGCGGCCGGAGCGGACACCACGCGAGGAGGCTGAGGCACCGCCGGCGCGGCGGGCCGACCCGGGATCGGACGCGGCGGCGGACGATCGGAGAGCTTCGCGCGAGGCGCAGGCAACGCGACGGCGGGCTGCCTCGGCGGCACCACGTTCGCGAGCGCTGGAAAGCCCTTCTTCAGCTCGTTGGTGGTGTCCTCGTGATCGTCGGCGAACGTGCTCTTGATCGGCAGCTCGCGCGTGCCGCCTGCGCCCACGTGCACACGACCGCGCGGCGACTCGATCTTCGCCGTCTGTCCCGTGGGCGGCTCTTGGAGCGCGCGCGCCGCCGCACGACCGAGGTTCGCGTCGACGAGCGTCGAGTCCTCGAAGTCGTCGGCGTCGTTCACCTCGTTGCCGCGCAGATCGGTCTCGTCTTCCCACGCGCCGAGCGGCGCCGCGCGCGCGTCGGTCGTGAGCTCGCGCTTCACCACGCCCGGGTCCGACGTGATCGGCGCGACCCACGCGCCGCTCGGTCCGACGCGCGGCACGCTCACGCGTCCATCGCTCGAGTCGATCTCACGCGTGGCCTCGACGCGCCCCGGAGGCCTGATGGTCGCGTCGGGGTTGATCGGAGCGCTCGGCTGCGCGGCCTTGCGCGCCACGAACGCCGGACTCTCGCGCGCCGTGGGCTCGTCGACGGGGCCACGACCGCGACCCGTGGCGGCCTCAGGGCGCGGGGCAGGCGCCGCGGCGGCCGCCGCCGCCGCCTTGCGCTTGTAGGGCAACACGTCGTTGCGCGTGGCGTCGTCTTCGTCGTCGTCGTCGTCGCCGAGCTCGAACGTCGGCTTCGGCGGCGGCACCGGCTCCTGCGGCGGAAGCACGTCGAGGCTCGCGTTGCTCCCCGCGACGCGCCCGCTCTCCGCAGGAAAGAGGAGCCCGACGAGATCCGCGAGGCGCACGGCCGAGAACGTCGGCGACACCGAATAGAGGAACTGATGGAGCGCCTGCCCCATCTCGCTGGCGGAGCTCCAGCGATCCTCGGGGCGCTTGTGGAGCGCCTTCATCACGATGTCGGAGAGCGGCCGCGGGATGCTCGGACGTCGCGTCTCGGGCCGCGGGATCTCGGCCTTGCGCACCTTGTCGAGCAGCGTGGGGACGTCGGCGTCCTGGTAGAGCATGCGCCCGGTGAGGAGCTCGTAGAGCACCACGCCCGTGGAGAAGACGTCCGAGCGGTGATCCATCGGATCGCCCCACGCCTGCTCCGGGCTCATGTAGTAGTACTTGCCCTTGATGACGCCGACCTCGGTCTGGCTCGATCGAGAGGCAGCCTTCGCGATGCCGAAGTCGACGATCTTCACCTCGCCCGCGCCCGAGATCAGGACGTTCTGCGGCGAGATGTCTCGGTGCACGATGTTGAGCGCCGTGCCCGTGTTCGGATCGCGCTTGCGGTGGGCGTAGTCGAGGCCGCTGCACATCTCGGCCACGACGAACGTCGCGACGTCGATGGGGATCGCCTTCTTGAGCTCCGCGCAGCGCCGCATGACGCGGTACGCGTCGGCGCCCTCGATGAGCTCCATCGCGATGTAGTACGTGTCCTCGATCATCCCGAGGTCGAACGTCTGCGCGATGTTCACGTGCGTGAGGAGCACCGCGATCTTCGCCTCTTCGACGAGCATCTGCGTGAAGTGCTCGTCCTCCGAGAAGCGCGGGTGGATGACCTTCAGCGCGACGAGCTTCTCGAAGCCCGCGACCCCTCCCGTCTTCGCGACGTACACCTCGGCCATGCCGCCGACGGCGATGCGCCGCAGCAGCGTGTACTGACCGAAAGTGTGAGGCAGGTCGTTCGAGTCGAGGGCCAAGGGCACTCCCCCGCGCCGAATGATTCCGCCGGAACTTCGTTCCGGGTTCTTCGAGTACATCGGCGCAGCAGTTCGGCCCGGACGGAACGGCGAATCCGGGTCGAACTGCTGAGCCGATGCACCTGGGACGGCGCGGGACCCTTCCAGCATAGACGTTCGGGCCCACGCGAATCCAAGAATCCCGGTCGCTGTGACGCGGTGCGGCGAGGCTTGGTCGGTCGCACCCGGCGTGCGAGCATGCGGCCATGCCCGATCGCGACCCGAAGGCCGACGCGGCCCCTCAACCGAACCCGCCCAGCGAGCCCGCGCGACGCCGCGAGACGGGGCGCCTCCCGACGCGCCTGAGCCCCGACACGCTGCGCGAGATCGGCCTCTTCGGCGGACTCGACGAAGAGACGCTGACGATCCTCTCCCGCGAGCTACCGCTCGAGTCGATCACGGTGGGCACCCGCGTCGTGAACGAGGGTGATCCCGCGCGTGAGATGTTCGTGGTGCTCGAGGGCGAGCTCGAGGTGCTGAAGAAGTCCGACGTCGGCGGCGAGGTCCGCGTCGCGATGCTCGGCCCGAGCTCGTGGTTCGGCGAGATGTCGATCCTCGACGTGCAGAACCGCTCGGCCAGCGTGCGCGCGCTCGCCCCGAGCCTCGTGGTGCGCATCACCGCCGAGCACGTCGACCGCATCCTCTACCGCCGCGACCTCAAGGCGTACTCGCTCTTCGTGATGAACATCGCCCGCGAGCTCTCGCGAAGGCTCCGCGTGACCGACTCGATCCTCGCCCACTTCATGGGCTCGGTCGCCGACGTCTACGCGCCGAAGAAAAAGGGCTGAGCGCACGTCGCGGCCAACGCTTTGCTCTCACACCCGGCGGTGGGTAGCGCCGAGAAGCAACGTCGCGGTGACGCACCCGAGCAGATGCTCGCAGGCCTTCCGCCGTCGCTGCGTGCACAGATCGCGTGGCTGCCCAATCTCGTGCGCCAGCTGATCGCCGAGCCGCTGCGTCGCGCGAACCCTCGCGAGTTCCTCTCCGTCGCCCACGACGTGGTCTCGGATGCGGTGCCGCGGCTCGTCGACATCGGGACCAACCTCTCCGCCTCGAGTGGCGGCTCGCTGGCCAGTGCCGTCGACCACGCGCACGTGTTTGGAGAGTGGAGGATGGACGATCGCATCCGAGCGCGACTCGAGCCGCACGACGTCGTCGCCTCAGATCAGCTGCGTGAGGCCTGGGCGTGGTTCGACGCCTTGGTCGCAGCGTTCGCGCGCGACCTCCCCATGCTCACACCGAGCCGCGAAAGACGCACGGCGGAAGAGATTCGCGATGAGCTTCGCGGGCCGATGGGCGTGGTCGCGCGTGGCGTCATCCTCACCATGGCAGCGGTGGAGTCGGTCCTCGACGAACAGCACCTTCCACCCACCATCGACCAACTCGCGCCGAAGAAGAAGGGCTGACGCGGGGACAACGCGTTCTCCCGCGACGGCGGCAGGCCTCGGGCACGGCGCACGACGTCGGCGAACACTTTCTCAACCGCCGAACGCGGAACGCCGTCGGTGGCCCCGTCCAGCCCACTCGCTGGTCAGTGGCCTTAGAGCACCGATCAGCCCAGCCAACTCCTCACGACCCAGCGTGCGAACGCTGCGTCGCCGTAGCCCCGTGGCTCTCGGCGCAGCGCTTCGCGCTCTTGCTCGGCACGCTTGCTCGCGACCTCGGCTCTGGCGACCTCGAGCGCCCGCATCTCCTTCGTACGCGCGTCCGAGAGGCCGCCGCGCGCGATGAACGCGAGCACGGCGTGGAGCTCGCCGCCATCGAACCACACGCCGTGCGTGCGGCACGTGTCGACGATCACGCCAGAGATCGCACCGAACTGCCTGCGGTTCATGAGCTGCGTGCACCCCGGACACCTCACGTACTGCACTGGCTCGAGCGCGGGCCGCGGGCGCTCGGGGAGCGCGAGCCTCAGCCCCGCAGCATGATCGCGGCGCTCGACGAGGCGATCGAGAAAGGACGCGGCGAGAAAGATGCCGCCGCAGCGAACGCACTCGTCGCCGACGAGATCGCGGTACCGCACCGCGCGCAGCGTCTGCGGTGCGCAACGCGGGCACGGCAGCGACTCGACGCGGCGTTCGACGTCGTCGAGCGCGTCACCGCAGGAGCCGCAGTGCCTGCTGCTCGCGAGGTTCCACGCGAGGCAGTGCCCACAGCGCGCGGTCCGCACGGTGGCGCGACAGAACGAGCAGGCGCGGTCCCCCGGTGCGATCGAACCGCCACAGCTCGCGCAGGCGAAGCTCGCGGCGTGGCGGGGGCGCGATGCCTCCACGCGCGTGTCCAGCGCGGCCTCGGGCAGCGGGAGCGACGCCAGAGCGCAGGTTGCGCAAGGCAGGTCGTCTGTGAGGTGCGTCCCGCAGCCGAGGCAGACGAGAGGGAGGTCATCCAAGGTGATTCACCCAACGCGTCGGCGTTCGCGGCATTCCGCGCGCGGCCCTCGAGGAGACTAGAGCGCCAGCTCCGTCTGGTACTTCTTCTCTTCGCGGTCCTTCATCGTCTCGAGGATGATCGTCGCCGTCTCTTCGATCGCTCGCCCGCTGACGTCGATGACCGTCCAGTCGGGGTGCGCGTTGAAGATCGACTCCGCGAACTCGAGCTCCGAGCGCACGTGATCGCGGAGGCCATACGTCGCGTCGCCGGGCATGCCGAGCTGGATGAGGCGCGCGCGGCGGATCTCGAGCAGCTGGTCGATGCCGATCGTGACGCCGATCACCTTCTCGGGGGGAAGGTCGTCGATCTCGGCCGGCGGCGGGACGCCGAGCACGAGCGGCACGTTCGCGACGCGCAGGCCGCGGCCCGCGAGGTACGTCGAGAGCGGCGTCTTGCTCGTGCGGCTCACGCCGACGAGCACGAGGTCGGCCTTGCGGAGGTTGCGCGGCTCCTTGCCGTCGTCGCTCTTCACGGCGAACTCGATCGCCTCGACGCGGCGGAAGTACTCCTCGGAGAGCGGCATCTGCGCGCGCGGCTGGTTGAGCGGCTGCGCCTCGATGTAGGTGCCGACCTTGTGGATGAGCTGTCCGATGACGTCGACGCTCTCGATCTTCTCGCGCGCGGCGATCGCGTGGAACTGCTCGCGCAGCTCGGGCGACACGAGCGTGAACACGACCATCGCGCCGGCCTCCGAGGCCTTCTTCAGCACGTCCTCGATCGCCGCTTGATCACGCACGCGCGTGAAGAGACGAACGCGCACACGGTGGTGCGGGAACTGGAGGAGGCTCGCGCGCACGACGCGCTCTGCGGTCTCACCGGTGGAGTCGCTGACGACGAAGATCTGAGGATCGCTCACGCATCGGTCCTAACACGAGTCGCTCTCGGGCGGCAGCATGACGAAGTTCGCGCTCGCCTCGAGCGAGCGCGACCGGCGACTCAGAAGGTCATCGTGAAGCTGCCCTCGGTGGTCTCCGCGTCGACGCGACCGTGCAGCGCATCGAGATCGACGAGAGAGTCCGTGTTCAGCTGCAGCGTGCCCGTGCCACCAAAACGGTTTCCGCCGGAGCCGTTGTGGCACGTGCGGAACGGAGCCTGCTCGGGGCGACCGATGCGGATGAAGTAGAGGCGTGCCGAGGACGGGTCGCCGGGGACGATCTCGAGGAGCCACTCGCCATAGGGACCGGTGGGAAACGCCACGACGACCGAGCCGCCCACGCGAGACGAGACGGCGCCGCCGGTGCCGCATCCCTCGATCGGCGGCGGCGGGTCGGAGCACTCGATCCGAGGCGCCTCGGCGGAATCCAGCTCGAACGACACGGTGAGGTCGGTCGCAGCGTGACGAACCTCGGGCCCATGCCGCAGGGTGGTGACGTCCTCCGCCGCGCGCGCCAAAGCCGCGCCGCTGGGATCGAAGTCGGTGAACGGCCAGTCGTCGTGACAGCAGACGTCCGCCACCGGGCAGTCGGAGACCACGTGGTTCCGAGCCGTGTCTCCACCCGCGAACCATCTGCATGCCCCCGTGTCGCGGTCGCACGCCAGGACGGGATCGGCGTTCCCGCCGCAGTCGGCCCAGTAGAGGCCGTGCTCACACTCCTCGAGCGGTGCTCGTGCGTCCGAACCACACCCGGAGGCCAGAATGACGCCGAAGAACACGGCACACCCACTCTGGTTCATCGTCCTCGTGGTCCTCACGCGGAGCGCTCTGAGCACATGCGCTTCACTCGGCGACGAGCGCGGATCGTGGCCAGTACACCGATCGCCGCGATGCCGCTGAACGAGGGGCGGTAGGCGCTCGTGGCGGCGCAGCTCGCGCTCGCAGCTGGCGTCATCGAGCCGTCGGACATCACGGCGGCGTCGGTGCCGGGCGGGATCTCGCAGCCGAGGACGAACGTCTCGTCGCTCGTCGTCCGCGCGGGAGCGACGCCGCGCAGGCGTCCCTCGATGCGCAGACGATGGGAGCCCAGCGACAGCGGAGTCGGTCGCTGCAAGGGCGATGGCTGTTCGCACGCCCCGTACACGAAGCGCGACTCCACGGCGACGTCGTACGACTCAGGCCACGGCGCGTCGTCGACGAGCACGGTCTCGATCAGCGCGTCGCGCCATGGCTCGACACTCGGATCGAGCACCAGCGAGAACGGCGCGACGCTCACGGCGAGATCGCTCGTGCACGAGCCGCCGTCGTCGCGCACTTCAATGACGGTGCGACGCGAGCTCGCGACCACCAACGTTCCGAGCAGCGTCGGGATCGGCGCGAACGCGGTGATGTCGATGACGGTGCTCAGCACCCCACCGCACTCGCTCTCCATGCGCACGTGGACGCGATCGCCTTCTCGGACGTCGGGGATCTCGACGACCAAGGCGGGCTCGATCGAGCGCGTCTCCTCGCTGCCACCGCGCTCGATCACGACCGAGACGCTCGACCCCGGCCTCGCAGGTGGAGCACCGACGAAGACGCCGTTCACCGGCAGGTGCGCGGGATGCGCGTCGTTGCCGAGCGGCGCCAGCCTGGCCGTGCACGGCGCGAGCGAGCAGGCATGCGCTCGCGGAGGCGCGAAGAACGTCAGCAGCGCCAAGAGCGCGCCAGCCACCATCGTTCTCGTGATCATGAGAGCTTCCGGGCTGCGCGACGCTTCGCCGCGCGAACGACGACTGCGATCGCGGCGACCGCGAGCGGCAGCTCGAGGCTCGCGGTCCTCCTCGAGGCGGAGCAGCTCGCACCCGGGGGGCGCATGTCCGAGTCGCCGGATCGCGAGGCGCCGGCGTCGCCGAGCTCGAACGCATCGGCGGCGTCCGACTGGATGTAGGCGTCCGTGCCCGGCGGGATGTCGCATCCGAGGACGAACGGCTCCTCGTTCGAGACGAGGACGGGCCCGACGCCGCGTAGGCGACCCTCGAGCCGCAGCCGATGTGCGCCGAGCGGTAGATCCGTCGGGTGCTGCCGCGTTGTGGGCGTCTCGCACGCCGCGTAGACGAAGCGTCTGTCGACCGCGGGGTCGCGCGCTTCGACCCACGGGTCGTCGTCGACGACCACCGTCTGCTCGAGGGCGTCGCGCCAGGGTCCGAGCGCCTCGTCGAGGGTGATCTCGAACGGCGCCACGCTCACGGGGAGATCGGTCGTGCACGATCCGCCGTCGTCGAGCACCTCGATGATCGTGCGACGCGAAGGCTCGAGAGCGAGCTGACCGAGCGCGGTCGGCAGCGCCGCCGCCGCCGTGACCTCGACGACGGTCGACTCGAAGAAGCGCGGGCCGCACTCGAGCTGCACGGTGAGGCGGATGCGATCTCCCACTTCGACGTCCGGGACCTCGACGATCTCGCCGTTCGGGATCTCGCGCGTCTCTTCGACATCGCCGCGCACGATCACCACCGACACGACGTCGCCCGACTCGCGAGGAGGTCGCACGAACACGCCGTTCGAAGGCAGATGAGCCGGATACGCGTCGTTGCCGAGCGGCGCGAAGCGCTCGCCGCAGATCCGGGAGCACGCGCTCGCCGGCGCGGGGTGAAGCGCGGCGAGTACGAGCAGAGCGATCGTGATCCCACACCTCATGCCGCCTCCATCACGGGCGAGCGTACGACGTGACCACGAGAAAGGCCCGATGCATCGCTGCACCGGGCCTCTTTCGTTGCGCACGGTCTCGTGAGAAACCGCGTCCGTGCTAGCCGCGCGTCGTGTGGCCCTTGGCCGAGACGCGACGACCGGCCGCGCGGTTCACGCGGCGGCGGTTCTTCGCCTTCAGCTTCGCGCGGAGGCGCTTGCCTCGGCCGCGGTCACGTGCACGGGGGTTGCGAGAGATCATCAGATACATCGGTCGGTCTCCGTTCCTGGTCTGAAATCAGCCCGCGAACGCATCGGGCGCGACGAAGGCGTCGGGCGCTTCGAACGCGTCGGGGGCGGCAAAGGCGTCGGGGGCGGTGAAGGCGTCCGTGCCCGCGTCGCGCGGGAGGATGCCGGCGTCGGGGCGCGGCGCCGAGTCCGTGCAGTAGCACGTGTCGGTCATCGGGTTGCAGGTCGCGCGGCTGTCATTGAGGCAGCGGGCGCCCGTGTTGCAGTCGGCGTCTTCCTGACACGCCGGCCAGCAGATGCGGAGGGGGCGAAGCGCGTCGCCGAGGTTCGGGCAGGAGTAGCCGCTCGGGCAGTCCGCCGCCGTCGTGCAGCCCGAGACGCAGAAGGTCTGGCTCTCGCTGAAGCCGACGCAGATGTCGTTGTTCGTGCCGCCGCTGCCGGTGGCCGTCTGACAGATCGCGTTGGGGTCCATCACGGGGACCACGCCGTCGCTCGTCGCGAGGCCGACCGCGCCCGTCATCGCCTGCCCGCAGCCGCCGACCGCGCAGATGCCCGAGCCGACGCGATCACCGAGCGTGTTGCCCTCGCCGAAGAGGCAGCGGCCCACGCCGTAGGGCGACCAGCAGTCGTCGTCGTTGTCGCAGCCCGCGCCGACGTTGTACGCCGGGACCGCGTTGTAGTTGCCGTCGTAGCAGCCGCCGTTGAGCGTGTCCGAGACGCCGTGGACGCCGTCCCACAGACAGGCCTCGCCCTCGCCGCAGTTCGGGTTACCGCCGCCGACGCCAGCGACCTGCGCCGGCGTCGTCTCGGAGCCGACCACGCAGCCCTCCATGCACACGCCGCCGGGCAGACCGAAGAGGCTCTGCGTGCAGACGTCGCCGTCCTGACACGCGAGGTCGGTGTCGTTGCAACCGAGACGGATGCAGTAGCCGTCGAGGAGCGTCACGGGCGTCTCCGGGTCGTCGCCGCTGAGGCAGAGACCGTCGTCTTCGCAGTCCGTGTCTTCTTCGCAGTCGTCACCGGCGGTGGCGCCCGCGCGGCCGGTCGTCTCGCAGAGGCCCGTCGTGACGTTGCAGGTCGACGCGAAGCCCTCGCCCTCGTCGACGATCGTCTCGCGCGTCAGCGGATCCGTGTCGCGGTCCTCGAACGCGAACTGGCAGGTGTCGACGTCGTCGACCACCGCGCAGGCGACGAGGCACGCGAGGTTGGCGCGATCGCAGCCGTAGCCTTCGTTGCAGCCGCCGCGGCCGTCCACGTCCTGCTCGCAGGTCTGGAAGCACTCGCCGACCGGGGCGCCAGAGGCGTTCGTGCCGGTCTGGAGACAGCTCGAGCACTCGTTGCACTGGCCGTTCGCGTTGGGATCGCACGCGACCTGGCACTGGCCGCCGGGCCAGTACTGGATGGGATACGCGCGGCCCGGCATGCCGTCCGAGCGCCTGACGCTCGGGCGCGTCATCACGATCTCTTCCTGGCACATGAAGGGCTCGTTGCACTCGCCCGAGGCGCACTGGCCGCCGAGGTTGCCGCGCGTGCCGCAGGTGGCCACGCCCGTGTCGCGGCGAATGCCAGCGTCACGACCCGCGTCGTCCCCCGTCGGGCCCGTGTCCGGGAGGATCACGACGGCGTCATCGGCGCCCGCATCCACCATCGGCATGTCTTCCGGGCAGCCGGCGAGCACGACCGTGCCGAGGCCGGCGGAGAGGAGCCCCAAGGCATAAGCGATCCTGGTCTTCATCACGAAACCCTCCGAAAGTCGGTCGTTCGAGTACGGCCCTGCCCGGAGAAACCGAGGCACGGACCCGCCAACACACCTGCACAGCCAACAACTGCACAGTCAACAGACTGCACAGCCAGCACACGGGACACCCAGCAGACCGATGTGCGCAGACAGACGCGGACCCCGCGCCTGAAAAAGGCGGGGCCTTCTAGCGCGCGGTCCCCATGTGTCAAGGACGGCGAGGCCAGAGGGGAAGAGCAGAGCAGACGAGAGCGAGGCTGACGTCCGGACGCCGAGCGCGTCCGTCCCCAGACGGCTGCACGACACGGGCCACGGCTCAGGCCGCAGAGAAGAGAAGAGTATGCGGGCTTCGGCGCGCGCTGATGCACGACATCTCGGTCCTGGCCGTCACGATCGTGACGCGCGCCGCGACACCCCTGGCCCGCGGCGCTCGGACGGGGCGACTTGCCCACCCAGATCTCGCGTGGTAGGAGCGCCCGCCTTTCATCGGTCCATGACCCATGCGTGCTTGCGGCTCCGGCCGCGCGCCGCCGCCCGCGAAGCTCGAACCGAGCGAGCGGGCACTTGGGACGCGGTCGGATGGAGGGGTCGTCGGCGAAGCCTTCGGCGAACGACGAAGCCCGCCCTCTCCTCGGTGTCCCACGAACAGATGTCTACCTCTCTCGACAAGACCGCCCTCTTCGACGTGATCGAGCCGGTGTGCAAGGCACACGGCCTCGAGCTCGTCGACGTTGCGTTGGTCAGCGAGCAGGGAGCCGTGCTGCGCGTGCTCATCGACCGCGAAGGCGGCGCGCACGTGGAGAAGGCGACCGGCAAGCTCGTCCCGGGCAGCGGCGTCTCGCTCGCAGACTGCCAGGGCGTGAGCCGTGACCTCTCGACCGTGCTCGACGTGCACGAGCGCCTGCTGCCGAGCAGCCGCTACCGCCTCGAGGTGAGCTCGCCCGGCGTCGACCGACCGCTCGTGCGTCCGCGCGACTTCGAGCGGTTCGCCGGCGTCGAGGTCCGCGTGCACACGAAGCTGCCGCTCGACGACACGGGGCGCCGCAAGGTCCAGGGCACGCTCGCCAAGTACGAAGGCGAGGCGGTGCACGTGGACGATCCGCCGTCCAAGACGACGTGGGTCGTCCCTCTCGACAACGTCGCCAAGGCGCACGTCGTCTTCCGCTTCCAGTGATTCCATCGATCCCGATCCACGCGATCGGGCCTGTTCGTCTGAAGAAGAAGCCATTCAGGAGTCAGTCATGCAGAGCTCGGGCGTTTCGCTCCACACCATCATCGAGCAGGTCAGCAAGGAGAAGGGCATCGAGGCCGCCGTCCTGGTCGAGACCATGGAGCAGGCGATCCTCACCGCTGCGAAGCGGACCTTCGGCATGACGCGTGAGCTCGAGGCGCGCTTCAACCCGGACAGCGGCAACGTCGACCTGTTCCAGTACATGACGGTCGTCGAGCTGGTCGAGGATCCGGAGCGCCACATCTCGGTCGAGGACGCGCGTCGTCACGGCCTCGAGGCGGAGATGGGCGAGGAGCTCGGCTTCCAGATCTTCTATCTCGAGTCCGACGGCGACAAGGCGCGCCAGCAGGACCGCGACTTCGGCGAAGTGCTGAAGATGAAGCAGCACCGCCAGGGCTTCGGCCGCATCGCGGCGCAGACGGCCAAGCAGGTCATCATCCAGCGTGTCCGCGACGCCGAGCGCGACATCGTCTTCAACCAGTTCAAGGACCGCCGCGGCGAGCTCGTGCACGGCATCGTCCGCCGCTTCGAGCGCGGCGCGAACATCATCGTCGACCTCGACGGCACCGAGGCCGTGCTGCCCGCGCGCGAGCAGACGCCGCGCGAGAGCTACCGCCCGGGCGACCGCATCGTGGCGCTCCTCAAGGAGATTGATCGCGAGGCGCGCGGCCCGCAGCTCGTGCTGTCGCGCACCGACGTGGGCCTGCTCGTGAAGCTCTTCGAGAAGGAAGTGCCCGAGATCTACGAGGGCATCGTGAAGATCGTCGCGGCCGCCCGCGAGCCGGGCGCGCGCTCGAAGATCGCGGTCACGAGCCGCGACTCGGACGTCGATCCGGTGGGCGCGTGCGTCGGCATGAAGGGCTCGCGCGTGCAGGCCGTCGTGCAGGAGCTGCGCGGCGAGAAGATCGACATCGTCCCGTTCGATCGCGATCCCGCGCGCTTCGTGTGCAACGCGATCGCCCCGGCCGAGGTCGGCCGCGTCATCATCGACGAGGCGAACAACACGATGGAGCTCGTGGTGCCGGACGCGAAGCTCTCGCTCGCGATCGGTCGTCGCGGTCAGAACGTGCGCCTCGCGTCGCAGCTGTCGGGCTGGAAGCTCGACATCATCAGCGAGTCGCGCTTCCGCCAGATCGAGGACATGGCGCTCGAGCAGCTCCAGATGGTCCCCGACGTCAGCGAAGGTCTCGCGAAGTCGCTCTACCGCGCGGGCTTCCGCACGGTCGACGAGATCGCGGAGGCCGGCGATCAGGAGCTCCAGTCGATCGACGGCGTGGGCACGGCGGCGCGCGCAGAGAAGCTGCGCGGCGACGCGGCAGGCGCGATGGACTCGGTGCGCAAGGCGCTGGTCGATCGCCTCGTCGCGACGCCTCGCCTCCTCACGGAGCGCGAGATCCTCGTGCTGTGCTCGGGCGTGACGGATCGCATCGCCGAGGCGCTCGAGCGCGCGGGCTACCGCTCGGTCTCGGACGTGGCTCGCGAAGAAGACGTGGATCGCCTCGCGATCCGCACGGGCCTCGGCGCGCAGCGCGCCCGCGAAGTGAAGGCGGCCGTCGCGACGTTCGTGCGCGACGACCTCGAGCGCGTGCGCGCGGCGATGCGCGCCGTGCCGACCGGTGAAGTGAGCGAACAGGTCTGAGAGAGAGAAGGACGGCGTGGAGCTCGTGACGGCACAGAAGAGCGAGAGGACGTGCGTGGGGTGTCGCCTGAAGGCGGCGCCCGAGGCGCTCGTTCGTCTCGTCGTGTCGGACGCGGCTCCGTGGGTCGCGCCGGACGTCTCGCGCCGAACGGGCGGGCACGACCGGGGCGGCCGCGGCGTCTGGGTGCACGCGCGCCTCGAGTGCGTGAAGCGCGCCACGGACAAGGGCGGCCTGTCTCGCGCGCTCCAGCGCGAGGTGCGCGTCGAGTCCGAGTGGCTGGTGTCCACGATGCGCGACGCGCTCGTGCGTCGCCTCGAGGGGCTCTTGATCGCGGGCTCGCGGCGTCGCGTGCTCACGATGGGCACGGACGCGACGCGCGAGGGCATGGCCACGGGTCGCGTGCACGCGCTGGTCGTGGCGGAAGACGCCGCGGGGCGTCGCGACGAGCTGATGGGGGCCGCGCAGCGCCTCGGGCGTCATGCGCTGGTCTTCTCGACCAAGAGCGGCCTGGGTAGGCTGTTCGGTCGCGATGAGGTCGGTGTGATCGGGATCCTGGAGAGCGGGATCGCGGCGGAAGTGGTCGAGAGCGGGCAGCGGCTGCTCGACTTGTCGGACGCAGGTATGCGGCTGTCGGAGGCGGAATGAGTAAGGTCCGGGTGTACGAGGTCGCGCGAGAGCTCTCGCTCGAGAACAACGAGCTGATGAAGCGGCTCGCCACGCTCGGGATCCAGGTGCGCAATCACATGAGCGCTCTGGACGTGCCCGAGATCGAGCGCGTCAAGCGCGCGATCGAGAAGGACAAGGTCGAGAACACGGTCGAGACGAAGCTGCGCGCGGGCGTGGTTCGTCGTCGCACCGTGGCTCAGCCGAAGGACGAGGTCGCGATCGAGACGCGCGCCCCCGAGCCCGTGCAGGCGCCGCCGCCCCCGCCCGTGGTCGCTAGCGTGGATCCCGTGGTCGCCCCGCCGCCGCGCGTCGAGCCCGTCGTGGAGACCAAGCGCGCCCCCGTGCCGCCGCAGCACAGTTCGGTCCACATGGATCCCGCGCTCCGCGATTTTGCAAGCTGGCTGGGCCAGCGCGGCCACAATGCCGAGGCCGATATCGCGCGGGAACTGGGCGGCGCCTCGGCGCTGGGGCTCGTCAAGGAACTTCCTGGCCCCGTGGGTGAGCGGAACGTC
>CAZCVE010000109.1:0-15785 GCA_964502175.1 uncultured Sandaracinaceae bacterium
GGCCGCGACGACAGCTCCGCCCAGCTTCTCTCCGTAGAACGCCGAGAAGAGGCAGAACGCGAGACGCGCGCGGCCTTCACGCAAGTGAGTCAGGCGTCGGGCGACGAGGGCCGCGGCGGCAGCGACACGCGGTCACGACCCTCGCGCTTGGCCACGTACACGGCGCGATCCGCGCGCTGGACGAGCGCTGCGCCGTCTTCGCCGGCCTTGAGCTCCGCGACGCCGATGCTCAGCGACAGGTGCCCGAACGGCTGCTCGCGCGACCAGCTCGTCTCGATGCCCGCGATGGCGAGCCGCAGCTTCTCGGCGACCTCGAGCGCGTCGCTCTCGCCCGCGCGAGAGAGGAGCACCACGAACTCCTCGCCGCCCCAGCGCGCGATGGTGTCGACCTCGCGCAGCATGCCGCGCAGGCGCTCGGCCACCATCACGAGCGCTGCGTCGCCGATCGGATGACCCGCACGATCGTTCAGCTTCTTGAAGTGATCGATGTCGATCATGAGCAGCGAGAGCGGGTGCCCATAGCGGCGCGCGTCCGCCATCTCGCGCTCGAGGCGCTCGTTCAGGAAGCGGCGGTTCGGGAGCTTCGTGAGCTCGTCGATGTTCGAGAGCTCCTCGAGCTTTCGGAAGAGCTGCGCGTTGTGGATCGACAGCGCGACCTGATCGGCGAGCGCCGAGAGGAAGCGCGCCTCGAGATCGGTGAGCGGATCGGTGGGCGGGCGCGTGAGCGCGATCGCGCCGATCACCTCGTCGCGCACGCGGATCGGCACGCTCATGAACGAGCCGGTGCGCGGCACCTCGTCCCAGAAGGCGAGGTAGTCGGGCGCGTGACCCACGTCGTCGATCACGATGGGCTTGCCGCTGTCGATCGCGTTGCTCGTCACGCCTTCGCCCGGCGCGAGCGTGCGACCGAGCACCGCGACCGGATCCGGAAAGCCCCAGCACGCGCGCACGCCGAAGCGACCGGTCTCGTCCTTGAGGAGCACCGCGAGCTCACGCAGCTCGAGCGCAGGCCCGAGGCGCGTGGTGAGGCGATCGAGCACGGCCTCGAGGTTCAGCGTCGTCACGCTCTCGCGCAGGAGCTCGAAGAGGAGCGCGCGCTCACGGAGGCGCTGCTCGAGCTCCGCGGTCCGCTGCGAGAGCGTCTTCGAGAGATCGAGCTCGCGCTGGCTCTCGCTCGCGCCGCGCGAGGTGCGGATGCTCCCGGTCTCTTCGCGCAGCGTCGGCCCCATGAGCGTCTGCCCGAGCGGCGACGTCTGATCTGCGTCGCCTTCGCTCGAGCTGCCGGTCTCGCTGCCCACGTCGGCCTGCGCGAGCAGCCGATCGACGGCGGCGAGCACGCGCCCGAGGTCTTCGTCTTCCGGGCGCTCCACGCGCTGTCCGCGACGACGCTCGAAGAGCCGCACGAGACGCTGCACGCGCCGACCGAGCACGGCGGTCACGACCCACAGCGACACGAGCCCGGCGATCACCGAGGCCACCATCACCCACACGTGAACGAACGGCTCGCGGTGCCCGAGCGCCGTGAGCACGAGGCTCAACACCACGCCGGACGCCGCGCCCGCAGCGGCCGCCGCGACGATGACGCGCACGATCATCCCGCGCGAAGGCGGGCCGGGCGATCGCTCTCGCGGCGGGCTCACGGGGCCGGAGTTGTCGCGTGCCCGGCCGCGCCGCAAGTCGACGTCTGTTCAGCGCTCGCCGAACGGCACGAACACGCGCACCGCCTCGAGCTCGAGCGCCATGGAGATCTGCTCGCACCGCGAGGGATCGGTCGCCGAAGGGGCGAGATCCGAGAAGTCCCACAGCAGCGAGCTCTCCACGGGAGGTGGGTGCGGCGTGATGCGAGCGTTGAGGTCGTTGATCTCCTGGATGTCGAGACCGCCACCGATCACGCCCGACAGTCCTCGCTCCCCGATCACCAGATCCAGGATCGCGTCGTGGAGCGGGGTCGCCTCGTCGTCGACGAGGTACGACGCGAGCGAGAAGCGCAGACGCCCGTCGACGATCGCGCCCCGCACGTCGGCGAGAGGCATCGCGCGCTCGACGAACACCTCGCCCTCGCGCAGCTCTCCGAGCGGGCACGTGGCGACCTCACAGTCCGGCCGCGCGACAACGAGGATCTCGACGCGCACCTCGGGGTCGTCGACGAGATCCTCGAGCTCACCGACACGCACGACGTGGAGGCGCGCGCCCGACGCGATGGACTCGTCGAAGGTCGCCTCGGGTTCCCCGCTCCTCAGCCAGCCATGCTCGATCGCGTACGGGAAGAAGCCAGCGAGCACCTGGTTGTCGACGCCGTCCACACCGAGCGGCGAGCGCCGGTCGGCGTGTCGATCACGACAGTCCGCGGCCTCGGCGTCACCGGCGGAGACGCGATCATCGAGGTCGACGCCGATCACGGTTCCATCGGCGGAGGGCGTGCGCGTGTGCTCGAAGTGCGTGAGCAAGAAGCTCATGCTCCGCGCCACCTCCGTTCGATCCGTCGCGTCCACGGGCCCCGCGTCGCGCAGCGGCGTCGGCGACGTGCCGCAGCCCGCGAGCGCGAGCGTGAAGACCAGCACCGACGCCTGAGGCCTCATCGGCGCACCGGCAGGGTGATGCGCACGGCCTCGAGCTCGAACGCCATCGAGATGCGATCACAGATCGACGGGTCCGCGGCTCGCGGCGAGAGATCGGAGAAGCCACGCAGGTGCGCGTACTGTCCCTCGACGAGCGTCGGGTCGATGACGGGCATGATGGAGCTCGAGAACGCGACGAGCTCTTCGATGTCGACACCACCGCCCATCACGCCGCTCACGCCGTGCTCGTCGATCGCCACGTCGAGGACCACGTCGTGAAGCGGTGTGGAGATCACGGGGCCCGCGACGAAGTACGACGCGAGCGAGAAGCGGAGGTGTCCCTCGATGATCACGCCGCGCACGTCTGCGATCGACATCGCACGATCGAGGAAGACCTCGCCCTCGCTGACGTCTCCGAGCGAGCACGTCGCAGCGCCGCAGCCCGGTCGCTCGACACGGTTCCATCGGCGGACGGTCCGCTCGGATGCTCGAAGTGCGTGAGCAGGAAGCTCATGCTCCGCGGCGCTTCACGCAGATCCCTCGCATCCACGGGCCCGACGTCGGGCGGCCCGGCATCGGGTCCTGTGTCGGCGAGAGGCGTCGGCGCCACGTCACACCCTGCGCACGCGAGCACGAACGCACCTGCGGCGATGGATGCACACCTTCTCATCGGCGCACCGGGAGCAGAACGCGCGTGGCCTCGACGGTCAGCGCGGATGAGATGCCATCGCACAACGACGCATCGCGCTCGGACGGACGGAGATCCGCCACGCGCCGTTGGAACGGGGTCGGGTCGAGCGGCCCGATCGGCGGCGGCAGGATGCTCTCGGTGAGCTGCAGGAGCGCCGAGAACGGATACTCGCCGACCATCGTGCCTCCGAGCTCATCCTCGCTGACGACCACGTCGACCACGAGATCCTCGAGGAGCAACGGAACGCGGCCGGACAGCGAGAGCATCGGTAGCTCGAACCGAAGGTGCCCTTCGACGATCGAACCGGGGAGCTCGCTCGCGATCGGCGCCTCGCGATCGAGGTGGAAGACGTCGCGGGGCCTGACCTCGCCGAGCGGACAAGGCCCCTCGTCGCATCCCGAGGCCGTGACGTGTTGCACGGCGACGACGACGTCGGCGTCGTCCACGAGGTCATCGAGCTCGGTGATGCGGATCGCGTAGAGCTGCTCGCCCGCGTCGATCGGCTCGTCGAAGTCGCTCTCCGGATCGAAGTCCGTGAAGAAGTCGACGAACAGCGGCATCACGGCGACGGCGAGCTGGTTGTCGATGCCCACGACGCCGCTCGGAGACACGCGATCTGCGTGTCGCTCGCGACAGTCCATGGCCATCTCGTCGCCCGTCGTGACGCGGTCGTCGAGATCGACCCCGACGACCGGCTCCTCTGCGTCCGTCACACGCTGGATGCCGACATGCGTGAGGAGAAAGGCCGCCGAACGCTCGACCTCACGCGGCTCGTCAGCGTCGGGCGCGTACGCATCGGGCATCGCGACCGTCGGCGCGTCGCACGCGCTCGCGGCGCACGAAGCGAGCAACGTCGCCACGACGATGGAGCGGGCGCTCATTCGATCGTGCCCTCGACCGCCGTGAAGCCGATGCCCGCGGAGACCGACTCGCACACCTGCGCGTCCGCCGCGCTCGGCGTCAGATCCGCGCTCGCCGCGATGAGGTCGCGCACCGTCTCACCGAGGCCCGGCTCGATCGCTTCGAACGACGAGACGAGATCCTCGACGCGGAGCGCGCCGCCGATGCCTCCATCGGTGAGGTCAGTCGCGGTGATGTGACCGCCGATGCGCGCGTCACGCATCGTGAGGTCGATGGTCGTCCCGCGTACGTCGAGCGTGAGAGGGAGATCGAGCGGACCGCCCGAGAGCTCACTGTCCTCGATCGTCGCCGAGAGACCCGTCGCGAGCGCGGGACCGGCCTGCATCCTCCACATCGCGCCCGCGGAGACGGTGCCGCCCATCGGAGCGCAGGGGCTCGCGTCGCAGCCCGCGGGATCGACGAGGAACAGGTCGAGCGTGACGCTCGAGTCGTTCTCGTAGCTGTTGATGTCGTTCACGCGCATCGCGAGGAGAAAGGAGCCGCTGGCGACCCGCGCGTCGACCGTCGCCTGCACGTCGAGGTCCGTGAAGACGCTCGTCAGCTGACCGAGCAGCGAGCCGACGAGCTGGTTGTCCACGCCCGTCTCGCGTCGCGGTGACACGAAGTCGAGGTCGAGGTCCTCGCAGTCGTTCATCGCGGTTCCGTCGGAGACCTTGCCGTCGAGGTTGAAGCCCGGCGTGATGTTCATCATCGGGCCCGTGGGCGCGTCGGGGATCACGAACGCTGCGACGATGTACGTGCGCGACACCGGCTCGGGACGGCCCAGCGACTCGTCGTTGCAGCAGTACACCGCCGCGTCGTTGCCCGAGGGGCCGTAGCAACCGAGGGTCATCGCAGAGCCTGCGATCGCGATGCTGACGAGTGCAGGGACCTTCATGGCTTCACCGCTGCGGAACGAACACGCGTGTGGCCTCGACGCTCAGCGCCGAAGAGAACGCTGCGCACACGGAAGGGTCCTCGGGCGACGGAGACAGATCCGTCAACGTCTCGAAGAACGCGCGCTGCATGCTGTGGTCGGGAGGCATGATCGTCGGCATGAGGGTGTCGGCGATGTCGAAGATGGCGTCGATCGTGAACGCCCCTGCGATCACGCCGACGAGGTCGTCCTCGCCGATGGCGACCTCGACGATCACCTAGGACGATGGGCTCATCGAGGCCGCGCTCGAGATCCAGCGAAGGCGCGAACTCCAAGATCATCGGCACGACCCCGACGACCAGCTGGTTGTCCACGCCCGACAGGCCGAGGGGCGATCGGCGATCGGGGTGTCGATCTCGGCAGTCGCTCGCCGCGGTGTCGCCGCCCGACACGCGCCCGTCGAGGTCGAGCCCGATCACGTCGCCCCCTTGATCGGGACCTCGCTGCAGCTCGAGGTGCGTGATCAGAAACGTCGCGGAGCGCTCGAGCTCGCGCGGCTCGTCGGTGTCTCGCGTAGGCGACACATCGGGTGCGTGCGCATCGGAGACGACGACTGCACCCGAGTCGCAGGCTGCGACGCACAGCGCCGACATCACACCCATCGACACGCGTCCGAGCATCGGGCCTCCCTACCCAATGCGAAAGGCCGCGTCCCTCTCGGAACGCGGCCTTCGCTCTCGGGTCGAGGTGCTCGTCAGGAGCGCCCCGGTGCCCGACTCAGTGGAGAGGGCTCAGAGGAGCTCGCCCTCGACGGCCGTGAAGCCGATGCCCGCCGAGATCGACTCACACACCTGCGCGTCCGCCGCGCTGGGGCTGAGGTCGGCGCTGTCCGTGAGGATGCCGCGCGCCGTCTCGCCGATGCCCGGCATGAGCTCTTCCGCGAGCGCGACGATGTCGTCGATGCGGAGCTCGCCGCCGATGTTGCCGTTCGCCATGCCGGTCGCCGTGATGTCGCCGCCGACGCGCGCGTCGCGGATCGTGAGCTCGATCGACATGCCGCTCGCCTCGAACGCGAGCGGGAGGTCGAGGGGGCCGCCCGAGAGCACGCCGTCCTCGATCGTCGCCGAGAGGCCCGTCGCGAGCGGATCGCCCGCCTGCATCTCCCACATCGCACCCGCCGAGACCGTTCCGCCGGTCGGCGCGCAGGGGCTCATCGCGCAGCCCGAGGGATCCACGAGGAAGAGGTCGAGCGTGACGCTCGAGTCGTTCTCGAAGCTGTTGATGTCGTTCACGCGGACCGCGAGGAGGAGGGCGCCCGTGGCGACCTGCTCGTCGACCGTCGCCTGGACGTCGAGGTCGGAGATGAAGCCCGAGAGGAGGCCGATGAGCGAGCCGACGAGCTGGTTGTCGACGCCCGTCTCGCCCTCAGGCGACACGAAGTCGGGGTTCAGGTCCTCGCAGTTGTCCGTGGCGGTGCCATCGGAGACCTTGCCGTCGAGGTTGAAGCCCGGCGTGATGTTCATCATCGGGCCCGTGGGCGCGTCGGGGATCGAGATCTCGCCGACGATGTAGGTGACCGTGACCGGCTCCATCGTCGCCGTCGCAGCGTCGTTGCCCGCATCCGCGCCTGCGGGAGGCGGACCGCCGCAACCCATCACTGCGACCGAGCCCGCAACCACACCGCTGAAAGCCAACTTGTTGAGATTCATACCGAGAGCCTCCGTTTACGAGCCACGAACCACGACGATCGAGACCGGGCGCTTGCTAACACGACACCCGACTCTCGTTCAAGAGAGGTACAGGCTATGAAGCACCCGGCGATTCGCGCAATCTGACATCGCTGTCGCGGTTCCGGAGCGCCCCACGACGCACTGCGTCGAGCCGCCGCCCCACCTGCCGCGGATCCCGTGCTACCAACGGCCGCGTGCCGAGGCTGCCGATCACAGCGATGTCTCTCGTCGGATCGATGGGCCGCACCACCGCGGAAACCCTGTCCGCGCTGGACGATGGACGCACCGGGCTCCGCCCGCCTGCCGAGCTCGACGGCCTCGCCCTGACGCTGCCTTTCCCCACCGTCGTCGGCGCCGTGCCCGGCTCGCTGCCGCCTCTTGCCGACGCCGATTCCGCCTACGACACGCGCCTCGCGCGCATCGGGCTCATGGCGACGGGGGAGATCCGCCCCGCCATCGACTGTGCGATCGCTCGCTGGGGCAAGCGCCGGATCGCCATCTTGATCGGCACGAGCACCGGCGGCCTCGACGCGACCGAGGCCGCGTTCCGTAGCTGGAGCGACAGCGGCGGCCCCAACGGTGGGGCCGTGCCTTCGGGCTACGACCTCGGCACGCAGCACGACTTCAACGCGCTCGGTGAGCTCATCCGCCGCGTCACGGGCATCGAAGGCCCGACCTACGTGGTGTCCACCGCGTGCAGCTCGAGCGGCAAGGTGCACGCGTCCGCGATGCGCCTCATGGACCTCGGCCTCGTCGACGCGGCGCTCGTCGGCGGCATCGACAGCCTCTGCAAGATGACGCTCCACGGCTTCCGCGGCCTCGGCATCCTCTCGGACGATCACTGCAAGCCGTTCGCGAGCGATCGCGCAGGCATCAACATCGGCGAGGGCGCGGGCCTCATGCTGCTCGAGCGCGAGACCGACGACACGCGCGACGCGGCGCTCGCGTACCTGCTCGGCGTGGGCGAGTCGTCCGACGCGTACAACATGTCGTCGCCCGAGCCGTCGGGGCGCGGCGCGAAAGAGGCGATGCTCCGCGCGATGGAGATGGGCGCGATCGCTCCCGCCGACGTGGGCCTCTTGATCGCACACGGCACGGCCACGACGCAGAACGACGTCGCCGAGTCGATGGCGATCGAGTCGGTGCTCGGCACGAGCGTCCCCGTCGTGTCGACCAAGGGCTACACGGGTCATCAGCTCGGCGCGGCCGGCGCCACGTCGGCGGTGTTCGCGGCGCACGCCGTGCGCACGGATCGCATCCCGCGATCGCTCGGCGCCGAGCCCAAGGATCCGGCCGTCCGCGTGAACGTGCTCGCCGAAGGCCGCTCGGGACAGGCCGTCGGCGTCGCGCTGTGCAACGCGTTCGCGTTCGGCGGCTCGAACGTCTGCCTCGCGATCGCGAGCACCGCGTGGGTCACAGCGCGCGACTCGCGAGGTCGCGCGTGAGACCGCTCTACGTGACCGGCCTCTCGCTGTGGGCGCCTGGCTACGCGAGCCTCGCGGCCTTCGTCGACGGCGCGCACGACGCAGCCATCGAGGACCCGACGTGCGCGTGGGTTCCGTCGCGTCTCTTGCGCGGCTCGAGCCGCCTCACGCGCATGTTCGGCGAGGCTGCAGCTCAAGCCGTCACGGCCGCGGGGCGCGATCCCACGACGGTCGCGACGATCTACACGTCGAGCTACGGCGAGATCGAGACGATGGTCCTCTTGCTCGACGTGATCTTCCGCGGCGACGGCCAGCTCTCACCGATGCGCTTCAAGAACAGCGTGCACAACGCAGGCAGCGGCCTCGGCTCGATCGGTCAGGGCAACACGAGCTTCTCCACGGCCCTCGCCGCAGGAGCGCGCAGCTTCGAGGCCGGCATGATCGAGGCGATCGCGCTCGCGAACGATCGCGGAGGCGATGTGGTGGTCTCCTGCGCCGACGACGTGATCCCCGCGCCGCTGTCACGCGCCGAGCGAGGGGGACCCGAGGACAGGCGCGAGGCGCTCTCGGTCGGCGTCGTGATCTCGAGCGAGCCCGGCGATCACCCGCTCGCGCGGATCGCGCAGATCACCCAGTTCGACGGCCCCGCGTCGATGCCCGAGTCGTCGCTCGGCAGAGCGCTCACGCGAGGCCAGCGTGCGAACCCCGCCGCGCACGCCCTGCCGCTGTTCGACGCGATCACCTCGAAGCGCGCGGTGACCGTCCCGCTCGCGTTCGACGCGGTCGCGCCCTACGCGCTGACCCTCGAGCCGGCCTGATTCGCTCGCTCAATCCCCCGGCAATCCCGGGGCATACAGAGCGCGCCGTTCTTCGTGGCAAGCCCGACGAACCCGCGTGGCGTCGCGAGAGCGGAATCCCCGGGGTGCAATCCCGGGGCATGCAGAGCGCTCGGGTCTTCGCGGCAAGCCCGACGAGCGGGCTTGGTCTCAGGACCCGTGTCGCGTCGGCTTCCTCGACCTCGCGACATCGGATGCATCGAGATCACGATGGGCCATGAGAGCGGATGACGACGTGAGCAAGCCCGCTCGTCGGGCTTGCCCCGAGGGGAGAGCGCTCTCACTGCCCCGGGATTGAACCCCGGGGTGCACGCATTCTTCTGCTCGTCGATCGGCCCCAACGACCGCGACACGGCCTCGACGCACGCTGCGTTTCGGCGCGTGCCTCTTCGTTCGTCTCCGGTCCGAGAGAGAGAGGGCGAGCTCTCTACGCGACCCGCACTCGCGTGTTCTCCTTGGAAGCACCTCTTCGAAAACGCCTCGGTGCATCGCGCGATGGAGAGCACAGAGCACAGAGCGCGGGCGACGCGAGCTCACTCGCAAGCCGCGCAGCGTGGGCTCTTCTGCTGCCATCGCCCCGACGAGGAGGTTCGCGCCGCACACGTCGCGTCCGTGAGGCACGGCATCGTCGCGTCTGCGCTCGTCCTCTCCGACGCCCTCGAGGCCCGCGCCGCGAGGATGCGCTCGTGAGACACGGCGCACCTCGCGGCTCGATGCAGCGTCGACCTCAGCGTCGCTTCGCGCGCCGCAAGAGCGCGAGACCGAGCACGGAGAGCGCGAACCAACAAGGCGAGCGAGCGCGTGAAGGAGATGCGCTGCAGTTCCCATTCGTGTCGGGCTCCGTCGGCATCGTCGCGCTGCCCCCATCGATGCTGACGTACGCCGCATCCGGGAACGCACCGTCCGTCACGCTCGCCACGCGCTCGATCTCGGCGACCTCTTCGGGCGTCAGCTCTCGCCCCGTCGCGTAGTCGAACACCACGGCGTCTTCGCATCGAAGGGTGTCCATGAGCGTCGCCTCGATACGTGGACCCGGATGCGTCGACACGTGTCCTGCGCTCGCACGGAGCGAGAGGGCGTGCGTCTCGTCGCGCGGGCACGGAATCTCCACTTGCCAGGTCAGCCCATCCCGCAGCGACCTCCACTCCGTGTAGATCGATCCACGGGGGCTGTCCGACGTCAGCTGGGCGTCGTAGGCATCGAGCCAAGGCAAGACCGACTCGTGGGGGACGAGCTCGACCTCGAGAAACGTGCGTCGATCACGCCACGGCGGGACCACGTAGAAGGCGCGGTGCGAGACGATCCGAAGTGTTCCGAGCTCGGTCGGCAGCGGCACCGGCGGCGCGACGTAGTAGCGGGCGAGAACCGGCGGGCTGGAGGGGCAGCTGTCGCGGAGCTCGTAGCGCTCACCCACCACGAGAGCCTCGCTGAGCAGGAACACGGTGCCCGTGGTGGTCGGCGAGGCATCCAGTCGAACAAAGTGTCCGTCGCTCGCGACGAGCGAGAGCCACCTCGGGCGGTCGACCACGATGCGCGGAAGGTTCGCCGGTACGGTTCCGGACGCGGGGATCGCGGAGATCTCACCTGTACAGGGGCTTGCATCCGGCCCGCTCGCCGACTCGGCCCGGACCTCCTCTGCGACGAGCGAACCGCACACGACCAGCAGCAGGCACGCTGTTCTCCACAGATGCATCTCAACGCTCCGAGGCTCGTGTCGAATGACGGCGACGAACGAGCAGCATTCCGAAGATCGAGAGCAAGAGCCACATCGGTGAGCTCGCGCGCGACGGAGACGCGCCGCAGTTGCCGTTGGTGTCGGGCTCGGTCGGCATCGTCGCGGAGCCGCCATCGATGCTCGACGCCCAGGCGTCCGGTGCGCTCGCGTCGATGTCGACGACGTACGCGTCGGTGTCAGCCAGGCGCTCGAGCTCCTCGATCTCCTCGGGTGTGAGCGGCTCGCCCGTCGCGGGATCGATGAGGATCGCATCATCGCACTCGTACGTGTGGATCAGCTCGGGTGTCCCGAGGTCCACGGCGCCGGGCACGATCTGGGCGTAGCCGGTGACGTGCGCGTTCGTGCGGACGCCGCGCGCGCAGCGGATGTCGATCTGCGATGTGAGGCCGTCGCGCAGCGCGCGTGGGGAGGACGCGTGGCTCCCGTCTTCGAGCCACCAGTCGTACGCGTCGAGCCACGGGGTCATCGACGGATCGGGGATCAGCGACACGTCGGCGAAGTAGTAGATCTCGCGCGTGCCCGGCCGACGGTAGTAGGCGCGCAGCTGGCCCGCAGAGAGGGTCCCGAGCACGACGGGCGGATCGATCGGCGCGACGACGGTGTACTCGGCCAGCGACGGCGTCCCGGTGGGGCAGTCGTAGCGCGCGATCTCGTACTGCTCTCCGATCGCGAGCGGTGCGCGAGGGCGGAGAAGGAGGCCGCTCGCGCTGAAGTGCCTCGTGGTCTCGACGATCTCGCCCGTGCTCACGCGGATCAAGTTCGCCCCCGGCGATCTGGACACGACGAAGCGAGCGACGTTCGCGGGGATCTCACCCGTCGAGGGCGACGCGGTCGCCGTCTCGTCACACGTGACCGCGTCGAGCCCGGGGAACGACTCGGCGCGCACCTCGCTCGCGAGGAGCGAGCCGCACACGGCGAGCACCGACGAGCACGTTCTCCACGACATTCCACTCTCCGAGCGCTCGCGCGAAGCCCCATCACCGCGCGCGGCGCCGACGAACGATCAGCATGCCGAGGACGGCCAACGTCGTCCACATCGGCGAGCTCGCGCGCGACGGGGAGGCGCTGCAGTTGCCGTTGGTGTCGGGCTCGGTCGGCATCATCGAGGAGCCGCCGTCGATGCTCGACACGCCGCCGTCCGGTGCCGTCGCGCTGGCGTCGAACGCGAGCACGGGCGCGTCGGTGTTGGCGAGCGCCTCGAGCGCCTCGATCTCCGCGGGCGTGAGCGGACGCCCCGTCATCGCGTCGACGATCACGTCGTCGTCGCACGTGAACATCGCTGCGAGCGTCGGCGTGCTCAGATCCGCGGGGCCGGGGATGACGGCCGCGCGGCCGATGAGGTCGAGCGAGGCCGTACCGCCGCGCACACACGGCACGTCGATCTGCACCGTCAGCCCCGTGCGCAGCGAGCGCTCGCCGGTCAGCACCGTGCCGTTGTCGACCCACCAGTCGTACGCGTCGAGCCACGGCTCCATCGACGCGTCGGGCGTGAGCGTGACCTCGGTGAAGTAGTAGCGTTCACGCGCGCCGGGCACCGTGTAGTACGAGCGGAGCTCGCCGACCGCGAGCGCGCCGAGCGTCGTGGGAAGAGGGCGCGCGTCGACGGCCGTGTACGTCGCGATCGGCTCCACGTCCGGACCACACTCCGTGCGCTCGAGCTCGTACGTCTCCCCCACCACCAGCGGCTCCGTGAGCTGCACGAGCATGCCCCGCGGGCCCGCGAGGATCGCGCTCGGCGCCTCTTCACCCGTCGAGACCCGCACCAACCTCGGATACACGGTGCCCACGACGATGATGCGCGGCAAGTTCGCCGGGATCTCGCCTGACGCAGGCGTGACCTCGCGCGCCCGACCACACGTGCTCCCGTCCACTACCACGGCTGATTCGGCCTGCGCCGCCGAGGCGACGGTGCTGACCGTCGCGAAAGCCAAGAGACACAAAGCACCCCGCATCACGACCTCTTCTGGCGCACGTTGCGCCATCGACTCTTCCGTCAGCCGACTTCGCACGACGCGTGCCGCGACTCGAAGAGCTCCGCAGGCGAGGGAGTCAGAGGCGGAAGGGTGTCTTTCCGCGCACCACGAGATCCCACCACTTGAAGGTGCGCGCGAGCGCGGCGTCGAGCTCGCGGGTCTCGTCGGAGGGCGCGAACGCCGCGTCGGGCAGGCAGTACGCCGCGATGGGTGAGGCCGCGAGCATGTGACGGATCCCCTCGGAGAAGCCCTCTCCCGCGTACACGAGGCACACGGGCATCCCGATCTTCCCGATGTCCTCGAGCGCGTACGGGATCTTCTCGTCGGCCGTGCCGAGCGAGTCTTGGTACTTGCACTCGATCGCCATCGCGATGCGCGTCGACTCCTCGATCAGCACGATGTCGATGCGCCTGTTCTTGCCGATGATCGTCTTTCCGAACGGGACCTCTCGGTAGACGGTCAGCCCGCGGTGCCCGAAGTTCTGCACCACGTAGCTGGCCACGAGGTTCGCGTACTGCGTGCCCGTCATCGGCATGGAGACCTCAATTCGATGCGTCGTAGTTGAGGTTCGGGCCGAGCCAGCGCTCGACCTGGGCGACCGTCAGCTGCTTGCGACCGCGGTAGTCCATCACCTGATCGCGATCGATCTTTCCGAGGCTGAAGTAGCGCACCTCGGGGTGGGCGAAGTAGAGCCCGCTGACGCTCGCTCCGGGCCACATCGCGAAGGACTCGGTGATCTTCATCCCCGTGTTCTTCTCGACGTCGAGCAGCCTCCAGAGCGTGCCCTTCTCGGTGTGATCGGGGCAGGCCGGATAGCCCGCAGCGGGCCTGATGCCGCGGTACTTCTCGGCGATGAGGTCGTCGGGGCCGAGCGCCTCGTCCGCGCCATAGGTCCACTCGCGGCGCACGCGCGCATGGAGGTACTCGGCGAACGCCTCGGCGAGCCGATCCGCGAGCGCCTCCGCCATGATCGCGTTGTAGTCGTCGTGCTGCGCACGGAAGGCGTCGCAGACCTCCTTGAGGCCGATGCCCGTGGTCACGGCGAACGCGCCGAGGTGATCGGCCAGGCCCGTCGACTTGGGCGCGATGAAGTCCGAGAGCGACTTACAGGACTGGCCTGGATCGTCCTTCTGCTGACGCAGGAAGTGGAACGTCTCGAGCACCTCGCGGCGCGTCTCGTCGCGGTAGAGCTCGACGTCGTCGCCGACGGCGTTGGCGGGGAAGAGGCCATAGACCGCGCGCGCCGTGATCAGCTTCTCCTTCACGATGCGGTCGAGCAGCACGTTCGCCTCGGCGAAGAGCGTGCGCGCCTGCTCGCCGTACTTCTCGTGCTCGAGGATGCGCGGGTAGACGCCCTTGAGCTCCCACGTGTGGAAGAACGGCGTCCAGTCGATGTACTCGCGGAGCACGTCGAGCGGGAACGCGTCGAGCACGTGCACACCAGGCTTGGTCGGCAGCGGCAGGTCCTCGGCGCGCCACGTGATGTCGGTGCGTCGGGCGCGCGCCTCCTCGAGCGACACGAGCTTGTGACGCGGCTGGGCGTGCATCGTGCGCAGGCGCTCGTAGTCGGCGCGGTGCTCGGCGATGAACGGCGCCTTGCCCGTCTCGCTCAAGAGGCTCGTGGTCACGGGCACCGCGCGGCTGGCGTCGAGCACGTGCACCACCGGCTCGCTGTAGAACGGCGCGATCTTCACCGCCGTGTGCGCGCGGCTCGTCGTGGCGCCGCCGATCAACAAGGGGAGCTTGAAGCCCTGTCGTTCCATCTCTCGCGCCACGTGCACCATCTCGTCGAGTGACGGAGTGATGAGCCCGCTCAGGCCGATGATGTCGGCCTTCTCGGCCTTGGCCCGCTCGAGGATCTTCTCGCACGAGACCATGACGCCCATGTCGAAGACCTCGTAGTTGTTGCAGGCGAGCACGACGCCGACGATGTTCTTGCCGATGTCGTGGACATCGCCCTTCACCGTCGCGAGCACGACCTTGCCCTGCGTGCGCACCGCCTGACCCGCCGCCGCCATCGCCGCCTTCTCTGCCTCCATGAAGGGGAAGAGATACGCGACGGCCTTCTTCATCACGCGCGCCGACTTCACCACCTGCGGCAGGAACATCTTGCCTGCACCGAAGAGGTCGCCGACGACGCTCATGCCGTCCATCAGCGGGCCTTCGATCACCGAGAGTGGGCGTCCGAGCTTGGCGCGCGCCTCCTCGGTGTCGGCGTCGATGAACGTGTCGATGCCCTTCACGAGCGCGTGAGACAAGCGCGCTTCGACGGTGCCATTGCGCCACTCTTCGGTCTTCTTCTCCGCGCCTTCGGAGCCCACTGCGCTCTGCTGCTTGAGGATCTCTCCGAAGTCGACGAGCCGCTCGGTCGCGTCGGGACGACGGTTGAGGAGCACGTCCTCCACCAGCGTCTTCAGCTCGGGCTCGATCTCCTCGTACACCTCGAGCATGCCGGCGTTGACGATGCCCATGTCCATGCCCGCCGCGATCGCGTGGAACAAGAACGCGGAGTGCATCGCCTCGCGGACCTTGTTGTTGCCGCGGAAGCTGAACGAGATGTTCGAGACGCCGCCCGAGACCTTGGCGTGCGGCAGGTTCTTCTTGATCCAGCGCGTCGCCTCGATGAAGTCGACCGCGTAGTTGTTGTGCTCTTCCATGCCCGTCGCGACGGTGAGCACGTTGGGGTCGAAGATGATGTCTTCGGGCGGAAGGCCGACGTCGTTCACGAGGATGTCGTAGGCGCGACGGCAGATGCGGATCTTGTCTTCGTACGTGGCGGCCTGGCCCTGCTCGTCGAACGCCATGACGACGACGGCGGCGCCGTACTTCAGCACGTGCCGCGCGCGCTCCTTGAAGAGCTCTTCACCCTCCTTGAGCGAGATCGAGTTCACGATCCCCTTGCCCTGGAGGCACTCGAGGCCCGCCGCGATCACCTCCCACTTGGAGGAGTCGATCATGAAGGGAACCTTCGCGACCTCGGGCTCGCTCGCCAACAAGAGGAGGAATCGCGTCATCGCGGCGACGCCGTCGATCATCCCCTCGTCCATGCAGATGTCGATGA
>CAZCVE010000110.1:0-13711 GCA_964502175.1 uncultured Sandaracinaceae bacterium
CGGCCGCCGTGGATCTCGAGGGCGCCCGTCATGACGTAGGCGCGCTCGACGGTCCCGAGACGAGCCTTCCGCGATGCGCGGCGGGAGGGGTGTGCCCGCCGACTGTCGAGTCGAGCGGGCCGCTCGTGTTCGCATCACTGAGCGGGCCACGCGCTGTGAGCACGAGGGTGGACGTGGCATCGCATGTGTTTCGAAGACCTCTGACGTCGCGATCCAGGGACACTCGACCCCGAGCGCCGTCGCGCCCGCAGCGGGGCACGAAGGAAGGTCTGACCTCAGGGGGACGACCAGGGGGACGACAGAAGGTCTGACCTCAGGGCACGCCTCAAGGGGGCACGAAAGAAGGTCTGACCTCAGGGCACGAGAGGTAGGGCACGAGAGGAGGTGTGACCTCAGCGCGGGACGCGGAGCTTCTGCTCCGCCCACGCGATCGCGGCCTCGCGCGTGGCGAACGTCTCGATCGGCCACGGCGGACGACCGAGCCAGAGGATCGCGGTGAGCGCGCCGCGTTGGACCGCGTTCTTCATGACGAAGCCCTGCCCCGCGACACGGTCGCCCAGCAGCCGGCGCGTCTTCGAGAAGGTCTCGCCGATGCGCTTGCGGTGAACCGCGTTGCCGACGCGGGCCCGGGTGACGTCGCTGATCAGACAGTACGAGCCGCTCCGCCGCGCGACCTCGGCGACGAGCGCATCGAGCTCGTCGAACGCCGCGAAGAGCTCCGCGTCGGTGTAGCGAGACGGAAAGGTCTGCACCCAGATTCGGTCCCGCGTCGCGTCGAGCCAGCTCCCGCTCACGCCGCGAGGGTACCAGCTGGGTCAGGCGCTGGGACGCGTCGCGAGCTCTTCGGCCGCGAGCTTCACCTCGGGCATCCGCGCCTCGAGGCCATCGACGACACGCACGGGGTCGACACCCGCGCCGTCGAACACGGGGCCGAGCTGCGCGAGCGAGACCACGAGCTGTTCGAGCGCCTCGTCGCGCTCGCGCCCGAAGCCCTTGGTGCGCTCGTCGCCGAGCAGCGACAGCTCGTGATCGACGGTACCGATCTCGCTCTCGACCTCGGCACGCTTGGCGTCGAGCTCCGCGCGCTTGGCGAGCAACGACTCACGCTTCTTGCCGAGCGACTCGAGCTTGCGCGTCTCGCCCTTGCTGAGCGGCTCGCGCATGCGCTCCTCCACACGCGCGACGGCGTAGAGCCGACCGGTGAGGACCCGGATCGGATCCGCGAGCTCGGGGTGTGCGTTGACGATCAGCGCCCGCGCGAGCTCCTCACGCTTCTTCTCGATCGCCGCGAGCTCGGCCTCGAGACGTCGACGCTCGGAGGTGGCCTCGTCCACCGAAGCGACGACGACCTCGGGGACCTCGTGCGTCGTGGCCTCTCGTGCGTCGTTCGTCGTGGTCGCCAGCTCTTCCGAAGTCGTCGTCATGGCCCGCGCTGATACGAGACCGCGCTCGCAGCCGGCAAGCGAAACACGCTCACGACGGAGCCGTCACCCGTGATCTCCTGCGTTTCGTCGTGGCGACCGCATCGCGCTCGGTGCACCACGACGATCGCCTCGCTCCGACGACTCAGTTGTCCGCGGCGCAGGCGCCGCGAGATGGGGGCGCTGCCCCCAAACCCCGTACGACAGTTCGATCCCGAGAAACGAAAGTTTCTCGGTCTCTCAGTTGTCCGCGGCGCAGGCGCCGCGAGATGGGGGCGCTGCCCCCAAACCCCGTACGACAGTTCGATCCCGAGAAACGAAAGTTTCTCGGTCTCTCAGTCCTCGATCCCGCGGACGGTTTCACGCCCCGCCTCGACCGTTGGCGGCACGGTTCGAGCCGCTGGCGGGAACACGGGAAGATCGAAGCGCGCCCACGAGGTCCGGCATGCATGCAACGACCTCATGACGAGCGCACCGAAGCCACCTTCCACGAATTCTGGGCGCACTACCTGCTCCATCACCGCGCGCCAGGGACGCGCGCGCTCCACTTCGTCGGCTCCGCCGTGTGCCTGATCGGCCTCGCCGCCTCGGTGGTGTGGCAGTCGCCCTGGCCGGTGATCGCGGCGCTGGTCGTGGGCTACCTCTGCGCGTTTGCAGGCCACTGGTGGGTGGAGGGCAACCGACCGCTCACGTTCCAGCACCCGATCCGCGCAGGCCTGTGCAACTGGCGGCTCTTCGGCGTCGAGTGCGCGGCAATGGTCGGCCTCGGCGGCGGCTTCGATCGCGCGCTCGAGGACGCGCTGGGTGAAGCGCCGCGCGTGATGGCGTGGATGAGCGATGTCGGCGGTCAGTGACGCGTGGAGGCTGGGTGTCTCGCTGGTGAGCGTCGCGACATCGCCCGTCATGCCCGATGCGGCGCGCTACGTGTCGGAGGTCTCGCGAGCACCCGCTCCTGCGCGACGCATCGAGGGTGCGCTCGCCCTGCGGGAGGTCGCACGCGGTCCGCTCTCGCCCACGACGCGCACCGTGTCGATCGTGTCGAGCCTCGTCTCGTTCACCGACGACCACGGCGCGCCGTTCGAGACGGACACCTTCCCACTCGCCAGTCGAGCGTTGCTCGGCGACATCGCTTGCGCCGCCGACGAAGCCACGGCGCTCGATCGCGTGGCGCAGCTGGCGCTCGCGATGCGACACGCGACCTGTGCGTTCGATGCGCTGCTCGCCTGCCACGCGGCGACCAGGCAGCTCGCGCGTGGACGCGACGCGCGCGCCTTCGGAACCGCGATGTCGCTCGAGGAACGCCTGCACGCGGGTCGCGCGATCGCCGCGTTCCCTGCGTCCCTCTCGCGCGGCGGAGACCCGCTCGGCGACACCTACCACTACTGGGCGAACGTCGTCGCGGGCGTGGTGGCAGCCCACACCGATACGCTCACGAGCTGGGCAGTGACCGAGCTGTTCCACGCGGGTCCGTGGCTCATGAGGACCGTGCGCGAAGGCGTGTTCGGAGGACGGCTCTTCGCGGGCGACCACGCCGAGATCGATCGGATCGGTCTCGCGCACGGCCTCGCGCTCGGTGCGATGGCTCAGGGCGAGATCACATCCCCCATCGAGAAGTCGATCGCGCGGCGCTTGCCGCTCCACCCCTTCGCGTGCTCGCGGCGCGCGGCGGCGTGGACGGGCGGGTCGGCTGCGAGCGCCAGGCACGCGCGGTAGTCGGCGATCGCCTCGTCACGACGACCCAGCTCGCCGCGCACGCGCGCGCGCCACAGGTGAAACGCCGCGCGTCGCTCGGCGTGCGGATGGCCGATCGTGATCGCGCGCGTAAAGGCCTCCTCGGCGCTCGTGCGCGCGCGCTGCTCGAGCGCGAGCAAGCCGCGCACGAAGTGGAAGACGGGCTCCTCGGGAGCGAGCTCACACGCCTCGCGCATCGCCGTCGCGGCGCCCTCGACGTTCGCGTGGTCGACGTGGAGCACCATCGCGTCGCGGTAGAGCTCGAAGGCACGCCGCGCCTCCGCGGTCTCGCCGTCGTCGACGACGAAGCTCGCCTCCTCGGTGGCGCGACGCTCTCCCTTCAGATCGAACGCGACGAAGCGGTTGCGGCTCGTGGGCGCTTCGCCCGTGCCCACCCACACGAGGCCGTCCTCGGGACGGAACACGACGGACGCGACCGTCATCACCATCGCGCTCGCCTCGCTGACGCGGCACGCGTCGTGGCCGCGATCGGCCAGGATGCCCGCGACGGTCTGCACGTCGTGGGCGCCCGCCCCTGCCGCGAGCCGATCGTTCGTCTTGCGGTGACGCGCGGCGTTGTGACGCCAGTAGCTGCCGTAGAGGTTCGTCTCGGTGCGGCCGAGCGCGTCGTCGAGGTAGACGTTCGCGTAGCCGAACGTGTCCTTCGCGCGCTGCGCCGTCGCGTCCATCGGTCGGTCGCCGCCGAGCCGGAAGCTGCGGTGTCGCTTCGGGCTCTCCTCGAAGCACATCACCTCGTTCGTCTTGCCGTCGGTGATCACGTACGTCCAGCAGCCGATCGGTCGGTTGCCCGCGAGCAGCCTCTCCGCGTCGTCGAGCGACTCGGCCTTGCGCATCACCTCGTCACCCATCGCGCCGATCGGCGTGCCGCCGAGCGCGCTCTGATCCGTGAACATGTGCTGGTGCACGGTGAGCGAGAGGCCCGCCTCGTTCATCGCGGTGATGCCGCCGAGCACGACGCCCGCGGCCGCGATCGACACGTAGCGCTGACCCTCCTCCGGCTCGTGGAAGAGCACGGCCTGCGTGCGCGGCCACGAGTCGACGCCGTGGTAGTCGAAGTTGCGCGCGTGCACGAGCTTGCCGTCCCGCGTGGCCGAGCCCCACGCGATCGCGCTCGTGCAGCCGAGGCCGAGCGAGAGGCGATGCACCACCGCAGGGCCTGGCGCGCGCAGCTCCTGGAAGCGCGCCGCGAGCCAGATCATCGAGTCCGGCATCGTGCAGCCGCCGTAGACGTCCTCGAAGCGCAGGCCCGCACCGTCGGCCAGCCCGCGGATCGTCTCTTCGGCGAAGCCCGGCATCTTGCGACCCACCCGCGTGCCGACGAGCGCCTGCAGCGTCGGCCACACGAGCGGACCGAGCGGACCGAGCGCCGCGCGACCGATCAGCTTCTCGAAGTACGCGCGGTAGTAAGGGATGGGGCCGCTCGGGATCACGTCGCGCAGCAGCGCGCCGTGCTGGTGGCCCATCTCGTACGCGCTGCCCTTCAGCTTCACGACGTGGAGGCCGGCGTGTCGCTCGTGCCACGCAGGACCCAGCGTCCTTCGCGCGATGGAGGGCTCGGTGATCGTCGGGGTCGTGTGCGTCGTGAGCATGGAGCGGGTCCTTTCAACGCGTTCGCGGGCCCGAGCCCGGGCGCTCGCCTGACTTCGCGATCGATGACTTCTTCGCGGCCGATGAGTTCTTCGCGGTCGATGACTTCTTCGCGACCGATGACTTCTTCGCGGTCGACGACTTCGGGATCGGCGCGCCGGTCTTGCGTGGCTTCGCCGTCGGCGCCGTGAACACGGGGAAGCTGTCGCCGCTTCGCTGGAGGTCCGCCGCCTGGAGGAGACGCGGCGTAGCCCACGCATGAAAGGCCGACACGAGCTCGCGCACACCGGACTCGTCCCTCCGACGCACGAGCTCGACGAGGAGGACGAGCGCCTGGTGGTGCGGAGGCGGCGCGGGGCGCGTCGCGGCGAAGAGCGGCTCGAGGTCGCGCGCGACGATCTCGTTCCACGCCGACAGCATCTCGAAGAGCGGGTTCTTCGCGGCGCGCGCGAGCGTGCGGCCCATGCGGCTCGACACGACGAGGTAGGCCGCCGGGTCGGCGAGGAGCGGCGCCGACTCGCGCACGATCGCATCGAGCGCACGCAGGTCGTCGTCCGTGCGACGCGCGGCGGCGAGCGACGAGATCTCCACGTCGAGGAGCGCGCGCACCTCGAGCAGACCCGCCAACATGGCGCGATCCACGCGACCCGGCTGCGGCGCGAGCATCGCGCGCACGACCTCGGGCGAGAGCGAGCGCATCGGATCGAGCACCTCGGTGCCGCGACGACGCACGGGGCGCACGAGACGGTGCACCTCGAGTAGCTTGATCGCCTCGCGCACCACACCGCGGCTCGCGCCGTGCTCCACGACGAGGTCCTCCTCGCGCGGGAGCACCGAGCCGACCGGGAAGCTGCCCGAGACGATGCGGCCCATCAGCGCGCGGGCGACCACGTCCGCTTTGCGATCGAGGAGGCCCTCGCGCCCCTCACCGTCGCCCGCCGCGCGCTGCTTGGTCATGCGTGGGCATTTACATAGGACATATCGGAAGTAGACCGATGTACGTCATGGCTCGGTCACGGAAGCGGCACCGTTCGTCCGCGCGAGGGCCGCTCGACGCGCTCAATGGTGGACGACCATCGAGGCAGGTTCGCTATCCTCCGCGGAGATGCCCAACGCGCGCGAGCAACGCCTCGGTCACGGCAAGGGACGAGGCAGCCCCGAGGCGACGGAGAAGCGACGCGCGGCGCGTGCGCTCAACGCCGAGTTCACACGCGCCGCAGGTGGCCGAGGACTGCTCGATGGTCGCGCGGAGCGACGTCGTCAGCGCCTGATCAAGGAGCTCAAGGAGGGTCGACGCGGAACGGCGCTGCCACCGATCGACGTGCTCACGCACGCGGCGGAGCTGCTCGCGCTCGGGGAGACGCTCGCGTCGCTCGAGAAGCAGGGCGTGCGCGCGCGCAAGGTCGCGAGCTCGCCCGAGCTGATCGCGGCCGCGCGACGCGTGCTGGCCGCCTACGAGATGCCGCGCGAGGTCTTCGCGCTGATCGGCCTCGACCTCTCGATCTGATCGAGTCAGGTGAAGAACGGGCCGACGAGCGCCTCGGACTTCTCCCACAGGCCGCGCGCGACGGTCTCGTCCTTCGCGGCCTTCGTCATGAACGACTCGCCGACGGGACCGCGGAGCTGGTTGAAGCCCGTGGGGCCGTAGTACGCGCCGCCCTTCGCCGAGGGATCCGCCGCGGCGAACACGAGCGACCACGCGCCGCGATCGGCGCTCTGCGCCATCACGCGGTTCGAGATCGCGTAGATCGCGCGGAAGAGCTTGCTGCCGCCCTCCATGCCGACGCCCGCGGTCTGCAGGTTCGTCGCGGCATAGCCGGGATGACAAGGCATCGCCGTGGCCGCGCTCTTGCGCGCGACGAGGCGTCGATGGAGCTCGAGACCGAACAAGAGGTTCGCGAGCTTCGACTGTCCGTAGGCGTCGGTGGGATCGTAGCGGCGCTTCTCGTAGAAGAGATCGTCGAGGCCGATGCCCGCGAGCTTGTGCGCGATGCTCGAGACCGCGACGATGCGACCCGACGACGCCTCGATGCGAGGGAAGAGGCGCGAGTCGAGGCGGAAGTGGCCGAGGTGGTTCGTGCCGAGCTGGAGCTCGAAGCCGTCCTTCGTGCGCGAGGCCGGCGTCTGCATGACGCCTGCGTTGTTGATCAGCGCGTCGATGCGCGGGCACTTCGCGAGGATCTGCTCGGCGCCCGCGTCGATGCTCGCGAGGCTCGCGAGATCGAGGACGACGAAGTCCACGTCCGCGCTCGGCACCGTGCGACGGATGTCCTCGATCGCCGTCGTCGCGTTCTTCTCGCTGCGCGACGTGAACACCACGCGCGCGCCCTTGCCCGCGAGGATTCGCATCGACTCGAGGCCCAGGCCCGAGTTGCCGCCGGTGATCACGAAGGTCTTGCCCGCCAGGTTCGGAAGCGCATCCGGGGTCCAGCTCATCTCGTCCTCCAGCCGCGTCGCGGCGACCGACCGTAGGCCAGAGATGCGGACGACGCACGCCACGAACACCAAGCCGCCACTCGAGGGGAATCGTGAGGCTGCGCGCCGCGCGAGAGCCACGTAAGACTGCGACCTCAGGACCGAACGGAGGACACGTGGAGCGATCGAGAGCCGGAGCGCGTGTGTGGTTGTCGTGTTTGGTCGTCGTCGCCGCGTCGATCGGCTGCGGCGGCGGGGGTGCGTTTCACATGCGCGCAGCGCAGGGCGCGGCGACGATCGGCACGCCGCCCGAGGGTCGCGCGCAGGTCGTCTTCACGATCCCCGAGCGCAGCCGCGACGTGGTCAGCATCGTCGATCAGCGCGGCACCTACTACGGACAGCTGCGCGCGGAGACGAGCTTCGTCGTCGACGTGCCGCCCGGTCGCTACCGCTTCTACGCGATCCGCGATCGCAACGGCTACGCGGTGGACGTGCCGCTCCTGCAGGCGGGCGAGGTCGCGTATGTGGGCGGCGTCGACCCGCTGATCACGGGCTTCGTCTGGCGCTCGTTCACGGGCTGCGACGTCGAGTCCACGCGCGCCCGCGCAGCGCTCTCGACGGTCGCGCGCATGGAGCCCGACCCTGCGGTCTCGCAGGCCACGGTGATCGCGGAGATCGACGACATCCCGCGCCGCACGGGTGACGCCGATCGTCAGCTCGACGCGATGAACGCACAGGATCGCGCGCTCCGCACGGTGGGCGCCGACGATCTCGCGCGACACGGCCGCTGTGATGGAAGCGCGCCCGCGAGCACGAGCGGCGACGAAGCACCGCCGCCCGTCGAGACGCCCGCGAGCTGATCGCGAACGGTTCAATCGTGTCCAGCGTCCCGCGGAACGACGCGTGTGCTCACGATCTCGAAGCCGCACGCAGCCGATCCTTCCTCGCACCACAGCTCTACGCTCGCTCCCGCGGGACGGTCGAGCGCCGGCGTGAACGCGATGCGGTACGGCCGAGGTCCACAGGTGTCGGCGAGATCCGTGCTGAAGTCGTCGTAGAAGAAGCCCGGTACGCGTGCGATGTCGCCCGGTGGGACGGCGGGCACGCTGCACACCTCACGTTGGCGACCGCGCGCGTCCCGACTCTCTCGCGAGAGGGTCAGGCCCAATTCGAGGCAGGACGTGCCTCGACCGCTCGCGGGCGGCGTCAGCTCGACCACACACGGAGGAGTGCCGTCCGCTCGCAGCGTGAGGGGGAACGGAAGACAAGGGTCGCGCAGTGGTTCGGCGATCCTGGCGACGGCAGCGTCGATCAGCTCCGAGGGCCCGAAGTCACACAGGCTCGAGACCGTGACCGCATGCCCAGCGAGGGTGAGGTCCCGTGCGAGCGCCACGAGGCCACGTGGGTAGACACCGACGAGCTCGCTCGAGGCACACGGAACTGCCGATTCGTCGAACGGCTGTGTCCCGAGGAGCGGCTCGAACGGCGGGACCGACGCCGCCTCACGAAACGCTGCGAGCAGCGACACGCTCGAGCCGGGAAGCCCCGCCGACCAACGCGTCACCATCGCTGAGTCGAACGCGTGATCGCGCGTCGTGACGAGGATGACGTGAGCGGGCCAGTCTGGATCGGCGACCGACGGAACCGACTCAGAGAGCGCGAGGATCGACTCGACGGCGGACGCTCCGTCGACGACGCGCGCGGCGAGAGCGGTCTCGATGCGGGCAGCCGTGACGTCGACGAACCAACGTGTCCACGCCTCGTCTGCGACGTCGGGCCAGAGCTCGATCCACGGATCCACGACGGGTCGCGCACGTGTCGGCACGGTGCTGGGGGGTGGCACGGAGTCGAGGTGCACCGCGCCGTCGGTCGTCATCACCACGACGCGAACACCCTCGTCGAGGCCGAAGTCCCGCTCTCCGTCGAGGCCACGATCACCCGTGACGAGGATGTCGACAGCATCGCGGAGCGCGTCGCGCACCTGGATCACGCGTTCCGCGTCGAGCACTTCGCCCACCGACGGGTCGATCGCGACGACCACCGTGCGCAGCCTCGGCCAGCCCAGCACCCGGTGATGGAGGACCGACGCGTGGCAGTCCGGGCTGGTCGTGATCGGTGCCGGCTCACATCCAGCGTGGACCGCGACGACCGCGAGCAGGAGTGCGAGCCCGCATGCGAAGCGCATGCGCTCTGTCGCCGGGACGACGCTGAGTTTCCAACGTCACACGTCGGTGAGCGCGTCGTGCACGAGCGTGAGGAGCGCGATGGTCGCGACGTCGCTGCGGAGGACTCGCGTACCGAGGCCGACGCGCACGAACGACGCGGCGTCGAGCTCGCGGCGCTCGCGATCGGTGAAGCCGCCCTCGGGCCCGATCGCCAGGAGCACGCGACCGCTCGCGCGCAGAGGCCACGCGGTGATCGCGTCACGGATCGATCGCCTCTCACCCGGGTCGGCGTAGAGGCGCAGCACGTCGCTCGACGGTGCGCCGAGCTCCGTTCGCACGAGCCACGCGAAGCTCTCGTGCACGCTCACGATCGGGACGCGCGTGTCCTTGGCCTGCGCGAGGCCCTCGAGCAGCAGCGGTCGCTGCTCGGCGGGATCGAGGATCGTCGCGTCGAAGTAGAACTTCTCGACTCGCCACGCGCCCGAGAGGTGCAGGCGATGCACGCCGAGCTGCGCGATCGGCGAGAGCAAGCGCGCGAGCACCTTGGGGCGCGGGAGGCACAGCACGAGATCGACGCGGCTCGGCGCGATCTCTTCGTCGAGCGAGCGCAGCGCGATCGTGATCGCGTCGGGTCCGACAGCGACGACCTCCGCGACGCCCATCGCGCCGTCGATCACGCCGACGCGCACGGTCGATCCGACGGTGACGCCGAGCACCTCGCGCAGGTGTGTGGCGCGATGATCGCGGAGGAGCACCGTGCCCTCGGCGATCTCGTGCGCCTCGACGAGAACGACGTTCATCGACGCGAACGTACCGCAGGACGAGAGCCTGCTCGCGTACCGTCGGGGCCATGAGCGTGAGCGTCTGGGCGTGGAAGGACCGTCAGAAGCGCACGCCGCCGGGCGCGAGCTCGACGTGCGCCGTGGGGAACAAGCCGATCAGCGTGAGGCCCACGATCTGCGTCACGAGGACGGTGGAGCCGGCGATGATCCAGCTCGTGATCTCCCACGCGTCGTCGAAGAGATCGGGTGGGTCGCGACGGAGATCGAGCTGAGCGAGATCACCCTGGGCCAGGATCGAGAAGCTCAGGAGCGCCCCGGCGAGGAGCCCTCCGAGCAGACCGAGCCGTAGACCGAGACGCGCTCGATGCCGGACTCGTAGTGGACGCTGTTTCCGGACACGTGCGTCCGCGTGTAGGGCACGAGCTGCGAGCCGACGACGCACGTGATGACGTGGTGCGCGTCGGGATCGCGACCGACGATCCGGACGAGCGTCTGACCGCGCGCGAGGGCGGGAAGACCGGCGAGGACGAACAGCGAGACGAGGGAGCAGAGCGAGACGACACGAGACATGACGACCTCCGAGTCGCCCCTTGTCGGCAGGTCCCCGCGCCAGTTTCCGCGTCGGTGCGTTTTTCTCGGATCAGCTCACCACGCCAACCGCGATCTTGAGCGGTGGCTCGCCGTCGAAGCTCGGGAAGTCGTCCTCCGGACCGAGCATCGAGAGCTCCGAGAACGGTCGCCCCATCTTCTCGGCGGTGCGCCTCACGATCGCCTCGAAGTCGGCGCGCGTGACGTCGGGCACGTGGTTCGTCGCGATCACGAGGCCGCCCGGGCTCGCGCAGCCGATCGCGGGCTTGAGCAAGCTCGGGTAGTCGTGGACGACGTCGACCGCGCCGTACGGCGTCTTGGCCCAGCGCGGCGGGTCGAGGACGACCACGTCGAACGTGCGCGCCGTGAGCTTCACGAAGCCGCGACGTGCGCCGCGACCCTTCACCGGGAGGCTCGCGTACTGCCGCATCGTCGGGATCGCGTCCGCTTCGATCGTGCGGAACACCTTGTCGCCGATGGCGTTCAGCTCGGCGTTCTTGCGCCCGACCTCGAGCGCAGAGGCCGCGAAGTCCACGTTCACCACCTCGCGAGCGCCGCCGACCGCGGCTGCGACGCCGACGCCGCACGTGTACGCGAAGAGGTTGAGCACCGACGCGCCGCGGGCGCGCGCCCGCACGAGGCGTCGGGCCGCGCGGAAGTCCAAGAACAACAAGACGTCCTGGCCGCGGTGCCGCGGGCGCACGTCGTAGCGCGCGCCTTGCTCGACACCGACGAACGGCCCGGGCGCGTCGAACGCAGGCTGCTCCACGGCAGCACCACCGCGCACGTTCCACGCGACCGTGAGATCCACGGCGAGCGCCGCGCGCACGCGGTCGGCGAGGCGCGCCACGGTGTCTGCGTCGACGACGGGGCGCGACGCCTGCGTCTGCACGAGCAGGACGGGTCCGTAGCGATCGATCGTGAGCCCCGGGACGCCCTCGGCGACGCCGTGCAGCAAGCGCACGCAGTCGGTCTGTTCGGACGCGAGCTGCGAGAGGAGCGGTGCACGGCGTGCGAGCGCGCCGTCGAGCGCGGTGACGACGTCGGGGGCCTGGGTGTGAGCTTCAGTCAATCGCGATCCTTCTTGGCGCCGTCGCCGTGGTCGTCCTCGCTGTCCGAGGGCAGGTGAGGTCGAGCCTCGGTGATGACGAGCGCGCCTTCCCAGAGCTCGCGCATGACGTCCTCTTCGTGACCCGCGTCACGCGTGCGCGCCTTCTTCTGGAGGCGCTCGCGCTCGCTGAGGATCATCGCGTTGAGGTGAGAGCGCACGTCCGACACGTGCGTGAGGAAGCTCGAGAGCAGCTCTTCCGAGTGGATGTTGCCCTTCGCGAAGGACTCGAGGGCGCGGGCCTTCACCTCGCCGAGGCGCACGCGCAGATCGAGCAGCGACTGCAGCTCGAGGTTCGGCGCGCGCTCGGCGGCGAGCACGTCGCGATCGATCGTCGAGACCTCGGCGAGGAAGCCGTCGAGGCCGTGCAGCTTCCGCGTGCGGTACCAGCGGTAGAGGAGGAACGCGGCGACGACGACCGACACGAGGAAGCTGCGCAGGCTCTCGAGGCCCTCCATCAGCTCGGGCGTGAGCAGCGGCTGATCACGTCGCAGCCACTGGTTCGTCCCGCGATGCAGGGGCAGCTCGGCTTCGTCCCAGAGCGGCGTGCGCTCGACGCGCGAGAGGTTCGCGGCGCGCGCGAAGGCCTCCGAGTCGAGCGTGTCGAGGAGGAGGCGGACGGCCTCTTCGTCGGTGTCGCGGTGGGCCACGACGAGCATGCGCGTGGCGAGCGTCGGCAGCGTCTCGCGCGGCGTCGGCGGCGTCGCGCCGTAGGTGTAGGCGGGGATCGTCCCCGGCAGCACGGCGACGTTGTGGATGTGCGCTGCGCCCGAGATCGCGAGCGGCAGGAGGTGGTATCCGCGGCGCGACAGCAAGCGCTGCGCGACGGGCGACGGCAGCGTCGACACGTGGAAGATCGCGTCTGGCAGCGAGGCCTCGTCGAGCGTCTCGAGCTCGGCGTACGTGTGCTCGACCTCGGTGAAGCTCGCGTGCTCACCGTCGTCGTCGCAGAGACCCGCGAGCGCGAGCACGTCGATGGCGATGACGCGCGTGCCGCTCCCTGGAGGCGCGAGCTGGATGCGCGCGCCGCGCAGATCCTCGAGATCCCAGAGCTCACCGCGCGCGAGCACGTGGAGCGGCTCGAGCGCGACGGGCGCGACCTCACGCACGGTCTCGGGCGCGTCGAGGCCACCTTGCACGAGCGCCGCGTCGAGCGAGCCGTCCGCGACCTGCGCGATCGAGTCGAGCGAGCCCTGCGTGGAGATGATCTCGAGCTCGAGGCCGCGACGCTCGGCGAGCTCGGCGAGCTCGCGCGCGATCAGCGTGCGATGCCCCCGCTCGTCGCCCGCCGTGATGCGTAGGTGATGGCGACGCTCACGCCCCGCGATCGCGAGCGCGATGATCGCCACGAGCAGCGCCACGAGCCCACCCGCGAGGAGCGAGCGCTCGGAGCGCTGGAAGGTGACGAGCCAATCGCGCATCGACGCGCGTTTGTATCACCGCTCCTCGTGCAGGCCCGGTGCTGCCACGATCAGAGCGTCAGCGTGCCGCCGACCGCGCCGTTCGCGCCTGCGTTGCCGGGGTTGCCGTCGCGCTCGATCACCGGGGCGCTGGGCGCGGACGCGCCACCCGAGCCGCCGCTGCCCGACGCGCCTCCGCTCTCTGTGCACGCCTCCGTCAACATCGAGCCGCCCGCTGTGACATACGCGTACGACGAGCCGCCCACGCCGCCACCACCGCCGCCCGCGTGACCGCCGTGGCCACCCGCGCCGCCGCTGCCGCCGCCGTCGGTGCCGCGTGATGCCGTGCCTCCGGCGCCTGCCGCGCCGCCCGACTGACCGCGACCGCCAATGCCACCGGCGCCGCCGCGTCCACCCGTGCCGCGCGCGACCTCGCACTCGCTCGCGACGATCGTCGACCCAGCGACAGCGAAGACGCCGAAGCTGCCGCCGC
>CAZCVE010000111.1:0-13097 GCA_964502175.1 uncultured Sandaracinaceae bacterium
ATCGTCACCCGGCGGCCGAGCGCTTCGGCACCACCGAGCCTTGGATCTACTCGCGCCTCGGCGACGCCTGCATCGATCAGCTGCCCATGTCGCTCGCGACGTCGGGCGCGTTCGACGGCTGCGTCTCGGAGTCGGGCGCGATGGACATGATGGGCAACCTCCACGAGTGGACGGCAGACCCCGCAGGTACGTTCCGAGGCGGCTACTACGTCGACACCGTGATCAACGGCAACGGCTGCCTCTACCGCACCACCGCGCACGACACGGGCCACTGGGACTACTCCACCGGCTTCCGCTGCTGCGCGGATCGCTGATGGTCATCGACGGATCCGCCACGCTGACAGACCGAGAAACCATCGTTTCTCGGGATCGACCGTCGTACGGGGTTTGGGAGCAACGCCCGCAACGCGCGGCGCTTTCGCCGCGGACGACTGAGTCGTCACGTCGGGATGCAGAGATCGCCGATCGACGTCGCCGTGCAGACGTCGCCCTCGGCGCACGGCAGGACACCTCGCGCGCACGGCCTGGCGCAGCGCATGTCGGAGCAGTTCTCTTCGACGGCGCAATCCAGATCCTCCGTGCACGTGGCGCGTGAGCTCGGAGGGATGGGCACCGCCAGCGGGCGGCACTCTCCGAGCGTGCTGTCGGGATCTTCCGCTTCACGGAAGACGCCGATGCAGCGGAAGCCTGGCGGGCACGACGTGTCGGTCTCGTCGCAGAGCACCACGCAGGCACGCACGACGTCGTTGCAGAACGGGCTGAACATCAGGCCCGAGCACGCCGCCATCTCGCGACACGCTGGCGTGCAGTAGCCGGCCGCCCAGTCGTCGTCGTCGCCGCGGTAGCAGCGCATGCCGCCACACGCTTCGTCGGTCGTGCACGACGTGAGGAAGGGAGCCTGCGCATCGACGCTCGGTGAGTCGGGCGCGGCCGCGTCGGTGCCTGCGTCGCTCGGGGCGGCGATGCGGCACACGCGATCCGCGTGACACGACCAGCCGCTCGGACAGCGTCCGTCGGGGCACGCGTAGCGTCCGTCCGTGAGCGTCGGCGAGCACGCCGCGAGCTCGAGCATCGTCAGGAGGAGCGTGGTCATCGCGAGCGCTGTCCTCGCGAGCGCGTGAGCGAGCGGCGTATGCATCAGAAGCTGCCTCGCAGCGAGACGCTGCCGAAGCCCGCATCGACCCTGATTCGTGGGCGATCCGAGCGCGCGGAGTCGGGCGTCGAGCTCGCGCCCTCGAGGCCGAGGAGGATGCCACCGACGGCAGCGAGCCCGATCCCGAGCCCGAGCGACGTCGCGCCGATCCCTTGCAGGACGGGCGCGCGATCGTACGCGCCCGCGAGCGACGACCAGGGCGTGTTCGCCCTCGCGCTCTCCACGCTCGACGCATCGGCGAGCCCGATCGCGAACACGATCGCGCCGCCGACGAGCAGCGCGCCGCCGCTCGCGATCAGCGCGATGCCGGGGACGAGGTCCGGCGCGTCGGTCGCGGGCGTCGGTGTCGGCGTCGGCGTGACCACGGCCTCGCGCACGAGCACGAGCGGCTCGCGCTCACCGCCGCGCACCTCGACGCGGACGTCGCCGAGCGTGGTGCTGTCTCGACGTGTCTCGATCACGTGCGTGCCGAGCGTCAGCAGCAGCGTCCCGTCGGCGTCGAGCTCGGTCGGCGCCGACGCGCCGTCGACGAAGAGGAGCGCGCCCGACGGCACCGTGACCTCGAAGCGACCGACGAACGCGTTCGCGCGCTCGAGCGCGGCCTGGACCTGCGCGGTGTGCTCCTCGGTCAGTGGGCGGCGCGTGTCGATCAGCGCCGCGCTCAGCGCGCGGACGGCCTCCGCGTACTCGCGCAGCTCGAACGCGCACATGCCGATGCCGCGCAGCGTGCGGGCGTTGGGGCGCATCGCATGGGCGCGACGAAAGAGCGCGCGGGCCTCGGCGTGATGCTCTGCAGCGAACTCCGCCACGGCGGCGTTGATCGTCTCTCGGTACGCGTCGCTCGACGGCGTCGCGGTGACCGCTGTCGTGCTGGGTGGCGCGCCCTCGGGCGCGTCGCTCGACGGAGCCCCGGCGCCCCCTGCTTCGGTGCTTCGTGCCTCGGCGCTCTGTGCCTCGACGCGTGCCTCGGCGAGGCACGCCACGATCAGGACGAGCCCAGCCAACGCTCGACGCGCCGCGCTCGATCGTCTGCACGTGTCGTTCACACCCGCTCCTGGTCCGGTCACTCGAAGTCGCTCGTCGAGATGGTGCCGGAACGCCCTGTCGCCGTCATGGCGGGCTCGTCTCCGTCCATCGTCGCCGTCGGCTCGGTCATGCTCGTGTCGCCCGAGGCCGAGGCCTGCATCGAGGCTTGCGCGGAGGCGGCGGCCGTCTGCGTCGTCGCGGCGGGGCCGAGGGTCGAGACGCGCACGCCTCGACGCGTCTGACCGCCTTGCGGCGGAAGGCGATCGCGCGGCGTGTCGGTTTCGTCGGTGCGCGCGATCGCGGCGCCCGGCTGCGCCATCGTGCCCTCTGCGGCCTGCGTCATCGTCTGGACGACCTGCGTGGCGACCTGCTCCGCACCGAGCACGAGCGGCGCCGGATGCGGCGCGAGCGCGCTGGCGACCTCGCCGTGGCGCGACGGAGGCGGACTCGCCGAGGCGGTGATCGCGGGAGGTACGGGAGGTGTGGTCGACGGCGGCGAGACGGGAGGCCTCGCCTGCGCGCTCGTTCCCGCTGCGTCATCGGCGCTGAACGATCGTGCGCCGATCGCGAGCACGATGGCCAGCGTGATCCCCACCGCCACTGCGATCCACATCCCGCCGCCGCGCGCGGGCGAGGAATGCGCGATCCCCGACATCGACGGAGTGGGCACCGCGATGGACCCCGACGGGGACGCCGACGCGACGGGGCGCGAAGCCGCAGAGTCGGAGGAGACGTTCTCCTGCGATCCCGACGCGTGGGCGGGCATCGTCGGTTGCGTCTCGAGACGCGGCGTCGAGCCCTTGGGTCGTGCGTCTCCTGCGGCGCGCGTCGGCGCCAGATCACGATCGACCGCCACCCCACGATCGAGCGACGCCGACGCCGTGAGGCTCACGCCCTCCACGCCCTCTGCGATCTTCGTCTCGTCGCTCGGCGGCGGAGGGAGCGATCGGGGGCGAGGCTTCGGCGTCTCGAACCGCACGCCGCCTGCGAACGGCTCGAGCGCGATCGCCATCTCTTGGACGCTCTGGAAGCGCTCCGAGGGCTTTCGCTCGATGGCCTTGTGCACGAGCGGCGCGAGCTTGGCGCCCTCTTCGTCCGTGTGGTTCTCGAGCGGCTCGGGCAGGCACGTGGCGATCTGCACGACGAGCGCGGAGTAGTTGTCGGCCTCGAAGGGGAGGCGACCCGCGAGCGCTTGGTAGAGGATCGCGCCGAGCCCGTACACGTCGCTGCGCGCGTCGACGTCCTTGCTGCCGATGATCTGCTCGGGCGCCATGTAGTGCGGCGTGCCGACGGCCATGCCGCTCTTGGTGAGGCTGTCGCTGTCGGCCATGTCGAGGATCTTCGAGACGCCGAAGTCGAGCACCTTCGTCGTGCCGCGCGTTCCATCGTCGTCGAAGCACACGAAGAGGTTGTCGGGCTTGAGGTCGCGGTGGACGACGCCCGCGTTGTGCGCGGCGCTCACGCCCTGCATGCCCTCGAGGAGGATCTCGGCGATCTCGGGAACGGCGAGGCGGCGCTCTTCCATCAGCGCGCGCAGCGAGCGCCCCGAGAGCAGCTCCATGACGAGGTAGATCGCGTCGCCGTCCTGCCCCACGTCGTACACGGCGCAGACGTTCGCGTGCTCGATCCGGCCCATCGCGCGGGCCTCGCGGAAGAGACGCGCGCGCATCTCGTCCGCGCCGTTGAGCGTGGGGAGGATCCACTTCAGCGCCACGCGGCGACCCGTCAGCAGGTTCTTCGCGCGGTAGACGGCGCCCATCCCACCCCGGCCGATGACGGCCTCGAGTGCGTACTTCTCGCCGACGGTGGTGCCGACCTTGGGGAGCATCGCTTCCTGCGCAGGATACGGAGGTGCTGGGTGAAATTCTCCTCGAATCGCGGATCCTAGAGGTCCCAGGCGCCGTGGTCGGTGCTCGCGTCGCGGGCGTAGTTCCATACCGCCTCTTCGAGATCGACCAGCGCCTCGAGGCCTTCGTTCTCGAGCAGCGCGTCATGGAGCGCGGAACAACAACGATCGATCCGGTCGAGCTGACGACGCCGCGCGAGCGCCTGGAGCTCGCCGATCTGCGCGAGCGCCACGTCGGTCTCGCCGAGCACCACGGCCTCGGCCACGGGCTCGACGAGCGCGACCGCAGCGAGCGTCGCGGGATCGCGCGCAGGCCTCGCGAGCGCCCGCGCGGCCCGGCGATCCTCGAGCCTTCGGTGGCGCTCCGCCCGCATCATCACGCCGTGCAGCTGCGCCGTCTCGAACGGCTTCGGCAAGAAGTCCGACACGCCGGCCGCCCTCGCGCGCGTGCGCGCCTCCACGGTGACGCTCGCGGTCTGGAGGACGAGCCACGGTCGCCGGCCCGGGCGTGAGCGCGCCGCGATGGTGCGCGCCGTCTCGACACCATCGAGCTCGGGCATGTCGAGATCGAGCAGGACGGCGTCGACCCGATCGATCGCGTCGAACAGCGCCACGGCCTCGGCGCCGGTGGCCGCGGACGACACGGTCCAGCCTTCGCGGCCGAGGAGGAGCGCTGCGACCTTGCGGTTCACGGGCTCGTCATCGACCACCAGCGCCGCGAGACCCTTGGGCGGCGCGAGCGCGCCGGTCAGCGTCGGCTCGCGCACACGGCCCGTCGCCTGGCGCGTGACGCGAACGAGTCGCGTGCGACGAGGCGGCAGGAGCAGCACGGGGCGTCCGTCGTCTTCTGCGGGCTCCTCGTGAGGGAACCTGAGCTTCACGTGCGGCGCCTTCGGGTGACGTCGCGCGGTCGGGCCTTCGGTGAAGACGAGCGCGAGAGAGCGATCGGGCTCGACCTCGGCGCCCGACGTCGGCAGCGGCACGAGCTGGATGTTCACGTGCATCGCGGTGCGCATCATCGCGAGCATCACGAGCGGATCGCGCACGCTGACCCCGGCCGTGGTGATGGTCCCCGACAGCTCGCCGTCGAGGCTGTGCACCGCGCGGCCCGTGCTGGCGCGAGGCAGCGCGAAGCGCGCGACGAACACCGAGCCGCGCCCGAGCTCGCTCTTGCCTTCCACGTCGCCGCCCATGGCCCGCGCGAGGCGGCGTGCGATCACCAAGCCGAGCCCCGAGCCACCGCGTCTCACGCCCTCGCGGGCCTGCGCGTACTCGGAGAAGAGCGCACCGAGCGCCTCGGGCGAGAGGCCCGTGCCCGTGTCCTCGACGCGGTACACGAGGGAGCCGGGCTCGACGCTCACGTCCACGCGGACGTGCCCCTTCGTCGTGAACTTCACGGCGTTGCCGACGAGGTTCTGGAGCACCTGCCTCACGCGCATCGAGTCTCCGAGGAGACGCGCGCCGGGCTCCTCCGGCGCGATGGCCACGAGCACCACGCCCTTCGCGGCGGCCTGCGCCGCGAAGAGGTCGGCCACGTCTTCGGCGACGGTGAGCGGATCGAACGGCTCCTCGACGAGCTGGAGCTTGCCCGCGTCGAGGCGCGCGAGATCGAGCACCTCGTCGACGAGCCTTCGGAGCACGCGCCCCGACGACTCGATGATCGTGACGAGCTCGCGCGACTCTCGATCGAGCTTGCCGCCGAGCAGCACGTCCGTGATCCCGAGCACGCCGTTGAGGGGCGTCCGGATCTCGTGGCTCATGCGCGTGAGGAAGTCGCTCGCGTCCTTCGCGCGCACGAGCGCGGCATCGCGGGCTTCTTCGAGCGCGACGTTCGACTCGAACACTTCCTTCGCGGCCTCCGCGAGCCGCTCGGCGACCTCGTCGAGCTCGGAGTTCTTGTCCTCGAGCTCTCGCTTGAGGTGCGTCAGCTCTTCGGCGCGGGTGCGCGCCTCGGACGCCGTGCGCCTCAGACGATCGAGGGCCGTGTCGGAGCGACGACGCGAGCGCTCGGCGAAGAGCCACATCACCGAGCCGAGCGCGAGAACGATCACCTCGCGCAGCGCGGGCGTCGGCGTGAAGAGCGGCTCGATCCAGCGCGCGTCGTTCGACCACCACACGACGAACAGCGCGATCGCCACCACGCCGAGCCACGCGAGCCCCGCCATCGCCGACGCCGTGTACGTCGCGAGCACCGGCAGGAGCACGAGCGTGAGCGTGCCTTCGCTCAGCGTGCCCGTGACGATGGAGTACGTCGCGAGCGTCAGCACCCACACGACCGCCGAGAGATGGAACCCGAGCACGGGCCGTCCGCGTCGCGCGACCGCGGCAGCGCCGAGGGTGGCGATCGCCGCCGCGAGATGCAGCGCGACCGAGAAGCGGCCGTGGCCTCCGATGCCGTTCAGGATGCCGAAGAAGATCCACACCAACGCGGCGAGGCCGAGCTCGCGGTGGGTGAGCGCCACGTCGTCCACCTCGGGCGGCGGCTCACTCCGCGGTCCCACGGGCGGCGCGATTCTCGGCGTCACGGACGGGGAGCGTACCCTCGTCGCCCCGAGGCTCGAAGGGGCTCCGTGAGACTCGACTCGACACGGGGTCACGGGCGCCCAGGCGCTCGCCGTCCAGCCTCACGTACAGACGGTCGACATCGTTCCGCCGCAGCACGTGCACGTGCAGGCGAAGTCTCCGCCGCACGATCCACAGATCGGAGGACACGAGCCGCCGAGACCTTCACACGTGAGGACGCAGCACGCGCCGCTGGCGTCGCAGTAGCTGTTCGCCCCCGAGCAGGGTGTACCCGCGGGCGCGTCGGAATCGACGGGGCACGACCGGCTCGAGCCGGTGCAGGTCTCGGCGACGTCGCACGCGCCGCTGGCGGCCCTGCACGTGAGGCTCGAGGCGGCGAAACCATCGGACGGGCATGCCGCGCCTGTACCATCGCATCGCTCCGCGACGTCGCAGGCGCCGGAGGCAGCGCGACACACGGTGCCCGCCGGCTGGCCGGCGCAGGGTCCTGTCGGGCCCGTATCCCTTCCGGCGTCGGCGCGTCCCGCGTCTCGGCCGGCGTCTCGTCCGGCGTCTCGTCCCGCGTCGCTGTCCGTGTCGCTCCCCGCGTCCATCCCCGCGTCCATCCCCGCGTCCATCCCTGCGTCGACGCTCGCTGCGTCGGCGCTCGGCTCGGCATCGACCTCGATCGAACCGGCGTCGAGCTCGATGGTGGCCGCGTCGAGCGTGCTCATCCCGGCGTCGAGCTCGGGGTCGGCCGCGTCGAGCCCCGCGTCCAGCAGCACGCTCTCGTCGTCGGGCACGCACGCATCCAGCACCACGTCGCAGTGCAGCGTGTCCGCGCACACGTCGTCCGGCTCGATGCACGCGCCTTCCAGGCAGCGCGGCGAGCCCGCGCACGCTGCGACCACGTCGCAGTCTTCCGCACGGCGGCAGAGGCCAGGCTCCGCGTCGCACGCGTCGCCGAGCAGCGCGCGGTCGCAGCAGAACGGCGTCGTCTCGGGGCCATCGAGGTCGCAGCGCGGATCGACACATCGACCGTTCAGGCACTCGGTGAACGCACCGCTGCCGCCGAGCGCGGGGCAGGTCACGCCGACGCAGCCCGTGGTGAGCGCGACCCGGAGGACGCGGTCGGTCGTGATCGAGACCACGACGCATCGCTCGATGATCACCGCGCCGGACTCGGGGCCCGTCGCGCCCGGACGACGCCCGACCACCTGCACGGCGTAGACGCCCGTCGCGAGCGGTCCGAGCTCTGCGACCGTCAGCGAGCCCTCGCCCAGCGCGCCCTGTTCGATGCGCTCGAGCGCGCGCGCTTCGGAGCCCACCTCCGACCCGCCGGCGCACGAGCCGCCCTGCCACACGAGCGCGCGGATGTGCCGGAGCTCGTCGCCGGAGCGCAGGCCGGACTGCACGCGCACCGTGAGCCGCGCGCCGGAAGGGGCGCACCCAGGCGCGGCGAGCCCGATGAGGAAGAGTAGCGAGAGCGCGAGCGCCGAACTTCCGCGCATCGCGAGACCGTCGCCCGACCCGCTCACGAGGTCAACTCACGTGCCCCGCGCATCAGGGGCCCGCGACGACCACGACCTGCCGCGGCGGCAGCGGCGAGCACGGGCCGTCGAGCGCGATCGACGCGCGCTCGTCGAGCGTCGCCGCGTCGAACACACGGATCGCGCGCGCGTTTCCGTCGGGCACGAGCAGCTCCCCGCGCGACGGGTCGAGCGCGCCTTCGCCCAGCTCGAAGGGTGTCGGTGAGCTCTCAGCGACGACCTGCGCCTCGCTCGCGTCCAGATCGATCACCACGAGTCGGTCGACACGTCCGTCGCGCACCGAGCCCGAGGACACGTAGGCCGCGCGCGCGTCGTCGAGCACCACGAGGCCGTTGCTCGGCGGCGGGATCGCCGCGTCGAGCGCGGGCACGAAGCGTCGTCGCTCGACGAGCGCGCCGCCCTCGATCGCGATCTCGACGAGGCCGCTGCGGGTCTCGTCCTCGCCGAACGCGTCGCCGCGGCAGAGCACGAGCGCGCGCGCGTCGTCGCCCGGGAACGCTGCCACGCTCGTGCAGTTCGAGAGGGCATCGAGCGCGAGCACCTCGACCTCGCCTCCGATCGGATCGAGCCGCGCGACGGCCCCTGGTCCCGTGAGGCGCAGGAGCAACGACGAGAGGCGCGCGAGGCCGACGAGCACGTGGAGCGTCTCGCCCTCGCGCAGCGCCACGAGGCCCGACGGACGCGCGAAGTACGTCACTCCGTCGACGGTCAGGTCGGCGTCGAGGTCGATGCGATCGACGAGCGTGTGATCGTCGGCGGAGAGCACCGCGAGATCGTTGCCTCGCGCGAGCTCGGGAGCGCTCGGATCTTCTGCGGGGTTGAAGCGAGACACGAGCCAGCGCCCGTCGGGGAGCGCGAGCACGTCTTGCGGGTTGGGGCTCGCGCCGCTCGTGCGCCCGCCTCGCAGATCCGTCTGCGACATCGACGTCGGCGACGCGTACGGCACCCGCGTGAGCACGTCGGTCTGGAAGCGATCGATCAGCGCGAGCGCGGACCCGTCGGGCATGACGCGCGGGAGCGCCACGTCGCCGGACAGCGCAGCGACGAGCTCGGGAGGTCGCGTGCCCGAGTCGAGCCACGGGGCGATCACCTCGCCGTCGTCGCTCACGATCGCGATCGCGCTCGAGGCGTAGTCGCTCATCACGATCGCGAGGCGCGGTCGGTCGATCGGCTCGAGCTCGCGCACGGCGCACGGGTCATCGCCGCCGCAGCCGACGAGCGAGAGCGCACCCAGCGAGGCCGCGAACGCGACTCGCACGCGGTCGGGCGCACGCGTTCGCATCAGCGCGTTCCGGTGATCGGTGTGAGCGCGCGCGCGGCGACGCCGTCGATGTCCGCGCCGTCGCTGACCGCGTCGCGCGGGTAGGGCACGCCGGTGTCCGGGTTGACGACGACGGCCGCGCTCGTGAGCCGCACGAAGCGCACGCCTTCGGTCTGGAGCTGCGACGCGAGCGCGCGCTGTTCGTCGGTCTCGCCGACGAGCTCGTCGAGGTCGAACGCGTCGCCGCCGGCCATCTCCGAGAAGGGATCGATCGGGTTGCGATCGACGTTCACGAGCACGGGCGTGACGCCCGCGAAGCCTTCCCACGCCGCGGGATGAGGCTCGTAGACGGTCTCGTCGTCGGCGACGTAGTCGTGCGGGAACGCGAGCCAGCGCTCGCCGTCGAGGGACACCTCGACGACCACCGGATCCATGAAGCTCGCGTCGCGCGCGGTCTCCTCGAAGCCATTCTCGAACACGACGAGATCGACGCCCGAACCGTTCGAGATCGTGCGCGCCGAGAACGCGAGCACGAGGTGCTGACGCTCGCGGTAGTCGAGCGAGTACACGTCGAGGCTGCCCGCGTAGGCGCCGCTGCCGCGCACGCCGTTCACCGCGCGATCGGGATCGCCGTACGACACGCCCGTCGCGCCAGGCGCGTCGACGATCTCGTCCGCGTAGTGTCCGAGAGGCTCGGCCGCGCAGCCGCTGAGGCCCGCGCAGCCCGTCACGGAGAGCGTGATGGCGAGGATGCGGCTCATGCGAAGTCCATCCGGATGCGGCCGTGCTCGCGCATCTGCGCGGCGACTGCCTCCGCGCTGCTCGTGCGCGCGAGCGGCGGACAGATCTTGAGCACGCGCTCGGCCACGCGCGCGGTCGGATCGTCGGCGCGCGGCACGTAGCGGATCACGATCGCGTCTTCGCCCATCGCCTCGACCTCGGAGCGACCGAACGTCCGCAGCGTCACGAGGAAGCGCACGATCGCGGGCAGGCCGATGCCGTGGTTGGGGCCCGCGACGCCCACCGCAGACACGGCGTCGACGAGATCGAGCGTCGGCACGATGCCGATCACGTCGCGCGCCGTGGCCGGATCGCTCTCGCGTCGCTCGCGCGCCGAGGGGATCCACACGAACGCCGTGGCGCCGAGCTCACGCGCACGTTCGCGCAGAGACGCGTGCCACGCTTCATCCGACAGCGCGCTGCTGCAATAGAGACGCAGCCACGGATCGTGCGGCGGCAGCAGCGCGAGCCCGTCCGTGATGGGCGCGAGCCGCGTCGCGTCGTCGTCGCTCCACGAGCTCGCGAGGCGCGCCTCGACCGCCCCGAAGCGATAGCGCTCCGGGAACGGCCCCTTCGGCCAACGCGACGCCATGCCGCCACTGCCGCTGGCGCGATCGTTCACGGGGTTTCCGCGAGCACGCTCCAGCCGAACATCCCGCAGCCGCTGGTCGCCGGATCCGTGCGGCTCGGGCGCGCGCTGTCGATGGCCGCAGCTTCCGTCGCGGCGTCGAACGGCGCCTGACACATGTAGAGGACGCCGCCGACCTCGTACCACTCGAAGCGGCTGTAGAGGCTCGGCGAGAACGCGTTCGCCGCGTCGTTCTGGGCGACCGCCCAGTCCTCGTCGTTGTTCACCATCGTGAGCGTGAAGCCCGACGAGAAGTCCATGCCCGCCATCGTCCAGCGCGTCGCGGTGATCGTGTGCGTCGCGAAGCCGTCCGAGTACGTGCCCGCGATCTCGGGCGTCTCGCCCGTCGTGCCGCCGCCGTTGCAGCCGGCCACGCCCATCAACGACGCCCCCATCACAGACGAGAGCACCACGCCACACGCCACCGCGCGCACGCCACCACCAACCATCGATTCGATCTTCATGCTTGCCTCCGAGTCCACGCCACCCGCGCGGAGAGGGGCGCACCGGACCTCGGAGGGCGTCGTCACGCGGGCGCTCGAGCGAACGCGCGGACGACATGCTCGACGACTCCAGACACCCGTGGAGGTCAGGCACGCAGATCGCACGGCAGGTCTCCTGGCTGTTGGATCATCCTCGACAGCGTCTTCCCGGATCGCGTCTCGCCTCTCGGCGAGCACGTTCTCCAGTGACGAGTGCTGTCTCGTCCCCAATCACAGTGGCGGGGGCCGCGCCGGCTTCCGAGCACCACGCTCGTTCCGGCTTCCCTCTCTCGCGCCCATCGATCCGAACGACGGGCGACCGTGCGACGATTCAGTTGTCAGTCGTCGAGCACGCTCGACGGGCCGCTTCTACGGGCGAACGCCCGTTCGGGCAAGCGCGTTCGCGCGAGGGCGTCGTGGTGCCGGAGCGGTCCGCTCGCGGAGGACCGATCTACGGGCGACGCGAGGTCCGGAGGTCTCGTGCAGTCATGGGACCCCTCAGGAGCGACATCGAGATCCATCGGCACGATCGGTCTTGACCGCGCCCGCGCGTCGTGCGCCTCCTCTGTGACGTCGCAGGGTCCGAGCGGTTCGCTCTGGCCGATCGACGAAACGCGAGGAGGGGCCGATGGCGGTCGTCAAGGTGGGGTTCCGGTCGGCCGGTGTTCGGAGCGTGATCGCCGCCCTGATGTGCGGGCTCGTGAGCGCCGCCGTAGCGAGCTGTGTCGACCCCGTGGGCGTCTCGCGAGAAGCGATCACCGACCCTCGCTGCCCTGCCGGAACGACGGTGCTCGTCGGAACGAACGGCCCCGACACGATCAACGGCTCGAACGCCGCCGAGTGCATCCTCGGCCTCGGCGGGAACGACGTGCTCAACGGCAATGGGGGAGCCGACGTCATCATCGGCGGTGCAGGAGACGACACCCTCGATGGCGGGAACCAGGCCGACACGCTGTACGGCGACGAAGGAAACGACAGCCTCGAGGGAGGCAACCAAGACGACACGTTGTTCGGCGGCGGTGGTGACGACGAGCTGCGCGGCGACAACGGAAAGGACGAGCTGCGAGGAGAGGCCGGGGCGGACTACCTCGAAGGCGGCAACGGCAAGGACGTCCTCTATGGCGGTGATGGCTGCGACGTCATCGACGGCCAGAATGGCTCCGAGCGGCTCTATGGCGAAGGCGGCAATGACGTCATCCACGGCGGTCACGCGCCGGAATGGATCGAGGGCGGCAGTGGCGACGACGTGATCTCCGGCGGCTCCGCGCCCGCTGTGATCTCTGGCGGGTCGGGGTTCGGCGGCGCCCGCGTCGTGCTCGAGCAGCGGCACGTGCGGCGGCGGTGCGTGCGAGACGCGGGTCGGCCTTTGTGTGAGCAGCGGGTTCTGTCCGCCGTCGATCGATGCCGGCTCCGCAGACGCTGCGGTCATCGACGCGTTCTCGATGGACGCCCCGTCGATCGACTCGCCCACGCCCATGGATGCGTACATCGCGCCTGACGCGTACGTCGCGCCCGACGCGTACATCGCGCCTGACGCGTACGTCGCGCCCGACGCGTACGTGGTGCCCGACGCGTACGTGGTGCCTGACGCGTACCTCGTGCCTGACGCGTACTGCCCTTCGACAACCGACTCGACGTGCAACGGCGTCGACGACGACTGCAACGGCAGCGTCGACGAGGACTACGCGAGCACGGCAACCACGTGCGGCGTCGGCGCCTGTGGCGCGACCGGAGCGACCTCGTGCGTGAGCGGATCGGTCGTGGACTCGTGCACGCCGGGCACCGCCGCGGCGAACGACGCGAGCTGCAACGCGGTCGACGACGACTGCAACGGCAGTATCGACGAGGACTACGCGAGCACGGCGACGA
>CAZCVE010000112.1:0-11930 GCA_964502175.1 uncultured Sandaracinaceae bacterium
GAGTACCGCAGCGCATACCGGACGATGCTCGCGAGCTACCGGGTCGCGTCTGCGAAGTTCAGGCGCAGCGGCAAGCTGTGCCCGTTTCCGGCGGGCACGCGACCACCGTGGATCGGTGAAGCGTCCGCGGTCGTGTAGGCGCCGGCACGAGTAGGGGTCTGACCCCATTCCGGCAGGTCAGCGGCCCGAGCGAACGCATACTTGAACCTCGTCGATCGACTTCGGGATGCTCGCCGTCAGCACCTCGCAGCCCTCGGCGGTGACGAGCACGTCGTCCTCGATCCGGATCCCGCGCACGTCATCGAAGCGCGCGAGCGCCGCGCGATCGACGAAGCGCTCGACGAGCGGCGCGAGCGCTGCGTCTTCGAGGATCGCAGGCACACGGTAGTAGCCAGGCTCGATCGTGACCGCCATGCCGGGCACGAGGTCGCGGTCGAGCCGCAGGTAGCCGAGGCCGAACTGCGCGCTCCGCGTGCGATCGGGCGCGTACCCCGCGCGGTCACCGAGGTCTTCCATGTCGTGCACGTCGAGCCCGAGGAGGTGTCCGACCCCGTGCGGGAAGAAGAGCGCGTGGGCGCCCTCGACGACGAGGTCCGTCGGCGAGGCACCTCGCAGGATGCCCAGCGCGACGAGGCCTTCGGCGATCGCGAGCGAGGCCTCGAGGTGCACGTCGCGGTAGCGCACGCCGGGTCGCACCTTCGCGATCGCGCGCGCCTGCGACGCCAGCACCACCTCGTAGAGCGCGCGCTGCGTCGCGCTGAACGTGCCCGAGACCGGCCACGTGCGCGTGACGTCGCCCGCCCACCCACCTGCCGTCTCCGCGCCGACGTCGGCCAGCACGAGGTCGTGCGGCGCGAGCGCGTGCTCGTAGTGGTGGTTGTGCAGCACCTCGCCGTGCACCGTCACGATCGGCTCGTACGCCACGCCGCAGTTCTCGTGCGCGAGCGCGCCGATCATCGCAGCGCGCACGTGCCACTCGCGAAGGCCCGGATGCGAAGCCTTCATCCCCGCCACATGAGCGGCGTGGGTGGCCTGCGCCGCCGCGCGAAGCTCAGCGATCGCGTGGGCGTCGTGGGTGAGGCGGAGCGTGATCACGGCGTCCGCGAGCGCCGCGTCGTCCCCCTCGAGCACGCGCGCCGCGATCGGTCGCCCGAGCAGATTCGACTGCGTGTGTTGCGTGAGCGCGTCGATCGCGGGCAGCGTCGAGGCGTGGCGTGGATCGAGCACCTCGCTGACATCCTCGAGATCGCGGATCTCGACGCCGAGGCGGGCCGCGAGGGTCGCGTCGTCGGGCTGCGGCCCGTGCCAGAGCGCGTCGTCCGCAGGGGGGCGAGGGCGAAGGAGCACGCTGCGACCGTCGGCAAACACGGCGAGCACCCCACCTTCGATCGCGCGCCCGACGAAGTAGAGGAAATGACTCCCCGCGCGGAACGCGAACGTGTTGGCGGCGTAGTTGCGAGGCTGGGACACGCCCGCGAAGAACAGCGCTGGGCCAGGAGACCCAGCCCGCGTGAGCGCGTCGGCGAGCCGGCGCCTGCGCTCGGCGTGTGCGCGCGGATCCGGATGCGAGGCATGCTCGGCGTGAATCTGCATGCCGCGGAATATAGCCGCCCTGGTATCCTCTCGGTCTTTGCCGAGGCAGCGAACGAGCGTGAGATCATGAGCGGCGAGACGAGCCGGATGGGCCCCGAGACGGGCATCCTGGGTACAGAAGGAGACTCGCGCGTCGCCGTGGTCACGCGCGTGCTCCTCCGCGTGACGACGGGCCCCGACCGCGGCGTCGAGCGCCTCTTCGACGGCGGCACGCTGTCGGTGGGCTCGAGCCCCGAGGCCGACCTCGTGCTCACGGACACGACGGTGTCGCGCTACCACGCCGAGCTCGCGCTGCTCGCGGGCGGCGTGCGCGTGAAGGACCTCAAGTCGACCAACGGCACGTTCGTCGGCGACTCCCGGATCGAGTCGGTCGTGTTGCCACCCGGCTCCGAGGTGCGCTTCGGCCGGACGCGCATGGAGATCTTGGCCGCGGACGCGCCCGTGCCCGACGCGCCGTCGGAGGCCACGCGCTTCGGCCGCATGGTGGGCGCGAGCGCAGAGATGCGCCGGGTCTTCGGACAGCTCGAGCGCGCGAGCTCGGGGGCCGCCCCCGTGTGGCTGTATGGCGAGCCCGGCACCGGCAAGTCGCTCGCGGCGAGCGCTCTCCACGAGATGGGCGCGCGCCCTCCGCACGGAGACGTCGCGCCTCGCACGGGGGCGCTCGTCGAGATCGACATCCACTCACTCCCCGCGGGTGAGCTCATGGCGCCGCACGTCGTCGAGGTCGCGCGCGGCGGGACCATCGTGCTCGATCGTCTCGACGAGGCCTCGCTCTCCACGCAGGAGGCGGTGGGCGCGATGGTCGGTCGTGCGGAGCGAGAGCGCCTGGACGTGCGGTGGATCACCGCGTCGCGACGCGATCCGCGCGCGCTCGTCGAAGAAGGGCTCCTCCGCCGCGATCTGTTCTTCCACCTCGCGGGCGTGCGCATCGAGATGCCGCCGCTCCGCGATCGGCTCGAAGATCTCCCGCGCCTCGTCGACGCGATCGTGACCGACCTCGGCTACCCCGAGGTGCGCCTGACGCCCAACGAGCTCGGGCAGCTCCGCGCGCAGCCGCTCGACGGCAACGTGCGCGAGCTGCGCCGCTTGATCGAAGAGACGCTCCTCCGCGCCGCGCACGGTTCGAGCGGACGACGTCCGAGCATGCGCCCCGAGGAAGAACAGGCGGTCACCGAGGACATGTCTCGTCTGCCGTTCAAGGAAGCGAAGGAGCGGCTCCTCGATGCGTTCGAGAAGAGCTACGTCGCGCAGCTGCTCGATCGCGCGGGCGGCAACGTGTCGCGCGCAGCGGACGAGGCCGGCATCGATCGCAACCACCTCGCGCGTCTCGCGAAGAAGCACGGCATCCGATGAGCGCCGCGCGCAGCGCGTGACCGACCACGAGCACTCGCGATGAGCCCAGACGCCAAGCACGTGTTCCTCTCGGGGCCGATGGGCGCGGGCAAGAGCACCGTGGGTCCGCGTCTCGCGGAGCTCCTGGGCCGGACGTTCCTCGATCTCGACGAGGCGATCGAGCGCGAGACGGGCATGCACGTCGCGGAGATCTTCCGCTCGCGGGGCGAGGCGAGCTTTCGCCGTCTCGAGGCTGACGTCGTGCGACGTCTCGTCGCTCACCCGGTGCCCGGCGTCTTCGCGCTCGGAGGTGGTGCCGTGGAGGACGCCGAGACGCGCGCGTTCCTCCTCGACCGCGGCGTGCTCGTGACCTTGCGCGCGCCGCTCGAGACGTTGCTCGCGCGGGCCGCCAGCGATCCGGGCTCGCCGCGCACGAGGCCGCTGCTCGGAGCGAGCCCCATGGACGGCGCGGCGTCAGCGGCTCTGGCGAAGATCCTCGAGCGACGGCTGGACGCCTACGCGGAGGCGCACCGTGTGATCGACACGTCGGACAGGACTCCCGACGAGATCGCCCGATCGATCGCCCTCACGCTCCCGCGCGACTCCCGATCGGTCGTCGTGCGCCTCGGGCGTCGCAGCCATCGCGTGGCGATCGCGCGCGGCGCTGCGGCGGCCCTCGGAGACGAGCTCGACGCGCTCGACGCGAGCACGGTCATCGTGGTGACCGACACGAACGTTCGTCCGCTCGCCGAGCGATGGCTCGCTCCGATCGTGCGCCGCAAGATCTGGGTGGAGCTCGCGCCGGGCGAGGCCGACAAGACGCTCGCGTCGGTCCAGCGCATCTGGGACGCCGCGCTCGAGGCGCACGTCGATCGACGCGCGGTGATCGTCGCGGTCGGAGGCGGCGTCGTCGGTGACATGGCGGGCTTCGCGGCGGCGACGCTCCTCCGTGGTGTGCGCGTCGTTCAGCTGCCGACGTCGCTCCTCGCGATGGTGGACAGCTCCGTCGGCGGAAAGACGGGCATCGATCGTCCGCAAGGCAAGAACCTCATCGGCGCGTTCCACCAGCCGAGCGTCGTGCTCTGCGACGTGGAGGCGCTCGACACGCTGCCACCTCGCGAGCTGCGCGCAGGGTGGGCAGAGCTGGTGAAGACCGCCTGGATCGAAGGCGAGGGCGACGTGGCCGCGCTCGAGGCCGACCTCGCGCATCTCACGCGAGGTGGCGACGAGGAGACGTCTCGCGCTGCGCGTGCTCGAGCGATCGGCCGCGCGGTGCGGACCAAGGCGCGCATCGTGGCGATCGACGAGACCGAGACCGGGCCGCGGCGCTGGCTCAACCTCGGCCACACCTACGGTCACGCCGTCGAGGCCGCGTCGGACTACGCGCTCGTTCATGGCGAGGCCGTGGCGATCGGGCTCGTCGCGGCGCTTCGCCTCAGCGAGCACCTCGGGCACGCTCAGTCGCCCGATGTGGCGCGCATGCGGGGGCTGCTCGAGAGCTTCGGGCTCGACGTCGCGTGGCCTCGCTTCGAGCCCACGGACCTGGGCCGATTCCTCGCGGCGGACAAGAAGTCCGACGGTGATCTCGTGCGCTTCGTGACGGCCGGCTCGCCCGGGCAGGTGGGGGTCCTCGCGATCGAGAGGGCTCGGGTGCTAGCCTTCGTGAGCCGTCTCTCGCGCGCGTGATCCGTTTTTTTGTGGTCCCAGGTGCGTCCTTCTACGCTGATGAAGCCCGTAGTTCCGGGCATGGAGGCTTCATGGCTCGGTCAGTCCGACTTGGTGCGTTCTCCTCGGTCCGCGAGCTCGCTCGTGGTCTCACGAAGCTCGGCGCCGCCGTCATCGCGGCGGCGACGCTCGCGGGTGGTGCAGTGGGGTGTGCCCCAGGCAATCCGGCGCTCGTCGTCGTCGGACAGCTCGCGCCCTCCGACGAGTGCGTGTGGGATCCGTCCACGGCGATGTTCATCAACGAGCCGGTGTTCGATCTCGACCCGCTCACGCCGACGGTCCTCGCGAACATCGGCGCTGGAGAGGTGCGGCCGACCTACATCGGTCAGTTCCTCGTCATCAACAACCTGATCAACCGCTTCTCGACCACCTATCCGGTGATGGCCGATCCGAATTTCGTGACCATCACATCGGCCGAGGTCGAGCTCCTGACCAACGAAGGCCGGCGCCTGCCGTCCGGGTTCTACCGCACGCGCGCCTCGGGCTCGGTGGTCTCGGCGCTCGGCGATCAGCCCGGTCGTGGTCTCGCGCGCGTCGACGTCATCCCGGGATCCGTCGTCGACATCCTCGCGAACGAATTCGCGGAGCGTCTCGAGGGTGACGGCCTCATCACGGCGCGCGTCGTGATCATCGGCACCACGCAGGGCGGCACCGAGATCCGCACCTCGCCGTACATCCTTCCGATTCAGCTCTGCTACGGCTGCCTCTACAACGACCGCACGCTCATGACGGGTGAGACTCCCGGCTGCTCGCCCGGCCAGGACGGCTACTTCGTGGCACGTGGCTTCACCCGCACGCCGTCGTGCGTGACCTCAGGAGACTGCGCGAGCGGCCTCTGCGTGCTCGGTCACTGCGCCCGCGACCTCCTCTGAACGTCGAGCACACCGCGCGCTGAGGCGCGCGTCGCGAAGAGTCGAGAGGCCGATCGGAAACGATCGGCCTCTTTCTCGTCGTGAGCTCGTCAGGCAGCAGGGCCCGATCCGAGCGGCTCAGAGACGAACGGCGTCGACGAAGCCGTCGCTGAGCGCGAAGCGCACGAGGTCGCGGAGCAGCGCGGATCGCTCGAGCGCGTCGGCCAGATGATCTCGATGGCGCAGCTCCATCCCGGCGAGGGTCGGATCGTGCGCCGCCACGCGGAGCACCGCGCAGCGCGGATCCGCGCACGCGACGAGTCCGAGGCGCGTCGCGCCCGCGGAGACGGCGACGGATACGGAGGCGTAGTCGAAGCTGTCGCCGGCGCTGAGGAGGAGCTCGCGCACGGACTTCTGCGCGAGCGGCGGCAGCGTGCTCCAGAGGTCTGCCGCCAGCATCGCCACGTCGCGGTTCCGACTCGCGCTGCGTCCGTCGGCCGTGGGCTGCTCGGCGGGACCGAAGGCCGCCTGGATCGCGGCGAAGAGGTTCTTGCCCTCGGTCGGTGTGAGCGACGCGACGAGCACGTGCTCCGGCGTGGCGAGCTCGAGCGCGCGCGCGATCTCGAAGTGCAGCGTGGTGCTCGAGCGCGCGAGCACGTCCGACACGCGCACCGAGGGCGGCGCGGTGCGGAGCACCTCGGCGCTGCGGAGCGACCGGTCGCGGCTCTGGTACACCGTCGGCTCGCCGAGCGAGAGGAGCTTCGCGACGGACTGCACGGCCTTGCCGAGGGCGGAGGTGTCGTGCGCGCCGACGCGGTCGGTGCCGATGATGTTGAGGTCCTTCGTGGACTTCTTGAACAGGGGGAGAGCGTTCTCCCACACGCGACGCAGCACGGTGAGCGTGTCGGTGAGGCCCGGGTGCCGGAAGAACTCGAGCGACGTCGTCATGAGCCGTGCAGCGTCGAGCGTGAGCAGCACCTCGTGCGTCTCGGGCTCACACGCTGCGAGGATGCGCTGCGCGACACGGCGGGCGCGGAGCTCGCCGAACTGCGCGGTGTGGAGCAGATCATCGATGCGCCGCGGGTCGCCGACGAACGAGACGCGCGCCTCGTCGTCGGCGTTCGGCGGAGCGGTGATCACGACCTCGCGGCTCGGCTCGGGCGCGGGGGCCCAGCCGCGCGCGAGACCACGCGCCGGCGCGGGCGCGGGCGGGATGGCGCTGCGCTCTTCAGTCGGCTCTTGGCTGGCCTCAGCCGACGCGTCGCTCGCGACCGCGGCGCCAGCGAGGGTCACGGCCTCCGACGCATCGATCTCCGTCGCGGGCTCCGTCTCGGCGCCGGACGGGTCGGTCGCCGCTTCCGTCGGCGCGCCCTCTGCTGCTGACGCGGCTTCTATGGCTGGCGCGGCTTCTATGGCGGACGCGGCCTCGGTCGCTGACGCGGCATCCGTCGCTGTCGCCACTTCTGTGGCTGACGCGGCTCCTGTGGCTGACGCGGCTTCTGTGGCTGACGCGGCCTCGGTCGCGCCCTCTGTCGCTGTCGCCGCTTCTGTCGCGGGCTCGTGTGCTTGCGGTGTCTCGGCGCCGCTCGATGTGACCGTCGCGGGCTCTGCCTCGCTGGGCGTCGCGCCTGCGCTCTCGGCGCCGACGATCGCGGGCTCGCCCACCGCGGTGGCGGATCCGGGCGTGGTCTCCGAGCCGTCTGCCTGCGTCGCGCGCGCGACCCAGGCCTCGAGATCGGCGCTCGCGCCTCGCGCGGCGAACAGCTTGGCCAGCTCGTCGACGGGCGCGCGGAGCGAGTCGGCCTCGGCGTTCTCGTCGCGCAGCGCGGCGACGGCGCGCCACGTGTAGGCCTCGGCGGTCTCGAGATCACCGAGGCCAGTCGCATACAGACGCACGGCCTTGCGGAGCAGGTGAGCTCGCTCTTCGCCCATCCACGCCTCGGCGGCGCGACGCTCGATCTCCGCGACCATCTCGCGCACGGTGTTCGACGCGATCTCGGGCTCCTTCACGGCCGTCGCGCTCGCCTCGCGCGCGAGGTCGGGCTCGAGGTCGCTCGAGAACGTTCGCTTCCACTCGGCGACGAGCAGCTCGAGCGCCGCGCGTGGGTCGCCCAGCTCGCCCGAGAGCACGCTCGCGGCGCGCCGCAGCAGGGACAAGCGGATCGTGGGGTGCGGCGCGTTCTCGGCGAGCGCGCGCAGGCCGCGCGCGAGGCTCGAGAGCTCGCCTTGTGCGCGCGCGAGGCGATCGAGCGCGGACAAGAGCGCGCCCGAGCTCGCCTGGCGCATGCACGCCTCGACGTAGGCATCGAGCGCCTGCCGCGCGGCGCCCGCGCGATCGAGCCAGCGCGCCCGTCGGTAGGCGAGGGCGCGGCGCCCGTGCACGCCGATCGCGCGGTGGATCAGGCGCGTGTACGTTCGCTCGGCGGACGCGATGTCGCCGAGGTCGAGCGCGACCTGCTCGAACGCGAGCAGGAGCTTCCCGCGCGTCCCGCAGCGATCGAGGCCCTCTTCGCAGATCTCGAGCGCGCGCGGCAGGTGCTCGGCCTCGCGCAGCGCAGCGGCGATGGCGGACTCGTAGTGCCCGACGGCCGTGTTCGGCTCGGCGCGTCGCGCCTCGGCGAGCAGTAGATCCATCCCGCGCTCGATGCGCCCCATCGCGACCAACGCGTGACCGAGGTGGATGCGTCGCCGCGTGTGCTCGTCGCTGCCGTCCTGGCTCTCGTGATCGAGCGCATCGAGCTCGGTCTCGGCGGCGTGGAGGTGCTCGTGGGCCTTCTCGGGATGACCCAGCGTGCGGGCGTGCGCGGCCGCGAGCTCGAGGTGTCCGATCGCGCGCTCGTGAGGCGAAGCGCCCTCTTCGACACGCAACGACAGCGCGGCGACGAGCCGGTCGCGCTCGCCCGTCTCCGCGTAGATCTCAGCGAGGCGATGGATCGCCTCGTCGTCGCGAGGCACGGTCGCGAGGAGGCGCACCCACGTGCGCGCCTCACCCGCGCGATCGCCGCCCTCACGGCGGAGCTGCGCGATGCGACGCAGGTGCGTGGCCCGGTCGCCCGGCGGCGACGCGAGCTGCGACTCGGCCGCGCGCACGAGGCCATCGTGGTCGTGGTGGGCGAGACCGATCTCGAACGCGCGCGCGCGCAGCGCATGACCGAACGGGCCGAGCGCCGCGGCTCCGCGGAGCGCACGCTCGAGCGCGCGTCGGGGCTCGCGCTGGGTGATGCGATCGATCGCGCGGAGCAGCGGATCGACGACGGAGGGCTCGCAGCGAGGCGCGGTGACGAGGGCGTCGATCGCCGCGTCGTCGTACTCGGGGAGTGCGTGCCGCTCGCTCAGCGCGAGCGACGTGAGGATCGGCTCGCTCGAGATGGGGTCGAGCGCAGCCCAGCGCACGGCGATCGCGAGCGCCTCGGCGGGATCGTTCGACGTGAGCGCCGCTGCGCGCAGCGTCTCGGGGGTGTCGCCGACGTGACCGCGGAGGATGGCTGCCACCTCGGCGCCGAACCGCTGCCAGTCGGTGCCTCGATCGCGTCGCACGAACACCAGCGCGGCGCGCGCGCAGGTGCGGTCCTCTCGCAGCGCTTCCGCGGCGAGCTCGAGCGCGCGGCCGATCTGTCCTCGCGCCTCGTCGAGGCACGCCAGCTCGGCCAGCGCTCGGGCTCTCAGCGCGCCCTTGTTGTGAGCGGCCTCCGCAGCCCACGCCGCGGCGCGCGCGACGGCGTCGACGTCGGGATCGGCCGACCGCGTGCGCCGCAGCCGCGTGGCGACCTCGCCGTCGCTGTGGCCCTGCGCGATGGCATCGCGGCACGCCGCGGAGACGCGATCCGGCTGTCTCGCGAACCGCGCGTGCGCGGCCTCGAGCGTCCGGAGCCGGGCGCGCTCGATCGCGCCTGCCGAGTGCTGCGCGAGGAGGCCGAGCACGTGCGCGCGCGTGTCGTCGTCACCCTCGTGGCGCGCGGCGAGCACCGTCGCGCGCGCGAGCTCCGCGTCGTAGCGAGCGTCGAGCTGCGCACGCGCCGCCGCGATCATCGACGCACGAACCGACGGGTCGTGGGCGCTCTCTTCGAGCTGCGCCCGCGTGAGCCCGCCCCCCGCGTGACTGCGCGTCGCCGGCAAGGCGCCGTTCCGCTCGACCTCGCGCGCCCAGGCCGCGAGCGTCGGGTGTCGCGCGTCCGCACGCTCGGCGAGCGTGGTCGCGAGCCGACGACGGGTGGCTCCGGCGGAGCGCGGAGCACGCACCGCACGGTCGAGCGCCGAGAGCAGCGCGTCGGGCTGTCCCGTGCGCTCTGCGAACGTCCTGATGCCGTCGAGGTACGAGTTGTTGGTCGGCGACTCGACGAACGCGCGTGTTCGGAGCTCGAGCTCGAGGGTGCCGTCGGGCTCGAGCGCGGCGCGCGCTTCGGCGGCTCGCTGCCACCACTCACCCGCGTCTTCGGTCGCGACGAGCGCGATCTCTTCGAGCACGATCGCGCGCTCTCGCCGCGCGCCGGCTTCGGCGAGATCGGTCTCGAGCGGGCTCCAGACGACGTCGACGGAAGGATCGGTGTCGAACGCCTCGAGCAGGAGCGCGCCGGAGTGGAGAGGCGTGCCGTGCAGCTCGGCGCGCTCGGCGGCGACGAGCAGCATGCGACGCTTCTCGTCGGCGTCCGTCGACAGGCGCGCGAGCTCCGCGCGCAGCTCGATCGAGGCCTCGTGGAGGCCCGCGCGGCCGAGCGAGGTCGCGAGCTGCTCGAGCGCGCGAGTGCTCGTCGGCGACGCGCGGTAGGCGCGCGCGCTCATGAGGTGTGCGCGCGCCGGGTCCTCGTCGCGCAGGAGCGCTGCGGCCTCGGCGAACGAGTCGGCGGCGTCGGCGCGCCGATCGAGCGAGAGCTCGATGTCGGCCACGAGCACGTAGCCAGTGGCGTCGTCGGGCGCGACCTGCGTGGCGGCGCTCGCGGCCTGGAGCGCCTCGTCCTTCTTCGCGAGCCGCCGACAGAGGAGGGCGTAGTCGTGCATCGCCCGCGCGCGCCCCTCGAGCGACCGAGCGACGCCCACGACGGCCTTGCCGTAGGCGAGCGCGAGCTCCGTCTCTTCGATCGCGGTGCAGGCCTCGGCAGCGCGGCGCAGGTGCTCGGCGTCTTCGGGATCCGCCGCCGCGGCTTCGCGCGCAGCTCGCGCGTGCTCGTCGAGCGCGCCCAGGCGCTCGCGCGCGACCTCGGCGACGATGCGCCAAGCGCGCGCGCGCGCCGCGGGAGACGCGCCGGCCTCTTCGAGCGCCGTGACCTGATCTTCGGGGGCGTCGAGAGGATCGGCCAGCCGGAGATCTCCGAGCGACAGCGTCGGAAAGGCGCGCGACACGTCGAGCGCGAGCGCGACGCGGGCCGCGCCTGGCGCGAGCTGAACGCGCGCGGCGCGCGGCGGCGCGAGCGACGTGCGCAGCTCGTCCGTCGAGAGGTGCGTGATCGACGGCTCCGAGATCGCCGGCAGGTTCGGGTGCGACGGTCGCTGCGCGGGCGGCGGACGCGACGAAGGGCGCTTCATCGGCGCGGGCGCGGGCGGAGGCGGACCTTGCCCGGAGCCGGGGAGGATCTCGAGGAAGCCTGCGCGCCCGAGCGCGGCGAGGCGCGGCGCAGCGGCCGGGCTTCCCGCGAGCACCGACGCGACGCGCACCTCGCGCGGCGCCTCGATCTGCGCCCAGCGCTTGGCCCGACTCACGGCGGGACCGGCGGCGAAGCGCACCCACTCTTGCGCGCGCGTGCCCACCACCTCGGCGTCACCGCCGGAGGCGCAGCGCTCGAGCGAGTCGAGCACGAGCGCCAGCGTCGAGACGTCGTAGGAGGTGTCAGCGAGCGGGGTCGCAGCGTCGCGCGCCAGCGTCGCGGCTTCTTCTTCTGCGAGCGCGCGCGCGAGCCGCTCCATCCACACGGAGCGCAACGACTCGCGCAGCGTGTCCATGCGGAGGTCGCTGCGCTCGGAGGCTGCCGCATCGCCCGTCATCACCGCGCGCTCGAGCCACGCGTCTTCGCGGCCGGCGGCGGCCACCTTGGCGCGCGCCGATTCGCCGAGGCGGCCCGCCACGACGAGGAACGTGGTCAGCGACGGGTCGACGCCGGACTTCGCGGAGACGTCGGCGATGCGGCCGCGGCGCACGGAAATCCAACGCGCGCCGAGGCGGAACACTCCAGACGCACCGCGGCTCTCGAGCGCAAGCAGCTCGACCGCGGCGGCGAGCGGGGCCCCGGGCCACGAGGTCATCGAGACCACGATATCAAGAGGCCCCGCGGATCGACAGAAATGGACGGACGATCAGGGCTCGGACTCGATCGCCGGCGTGTCGGTCGTGGGCGGAGGCGTCGGCTCCGAGCCTCCGCCACCACCGCCGGTCTCGTGCGATCCGCCTGTTTCTTCGCTGCCCCCGCCCCCAATCGTGCCGCCGCCGCCGGTCGTGCC
>CAZCVE010000113.1:0-11790 GCA_964502175.1 uncultured Sandaracinaceae bacterium
ACGACCGGCAGAAGTAGTTGTCGTCGACCGGCAATTCTAGTTGACGTCGATCACCTGGTGCCCGGAGTGCGGCACGTCGATCGACTTCGCGAACGACACGTGACGCTCGGCAGCGAGCAGGTTCAACCAGCCTTCTTCGCTTCGTCGAAGTTCGCGCGGGCCGCGTCCAGCTGAATCTGGAAGCGGGTGTGCCCCTCAGCGATCAGCTGTTCGTAGAAGGCGACCGACTCGCCGTACATCCGAACGGCGGTGTCGCCCTTCACGTACTTGGGATTGTACTTCGTGGGTGGCAGCTGCGCGGCCAGCGTCTGCTGGGGCAGAGTGGCCTCCAAAGCTGCGAGCGCGGTGCCAACTTCCTTCGGGTCGAGCGCAGGGGAGAGCGACGCAAAGATTGCGTTCTCTCGATCGTGGGCGACGGACTCGATGATCGCGCGCCACGCGCCCAGCGCCTCGTGGCGATCCGTGCCGTCGTGCTCGACGTCCCACCACCGCGCGGTCACGAGCCACTGATGCAGAAGGAGCTCCGAGAAGGAGGTCGCGAACACGTGGGCCGTCATCTCGTCGTGCGGCGCGAAGACGATCGAGGCCTCGCCATCACGGCCGGGCCACTGCGGGTAGAGCGAATACTGATCGCCGGCGCCGTTTTGCGCGAAAGGGAACAGACCCGGCCGCACGTTCGGGTCCTCCTTCAGGTCGAGCGTGTTCGACCACTCGAAGTCTCGCAGCCAGAGGCCGAGATACCGGCGCTCCTTCGCAATGCGTCCACGGTCTTCCTTCGAGAGCTCGGCGTACGTGCGGCCGCCCCAGTAGTCGAACGCGCCGCGCGCGTGGAGCTGGAGGAACGACCGCGGGAGTGTGATCGACGTCATGAGTCCCCTTCCTGGCCCGTGGGGCCGAGTCACTTCAGCAGCGAAGGCGCGTAGTCAGCGGGCGGGATGAAGCCGAGGAGCTCGAGGACCGTGGCCGCGACGTTGGCGAGGCCTGGCTTCTCGATCGTGTCGTTCAGCGCGAGGTCCTCGCGACCCGGTGCGAAAAGAAAACAAGGCACGGGGCTGAGGGTGTGGCTCGTCTTGCCCCTGAACGTCCCGTCAGAGTTCTTCTGGAGAGCGCCTGTCTTCTTGTCGCGCTCGACCATCTCGTCAGCGTTGCCGTGATCGGCCGTGACGATCGCCGCGCCGCCGAGCTCGGCGATGACCGGCAGCAAGCGTGAGAGCTGGAGATCGACCGACTCCACGGCGAGCACCGCGCTCCTCAGGACACCCGTGTGGCCGACCATGTCGCCGTTCGCGTAGTTGAGCCGCGCGAAGCGATGCTTGCCGGTGCGGAGCTCGTCGATCACGCGGTCGGTGATCTCGGCCGCCTTCATCCACGGGCGCTCCTCGAACGGCAGCGTGTCGCTCGGGATCTCGGCCCACGTCTCGCCCTCGAACGCCTGGCTGCGGTTGCCGTTCCAGAAGTACGTGACGTGCCCGAACTTCTGCGTCTCGCTCGACGCCAGCTGCGTGACGCCCGCGTCCGCGAGGTACGCCGAGAGCGTGCGATCGATCTCCGGCGGCGAGACGAGGAAGCGCGACGGCAGCTGGAGGTCACCGTCGTACTGCATCATCCCGGCGTAGAAGACCTTCGGACGCGGCCCGCGCTCGAACTTCGTGAACATCTCGTCCTCGAACGCGCGCGTGATCTCGATCGCGCGATCGCCGCGGAAGTTGAAGAACACGACGGCCGCGCCATCGCGCACCGGACCGACGGCTACGCCCGTGTCGTCCTCGATCACGAAGCCCGGGAGGTTCTGATCGGAGATCCCCTTGGTCTCCGCGCGCAGCGTCTCGACGGCCTCACGCAGCGATCGAAAGCCCCTTCCTTCACCGCGCACGTGGAGCTTCCAGCCGCGCTCGACCATCGCCCAGTCCGCTTCGTAGCGGTCCATCGTGATCTTCATGCGGCCGCCGCCCGACGCCACGCGGTAGTCGCGACCCTGCGAACGGAAGCGATCGAGGAACGCCTCGAGACGATCGACGTAGGTGAGCGCGCTCGTCTCGGGCACGTCGCGTCCGTCGAGCAGCGCGTGCACGCGCACCTTGGCGACGCCCTCCTCGCTCGCGCGCGTGATCATCGCCTCGAGGTGATCTTGGTGGCTGTGCACGTTGCCATCCGACAAGAGCCCGAGGAAGTGCAGCGGCTCACCGCTCTTCTGCACGGTGCTCAGCGCGTCGCGCCACGCCTCGCCCGTGAACAGCGTGCCGCTCTCGATCGCAGCGTTGACGAGCTTCGCGCCCTGATCGAACACGCGGCCCGCGCCGAGCGCGTTGTGGCCGACCTCGCTGTTGCCCATGTCGTCGTCGCTGGGGAGGCCCACCGCCGTGCCGTGCGCGCGCAGCGCGAGCATGCGACCTGGCTGCGTGAGCCCGTCGAGCGTGGGGAGCTTCGCGAGGTGCACGGCGTCGCCCGCGTCCTTGGGGCCGAGGCCGACGCCGTCCATCACGACGACGACGACGGGACCCTTCACTGCCGGAAACCGGTCATGCTTGGCGAGCCTGAGCTTGGCGAGCGACATGCACACGGATCTACACCAGCGCTGGCTCGCGCGTCGCTCGCTCCTCGCGGGTCTCGCAGGGTTGGCCGCGATCGTCGCCCTCGCGACGCTGGACGCTCGCGCGCAGGAGCCCGCGATCCCGGAGATGCCGCGAGGGCCGACGCCCTGTGCGATCGATGGTCGCGCGTCGATCCCGTCGCTCCAGGTCACGCGTCGCTCGCGGCACGGCCACACGATCGTCTCGCGCATGGAGGTCCCGGCCCGCGAGCTCCGCGTGCACGTGCTCTCGCCGTCGCTGTTTCATGTGACCACGCGCGTCGGTGAGCCCGTGATCGAGGGGCACACGGACACGCGCCCGCCGCTCTCGCTTCGTCGCGACGTGCACCTCGGCGGTGTTCACGTGCGGCGCGGCGCGCCGATCGCCCGCACCACACCGCGCGAGCAGTCGCTCGACGTCGACATCGATCTGGGCGCAGGCGCGCTGCTGCGTCGCTTCGTGATCGGCTGCGACGCGCTCCGCGTTCGCGAGCCCGACGGTCTCGAAGCGAGCGCCGCGCCGTCGCCCCATCGACCGCACTGGCACGCGCGCGGAGAGGAGCTCGCGATGCGCGAGCGCGCAGAAGAGGGCGTCGAGGTCGCCCGCGTGAGCCTGCCTCGCGAGCTCGTGCTCGAAGAGGTGCGGCGCACCGAGCAGTTCGTGCACGTGCGCGCGCAGCTGCCGTACGCGCAGCTCGACGGATGGGTGCGGGACAGCGCGCTGGCCTCGGTGCCACGCGGCGCCCGCTGACCCGAGGCGAGGCGAGGTAGGCTCGCGCCCATGAAGGCGTGGACACTCGGTTGGATCGCAGGCTTCGGATGCGCGGCGCTCGGCTCGGGCTGTGGCTCGACGGCGAGCGAGTCGCCTCCACCTTCGTCGACGCCGCCGGCCGAAGAGCCCTCGCCGGAAGAGCAAGCGCCGACGCCGACGCCAGTGACCGCAGAGGCCGCGGCCGCGCCGACGTTCGACGTGCACGAGTGGGGGCTCGTCGACGTTCCCGTGAACGGTCCGACCGAGATCGGCGCGGGTCCGGGACAGCCCGACATGCCGCTCAGCGTTCGCAAGCCCGTCGTGTACGTGCATGCAGATCCGGGCACGGCGCCCTTCCCCATCGACGTCGTCGCGCGGTTCCCCTCGGGTGAGCTGCTCGAGCACTGGCCCACGGCGAGCGAGTGGAGCTCGACGAGCACGAACGCGACCAGCGTGACGTGGTCCGACGTGATGGTGGGCGGATGCAGCGGGACGACGCGCACGCTCACGCCCACGCAGCGCGAGGCACGCGCGTGCACTGCGCCCGATGGCTACTGCGAGGTGAACGACCTCCCGAGCTACGTGGCGAGCGACGCGACCTGCCTCTCGTCGAGCGGCCTCGACGCGACGCTGCTCTTCTACCGAGGTCGCACGACGAGCGCGCAGCTCCCGCTCGCGGTGCAGGCCTCCGGCGCGAACGTCTCGGTCACGTCGTCGATGCCCGGAGGCTCGGCGTTGCTCCACGTGCGCGACGGACGCGGCATCGAGCTCCCGTGGCCCACGCCGAACACTGCGACGCCGCTCCCGACGGAGACGACCGAGTCGCTCGACGGAACCGCGCTCACCCGTCGACTCGCGAGCTTGCTCGGCGAGGCCGGTCTGAGCTCGCCCGAGGTGGATGCGTTCATGCGCGCGTGGAGCCAGCCGCTGTTCCAGACCGCGTGGCCGCTCGAGAACGAGACGGCGAGGCGCGACCTCCCTGCGCGCGGACGCTTCGCCGTGTCTGCGCCCGCGCCCGCGCTGATCTACGTGATGCCGGAGGCGAGCGTCGCGAGCCTCGCCGAGCTCAGGATCGAGCCGAGGCCACGCAGCGTGCGCCGCGTGATGGTCGTGCGCGTCGATCTCCCGCGCTGAGACTCCGCTCCATCCGCGCGGACGTCCGCACCCTGAGTGGGTCAGCCGCGGACGCTGACGAACACGATCAGCGAGATCAGGACGACGAAGCCGACGAGCGTCGCCACCGTCTCGAGCTTCGCGTTCATCTTGCGACGCGACACGAGCTCGAAGAGGAGGAAGACCGCGCGGCCACCGTCGAGCGCGGGCACGGGGAGCAGGTTGAAGAACCCGAGCGCGACGCTGATCGCGAAGAGGATCTGCACGTACTCGCGTACGCCTTGCTGGGCTTGCTCGGCGACCATCTGCACCATCTGCGGCGGGCCGCTGAGGCCCTCGAGCGTGCGCCGTCGGTACATCTCCGCGATGCCTTGGATCTGCGCGACGGTGAAGACGAACGGCGCCTGCACGGAGAGCCAGGCGAGGCGTCCGATCGGCGCGTCGACGTAGCGGATCGAGGGCCCGCCCGTGATGCCGATGATGCCGCGGCCGCCCTGATCCATCGGCGTGATCGTGAGCGGGTCGAGCACCTCTCCGTCGCGACGCACGCGGTACACGGTCGGCACGCCCGCGCGCTCGCGCGTGACGGCGACGAGATCTTCGACGCGGTGGATCGCGACGCCGTTCGCCTCGATCACCTCGTCGCCGACGTGCAGGCCCGCGCCGTGCGCGGGCGAGTCCGCGTTGACGACGCTGATCACCATCGGGCCCTCGGGGTCGATCTCGGGGACACCGCCGAGGCCATAGAGGCCGAAGAGCATGAGCGACGCCGCGGCGTAGTTCGCGAACGGGCCCGCGAGGATCACGCACAGGCGCGCGAAGACGCCCTTGTTGCAGTAGAGCGCCGGGTCGTTCGGATCGTTGTCCTCCGCCGGGTTCATCCCGTCGATCTGCACGTACGCGAGGATCGGGATCGCCGAGATCTGGAAGATCGTCGGGCTGTCCTTCGGCTGGTACTTCGCGATGACGGGACCGAACCCGAGGCTGTAGCGGATGACGCGCATCCCGAACGCCCGCGCTGCGAGGTAGTGGCCCGTCTCGTGGACGATGACGAGGAACGTGATCCCGAGGATCGCGATGAAATAGAACGGGATGTTGTCCATCCGGGTCCTCTCTGGGCCAAGAGTCGAGCGCAGCGTGGAGCGCGGCGCCGAAGAGGCGACGCCAAAGCCGAGACGATAGCAGAGTTGGCCGGTTCGACCCCGCACGCCCCCTCGTTCGTGGAGCCGATTCACTCGCGCACCGGCCGAGCACGCTGCGATATGCTGCTCGACCCATGAGGCGCGGACGATGACGGTTCAGGACGGTAGGACGGACGTGCTCGTCGTCGCGGCGGGCGCGCCCGATCTCGTGGGGCTCCGCGCGCACCTCGGCGACAAGCTCGAGGGCACGGTCCGCGGCCTCGTCATCCGCTCGAAGATCGTGGGCTTCGGGCCCGGAGCGACCGGCAGCACCACCACGCGCGGTCTCCTCGCGCTCACGCCGCGCGCGGTCGTGATGATCGGCTCGTGCGGCGTCTACCCCGGCCTGCCGCAGTACCAGCCGCACGACGTCGTGATCGCGCCGCGCGTGCTGGCGCTCGATCACGCCGTCATCCAGGGCGGCTCCGAGTGGCCGACGCCGATGGCGACCACGGTCGAGACGAGCGCGCCGATGGTCGCCGGCATGAGCACGGCGCGCGCGCGCACGCACGTGGCGCCGGTGGCCGCACCGCTCGCGATGACGCGCAGCGACTCGCTCGCGAGCCGCATCGTGGCGGTGCTCGGCGCGCACGTGGAGAACACGGATGTCTTCGGCGTCGCGTGCGCAGCCTCGGGCGCGAACGTGCCCTTCGCGTGTGTGTTCGGCGTGTCGAACATCGTGGGCTCGACGGGCCGCGCCGACTGGCAGCAGTTCCAGCGCGAGGCCGTGACGCAGGCGGCGAACGCCGTGCTCGCGTGGGTGCACGCAGGCGCCGCCGGGCTGCCCTTCGGATGACGGGCGTTCGGATGACGGGCTTTCGGAGGAGCGCGCGATGACGTTCCCGTTCGTGCGGCTCAGCACGGCGCCGCGCGTGGAGCGTCGACTCCTGGCCGTGTTCGACGGCGGCAATGCACCTGGCTACTCGTCGGTCGCCGTCGCGCTCACGGAAGAAGGAACGCGCCGCGGCTACGAGGTGTGGGCCGCCACGCAGGGCTTTCGATCGCTGACGTCGCAAGCGACGAGCGAGCTGCGCGTGGAGCGTCTCGTGATCGGTCGCGACGAGCGCTACCACCTGCTCGGGCAAGGCATCCCCGCGCGCTCGATGGGACGACGCGTGCTCGACCCCGGCTCGGACTTCCGCAGCGAGCGCTTCCCCGCCTTCGTGGATCGCCACGTGCGCGACGAGGCCGCGCGCGCGTATGCAGCGCAGGGCTTCACGCACCTCGTGTGCGTGGGCGGTAACGGCACGCTCGATGGTCTGCGCGCGTGGCTCGACTCGTTCGATCCCGACGACGCGCCCGCGGCGGACAGCCTCGTGGGACCTCGCCCGCCGTGCGGCTTCGTGAACGTGTCGATCGACAACGACGTGGCGGGCGATCGCGCGATCGGCTTCCTCACGGGCGTCGAGGCGGGCGCGACGATCGCGCGCGGTCTCTACGAAGACGCGTTCACGCACGAGCGCATCTATCTGCTCGAGATGATGGGCAACCGGAGCGGCCGACACGCGCTCCACTGCGGCGTCGGCGCGCGCGCGCACCTCATCGTGCTCCCGTTCTTCCGCTTCCCCGAGGAGGTGCTCCGCGAGGTGGCCGAGGCGCTCGAGAAGACCTCGCACGCGCTCGTCGTCGTGGCCGAGGGCTACGAGGCCGAGCGTCGTCGCAAGCAGCACCCCGACATGAGCGCGAGCGCGTTCTTCCGCATGCAGCTCGAGGCGTTCGGTCTGCGGGACAAGCCCTCGCGGCGCGTGATCGCCGAGCCGTTCAGCCGCTACCTCCGCGGCGTGCGACCGGGCTTTCACGACGTGTCGTCGGCGTACCTCAAGGCGAGCCTGCTGTTCGACGCGTTCGATCAGGGACAGACGGAGGTCATGCCGTTCGTGCTCGCGGGCCACGACGTGGGCGTGCGCCCGCTCGCGCAGCTCGGACGTGAAGATCGCGTGGAGCGCGCGTTCTTGCCGCTGCTCGACCGCTTCGATCTCCCGCAGTTCCGCGCGTGGGTGCGTCAGCACTTCACCGCCGACGCGATCTGAGGCGGGTCGCGCCCGGCCCGTGCGGACGAACCGCGCTCCGAGGGACGAATGTCCGGATAAAACGCCCTTGCAAGGCGCTTTGTCCGGCGCATCGGCGCTTGCGCTCAGCGCGAAGCGTCGTGGACGAGCGCCGCGAGCAAGCGCTCGCGCGCTTCCCAGATGGCATCGACATCGATCGCGCGGTGACCCTGGCGCAGGGCTCGCCAGGCAGCCCAGTCTGCGGCCCCTTCACCGCCGCCTCGTGCACGAACCACGAGCCCCACGGCGTAGGCCCACAGCCGCGCGTCGTCACGCCGCGCGCTCGAGCGGGCCACGAAGCGGAGATGAGCGGGTGCGACGCGGAGCCCTTCATCGCGGCAGATCCGACGGAGGGCCTCGTGCGCCGCGCTCCCTCCGTGCCGCGCTCGTCGCGCATGTGAGGGCGCCGAGACGCGAGGGCCGAGGCGGAGCTGCGCATCGACCACACCCAAGACCTCGAAGCGCTGCACGTGAAACGACGTGTGGAAGAAGGAGCGAACGAGCTGTCCGAGCGCGTCGTGATCGGCCTCCGCCACGCCGTCGCACGCTCCCTGCTCGCGGAGCCAAGCCACGACGCGTCGCGGGTCGAGGATCGTCGACTCGACCTCGACCGAGAGCACCTGCGGGTCCTGCAGCGCGGCACGCCCGAGCCCGAGGAGGATGGCGTAGGCGCGCGCGTGGAGCGCGAGAACACGTGCCAAGAGCGCGCGATCGATGCGCTTCGAGTCGATGGCGTGCTCGGTTCCGTCGGCGTGCATGGGCGACCTCGGACCGCACGACGCGCGAGCCAGGCTCTTCTGACCGCCCTCGCCGCCGCGATCAGGTGATGCCGAGGCGGCGGCGGATGCGTCGCGCGGACTGGCGCGAGATCTCGACGCGGTCGCCGTTCTTCATGTGCGCGAGGTAGCCGCCGGTGGGCTGGGGCTCGAGGCGCGCGACGTACGCGAAGTTCACGACCGCCTTGCGGTGCACGCGCTCCATGAGGTCACCGAGGCGCTTCTCGAGATCGACGAGCTGCATGTCGGTCATGTACGCGCGGCTCGTCGCGCCTTCGCTGACGTGCACGTTCACGAGCGCACCATCGAGCACCGCGTGGCTCACGTCGTCGGGCGCCACGAGCACGATGCCCTTCGTCGTCTCGATCGCGAGGCGCGGCAGCGCGGAGCTCCCACGGAGCTCGGGGGTGGGACGCGCGGCGTAGTGCTTCTTCGCGCGCTCGATCGCCAGGCGCAGGCGCGCTTCGTCGACGGGCTTGAGCACGTAGTCCACGGCGCCGAGCTCGAAGGCCTTCACGGCGTGCTCGGGGTGCGCGGTCGCGAAGATCACGTACGGGCCGTCTTCGGGGATCTGCGCGCGCGCCTCGAGCCCCGTCATGCCGCTCATCTGCACGTCGAGGAGCACGACATCGACGTCCTCGTCGTCGAGCGCCTCGAGCATCGCCTCGGCGCTCTCGCGCTCCCCTGCGATCTCGACGCCCTCGATCGACGACAAGAGCCGGTGCATGCGGCGTCGCGCGGTCGCTTCGTCGTCGACGATGAGGACTCGGAGGGGCGTCACGGAGCCGGATTGTCACGTCGCGCGGCGTCGAACGGAAGGACGAACCTCGCCACGGTGCGATCGTCTTCGGTCTGGATGCGGAAGCTCGCGTCCGCGCCGTACGCGACCGCGAGCCGCTTCTCGATCATCGCGAGCCCCTCGCCGCCCTCGCGAGGTCCGTCGTAGGCGCCGGGGTTCTCGACGCGCACCTCGGTGTGGTGCTCACGCGCCCGCACGACGAGCCGCACCGGGCCGCGGTGACCGCGCGCAGGACCGTGCTTCCATGCGTTCTCCACGGCAGGAAGGAGGATCATCGCGGGCACGTCGCGCGAGAGCGCCGCGGCGTCGACGTCCTCTTCGAACACGAAGCGCTGCGGGTCGCGCGCCGCGTGCAGACGCCCGAGCGAGCGAGCGAGCGCGACGTCGCGCTCGAGCGACCACGTCGGCGCGCGCAGGCCTTCCATGAGCGAGCGCAGCATCGACGACAGCTCGAGGATCGCGCGCTCCGCCGCGACGCCGTCTTCGCGACAGAACTCGGCGATCGCGTTGAGCGTGTTGAAGAGGAAGTGCGGATCGAGGTGCGCGCGGATCGCGAGGAGCTGCGCGTGCTCGGCCTCGCGCACGAGGATGTCGGTCCGCCGCTTCTCGCGCGCGAGCGCGAGCTCGAACTCGATGTCGCGCCCGAGTCCGAAGCCGCCCACGAAGTAGAGGCCGAGCGACACGAGCAGGCTCGAGTCGTCCGTGAGGAACGACGAGCGGAGATCGACGAGCTCGGGCAGGCCGATGCCGACGGCCGCGATCACCGACACACCGAGCGCGCTGTAGCCGACGAAGCGAAGCGCGGCGTGACCCTTCGCCTGCGCGCCGAAGAAGTAGCGGTAGCTGGTGGGCGCGAAGAGCACGAAGCCGAGCACCATCAGGATCCCCACCGGGAACGCCCAGCGCGAGGGGCTCGGGGCCTGCGTCATCACGATCGGGATCGCGAGCACGAGGATGGGCACGAAGCGTCGCGGCGCCGCGAGCGCCGCGAGCGTGCTCGCGAAGATCGGCTCGTGGACGTCGGGCTCGCGCGGGGTCACCTGCGCACTGTACGAGAGCGCGCGCTCGGGTCGCGACCGATCGTCCATCCACCGCGACCGCTCGCGGAGATCGCTCAGCGATCGTCGTCCGGGGCGCGGCCCATCGAGCGCAGCTTCGCGGCGCGCGCGCGCTTCTTGTCCTTGGTGAACATCGACAGGTAGTCGATGCCGCCCTCCGCCATCGACGATGCTCGTGAGCTGCGACTCGGGGACGAAGCCACGCCACCGCACGACGATTGACCTTCGTTGCGAGGAGCCCTCATGATGAGGAGGAAGCGAGGTCGGCGATGAGCAGGACACCGATGGGCACGACGGTGATGCGAGCCGACAGCCGTGGGGTTTCCGTGCTCACGGATCACGCGCTGGGTCTGGAGGTCATCGATCACTCACGTGCTTCATTCTCCTCCGGGGGGATGGGCTCGTGTCTCTGAGGAGCGCGCGTAAGCGAGCCGTTTTGGTCGGATGGGCACTGGCCACCTGCTCGTGCCCGACGCCAGACCCGGCCGCCGACGTCGCGGTCGAACCGGACGCGGGCCGCGACGTCGGGCCGGACGCGCCGAGCGAGCCCATCGACGCGAGGATGGTCGTGGATGCGGCCCGGGACGCGCCCATTCCAGCGGGCGACCCGGGTTGGTTCCACGTAGCAGCGCTACCCGACGACTGCGCGATTGATCTGGCCACCTTCCCGAACAACGTCGCACCCGAGCTCACGTGGTCGGAAGACTGTGGGCCCGCTTGCCGAAGCTGGGGCAATACTGCGAACCTCTTCCGCGTGGGTGCACTGAACGGTTCTGCGGTGGGAACCCTGATAGCGGCGCCGAGCGACCCCGATGAACGTCGCCTCTACTCGCACTGGGTCATCATGGACCTTCGCACGGCGGAGCCCCTGATGGCCTTTCGTGTCCCGGAGGCCACGCTCGAGCCGGGTCACGCGAGGTGCTTCCTGTTCGACAGCGGCGTAGGCGCGAGCTCCCTCGCGTTCACAGTCGTCTTCTTCGACTACGACGAGACGGGCGACGTCTTGGAGCGAGAGTGGCTCGATGTACTTCGCGCGGACTTGCCCGACCCTAGCGGCACGCTGCGCTCGATTCATCACTGGGAGGGTGGGAGCGCCAGCGCCCTGGTGATGCGCGTGAGCCCAACCCATGTAGGAACGCTCGTCAACTGGGGTATCCCCGAGGCCTACAGTCGCGACGGTACGGTGCTGAGCCCGACGTATGGACTCGAGGAGTTCTTCGGCCGAAAGAACGATCTCGAGCTGCTCGGCGACTCGGACTTGCTTTGGTTGCAATGGCGGGATCCCACGGTTCTCGTCGGGTCTCGGAGCGGTGCGCCACCGACGGTTCTCCGATCGGTGGACGGCGGCGCGACCCGCGGCTCGGATGTCCGCGGATTCTCCGCGGACGGCAATACCCTCGCATGGCTCGAAGCACGTGACTGGAACGACACGATTCGGGCGCAAGGCGGATCCGATCCTGAGCGGAGGCAGGGCGGCATGATGAAGGGGTTGCAC
>CAZCVE010000114.1:0-10583 GCA_964502175.1 uncultured Sandaracinaceae bacterium
TCGCCGCGTCACGCCTGACTCATGCGCTCACACCCACCAAACCAGGCGGACACCCTGAATTCCTGGGGAACGCCACCCGCGTCGACGTAAGGGTGCCGGATGAAGTTGTGCATGTCGGGGTGAATCACGATCCGCACGGGCGTGGCGTCGCTCCAGACGGGGGTGCTTCGTCGACACCATGCTTGCACTGAAGTGGTGTGACTCACGACGACCGCCAGAGCCAGCAGGGAAGCCGTGGCGATCCGCTTCATACGGACCTCCGCGCTTCGGCGACCAAATCCATCGCGTCGCGGGAGCCGAGCGGTGTCTGCACTGCCCCCCGCTCGTCGACCGGCATGATCGAGTACTGCGCGCCAACGCCGAGGTAGAGACGGTGCCGGCCGCGCTCGTCCGGGCCGGTGGTGATGAGGACGTAGCGCTGTCCGGCCACCAGGGTGCCCGGTGCAGTGCAGCCGTAGTCGGCCGGAAGGAGGAAGAGCATTCTCGACCCATCCCCGCCCACCTCGACCGCGGTGACCAATGTGTCCCCCTCCGCATTTTCTACCCGAAGCGCGTCCAGCAAGTACGGCCTCCCACCGCGCAGCGCGAGCTGCAGGTTCCCCTCGGGAGGTACCGGCGGGTAGTGCGCTTCGTCGGGGTAGAAAGGCGGCGGAGGCGTTCCCTCCGATAGCGTTCCCTCAAGACCCGCTGCCCGAAGCATCTCCAAGTCGGGGGGTACTTCTTCGAGTGACGCCTCTGACTCCTCGACCTCAGCCTCTTCGATCAGCGCGCTGCGATGGAAATCCGGCTCGGGAAGTGCGCAGCCTGCAGGAGCGAAGAGAAGCCCCACCAGCACTGCGGCTTTCGGTGTCGGCTTTCGGTGTCGGCCTTCGGTGTCGGCTTTCGGTGTCGGCTTTCGGTGTCGGCTTTCGGTGTCGGCTTTCGGTGTTCGCATTGTCTCCCTCCCGGTCCTCCCACCTCAACACCTCGTGCACGTCCGGTCAATGCCCCAGTTGATTCGGACTCTGCCGAGCTTCCCGCGGCAGGGTCTCCATCGCGGAACGATCATCTGCGCGCGCAGGACGCCGCGATAGTGTTCGTGAGGTCGTAGCCGTCGCGGCTCGCGTCGTGGTCCTTCGCGAACACGCCTGCGTTGAGGACCAGCGCGGCGAGACGGAAGACGAAGAGCCCCCTCGATGGAGGAGGCTCTCGTCATGGCGGTCTCGAACGGAGCGAGCGCTCAGAGATCGGCGCGCGGATCGCGGAAGACGCCGGGGCGGATGTTCACGGCCTCGAAGATGGCGGCGCCGGTGATCGCGCTGCAGTCGCCCCCGCCGAGGGCGGGCGGTGCGTCTGCCATGTTCGGAAGGACGGTCTCCGCGAGATCCGCGACGTTGACGAGCTGGGTGACCCCCGAGCTGCGGAGCGAGGTGATCAGCTCGCTCACGACGAGCTTGCCGCCGAGCACGCCGCCCGAGAGCGACGTCGGCGTGATGTCCGCCTGGATCTGCGTGTCGAGCATGCGGAACGAGAGCGGCATGTCCGTCGCGAGGCTGAGGCGGAACTCGCCCGGGCCCGCGACGAGGCGCCCGTCTTCGATCGTGCCGACGACGGTCGCGAGCGGGTCGTTGCCGCCCATGAGGCCGATGTTGAAGTCGAGGCGCTGACCCGCAGTGAGGCGATCGCCCGTGAGCTCGGGGCCGAGCGCCTCTGCGGGCGGGGCGCCGATGTAGAAGTTCACCGTGACGGCGTCGTCTGCGGTGAGCGAGTCGGCCACGACCTCGACGATGAGGAGGAAGTAGCCGAAGTTGATCGTGCGCTGGAGCGCGCTCTCGAGGGTCTCCACCTCGGGCGTGCTCATCACGTCCACGAACGGATCGATCGCGGGCAGGAGCTCCGCGAGCGCGTGATCGATGCCGGGGTCGCCGTCGGGGCTCGTGAAGTCGAGGCCCTCCCGGCCGTCCGCGCCGAGGCACTCGTGATCGGCGGTCGTGGTGGCATCGCCGTCCGATTGGAGCCCGTCGACGTCGAAGCCGACGGACTCGGTGCCCTCGGGCCGCGCGATGTCGGCCATGCTGACGACGTAGTAGTAGCGCTCACCGCTGAGCGGGCCGCGGCCCGCGTCCTCCGTCGACGGGCCCGTGTCGGTGGCCGGGCCAGGACCGCTGTCGGTGCCGCCGGGACCTCCGCAGCCGATCGCCATCGAGGCGACGACACCGAGCGTCAGCAGGGACGTACGCGAAGAGAAGATCGAGTGGCTCACGGGTTACAGACCTCGCCCGCGGGGAGCTCTTCGATGCAGAACGTGAGCAGCTGGTTGCAGCGGAAGCTGTCGGCGCCGCTCGTCGACATCGCGTCGCACTCCGAATACTGCTCGATGCACTCCTCGCACTCGGGGGTACGCATGCCCGCTTCGCCGACGTCGCGCGGGCGCACGCAGCAGAAGAGGCGCGTGTTGCCGCAGTAGGAGTCCGACAGATCGCGGACCGGCGTGAGGTGCGCGGGGCACGCGGCGAAGCACTGTCCGGCGACGTCGCCGACGCTGACGCGGATCGAGCAGGTCTCGCCTTCGCGGTGGGTGAGGCGCGCGTCGACGCCTCGACCCGCGTCGCCGGTCGAGCCGCCACCTGGGTCGCAGGCGAGGGCGACGAGGGCGAACAAGGCCAGGCCCGTGAGCTGGAGTCCCGTGAGGCGGTGGGCGCCGAGATGAAGCAGAGGCGTCGAAGGTCGGTTCATGGTCTCTCCCGTTGAGGCGGAAAGAGGCTCTCACGACGTTCGCGCGCGGTCCACGCGGGCTCCAGACGTCACGGACACCCGCCTGCGTTGTCCGCGATCGCGGGTCGACCATACTCGCGCGCTCGATGACGCGATCCGTGCTCAGCCTCGCTCCCGCCGACCGTCGTGCGCACCGGCACCGCGTGCGCGTCCTCTATGGCGACACCGACAAGGCGCAGGTCGTCCACCACGCGCGCTACCTCGACTACCTCGAGGGCGCGCGCCTCGAGTACCTGCGCGCGCGCGGCCTCGACTACCGCGCGTTCGAGGAGACCGAGAAGGTCGGCATGCCGGTGGTCGAGGCGCACCTGCGCTACCGCGCGCCCGCGCGCTTCGACGACCTGCTCGACCTCGAGACGTGGGTCGCGGTGTGCACGCGCGCGAAGGTGATCTTCGAGTCGCGCATCCTCCGCGGCGAGGTCGTGCTCGTGGAGGCGGCGATCACGGTCGCGTGCGTGGACGTGATCGCAGAGCGCATCGTGAGCGTGCACGAGCAGGTGAGGCGCGCATGCTCGGCGTGACGCGTCGAGGCATCGCGCTCGCGCTGGTCAGTGCGTCGGTGATCGGCTGCACGTGCTCGCTCGAGCCGCCGCGCACGAGCATCCCGGAGCTGCATGTCCACCGCGCGCCGAGCGCGCCGACGATCGACGGTGACCTCTCCGAGTGGGGCGACGCGGCGCGCACCGAGACGTTCGTCGGCACGATGGACGGCGCGCACTTCGAGCTCGCGCCCTCGGCGCAGATGATGTGGGACGACGACGCGCTCTACGTGGCGCTCGAGGTGGCGGACCCGCTCCTCCGTGCGTCGGGGACGAGCCAGGACGATCACCTCTGGGAGCAAGACTGCGTGGAGCTGATGCTCGATCCCGATGGCGACGAGCGGCGCTACCTCGAGCTCCAGGTCTCGCCGCGCAACGTCGTGTTCGACACGTGGTTCGACACGTACCGCGCGCCGCAGCCGATCGGTCACCTCGCGTGGTCGAGCGGCCTGCGCAGCGCCGTGCGCCTGCACGGAGAGATCGACGACGACGGGGCGGACGAGGGCTACGACATCGAGATCGCGATCCCGTGGAGCGCGTTCGTCGTCGCGGGTCGCGAGGCCGTGCCGCCGGCCGAGGGCGAGACGTTCCGCATCCAGCTCTACGTGCTCGACGAGCGAGCCGACGGAGACTGGGCGGTGGGCTGGTCGGCGCCGCTCGTCGGCGACTTCCACGTGCCGCCGCGCTTCGGTCGCGTCGTGTTCGATCGCTGAGCCGCTGAGCTCTGGCTGCAGATCGGGGATCTGGTATGTCAGCGGCCCGCCGGAGGAACTGATGCGCTCGTGGTTCAACGTGGTCTCGCTCGTGCTCGTGTCGCTCTCGCTCGCCGTGGTCGGCTGCCGCCGCGACGAAGAGCCTTCGTTCCGTGCGGTGCATCGCGATCGCGAACGCGCGGGCGCCGAGACGAACGAGGCGCCGCGTCGTCCCGCCGTCGAGCGTCAGGCCACGCCGGTGCAGGCGCGTCCGCCGCGTCAGGAGCAGGCGCCGCAGCCGCGACCCGAGGCGCCGACCCTCGTCGATCAGCCGACGCCGCCCGCGATCCTCCAGCCGGCGAGCGTGACGGGCACGGCGCCCGCGAGGTTCTCGGTGATCCTCGACACGACCGAGGGCGAGGTGCGCTTGAACGTCACGCGCGCGTGGTCGCCCAACGGTGCGGATCGTTTCTACGCGCTCGTGCGGGCGGGCTACTTCGCGAACGTCGCGTTCTTCCGCGTGATCCAGGGCTTCATGGCGCAGACGGGCATCCACGGCGATCCCGCGGTGAACACGGTGTGGCACGGCGCGAACATCGCGGACGACCCCGTCACGCAGCACAACACGCGCGGCATGGTGAGCTTCGCGACCGCGGGCCCGGGCACGCGCACCACGCAGTTCTTCATCAACCTCGTCGACAACTCGCGCCTCGACGGCATGGGCTTCTCGCCCTTCGCGCAGGTGGATCCGGCGTCGATGGCGATCGTCGATCGGCTCTACGCCGAGTACGGCGAGGGCGCGCCGAGCGGCCGCGGCCCGGCGCAGGCGCGCATGCAGCGCGAGGGCAACGCGTACCTCCGCGCGGAGTTCCCGGGCCTCGACTACATCCGCTCGGCGCGCATCGCGAACTGACGCACCGCCGGCTCGGATCTCACGGGATCGCGAGCGGGAGATCCAAGAGCACGTCGCAGAGCGGCGGCGCGGGCTCGTCGCGAGGCGTGCGCGGGACACACGTGCCGCTCGTGCAGAGCAGGCCGCTCGCGCAGCGGAAGTCGGCGTCGAAGCCCTCGTCGCCGTTCTCCGCGCGGCACTCGGCGCCGCGAGGGCGTCCGAGCGTGGAGAAGGGACGCGGCGCGCCGCGCGTGTCGTGGAAGATCCGATCGATCTGACAGGTCGGCGGGGGGCGCACCGCACGGCCCGTGGCGCTCGCGCGATCGAGCGCCGCGAGGCAGCGGGTGAGCGCCGCCTGGTCCTGCGCGAACGCGTGCGTCCAGCCCGCCGACAGGTGGTAGTTGCAGCGATCCAGCGCTTCCTGCCGTCGCTCGGGCGCGCTCACGCAGCCGCGAGCGTCGGCCGTCGCTTCGAGGTGGTTGGTGAGGAGCGTGCAGTAGCGATCGTCGCCCTCGGAGCTCGCCTCGGGGCTGACCTCGGGCTCGGGGCTGACCTCGGGCTCGGGGCTCGTCGCGGGGCTCGTGGGCAGAGCGCGTTGCGCGTGGCCTTCGTGCGCGGCCAGCCAAGCGGCGAGGGCGACGACGCTGAGGAGGACGCTGCGCGAGAGGGCACGCGAGATCGCGCGGGCACGTCGGACCCGAGGAGCCATGGCCCGTCAGACGACCTCCGCGTGGACGTGCATTCCCGCGCAGTGCGTCGGACCCTCGATCCGAGAGTCAGCGAACGCCGGCCGCGAGCATCACGTCGGTGAACAGCGGTCCTTCGTCGTCACCGCGGAGCGCGTCCATCGCGGCGATCGTGTCCTCGTAGGGGATGAGCGGATCGGCGGTGAGGCGCACCTCGTCCTCGCGCGGGTAGGCCTCGTGCACGCGACGCGCGCAGTCGCGCAGCGCGTCCCACTCGTGTCCGTCGCGGACGATCGTGGCGCCCGTCGCGTCGGTGAACGACGCGCAGCCGGGCGCGAGGCGACCCTCGGCGCTCGCGACGCGCACGGTGGTGCTCGTGATCGCGACGGTGAGCTCGAGGCTCGGCGGCGTGCGCACGCAGTGGCCGCCGTGACACGCCGTCGGCGTGGCGACGGCGACCTCCGAGGTCATGGTGACCATCGACGCCGTCGCGAGCAGGAAGACCGTGAGGTTCGTGATCACGTCGAGCAGCGGCACGATCGACAGCTCCCCCTTGCCCACGTCCTCGTCCTCGCGCGCAGCGACGTGCTTGCGGACCGCGCGACGAACACGAAGCCGCTGGAGCGCCGTGAAACCGGACATGGAACCTCCTAGGTGGAATTGCGAGTCGCGGCCGAGCCCAGGCTCGGACAACGCATCGAGGGCCAGGTTCCCGCGCAGCGAGGCGCTCGGCGCGTGTATCCTCGGACGCACGGCGAGCGCTCGCCGCGGAGGTCTCCTCGATGTCACGGAAGTCGTCGTCCCATCGCTCTGATCTCCGCTGCAGCTGGCTCCAGCGCGCGGCCGTCGGGCTCGCGCTCTCCACGAGCGTCGTGGCGTGGGCGGGCTGCGACTGCGAAGGCATGGCGCCTCGCGGCCCTTGCGGAGACGAGTCGCCGCCGGCTGGCTGCGGGCAGGCCTGCTCGAGCGCCGCGCCGTGTCCGGGCGGTCTCTTCTGCGGCGCGGGCAGGTGCACGGCCGAGTGCGCCGACGGCACCGATCACGAGTGCACCGGCGGGCGTGTCTGCGGCCCGCAGGGTCGCTGCATCTCGGCGGAGACCGACGCGGGGCCGATGATCGTCGAAGACGCGCCGTTCGTGATGGTCGACGCGTACCTCGGCGACGTGCCTGCGCCCGACAACACCTGCGCGTCCGTCATGCTCGACGCGACCCGCGTGATCCCCAACGTGCTCCTCGTCGTGGATCGCTCGGGCTCGATGCAGACGAACGAATTCTCGCCCGGCGTCACGCGGTGGGACGCGCTCGAGGGCGCGCTCTTCGATCCGGCCTCGGGCTTGGTCACCGGCCTCGAGTCGTCGGTGCGTTTCGGCATCGCGATGTACTCGAACGACGACCGCGCGATGGGCTGCCCCGACCTCTACACGGTGGGCTGCACGCTCAACAACGCCGAGTCGATCGAGGCCGAGTACACGCTGCGCACGCCGCCGCGCGGCGAGACGCCCACGGGTCAGTCGATCTCCGCGGTGCTCGGTCGCATCGACGAGCTCGTGCCCGATCGCAGCGCGACCTCGCCGACGTTCTTCGTGCTCGCGACCGATGGCGAGCCCGATCTGTGTGAAGACGGCGCGGCGCTCGACGAAGGTCGTGCGGCCTCGGTCGCGGCGACCGGCGAGGCGTTCGGTCTCGGCATCAACACGTACGTGGTGAGCGTGGGCGCCGAGGTGTCGACGACCCACCTCCAAGACGTCGCGAACGCAGGCGTGGGCATGACCGGCGCGCCGTTCTACGTGGCGACGGACACCGCAGGTCTCGTGAGCGCGCTCCGCACGATCATCCGCGGCGTCGCGTCGTGCGACGTCGTGCTCGAGGGCATGGTCGAGCCGACGCTCGCGTGTGAAGGCACCGTGCGGCTCGGCGCGGACGCCCTCGACTGCGGCACCGACTGGATGCTCCTGCCCGACGGCCACACCATCCGCCTCGTGGGCGCGGCGTGTGACCGCCTGCAGTCCGCGGGCGAGACGCTCACCGCGAGCTTCCCGTGCGAGGCCATCCTCGAGTAGTTCCTGTGCTCGGCGTTCCTGGGTCGCGTGCTCCGGGCGCGTTCGGGTGCGAGAACACCCTCGTGAACCCGCCTGCTCTGCGTTCGTCCGCTCCGACGCGGCTGATCTTCATCGGCGTCGCGTCGGCCGCGCTCGCGCTCGGGTCCGCGTGTGGCGGCGCCGCGTCGAGCGCGCGTGACGAGCAGCCCGCCGCGCGCCGCACACCGCGCACGGTCGACGAGGCGCTCGCTCAGTTCCCGACGCGCGAGCGCATGAACGCGCTCGTGCGCGAGCTGCCCGTGGAGCGCGCGCCGCGCGAGATCGGGCCGGTCGTCGATCGATGGGAGATGGACCCCGCGTCGCTGGCCGGCGCTCCGGGCGCGTTCGAGCCCGTCGCCGAGGCGCTCGTGGGCGCGGAGCATCGCTTCGAGAGTCGCGCTCCGCTGCGCTGTGCGGCGCGTGAGATCGCGCGCTTCGTCGCGGCGCATGGCGAGCTCCCCAACACGTTCCTCGGCGACTACATCGTCGGCCGGTGTGGCTCCGCGAGCCTGCGCGCGAGCATCGCCGCGGGTTCCTACGAGGTGCGCGGCTACGACGAGGCGCGCCTCGCGCGAGAGATGTCTGCCGAGCTCACGAGCGGGTGGCGATCCCTCCTCGGTGATCGCGAGGGGGGCCTCGGCATCGCGTCCGTGGCGTCGGGCGATCGCATCTCCGTCGCGCTCGTGATCGACCCCGATCACGCGATGCACATCCAGCTCGCGCAGCCTCCCCAGCCCGTGGAAGGTCGCGTGCGGGTCGAGGGCGAGCTCGTCGGCCCGACCGAAGAGCTGCTCGCGCTCAGCTCGCGCGGCGAAGCGGACGTGGCGCTCTGCGTGACGGAGCTCGTGGGGACGCACCTCCGGGTCGACTGTCCATTCGACACGGCCGACGAGACGGCCTTCATCGAGGTGATCACCCGAGAGCCCGGACGGCTCGTCCCGCGCACGGGCGCGCGCATCGTGGCCGTCGCGTCGCCCTCGGCCGGCCTCGTCTACGAGGAGCGCGCCCCCGAGACCGAGGCGCCCCCCGACCCGCTCGACGCGATCGCCGCCGCGGTGAACGCGCACCGCGCCCGCCTCGGCCGCAGCCCGCTCACGCTCGAGCGCGCGCAGTCCGACGCCAACCGGCAATCCGTCGACGCCTTCTTCGCCACGACCAGCCCCGACACCCAGGAGGTGGCCGTGCTGTACGCGATGGCGGGCTGGGAGGTGCAGGGCAACATCGTCGGCGGCAACGCGCTCGCCTTCGAGCTGCCCGGCGGTCTCGCGCCGAACCGGTGGGCCTCGTACATCCTCCGCCACCCATTCGAGCGCTACGCGCTCCTCGACCCGGACGTCTCGCGCATCGCCGTCGGGGTGAGCGCGACCGGCCCTGGCGCGACCTTCGCGATGGTCAGCACGTACGAGCTCTTCGGGCCGGCCGACCCCGAGGCCGAGCGCGGTCGGGTGCTGGCGGCCATCCAGCAGGCCAGGGCGGCGGCGGGCCGCGCCCCAGTGGGCCTCCTCCCGCCCACCCCCGCCCTCGCCCGCTGGGCGGCGCGGATCACGGGCGGCGCCTCGACGCCGACCGAGGCGATGCAGAACGCGATGAGCGAAGGCCCCGTTCGCGGCGCTCGCGCGACCATGGTGCTCGGCCTCCACGACCTCGATCAGTGGCCTGTCCCCCGCGAGGTGCTCGAGGCCAGCCTGCTCGACGTGGCGGTCGCCCACTACCGTGCGGACGGCGCGGCGTGGGGTCAGTACGCGGTGCTCCTCATCCTCGGGTGAGTCGAACGCACGGCCCCCCTGTCGGCCTGCCGACACTGACCGGATGTGCCGGGCTTGATCCCGGACGCGGTCCATGACAACGCTCGTCCCCCCGCAACGCCGCTTCTTCATGAGGACGGATGCTGTTCGACTGGGTCTACGGCCTTTTCTCCAACGATCTCGCGATCGACCTCGGTACCGCGACGACCCTCATCTACGTGAAGGGTCGCGGCATCGTGTCGTGCGAGCCGTCGGTCGTGGCCGTGCAGACGGACGCTCGCGGAACCCGCCGCGTGCTCGGCGTGGGCAGCGCGGCCAAGGAGATGCTCGGTAGGACGCCCGGCAACATCCAGGCGATCCGCCCCCTCCGAGACGGCGTCATCGCCGACTTCGAGATCACCGAAGCGATGCTCTCGTACTTCATCAAGCGCGCGACGAACAACCGCAGCACGCTCGTGAAGCCCCGCATCATCATCTGCGTTCCCTTCGGCATCACCGAGGTCGAGAAGCGCGCGGTGAAGGAGTCGGCCGAGGGCGCCGGCGCTCGCGAGGTCTTCCTGATCGAGGAGCCGATGGCCGCCGCGATCGGCGCGGGCCTGCCCGTGACCGAGCCGAGCGGCAACATGGTCGTCGACATCGGCGGCGGCACGACCGAGGTCGCCGTCATCTCGTTGTCCGGCATCGTCTATTCGCAGAGCGTGCGCGTCGGCGGCGACAAGATGGACGAGGCGATCGTCGCGTACCTCAAGCGCAAGTACAACCTGCTGGTCGGCGAGCAGACGGCCGAGCGCGTGAAGTGCCAGATCGGAAACGCCTACCCGGGCGAAGAGATCGAGACGATGGAAGTGAAGGGCCGCGACCTCGTGGCCGGCGTGCCGAAGACGGTCGTCGTGAACTCGGACGAGATCCGCGACGCGCTCTCCGAGCCGATCAACACCATCGTCGAGGCCGTGATGGGCGCGCTCGAGCGCACCCCGCCCGAGCTGTCGGCCGACATCGTCGACAAGGGCATCGTGCTCACGGGCGGCGGCAGCCAGCTGAAGAACCTCGACGTGCTCCTCCGCGAAGAGACGGGCCTGCCCGTGATGCTCTCGGACGATCCCGTCAGCGCCGTCGTGCTCGGCTCCGGCAAGGTGCTCGATCAGATCGAGCTCCTCCGCGAAGTCACGATCAACTGATCTTCCCGAGGGTCCATGC
>CAZCVE010000115.1:0-9984 GCA_964502175.1 uncultured Sandaracinaceae bacterium
GCCGGGGGGCGGGGGGGGTGGGGGGTCCTGGGGGTGTTCCGCAGGCCCATGGCCTAGGTTGTCTGAGCATCGGACCCCCCACCCCTGCGGCCCGATTCGAAGCGGAAGAAACGCCAGCCAATGAGCCGCCGCCGCCGCGCGCCGCGATGGTCGCGAACTTCATTCGCTACCGCGTGAAGAGCGCGCTGCGCGACATCGGCAAGGCGCTCGATCTGCCGGAGCTCGTGCTCGATCGCGCGAGCAAGGTGCTCTCGCACTACGACGACAAGATCGAAGAGACGCTCTTGCGCGACGCAGGCCTCGATCCCGACGCGCCCGTGACGCGACACCTGCTGTCGCTCGTCACGCAGGTGCTCGATTTTCCGCGCCACCTCGGCATCCACCCCGGTGGCTTCGTGCTCGGGCACGAGCCCGTCGACACGCTCTGTCCGATCGAGCCCGCGACGATGCCGAACCGCACCGTCGTGCAGTGGGACAAGCAGGACATCGAGGACCTCGGCCTCTTCAAGATCGATCTGCTCGGCCTCGGCTGCCTCACGGTGATCCACCGCGCGTTCGATCTCTTGAAGGCGCACGACGACATCGCGCTCGAGATCCGCACCGTGCCCTCGGAGGATCCGACGACCTACCAGATGGTCAGCCGCGGCGACACGGTGGGCGTCTTCCAGATCGAGAGCCGCGCGCAGATGGCGATGCTGCCGCGCCTCGAGCCGCGCACCTTCTACGACCTCGTGATCGAGGTCGCGATCGTGCGGCCCGGCCCGATCCAGGGCGACATGGTGCATCCGTACCTGCGCCGTCGCGAGGGCAAGGAGAGCGTGAGCTTCCCGCACCCCAAGCTCGAGCGCGTGCTCAAGAAGACGCTCGGTGTGCCCATCTTCCAAGAGCAGGTGATGAAGCTCGCGGTGGCGGTCGCGGGCTACACGCCGGGCGAGGCTGATCAGCTTCGTCGCGACATGGCCGCGTGGCGCAGCAAGGGCCGCATCGAGCAGCACCAGGAGAAGCTCGTCTCGCGCATGGTCGCCGACGGGATCCCGCTCGAATTCGCGGAGCGCGTGTTCATGCAGATCCGCGGCTTCGGCGAGTACGGCTTCCCCGAGTCGCACGCGGCGAGCTTCGCGCTGCTCGCGTACGTGACCGCGTGGCTCAAGTGCCATCACCCCGCGGTGTTCGCGTGCGCGATGCTCGACGCGTGGCCGATGGGCTTCTACCACCCGTCGACGATCGTCGACGACGTGAAGCGGCACGGCGTGGTGGTCTTGCCGATCGACGTGAACAAGAGCGACTGGCAGTGCCGGCTCGAGCCCGTCGCGCAGCGCGGCTGGGGGATCCGCATGGGCGTGCGCTACGTGAAGGGCCTCGGTGAGCGCGAGAAGCTCGCGTTCGAGCGCGCGAAGAGCGAGCACGCGTTCGTGGATCTCACGGACTTCGCGCGTCGCACGCGCATGAACAAGAAGGCCCTCCACAAGATCGCGGAGGCCGGCGCGTTCGCGAGCCTCGGCCTCGATCGACGCGCGTCGCTGTGGGAGCTGAGCCGCCTCGCGACGGAGAACCTCGAGGGCATCGACTGGAACGCTCTTCCGGGGAGCCAGCCGGCGGGGGAGCAAAGCTCCCCCTTGAGGCGCGAGCGTGAGAGGAGCGAGGCGACGACGCGCGATGGGGGTGCGGGGGTCGAGCCCCCGCATCGAGCGCCGGAGGCGCGGGCAACAGGGCCCGCGTGGATCCGCGAGCTCGCGAAGGAGGAGCGCATCGCATGGGACTACCGCGCGAGCCTGCACTCGACGCGCGGCCACCCGATGGAGGGCTACCGCGAGCGCCTGATCGAGCTCGGCTATCCAGAGGCGAACGTCGTCGCGCGCATGAAGCACGGGCGCATCCGCTACGCGGGCCTCGTCATCTGCCGGCAGCGCCCGCAGACCGCGACGGGGGTGTTCTTCATGACGCTCGAGGACGAGACGGGCTTCGTGAACCTGGTGTGCTGGGCCGACGTGTTCACGAAGTTCGAGCGCGTGGCCAAGACGAGCGTGCTCCTCGAGGTGCGCGGCCAGGTGCAGGAAGAGAGCGGCGTGGTGCACGTGATCGTCGAGGAGCTGCTCGACCTCTCGGTCACGCTCTCGTCGATCGACGCGACCAAGCGCGCGCTCGGAGAGATCGACAAGTCCCGCGACTTCCACTGATCGCGCGCCTCCAATTCCGCGCGCGTCCAATTCCGGGACGGTCCTGCTTAATTGCATTCCCGGAAGATGCGCTCACAAAACCCAATGACTTCGTTGCAACAAAGACCGCGTTTAGGGACACAAACAATGCAATTGAGCAGGACCGTCCCCGAATTTCGGCTCGCACCGCGTGTCGATCACCACACGAAGGGGACGAGGATCTTTCGCGACGTCGGGTAGTCCGGGAACTTCTCGCGGTACCAGCGGTGCGTGGCGACCGCGCGGGGGACGAGGTTCGCGAGGCTGATGCCGAGGATGAAGAGGCCGCCGGGTGACCAGGTCATCAGCGCGAAGCCCGACCACGCGACGAGCTCTGCGAAGTAGCTCGCGTTGGTCACGTACTCGAACAAGCCACCGCGCGGCAGGCGGTAGTGGCGCTCGCCGCGCGCGACCTCGTCCTTGGTGCGCAGCGTTCGCAGCACGTGATCGGCGTGGAGGTTTCCGCCCATCGCGACGTAGTAGGTGATCGCGCCCACGACGAAGCGCGGATCGGTGAGCCAGTCCGCGCTCGTGTCCGCGTGGAACGTCGTGGCCCACCTCGCGTTCAGGTAGCCGTGGAGCGAGGTCACGACCCAGCCGATCGTCACGACCATCAGCGAGAAGCTGCCCTTCTGGCCCTTGGGCACGCGCATGAAGAGCGGCATCAAGAAGCCGCGGTTCGCGTAGTGGCAGCACCACACGAAGAGCAGCACGAGCGGATACGGATCGAGGCGGTGCGGCCCGAACGAGAACGTGACGAGGAACGTCACCGACGCGGGCAGCTCCATGAGGAACCACCCGAGGCGTGAGTCGATCGAGACGCCCCACTTGGTGTCGGCGAAGCGGCCATACGGCGTCTGCATGAACAACGCGGCGATCGTCGTGATCACCACGATCGCGAGCGCGACGTTCGCAGGGATGTCGTAGGTCGGATCGCCCGACAGCGTCAGCATCGGCATCCGCGTCGAGCGATCAGGTGCAACGGCCGGACGAACACGTGCCCGAGCAGCAGTCGCGGTTGTCGAGGCAGCCGCGGCCGGCGGCGCGGCACACGCAGCGGCCCGCGGTGCAGTCCATGTAGCCGCAGCAGTCGGCGCCCGTGGTGCACGTGCCCGTGCTCTCGGTGCAGCAGCGCACGCCGAAGCTCGCGCCGCGACGGCAGCTCAGGTCACCGCAGCACGACGCGTCGTTCGTGCAGGCCGACATCGGCGTGCCGCACATGCACATCGTCGAGGTGCCGTCCCAGTTCGCGCACGTGCCCGTGGTCGGGCCCGTGATGTTGCCGGCCACGCACGTACCCGTCGTCGCGCAGTAGCCGCAGCCCGTCGCGTCCGTGCAGTCGACGCAGCCTTCGTACATGCCGCAGGTGTCGACCATCGGGCAGCTCGTCGAGAGCCAGCTCCACGTGCCGCACGATCCCGCCGCGGGACCGGCCGACGTTCCCGAGCTGCAGCGACCCGTCGCCGCGCACCAGCCGCACGACGACGCGCCCGTGCACGACGCGCAGTCCGTGTTCGTCGCGCACGTGTCCACGGGGCCCGCGCACTCGCTCGCGATCCACGACCAGTCGCCGGTGCAGGAGCCCGTCGTCGGGCCGCTCGAGTCGCCCGAGCGACACGCCCCGTCGCAGAAGCCGCAGCCCGAGCGCGCCGTGCACGCGTCGCACGTCGTCGCGTCGGCACACGTGTCCACGGGGCCGGTGCACTCGCTCGCGATCCACGCCCAGTCACCGCACGTGCCCGTCGCGGGACCGTCGGAGTCGCCCGCGCTGCAGGTGCCCGTGCCCGCGCACCAGCCGCAGGGGTAGTTGCTCGTGCACTCACCGCAGTCGAGGTACGCGCACTCCGTCGTCGGCATCGTGCACGTGCCCGCCGTGCACGAGAGCGCGCCCATGCAGCGGTCGCCCGTGCAGCACGGCTGGCCCGCGTCGCCGCACGTCGGGTCCGGCGTGCCGCACTGACCCGCCGCGCACGACAGCCCCGCCGCACACTCACCGGGCGCGGCGCAGCAGATCTCGCCGTCGCCGCCGCACGTCTCGCAGCGACCGCCCGCGCAGACCGAGCCCGCGCGGCACTCGTCGCCCGGGCAGCACGCACCACCGTCGCGACCGCAGTCTTCCATCGGCAGCGTGCAGGTGCCGCCCTCGCAGAGGAGGTCGCTGCAGCACTCGGCGCTCGAGCGACACGACGTGCCCTGGAGCGAGCAGCACGCCCCGCCCACGCAGTCCGCGCCGCCGCAGCAGTCGTCCGGGTCCTCGCACGCAACGCCAGCACCCGGGACCGCGCAGCAGAGATCCGTCTCGCAGCGTCGTCCCGCCGAGCACGTGCCCGTCTCGCCGCAGCACGCCTCACCGACATCACCACACGCAGGCGTCGTGCGGACGTCGGGGCCCGGGGCGTCGTCGCGCGAGTACGCGTCGTCGCGCTCCTCGACGGCGGCATCGAGGCCGCGCGCCGAGTCGGGGCGATCACCTCCACCTCCGTCAGGGCATCCGCTGAGGAGCGACGTGAGGACGAGGAGAGAGAGCGAGAGAGAAGCGAGGCTACGGCGGACGGTCATGACGACCACGATACCGCGCGGTCAGGCCTTGACGAAACCAACCTCCGATCCACCTTCTACCGTGTTGAACGTGTTTAAAACTTGTCCGGCGACACCGGACCTACGGCTGAGAATCGTCGTGAAGTGTCGTTCTGAACTCGTTCCACGGAGGGCGTCATGGAGGTTCTCGTGTTCGTCGCAGCCGCGCTCGTGCTCGCGGTGGGCCTTCCCCTCGGCCAGGCCGCGCTGGCTTCCGCGCGCTGGGGGCTCGTCATCGAGCGCGACGCGGTGCGCGGCTCGGGCGCGTACCGATCCGCGTCGATTCCTCGCACGCGGATGCGCTGGAGCGGCGTTCACCCGAGCGTGCTCGCAGCGTGCGCGCTCGGCGTGATCTTGGCCGTCGCGACCGCGTGCTTGTCGCTCGCCGGTCTCTTCCTCCCACCGGCGTGGCCGGTGGCGTTCTCCGGCTTCGCGCTCGCGTGCGTGTTGCTCGCGACCGTCTCGCGTCTCGCGTGCAAGCACTCCGGCGCAGGACAGTTCGTGCGCCGCGCGACGACCTACAGCTTCGTCCACCACGGCGCCGTCGTGCTCACCTTCACGATGATGGCGCCCTGGATGCCCGAGGTGCTCGCGTTCGTGCTCGTGACCTGTGGCATCGGCGTCGCCATCACGGCGTACCTGCGCGTCTCCGTCCGCACCGAGATCGAGCGCGAAGACGTCAGCGCGAGCGACGACGACGGCCACGCCGCAGCTGCGTGATCACACCGAGGGCGACGGCCAGCGCGAGCGCGTTCCTCGATCGCGACACGCCTGCCGCGCGACATCCGCATCCACCGGACTCGACCGGAGCACCCGCATCGGGTGCGGCACCGCGCGCGTCGGGCAGCGCTGCATCGCCGTACGCATCGAGCGCGGTCACCGCGTCGGCGCTCGATGCCGCGTCGCGGCCGCCGCTGTCTGCCGTCGTGCTCGCGTCGAGCGCGCCCGCGTCCATCGCGCTGCCTGCGTCGTCGTCGATCACGACGCCTGCGTCGGGCTCGGGGCCCGCATCGGCGACGAGGAGCGCGCACGCGCTCGAGCAGCTCTCCGATCCATCGCACGCCTCGTCAGGCGCGCTCACGACGCCATCGCCGCAGTACGGACCGTGACCACGACAGTCCGCCGCGCATCTGTCCCAGCCGTAGCGCGGCGTCGCGCCGTCGTCGCAGCGCTCGCCGGGATCGATCACGCCATCGCCGCAGGTGCCGCGTCCGATCTCGAACGCGCCGAGGTCGGCCACCGCGCCCGAGGCACCGTCGCCGTCGACGGGTCGCGTCACGCGATCGAGATCGAGCGTCTCGGTGGAGCCCGTCGCTGCGTCGATGCAGGGTGATCCCGTCATCGGGATGCCCGACGACGACAGGCGCGGATCGGCCGTGCTCACGGTGCCCGGCAGCACGATGCCCATCGCGTCGACGGTGTTGGCGCCCACGATCGAGTGCTCGATCGTGAGCCCCGTGGCCGAGCCGGCGAGGCCGACGCCGCAGCCCGTGATCACCGAGCGCGCCACGGAGACCGTGCCCGTGACGATCGCCGAGGCGCGCACTCCGGTCGTGCCCGCGGGACCGCGGCAACGAACGGTCGTGTGATCGAGCGCGACGCGTCCGCTCGACGGCGAGAGCGTGAGCCCCGTGCCCCGCGCGACGACGTAGAGGTTCGTGGCGTCGACCGCTCCGTCGAGGCGCATCGCGCCGTCGGAGCGGACGCGATCGAGCGTGACCATCGAGCCGGCGCCTGCAGCGAGCGTCGTGTCGAGCGCAGACAGGTCCGCGTCTTCGATCGTCGTCGTGCCCACGTCGAGCTCGAGCGTGACGTCCGAGGTGATCACGTTCCGCAGCGTGATCGACGCGGTGGGAGCCGCCGCGATCACGCGCCACGCGCCGTCGCGCGTGACCGAGCCTTCGACGCGCACGGGCGGACCGCTCGCGGAGCCCCACGTCATCGTGCCGAACACGCGCAGCTCGTACTCGAGCTCGTCCGCGCCGAACGGGAACGAGAAGCTCACGCCCGGATCGACGACGAGCGAGTGTCCGGGCGGGATCGTGAGATCGCCGGTGACGTCTTCCGCGATCGCGGGCGTCATGCGCACGTCGTCCCAGAGCCAGCCTCGGAGGCTCGTGGTGGCCTCGCCCGCGTAGCTGCGCGCGCCGAGATCCGCGCCCGCGCTGTCGCGAAAGCGCGCGGGCGAGCGCGACGTGGGCCGGAGACCGACACCGAGCAGCGCGTCCTCCATCTCGAGGCCGTTGCGGATCTCGTCGACCGACACCGACGTGCCGCTGCGGCTTCGCGGCGCGATCAACACGCGATCGAGCACACACGCGCAGTCGAGATCGCGCGGCTGGACGATGATGGAGTCGAAGATGTCCGCGCCGCCGGTGCCCACGACGTCGCCGACGATGGTCGCGTGCTCGACGAAGGCGCGCGCGCCGCGAAAGAACACCGAGCCGCGAAAGATCGATCGGAACGTGGAGGTCGTGCCCGTGCCCGAGAAGTCGACGGCCGCGAGCTCGGAGTCGCGGATCGAGAGGTTGCCACCGCGCACATCGATCGACGCGCCCGCGGGCACCGTGACGAAGCGGAGCGAGCCGCCGTTCTGCGTGTCGATCGGCAGGATCACGTCGAGGAACGTCGCGTGCTCGAGATCGATCAGGCCCGACGCGCCGACGACCAGGCCCTGCCAGCGCGAGCCGTCGGCCGTGGAGCGGAGCGTCACCGGGCGCGCCTCGGTGCCCACGATCCGGACGACGCCGCCAGCGATCGCGATGCGGCGCGACACGGACACCTGCACCTCGACGCCGTCCTCGATGCGCAGCGTGATGCCGTCCGGCACCGTGAGATCTCCCTCGACGGTGTAGGGACTTCCCGCCGAGGTCCACGTGGCGTCGGCCGCCAGCGTGCCGCCAGGGATGCTGGTCTGCGCGTGCGCGCTGGCCGATCCGAGGGCGCTGACGACGACGCACAGAGACACGACGAGGACGCTCGAGGACACCCGCATGCCCGAACCGTCGCACCTCGCACGACGCGCGGGAAGAGCGTCAGCCGATCTCGGCCGTGTACTCGTGCGTGGTGATCCGACCGTCGGTGCGGTGCGCGATGAGGCGGAAGACCGTGACCTGCGAGGCGAGGGCCACGCTCGGTGCGCACGGGACGAACACGCAGCCCTCGGCGCGATCGACCTCGACGTCGTTCACGCGCGGGAAGCGGCCTGGCTCGCCGGAGTCGGCGATCTCGAGGTCGACGCGACGCACGTCCTCGAGCACGAGCGGGAGGCGCCCCACACACAACGTCGCGTCGGGAGGTACACCTCGGCGCAGCGTCGCGCCTTCGTCGATCACCCACTCGTCGACGCGCCCACCGCGCGCGCGGAACGCCTCGATGTCGGCCTTCATGCACGTCATGCCGATCGACGCCTCGCGCGCGCGGAGGCCCTTGATCGCATCCGCGAAGTCGAGCACCTCGCGCACCTCGCGCGCGATGCTCGCATCGGCCGACGCGAAGAGCGCATCCTCGAACGACGTCGCCGCGTCGGCGTCGAGCGCGCCGTGCAGGTAGTCCTCGATGTCGGCGCGGCGGCTCATGACGCGTGCTCCCCATCCTGTAGGCAACGGCGGACCTCCGCCAGCGCGCGGTGTCGGATGACGCGCACGTTCGTCGGGGTGATGCCGAGCGCCGCCGCGATCTCGGGGCCGGTCTCTTCGTCGACCACGGCGCGCAGGACGACTGCGCGGGCCGTCTGCGTGAGGCGTGCGATGCACGTGCGGAGGTGCTGATCGATCTCGACGCTCGGCGGGCCAGCCGCGTCCTCCAGCGGCGCGAGCTGGACATCGAGCGCGCGCTTGCGGCGCTCCGCGCGGATGCCCTCGCGCACGAGGTTGCGCGCGATGCCGAGCACGTAGCCGCCGACGTTCGCCTCCGCGGCGATCCGCTGCTCGCGGAGCGCGTGGAGCGCGTGGAACAGCGACTCCTGCGCGAGCTCCTCGGCGGCCGACGCGTCGCGCAGATGGCGACGCCCGAACGCGCGCAGGAGCGGCAGGAAGGTCTCGCAGAGCTGGGTCTCCGTCACGAATCCGAGGATAGCGTGTAACGCTCGCGGGCTCTCGATCACTTCTAGAGGTGAACACCAAGAACCTCCGTCGTCTGGGCATCGGGGCCGGCATCGTCGGGCTCCTCCTCTTCTCTCTCACTGGCTTCGTCTGCGCACGATCGAGCTCGCTGCTCGACGCCCGCATCGAGACCGACATCGCGACGCCGCTGCCTGCGGCCGATCTGGCGCGCGGTGAGCACCTCGTGCGCGACGTGCTCGTCTGCACGAGCTGTCACGGCGACGATCTCGGCGGCGCCATCGTGAGCGAAGACGGCGCGATGGGCCGCATCGTCGCGAGCAACCTCACGCGGGGCGCGGGCGGCGGGCCGCTCACCGCGGCGCAGTGGGAGCACGCGATGCGCTTCGGTCTCGGCCGCGACGGTCGGCCGCTCGTGATCATGCCGTCCGATCAGTACACGGCGATGTCGGCCGAGGACCTCGCGTCCGTCGTCGCGTACCTCGACACGATCCCGCCCGTCGATCGCGAGCTCGCGCCGACGTCGCTCGGCCCGGTGGGCCGCACGCTCGTGGCGACCGGCGCGCTGCCGCTGCCTGCGTACACCGTCGAGCGCACGCGCGCCGAGAGCCATCCCACGCCCGCGGCGACAGCCGAGTACGGCGCGTACGTGGTGCGCGTGAGCGCCTGCGCTGGCTGTCACGGCGCGGACTTCGGCGGCCACGAGGTGAACCCCAACGAGCCGATCGCTCCCGACCTCACGACGAGCGGCGCGTCCGGTTGGTCGCGCGACGAGCTCGCGCACGCGCTGCGCGACGGCGTACGCCCCGACGGCCGCCACCTCGACGACTTCATGCCCTACCGCGTCTACGGCGGCCTGACGGACCTCGAGGTCGACGCGATCTACGCCTTCCTCCGCGAGCAGCCCGCGGCTCACCCCGAGTGAGGGCTCGCGTCATGCTCGACGCGTGGCTCGGCGGCCTTCGCCGATCTGCTCGATGAGCGACGCGAGGACGACGATTTCCGGGGCCACCGAGAATTCCGGGACGGTCCTGCTTAATTGCATTGTTCGGACGCGGGCACTGAAACCTCAACGACTTCGTTGGGTGCGCAGCCCTGTTCAGGGACGTCGGGAATGCAATTAAGCAGGTCGGGTCGCGGCGGGGGTTACC
>CAZCVE010000116.1:0-9541 GCA_964502175.1 uncultured Sandaracinaceae bacterium
GCGCCGCCGCCGCCGCCGGAGCCCACGCCGCCGCCGCCGCCCCCGCCCGAGCCGGTCCGCGAGCCGGAGATCGTCGCGGCGCCGCCGCCGGCGGTTCGCCGATCGCAGCCCGCGCCGGCCTCCGAGCGCTTCGCGCACGCGAACCTGCCGCCGGGCGTGCTCGCGCGCGGCAACCTGTCCGCGCCGTCCGCGGCACCGCAGTCGCAGGCCACGCGCGATCGCATCGTGTCGCAGGCGCAGAGCCACCAGCTCCAGCGGCCGTCGTACATGCCGCAGGCCCCCGGTCGCCGCACGATGGTCACCCCGACCTCGGGCGCGCGCCCCGGCCCCGGTGGCAACCGACAGCGTCCGGGTCTCGGCGGCGGCCACATGGGTCGACCGGGTCGCCCGGGCATGAGCGGTCCGAGCGGTGCGAAGTCGGCCAAGACGCAGATCACGGTGCCGAGCGCGCAGAAGCGCGTCATCCGCATCGAAGAGAACATCACGCTCCAGCAGCTCGCCCAGCGCATGAGCCTCAAGGCCACCGAGGTCTTGATGAAGCTCATGACGCTCGGCATGGGCGGCGTGAACATCAACTCGCGCCTCGACTCGGACACCGCGAAGATCCTCGCGAGCGAGTTCGGCTACGAGGTCGAGAACGTGGCGAAGAGCGACGACGAGCTCGTCGCAGAAGCGGTCGGCGTGAAGTCGCAGACGACCGCCATCTCGCGCCCGCCGATCGTGACCGTCATGGGTCACGTCGATCACGGCAAGACGTCGCTGCTCGATCGCATCCGCAAGACGAACGTCGCGGGCGGCGAGGCCGGCGGCATCACGCAGCACATCGGCGCCTACCGCGTCGAGACGCCGAAGGGCGCGGTCGTGTTCCTCGACACGCCGGGCCACGAGGCCTTCACCGCGATGCGCGCACGCGGCGCCGAAGCGACGGACGTCGTCGTCCTGGTCGTCGCGGCCGACGACGGCGTCATGCCGCAGACCCGCGAGGCCGTGGCCCACGCGCGCGCTGCGGAGGTGCCGATCATCGTCGTCGTCAACAAGATCGACAAGCCGGGCGCGCGCCCGGATCAGATCCGAAACGAGCTCGCAGGCCTCGGCCTCAACCCCGAGGAGTGGGGCGGCGAGACGCTGTACGTGAACGTGTCGGCGATGACCGGCGAAGGCGTCGATCGGCTCGTCGAGACCATCGCGCTCCAGACCGAGATCATGGAGCTGAGCGCGAACCCCGAGGGCAGCGCCGAAGGCGTCGTGCTCGAGGCGTACCTCGACAAGGGCCGCGGCGTCGTCGCCAACGTCCTCGTGCAGAACGGCACCCTGAACCAGGGCGACCTCATGCTCGCGGGCACCGGCCTCGGCCGCATCCGCGCGCTCACCGACGATCGTGGCCGACGCCTCAAGAGCGCCGGTCCTGCGACGCCGGTCGAGGTGCTCGGTCTCCCCGATCTCCCGTCGGCGGGCGACTCGTTCGTCGTCGTCTCCGATCAGCGCAAGGCGCAGGAGATCGTCGAAGCCCGCAAGAAGACCCAGGCAGCGAAGGGTCAGGCCACGGTCAAGCGCAGCCTCGAAGACATCACGAAGATGATGCAGGCGGGCGAGCAGCAGGACCTGAACATCGTCATCAAGAGCGACGTGCAGGGCTCGGTCGAGGCGCTCGTGAAGGCGCTCACGGAGCTCTCCACCGACAAGGTCCGCGTCAACGTGATCGCGACCGGCGTCGGTGGCATCACCGAGAGCGACGTCATGCTCGCCTCGGCGTCCAAGGCGATCATCGTCGGCTTCAACGTTCGTCCGGCCGGTCAGGCGGGCGCGGTCGCGAAGTCCGAGGGCGTCGAGATCCGCAACTACTCGATCATCTACGAGGCGGTGGACGAGCTGAAGAAGGCCATGGCAGGCCTGCTCGCTCCGACGTTCCGCGCGAAGGAGCTCGGTCGTGCAGAGGTCCGCAAGGTCTTCAGCATCCCGAAGATCGGCACCGTCGCCGGCTGCTACGTCCTCGACGGCGTCCTCAAGCGCAACGCCAAGGCGCGCCTCGTGCGCGACTCGGTGCTCGTGTGGGAGGGCGCGCTCGCCAGCCTCCGCCGCGTGAAGGACGACGTCCGCGAGGTCGCGAACGGCTTCGAGTGCGGCGTCGGTCTCGAGAACTACAACGACGTGCACGAGAACGACGTCATCGAGTGCTTCGAGCTCGAGCAAATCACTGCCACTCTCTGAGGGGCCATGCGGCCCCTCCCCCACGTCGTGGGGCCCCCTCCCGCTCCGCTCGCTGACGCTCGCGCTGCGCCCCAACACTTTCAAACCCGGGCCCCGGCCCCGCTTGCGCTCCTCGCCTAGCTCGGAGCTCCACGCGAATGGTCGTCGGCACGGCACGGTTGGTCTTCGCGATTCCGAGCGCTTCGTCTCTCAAGGACAAGCGCTCGGTCGTGAAGCGCGTGGTCGAGCGCGCGCGCTCCCGCTTCAACGCCGCGGTGGCCGAGGTCGAAGACCAAGACGTCCATCGGCGCGCGGTCATCGGGCTCGCCGTGGTGTCGAGCGACGCTCGCCACGCGACGTCGATGCTCGATACGATCATCGCGGCGATGGCCTCGAGCACCGACGCGCAGATCGTCTCCCGGCGCACGAGCGTGCAGCGCCTGGGTGACCACGACTTCGACACGGCGCCGCTCGGTGCGCTCGACGCCGACGCCATTCGCCTACCCGGCGAGCGTGATCCGTGGGACGACCAGGGCCCCGATGAACGCTAGAGACCGAGGACGCGACACGCGCAGCACGCCTTCGAAGGCCACGCGCGGTGCCGCAGGTGAGCGCCGCAACCCGCGCGGCAAGAGCGCGTCCGAAGGCGCGACCCGCACCGGCGCAGAGTCGAGCGATCGACTCGCGCGGGTCGCCGAGCGCATCCGCGGCGAGCTCGCCGACATGCTGCTCCGCGGCGAAGTGCGCGACCCGGCCACGAACGGCGCGCTCGTGTCCGCGGTGACCGTCACGGGCGATCTCTCGCTCGCGCGCGTGTTCCTCCGGGTGCTCGACACCACCGCGTCGGAGGCGCGCAAGCGCGACGTGGTCGCTGCGTTCGACCGCGCCCGAGGCCACATCCGGCGCGAGCTCGCAGCGCGCTTGTCACGCGGCTCCGGCGCCATGCGTAGCGTTCCCGAGCTCCGCTTCGCGTGGGACGACACGACCGATCGCGCCGCGCGCCTCGACGAGGTCTTCGCCGAGGTCGCCGCCGACCGCGCGCGCGAAGACCGGGCGCGTGAAGACGCACCGACGACCGGAGCCGACGATGAGCCGTGAGCGCGCCGTCGCGCTGATCCGCGAGGGTCAGCGCTTCCTGGTCACGTGCCACGTGCGGCCCGACGCGGACGCGCTGGGCTCGGCGCTCGGGCTCGCGTCGCTCTTGCGCCTCTTGGGCAAGGAGGCCGTCGTCTACAGCCAGGACGGCGTGCCCCCGAACCTCAACTTCCTGGTGGGCTCGCCGGACGTGCTGCCGAGCGTCCCCGAAGGGACCTTCGACGCGACGTTCGTGATGGACGCCGCGGCCCGCGTGCTCGTCCCCACCCTCCCCGCGCGCGAGCACAGCGGCCCCATCGTCGTCGTCGATCACCACGCAGCCCACGACGGCTACGGCGAGATCGTCGTCCGCGAGATCGATGCGTGCGCGACGGGCGAGGTGGTGCTGCGGATGTGGCGCGATCTGTCTGGCGATCCCGTTCCGCGCGACGCAGCGCAGCCCATCTACGCGGCGATGTGCGCGGACACGGGCGGCTTCCGTTATCCGGGCACGACCGGCGAGACGATGCGCATCGGCGCAGGCCTGATCGACGCGGGCGTGAGCCCGTGGGCCGTGGCCTCGCACCTCTTCGAGCGCTGGCCGCGCGAGCGCATGGCCCTCCTCGGCGAGGTGCTGCGATCGATGGAGGTCCACCTCGAGGGTCGCTGCGCGCTCGTCTGCGTCCCGCGCGACGCGTTCGATCGCACGGGCGCGACCGACGAGATGCTCGAGGGCATGGTGAACTACGGCCGCATGCTCGAGGGCGTGGTCGTGGCGGCGCTCCTCTGGGTGCCGCGCACCGCGGTCGTGCGGCCGGAGATCAAGCTCTCGCTCCGCTCCGATGGTGACGCCGACGTGGCCGCGATCGCCGTCGCGCTCGGCGGCGGTGGGCACCGCGTGGCCGCGGGCGCCTCGCTGACGATGAGCATGGAAGACGCGCACGCGCGCGTGCTGGCTGCGCTGCGATTCCAGCTCGATGGGCGCTGAGCGCACCTCGTCTTCCGCGACGCGAAGCGGTCCGCTCGTCGGCTCGTGCGTGCTCGCGATCGACAAGCCGCTCGGGCCGACCTCGCACGACGTCGTGGCATGGGCCCGGCGCGCGCTCGGGACGCGCGCGATCGGCCATGCGGGCACGCTCGATCCCGCCGCGAGCGGAGTGCTCGTGCTCGCGATCGGCGAGGGCACGAAGCTCGTGCCGTACCTCACGCTCGACGACAAGGAGTACGACGCGACCCTCACGCTCGGCGCCGAGACGGACACGCTCGACGCGGAGGGCCAGGTGATCGAGCGCGCGAACGTTCCACCGCTGACGCTCGAGGACGTGAGACGCGTCGCGCAGACGTTCGTGGGCCCGAGCCGCCAGCGCGCGCCGATCTTCTCGGCGATCAAGCGAGGCGGCGTGGCCCTCCACGAGCTCGCCCGAAAGGGCGAGGAGGTCGAGGCGCCCGAGCGTGACGTGGAGGCCTTCTCGATCGACGTCCGCGCCCTCGACTCGACCCGAATCGACGTCCACCTCCACGTCGGCAAGGGCTACTACGTGCGCAGCTTCGCGCGCGACCTCGCGCGTGCGCTCGGCACGGTCGGCCACCTCACCGCGCTCCGACGCACCCGGAGCGGCGCGTTCGATCTCTCGACGTGTGTCGACGGCGCCCAGCTCCGAGACGGCGCGAAGGGCGTCGAGGGCGCGAGAGACGCGCTGACGAGCGCGCTCCAGGGTCGGTGCGTCTCGTTGCTCGACGCGGTGCCGTCGCTCACGACGCTGCGCCTCGACGAGGCCCTCGAGCGCGACGCGCGACACGGCAAGCCGCTCGCACCTCCCGGCATGGACGCGCTCATCGAGGGCGCCGCCTGCAAACTCGTCCGCGACGACACGCTCGTGGCGATCGCGCGGCGCGAGGGCGACCACGTTCGAGTGGTGCGCGGCTTCGTTCGCGATCAGGATGAGGCCCCGTGATCCGCGCCCTCCTCCGCGTCGTTCTCGCTTCGCTCGTCGGGCTCGGCCTGTCGGGCTGTCCTCCCCAGCCCCTCGTGCCCGACGCCAGCGAGATGGACGCGCCCGCGGGAGACGTCGGGACCGACGCGAACTTCGACGCGCGCCGCTGCGGCGTCACCTGCAGCACGACGATGGAGCGGTGCTGCACGAGCGACGAAGGCGTCGACGAGTGCATCGACGTCACGCACGACGTGACCAACTGCGGGCTCTGCGGGCTCGACTGCGTGGCGACGAACCGCGGCGACCGCTGCATCGCGATGCAGTGCAGCTGTGGGGCGTTCGCGATCGGCTGCACGGGCGACGACGCGTCGACGTGCTGTCCACCCGCGCCCGACGGCCGCACCGAGCGCTGCGCGAACCTCGGCCGCGACTTCGGCGACTGCGGCGGCTGCGGCCAGCTGTGCGACGCGCTCCAGGCCAACCGCTGCGAAGCGGGGCTCTGCCGCTGCGGCCTCGACGGCGACCTCTGCGCGGGCACCGAGACCGACGTGTGCTGCCTCGACGTCTTCGACGTGGCGTCGTGCGTCGACACGACGAGCGACGACCTCAACTGCGGCGGCTGCAACCGCCGCTGCGGACCGTTCGAGGACTGCAGGAGCGGCGTCTGCGTGGACTTCACGATCCCGGACGCGGGTCCCTTCGACGCAGCGCCGATCGAAGCCGGCCCCAGAGACGCGGGAGCGCGTGACGCGGGCTCGTTGGACGCGGGCTCGTTGGATGCAGGCCCGGTCGACGCAGGGACCGAAGCCGGCGCCTCGATGGACGCCGACACGGTGGACGCCGCGAGCGCAGGAGATGCGGGCGCAGGAGACGCGGGCGGAGAGGTCGGTTGATCGTGCCGGCCCGCGGCCCGGTCGCGCTCGCGGTCGCCCTCTCGATCACTGGCTGCGGCGCGATCTCCGAGCAGGACTTCTCGCGGCTCGCGGGCGAGGTGGGCGCTCGTAACGACGCGCGCTACGCGCTGGCCGCGGGCGAGCTCGAGGCTCGTGGGTTTCGGTTCGTCGACGACGAGCGGCTCTTCGTGTCGATCGACCAGGAGACGCGCCGCGCCTGCCGAGAGCACCAGCCGACGATCGACGACGTCGGCGCGCTCGCGCCGGCCTCGCTCCGGCTCGCGCCCGCCACCACCGCGGGCACCGCGCGCGTCGAGCCGATCACGGTCACCGCGTGGCTCGGCGACGTGTGCTCGCTCTACCGCGACCAGGTCGATCTCGTCCTCGCCCGGCGCCCCGACGACACCCAGCTCCAGCTCGCCCGCGTCGACGAGCGTCATCGCCTCGCGCGCGATCCGAGCGGCACGCTCGTCGCCGTGTCGGTCACGCTGCGCACGGTCGATCGCCGCTCGGTGCTCGTGGAGCGCCACTGCGACCACATGCCGTCACCCGGCGAAGATCCGATCGAGCGCCGCATCCACGTGCCGGTCGTGCTCGCGCCCGCCGCGCTCCCCGTGGTCGAGATGGTGGTGGATCGCGAAGAGCTCGACGTGCGCTGCACGAACAACACGTACTGACGCCGAGAGTCTCGAACACAATCGCCCCCGCGTGGGTCACGCGGAGGCGATGGTTCGAGCACTGATCTTCAAGGCGCCGAGCGGATTCGAACCGCTGTATGAAGGTTTTGCAAACCTTTGCCTAACCACTTGGCTACGGCGCCGAAGGACGCGACTCCTAGCAAGACGCTGCGGCGTTGTCCATCGGACAGACCACTTCGCGCGAGGCGATCGGGCCAGCGTCCCAGCGCCGCGTCAGGTCGATCGGCAGCGCTCGAGCTTGTCGTCGAAGCCGAGTCGGTAGAAGCGGCGGAGCTCCGTGACGAGGCCCCTCAGATCGCCGCGCTCGACGTGCGTGCGCTCGAGCCAGCGCGTGTAGCGGTCCGCGAGCTGCGTCGCGGTCCGGTAGCGCTCCGCGCGCTCGGTGCCGGGCGCGTCGATCAGCTCGGACTGCTCGAACAACCGCTGCCTCACGAGGCGGGAGCGCGCGCGAAAGAGCGCCACGCCGTTGCCCGCGAGCAGCGCCTCGTTGCCGCGCGCGATCACGTCGCCGGCGCCTGCGAGCACGCTCGTCGCGTACTTGTCGATCTCGGCCTGGAGCTCGAGCTCGAGCTCGCGCACCTGCGCGGCCTGCTCCGCGCGGAAGTGAACGAGCACGAAGTGGCTGACGCCTTCGGTGGCGAGGCACATCGACTCGAAGTGTCGGCTCCACGCGCTCGGCTCACCCGCCGCGCGGCGCGCCTCGGGATCGAGATAGAGACCGACGTGCGCGCCGTCGTCGTCCTCGACCACGAACAGCACCTCGCGTCGTCGGATCGCGTCGTCGCCGCCGAGCGAGCGCGCGAGCGTCTCGTCGCACGCGAAGTCGTCGACGGACACCGCGAGGCGCAGGTCGTAGACGCGACTCAGCGCCTCTTGCACGTGCGCGAGCGAGCCCTGCTCGAGAGGCGAGCCCACGCTCACCTCAATGCACCGTGTCGGTCTTGCGGCCGCTGAGCGACGGATACACGCCCTCGGCCGTGAGGCGCTCCGCGATGCGCGGTGAGCCGGTGCGTCGCCACTTGTCGTAGAGGCGCACGATGTCTTGAGGCGTGCGGAGCGCGGTGCTCTCGCGCACGTCGTCGAGCACGCGCGCGAGCGGCGCGAAGTGATCGGCGAGCTCGCGGTACACCTCGATGCGCGCCGCCTCTTGCGCGCTGCGCGACGCGAGCTGGCTCGCCGTCTCGTACGCCTGCGTGCCGAGGCGCGCGACGTACGCGTCGGTGACGCCGCGACGCTCGAGCTGATCGGCGAAGAAGCCGCCCACGTAGAGCGCCTCGTCCCCGAGGGTGCGGAAGAGGCGCAGACGCTCGTGTCCTTCGGCCTCGGAGGCCTCGGCGAGGATCATCACCAGCGGCCGACCGCACAGGCTCTCGCGGCGCGAGAGGCCGACCGAGGCGAGGAGCTCGACCAGGTAGAAGGTCGTCTCCGGGCTCGTCTCGAGACCCCGCGCTGCCATGCAGCCGCTGAGTCGCTCGTGGAACCAACCCCGCACGTCGCCGAACATCTCGATGGTCATACTCCGACCTCCTGCGACGTCCCTCAGCGGCCTCCGACGGCCCGCCGAAGCAGAACGCCACACCCTTCCGACGTACCACGAGGCCGCGAAGTTCAGGAAATTTCGCAGCGTTCCCGGACACTTGCGGCTGGCACTCGCCGACGTCGAGTGCTGATCCCTCGTGATGTCCCTCACAGCGGGGCCGGAGTCGCGTTTGATCTCGTCGTCGGCCGCCTTAGTGTCCGCGCCCCGCTAGCACTCGGCCTCTGCGAGTGCCAACGAACCCACCACGGCGTGAGCCCCGCGACGCGGAAGACACGCCCCGATGTTCGACAAGACCGTTCCCTGAGGAGGCTAGAGATGGCGATTCGTCCGCTCCACGACCGCGTGCTGGTTCAGCGCGTGAAGGAAGAAGAGAAGACCAAGGGTGGGATCATCATCCCGGACTCGGCGAAGGAGAAGCCGATCGAGGGCAAGGTCGTCGCCGCGGGCAACGGCAAGGTGCTCGACGACGGCAAGGTCCGCGCGCTCCAGGTGAAGGCGGGCGACCGCGTGCTCTTCGGCAAGTACGCCGGCACCGAGGTGAAGATCGACGGTGAGGAGCACCTCATCCTCCGCGAGGAAGAGATCCTCGGCATCGTCGAGTGAGGCTCTGCTCGCGTGGGTGGCGCGCCTCGCTGCGCCTCGCGCGAGCACATTGTTTTTCGAACCCCTGATCCCAGAAAGAAGAGAACGAACATGGCAGCCAAGGAAATCCTCTACGAAGGCTCGGCACGCGAGCGCATCCTCTGCGGCGTCAACACGCTCGCGAACGCGGTCAAGGTCACGCTCGGCCCCAAGGGCCGCAACGTCGTGATCGAGAAGAGCTTCGGCGCGCCGACGGTCACCAAGGACGGCGTCACCGTCGCCAAGGAGATCGAGCTCGCGGACAAGTTCGAGAACATGGGCGCGCAGATGGTGCGCGAGGTCGCGAGCAAGACGAGCGACGTCGCGGGTGACGGCACCACGACCGCCACGGTGCTCGCGCAGGCGATCTACCGCGAGGGCTCGAAGATGGTGGCCGCGGGCCACAACCCGATGGAGCTCAAGCGCGGCATCGACAAGGCCGTCGCCGCGATCACCGAGTCGCTGACCAAGCTCAGCAAGACGACCAAGGATCCGAAGGAGATCGCGCAGGTCGGAACGATCAGCGCGAACGGCGACACCACGATCGGCAAGCTCCTCGCCGAGGCGATGGACAAGGTCGGCAAGGAAGGCGTC
>CAZCVE010000117.1:0-9417 GCA_964502175.1 uncultured Sandaracinaceae bacterium
CGCTGGATCACGATCCCGCCGCGAGGTGGATCCGTCTCAGGCCGCCGCTGAAGCGAGCACGCTGAGCTTCGATGTCGTCGGGTACGGCGGATGCATTGGTGACCCGCTCGTGCCGCTCGGTCTGCGGTCCTGTTACGTGGAGCAATGCGGAACGAGTGGCGACTGCGTGAGCGCCCAGGATCCGTCGAGCTGCAGTGGAGTCCTGATCAACGAACAGTGTGGCGGCTTCACATGCACGGGGAACGCGGGGCCACCGCCTGGGGGAGCCGTCGGTCCCACCATCAACAGCGGGTCGTGGGGTCCCAGTCTGGTGTCCGTGTCCGACGGCCTGCCCATCATCGGCTGCCAGCGCTCGGAGGCCTGTTGGGCCCCCGGCATACCAGGAGGAGACCCGGACGGGTGCTACGCAGCGCTCCAACCGCATCCGAATCTGTGCCTGGCATGTTTCCCCGGCGTCAGTCCGGAAGGCAGCCTGTCGCTGCGAACAGAAGGGGTGTGCGGACCTCGCGGTTTGGATGGCTCGGCGTGCAGCCTCTGCTCGACGAGTGCGTCGTGCCTGCCCCTCGATCCGCAACCGACGTCATGCGATCTGATGTGATCCTCGCAGCGATCGGTCTGGCCGTCGGTGGCTGCTATGGCGTAGCTCGCCCGGCCGACGGTGGGCTGCCGGACGCTGCCGCGTCAGATGCGCCACGGCGATCTCGGCGTGTGTGCACGACGCAAGCGGAGTGCGAGCCCGACGAAGAGTGTGAGCAGTTCCTCGTTGGCGACAGGGAACGGCTGTGCGCCGTTCCCTGCTCGTCCGCGCCCTCGACCGACGAGCTCTGCCCCGATGGTCTCTTCTGCGGTCACGGCGCGTGCTTCCCGGGCCGGCTCACCGCGCCGGCGGGGGGCTGTGCCTCTCCGCTGGACTGCCCCGCCGGAATGGCGTGTCGAATCCGTGGTCCCGGAACCCGCGGCTCGTGTACCGCCGACCTGTGCGACGACCACGCCGACTGCCCTCCTGACAGCGCGTGTATCGGACGAACGTGCTCACCGGTGTGCCATCCAGACGACGAAGCCTGCCCGGAGGGCTTCGTCTGTTTCGAGGGGCAGTGTCGGATCGCAGAGCAGGTTCGCGAATGCTGGCCCTACGGCCTCATGAGCGCGCCTTGCGACGAGGGGCTCGTTTGCTGGGGAAACACTGCCGACTACGAGTGCTTGTCCGCCGAGCAGGTCCCCGAGCGCACGCGGTGTGCGGCCTCTCAGGCTTGGCTCGACACGTTTCGCTTCGAGCACCTCTACTCGGGATGCTTCGAGAGGAGACCGCATGACTAGATCCGGGGTGCGCTCCACGATTCTGATGCTCATCGTTGCGGGAACAACCTCTTCCTGTTCACCTGCGCCTGGGCTGCCCTGCACCGACGATCGGGTATGCCCTGCCGGACAATTCTGTGTCGTCGACCAGGGTCCGACGGGGGCACCCTCCGTGTGCATGTCGACGTGCGACCGAAGGAGCGATTGTCCTGGGGGTCAGATCTGTAGACTCCTGACGTACGTCTCGGCTCCGCGCACGTCCGTATGCGACCTCGGAGGATCCCTCGGAGTCGGGGAGAACTGTCGTGGAAGCGGACTCTCGGACCCTTGCGCCGAAGGCCTCGTCTGCCATCCGTCGGCCTGCGTGCCGGGATGCGAAGTCCTATCCCCGCACCGAGAAGACCGCGCTTGCCCAGAGGGCTGGATGTGTGGTCTCTCTTCGCCTGGGGTTGGCCACTGCGATCAAGTCTGTGATCCAAGTGACGCCTCGGCCTGTGGCTGGCCGGCGAGCGGACGGTACTGCGTTCGCTTCACGCGTCCGGACGCCGACCGCGAGGTAGGGTTGTGCGTGCGACAGGAGACGTTCCCACAGTACTGTGTGGACACCATGCAGTGGTGTGCATCACAGGAGGTGTGTGTGATGGACGTCTGCTACCCCTCCACTGAAGCGCCGGCAATCGCGTACCCGGTTGACCCACAGGTCCCGCCCCTGGTCGATTGATTCATTGGACTTGGCCCCTCCGCGCAACCCGCGCAACCCCACAGACTGGAGGCGGACCGGCACCGTTCGTGGCGCGTCCTTCGGGCCGCAGCTAGTCCCGAGTTCCGTGATCGCTGTGCGGTCCGGTGCTCGTTGGCGGAGCGCGGCCAGTCATGCCGACGATCACGCCGAGCAGCGTGATCGCCGAGCCTGCGATCACGAGCCACGTCGGGATCTCGCCGAGCCACACGAAGGTCACGATCGCGGCGATCACCGGCTCGGCCGTGGTCGCGAGGCCCACGACCGTCGGCGTCGTGTGCTGCGTGGCCCACGTGAGCGCGGTGTGGCCGATCAGCTGCGAGATCAGCGCCGTCGCCGCGACCCACAGCAGCGACTCGGCGCTGGGCGCGTCGGGCCATGCGCCCTGGGCCGCGCCGCGGATCACCATCACGAGCGCGAGCGCGAGCGCGCCGGCGAGCGCGGCGATCGACGAGAACGAGACGGCCTCGAGGTGCGCTTGCTCGCGGCGGATGACGAGGAGGATGAGCGCCATCGCCACGGCGCCGACGAGCGCCAGCGCGTCGCCGAGCAGCGCGTTCATCGAGGCGCTGGCGTCGGCCGCGCCGATCACGATCGTGCCGACGGTGGCGAGCGACAGGCCGATCCAGAGGCGCGCGTGCGGCGCGTCCTTGCCGGCGAGCCACCCGATCACGGCGAGCAAGAGCGGCGTGGCGGTGACGAGCGTCACGGAGGCGGTGACGCTCGTCATCCCGAGCGAGGCGACCCACGTGCCGAAGTGCACCGCGTAGAGCAGCCCGGCGATCGCGGCCCATCGCACGGTGCGAGGCGAGAGCTTTCCTTCGCGTCGTGCGCGCGGCAGCGCAGGGCTCATCAGGAGCGCGGCGAGCGCGAGACGAACGGCCGAGGCGAGCAGCGGATCGATCGGCTCGGCGCGACGAAAGAAGGGCGCGGCGAAGCCGATCGCGAGCGCCCCGATCGCCAACGCCCAGAGGACCCGTGAGTTGGGCACCGGCGACTTCGGCACGCTCCCCTCGGCACGTCGAGGGCGCGAGGCGTCGTCGATCATCGCTGCGTCGGGCGCGGCGCGGAGAAGCGGAGACGCAGCGCGCGGGCCTCGCGCTCGCAGCGCGGGAAGAGCTCTCGCGTGCGCTCGATCGCCTCTTGTGAGCTCTGGATCGCGGCCTCGATGCGCGCAGCGGCCTCGGTGGGGACGTTCTCGGCGCCGCCGGCCGACGCCTGGATCAGCTGGGTCGTCGCCTCGGAGTGCTGATCTTCGGCGCGGATCTCGGCCTCGTACGCCTCGGCGCACGCGTCGCGCGCCGAGATCACGTCGGCGCTCGTGAGCACCAGACCGCGCAGCGCGGTCACGGCCTCGCGTCGCTCTTCGATCGGCGCGTCGAGGTCGAGCGCGTCGTAGCGGGTGATGAAGATCATCGCCTCGTTGCGCGTGCGGTCTTCGCAGCCGACGAGGCCCACCGAGAAGCCGAGCACGAGGCCCAGCGGGAGGAGCGACGGGGCGACGCTCTTGCGGCTCGGACCAAGGGTGCGCGGGGCGGACACGCAGAGACTGTTGCAGGCCGTCTCGTGCGTGGCCAACGGAACCCACGCGGCCCTGGGCTGTCGAGCACGCATGCCCTACGCTCGCGCCGCCATGCGCACCTCGATGTCTCTCTCCACCGTGCTCTTCAGCCCGCTCTTGGGCGTCCTCGCGATCGGCTGCGGAGGCGGCGCGTCGAGCACCACCACGACCGACACGACGACCACGACGACGACCGACACCACCGGTGGCGAGGTCGAGGGTCCGCGCACGCTCTACACGACGACGCCCGTCCCCGTGCCGCAGCCGGCGATCGCGCGCGACCGGCTCGCGCAGCCGACGCAGGCGATCTGGCTCGAGGTCGAGACCGCGATCGCGCAGCGTCCGCCCGAGCCGCCGCCCGCCGCCGACGAAGAGGCTCTGCGTGCGTGGTACGGCGAGGCGTTCGCGCCGTGGCTCAGCGCGCGCATCGAGGCGGGCGGTCGCGCCGAGGGCCACGCGGGTGATCTCGAGGGCGCGCCTCCGTGGGAGCGCGGCGTCGCGGCGGGCCTCCTCGGCTACTTCCACGAGCAGACCGCGGCCGAAGCGCGCGGCGCGCCGATCCCGCCTTCGATCGTGAGCGACGCGGAGCTGCTCGCGATCTACAGCCAGTCGCTCGACGAGGCGCTCATGCCGCTCGCGCGTCGCGCGCTCGAGGCCTACCGCTTCTGTCTCGCGGCGTTCGAAGAGCTCGCGGGCAGCACCGAGGGACCGCAGTGGACCACGTGGTCCGAGTGGTGCGAAGACCGCGGCGAAGAGGTGTTCCGCGTGTACTCGCACACGCCGGACTCGGACGACGCGCCCGCGGCGAGCACGACGACGACGACGACCGACGGAGCGCAGCAGTGACGACGAAGCGACCCGCGTTCGGCGGGGGAGGGCTCGCGCACGTGCCGACGGACAAGCTCACGCGGATCCTCGCGCGCGTGCACGACGGAACGCTCGAGTGTCCGATCACGCACCCCACGCTCTTGCGCGCGGGCATGCCCGATCTCGTCGACGAGCTCGGTCACCTCGTGGGTCTCGACGCGCGCGCGGTGCAGGCCGTGCTCGTCGCCGTGATCGCGGAGAGGCGCGCAGCCGAGCGTCGCGCGTCCGCCACGTAGCACCTCAGCCACGCAGCACGTCAGGGCGGGCAGACGTTCATCTCGCCCGGCGTGCCGTAGTTGCGGAGCGAGTAGCGTGCGGTCTCGGGCGCGCTGCACCAGCCGTCCGGGTTGTCGTTGCCCGAGTGCGGGTTCACGCCTCCGAGCACGCCCGACTCGACCATGATGCTGCGCGACTCGAGGATCGGGAACGTCCGGTTGTAGAGGACCTCGTCGATCACGACACCGCCGCAGACGAGCGCGACGCGATCGCTGATGTCTTCGAGCAGGAACGCACGTGTGCCGTAGATGTAGTCGGGCTCGAACTCGGGCTCGCGCGCGGCCACGGCGGTGCCGTACGCGCGCGGAATGATCACGAAGTCCGCGGCGATCGTGTGCGACGTGGACATGCCGTCGAACATGCAGCCGCGGAGGTCGTAGCTCTGCGCGGACGATGGGTTGTAGAGCTCGACCCACTCGTCGGACTCGCCTCCCGTGGGATCGATCATCAGCTCGCTGAAGACCACGCTCCCCGGCGCGCTCGGACGAATGGGCGTCATGCTCACTCGGGCGTCGGGTACGGCGTAGGCGTCCGCGGGCGCGAAGGCGTCGGGCGCCCACGCGTCGGGGCTGAACGCGTCGGGCTGCGGAGCGTCGAGGCCTGGCGCATCGAACGTCGCGTCGGTCGCGATCCGTGCGTCGCGCGGCGCATCGGTCGCCGTGTCCGTCGAAGGGCCCGCGTCGCGCGTCGCGGCGTCGATCGGGCCGATGGCGGCGTCCTCGTCGAGCGGGCGCAGCGGCGTGCAGGCCGACGCCGCGAGCGCGGAGGTCGTGACGAAGAGGCCGATCGCGACGCGGGGGCGCACACCGAGAGTGAGCCACCGCGCGGCCATCGAGATCAAGCTCAGCTGCGGCTGACGACGAGGCGGAGCGCCTGCACTGGAGCGAGCGCCACGAGGTGTCCGCTCTCTTCGGCGACGTACATCCACCCGCGCTCGTCGACGTGCAGCGAGTCCGGCACGAGCTCGCACGGAGGCGGCGCGCCGATCACCGAGCCGTCCGACGGACGGAGCACGTGCACCGCGGCCGACGGCACGAAGAGCGCGCCACCGCGCACGAGCGGCGTGAGACGACGCGGCACGTCGTCGGTGACGGGGTTCGAGAGCAGGCGCGTGAAGAGCGTGTCGCCGCTCTGCGGATCGAGCGCGACGAGCTTGCCGCTCGGCGAGTTCACGAAGATCGCGCGGTCGGTCGAGACGATGCCGCCGCCGGTGCCGACACCCGGATCGGGGATCGCCCAGCGCAGCTCGCCCGTCTGCGGATCGTGCGACGCGAGCACGCCGCGGCGCGCGCCCGTGAGCGCGATGACGAGGTGCTCGTCGAGCACCTGCGGCGCGGTCGCGACCGGGCCGCCGAGCGGCTGTCGGTGGACGAGCTCACCGCTCGGCAGATCGAGACCGAACAGCGTCGCGTCGCCGCGGCCGGGCTCGCCCGACACCGCGATCGCGAGCGATCCGTGGGTCGTGGGCGTGAGGCAGAACTTGGCGGCCGACGAGTGACGCCAGAGGACCTCGCCGCTCACGACGTCGATCGCGTCGATGTTGCCGTCGCCGTTCACCGCGAGCACGAGGCGGCCCGCGCGACGCAGGCGGAACGTACCCGGTGAGCGCGCGGTGTAGCGGAAGCGCAGCTCGCCCGTGCGGAGATCGATCGCGGCGAGGCGATCACGGCCCTCGGCGACGAGCGCGATCGGAGGCATCTGTCCGCCGCCGACGAACACGCCGGTGGGCGCGCCGCCCACGCGCGGAGCGAGGCGCACGCGGTGCGTGAGCTCGCCCGTCGCGAGCTCGCGGATCTCGACGAGGCCATCGACGCCGAGGCGAACGATCGACTGATCGGCGAGGAACGCAGACTGCGCGGCGCCCTCGTGCTGCCAGAGGCACTGGCCGTCGTCGCGGTGGAGCGCGAGCACGCGGCGCTCGTTCGAGAGCACGAGCCGATCGCCGCAGAAGTAGGTCGTCGTCGCGTCGAGGCCGTCGATCACGACGTTCCACCGCGCCGCGAAGCGCAGCGCGCCCGGTGCGCGCTCGTCGCCGCGCTCGTGACGCGCCAGAGGGAGCTCGCTCTCGAGCGAGAGGCTCATCGAGCGCAGCCGCTCGGGGTCCTCGTTCGTGAAGCCGACGCGCTTGCTCCGCGTGCGCACGATGCGGCGCAGGCGGCGGACCTCTTCGCGCAGCGACGCGATGCGGAGGTTGCGTCCCTGCATGCGATCGATGGTCACGAGCGCGCGCAGCATCTCCGCCGCGAGACGAAGCACCGGCATGCACGCGTCTTCGATCGCGAGCGCGGGGATCGTGATCGCGCCGTCGTCTTCGCAGCCGAGCGTCAGCGCGATCTCGCTCGCGTCCTTGCGATCGCGGCGCACGCCCACGAGGAACGAGCCCGAGCGGAGCCGCACGTGGAGCGCGCGGTCTTCTTCCCACGCGGTCACGAGCGCGCCGATCGCGCTCACCATGCGCTGCACCGCGAGGAGCACGGGGCCGCTGCGCACGAGCGTCACGCGACGGCCGCGCACCCACGCCCAGAGCTGGCCGCCGAAGAGCATCGCGTGCACGTCGGCGTGCGAGACGCCGTCGCGCGGCATCTCTTGCGAAGGAAAGATCGCGGCCTCGAAGCCGAAGGCCAGCGTCTCGCGCTCGCCCGGATCCTCGAGGACACCGCCGCGCTGACGCGTGGCCGAGAGGCCCGTGTCGCGCTCCTCCACGATGTCGAGCTCACGGGCGCGCGCGAGCAGGCGATCGTGCATGCCCGGCTCGAGCAGCTCGAGCGCGCGGCACGTCGACTCGAGCGCCTGCTCGAGCGGCACGCGGCGATCGAGCACGAGCACGTCCGGCGCAGCCTCCGTGTGATAGAGGCTCACGAGCACGTTCGCGCCGCGGCGCAGGAGCGCCATCTCGAGCGGCAGGCCCGCGAACGGAACCAGCGCCTTCTTGCGCGTGCCGTCGGCCATCGCGATGAGCGCGTTGAGCACGTCGCGCGGCGAGGGCAGATCGAGCCCCTCACCCGACGGGTCGTTGGCGCTCTCGCCGCGCGTGCCGCGCGCGAGGTGCACCGGACTCAGCGCCTGCGGAGCGAGCTCGTGCGGGCTCGCCCCGACGAGGGTCTCGAGCCAGCTCGCGACGGCGCGGCCGCGCCGGGTGGCGTCCGACACGAGCACCTCGAGAGGCGACGCGACCGGCTCGGGCCGAGCGAGGTCGGAGGGTTGGAAGCGGCGTTCCGCGCCGGTGGAGCGGCGCAGGTGCGGATGGAGCGGGATGACCGTCATCGACGGCTCGAATGCTCGCGCCCTTCCGACGGGCGCTCCAGTTTTCAGCGACGATCCGCGGGGGGTGCGGATCTCTTGACGGAATCAGATCGTCACGCCGCTGCCACCCGTCGCGCCGTGCGGGGCGGTGGGGGTGGAGGAGGGCGCGCCGCCGACGCCGCCGGTCTCCTCGATCGCGCGATCGATCGCGCGCGCGTCGAAGCCCTGCATCACGCGCCCGCGCACGTCGATCACGGGGATGCCGTTGGGCGTGATGCCCGCGGCGCGCGCGCGTCGGATCATGTCCTGTCGCGCCGAAGGATCGGCCTCGATGTCGCGCTCCTCGAACGCCACGCCGCGCTCGCGGAGGTGCGCCTCGGCCTGACGACACGCGCCGCACCACGACGCGCCGAAGACGACGATCTCCCCTGCCGCCGCGGTGTTGGCGGCGACCGCCGCTTCACGCGCGCCGCGCACGCGGGCGTCGAACTGATCGCGCGTCACGCGTCGCACCACGTAGCTGCCGCCTTCGCTCGCCTCACGGAGATCGGCGACGAGCACGTGATCGGGATCGCGATCGTCGGGCGCGAGCGACGCCGAGTCGACGCGCACCTCGGCGCGCGCGGCCTCGGGCACGTCGGCGCGTCGCTCTGCGAGGTGCGTGCCCTCCGCGTCGAACCACGTGAGCATCAAGCCCTCGGCCTCGCCGCGCACCGCGAACGGCGGATCGATCACCTCGCCCGCGCTCGCGAGATCGACGCTCGCCGCCGCGCCCGGCTCGACGTTCTCTGCGCTCGCGCCGCTGCTGCAGGCGGCGGCCACCGACACGAGCGTGATGGAGAGCGCGACGACGAGGAGGTGACGCATGGTGCGACGAGGATAGCGTCCGACCCGCGCGCGGGCATGTCGGCTACGCTCCGATCGTGCAGCGTTGGGGGCGCGCCACCCCGCGGTGCGCGCGTCAGCCCCAGGAGCATCACCCCAGAAGCGCCAGCCGGCGAGTCGTGTCGAGTACGGTCGCGTATTCCGGCTCGCGGTGCTGGGCTTCGTCGCGATGGGTCGTGCCTCACGGGTGGGATCCTCGCGGCGAATCGTCGGCGTCCGCGTCGGACAGGGGCCGAGGGCAGACGCGAGGAGGCCGTGCCTTCCAGAGGCGATGTTCGCGGCGCGTGCCTCTCGGTCGGGATGACTGGACCAGTAGAGCCCACGCGAGCGGGTCGTCTGTGAGCGCCGCGCGAGTCGGAAGAGAAGAAGCCATGCGAGCGAGCGGTCTGTGAATGCACGGGGGCTGATCGACCCGAGATCAGTCGCGCGAGGGTGCCGCGCGAGACGTGATGTGACCGATCGGCAAAGCCGGGATGACGTCGAAGTCGGTCCGAATCATCGGCGGGAGCGCGGTCGTCAGCCGCGCGCGGCCTTGAAGGCGGCGGGCGTG
>CAZCVE010000118.1:0-9002 GCA_964502175.1 uncultured Sandaracinaceae bacterium
AACCCCGTACGACGATTCGATCCCGAGAAACGAAAGTTTCTCGGTCTCTCAGTGCACGAAGTAGCGGAACGAGAGGGTCACCCAGCTGTCGTCGTCGCCGGCCACCTGCTGGCGCCACGCGAGGTCGATGCCGAACTCGGGCCGCACGTAGCCGACGCCTGCGGTGACGTAGTGGATGCCGCGCCCCGAGTCGTAGAAGTAGCCGGCGCGGATGGGCACCTCGCCCGTGAAGACCTCGGCTGCGCCGCCGATCAGCATCTCGGGACGCAGGTTGCCCATCGCGTCGTGGAACGTGGAGAGGTCGGCGAAGCCGTCCACGGCGAGCGTCAGCACGTTCTCGAACGTGTACGAGATGCTGCCGCCGACGAGACGCGCGATGTACGGCGTGCCGTAGTCGATGAGGTTCTGTCCGATCGCCGCGATGTGGAGCCCGGTCACCGGCGTGAGGCGGATGGACGCGTCGATGTTCACGCCCTCGGCGTACGGTCCTCGCGTGTCGCCTTCCTGCTGCCCCTCGCGCTGGAACGAGTGGTAGCGGCCGCTGACGCCGATCGAGAACGCCTCGGAGAACGCGTAGGCGAGACCCACGCGACCGTCCATGCCGGAGTGGCCGTACTGGCCGTTGCCGAGCACGTAGCGGTACTGAACACCGAGCGCGACGGGCGAGCTGAAGCCGTCGATGATGCCCGCTCCGAACGTGAAATTCGTGTGCTGCGGTACGTAACCGACCGCGGTCTCCACGTGGTAGAGGCGACCGAGCGCGAGGTTCGCGGGGTTGGTCGCGAGCGCCGAGGTCGACGCCGCCGAGGCGCGCGCTCCGAGGCCCATCGCCATCGCGCGCGGCGTCTCGTACTCGTCCTGCGGCGGGAAGGGCATCGCCTCCTGGGCGAGCGCGCTCGACGCGACCGAGAGGGGCGCCGCGAGGGCGAGGAGGAGTCCCGCGTGTGTGGCGAGGATGCGGAGGGGGCGGAGCGTCGAATCCATGGACCGGACCTCGTCAGGGGGTGGCAGGCGCTCCCTATGTCGTGTCGCGCCGACGGTCGAGAGCGGCCCGAGGATTCCCACAGGTGCAGGCCACGTCCAAAAAATCGCCCGCGAATTCCGGACGCCGATCGTAGGCAAGCATCCGTGATCACCGGGGGATCACGCGCGATCCCCACCCCAGGATCACGCGCGAGGGCCGGATCATCCGTGATCTCGGGCACTTGCCCGGAGGCCCCTCCGAGGCGCCTCCGAGCGACCCTCCGAGCGACGTCCAACTCAGGGTGGAAACATCAGTGTTCCTGATGAGTTACGAACTACACGACGATCTCCCGTAGACGCCTCACGATCGCTTTGCTAGCGTCCGGTCCCTTCGCGGTCGAAGCCGAGCTTCGCACCGAGTTTGTCGAGTCGTTGGCTGGTCCGTGTCACTCCGGATCCAGCCACGCCGGGCCCCAACAAGGGGGGCGGTGCTCGACAGGATCACTCCACTCGGATCTCAGCTCACCGCGTCTAGAGGACTCGCCTCCGGGTCCTTCGCCCGCCTCCGGGCGCCGACCGGCTCCTGCACTCGGAGCCGCAATGCACACCAGCCTGTGGATAGGTTGGGGTGTAGTCCGTCAACCATTCGTTGTGATTGGGTTTTTCGGCATGCACATGGTGTGGGAAGCAGCGCTCGAAGAGCTCCGCGGACGCCTGTCGGAGCACACGTTCGTCGCGTGGCTCGCGCCCCTGCGGTTCGTCTCGCTCGAGTCGCCGGTGCTGCGGGTTCGCATCCCGCACCGCTTCTTCGCCGATTGGATCTCGCCCCGCTATCTCCCGGATCTCCTCGAGACGATGACGCGCCTGTCCGGCCAGTCCTGCTCGGAGATCGACTGGGTCATCGATGCACAGGACGCCCGTGCAGGGAGCGAGGCCCCCTCGCACAACACCACGTCGGAGCCCACCTCGAGCCACGACTCGGGCGCTCATCAGCTCGAGCTCGCCTCCGAGCCGCCCTCGGCACCCTCGACCAGCCCACTCGCTGGCTGGCAGGCCCGACAAGACGCCATCGCGCCGCGACGCGCGTCCGTGCGACCGACCGCGCGCGCGCGCGACCGACGCACGGGTGAGCTGTCCTTCGATCCCCCCGCGACGGCGCTCGATCCGGCGCCGCGCGATCCGGGGCCGCGAAGGGCGCCGGGTCCCTCGCTCGAGGCCGCTCTGCCGCGGCCCGTCGTTCCTCCGCAGGCCGACGGCGACTACTCCCTCAACCCGCGCTACCGCTTCGAGTCGTTCATCGTCGGGCCGTCGAACCAGCTCGCGCACGCGGCCTCGATCGCGTCGTCGAGCTCACCGGGCAAGCGGTACAACCCGCTCTTCATCTACTCGAAGGTCGGCCTCGGCAAGACGCACCTCGTCAACGCCGTGGGTCACCGCGTGCGTGAAGACCGACCGAGCGCGCGCGTGCTCTTCCTCTCGGCGGAGCGCTTCACGAACGAGTTCATCTCGGCGCTCCAGCACCGACGCATCGACGAGTTCCGCGCCCGCTACCGCACGAGCTGCGACGTGCTCGTCATCGACGACATCCAGTTCCTCGCGGGGCGCGAGCAGACGCAGGAAGAGTTCTTCCACACGTTCAACGCGCTCTACCACGCGGACAAGCAGATCGTCGTCACGAGCGACGTGTACCCGCAGCAGATCAAGGAGATGCAGGATCGCCTGATCTCGCGCTTCCAGTGGGGCCTCGTCGCCGACATCCAGGCGCCCGAGCTCGACACGCGCATCGCGATCCTGCGCAAGAAGGCGGAGACCGAGTCGATCCTCCTCGACGACGCCGTCGCGCTGTTCGTCGCGCAGCGCGTGCAGAGCAACGTGCGCGAGCTGGAAGGGACGCTCCTTCGCCTCGCCGTGCGGGCCGACGTCGAGAACAAGTCGATCGACCTCGACCTCGCGCGCTCGATGCTCGGCGAGCCGTCGATGGCGATGCACGACCGCCAGGCGAGCGTCGAGGACATCCAGCGCGCCACGTGCGAGTTCTTCGGGCTCGGCATGAAGGAGCTGCTCGGCGACCGCCGTCACCGCGGCGTGAGCCTGCCGCGCATGATCGCGATGTACGTCGCCCGCGAGAAGCTGCGCCTGAGCTACCCCGACATCGGTCGCCGCTTCGGCGGCAAGGACCACACGACCGTGATGAGCGCACACCGCAAGATCACGGGGCTCATGCTCAACGACGAGCAGGTGCAGCGCGCCGTCGACCGCATCCAGAAGAAGGTGGGGCTCTAGCCCTACGGCTGTCTCGGCAGGCGCGGTCGACGCCTCGCGAGGCTCAGGGCCGCGAGGTCGAGCTCTCGCTGGAGGGTGCTCGCGTGGATCGCGATCGAGAGCGAGCTGCCCGTGTAGACGCCCCAGAGCATGCCGATCACGCGGCCGCTCGCGTCGACGACGGGACCGCCGGAGCTGCCGAGCTCTCCTTCGCCGTCGAGCACGACGCAGTTGTGGCCGACGCCGCAGGCCTCGTCCGAGTCGTGCGTGTCCGACACGACGCCGGCGATCACGCCTTCGGTCGTGATGAAGTAGAGGCCGCCCGGGTTCCCGCCGAGCACCACGCGCTCCCCACGCACGAGCGCGCCGATCGCGGCGACCTCGAGGGCAGGGACGGGCTGCGCGGCGCCGTCGTCGTTGGTGGAGCTGAGCTCGACCTCGGGCGCGAGGATCGCGAGGTCGATGTTGGGCGAGACGTAGCGGACGTGGGCGAGCGCTCCGTCGCCGCGGTAGGCCCAGACGCGCACCGTCCGCACGCCACGGGCGACGTGCGCGTTGGTGACGACGACGCGCTGACCGGCCAGCTCGGCGACCCAGCCCGAGCCGATGCCGCCGTCTTCGCGCTGGATGCGCACGAGCGAGCGGACGCAGCGATCGTGCGCGGTTCGCAGGTCGCTCGGAGGACCGGTGGGCCGCTCCCGCAGCGTGGGGCCCTGCGCGTGCGTGCTGGGATCGTCGCCGCCGCCGCCGGAGCGGGGGTGCGCTGGCGCGATGGGCGCCGCGCTCCGGGAGGAGGTCGCCGGTCCGGTCGGGGCCGCGCGCGGGCCGCGTCTCTGGGCGAGCGCGGGCGAGGCCGACGTCGCGATCGACACGAGCATGCCCACGACGGCGAGCGCCGAGGCGATGCGGCCGACGCGATGCAGAGACATGACCGAGTGCTGAGACCCGCCACTCACGCTCGGATTGGACGCGCGAGAAGAAAAATCGCGCTGACCACGCAACCCGCGCCGCGAGGTGGCGATGAAGAGCGCCATGGATGCCATCGTTCTCTCGTTCCGGGGCGAGCCGCTCCGGGTGTTTCCGGTCGGGCAGCGGCCCCTCGAGGTCGGCAGCGGACCGAGCTGCGACGTGATCGTGCACGACGCGGCCGTGCCGTCGCGCGCGTGGCTCGTGCAGGAAGGGCTCGACGGAACCCTCGTCGCGCGCGACCTCGTGGGCGATGCACCGCTCGTGCGCCTCTCGCCGGGCGTCGAGCTGCCGCTCGGTGAGCGCTACACGCTGGCGCGCGCGCCGGCGCTCGATCCGCTTCGGTCGCGTGAGCTGTCGCTCGCGACCGAGCCCATCGTCATCGGCCTCGACGATCACGACAAGCTCACGCTCGTGGTCGGGCGGGGGCGCGACGCGCGGCGGCTGCGGCTCGAGGGCGCGCCGATCACCCTCGGCTCCGCGAGCAGCTGTGACGTCGTGATCTCGGATCGGGCCGTGAGCGCGGTGCACTGCCGCATCGAGCCCGACCGACAGAGCGCGTGGGTGCGCGACCTCGGGAGCCGCAACGGCACGTGGATCGACAACGTGCGCACGGGCCTCGGCCGCATCGCGCCCGGATCGCGGATGCGCCTCGGCCGCACGGAGATCTTCGTCGTCGATCACGGCGCGCGCGGCGATGCTCGGGCAGACGGTCTGATCGCGGCGTCGTGGCAGATGATCGAGATCCTCGGGCGCGTCGAGTCGCTCGCCCGCTCGATGGCGCCCGTGCTCGTGTGGGGACCGAGCGGCGCGGGCAAAGAAGGGATCGCCCGCGCGCTCCACACGCGAGGGCCCCGCGCCGCCGCGCCGTTCGTGGCCGTCAACGCGGCCGCGATCCCGCGCGATCTCGTCGAGAGCGAGCTCTTCGGTCACGAGAAGGGCTCGTTCACGGGCGCCGACGCCGTGCGACGCGGTGTGTTCGAGCAGGCCGACCGCGGCACGCTCTTCCTCGACGAGATCGGCGAGCTCTCCATGCCGATCCAGGCGCGACTGCTCCGCGTGCTCGACAACTGGAGCGTGCGGCGCGTGGGGGGCGAGAGCGAGCGGCGCGTGGACGTGCGCCTCGTGTGCGCGACGCATCGCGATCTGCGCAGCCTCGTCGCCCGCGGTGGGTTCCGCTCGGATCTCTACTACCGCCTGGTCCACGCGCGCATCGACGTGCCACCGCTCGCGGAGAGACCCGAAGACGTCCGCGCGCTCGCGGCGCACTTCCTCGAGCAAGCGCGGCCGACCCTCGGCGCGCGCGAGCTGAGCCAGGAGGCCCTCGAGTCTCTCGTCTCGTATGGCTGGCCGGGCAACGTGCGTGAGCTGCGCTCGGTGGTGCTCGGCGCCGCGGCGCTCTCGAGCGGCGTCGTGCACATCGAAGACGTGCGCACCGCGATCGCGGAGATCTCGGGGCAGGAGGCCCTCACCGACCTCTCGCCGCTCGGGGCGCGCATCCTCGTCGAGCAGCACGGCTCGGTGTCGGCCGCGGCGCGCGCGATCGGGGTCGCGCGGACCACGCTGCGCGATCGGCTCTCGCGCTCGGGACCGGTGCCCGATGGACGCATGAGGCGCATGCGCACGGGAACGAGCTGAGCCCGATGCGCAGGAGGAGCCTGCGCTTGTCGCGCCGTGGTGCGCGGCGCACCATCGCGCGGTGAGCTCTTCACGCGCGCTGATCCTCGCGATCTCACTCTCGCTGGCTTCGCTCGGTGCGCCGCTCGAGCTCGAGGCCTCGTGCGCGGCGCCGCGCCCCGAGCCACCGATGCTCGTCACGCCCACGGAGTCGACGGTGCCTCCCGGCGGCGTCGTGCTGCTCTATCTCTCCACGCAGTCGCAGCGCGACACGTTCCACCTCGTCTCCGAGGCCACGCACGCGCGAGCTCCGGTCACGCCTCGTGCGCTGACCGCCTTCGTGTTCGCGATCGAGATCCCGCGTGACGCGAGCGCCGGACGCCACGCGATCGAGGTCACGCGCGCGGCCCGCGGGAGCTCGCCCTACACGCCCGGGACGGTCGTCGTCGGAGGCACGCTCCCGAACCGAACCCTCGCCGCGCCGAGCGGTCGGTTGGTCTTCCGCGAGTCGCCCGGACGCTGGTCGCCATCGCAGTCGGCCTCCCTCGTGCTCTCGACGCCTGCGCCTGCGAACGTGGCCGTCGTCTTCCGATGGACCGACGCGCACGGCGAGCACGGCAACGCGCGCTGGCTGACGAGCGGCGAAGAGGCTGTCGCCGTGGGCTCCGGACACTGTGGGACGTCTCCGTTCGGATCCACCGTTCCGGCGCCGGGCGCGAGCTTCGACGTCGCGTTCGTCGACGCGCGCGGCGTGCTCGGGCCCTGGGCGCCGTTCGTCCTCACGCGATGAGCGAGGCGTTCACGCGCGGCGTGCTCGGCGCGCCCCTCCACCTGTTCACGGGCAAGGGCGGCGTGGGCAAGACCACGGTCGCCGCCGCGCTGGCGATCGAGGCCGCGCGACGCGGTGGGAGGCCCGTGATCGTCGAGCTCGGCCACCGGAGCTCGCTCGCGAACGTGCTCGGGGTCGCGTCCGATCGCATCTCGCACGCGCCGAGCGAGGTGCTGGCTTCGGTGTTCGCGAGCAACGTCGCGATCGACGCGGCGCTCGTCGACTACCTCGCGCGACGCGTGCGATCGCGCGCGATCGCCAAGCGCATCGGACAGAGCGCGCCCCTCGCCACGTTCTTCGAGGCCGCGCCCGCGGTGCCCGAGCTGCTCACGCTCGAGCACGTGGAGGCGCTGCTCTCGCGCTTCGATCCGGTGCTGGTCGATCTCGACGCCACGGGGCACGCGCTCATGTTCCTCGAGCTCCCGCGCCTGCTGGCGGAGATCGCGCCGCGCGGTCCGATCGGCGAGCTCGTGCGCGGCCTGGGAGCGCTGCTGACCGATCCGGCGCGCACGCGCGTGCACCTCGTGACCTTGCCGCTCGCGCTGCCGATCGAAGAGACGCTCGAGCTCCACGCCGCGCTCCGCGCGCGAGAGACGCCGCTCGGCGCCCTCTTCGTGAACCGCCGAGGAGACAGGCCGATCGCGCCGGAGGACGACGCGTACGCGCGCGCGCTCCTCGCTCGCACCGAAGACGCGGCGGATCGCGAGGCCCTCGCGCTCGCGCTCACCGACGCGTCGCGGTGGGACCTCGAAGGCGCAGCCCTCGCGCGACTCGAGTCCACCGGGCTGCCGCGCGTCGTCCTCGGCGACCAGGCGCTCGACGCGCGCGATCGGCTGCCGATCCACGCGCTCGCCGCGCTCGGAGCCGTGTGCGCCGGAGGCCTCGCGTGACGGCGCTGTCCAAGGTGCACGAGGGCGCGCGCGTCGTCGTGTGCGTCGGTCCCGGCGGGGTCGGAAAGACGACGCTCGCCGCCGCGCTCGCCATCGACGCCGCTGATCGCGGTCGACGCGTCGCGCTCGTGACGATCGATCCCGCGCACCGCCTCGCCGACGCGCTCGGGCTCGCGGGACACCTCGACGACGCGCTCCGCGAGGTGCGCGGCGCGCCGGGTCTCGAGGCCGCGATGCTCGACACACGCGCGAGCTTCGACGCGCTCGTCACGCGCATCGCGCGCGGCGACGGTGACCGCGAGCGCATCCTCGCGAACCGCATCTACCGCGCGTTCTCGCGCACGCTCGCGCGGCCGCACGCCTACGTGGCGATGGAGCGCCTGCACGATCTCGTGACGCAGGGCGCGCACGATCTCGTCGTGCTCGACACGCCTCCGACGCGCAGCGCGCTCGACATCCTCGACGCGCCGGGGCGTCTCGCGCGCTTCGTCGGGAGCAGCGTCGCGGAGTCGCTCGTGTCGTCGCACGCCACCACCGGGCTCCGCGCGTGGGCACGCGGACGCGGACGCGCGGTGGTCACGGAGCTGCTCGCTCGCCTGCTCGGGCAGGAGCTCGCGACCGAGCTCGCTGCGTTCTTCGAGGTGTTCCTCCACCTGCGCGCGGGCTTCGCGCAGCGCGCAGACGCGGTGCAGACGCTCCTGCGCGACGAGAGCACACGCTTCGTGCTCGTGGTCGCGCCCGAGGCGAGCCACCTCGACGATGCGCGCGCGCTCGCCGCCGGCCTGGCGTCGCGCGGCGCGCACCTCGACGCCGTGCTCTCGAACCGTGTGGCGCGGCTGCACGGGGAGGCCGACGCGCCGACCGCTCCAGGTTCGGAGACGCGGGATCCGGTGCTCCTGCGCGCCCGAGCCCACCAGGCCGCAGCTCGGAGGTCGGACGCTCGGCGGCGGACGCTCGCGGCCAACCTCGTGAAATCGCTGGAGAACCAGCCCACTCACGTCGTTTTTCCATGGGAAGACGCGGCCCCGGTCGACGTGCCCGGGCTCCGCCGTCTGGGGCGGGCGGGCGGGGAGTTTGCGTCTGTCGAGGTGTCGTCGTAGATCCGCGCCCGTCAGCACATCGCAATCGAGCGCGGGCAGCGAGCGCGATCACAGTTTGAACGGCCCGAGAGAAGAGAAGAGCAGACATGGGCAATCGCCTCTACGTGGGCAATCTCGCGTTCCACACCACCGAAGACACGCTCAAGGATCACTTCACGAGCATCGGCGGCGTGACCGAGGCAGTCATCGTCCTGGACCGCATGACGGGTCGTTCGCGCGGTTTCGGTTTCGTGACGATGGAGAGCGACGATCTCGCCAAGCGCGCGGCAGCGGAGCTGAACAACTCCACGCTCGATGGACGTAACCTCAAGGTCAACGAGGCCGAGGAGCGTCGCGAGGGTGGCGGCGGTCGCGGCTTCGGCGGCGGCGGCGGCG
>CAZCVE010000119.1:0-8985 GCA_964502175.1 uncultured Sandaracinaceae bacterium
TCGAACACCTCCGTGAGGTACTCGCGACCCTTGAGCGCCTCGTCGGGTGACCATGCCAGTCGATCATCCGCGATGTTCTCGGGCCGGCGACCCTGGTGGAACCAGGTGCGCGTGAGGACCGACGCGTCGTAGGGACCGGCCGGCTCGTCGTGGCTGTCGCCGAGAACGATGGCGTCCGCCGCGCCGAAGCCGCGGAACTCCTGCTCGATTCCTTCGTAGTAGCCGTCGTGGTAGGCGAACTGGCTCTCGGAGACCTGCTCCTCGCGGCCGAAGACGTTCATCCGGTCGGTCGTGCGGACTGACCGCACCACCGTGGAGAGCACCGGGGTGCCTTCCGCGCGGTAGAGGTTCTCGTCGGGGTCGTCGCTCAGCCGGGCGAGGCGACGTGAGGGGGAGCCCTCGATCCGATGCCACGTGAACGACTCGCAGCTCGTCCCGCACGAACGGGCCTCGGCCAGGTCACGGAGATAGTCGACCGCGGCAGACTCGTACGTGATCTCCGTCGCCGCACCGAGGCCATTCTCCACGCCCACCAAGAGGCGCGGCCTCTGCGAGACACCGCCGTTCGAGAGCAGATCGACGAAGCGCCACCCCGAGCCGTCGCCGTAGACGGCGTCGATCGTCCCCGAGCCATCGATGTCGGTGAAGCGGACGCGGTTCGCGAAGCCCGGCGCCGGAGGCGTGCCACGCAGCACGAGACGGTCCGTGAAGCTCTGCCCAGCGCGGTTGAACCACACGTCGATCGCGTCGAAGCGCACGGCGACGATGTCGCTCGCGCCATCACCATCGAGGTCGGCGAGCTGCACGCCTGCCAGATCGATCGGGAGGTCACGCGGAGGGCTCGTCACCTCGATGTAGCGATTGGCCCCCTCGCCGCGCGCACACATGCGCGGGCCCGTGCCCCAGCTGCCGAGACCTCGACCGGGCCAGTAGCGGATCCGGCCACGCTGGATCTCGACGATTTCCTGGAGGCCATCGCCGTTCATGTCGGCAAATCGTGCCTCGGGTGACTCGAAGTCGAGCGGCAGGCCCGATTGGAGGAGGCAGGACTCGTAGGGGGCAGTCGAGAGCGCCACGTTCGAGGTGGTCAATCGACCGGGGCCCGTCACGCGGTAGCTGCCGAATCGAGCATCCCCGCCAGGGAGCCAGCCGAGGTTCAGCCACGTCTGCATCACCGTGCCAGTCGTGCGCACGACGTCGACGAGGTGATCGTTGTTCACGTCGAGCACTTGGAGGTGCTGACCATCGCGCGTCAGATCGATCCGCGGATCGAGATCGTCGCGGGGCAGATCGAGGCTCGCGTACGCGAAGCGCCATCCTTGTTGCGCGGGCGACGTGAAGGCCGCGCTCGAAGCAGGATCGGCGCGGCGCACGGGCGTGAACCAGCCATAGGTGCGCTCACGCGGCATGTGCAGGAGATCGCTGCGGCCGTCACCGTCCACGTCCATCGGGACGATGTTGAGGTTCGAGAACGCCATCACCCCCGAGAGGTCCGACCGCATCGGCACGGGCACCGCGCTCGAGAACGTACCTGCCGTCGCGGGCCGGGCATCCGAGCCCGAGAAGCCGTTGAAGAACACGCCCGCGGCGGGCTGGCCGTCCGCGGTGCGGTAGCGCGCAGGATCGGTGACCACCAGGTCCGGAAGGCCGTCCGAGTTCACGTCCATGAGCTCGGTGCGGGCTTCGTCGATCGAGTTGGACGGACTGCCCGGGACATCGACGAGGCGAGTGGAGAGGCCGCCAAAGCCCGGGATCGACTCTCCCGAGCTGGCACGTTCGGGGAGGGACGAATAGCGGAAGCGCATCGAGGGCAAGAGGTCGCCCACGATCGCGTCGGTCAGGCTGGTCTCCGGGACGCTGCGATTGCCCTCTTGCCATCCGAGCGCGGCGCCGAGCACCGTCGTCGATCGCGCGACGCTGGGGCGCCCTTCGACTTGCACGCTCGACAGGAGCGAGTGGAACGGACCGGCCTCGTAGCGGAAGTGGTACCGGCGCACGAGGCTGCGGCCGCCGAGCGTGTCGTCGTGGGCAGTGACCTCGATGCGGCGCAAGCGACGCGCCGTCGTGATCGGATACCCACTGGTGTACGAGGTGAAGGCGTCGTCGCGCGGCTCGTACACGAAACGAACGCGGGCGCCGTAATCCGCCACGGGGCGAGTGCAGTCGCGGCGCGCCTCGACGCTCGAGAGCTCGCACGCGATGGGCGAGACGTAGCTGATGTCCGCGAGATAGAGCTGTCCTCGGTCGCGCGTGTAGCGGTAGTAGATGGTCGAGCCGTGCGCGTCCGAGCTGCGCGTGATCATCCAGCGGAAGATCTTGGCGCTGCTCGAGCTCGCGACGGACTCGTCATCGATCTCGAGCGCGTTGGTCGAGTCGACGTCGGCCGCGCTGGACATGCTCGGGAGCGCGCCGAAGTCGAAGCGCGAGCCATCGGGGGACTGGACGACCCACCGCCGCGAGTCGGGCGCGCGGAAGAACCGCATGAAGCCGCCCTCGACGCGGGCGCGGTATTGCTGCCATCCGACGACGTCGCTCGGAACGGCTTCCGGCTGTCCATCGATGATGACGATGGCGTCGTTGGCGACGGGGACCAGCTCTTGGCCGCCGTTGTAGATGAAGCGATCTTCGGATGGGTGCCAGTTCGTGCGGTCGTCGTACGTCGGCAGGCCGCGATCGGTCTGACGCGAGAGGAAGGGGACACCGAAGCCCCACCCGAATCCCAAGGCGCCATTGCCGCCAGACGAAGAGTAGGAGATCGAGAGAGAGGGCTGCACGCCCGCGCGACCGGGCGCGACGGCGATGGGCACGCCGAAGGTGGCAGTGCCGGAGGACAGGATGGGAGAGAACGACTCGCCCATGCCTTCGATCGACCCCTCGGCGTTCGGGAGCGAGATGGCTTGGGGGTTGACCGAGGTGCGCGTTTCGCCGCCGGGTAGTGAGATGGGCGTGACGTCTTCGGCGGCGTCGGCAGCAGCCTCGACAGCCTCGGCGTCTTCGATGGGCGCCGAGGCAGCCTCTTCCACGGTTCCGAGGGTCTCGCGATCGATCGGCGACTCCTCGAGGTCGCCCTGGTTCGCCTCATCGAGTGCTCGATCGGAGATCTGCGGAATGTCCTGCGCGCTCGCGGCCGCCGGCACGTAGGCCTGGAGGGGGAGCCACACCAGCAGCGTGGCGAGCGAAGTGCAGAGAGCGTGCGTCGCGAACGCGCGCAGACGAGACGCCAAGCGACGTGCTCGCGACTGGCCGCCCTCATGCTGCAACAGGAACATGGGACCTCGATGGGTCAGAAGGTCAGATGGTAGACGTGGAGGCTGTGGGTCGTGTCGGTGATCGCGACGTACGTCACGATCCAACCGTCACTCAGGCGGGGGCCGGCGCGGCCGAGGCTGAGGTCTTCGACCTCCCAGACGCCGACGAGGCTCTCCTCGAGACGCGTGATCGCCTCGGGCATGACACCGGAGCTGGTAGCCATTCCCACCGGTCGCGTGTCCGTGTTCGACGAGCGCCAGAGGGCGAGCCAGTCGCCAGGCCCTTCGCCGGGGATCGGCGCGACGGCCAAGTCTTCATCGATGGCACGGCCGCCCAGCGTCGTGAGGTCCGTGTCGTCGGTGTAGTCGACGCCGTCTTCGAGCCAGCGCACCTGGACGGTGCCTCGGTCGGCAACCGACTGGGTACCGACGAGCACTCCATCGGTGCCGCGGACCGCGACGAGGTCGGAAGGCACATGGAAGACTCGGCGCGTCGGCGAGCCGAGCGCGATGTCGGCGTCGAAGTGTGTAAACAACACTTGTCCGGCGGGCGCTCCGCCCACGTACGCGAGAGACCAAGTCTCGTCGTCCTCGCTGTCGATGTAGTCGGCGCGACCGAAGAGAACAGGCAGGCTCTCCGACGTCGCGTCCGGCGTCGTGACTGCGAAGTCTTCGCCGAGCGGCGTGCCGGTGGCGTCGAAGCGTCGGGCGCGGATGTGGAGTTGGAAGCCGAAGCGGCTCTGCCAGCCGACGACGAACCCGCCGTCGGTGCGTGCCAGTGTCGGCTCCACCTCGGGGTGCGAAGTGGCCGTGTGCGCGCAGCGCGGGGCTGGGTAGCTGCCAGTCGGAGTCGCCACGAGGTAGGCAATGCCGAGGTCGTCGACCGTCGTCGAGGGCCACGCGAGCGCCCAGCCTCGCCGGAGAGGCACGACGGCGGCGAGCGGCGGGTTGGTGGAGGGGCCCGCGTCGAGCTCGACGGGAACCTCGTCGAGCGCGCGGCCTCGACGATCGAAGCGCCGCGCGAGCAGCACCCTGTTCCCGGTCGGCCCGCCGCCCGGTCGATCGACGACCCACGCGACGAGGAGATTGCCCGCATCGTCCATGCCCGAGGCCGCGGCGCCCACGACTGCCTGGATGCCAGACATGCGCTCATCCACGGTGACGACCTCGGGCACACACATCGCGTCGCAGCCATCGCCGTCGAGCAGGTTGCCGTCGTCGCAGGCTTCGTCCGCCTCGCGCCATCCATTGCCGCAGCCGGGCGCCACGCACGCGGCATCCACGCAGACGAAGCCGGCCGACAGGCAGTTGGTTCCGTCCGCGAGCGGCTCGTACTCGCACGAGCCTTCGCAGGCGAGCGTCTCGCAGGGCCCGGCGGGCATGCACGCGCCGCAGTCGAAGCCCGCATCTTCCGCGAGAGCGAACGCATCCTGGTTGGCGTCGGGCGCGACGAACACGTCCGGCGGGTTGTCCGTGAGGGTCACGTCACCGAGCGGCATGCCCGGCGTGTCGAGATCTCCGACGTCGAGCGGGCCCACGTCGCCCGCGTCGGGAAACTCGTCGCCCGGCAGACACGCAGTCGATGCCAACGCGTAGGCGCACAGCGTGAGCGCCGCCCGTGCGGGTGTGCTGAATCGTCTCGTCATGACGGCTCAGCGCTGCGGGGTCCAGTAGCGGTAGTCGAGGACGATCTGAACGTCTTCGAGGTTCTGCCAGGCCAGCGTGGGCTCGTCCCAGATTCGCAGGGTGATCGTTCCCGCGAGCGGTCGACCCTGGAACTCGCCTCGCAAGTAGGGCTGGAGGAGCGCCTCGTCTGCGCCGGACGTCGGATTCGAAAGGTAGCGCTCGGCCGCCAGCGCGCGCGCCCCTTCGATGCGGCCGGGGAACAGCGGAGCGGGGTAGCTCTGATCGAGGGCGTTCCTCACGGCGAAGTTCCCGTCGTCGTCACCCTGATGGATCAGGCTGTAGGCGAAGTTGCCCGAGCCGAAACAGCCAGAGGTGCCTCCGGACGCGCACTGTCTCAGGCTCGTCCCGACGAGGTTCACGCCGATGCTCTCGACGCGATAGTTGTAGTTCCCTCGCGCGAACCCAGTGGGCGTGCCCGAGACGAACGTGGAGAGGGAGGCCTCGTCGATGCTGAAGGACGTCTCGAACCAGCAGAGCGGAGACATCTCGGTCGAGGGGCAGGAGCCACGACCGTCCGTGCAGCGCATCTCGCAGCGGTGAACGAAATTGCCGGCCCGAAGGTTCGTGCCGTCGTCTGCGCACCCAGGAATCGTGCCGATGCGGGTGTCATCGGTGGGGTAGAACTGCCCGGGCGGGAACTCCAACGCGATTGGGACCGAGCTGATCCCCGAGTAGTAAGGCGCATTGATGTCGCGCTCGAAGAGCCCAGTGGCGCGCTCGAGTTGGACGCCTGCGATGACGACCGAGCGGGACAGCGGCGCGGTCGGATCCGTGCGCACCGCGACGGTCACTTGGTCCGCGCTGGCGACATCGAAGAAGTAGTCGTATCGCGTCCAGCCATCGACCGTCGCCGAGGCCGCTGGACCACCGGTATTCAGCACGGCGAGGGGGAGCCCGGAAGATCCGAACGCTCGGAGCGCCTCGGATCCGCTGAGCTGCTCGGTGCTCGATGTGCCGACACCGTTGGTGGCCCACCAAGTCAGTCGGTAGCGACCCCACTCGAGACCGAGGGTCTGTGTGTAGCGTGTGCCCGCCGTGGCCCCGGTGCCGAACTGGACGAGGACGCCTTCGCTGACCTCGGGTCCGAGGACCTCGGGCAGCGTGGTCCCGCTGGGGCTCGTCGTGACGCACGGCCCGCTCGTTCCGCAGCCCGAGGGTGCCCATCCCGGCCGACTGTCTGTCTGTCGGACTCGGAGATTGCGCGTCTGGAGGAGGAGGTTGGGGACGGGACCTCGACAGTCGTTCGTGACCCTGTGGATGTCGTCGCGCAGCGAGAGGACGACTCGGTCCGTTCCATCCTGGAACGGGTACGCGAACGAGTACGACTCGAACACCTGCTCGAGCCTCCGGACGTAGTCGCCGACCGAGTAGCCGATGTAGTTCTCGGGGGACGCGAGCTCTTCGTCGCCGCTGTCGCGAAGCCTCTCGTAGTCGAGCGCGGGGAGCGTGCAGAGCTCCTCGACCCAGCCGCTCGGCGCATCGACGGTCGTGAGATCCGCATCGATCGTGGAGAGGTCCATCCCCAGGCGCTGCTCGAGCGCTCGTCGCGCGATGTAGGCCGTGCGCACGGCACGCTGCTGGGCTTCTTGGTAGCGCACACGCGTGCGGTTGAAGCGACGGTGCATGACCGTATCGACCGCGAGGTGCGTGCCCGTCGGGGTGTCGTCGAGGAAGAGCGCGCGGGCGAGCGCTGTTCGACCGAGACCTTGCAGGCTGCGGAGCTGCGTCACCGCGGCGTCGATTCGCGAGAGCGCCGCGCGGATGTTCACCGCGTGCTCGCGGATGGCCTGCGATGTCTGCACGAACTGCGTGTCCGCCGCGAGGAGCGCGCTCTCGATCTCCAGCGCGCCCACCTCCGTGCGGAGGTCGCGCATGCGAGCGGCGATCACGCTCTGAAAAATGCCATTGGCGCAAATGGCCCCCGTACGCATGGCGCTCGCGGCGATGGAACCGTCCGTGAGGCCTCTGACTCCCGTGTTCTGCACGATCTCAGCAGCTGCGACGATGCAGTTGGTGGTCTGCGTCGCGATCGTAGAGGCCAGGTCCCAGTCCGCGATCTCGTTTCCGATGTGGTGCGTGCGGATCGCGTTGTTGGCCTGCTCGAGCGCGTTGGCGTAGGCGCGAATCGATGCAGCAACGGCTTCTTCCTCGTTCTGCATCTCGAGCAGTGACGCACGGATGATCGCGACCTGTGCGCCGTAGTCGCCGGACCCGGTGCCGAGCGCGCTGCCGCTTGCGCTCGTCACCTCGCTCGCGATTCCGCCGGGCAAGCCGCGGACGACGCTGCGGGCAGCGCCGTCGCTGATTCGGTCTGCCAGGCACCGCAGCGCAGTGCGACTCTCCAGCGCGCCGCGCACGTCCCGCTCGTCATCGATCTCGATTTCCGTGTTGCAGCCGAACGCGATCGGATCGGGTGCTGCGCGCTGAGCGCCCATGCACGTGAGCTCCACGCCGTTGTAGATGTCGTTCAGCGTGATGCCGCTGTCCGCCGGCCGCACGAGGTTGCGACGCCACGGACGAATCGCGTCACGATGCCAGCAGCCGTCCACCAGCTCTTGAGGGTAGTAGCCACTCAGGGTTCGGACAGCGATGTCGCCTCCGGGAGACGAGAAGGATGCGAGCGAGGAACGCGTCGGTGCTGGCGCGGGGATGCCTGCGAACAGTGCCTGGAAGCTCCGCCCCATGAACGACGAGAGCCGCGGCGTGCCGGGGAACTCGCCCCAAAGCCGAGCCACGTTCGCATCCGGTGCCAAGCCGTCCTGATCTTCGTCTCCCAGCGTGAGCGCGAGGAACGGCAGGTTCCTGGTTCCGGGCGGGAACGTGAACGACGGGTCGACGTCTGCGAAGATCTGACGCGCGTTCCTATCGTACGGCGCCACGGTCCACTCGGAGCGTCCACTGATGTGCTGCGCGACGATCTCCAGGTGATCGAACGGATAGGGATCACCCAAGGCGGATCCGATCCTGAGCGGAGGCAGGGCGGCATGATGAAGGGGTTGCACGAGGCGGGGGTCTGTTGAGTGACGCGGGACAGGATCATCCTTCTGGTTCCTACGCCGATCGGAGGACCCATGTCCCGCAAGCAGAAGATCACACGACCGGATCCCGCGAACAAGGTGGTGCAGCAGCTCCGAGAACTGATCCGTCACGAGAGGGAACGCCGCCTCGGTTCGGATGCGACGTTCGAGCAGCGACGCGACATCGCGCGCGCGATCACGAACGAGGCACTGTGGCTCGACGAGGAGGAAGACTTTCGCGAACTCGTCGTCGATGCGGACGAAGTGGAGGTGGGCGGCAAGTTGTATCGTCGGCTCGAGCAGCCCTCGTCCGCCCGCTACCAGGGCTGGTGGGGCCCTCACGAGATCGCGGAGGCGCTCTATCGGGAGGTGGGCGTGCACAACGGCCCGAGCATCAAGCCGATCGAGCTTCGAGTGGGGATCGTGCAGCACATGACCCCAGACCTGGCTCGCGTGGTGGGCGAGCTGAGCGCCGACCTGAGTAGCCGACGGCTGGAGCGCACACTGCGCGCGACGGGCATCACGGCACCGAGTCGGGCTTTCCTCGCGAAGCGAAGCACGGCGATGGGGGACGAGATGGCGGGCCGCGTCTCGGAACTCGAAGAAGGGTCGCGCGCCGAGGAAGCGTTGCCCGAGGGCATCGCGTCCGCGAGCTGCGGCCTCGACCGGATGTGCGTGCGGATGGGTGAGGAAGTCGAGGACTCCGGGGGAAACACCATCGCGTGCACACGGACGGAGCCATACGAACGAGAGGCTCCGCCGCAGAAGGAACACCACTACCGCGAAGCGTGGGTCGGCAGTGCGTCGGTCTATGATGTCGAGGGGAACGAGCTGCACACTTGGCGCTACGCGGTGGAGGCGGGCGCGGAACCGGCCGAACTGGCCGACCGGGTGGCAGCCGACATCGCGTGGGTGATGAAGGCGTACCCGGCCACGCGGCTCCACTGCATCCAGGACGCAGCGAAGGAGTTGCGGGCGATGCCCGAGGCGCTGCTGCGCGCGCTGCCCGCGAACACGAAGCCGCTCGTTGTGCT
>CAZCVE010000120.1:0-7636 GCA_964502175.1 uncultured Sandaracinaceae bacterium
AGCTCCAGCCCCGCTGGTTCGTGGTGCGCGACGCGAAGCGCTCGACGCTGTCGCTGCTCTATCCCCGGCATGCGATCTCGTACCTGCGAGGGCCGATGACGCAGGCAGAGATCAGGCGCGTTCGGGAGGGGTGAGTTCGCGCGTCCGCTCCGGCTGGCGGTAGGGGGGACGTGTGTGCTACCCCCGCGCCTCTTTTCGACGGGCTCCCCGCTGTTGCGGAGATCACCCGCCGATGCGGCGACACCGAGGAGGTAGGACGTGTTCAAGTCCATCTGCATCTTCTCTGGGCATGCGAACCCCCAGCTCGCCGAGCAGATCGCGGACTACCTCCAGCTCCCGATCGGCCGCTGCAAGATCTCGAACTTCTCGGACGGCGAGGTGTTCACCGAGATCATGGAGAACGTCCGCGGCGTCGACGTGTACGTGGTGCAGCCCACGTGCGCGCCCGTGAACGACAACCTGATGGAGATGCTCGTCACCGTGGACGCTCTCAAGCGCGCCTCGGCGGGGTCCATCACCGCGGTCATCCCGTACTACGGCTACGGCCGGCAGGATCGAAAGGTCGCGCCCCGCACGCCCATCACGGCGAAGCTCGTGGCGGACCTCTTGACGACGAGCGGCGTGTCGCGCGTGGTCTCGATGGACCTCCACGCGGGACAGATCCAGGGCTTCTTCAACGTGCCCTTCGATCACCTCTTCGCGATGCCGGTCTTCCTCGACTACCTGCGCCCGCGCCTCGCGGAGGGCTCCGTGCTCGTGTCGCCGGACGCGGGCGGCGTCGAGCGGGCGCGCGCCTACGCCAAGCGCCTCAAGGGTGACCTCGCGATCATCGACAAGCGACGCGCGAAGGCGAACGTCAGCGAGGTCATGAACATCATCGGCGACGTCGATGGGCGCGACTGCGTGATCGTCGACGACATGATCGACACGGCGGGCACGCTCACGAACGCGGCGCAGGCGCTGAAGGATCGCGGCGCGCGGCGCGTGCTCGCGGTGGCCACGCACCCCGTGCTCTCGGGGCCGGCCGTCAGCCGCATCCAGGAGAGCTGCCTCGAGGAGGTCATCGTGACGGACACCGTGCCGCTCTCGGACGCCGCCAAGAGCGCGAAGAAGTTCACGGTGCTCTCGGTGGCGCGCCTCCTCGGCGAGGCCATCAAGCGCATCCACAACAGCGACTCGGTCAGCTCGCTCTTCGTCTGAGCGAGAGGGCCGGCCGTCGGTCGTGCGCCCTGCGCACGGTCGAGCAGAAGAAACGAACAGAGAGGCAGGAAACAGAATGGAAGCGCAGACGCTCAAGGCTGAGGTCCGCAACGGAAGCGGAAAGGGGCCCGCGCGTCAGCTCCGCATGCGTGGGCTGATCCCGGCGGTTTTCTATGGTCCCGAAAAGAAGCCGATGAACCTGACGGTGAGCCCCCTCGAGGTGGCCTCGGCGCTCGGGGGAGTCTTCGGTCGCAACCAGCTCGTCGAGCTCGACTTCGGCGGCGGCAAGAAGGAGCTCGCGCTCGTGCGCGATCTCGCCGTCGACTCGATGTCGCGCAAGCTGGTGCACGTGGACTTCTACTCGGTCGCGCTGGATCGTCCGGTGCGCGCGAAGGTCCCCTTCATCGCGAACGGTCGCGCGAGGGGCGTCGCCGAAGGCGGCGTGCTCCACAAGATCTTCCGTGAGCTCCCGGTGCTCGGCCCCCCGGGCGCGATCCCCGCGGACATCACGGTCGACGTGACGCCGCTCGGGATGCACCAGGGCATCAAGACGAAGGATCTCGCGCTGCCTGCGGGCGTGAGCGTGGCGCTGCCCGCGGAGCGCAACCTCGTCGTGGTGACCACGAAGGAGAAGGAGATGCCCGAGGAAGAGGCTGGCGCACCGGGCGCACCGGGCGCAGCTCCGGCCGCAGGCGCGGCTCCGGCAGCGGCGGCAGCGGGTGGCAAGGCACCGGCCGCCGGTGGCAAGGCGCCCGCAGCGGGTGGCAAGGCCGCGGCTCCTGCGAAGGACGCCAAGGCCGCGGCACCGGCCGCGAAGAAGAAGTGATCACGAGGTCGTGCGCGTCGCCTCGGTGACGCGCGCGACGGTCACACCTCACTGGCCAGGTGGAGCGCCGCGATCGGAGACGATCGCGGCGTTCTGCTTTTTCGCGCGCGTGCTTGCGACGCCGCCGGCGCAGCGCGGAGGTACGCGCCCACGAGCAGCGCGAGCTCGTCGACGAGCGCGTCTCGCGCCACGAGGCGGCCACCACCGTCGGTCGCCCACCGATGCGTCGCGGCCTCGAGCACGGTGACGACGAGGCGCGCCGCGAGCGTGGCGTCGCGCACGCGAGCCGAGGGATGAGCGGCGATCAACGCGGCGAGCGCGCTCGTCATGCGCTCCTCGAGACCACGAACCCTCGCTCGAGTGCTCGCGGTGTGGGGGATCTCTTCCGTCAGCACGCGGTGGAGGCGCGGCTCGTCTTCGTGCAGCGTCACCATGGCCTCGGCGAGACGCGCGCCGAGGTCGCGAGGCGTGAGCCGGCGCGCGATCGGCGCGAGGTCGGTGGCGAGCCTGACGAGCACCTCCTCGGCGCGCGCGAGGTGCCGCTCGACGATCGCGGAGACCAGCGCTTCCTTGCTCGGGAACCACTCGTAGAGCGTCCCGATCGAGACGCCCGCCTTCGCCGCCACACGGTTCGTGGTGAGCGACGCGTGCCCCGACTCGATCAAGATCCGAGCAGTCGCGCCGAGGATGGCGTCGACGGTGACGCGAGAGCGCCGCTGGATCGGCTGTTTTCTCGGGCGTTCACGCGATCGTGGGGTGCGGGTCATGGGCCTCCCAATCCGAGCTGCAGAACCGAGCGTTTGCTCGGATTCTATCGGAGCTCTGCACCACACGGGAGGTCGTCATGATCCGCATCGCCATCGGTTCCTGGGTCGCCTACGTCGCCGTCGCGTTCGTCCTCCGCACGATCGTGCAGCTCCGGACGACGGGCTCGTCCGGCCTCGTCGGTCTGCGCCGAGACGCGAGCAGCCTCGAGCGCCTCGCCGGGGCGCTGTTCGTCGGGTCGTTCGCGCTCGCGCTCATCGCGCCGCTCGTGGGGACGCCGCTCGCCGACACCTCGATGATCGGCGCAGCCATCGTCGCGCTCGCCACCCTCGCCACGTTCGGGACGCAGCTCGCGATGGCGGGCTCGTGGCGCATCGGCGTCGATCCGAGCGAGCGCACCGAGCTCGTCACGCGCGGCCCGTTCAGCGTGGTGCGCAACCCCATCTTCACGCTCATGGCGATCGCGAGCGTGGGCCTCGCGCTGGCGTGCCCCACGCCGCTCGCGCTGCTCGCGCCAGTCCTGCTCGTGATCGCTCTCGAGCTCCAGGTGCGCGTGATCGAGGAGCCCTACCTCCTCGTGACGCACGGCGAGCGCTACCGCGACTACACGCGCCGCACGGGCCGATTCGTCCCCGGGGTCGGTCGCGATCTCGGATGACGGAAGCGGCGAGAGCGCCGGGACCTCACGGCCCTCGGCGCTCTCGACGCGATCACGTTCCGCGGAGATCAGGCCGGCGGGTTGCAGATGCCGAGGAACGGATCGCACTCGAGCGTGCCGTCGCACTCGGGCGCCGTCTCACGGCAGAACGCGCCTGCGGTGCCGTCGACGAGGCAGTGGCCCATCGTGCTCGAGCCCTCGTCCGCGACGCAGTTCGAGCCTTCGACGCAGAGGAAGCGCCACGCCGTGCAGACCGCGCCCGCCGCGAACGGCGTGAGGCAGACGCCCGCGTCGTCCGCGCTCGGCATGTCGGCCGAGCAGGTGAGCGTGCCGTCGCAGTAGGGCATCGTGCCGCGACACTCGCCGCGGTCGCCGCCGTCGGCGATGCAGTGGCGCATGTCCTCGCTGTTGTCGTCGAGCTGACACGAGAAGCCGTCGACGCAGACCGAGTGACGCTCGGTGCAGGCGCCCGCGCCCGCGATCGGCATCTGGCACGTGCCGGGCGCGTCCTCGCTCGGCATCGCCTCGCTGCAGGTGAGGCCCGCGTCGCAGGCCATGCCGGTGATGCGGCAGAGGCCGTACTCGGTGCCGTCGGCGAGGCAGTGGCCCATGTCTTCGCTGCCCTCGTCGAGCTGACACGACGCGCCCGGCATGCAGAGGTAGTGCGAGTCGGAGCAGACGCCGCCCGTCGCGATCGGCACCTGGCACTGGCCCGTCGCGTCCGCCGTCGGCATGTCGTTCGTGCAGCCGAGGCCGCTGTCGCAGTACGGCATCGTGATGCGGCAGAGGCCGCGATCCGCGCCGTCCGCGAGGCAGGTCCCGTTGTCGGGATCGCCCACGTTCACGATGCACGTGTAGTTCTCGACGCAGAAGTAGTTCTCCGCGTCACACGCCTCGCCCGCCGCGTGCGGCTGGATCTCGCTCACGACGAGACCGAACGTGCCGCTCTCCACGTCTGCGCCGCCGTAGCCGCCGACGACGATGAAGACCTCGGTGCCGGCGGGAACGATCGCGTCGCCGAGGGCGCGCGAGGTGAGGACGCCGCCGCCCACGTCGTCGTTGCAGGCGATCTGCGTCGCGGAGGCGTCGCAGCCGTCGGCGATGTAGACGACAGTGTCGAGGTCGGCCGTGGTCGACGCGTCGGTCGTGGTGGCGACGAGGTGGGCCGCCGTCTGCGTCGTGTAGCGGAACACCACCTCGCGGACCGCGCTGCTGCCGCCCTCGCCGTCGTCGGCGCAGTCGCCCACGAAGAGACCGCTCATGTGCGCCGCGGGCGCGCCCGTGTTCGAGCCGGTGATGCGGCGGCCGGTGCCCATCGCGAGCGCGGTGCCGTCGGTGTCGAGGTCGATCGGCATCGCGCACGTGCCGCCCGTCGTCATCATCATGCCGGTGTCGTTGCCCATCATCATGCCGCGCGCGTCGACGTTCGCGTCCGCGCCGCTGGGGATGCCGGTGTCGGTCATGCCGACGGGGCCGGCGTCGGTGCCGGTCATCGGATCGTTGGGGCAGCCCGCGAGGGCGCTGACGGCCGCAGCCGCACAGAGGATCGAGCTCGACTTCTTCATGGAACTCCTCGACAAGGAACGAAGGGGGGCCGACGCATAGCGCGCTCACGGCCGAGCGGCACTCCGAACCGTAGGCTCCGCGCACGGATACGTCTGCCCCGGAGCTTCGCCGGGTCACTCGCGACGTTGCGATCGCGAGGGAGCGATCCACCATCGCGCCGCGTGACCTCGCCCGTTGCACCGGCTTCGCGACCGCCGCGCATCGGCGTGGTCGATGCGGTGCGCGGGCTCGCGTGCGTCGCGATGATCGTCTGGCACACGGCGGACTCGTGGCTCACGACCGAGATCCACGGCACGTGGACCTTCGAGCGCGCGCGCGTGATCGGCGGTTTCGCCGCCCCGTTCTTCATGGCGCTCGCGGGGCTCTCGCTCGCGCTCTCGACGGAGCTCAGGCCCACGCGCGCGCGCACCACGAGCGGTCTCGTACGCGCGGGGTGGGTCGTCGTCGTGGGCTACGCGCTCAAGCTCTTCGGCTGGACGATCGATCGCGCCGCGATCGTCGTGCCGCGATGTCTCGCGACGATCCTCCTCTCGTTGGCGGCGATGACGGCGCTGGTGCTGGCGTTCCGCGAGCCGTCGAAGCTTCCCGCGAGAGATCGCGTGGTGCTCGGCGTGCTGGGCGCGCTGCTGTTGCCGTTCGTCTATGCGCATACGGACGGCTTGCCGCGCATGCCACAGGTGCTCTCGAGGCTCGACGTGCTGCACGGCATCGGCGCGGCGCTCGGGGCGCTGACGCTGCTGCTGCACGGCCTCGGTCGTGTGGTCCGCACCGAGACCCAGCGCGCGCTGACGCTCGCGATCCTCGCCTTCGTGGTGACGCTCGCGACGCCGCGCTTCCTCGGCGCGTCGCTCGAGCCGCTGCCCATCCCGCTGGCGGACTACGTCGCGCGCACGACCGTCGACGTGTCCGCGTCGGGCGCGCGCTTCTCGCTCTTTCCATGGCTCGGTCATGCGCTCGTCGGCGCCGCGATCGGCACGACGCTGCGGAGCGCCCCGCGCGATCTGGCGCTGACCGACGTTCCGTTCGCCCCGCGCGCGTGGCTCCTCGCGGCGGTCGCGCTCGGGGTCGCGGTCGCGCTCTTCGAGGGCGGACCGATCGCGATCGCGATCACGACGTACGACGAGTCGCTGCGCTCGAGCGTGCGCCTGGCGTTCTATGCGAGCGCGGTCCTCGCGAGCGCGGGCTTCCTCGGCGCGATCGGGCCGAGCGCGCGGCCGATCTTCGACGGACTGTCGGTGATGGGTCGCAGCTCGCTGTTCGTCTACGGCGCGCACCTCGAGCTCGCGTACGGCCTCGCGGGTGTACCGCTCCGCGGGCTCTTGGGTTGGACCGGCTGGGTGGTGAGCGCAGCGCTCCTCACGCTGCTGATGATCGTCGCCGCCCACCGGCTCGAGCAGTACGAGGCAGGCCGAGCGCGGTGACGATCGGGCTCGTCGAGACCAGCGTGGCTTCGCTCCGACTTGCGATCGGGCGGGTTCCGTGGCGTCATCGGCCGCCGGTCCCGTCAGGGCTGCCGCAGCGGGACCTCGGATCAGCAGCCTCTCGGAGGAGCAGCCGCCGATGAGCACAGTGAAAGCACCATGACCCACGTCGTGATCGTCACGGATCGACCGAGCTTCGAGAGCACCTGGATGCCGTACCTCACGCGGGCGGGCGTCACCGTCGACGTCGTGCATCCCGATCGCTGCGCGGGCGCGCTGGCCGCGGGCAAGCCCGTGCTCCTCGATGGCGCGTCGAGCGCGTGGGACGAGGACGAGCTGCTCGCGCACGCTGCGCTCGCGCGATCGATGTCGGTCGCCGTGGGTGTCGTGCTGCCGTCGGCAGCGTTCGGCGCGACCGAAGATCTCCTCGACGACGTGTGCGCGATGCGCGTGGCGCGGCGCGACGAAGAGGTGCCGCGCATCCTCGCGAGCCTCATGCGCGCGGCCGCGAGCGCGCGCGCCCGCTTCGAGTACCTGACGGTCTCGCCGCGCGGCGAGGCGCTGCTCGGCGTGGCGGGCGACGGCTCCGCGAGCCTCCTCTCGCGGCCTGCGCACGCCGACGACGACAGCGGGGAGATCAGCGCGATCACGATCGCAGAAGACGCGCAGTCCGCGACGATCGAGCTCGCGAGCGGCAAGCGCTTCGTGCTCGAGGCGAGCCGCCTCACCGTGTCCACGCCGCTGACGAACGGCTCGCCTTCGTCGAGCGGTCAGCTCGCGGCGGCCACGCAGGCGCTCGCGTTGTCGTCGATCGACGGGACCAAGCTCGGCGCGCGGATCCGCGAGCTGCGCCTCGCCGCGAACCTCACGCAGGCCGAGCTCGCGCGAAGGACGGGCATTCATCGCCCGAACATCGCGCGCGTGGAGGCGGGCCGACACACGCCGTCGCTCGAGACCCTCGCGCGGCTCGCCGCAGCGATCGGTGTGCCGACCGCGAGCGTGCTCGACATCGGCGGCGAAGCGAGCTGAGCGCTCGAGACGCCGCGAGACGCGCATCTGGCGGAAGTGCCCGCCAGGCGTCCGCCAGTCCGCCAGATCTCGCGCGAATTCCTCGACGTTTGATCGCGTGAGTACCGGCGCGGGGCGTGCACCAGGGGACTTCACGACGCTCACGGCGAGCGTGTGGAGGTCTCCGTCATG
>CAZCVE010000121.1:0-7620 GCA_964502175.1 uncultured Sandaracinaceae bacterium
GTATCCGCGGCATGCGATCTCGTACCTGCGAGGGCCGATGACGCAGGCGGAGATCCGTCGGGTGCGAGAGGCAACCTAGAAGCTCGCGCTGCCCCTCCTGCGCGCTCCGCGCGCTGTCCTCCCCGCTTCGCGGAGAGGGGAACCACGGCGCTCGCAGGCGTTGGTTCGATCGCGACCTGCGCGCTCCGCGCGCTGTCCTCCCCCGCGAGCGGTTAGGGGTTCTGGCGCGACGTGGACGAGCACCGCTGACACGCGTTGCGGCGGCGATGGGCTTGGATCTATCGTCCTCGCCATGACCCCGATCGCGCTCCCTCGTTTCGTCTCGACGTTCCTCGTGCTCGGCCTCGCGCTCGCTGGCCTCTCGGCCTGCGGTGGCAGCGGCGGTGGGCGCGCGAACGTCAGCCCCGGCGTGATGCCGCCCGGGCAGACCTTCACGGGCGTGTACTCGTCGCCGCAGTACGGCGAGATGCAGCTCGTGCAGACGGGCGTGCAGGTCGTCGCCGAGTACGTGCAGGACGAGCGGCGCGGACGCCTCCAGGGCACCGTGCAGGGCGACCTCATGCGCTTCGAGTGGTCCGAGCGACGCGAGCTCGTCGTCGGTCGCCCGAACGTGACGCGCGGCCGCGGCTACTTCCGCTTCGTGCACGGCGACGACAACTCCTACTACATCGTCGGCGAGTGGGGTCACGACCAGAACGAGACCGGCGGCGGACCCTGGCGCGGCGTGCGCCTCCGCAACCGTCGCCCCCGCTTGTCGGACGGCACGAGCTCGACGGTCGGCGGCGGCGAGGACACGAGCGGTGACGAGCAGGGCGACGATCTCGACAGCCCCGGCGCGAGCAGCGGCGGCGGTGGGTCGGGCTCGAGCGGCGGCGGGTCGGACGATCTCGGCGACCTCTGAGCCGTGAGGACCGCGGGCTTCGACGTCGAGCGCTTCCTCCGTGATCGGGAGAAGCACTGGCACGAGCTCGAGTCGATGCTCTTCCAGGTCGAGAGCCGTGGCACCAAGGCGCTCGGCATCGAAGGCGCGCGCAAGTTCGCGAAGCTCTACCGACAGGTCTCGGCAGACCTCGTGCGCGCGCGCACCGAGCTCGTCGACGCGTCGATCCAGGACTACCTGAACGACCTCGTCGCGCGCGCCTACCGGCACGTGTACGCGGGCACCGTCGGATCGGGCTGGGGCGTGTGGCGCTTCTTCGCGCAAGAGTTCCCGGCGCTCGTGCGCGCCGAGCGACGCGTCGTGGCGCTGTCGGCTGCGCTCTTCTTCGTGGGCGGCATCGTCGGCGCCGCGGGCATGGCCCTCGACCCGAACGCGGCCGCCGTGCTCGTGCCCGAGCAGCACCAAGCGACCACGCCGGGCGAGCGCATCGCCGAAGAAGAGACGAGCCTCGGTCACGCGAGCGATGAAGCGGCCGCGTTCTCGTCGTTCCTCTTCACGCACAACATCCAGGTCTCGTTCCTGGTGTTCGCGATGGGCATCACGTTCGGGATCGGGACGACCGCGCTGATGTTCTACAACGGCGTCCCCCTCGGCGCGCTCGCGTGGCAGTACCACGCGACGGGTCACGGCGTGTTCTTCTGGGCGTGGATCCTCCCGCACGGGATCCCCGAGATCACCGAGATCGTCGTCGCGGGTGCGGCGGGCCTGATCCTCGCGCGAGGGCTCTTGTGGCCGGGCCGGCGCAGCCGCCGCGACGCGCTCGTGCACGAGGCCAAGCGGGCCGTGCGCCTCGTCGTCGGCGGGATGCCGGTGCTCGTGCTCGCGGGCCTGATCGAAGGGACGATCAGCCAGATGCACGCGCCGATCATGCCGTACTGGGCGAAGCTCCTCTTCGCGATCGTGGTGGGCACGGCGCTCTTCACGTGGCTCGCGCGCGCGGGCCGATCGCTCGACACGGAGCGCGCCGGTGCGTGAGCACCTCGTCATCCGGACGCCGGAGAACGTGGCGTTCGAGCACGAGCTCGCGGCGCTGGCGTCGCGCGCGATGGCGTGGTCGATCGACATCCTCGCGATCATCGCGCTCATCCTCGGCGTGAGCCTGGTGATCGGCGGCACGCTGTCGGGGCTCGGTGGGCTCGGGATGGCGATCCACTCGATCGTCGTCTTCCTCATCCAGTGGGGCTACGGCGCAGTGCTCGAGTGGGCGTTCAACGGCAAGACGATCGGCAAGGCCGTGCTCGGGCTCCGCACGGTGAGCGACCGAGGGCTGCGCGTGACGTTCCTCGAGGCTGCGATCCGAAACCTCGTCCGCGTGGTCGACTTCCTCCCGTTCCTCTACGCGGTGGGCGGCGTCAGCGCGCTCCTCGATCCGCGGTCACGACGCCTCGGCGATCTCGCTGCCGGTACGGTGGTCGTCCACGAGCGACGCTCGCCGCGGCCTGCGTCGTTCCTCCCGCCGTCCGAGCGACACAACACGTTCGCGTCCGATCCGGCCGTGCTCCTCGCGGCGCGGCGCATCACCCCGCCCGAGCGCGAGATCCTCGTCGCGCTGTGTCTTCGGCGCGAGCAGCTGCCGCTCGGCGTGCGACACGAGCTCTTCGACGACCTCGCGGCGCACCTCTCCGCGCGCCTCGGCCTCACGCGGCCTTCGTTCTTTTCCCCGGAGAAGTTCGCGGTGCAGCTCGCGGCGATCGTCCTCGGTCAGGGCTCCGCGCCCGCGGGGGCCGGAGCGGGCCGCGTCGGCTCGGGTGTGCGTCCGGCCACCTGACGGCTTGCGCGCGACCGAAGCGCGCGGGACACTCGGCCCCGTTGCTTTGCTCCATGGTGTCTTCGTGACCTTCGTTGGATGTTCGCGCCGTGTGCTCGCTACGTAGGCGCGAAGAGCCCGCCCTCTCCGCTCACCCAGTCAGGTGAGCCTGCCCGGAGAGGACGAACCCCGAACGACCTCGACAAACTTCGAACCCTCGATGCCTGATGCGCCCCGACTGTTGGGGGCGGTGTGGTTCGGTCAGCTCGTTCTCGGTGGCAAGCAGCGCAGTTCGGCAGGAAAGGAGTCAGGGATCGGAATGGGTCTTCTCTCGACGTGGTCCGCACGACAGATCGCGGAGTCGCTGAAACAAGGGAGCGCACAGGATCCGGAGCCACCAGACGGCTCCGAAGCCTCTGATGATTCCCGCCTCGCCTGGTGTGAGATCTGCCAGCGAAGCGAGTACCGCGGCCGCTGGGTCGCCCTCGATGCCTGCAAGTACGACGACGAAGGCAAGGCCGCCGAAGGGGCCGTCGTCGACGCAGACGAAGATCTCGTCGAGCTCTGCAGCCGCATGAGGGCCGCAGATCGAAAGAACTGCGCGATCCTGTTCGCCGACGACGAGTGACCTGACGATCAGATCGCTCGACACGAAGAAGCCCCGACGCCGCAAGGCTCGGGGCTTCTCTCTTTTGGGGGTCTCGCGCGCTCTACGGCGCGGGGCACCAGCGCGGATCGCTGAACTGGCTGCGGGCCTCGCGCTCGGCGTTCGCGGTGCGCAGCTGCCGGAACAAGGCCTGCGCGGCGGGGCAGTTGCCGCGCGCGAGCTGGCTGCCGATCTCGCGGCTGCCTCGGGTGCTGATGGCGGTGCGGAGCTCGCGGGCCGAGGACGAGCCTCGGCCTGCGACGCGCTGCACCTCTTGGAGCGTGGCGATCGCGTTGGCGAAGTCCCCGCGCTGGATGGCGCTGAGACCGCCCACGGCCAGGGCGCGACCGCGCGCCTCGTCGGCGGCGCTCACGCGCGGCTCGCGGGTGGTGGAGGGCGGCGTGGTGGTCGGAGGCGGCGTCACCGACGTGGTCGGAGGCGGCGTGACCGACGTGGTCGGCGGCGGAACGATCGACGTGGTCGGCGGCGGCACCACCGAGGTCGTGGGCGGCGGCGTGACCGACGTGGTGGGAGGCGGCGTGGTGCGCACCTGCGGATCGATCGGGCGCATCACCGGGCCGGTCGTCGTCGGCGGAGGCGTGGTCGTCACCCCGGTCGTCGGCGGGTCGTCGTCGCCGCCGGTCGCGAAGGCGAGGATCACGACGCCCACCGTGAGGGCGCCCACCACGAAGAGGCCGATCACGCCAGCGACGAGGAACTTGAAGAACCCGCCGCCCGAGGCAGGCGCGGGCGCCGCCATCGCGCCGGAGTTGTACGCGGGCTGGTAGCCGCTGCCGGTGTTGTAGCCGGGGTTCGACGGCGCGTTCTGGTACGGCGCCGGCGTCGGCGTCGATCCGTACGACTGCTGCCCGGTCGGCATGCCGCCCATGCCGCCGCCCATCCCGGCTGGCAGCGGTGACGTCTGCTGGAACGGAGGCGTGGGCTGCGACGGATTCGCCGAGCCGAACGACGCCTGCTGCCCCGTCGGCACCGGCACCGGCGAGGTCTGCGGGCGCATGCCCGCGGCCGACGTCGCGTTCGTCCACGCCTGCTGCGCGTCCGCCTGCCCCGTGACCTCCGTCATGAACATGAGGATGTCGGCCTGACGGTGGTCGGGCGATTTCGACATCGCCCGCATGATCGCGTCCTTCTTGAACTGCGGGAGCGCGGCACCGCGCGGGTGCGCCTCGAAGGGCGTGGGCGGCGCGGTGAGGTGCTTGGTCGCCCACTCCCACGGCGTCTTCGCGTCGAAGGGCAGCTGCCCGGTGAGCATCTCGTACGCGACGATGCCCATCGAGTAGATGTCGGAGCGCGCGTCGAGCGCCTTCCCGGAGAATTGCTCCGGGCTCATGTAGGGCGGCGTGCCGAGCACCATGCCCTGCTTGGTGAGCTTGGCCTTCGACTCGTCCTCGGCGTCGCCCTTCTTCGCGATGCCGAAGTCGAGGACCTTCACGAAGTCGTTCTGACCGCCGCGATCCGTGAGGAGGATGTTGTCCGGCTTGAGGTCGCGGTGGACGATGCCGCGCTGGTGCGCCTCGTTCAGCGAGCCGCACACCTGGACGAGGATCTTGTCGACGCGCGCGGCGTCGATGGGGCCCTTCTCGAGCTCCGCCGCGACGGCGCGACCCTGGATGAACTCCATCGCGATGAAGAGCGTCGCGTCGTCGAGCTGACCGAAGTCGTAGAACTGGATCGTGTTCGGGTGATGGAGGTCGATGACCGTCTCGCACTCGCGGTTGAAGCGGGCGACGATCTGCGGGTCCTGCGCGAACTCGGGGTGGAGGGTCTTGATCGCGACCTTGCGGGTCGCCGCGCCCATCTTCTGCTCGGCCTCGTAGACGCGGCCCATGCCGCCTTCACCGACGAGGCGCGTCGGACGGTAGCGGCCCTGGATGACCTTGCCGATCAGCGGATCCGCCTGGTCTGCGACCTCGACCTCGAGCATCGCTCCGCAGCTGAGGCAGAACTTCGCGTGGTCTTCGTTGGGGTGCTGACAGCGTTGGCAGATGCGGGCCATGAGCTCTCGGTGAGGGGGCGCCCCGCACACGCGCCCCCACACGTGGGAGCGCGCCGGACGACTGACGACGGCTTTGGACCGCGATTCTAGTGGGGCGCTTGGCGCTTTGCGAGAACCGGCGCGCGGATGGGTATCCTGGGCGTCCCATGAAGCCCCTCGAGACGCTCGCGAAGCAGGCCCTCGCCGCCCCGGGTCCCATCGTCTTCCTCACCGGAGCGGGGATCTCCGCCGAGAGCGGGATCCCCACGTTTCGTGGGCCGGAGGGCTACTGGCGCATCGGCTCGAAGAACTACCGCGCCGAAGAGCTAGCGACGTACGAGGCCTTCCTCGAGATGCCCGACGAGGTGTGGGCCTGGTACCTCTTTCGCCGAGGCGTCTGCCGCGCCGCAGCGCCGAACGCCGCCCACCTCGCCCTCGTCGAGGCCGAGCGGCTCCTCGGCGATCGCTTTCTCCTCCTCACCCAGAACGTCGACGGCTTGCACCTGCGCGCGGGCAACACGCTCGCGCGCACCCACCAGGTGCACGGCAACATCGACTACCTGCGCTGCGAGGACGAGCACCCTGCCCTCCGCGTCGTGCCCGAGGCGATCGATCTCGCGTGGGCCAAGGATCGAAAGCTCACGCCCGCCGAGATCGCGATCCTCAAGTGCTGCCACGGCCGCTGGTCACGACCGCACGTGCTGTGGTTCGACGAGGCGTACGACGAGCCGCTCTTCCGATTCGAGAGCTCGATCCGCGCGGCGGCGGAGGCCGCGATGTTGGTCGTCGTCGGCACCTCGGGCGCGACGAGCCTGCCCACGCACGTGGTCTCGATCGCCGCGCAGCGCGGCATCCCGCTCGTGTGCATCAACGCGGATCCGAGCCCCTTCACGCAGGTGACGGAGTCGCTCGACGATGGCCTGGTGCTGCTCGGCACCGCGGGTGAGCACATGCCCCGCGTGCTCGACGCGCTCCGCGCGGGTTGAGCTACCCTCGACGTCATGTCGAGCGATCTCGAGCCGCACGCCATGAAGTGGCCGCCGCGCGGGAGCGATCTGCCGTCAGAGGACGGGGAGCCGATGGAGACCGCGCGACACCGACTGCAGATGAACGTGCTGATCGACACGCTCGCCGACGCGTGGGCCGACCGAGACGACTTCTACGTCGGCGGCAACATGTTCGTGTACTTCAGCGAGACCCACGCGAAGAGCTTCCGCGGGCCGGATGTGTTCGTGGTGCTCGACACGACCAAACAGTCCCGCGACAAGTGGTACGCGTGGGAAGAGGGCGGGAAGCTCCCCGACGTCGTGATCGAGCTGCTCTCACCGACGACCCGCGCGATCGACCGCGGCGAGAAGAAGCGCATCTACGAGCGCGTGTGGAAGCTCGCGACGTACGTGATGTACGACCCGTTCGGCCACGAGCTCGAGGTGCTCGCGCCCGCCGAAGACGGCACGTTCGTGCCGGTTCCGAAGGACGCGCGCGGTGACTTCGCGGTCGCGCCGACGGGCCTCTCCCTCGGGCTGCGCCCGGGCGACATCCACGAAGAGGCGGGACCGTTCCTCCGCTGGATCGACGCAGACGGTGCGCCGCTGCCGCTCGGACGCGAGCGCGCCGAGGAAGCCGAGCGCGCACGAGACGAAGCACAGGTCGCACGCGATGAGGCACAGGTCGCACGCGATGAGGCACAGCGCGGACGCGATGAAGCAGAGCGTCGGGTCGCCGAGCTCGAGGCCGCGCTCGCGAAGGCGCGCGGCGCTCGATCGGGCGAGTGATCACTCCGGATCGATCGGGACCTCGACCGGCAGGGCCTTGGCGCCCTTGCCGCTCGCGAGGCGCTTCACGCTGTCCAGGTGGTGCAAGAGGAGCGCGCGGTTGTCGCCGACCGAGAGGTTCTGGAGCTCGAGCGCTCCGATGCGATCCTCGGGGGTGAACGCGGGGTTCTCGACGCGCTCCATCGAGAGCTTCTCGGGTCCGTAGCTCATGTAGAGCGCCTGCGTCTCGAGGAGCGTGTAGTCGTCGCCGCGCCGCAGCTCGAGCTTCACGCGGCCCGTGATGCTCGGCGCGACCCAGCGCATGAGCGCGTCCTTCAGCATCATCGCCTCGGGATCGAACCACTTGCCCTCGTAGAGCAGGCGACCGAGTCGACGACCGAGCGTCACGTACTGGTCGGTGGTCGACTCGTTGTGGATCGCCGAGAGCAGGCGCTCGTACGCGATGTGGAGCAGCGCCATGCCGGGCGCCTCGTAGATGCCGCGGCTCTTGGCGTCGATCACGCGGTTCTCGATCTG
>CAZCVE010000122.1:0-6929 GCA_964502175.1 uncultured Sandaracinaceae bacterium
CGGTGGATGCCTCGTCGCGATCTGCTTCGTTGCGGTGCCGCGAGGAGCGCGAGCGGTCTGGTCTCGGATCACGCGCGGCGTGGACACAGTGAGGTGCTCCGCGAAACGCCCGGCTGCATCGAGGGGAGCCGCACGTCGCGCCACGCGACCGAGGGATCGAGAGGCAACACGTGGTCGACCACCTGCATCCTCTGCGTGGGCGAGCGGATCATCTCGTCGTGCTCGACGCGAGCGCACGGCGATCGCGCACAGCACTCCATCGTGAGCACCGAGACGGTGCAATCGACGATGAGGTGACCGCGACAGCGCCCGGCAGGATCGAGGGGAGGTGCAGGTCGCGACGCGTATCGAACTATCGAGGACCGTCCCCATCGGTCGCTGTCTCACGGCGGTGCGATCGAACGCGAGGTCACGCCGCGAGGATCATCGTGCTCGCACTTCCACTCGGCCCTGACGGCGCTTCGCTGCATGCCTCGTCGCGATCTGCTTCGTTGCGGTGCCGCGAGGAGCGCGAGCGATCAGGTCTCGGATCACGCGCAGCGTGGACGCGATGAGCCCTCCACGAAGCGCCGGCAGGATCGAGGGGAACCGCACGTCGCGCCACGCGACCTAGGGATCGAGAGGCAACACGTGATCGACCACCTGCGTCCTCTGCGTGGACGAGCGGATGATCGTGCTCGCACCTCCACTCGGCCCTGACGGCGCTTCGCCGGATGCCTCATCGCGATCTGCTTCGTGGCCATGCCGCGAGGAGCGCGAGCGGTCTGGTCTCGGGTCACGCGCAGCGTGGACGCGGCAAGGTGCTCCGCGAAGCGCCCGGCTGGATCGAGGGGAGCCGCACGTCGCGCGATCCGAGCCGGCCCTTTCGTCGTAGAGCCGTCGTGCGCCTCGCCCTCGCGTCGCTCCTCGCTCTGGTCCTCGGGTGTGGCGGTGTTCCCAGCTCGGACGATGGTGCGAGCCCCGATGTGGACGACGACTCGTTCCCCGCCACGCACCGCGTGGTGAACGCGCACGATCTCGCGGGGCGGCCGCTCACGTTCGACGTGCGCGAAGGGACGATCGTTCCGGCGGGCTCGCTCGGCGCCGAGGTGGAGGTGCGCGACTTGAACGGCGCCCTCGTCCTGCCCGCGTTCGTCGATGCGCACGTGCACCTCAGCTACCTCGACGTCGCGGTCGAGCATGCGCGCGGCGGCATCGGGCTCGCGCTCGATCTCGCGTCGCCCGAGGCCGCGCTCAGCGCGCCGCCCCACACCGCGCCGCTCGTCGTGCTGCGGTCGGGCCCGATGATCACGGCGGTGGGCGGCTATCCGCTCGAGTCGTGGGGACACGACGGCTACGGGACCGAGTGCAGCGATCCGGTGAGCTGCGCGGCGCGCGCAGACGCGCTGATCGCGCTCGGCGCGCACGTGCTCAAGGTGCCCGTCGAAGACGTCGGTGGGCTCGACGACGCGTCGCTCACCGCCGTCGCCGAGCGCGCGCACGCGCACGATCGTGTGCTCGTCGCGCACGCGCTCACCGACGCGGGAGCGCTGCGTGCCGCGCGCATCGGCGCCGACGTGCTCGCGCACGCACCGGTCGAGGCGCTGACGGCGGAGACGATCGAGGCATGGCGGGGTCGCGCCGTGATCGCGACGCTCGGCGCGTTCGGACGCTCGAGCGCGGTCACGAACCTCACGCGCCTCCGAGAGGCCGACGTCGCCGTGCTCTACGGCACGGACCTCGGCAACACGCGGACTGCGGGCATCGACGAAGACGAGCTCACGCTCCTCGTGCGCGCGGGCCTCGACGCAGACGCGATCGTGCGCGCCGCGACCGAGACGCCGCGTCGCGTGCTCGGCCTGCCGCGCCACGGCGCGCTCGGCGTCGGTGATGCGGCGAGCTACCTCGTCTACCGCGCCGACGTCCGCGCCGATCCCACGCGCCTCGCTCATCCCGACGAGGTCGTCCTCGACGGCGCGCACGCCGGGCCCTGATCGATCAGCGCGACGCGCGTCGCCTTCGCGCGTCACCCGACGCTTCGGCCTCTTCGGCCTGCGCGAGCCGAGACTCCGTGGAGCCCTCGATCACGAGCCGCGCGCGGTGCGCGTCGAGCTCGGCCTCCGTCGCGTCGATCGTCTGCGCCTGGCCTCGTGTCGCCGCGCGCGCGGCGTCGAACGCCTCCGCGGCGGTGACCGTCGGCTCGTGCGCGAGCACCAGCTCTTCGTCGACGGTGAAGCTCGAGCTCCACGTGCTCGAGAGCAGCAGCACCTTCGCGAACGCCGCCTTGTCGCGCTGGCCGTTCTTCTTCGCGGCGCGCCACTCCGCGTCGAGCGCATCCGTCTCGACGCGCATGCGGTCCGCGAGCACCCGCACGGCGTCGGCGTCGCCGCTCTGTCGCGCGAGGAAGCGCTCGATCGCGTCGTCGGTCGCCGTGATCATCGCGCCTGCGCGGCGCGCCCACGCGAGGCCCGGGATGCGCTCCCACAGCGACGCCTGCGCCCGCGCGAAGAAGCGCGCCCGCGCCGCGATGCGCGCCACCACCGCGCCCACGTCGGAGTCTGCGGCGTGCGGTCCGAGGATGCGCGCCGCGGCGAGCGACTCGAGCGCATGGAGCGCGCGCACGAGCGAGGCGTGATCGAGGCCGCTGCGCGCGCGGGTGCGCCGTACGACGGCGAGCTGCTCACACGCGATCGAGACGAGCAAGGCATCGCCGAGCGCGCTCGCGAGCGTGAGATCGGGCGAGGTCACGCCGAGACACTCCGCGAGCGCGCGCACGCGATCGTCGACGCCTCGCGCGAGCAACGTCGCGCTCGAGATCGTGTCCGTGCCGATCGTGCTCGGGTCGTGCAGCTGGGCCTCGCTCATCGCGAGGTGCGCGCTGCCGCTGCGTCCCGCCGCGCGCGAGAGCACGCGCAGCCAGCCGAGGCGCCTCTTCCGCACGGGAGACCATGACGGAGTCGTGTCGGGATCGAGCTCGTAGACGACCTCGTGCTCTCGCTCGGGGAAGCGCCGCGCGAGGCGCTCGGCCACGGCCTGCGCGCGCGCGGCGAGCCGCTCTTCGCTCGGCGTCTCGAGGCCGAAGACGATCTCGTGCACGGGCACGCGCTCGGCGCGCGAGAGCCCACGCGCGGCCGCCTCGTCTTCGTGTCGCTGGCGCGCGAGCGCATCGACGAGCGCGTCGGTGTCGTCGTGTCGGTCGTACGCGTCGAGCGCGCGATCCGCGCCGTCGTAGCCCATCCAGTCGCGCAGCCCGCCCTCGCCGCCGAGCACGAGGAGGTCTGCGCGGTGCACGGCCATGGCGTGCGTGAGCTCGCGCGTGAGGAACGACGTGGGCGCGCGAGGTCCGGTCGGTGTCGACATCGCGTAGCCGAGCACGATGACGAGGCCGCCGCGCGCGCGCTCGATCAGCGGCGCGCCACCCTCGTACGCGCGGTCGAGCCCGAGGTCGCCGTGGAGCGACAGATCGTAGAGCGCGATCGTGCGGCCCATGCGCTCGGCGAGCGCGCGCCACGCGTCGACCTCCTCGCGCGTCGTCGCTTGGTGCGTGACGAGCAGCCAGTCGAACGCGCGGCTGCCCACGCGTTCCGCGACACGCACCTCGAGCGCGCGGTGCTGAACCACGCGCAGCGCGTCGGGCTCCTCGAGCCGACCGACCTCGAGCGTCAGGCGCAGCCGCAGCGCGCGGTACGCCGGCGCGTCCGCACGAACGCCGAGCGCGAGATCGAACACCACGTCTTGCCCCGGGTCGATCCGATCGAGCTCGCGCACGAGACCGTCACCGCCGAGCACACACGGGAGGCCCTCTTCGTCGAAGAGCACGACGTGCCGATCGTCGAGCTCGCTCTCGTGGAGGTAGAGCCGCGCGCGCACGCGGCGTCGGCTCTCCGACCGACTCCCGAGCGGCTGGCGAGACTGGTTTCGGATCGCGAACCGAACGCGCGTCATCTCGTCGTTGGCGAGCGACCCGAGCCCCTCGAGGATCGACAGCGCCACGGGAAACCGCACGACGAGCGTGCGCTGTTTCTCGAGCTCGGGGACGAGGAAGCCCTGGAACGATCGCGCGACGTCGGGCACGCGCGCGTCGATCACGATCGGCTCGTGCTCCGCGAGCGCGTCGCTCTCGGCCGTGCTCGTGTAGTCGCGCAGCGTGAACGGCAGCGGATCGGGCAGCTCGACGGTCGCCCCCGCCGCGAGGCCGCGCGGCACGACGAGCTTGGCGCCGTCGATCGGCCGCGCCCAGTTCGACGTGGCGATCTCGAGGCGCGTCTCGCGATGCCGCGGCGTCGGCATGCCGCCCACGTTCGTGACGCGCACCCGACGAAGCTCGATGCGCTCACCAGGCTCGGTCACACCGTCGGCGTCGGCCGTGTGGATCTCGAGGCCCGCGAGCGCGAGGTGATAACGAACGCCGTAGCGCTCGCCTCCGCCCGGCGTCTGCACCTCGATCGCGAACGAGCCGTCCTGACCTCGCGCTCCGTTCCACGTCGGTCCGCTCCCCGGTGCGCCCGACGAGCCGCTCGGCCCGCTCGATCCGCCGGGGTTCGAGTGGAAGCGCGTGCGCGTCTGCGAACGACCGTTCGCGTCGCGGTAGCTCTCGGTCGTCGTCCAGCTGTGGCTCGCGCCGCCGCTGCCGCCCGAGCCTGCGCTGCCGCCGCGTCCGTGTGTGCCGGGTACACCGCCCGAGCCACCGTCGATGCCCTGCCGCAGCAGCATGAGGAGGTGCGTGTCTTCGTCGCTCACGCGCACGACGATCGCGCCGCCCGTGCCGCCGTCTGCGCCGCTCGTCGCGCGACCGCCGGTGCCGCCGTCGCCGCCGCGACCACCGTTGCCACCGTTCGAGTAGCGCGTGGCGCTCGAGCCCGTGCGTCCGCGCGCGCCGCTGCCGCCACCGCCGCCGTGTCCACCAGCGCCGCCTCGGCCTCCGCGCGCGGTGAGATCGACGAAGCCGCGCTCGCCGATCACGCGCCGCTCGCGGATCGACTCGCTGCGCGCGTCGTGCGTCACGCGCGCGCCGCGGATCGCGACGCTGCCGCTCTCGTCCGCGAGCGTGACCTCGATGCGGCCTGCATCGAGCCCGCGCTCGGCCGCGCCCGCGTGACCACCGGGCTGTCCGTGGCCACCGGACCCCGCGCCGTCCGAGCCGCGCAGACCCTCGCGGCCTGCGGCGCCTGCACGCCCGCTCACGTCGATCGCGAGGAGGACGTCACCCTCGGCGATCTCCGGCTCTCGCTCCTCCGCCTGTCTGTACACGCGGGCGAGCGTACTCGACTCACTCGCGTCCCTCGCATGGTCTGACGCGCGAGGACGAACGCGATGCGTCACGTGTCGCGCGCGCCGACCTCGAACGCTGGCACGCGCACTGCTCTACATCGCTCCAGCAAGCGGCCGGGGAGCGAGCGTGACGAACACGCTCGATCTCGATCGCACACGGAGGCGCTCATGAGCTCGAACGACAATTGGCAAGAGGGTCAGTACGACGGCCTCGGCAAGATCAGCCCCGAGCTCCGCGCTCAGCTCGCGAAGTGGGCACCGAAGGGCCCGAGCGGACGTCGCGCCGGCGTGTTCTCGAAGTCCACCGAGCTGTCGCAGCTCTCCGTTCCGTCGGAGCACTTCGCCGCTCGCCTGGCCTGATCTCCCGCGAAGAATCCCGGCGCGCCATCGCGGCGCACGGGCGGCCAGGTGATCAGCCACTGGCCGATCGATCCGCCGGCTCGCGCCACAACGCGCCGCAGCAAACGCGCGAGCCTCGCGATGCGATGACGCGCTGCGCAGCGCGTCAGCTGCGTCGTGCGCCGAGCCGCACGAGGATGCGCTGGAGCTCGTCGACGCTCATGTCCACGTGCTCGATCACGCGTCCGTAGAGCTGCGCCGTCGGCACGTTGCGGCCGTTGCGCTCCTTCTCGAGCACCGAGATCTGCCAGAGCACCACACGCTCTCTGCGCGTGAGCCCGTCTCGGACATCGGGGATGAAGTCCTTCGGCTCGCGCTGATCGTCACGCTTGCGTCGCTCGGCCACGTTCTCGCCGCACTCTACGCGAACGTCACCGAGGCGCGTCGCGGAGCGTCGCGATCACGGGGCCGTGATCGCTCGTGCCGAGGTCGCGTCGCGACACGGCAGTGACGTCGTCTCCCACCAGCGCCGCGCTCGCTGCGACGTAGTCGAGGCGCCAGCCGATGTTGCGGAGCCGAAAGTTCCTCCACGGCGCCCACCACGTGTAGAGGCTGTCGTCGTCGGGCGCGACGGCACGCCCGACGTCGACGAGGCCATGCGAGAGGAACGACTCGATCAGCGCGCGCTCTTCCGGCGTCTGCCCGATGCCGTCGTTGCGGAGCGTGGGATGCACGTCGCGCTCGGTCCTCGCGACGTTGAGATCGCCCGAGAGCACGAGGTGCTTGCCCTGCGCCTGGAGGCTCGCGGCCCACGCGTCGAGCTCGCGCAGGAACGTCATCTTCACGCCGAGGTCCTTCCCACCATTGGGCACGTACACGGACGCGAAGACGATCGCGCCGATCTCCGCGACGACGATGCGCGTCTCCAGATCGAACGGCGGGTGCGTGAACACCGGCGCGTCGAAGCGCTCGCGATCGAGGAGCAGCGCGACGCCCGAATAGCCACCCTTGCCGTGCCAGTGCGCGTGGTACCGCGACGACACGAAGAGATCCGCAGGCACCTTCTCGGGTGAGGCCTTGATCTCCTGGAGACACACCACGTGCGGCCGCTCGGCTTCGAGCACCTCGAGCACCTGCTTCGACCGCGCGCGGATCCCGTTCACGTTCCAGGTGAGGACCTTCACGAGCCTCGGTGTACCCGAATCGTTCGGATCCGCGATGCGGCCGTCGGTCGTCCGACAGCTCCGATGCACGGACGGCCGAGCCATCTCGACGCCGCTGCATGAATTGGGGGACGGTCGTGCGCCAGGGGAAGCCTGGAGGAGGAGGAAGCGATGAGT
>CAZCVE010000123.1:0-6817 GCA_964502175.1 uncultured Sandaracinaceae bacterium
CCCCCCCCCCCCCCCCCCCCCCCCCCCCCCCCCCCCCCCCCCCCCCCCCGGCTCGGCCCACCGCCCTCACGCGCCGCATGGCGCGTTGCGAGAAGCCGACGAATGGGAGGCGGGCATGACCGCCTCCTATTCGATCGGCATCGACCTCGGGACCACGCACTCGGCGCTCGCGTACGTCGATCTCGACCTGAGCGAAGGCGATGCGGTCGCGCTCCACGTGAAGGACGTGGGCCAGCACGTCGGCGTCGGGCAGATCGAGGACAAGAAGCTCCTGCCGTCGTTCCTCTACCTGCCGCACCCCGGAGAGCTCGCTGCCGGCGCGCTCGCGCTCCCGTGGAAAGGCGACCTGACGTTCACCGTGGGTGAGCTCGCGCGTCAGCTCGGCGCCAAGACGCCGATGCGTCTCGTCTCGAGCGCCAAGAGCTGGCTCGGTCACGGCGGCGTCGATCGACGCGCGGCGATCCTTCCTCCGAAGACGATGCACGACGAGGGCGATGTCCCGCGCATCTCGCCGCTCGAGGCCTCCACGCGCTACCTCGCGCACCTTCGCGAGGCCTGGGATCACGCGCACCCCGAGGCGCCGCTCGCCGACCAAGACGTCGTGATCACCGTGCCCGCGTCGTTCGATCCCGGCGCGCGCGAGCTCACGAGCGAGGCCGCGCGTCTCGCGGGTCTCCCCGAGGCCGTGCTCCTCGAAGAGCCGCAGGCCGCGCTCTACGCGTGGGTGCAGCGCAGCGACGGCGGCTGGCGCAAGCAGGTGAAGGTCGGCGACGTGATCCTCGTCGTCGATCTCGGCGGCGGCACGAGCGACATGAGCCTGATCGCGGTGACGGAAGAGGGCGGCACGCTCTCTCTGTCACGCGTCGCGGTGGGGGATCACATCCTCCTCGGCGGCGACAACATGGACCTCGCGCTCGCGGCGTTCGTGCAGAAGAAGCTCGAGGGAGAAGGGCACAAGCTCGACGCGTGGCAGTCGAGCGCGCTCGTCCACGCGTGCCGCAACGCCAAGGAGGCGCTGCTCGTCGAGGGCGGACCCGACGTGGCGCCGATCGTGGTGCCGACGCGCGGCAGCAAGCTCATCGGCGGCTCGCTCCGCACCGAGCTCACGCAGAAAGAGATCGCGTCGCTGCTCGTCGAGGGCTTCTTCCCCGTCGTCCTCTCGGCCGATCGTCCCGTGTCGCGCCCGCGCACGGGCCTCCGCGCGATCGGTCTTCCGTACGCGCAGGACGCGGGCATCACGCGTCACCTCGCGGCCTTCCTCGGCAGGCAGATCGACGCGACGGAAGATCTCGCGGGCTTCACGAAGTCGAGCGGCACCTTCCTCCATCCGACGGCGGTGCTCTTCAACGGCGGCGTGCTCAAGGCCGACCTGCTCGCGCGTCGCGTGCTCGACGTGCTCAACCAGTGGCTCGAGGCCGACGGCGCGCCGAAGGCTCGCTTGCTCGAGGGCGCCGATCTCGATCTCGCCGTCGCGCGCGGCGCTGCGTACTACGCGTACGTGCGTCGCGGCCAAGGCGTGCGCATCCGAGGCGGCACGGCCAAGAGCTACTACGTGGGCATCGAGAGCTCGATGCCCGCCGTGCCCGGCATGGAGCCGCCGCTCCACGCGCTCTGCATCGCGCCCTTCGGCATGGAAGAGGGCACGAGCGCCACGCCCGCGCCGCAAGAGCTCGGCCTCGTCGTCGGCGAGCACGTGTCCTTCCGCTTCTTCGAGAGCGCGACGCGCCGAGACGATCAACCCGGCACCGTCGTCGATCGCATCGATCAGCTCGAAGAGCTCCCGTCGATCGAAGCGACGCTGCCGGTCGAGCAAGGCGCCGGTCACCGAGACGGCGACATCGTCCCCGTGCGCCTCCAAGCCGCGGTCACCGAGCTCGGCGCGCTGCGCCTCGAAGCGATCGGCAACAAGCCGAGCGAGCGCTGGAAGATCGAGCTCGACGTCCGCCGCTGACTGCTACGGGAATGAGCGCGACAGCGGACCGTTGGTCTCGGGTGGGAAGCGACTCGCAGCGAACTCTCGTCACGCACGCGCTCGATGCAAAACGGATCGCGCTCTTCGTCGCCGCGTTCGTCCTCCTCGGCGCGTGCCACGCCGCGCTGCGCTACGGCCGCGTGCGCTACACGTGCGACGAGGGACCGGGCGATCGGGTCGTGTGTGACGTCGAGACCGACGCAGCGCTCGAACATCAGACGCAGCACGCGACGTTGGTCGATCCGACCCTCACGGTCATCGCGGGCAGCGGGCAGGGCTCGCTCGGCGAGCTGCACATCGGCGATCCAGGGGACGGAGAGTCGATCGTGGTCTCCGCTCCGACGCGCGTGGCCATCGACGTGGCGGACGAGCTGCGGGCCTGTCTGGCCGACGCCGCGCGGAGTCGGTGCGAAGGGGATCGATCGAACCTGCGTGAGAGCGTGGTCGTGACCTCAATCCTCTTCGGCCTCCTGCTCTCGATGCTGCTCGTGCCCCTGCTCGGGACGCGAACGATGCTCGTCGCCGATCGCAGCCGGGGTGAGCTGCGCGTCCAGCGCCGCCTGGCCTTCATTCCCCGCAAGACGGTGGTAGTGACGAATCCGGTCGCGGTTCGCGTCGCGCTGCGTGCGCCAGAGGGACGCTCGTCGTGGGTGCTTCGACTGATGCACGAGGACGGCACCGCCACGCCGCTCGGAGCAGCGTGGGATCGCTCGACCGCCGAGACTCGTGTGGCGCAGGTGACCGAGCTGCTCGTGTGGCTCTGCGGTGAGCAGCCGCCACCCTCTACGACGACCTCCTTCGCTGACGAGGCCGCGTGGAATGCAGGGAGCAAGACGCTTCGCCCCGGCATCGTTCCGATCCACGAGCGAGCAGCTCACAGCTCACGCCAGGTCGTCCTCGCGCAGGGGGTGATCCTCGGAGTGATTCTGTTGGTGGGGTCGGGCTTCGCCGCGCTTCTTTCGGCAGCCGTTGGGCTCGGTCTTCTGAGCCTCACGATCGTCCTGCTGGCGCCCGTCGGATACTACGTGCACCGGGTCGGTGAGCGCGCGCGGGCGCGGGCCGAAGCCAATCTCGTGATCGAGACGGGAGGCGTCTCGTGCACGAAGGGCGGCGTTCGCCGACTCGTGCCCTGGTCGGAGGTCGCGAGCGTCGAGGAGTATGTGCTCGGCCGCTACACGTTCCGCGACGCGGCGGGCGGCACACTCTTCGAGATCCTCGTCGTCACCCATGACGACTCGAAGATGGCCAAGGCGATCGCAGCGGCGGCGCGCGCCGGTACGTTGCCGGAGGAGGGATCGAGGGCGTCCATCGAGATCGGCGCAGCCTCGGGGTGGGCGCTGGCACTCGTCGGCGGACCGATTCTGGCGCTCTTCGGGATCGCGATGCTCTTCCGGCCGAGCTTCGTCGAGCCAGTACCTCGGCTCGAGGAGCTCGAGCATCGAGCAGGCGCGGTGGTCGCGATGGAACGAGTCATGAGCTCGAGTGGAACGGTGCAGTTCGATCTCGAGGATGACGACGTCGTCTTCTACATCGTGCGAGGGCGCGACCACGCCCAGGCCGTGCTCGACGCCACACGCGTGGGCGACGAGGTCGAGATCTGGGTCGAGCGTGAGGAGCCACTCGTTGGTCCGATCGGTGTGGTCTTCCAGATGCGGGTCGATGACCAGGTGGTCTTCTCTCTGGACGAGCCCGGACAGGCGGACGACGTCGACCAGGGCCCTGAGTCAGCCTTGGTGCTCATCGCGTCCGGGGTCGCCGTGTGGGCGCTCGGGATGTTCGTGCAGCGTCGCCGAGCCGTCGCGAAACTGCGCTGAGTCGAATCCACACACGGCCTCACCACCAAGTCGGCCCGCCCGGCCACGAACGCGTCGACGCGCGCGCTCGGCGTCCCGTAGCATCGCGTCATGGCTCGATCGCATGGGTGGGTGGGCTCGATCGTCGTCGGGCTCGTGTGGCTCGCGTCGAGCGGTGCGGAGGCGCAGGCCGCGGGGGACCTCGACGCGTGCGCGATGGGCGTGCCGCTGGGGTGCTATCGCGCAGCGGGGCTGACCATGCCGACCGAGCTCCTCGAGGGGCAGGCGGCGTACGAGGATGCGGGGAGGCGGTGCGAGGGAGGCGAGGTCGATGGATGCCTCCTGCGGCCCGTCATCGGGATCGTTGATGAACGATGCCGAGCCGGCCGTGCTCGAGCGTCTCCTCGCGGCCTGCGAGACCGGCCACGGCCGCGCGTGCGGGGTCGCGTTCGCCTACGACGAAGACCAGGCCCGGCGGACACGCGCGGTCGATCGCGGCTGCGAGCTCCACGATGCCGATGCCTGCGTGAACGCTGCGCTCCTCCGCGTCACGGTGCCTGCCGATGCGGCGCGCGGCTGGGCGCTGATCGAGACCGAGTGCGAGCGCGGCTCTGCGCGCGCCTGCATGCTCTCGTACGTGCGGTGGGTGAGCGGACGGCCAGGGCCCGTCGACGCCGTGCGTGGCGTCGAGCACCTCGTGCGCGCCTGCGAGCTCGGCGACGATCTGGGGTGCGCGTCGCTCGCGGATCTTCGGCTGTCGGGCGAGCACGGCGTTCCCGTCGATCGACCCGCGGCGTTGCGCTCGCTCGAAGAGCGGTGCGCGCTGCCGTCGGGCGCGGCCTCGTGCGCGTCGCTCGCGGAGGTGTTCGCCGTCCACCATCCCGAGGGCCCGCCGGATCCCGTGCGCGCGACCGAGCTCTACGACCGTGCGTGCCGCGCAGGACATCCCAGCTCGTGTCGCGTGCTCGGCGGGCGTCTCGAGGCAGGGCTCGGCGTCGCGTCGAACTTCGCCGAAGCGTCGCGCCACTTCGAGCTCGCGTGTCGCGGCCGCGACGAGATCAGCTGCACGTGGGCGGGTTACATGCACGGCACCGGCATGGGCACCACGCGCGACCTCTCTCGCGCCTTCGCGCTGTGGGAGCGCGCGTGCAGGCTCGGTCACGACGAGGCTTGCGAGCGTGTCTCTCGTGCAGTCTCGATGCGTCGCGAGGGGATCGGGAGCACCGAGTCGGCGCTGGCGCAGCTCGCGGTGCTCGTGTGCGAGGGCGACGACTTCGACGCCGAGATGTGCATGCATCTCGCCGATCGTCTCGCGACGGGTCGGGGCATCGCGCGCTCGCTCACGCAAGCCGTGCCGCTCTATCGACGCTCGTGCGACGCGGGGCAGCTGCGTGCGTGCGCATCGCTCGGCGCGCTGTTCGCGTACGGCGTCGGACTTCCCGTGGATCGCGAGGCCGGCCTCGCGCTGCTCGATCGCGCGTGCACCGCGCGCGTCGGTGACGCGTGCGGCGTGGCCGAAGTCCTGCGTCACCCGCCCGCGCGACCTCGACCGTTCGGCATGTAGCGCTCGACGCGCGATCTCAGGGCGTGACGGCGCTGAGCCCGGTCAGCCCGAGCGGGGCTCGCAGCGATTCGCGATGGTACGGGTCGAGGTAGAGGATGAGCGCCTCGTCTCCGAGCCCGTCGTAGGTGATCGCGAAGACGTCGAGGATGCCGTCGTAGCCCGGCTGCGAGCCGAGTCGCTCGTAGTAGAGCGGCTCGCCGTGCGGTCCGTAGAGCGAGGCGAGGTAGGACGATTCACCCGACTCGGGGTCCTCGCTCCCGAAGCCGCCTACGCGCGCCGGATTCTCGCGTGTGTAGGCGTACGTGGGATCGATCGTCGTGCCCTCGATCACCGTCACGGCGCCCACGCCGGACACGCCGAACGGGGTGCCGCGACCAGCGCTGCCGATCGTCGTGGCCGTCACGCGAGGGCCGTCGGGCTCGGTCACGCGGGTCGTGTCGGGGATCGCACGCGCACCGCCGCACCCGACGACGAGCACGATGCATCCCCACGCGAGCGCCAGCGGCCTCATCGTCGGTAGCTCGCAGGCGGAGGCGGGTACTCGGCGCCGCGGGTCATCACGTCGCGATCACCGGGAGGCTCGCCCGCGCCGCATGGGAGCAGCGTGAACGTGCCGTCCGCCGCAGGGATCTGCCGGAAGCACTGCAGCGTGCAGCGATCGTCGCCGTAGTAGTCGAACTGCATGAGGTAGATGCCGTACGCGAGCGGTCGGTGGGTCGAGGCGCTCGTGCACCCTCCGTCGGTGATGTGGTCGGTGTGCGTCACCCACTCTTGGTAGGGCACCTGCCGCGTGCACGTCCTCGTCCGTTGGTACGTGGACGTGCCGTAGCCCGCGGTCTCCGTCCCGCACGAGTAGCTCTCGCTCCGGTAGCGCGTCTCCATCTGCCGTCGCGTGACGGTGTGGAAGTAGCGCGCGGCGAAGCGCCACTCGCCGAGCTCGGGGCGCATGCGGATCACGCGAAGGGTCTCTCTCGACGGGCCACCCGGAGTCGGGACGAGCTCCTCGACACGCACGTCGTAGCCGCTCCAGCGCACGCTCTGATCGAGCTGCGGGCCCGGTCGAGCGTGGTGGACGATGCGCACCTTCACGATCGCGTGCGGCTCGTCGGGCCTGGCCTCCTCGAATCGGCGAACGCACGCTGAGAGAGAGAGCAACGAGAGCGCGATCAGCGCTGGCAGTACGCGAGACATCGAGACACCTCCCCCGTGCAGCGATCGATGGCGTGGGCGCTCGTCGCGTCGAGCATGCAGTGGTGGTTGGACTGCTCGCAGCCGGCCATGCACTGACGCTTCGCGACCTCTCGCGCCGAAGGGCGACAGCCGACGATCGACACGAGCGTCAGCAAGAGCCAACCCCCCATCGTCCTCGACGCGCGCATCACCGCCACTCTCGCATGCTAGTCCCCTGGCGCAGAGATGACTATCCAAAGTCCGCGCTCGCCAGGGGACTCGATTGGGTGGGGGCCCCGACGGATTCACTCCGGCGGG
>CAZCVE010000124.1:0-6375 GCA_964502175.1 uncultured Sandaracinaceae bacterium
GGGAGCGTGCGCACCCAGCCGAGCACCTCTTCGAAGAGCACGCCGAGCACGAGCAGGCGCTCGGCGTCATCGAGGTGCGCGACGCTCACGATCGTCGCCGGTGTCCGACCGTTCTCCTCTTTCATCCACGCCGCGACGTTCATGCTCTGCCCCGCGCGCCACTCCACGAACGTCGCCGTCGCGAGCAACGTGTTGAGATCGCTCGCGAGCTCGCGCCGCAGCTTCGGGGTCACGAACTCGTCGAGCGGAAGCGCGCCCACCGTCTCGATGCCCGGATCGAGCACCTCGGGGATGAGCGCGTCGAGCGGCGCGTGACTCCCGCTCACGAGGCGCCTCTCCGCCAACAACGACAAGAGCGCGTGCTCCTTGCTGCGCGCCGGATCGCCCTCGCGCCCCACGAGCTTCAGCACGAGCGAGATCGCCGCGGACATCGCCGCGCGCGCGCCCTCCACGTCGTCGTCCCAGCGCGGCGAGCGACGCTCGAGCGACGACAAGAGATGAAGCCCTTCGCCCGCGGAGCTGCCTGGCGTGATCACGCGCACGAGCGTCCGCTTCCCGAACTCCGCGAGCTCCGCCTCGCCGATGCCGCACTTCGCGAGCCCGGCGCGCCGCTCCTCGATCGCGAGCGCGACTCGGGCGGATCGGCGATGCCATCCTCGTCGTCCACCGCGGCCTCGATCCACGGCGTCATGGTCTCCTCGTCGAACGAAGGAAACGCGAGCGCGAGGTTCGGGAGATCGCCTTTGACGTCGACGATCAAGACGGGGATCGCCGCGCGCAGCGCCTCCTCGATCAGCACGGTGACGAGGCCCGTCTTTCCACTGCCCGTCATCCCGACGATGACGCCGTGCGTGAGCAGGTGATCCGCTGGCAGCTCGAAGCGACCGAGCTCTTTCTTTCCGTCGACGGAGCGACGTTCTCCCAAGTGGAAGCTCGGGCGCGGTGTGCGGCGAGTGGCGCTCATGTGATCGGTCCCCCTCGATCGTGTCGTCGAATCAGCCGAACGGCGGCGGTGTCGGTCCACCCGGTCCGCCCGTGGGTACGGGCGCCGCGGGCTCGGACGGCTCGTCGTCCTCTTCGGGCTTGCTGACGCCCACGCGGTACGCGTCGATCGGCGCGAGCATGCGAGCGAAGCGCGCGGCCGCGACCTGATCGCGATCGTCGATCCCGATCGAGAGGGCGCGCGCATACGCGGTCACGGCGAACGCGAAGCGCGAGCACGCCTCTGCGAGCGACGCCGTCGAGGCAGGGCTCGTGACCTTCGCGCTGAGGCCGGTCGCGGTGCCGAGCTCTGCATGCGCGCGGCGCACGGCCGCGAGCAGCGCAGGATGAAGGAGCGTCTCGAGCGGCGCGACGAGGCCCTCGGCTTCGATGCGCCCGAGCAAGCGCTCGGAGTGAACCCACACGGCCGCGGCGTCGCCGTTGCTGAACGACATGCCCTCGGGAAAGAGCGAGAGCGCGAGGCGCTCGGCGGTGGGTCCCTCGGAGCCCGCGCTCGCCGGCAGCGTCGCGACGACACCGAGCCCTCCGTGGAGCGCGCTCCACGACGCGACGACGGCGTTGCGCGGAGCCTTGAGCGCAGGCGGCGCAGCACGCTCACGCGCGCTGGCGATCTGATCGACCTCCTTCGCCCGCGCGACGACGACCGCCAGGGCTTCCTTCTCGATCTCGCGCGCCTTCTTGGGCGCGGCCTTCTGGAGCTCGATCGCCACGTTCATGAAGCATGTGAGGGTTCCACAACCAGAGAGCGTCAGGAAGTCTGAGGGGTAGATGGTTCGAGAAACTAGAACCTCCACGTTCTTGGTAGGGTAGAGCGTTCAAAATTCAGGGATCTTCTCGTTCTCGAAGCATCTGGTGGTTCACGAGACGGTACTGGCTCGTTTCCGGAAGGGGAGCGACATTTGACAGGCGAGGCGTCCGGGTTCGGGAGGGTGCAAGGGATTCCGGAGGGTGGGGGACCCACGAATCGTCGGGTTCGGCCGGTGTCGGAAGGGCGGGCCGCCCTGCTTTCGCAGGAGGTTCCGCGTTCGAAACTCGGTGCCGTTCTCGTTCGAGGTGCTTTCCTCGCACGGGGAGGTGGGCGCATTCTTCTAGGGATGCAGTCCGGGGTGGAGAGCACGCTGGCTCGTGGGAGGACCTGGGTCGGACCCATGACCACCCTCACCACCGACGCGCTCCCCGCGTGGCTCGAAGACGAGCCCACGAGCGACGACTACCTCCTCGGACGCGCGACGGGTGTGTCGGATCGCGGTCAGCGCTCGGCCGTCACGTACGACGCTCGTGGCAACGCGAACTGGACGGCGCGTCAGATGGCGTTCATCTCGAACCGCCTCGAGATCCCCTACGACGACACGATCAATCCTCTGCCTGACCTAGAAGAGACCCCGCCTTCGTCAGGCTATCTCTCGTACGACGAAGACCACACGTACATCGAGACGTCGGACTTCGATCACGCGGGGCGCGGTCGCCGTCTGTACCTACCTCTCGATCCCGACTACGGGTCGGACACGCCGCATCTCATCGGGCAGCTGGCGCTCGATCGGCGAGGACTGCCCGCTTGGAGCAACGTCCTCATCTACGACGACAGCAACGCGTTCGTGGATCACATCCCGGTCCTCGGCACGGTGCTCCACGACGAGTTCGGCAGGGAGACGCTGCGCTACACCGGCGACACGAGCAGCACAGTCACCATCGCCGAGAGCTTCTCCTACGACGTGCGAGGTCGACCGCAGTGGCACCTCGCGTATCGCATCCCGAGCGGCAGTGACCCGGACCAGTCCCTGCAGGATCTCCAGTACCTGACCTTCACGTTTCACAACTGGGACGCCGCCAACAACCTCACGTACCTCTTCGACAACTGCCCTCCTGGCGCGCGTCCTGACGGTCATCGCCTGCGCAGCTACGCCATCATGACGCACGACTCGCTGTACCGGCTGACGTCGGCGTCGATGTACTACATGAGTCCTTCGTACACTCATCCTCCGGATGACTACATGGACTGGCGCTCGGACGCCGCTGCCGCGAACGGAGCCGACCCGATGCAGCCACGGCCGGCGCCGAGCGCTGGAGGCGCGCCTGCTGACCGTGTGAACGTGCTCGACTACGAGTGGGACTGGCTCGGCAACCAAGTCGCGTGGGACGACGACGCATCGAGCTTCTACGAGCGCTCGCTCGGCACCATCACGAACGGCCGCACCGAAGAGGGCGGAGCTCGCCCGAGCGCGCTCTACCTCGCCACGAACATCGACTCTTCGCCTGGCATCGAGGGCGGCTGGGACGGCGCGGGCTGGGTGGAAGTGGACTACGGCGACTCGGGCAACGTGGAGTCGTTCACGGTGCACGGCGAGTGCACGGACTCGGGCTCGGACACCTGCACGGACAATCTCTCGGACAGCGTCGAGGAGCGCGCGGACAACTTCCGAGATGGCTGCACCTGCGGCGTGGAGCAGCACTACAGCTACCGCTGGGACGAGCTCAACCGCCTCGTCGATGCGCGCCGCTACGACCGAGTCGCAGGCGACTGGGTCTACCAGACGCGCTTGCGCTACCGCTACGACGCGGCGAACCAGCGCACGGTCGAAGAGTCGTTCGCCCACGACGGGCAGAACACGAGCCACCGCGTCGCCCTCACGGTGTACCCCGGCCACTTCGAGCGCCGCGGCCTCGAGCGCGGTGACGGCACCTACGACTTCCAGACCAGCGGCACCGGCGAATCGGCGACAGAGACGCAGTACATGGTCGCCGGCGCCCGCATCGTGTGGGACGCCGAGCCCTTCACCGAAGGTGGAGTGTTCGACAGGAACCGCCGCGCCACCGTCCGCACGAGCGACCTGCTCGGAACGTCGACGGCGGTGCTCGACATCGAGAGCCGCGAGCTGCTCGAGATGGCGACGTACTACCCGAGCGGAGCCCGAGAGAACCTCTGGACGGATGAAGCGGCGGCTCCGTTGGAACCGGTTGGGTTCACGGGGAAGGAAGCCGATGAGGAGATCGGCGCGGTGTACTTCGGGGAGAGGTGGTTGATTCCGAGGCTCGGTCGGTGGGCGACGCCGGACCCGTTGCATGTGCATGCGAGTGGCGGTGGGGAGGCGCTGAACTCGTACCACTACGTCGGCGGGAATCTACTGCAGGCGCGTGATCCGACGGGGCTCGGGCCCATACGCGCAGCGATCAGCCGACTCGCAGAGCAAACCTCGGCAGCGCATGCGGTGATAACGGCCCTCGGTCAGCACGGGGCGCGGTCCGTCTTGACGGACCTCGACGAGCGGTACGCGGGACTGCTGCCCCGGTACTCCGACGAGGTGGGCAGTGCGGAGTATCGCGAACGCGCGCAGGCCGCAGGAACCACGGGATACCGTCCCGAAGTTGAAGACGGTCAGACCGAGCAAAGCAACCACTTTCTGCAAGCCGTAGCGATCGGATTCTACGGTGTGCGACATACGCCTGGCAGCTCTGGGTCGATTGGTAGTGGCCCGCTCGCCGCCTTGCCACTCCGCATCGTCGTAGGGTGGGAAATGCAACGCGCCCGGCCCGGCACCGTTGCCGGACGAGCGGATCGAGGCGGGGACTCCTCGAGTCCTTCGCCAACCACACGGGTGGTTCGCGGGACATCTGCCCCGATGGATGGCTTCGCACTGGCAGTCGGGTACGTTCACAGAGTTGCGTCGCAGGGCGGAGATATTGATTACGGCGTGATTGACGCGCTTCTCGCGCCCGTCTATCAGGCCGGGCAAGTTCCAAACGAACCAAGGTTCGGCGCTAGTCGCGCAGACCTCCGGCTCACCACGGTCGGCGTAGCGCTCGGCCAGATGATGAGAGACATCGAGCAGGAGCAGGAGGGTCGAACTTTCGAGACGAATGCCGATGCGGCGTCATGGGCAGAGCGACAACTGGTTCGACAGAATGACGGAAACCCGAGCGTGGCTCCTGCCAGTGGGACCTCGCCCTCGACTCCGTCAACTAGTGCACCTGGCGCGCCCGCGCCTACGCGATGAAGCTCGCCGGAGGCGCAGTGGACACACTCAGAAGGATGCTCGCTCAACTCGCTCGCTCGACCTGCACGATAGTGTTCGCGCTAGCCGCAGTGGTCGCCACGAACGCAATGGTTGAGTGGGGCCTCCGAGGCTTAACCATTCTTGCGTGCGGTCCTGCATACTCGAGCGCCAGGCGCGATTGCGGCGACGAAGTCCTACTTCATCTCATCAGCATGCCGCTGATGGCGGTTCTGGACGTCGCCGTTTCCGCTCTGGTAGTGGAAATTCTCCTGCGACTCGAGCGGTTGAAATGGTTAGGCGTTGACCACTATCAGTGGCACGTCTCGCGATGCTTCACTTTCGCGCTTGCGCTGCCCGTCCTCGTCGCGGCCACCGAGATTCTTGCCAGACTCTCCGTTCCACCGTGGCCAGCGCTCGCGGCGCCGGTCTTTGGAGGAGCGGGCATCTTTGTCGGTACGGTCGCGGGCATGGCTGTTGACGCGTATCGCCTCATCCGTGACGAGAACACGAGAGGTCGGAGCGGTGGTTGAAAGTGGCCAGCGGCGGGGCCGACCATCGTGTGCGGGAGTCCCAATATGGTAAAGCGCCGGGAGAAGATGTGCGGTCAGAGCGTGGTCGGACGGGACGGCCCGGAAGATGGGAAGATGGGAAGATGTGCGGTCAGAGCATCGCCGGACGGTGTTGACTTGATGGACGCTCGATCCGCGACGAGTGTCCTCGTTTGGTGGCCAGAGCGTCGTGAACGCGGTCTGTCTCTGACAATCGAAGACGGATTCGTCGCTCTTCGGGCGGCGTGAGGACGGAACACGCGAGGGAGTCAGTGTCAGACCTCTGCGAAAGGGCGAATCCGCTCCGGGCCCCAACACTGAAGGGTATCGCGCCCTGCCGAGTATTCCCGAGTGGCTCGAACGATGATGACGCTTCGCGTCGCTAGCGTACTCCTGCTGGCGCAGCGCCAATTTGCTCAGAGAGCAATTTGCAGGGGAAACGAAGGTCCTTGTTCTCGCAAGCGGTTGTGGACGATGAGCGCGTCGGCGGCGCCCCGCGGCGGCGATGGAGAGCCCCAAGTCGTTCTCTGGCGCCAGAAGCACGTCTATCCCGCTCGACCTCACGGTCGGCGGGCACACGTTCGCCGTCGGGGCTCCGACAGCGAGCTTCACGGGATCAGGTCGAGTCGCTACGACTCGACGAAGGCGTACATGATGCGCGGCGGATAGGTGCCAGAGGGGAAGGGAGGCATGACGCCAGTCTCCCGGAACTGGAGAGAGGCTCTGTGGTAGGCGGGCAGCATCTGCCAATACGCGGCGTGGAACTGCGCCACTTGCTCGGTACCCGATCGGCCATCCCACCCAACATGCACGCAGAATTCGCCTCGCTCGCC
>CAZCVE010000125.1:0-5895 GCA_964502175.1 uncultured Sandaracinaceae bacterium
CAGGCTACGAAGGGCGCCGCGAGCAGCATCGTGAGGAGGATGCCTCGAGGGGGAAAGGAAGGGGCTCCGGCACGATCACTCACCAGGAGGCTCGGCACTACGCATCGCGACACCCTAATCGACAGATAGCCGGCGCGTCCTCGTTCCAGCCGCCGTCGCCCGGACAAGCGAGGGCCGCAGGAGGCAGCCATGGGATCCAGCAGTGCAGCGACGAACGACACAGGCCGAGCGAGCGACGCGAGCACGCTCTCGATCGAAGAGGACGTGATCCCCGCGAACGGCGAGCAGGTGGCGGTGCAGCTCGACGTCGTGGGCATGACGTGCGCGGCCTGCGTCCGCCGCGTCGAGACCGCGCTGGCGCGCGTGGCTGGGGTCGTCGACGCCAGCGTCAACCTGCCGCTGGGGCGCGCCACCGTCACGATCGATCCGGACGTCGCGTCGGGGCCGGCGCTGGTCGCGCGATCGAGGGGGCGGGCTACTCCGTGCCGAGCGAGACCGCCGGGCCGACCGTCGGCGGAGTGGGGACCGCGAGCCACGCCGAGCACCGGGAGCGGATCGACGAGGAGGAGCGCCGCGCCCTGGTGCGCGACCTGGCGATCGCAGCGTCCGCGACCATCCCGCTGCTCGTGCTGGGCATGGCGCACGGCGCGATCCCGGGAGCGGAAGGAGCCACCGGGCGAGCAGTGCAGCTCGTGCTCGCGAGCATCGTCGTGCTCGGCCCGGGCATGCGCTTCTTCCGGCTCGCCGGACGCGCGCTCGCGCACCGGACGAGTGACATGAACACGCTCGTCGCGCTCGGGACGGGCGCGGCGTTCGCGTACTCGGCGGTGGCCGTCCTGTTCCCGAGCCTGTTCCCCCACACCGAGCACGGGGTGATGCCTCACGTGTACTTCGAGGCGTCAGGCGCGATCGTCACCTTCGTTCTCCTGGGGAAGGTGCTCGAGACGCGCGCGCGGAAGCATCTCGCCGACGCGGTACGCGGGCTCGTCGCGCTCCAGCCGAAGACCGCGAGGAGGATCGCGGGCGAGCGCGAGGAGGACGTCGCGATCGACGCGCTGCGACGTGACGACCACGTGCTGGTGCGCCCTGGCGAGCGAATCCCGACCCCGACCGACGGCGAGGTCCTCTCGGGGAGCTCGGCGGTCGACGAGTCGATGCTCACCGGCGAGAGCATGCCGGTCGACAAGGTCGTCGGCGCGAAGGTCTTCGGTGGCACGCTCAACCAGAGCGGCGCGCTGACGTTCCGCGTCGGGCGCATCGGGAGGGACACGGCGCTCGCGCGGATCGTCGAGGCGGTCGAGCAGGCGCAGGGGAGCAAGGCGCCGATCGCACGGCTCGCCGACGTCGTGAGCAGCGTCTTCGTGCCCATCGTGCTCGCGATCGCGGTCCTGACCCTCGCCGCGTGGGCGACGCTCGATCCGACGCCGGACGGAATCGCCATGGCGATCGAGCGGTTCGTCGCGGTGCTGGTGATCGCGTGCCCGTGCGCGCTCGGCCTCGCGACGCCGGCGGCGGTCGCGGTGGGGACCGGTCGAGGCGCCGAGCTAGGCGTGCTCGTCAAGGGTGGCGCCACGCTGGAGGCAGCCAGCCGGATCGACACCGTGCTGCTCGACAAGACAGGCACTCTGACCGAAGGGAAGCCGGAGCTGACCGACGTCGTCGCGCTCGACGGCGACGAGGTGGCGATGCTGACGCTCGTGGCGTCGGTGGAGACCCACAGCGGTCGGGATGGTCGCCGTCGCGGACCGCGCCACGGCCCAGGCACGCGCGACCGTGTCCGCGCTCCGCGCGATGGGGCTCGACGTCGCGATGGTGACGGGGGATCGCGAGCGAACGGCGAGGGCCGTCGCGGCGGAGGTCGGGATCGAGCGCGTGATCGCCGAGGTGACGCCCGTGGAGAAGGCCGCGATCGCGGCCGACGAGCGCGCGCGGGGGCGCACGGTGGCGATGGTCGGCGACGGCGTGAACGACGCGCCGGCGCTGGCGAGCGCGGACGTCGGCGTCGCGATCGGGAGCGGCGCGGACATCGCGATGGCGGCCGCGGACATCGCGCTCCTGCACGGCGGGCTCGCCAAGCTGCCCGTGGCGCTCAGGCTCGCGCGGCGCACGCTGGGCAACATCCGGCAGAACCTCTTCTGGGCGTTCGTCTACAACGTGATCGGGATCCCGATCGCCGCTGGGCTGCTCTATCCGTTCACCGGGTGGCTGCTCTCGCCCGTCCTCGCGAGCGCGGCGATGTCGCTCTCGAGCGTGTCGGTGCTGCTCAATTCGCTGCGACTGCGCTCGTTCGAAGGCGGAGGGGCGTGATGTAATGCGCGGTCGATGGCTGCGTCCTCCCCTCGGAGGTCGTCATGAGACAGGTCATCGCCATCGTCATCAGCCTCGCTGCGCTCGGCAGCGACTTCGTCGGAACGTCCACCGAGCGCGCGCTCGCCCAGAGCGCCGCGCCGGCTCGTGTGATCGAGATCGTGGTCGACGGTGCCTACGCACCGGACCGGATCGTGGTCCACGAGGGCGAGCGCGTGCGGCTGCGGTTCGTGCGCCACGACTACTCGTCGTGCACTCGGGAGGTGGTCTTCCCGTGGCTCGGGCTCCGCCGCGAGCTGCCGCCGCACCAGCCGGTGACCATCGAGCTGCCTGCGCTCGCCGCAGGCGAGTATGAGTTCCACTGCGGCATGGGCATGGTGCGCGGTACGATCATGGTGCAGGCGCGCTGACGCGACGGGTCGCCAGGCGGCGGTACCCCACGACGGAGATCGAGACATGACCACCCGAGACCACGAGCACACGGCCTCCGAGACGCCCGAGATTGCAGCGGTCCTCGTCGAGAACCACCGGGCGTTCCTGGGCTTCCTCGAGCGTCGCGTGGGGAGCCGGGCGATCGCGGAGGACATCCTCCAGGACGCGTTCGTGCGCAGCATCGACAAGGTGGCCGCGCTCCGCGACCAGGAAGCGATGGTGCCCTGGTTCTACCGGGTGCTCCGGAACGCGGTGGTCGATCACCAGCGGCGACGCGGCGCAGCGTCGCGGGCGCTCGCCGACTTCGCCGTCGAGCTCGAGACGGGTCAGGCAGGGACGGAGACACACGGCGCGGTGTGCGCGTGCGTCGCGCGCCTGACCGAGACGCTCAAGCCGGAGTATGCGGACGCGCTCCGGCGCATCGAGATCGACGGCGTGCCGGTGAAGGACTACGCGGCGGAGGCGGGCATCACGGCGAACCACGCTGGCGTGCGCGTGTTCCGCGCGCGCGACGCGCTGCGCAAGTCGGTGCAGCGATCGTGCGGGACGTGCGCGACGCACGGGTGCGTCGACTGCACGTGCGCGCGAGAGGGGTGATGGGATCCCGAGCCGGTGGTCCGGCCGTGGGATCGGGGTCCGAGTGACTCGGGCGGTCACCCGGGTCCTGGCCAATCGGCCTCGGACACGCCACGATCCGTTCGTGCGCTGGTCTCGCCATCCCCTCGCTCTCGTCGCGGTCCTCACCGCGATCAGCATGTTCGCGCTCGGGACGGTCGGCGGCCTGAGCTACCTCTGGTGCGCGCCGATGGGCGAGGCGCGGCTGCACTGCTGCTGCCCCGAGGACGAGGACGCTCGCTCGCACGAGACGGTGCGGCGTCTCTGCTGCGAGACGCGCGAGATGGCGGAGCTGCCCGCCGCGCGCATCGATCACGGGGCCGATCTCGCGGTCCCGACCGCACCCATGGTCGCGGTCCTCCCCGTCGTGCCCCAGCTGCGAGCGCCCGAGCGACGCGCCCTCGCGCTCACACCGGCGCCTCGTCCCGTCGTGCGCGTGCGCGGCAGCCCGGGCCGCCGCGTCCACAGCGACTGCTCCGTCTACCTCCTCTGATCCCGTCCGCCAGGCACGCGCCCATGGCGCGATCGCGCGCGTCTGCGCGCCGGCTGGTCGGACGGAGGACGAAGCATGTGTGCTCAATTGTGTGAACGAGGCGCGTCGCGGGACGCGACGGGGACTCCGGCGTGCGAGGCGCTCCGGATGGCGAGCGCCCACCGCCTCTCACCTCGACCCCCTCCTGCGACGCAGGAGAGGGAGCCACGCGAGCCGCGAGGTGCGGCGTGAGCGCTCCGACGCATGGACCGGACGTCCCCTCGCAGCGTGCTCTGCGCACGATGGCCGTGGTGCGGTGGGCGTTGCTGCTCACCGTCGGTGCGACCGCGGCGATCACGTGGTGGACGCTCGTTCTGCGGGGCGATGCGCCGACGACCGGCGAGCCGCGCTTCTACTGCCCGATGCATCCCGAGATCACCTCGCACGATCCGGGAACGTGCCCGATCTGCTTCATGACGCTCGAGCCGATCCCGGAGGACCTCGGGGCAACGTCCGCCCCCGAGGCGCACGAGCACGACGCGCCCGAGCCCAACCCCGGGGGCATCCCGCCGGGAACTGCGCAGGTCATGCTGACGACCGAGCGGCTGCAAGCGTCGGGCATCTCGTTGGTGCCGGTGGCTCGCGCGGAGACGGCGCAGGAGATCCGTTGGCCCGCCGTGGTCGAGGCCCTCGAGGGCGCGCGCGCCGAGGTACGCGTGCGCACGGATGCGTTCGTCGAGCGGCTCGGCGTTCGCGAGACCGGCGTCCGAGTCCGCCGCGGGCAGGTGCTCGCGTGGGTCGTGGCGCCGGAGCTCCTCCGCGCCGAGGAGGAGCTCCTCGCAGCGCATCGGTGGCACGAGGACGAGGATCCGGCCCACACCGCGCACGTCGATGAGGCCGCGGCGCGACGCCTTGAGCTCCTCGGCGTCACACGCGCGGAGGGGCACGCGGCGGAGACGGTTCTCTACGAGATCACGGACTACCGACGCGTTCGCGTGGTCGCGAGCGCACGTTCCCCCGACGAGCCGGCACTGGCGGGCACCGCGAGGGCGGTCTTTCGGAGCCGGGCAGGCGGGGAGAACGTGCCGCTGACGCTCGAGCTGATCGAGCCGACTCTCGACGAGAGCTCACGCGCCGCGCGCGTCCGCTTCCTCGCCGACACCGCCGAGAGCGCTCTGCGTCCCGGGGACATCGGCGACGTGCTGCTCGATGCGCCGGCGATCTCTGCGCTCGTCGTGCCGCGTGACGCGGTGATCGATCTCGGCCGCACCCAGCACGTCTTCGTCGAGACGAGCCCAGGCCTCTTCACTCCGCGGATCGTCACGCTCGGGGCCGCGCGTGGAGAGCTGCGCGAGATCCTGGCCGGTCTCGAGGCCGGCGAGCGTGTCGTCGCCCGCGGTGGCTTCGTGCTCGACTCCGAGAGCCGGCTCGCCTCCGCGCTCGCCCCCCGCGCCGCGGCCGCGGATGCAGGTGTCGGCACCGCGTCGGGGGAGGCGCCGTGATCGCTCGCATCATCGAGCTCTCGGCGCGGCACCGCGCGCTCGTGCTCTTGCTCGGGGTGGTCCTGGGGGGCGCGGGCTGGGCGTCGATGTCGCGCCTCCGCCTCGACGCGATCCCGGATCTCTCGGACGCGCAGGTGATCGTCTTCACGGAGTGGATGGGCCGCTCTCCCACGCTGGTCGAGGACCAGGTCACCTACCCGATCGTCACCGCGCTCCTGGGCGCCCCGCACGTCGAGGAGGTGCGCGGCCAGAGCATGTTCGGGATGAGCTTCGTCTACGTCGTCTTCGAGGAGGGCACGGATCCGTACTGGGCCCGCTCCCGCGTCCTCGAGTACCTCGGCAGTACGGCCGGGCGGCTGCCGGAGGGCGTCACGCCGCGCCTGGGCCCCGATGCGAGCGGCGTCGGCTGGATCTACCAGTACGTGCTCGTGGACGAGTCCGGACAGCACGATCTCGGCGAGCTGCGCGCGCTCCACGACTTCTCTCTCCGCTACGCCCTCGCGAGCGTGCCCGGGGTGGCCGAGGTGGCCTCGGTGGGAGGCTTCGTCCCGCAGGACCAGGTGACGC
>CAZCVE010000126.1:0-5775 GCA_964502175.1 uncultured Sandaracinaceae bacterium
GGGCCCGACGTGCCCGGTCGGATGCGGAGACAGCCGCCTGCGTCGCGCGGCTCGCAGCCACCCCATGTGCACGATCCACCGCAGCGCTCGACGCCGCACGAGTCACCGTTGGCGCACGCGCGCGTCGCGCCGGGCGCGCACGCCCCGCCGCCCGAGCACGCGCCGAAGCTCGACCACGCGCCCCACATGCACGTGCCCGCGTCGCACGATCGCGAGCGCGTCTGAGAGCCCGTGCCGCAGTTGCCGCAGCCCTGCGTGTCCATCTCGGTCATGCCGGGCGTGCACTCGCCGCCGTCGCCGGAGCACGCGCCCCACGGGGTGCTCGAGCCCCAGCGACAGTCGCTGCCGCACGTGCGCATGCGCGTGCGCGTGCCGCTGCCGCAGGTGCCGCAGGCCTCGCTCTCGGGCTCCACCGTGCCGCGCGCGCACTCGCCTTCTTCGGCGCACATCCACGGCGCCCACGTGCAGTCCGCGAGACACTCGCGCGCCTGCACGCCGCAGTTGCCGCAGGGCGCGCCCATCTCGACCTCACCGGGCGAGCACGAGCCCGAGGTGCACGCGCCGTCGTTGCTCCAGCGACCGCCCACGCAGATCTGTCGCTGTTGCCCGCACATCGCGCACGAGACCATGCGCGGCGCCGCGCCCGCCTCGCAGTCGCAGCTCGTCGGCGCATCGCAGCCGGTCCACGCGCCGTCGGTGCAGCGCTCGACGCCGCTGCCGCACTCGCCGTCGCACGTGCGCTCCGAGGTGCTGCCGATCGCGAAGTCGAAGTCGTCGCAGTCGAGCGACGTGGGGATGCCGTCGCCGTCCGTGTCGCCGCCCGCGCGACAGCTGCCGTCGATGCAGATGAAGCCCTCGGTGCACGTCGGATCACACGCCGACTCGAACGCGTCGGCGCCGACGGCGTCGGGGAAGCGACGGCCCGCGTCGTTCTCCACGCGACCGTTCGCGCATCCGAAGAGCGTGAACGCGAAGGCGACGAGGGCGAGCACGCCGGAGAGCTGCAAGCGCACGGCAGACGATTGGAGCACGGTGCCTGCGGCGCGTCGACTCCGTGACCAAGGCCGTGCACTCGAAGAACCCGGAACGAAGTTCCGGGCAGCAGGGCGAGCGCTGCACGCTCGTTCTGGGGTCGAGTGACCGATCACGCCGTGGTCGGTCGTCACCGTGGTTCGTTCCTTCTTGTCTCGATCTCGCATTGTGAATGAGGGCCCGAGGTCGCAAACGGCGACGCGACGTCCCGATCACGGAGCGGATTGCACGTTGCTAGCCGACGAGGCGATGCTGGACGTCATGCAGTCGTTCCTAGTACGTCGGTTCGGAAGTTCGATCGGGGTTGTCGTTCTGCCCGGAGCGAGCTGCCGGACCGACGTACTGGAGGAACCCGGAACGAAGTTCCGGGGAGAAGGACTCCTTCCGCGCGCCGTGTCCGCGGGCATCGTTCTCGCCCTCGCGGGCTGCGGCACCGCCGCCGGGACGGAGCCCGCGCTCCTCGAGTCACACGAGGAGCGGGCCGCGAGCTCGAGCCTCGTCACCGCGCTCGATGGGACGTCCCGCGAGGCGCTGGCCCGCGCGAGCTTTCCCGTGCTGCTCTTTCCAGCGCGCTACCGATCGCAGGTGATCACGGCCGAGGGCGAGCCGTGGGCCGCGGTGAACGCGCGAGACGATGGGCTGCATCTCTCGCTGCACGGCACCTCGCGCGAGCACCCCGTGTTGCGCGACGAGGAGGTCGCGAACCTCCCCACGCCGAGCACGCTCGTCCGTGGCTCGCCCGCGTGGATCACGCTGAACGAACAGATCCGCAGCGCCGCGTGGCACGAGGGCGCGATCGCGTGGTCGCTCGAGGTCGAGTGTGATCGACCGTTCGAGGACACGCGCTGCACCGAAGAAGACTTCGTCCTGCGCCTCGCCGAGTCGCTCGAGCTCGTCGACCCGCAGGCGGGAGGTGGCCGATGAAGCGGCTCGCGATCCTCGCGATCCTCGCGATCCTCGCGCTCACGAGCACCCTCGCGCACAGCGCGTCGGCGCAGTTCACGTACGACCCTCCGGGCGCGCTCGTGTCCGGCTCGGGCCGCGGCCGCGTCGACTCGATGGTCTACGCGCCGGACATGCGCTTCCCGATCCGCGACGCTCCGTCGTACGCGAACTCACAGGTGTGGGGCGTCGGTGGCTCCGAAGGCCCGAGCGGGAGCCAGTGCGACACGCGGAACTTCAGCTACCCGTGGCGCGACACGTACTGCGAGACGCGCAGCTGGGACATGCCGCTCTGTCCGTCCGGCACGGGCCACCAGGGGCTGGACATGCGCGGCGCGAGCTGCACCGCCGAGCGTCACGCCGTGATCGCGGTGGTGAGCGGCACGATCACGAACGTCGGCAGCTACTCCGTCTATCTCACGGGGGCGGACGGCACCCGCTACGACTACCTCCACATGCGCCCCGTGACGGTGAGCTCGGGCGCGCGCGTGAGCGCGGGAGACGTGATCGGCTACGTCGCCAACGAGTTCGGCGGCACGCCGACCACGGTCCACCTCCACTTCAACATGCGCCAGAACGTGAGCGGCGTGGGCACGGTCTACGTGCCGCCGTACATGTCGCTCGTGCGCGCGTACGAGCGCCTCGTCGGCGGCAGCTCGGGACCGCGCTTCGCCGCGGCGTACGTGCACCAGACCTTCCCGCTCTCGGAGGACGCGTTCGAGCTCACGCCGGGCATGGAGGTCGCTGGCTACCTCGAGCTGCGCAACACCGGCAGCGAGACGTGGCGCCCGGATCAGACGTTCCTCGCGACGACCGAGCCGCGCGACGGCGCGAGCCCGCTGCGCGCGTCCGACTGGATCAGCGCGAGCCGCGCTGCGACCGTCGATCGTGTGGTCGCGCCCGGCGCGACGGGTCGCTTCAATTTCTCGGTGCGCGCCCCTGCGACGCCCGGTGTGTACCCGCAGTTCTTCAACGTCTTCCAGGACGCCACGTGGTTCGGCGACGACGGGGGCCCGCCCGATCGCTGGATCGAGATCCGCGTCACGGTCGTCCCGGGCATGACCACCGATCCCGACGACGACGCAGACGGCGTGACCGTCGGCGAGGGCGACTGCGACGATCGTGATCCCGCGAGCTACCCGGGCGCGAGAGAGATCTGCGGCGACGACGTGGATCAGGACTGCTCGGGCAGCGACCTCGCGTGCCCCGTGGACGTCGATGCGTTCCTGCCGGAGCGACCCGACGCGTTCACGATGACGACCGAGCCCACCGACGCGGGATCGAGCGTGCCGTTCGACGCGCCCGATCCGCGCAACAGCTGGCGGGGCGGCGGCGCGAGCGGCTGCGGCTGCCGCGTGGCGACGCGCGACGATCGAGGTGCGCTCGCCGTGCTGGTCGGCCTCGCGATCGTGCTGGCTTCGCGTCGTCGACGCAGCCGCGGCTGATCACTCGGTCGGGCACACGGTGAGGCCCTCGTCGGCGAGCGTTTGGATCGGGACACTCCGCTCGAAGTCTCGGCCGCCCGCGTGGATCGTGAAGCGGACCTCGCTCGCGCCGTCCGCGGGGGTCACGCGGACGAGATCCCATCGTGCGCGCGAGATGGATGCGCCTTCGTCGCTCGCGATCGTCATGCGGTCGTCGATCAGGCGCTCGTCGGCCTCGGAGAGGAGCTCCACACCCACGAGGCCAGCGCAGCCCGCGAGCAAGTGGGCACGATCGGTGTGCGAGGGCACGACGCGCACGTCGTCGAGGTCGATCACACGCAGCGCCACGCAGTCGTAGAGCTCCTCGGTCTCGGGATCGACGATGCGCAGCGTCGTCGCGCCCGCGGCCACACCCGAGAGCACGACGTGGTCGTCGACGTCGAGCTGCGTCGCGCCGTACTGGCCGCCGAACTCGCCCGACGTGCGGTGCAGCATCGCGAACGTCCCGTCTTCGACGCGCGCGCTGTGCGCGAGCACGCCGTCGTCTCCCGCGAGACCGAGCAGACCGATCTCGGCGTGACCACCGGTGGCGATCGGATCGAGCGTGAAGACCTCCTGCGATCGAACGTCGGCGTCGAAGGTCCAGAGCGGCACGAAGGTGAGGCCCGACGGCGTCGCCGCGGAGCAGATCTCGCCGGTCGGGCACTCGGCGCCGTCGGCGCGCTCACCACCGACGAGGCACGCGAGCGAGAAGATCGCGACGGGCGCGATCGCCGCCGTGTGGACCAGACCGCGCAGCACGTTCGAAGAAGAGCGAGAAGTCATGTCGAGCCTCCACGCGCTTCCATAACAAGGCGCGTGCCCACGCGAATTCGCCCTATTTCGTAGGCGCTTCGAGGGAGGTGTGGCCGTGGTTCACTCTCCACGCGGCGTCGCCGCGCCGCGCTGTGCCGCGGGCGCGCGCGCTCGCGCGTGACCGCCCCGCCAAAGACACGGCCCTTCACTCCCTCTCCCGGCCGCGCCGCGGTGTGCGAGGCTCGGCGCATGGCGGCGAAGACGAAGAGCGTGCCCGTGATCACGCGCGTGCCCGGCCCCGTGCAGCGCGAGCCGTTCTGGCTCGACGACGGGGGTCTGGTGACGATGGACGAGGTCACGCAGCGCACGCACGACCTCGACGCGGGCACGTTCTCGGAGAGCCCCGTGCCCGCGCACTTCACGGTCGTCGCGCGCGACCGCACGCGGCTCTGCGATCAACTCGGGACGCTGTGGACGCTCCGACCCGACGGCCAGCGCGTGGCGCTCGAGCGTCTGGATCCCGACGCCGACTACCGCGCACGCGCGGTCTCACCCGACGGCCGCCTCGCGATCGGGAGCGGCCCCGAAGGCGCGATGGTGTGGGACGCGATCACGGGTCGTGCGATCGCAGGCACCGCGACGGGGCCCTACCCCACGACTGCCGCGTTCGATTCGTCGAGCCGCGTCGCGGTCGTCGTCGCGGGTCGTCACGGCGCCGACTGCGTGACCTTCGGGCCGACGGTCACCTCGCACCGCTTCGAGGTGCCGCCTCTGAAGGGCGCCACCGTCACGCCCGCGCTCTCGCCGAGCGGTCGGCAGGCCGCGATCGTCGACGGCAAGTCGATCCACGTCTGCGACGTGGCGAGCGGGCGGCGGGTGACGGTGCTCAAGGGGACGCAGCTGACCGGATCGCTCGCGTGGATCGACGAGCGCACGCTCGTGTGCAGCGCGCGCGCGTCGCTCGTGCTCTGGGACGCCGGGAGCGCGTCGATCCGCGCCAACCTCGACGTGCGCGCAACCTCGCTCGCGTTCGATCCCGTGACCCTGCGGCTCGCGTGCGCGACGGGGCGCGTGTGGGTGCTGCCCGAGCACGCGCCCGAGACCGTGATCCTCGACGGCCGCATGCTCGCGTAGCGGCGCCGCTCGCTCCGGGCGTCACGGACCGCCCGACCTCTCGATCGCACCGCCGCTCGCGGAGCGTCGCGGTGAGACGAGGGTCGTTGTCGAAGACGTCCGCGCGACGGTCACGGATCGTCCTCGTCGGGATCGATGGTGTAGACGGTCGCCGGCAAGGTCCGACCTCGCGGCGGTGGGCGTCGCTCGCGGGCGCTGCGGTCGCGACGCCGCGTCTCGACGATCTGCGCGCGGCGTGTCCTCGCCGCGCCGCCGGGCCCGTCGAGCAGCGAGCCTCGCACCGTGAGGCCGATGCGCGGGCCGTACGTGAACGTGTCGGCGCTCGACCATCCACCGAGGAGCACGACCGAGATCGACTCCACGTCGAGCTCGAGGCCCGTCTCGATCCCGAAGAGTATCCGCTGCGCGAGTACCGTTGTGGCATCGTGATCGACGTCTGCCAGCGTCG
>CAZCVE010000127.1:0-5003 GCA_964502175.1 uncultured Sandaracinaceae bacterium
CCCCTCGATCCTGCCGGGCGCTGTCGTGAAATCGTGCTCCCGATTTGCGACGTCGATGCGCTGGGCGCCCGTGCTCGATGACGCGACGCTGACTCCGCGCGTGGCATCGAGCATCGCGCTCGTGCGGTTCAGCGCCACGCACGCCGCGAAGCGTCCGGCAGGTCCGAGGGGAGTCGCACGTGGCGTGACATCACGGTCGCATCGCGATGCAGCAGAGGCCGAGGCGCCCGTCGTCGTCGCTCTCGATTGTCGCGTCTCGGTGCTCGCGTCTCCCCTCGATCCTGCCGGGCGCTGTCGTGGAGTCGTGCTCTCGATCTGCGACGTCGATGTGCTCGGTGACGGTGCTCGACGACGCGACGGCGACTTCCTCCATGGCATCCAGCGTCGCGCTCGTGTGATGGATCCGGTCGAGTCGTGTCCTCGTCAGCACATGAGGTCACGCCGTGACGCGATGCAAAAGTGGCCGAATCACGCACGTCTGCACGGTGTGCCCATTGCGCTCAATGTTTTCGGGGAGTTGGAGACGGAGAAGTGACCCCGGATCACGGCGGTTCTGCGCCGCGAGTGACTTTACGGGGGCGTGCTGGTCGCGCAGCATCGGGGCCCATGCGCACTTGGGGCACCGAGACCCTCGTCGGCGATGCGGCCGGCTCGGACGCGCACTTCGCGCAGCTCCAGGCGCGGCATCCGCCAGTCGAGCGGGCGTACCGTCCGAGCGGGAAGGTGCCGTTCACCGGTGCGCTCGCGCTGCTCATCGGTGGCGCGGTCTCGAGCGTCGCGGGGGCGCTCACGGGCGTGCTCGTCGGCGGCATCTCGCTCGGACTCTTCGCGCTGATGGGCTTCCTCATCGCGGTGATCGCGTTCTGCGGGTTCGTCGCGTGCATCACGCTGTTCTGGGGCCTCGGGATCGCCGTGATCGGCGGTGGCCTCACGTTCGGTGGCCTCGGCTGGGTCGCCGGCGCGCTCACCGCGTGGTTCGGCAAGCTCGGCAAGAACCGCAACGTCACGGCCGCGATCGCCGTCTCGTTCGTCGCGACGTTCTTCGCGTGGTGCGCGCTCGCGAGCTTGCCTCCGATCGTCGCGATGCTCGTGCCGCCTTCAGACGATGACTTCTCGCTCGGTGGCCTCGTGCACCTCTTCGGCGACTACGGCTGGTTCCACGTGGTGGTGCTCGTGGTCGGCCTGTTGTTCGCGCTCGTCATGGCGTTCGTCGGCGCCGAGGACACCGTGAGGCAGCAGCGCTTCTGCGAGCCGTGCGACCTCTACATGACGGACAAGCGACTGCCTGCGGCGAGCCTCGTGGTGGCCGAGCAGGTCATGCGCTCGGCGACCTCGCGCGACGTGGTGCCGATCGTCGACCTCTTGTCGGGCGACACGGGCTCGGACCTCGAGCCGAGCCTGCACGTGTGTCCGAAGTGCGGATCGGGCTACCTCGACGGACGCCTGTGGGCGCGCACGAAGTGGCTCGACAGCAAGGGCGACAAGACCGCGGAGCGCGACTGGCTCGTGCTGAGCGTCGCCCTCGGCCCGAGCGCCGCGCTCCCGCTCACACGCCTCCCCGACCGTCAGGACTGACCGTCACTCGCACGCGAGCCCACCGCAGACGTGCCGCGGAACATCGAGGCGATCGTCGTCGATCATCCACGGTCGGAGGTAGCGGTCGCCGATTGAGTCCCTGACGGTGCGCCGGTCGCAGACGCCCGATCGATCTTCTCGAACGCGTGGGCACTCTTCATCGCGCTCGCAGCGGCGCATGCAGCGCAGAGCGATCGGATCGCAGAGGAGACCGGTCTCGCCCAGGCCGCAGCGATCGTCGTCGGTGCGGCACGTCATCGCTTCGCGACAGGGCGAGCGCTCGTCGTGGGTCGCGTTGCAGAGGACGTCGGGATCCTCGCCCTCGTTCTCGGAGTAACGACACGTCACTGCGATCGCGCCGTGCGGTGCGGTCGCGTCGGTGATGCGCACGGCGCCGTAGTGCGGTGACCCGCAGAACTGACCTTCGGCCTCGCGCACGATGGCTTCGTCGAAGAACCATCCAGGCGTGCTCGCGTCCGGTGTCACGCGAGGGAGCGAGCAGATCTCTCGTCCGTCGGCGTCGACGTCGATGCGCTCGCGAGCCTCGCGTTCGTCGCACCGCGCGCCGAGCGGCAAGGTCTCGTGCACCACGCAGCGATCGAGCTCCGTCCAGCTGCCTACGGAGAATCGAACGGGAGGAAAGCAGGGCGCGCGGCTCTGGCGGAGAATCTCGCGACGCAGACGCTCCACGAAGTCGCTCCCGCTCTCACAGATCGAACCGAGCACCACGGCGCCGTAGCGCTCGGAGATCGTTCGTGCCGTCTCGAGCATGCGGGTCGGCGGTGTCGCGCGGACGTCCACCGTGGAGCACGAGGCGCGAAGAGTCGCTCCTTCGCGTGCGATCTCGAGACGAGGATCTGCCGCGATCGTCGTGATCGCCGCAGTGTCGATGGGTTCCGCCGTCAGCAAGTCGGGTGGGATGCCCGCTTGGATCGCGATGAGGACTCGACTCGGGTCCCTACGCCGTTGCGCGAGTCCGTCGCCATAGCGCTCGATCGCGCGAAGCACCCCGACGGCGTGGGCGCTCGCGCAGGCCGCAGGCAGAGAGACCGAGTCGTCGAGCACTCCCGCGTCCACGAGCGAACAGTCATCGCGATCGGTGACGACGACGATGACGAGGAGGCTGTCCTCCTGAGGAAACTCCATGTGGGGGCACCACTGTCCGGGGGCACAAGCGAGCCCGAGCAGGACGTCCTGCCCGTCTTGGTTTGCGAACCGCGGGGCGATCTCACCGGGAAAGATCCAGCGGTCGGGCTCCGAGGGGCTGAGGATCTCGAGCGCCGTCTCGAGCGGCTGCGGCAGCGCACACGTGTCGTTCGGGGCGGCGAGACAATCGAACGACGCGGGGTCCGAAGGCGAGCCGAGGATCGGACCGAACGCCAGCACGCCGTTCGGCTCCGTCTCGGCCGTCGGCGCGCATGACGCATCACCGGCGCGGAGCCGCGCACGTCGGCCGATGGTGTCTTCGCATCCTGCGATCGCTTCGATCCCCAGCGCGCCCCGGTCGGACCCGACGACAGCCGCGCGCACCAGCCGCCAGTCGGGCACGTCGCGGACGCCGTCGGCATCCACATCGGATCGGGACAGGTCGGCGATCAACTGCGAGAGACCCTCGAGCGTGCGTGTCACGGCAGCGCTTCGCGCCACCCCGTCGTCGAGCACGACGAGGATGTCGACGCTCCGCTCGTGCGTGAGGTCACGAGGGGCCGAGCGGACGTCGTGAACCATGCAGCCTTCTGGTGGCGACCACGGCGCGGGCGTGCATGCCGCCGACGATGCGCCGAGCGCGCACGCTGCCACGGCGCCGACGATCCTCATGCGCGCTCGCGCATCGCGCGTAGACCTTCGTCGATCGTGATGACGGGTCGGTAGCCGAGGTCGCGGCGTGCCGCGGAGTCGTCGACGGTGACGGTCGACGACATCATCGCGATCGCGAAGCGGCTCATCGGGGGGCGGGCGCCGGTGACCGACCACAGCGTCTCCACGACGGCGGAGAGCGGACGCGCGAGCCAGCTCGGGAGGTTGCGTGAGGGGAGCGTCACGCCGCGCGTCTCTGCGAGGCCGGCGAGCGTGTCTCGGATCGTGCGGTCGACGCCGTCGGTCACGAAGTAGGTGTGGCCGCCTTGGCCCTTCGTCAGCGCGAGCACGAGGGCCTCGACGAGGTTCGCCACGTGGCACGTCGAGGTCATGTGGCGGCCGCGATCGAGCCACGCGTAGGCGCCCTTCGCGTTCATCTCGAGGACGGCCGGCAGGATGCTCGTGTCGCGCGGTCCCCACACGAAGCGCGGACGGATCGAGATCGTCGTCATGCCGCTGGGATCGTTCTTCGCGAGCACGAGCTTCTCGGCCTCGGCCTTGGTCTCCGGGTAGAGGAACCGATGGCGCGCAGGGTAGGGGTGCGACTCGCTCACGCGCACGAGATCGCGTCCGTCGAAGAGCGCGGCCTCGGTGCCCACGTGGACGAAGCGCTTCACGCCGGCCTTGCTCGCCGCGTCGAGCGCGTTGCGCGTGCCCTCGACGTTGGCCTCGAAGAACTGGGCGCGCGTGCCGTGCTCTTCGACGTAGGCCGCGCAGTGGATCAGCGCGTCGATGCCCTCGAGGTGCCTGGCCTCGAGCGCGCCGAGCGACGCCGTCACCGCCTTGGCCCCGAGCGCCTCGACGGCCTTGCCGCTGCTCGCCGATCGCGCCATCGCGAACACCTCGTGACCGTCGCGCACGAGGCGCTCGATCAGGTGACCACCGACGAAGCCCGAGCCTCCCGTCACGAACACGCGCATCACGATCCTCCGTCGGGTGTCTGCGTCGCCTGCGCCGCCGACCACGCGTCCCAGTAGGCGCGACCGAGCGCCTCGAACGACGTCACGTCGTGTCTCGTCCCATCGCTCTCCGCGAGCGTCAGGCGCGCGCAGTCGATCACGAGCTCGGTCCACTCGCTGCGATCGGTGTGGCCCTCGAGCCGCAGGCGCGCGCAGCCGTGCTCGAGCTCGACGTAGACGTTCACGATCGTGAGCTCGGGCTCGACGCGCCACGCGATCGAACGGAACGCCCTGCTCTCGTCGACCCACTGCGAGAGGTGCTTCGCGACCACGTGCTCACAGCGCACGAGGTAGCGGTGGTCCTTCGGTCGCTGGTGATGCGCGCGCACGAACGGGACGTCGATCACGAGATCGAACGTCTCCTGAGCGTCTGCGTTGCGACGCACCGTGCGATCTTCGGGATCGCCGCCGTCGCGCTCGATGCGCTCGAGCACGCCGTCGTGCAGCGTGGTCTCGAGCCGTCGATTGGCGTCCGGGTGCGGCGCGTCCACCGGTCATCTCCCTTTCGAGCTCGACCGCGAAGTGTTGCGATGGGGCGCCCTGCGGCGGGGGAGCGTAGCTCCCCCTGGAGCAGCGAGGATGGAGGAGCGGAGCGACGAAGGACGAGCGGGG
>CAZCVE010000128.1:0-4752 GCA_964502175.1 uncultured Sandaracinaceae bacterium
ACACCCGGTGCGAACCATCGGAGCTGAGCCATGACGAAGGACCTCCACGCGCTCGTGGTGAGCGTCGTGAAGACCCTGGTGCACGCCCCGCGCCGGCACTCACGCGATCAAACGTCGAGGAATTCGCCCGAGATCTGGCGGACTGGCGGACGCCTGGCGGGCACTTCCGCCAGATGGAAAGCGCAGCGCCTCGCGCGAACGAGGACTCAGCGCGTCTCGAGCAGCCGGCCGATCGTGGGGGCGAGGTAGCGACGTGGGACCGCGCGGTGGCCGGTGCGCGCACGGAGGAGAACGACGCGCCCAGGGGCGATGTCGTTCTCCGTCGCGCGCTCGCCCGCGACGAGGCGATCGCCCAGCACGCGTCGGTACCGCTGCGCGAGCTCTTCGGCGCGCCGCGACGGCGTCCCAGACGCGGTGTGGAACGCCACGAGCGAACGCTGTGGGTCGGCCGCGGCCCACGCGCCGAACGTGCCGACGCCCGAGTACATCGCGTCGAACAGCACGACGTGTCGGAGGACTCCGTCGAGGCCGCCGTTGCGAACCACCGCGATCGTGGTCTCGAAGCCCGCCGAGTGTGCGGTCACCGTGACGCTCCGCAGCCGTGGCGTGGCGATGCCGCGCACCGACGCCACGCGCGACAGCGTCTCTTCGATCAGGCGTCTCGCTCCGCCTTCGCGCGCGAGCCGTCCGGGCGATCCGTCGCGCGTGTCGAACGCGAGCTGCGGGATCACGAGCCAGCTCGCGGTGCGGCTCTCGGCGTGCGCGCCCGCGAGATCCCAGCCTTCCTGAAGACGAGCGCGCGGCCGACATCGCGTCGCCCCGCGCGACGCGATGACCTCCGCGCAGCCTTCGTAGCCGTGGAGGTGCAGCACGACGTCCACGGCGTCGCTCGTCTGCGAAGGCGTGCTCGCGACGACCTGTGGCGCGCCCTCGACCGGCGCGAACGGGGCGTCCGTGAGGCCGTCGAGGCGCGTCAGCACGAAGCCATCGGCCTGGGCAGTGCCGTTCGCGGTTCGTCCGAGGAGCGCGCACGTGAGCGTCGCGAGCGCGAGAGCAGCCAGTCGAGCTCCGCGCACGCGCGGAGGCGTCATGCGCTCACGACGCGAAGCAGGCCCTCGAGGCGCTGCAGCTGGAAGCGCTGCGCCACGCTGAAGTCGTCGGCGCGCTGCGTGAGCCGCGCGAGGTAGCGACGAACGGCTGCCACGTTCGCGTAGCGCGTGCGCCGCACCACCTCGTGAAGCTTCTCGATGTCCGGAGCGCTCATCAGCGTCCCGGTCGCGGCGTGGATCTCGAACGTCCAGTCGAGCCACGTGGGCTTCTTCGTGCCCTCTGCGATCCGGAGCGCGAACGACGTGGTCTCGGAGAGCGTCGCTTGCTGGATCATCTCGCCGCGCTGTGCGCGCGCGAGGAGGTCGACCATGGCCCGAGACAGCACACGCTCCGCTTCGTCGAAGCGACCGAGCGCCATCGCCTTCGTCGCGAGACTGCCGAGCAGCGAGCCGACCACCGTGGGCTCGTCATCGAGCGGCTGCGTCAGCGTGTTGACGTCGAGGCCCGCGCCGCCGACGAGCGTCTGGTGATTGCGCGACGAGATCGCCGCGCCGCACTTCGGGCAGCGTCCCTGGAGCGCCACGACGAGCGACCCGCACGCGTCACAGCGCACCGCGCTCTCGTCACCCACCTCGACGACGACGAGATCGTGCGCGCCGACCGTGACGCGATCGAGGTGCACGATGCGTCGGCTGCCCTCGATCTTGAGGCCGTTGACGAGCACGCCGTTCCGGCTCCCGAGGTCCTCCACGAACAGCGCCTCGCCGCGCACTTCGATCGACGCATGGCGGCGCGAGACGAGCGCGTCGTCGAGCGCCAGGCTGCACGCCGAGCTTCGACCGACCACGAACGCGCCCGTCGGCAGCTCGAGGTCCGAGCCTTGGTAGCGAAGACGAAAGCGCGGCACGGCGCCAAAGGTTGCCACAACCGTCGGCCGCCACACCATTCTCGCGGTCTCACGTCACCATCCGGGCCTCGACGCCAGAGCGACGGTCACGAAACCCCGAACCCGAAGTTCCGGACAGAACGACTGGTGCTACACACGGCCGCATGCCGTCGTGGAGCCCTTCGATCGAACAAGCCTGGCTGTGGGGCGCGGTGCCGTTCCTCGCGCTCGTTGCGGCGGTCCTCCTGCTGCTCCTTCGCTTCCCGACGTTCACGCGTCTCGCAGACGCAGTGCGCACGGTGCGCGCGCCCGCCGCACCGGGCGCCAAGCCGGACCGGGCCGCGCCTGCTGCGCCGGTCTTCCTCGCCGCGGCGGCCTCCTTGGGCGCGGGCGCGGCTGTGGCGGGCGCCACGGCAGTCTCGCTCGGCGGCGCTGGATCGCTGGCGTGGCTCTGGTTGTTCGGCATCCTGCTCGCGCCGCTCCGCGTCGCCGATGTCCTCCTCGCACGCACGAGCCCCCCGGGACGTGCGAGCGGTGAGCCCGCGGGCAGCCTCGTCGGACGCCTCGAAGCCGACCCCAGCGCCGTCGTGCGTGGCCTCGGCGGCGTCCTCTTGGTCGCGATGATGTTGGCCGCGACGCTCGGCGTGCTCGCGGTGCACGGACAGGCCGTGCGCGAGATCTCCGACGCGGCGCTGCCCGGCAGCAGCCTCGGTCTCGGAGTCGGTGTCGCCGTCGTCGCGGGAGCCCTCGCGCTCTTCGGCCGCGACAAGCCTTGGCTCGGCTGGCTCGCAGGTGTGGCCGTCGTGGCGCTCCTCCTCGTCGGCTTCGTCGCTTGTCTCGCCGATCCTTCGCGCGCTGGGGCCTCGCTCGTGCGCGCGATCGAGGACGCGATGCGAGGCGCGTCGCCGTCGGGCGCGTTCTCGGGTGCGCTCGCCGCCGAGGTGGCGCTCGCGGCGTTCTCGTACGTGCTTCCTCCGCTCGTGCTCACGCTCGGAACCGATGGCGCGCTGCACGCGGACGCGCGCGGCGCGACGAAGTCGGTCGCGTCGACGGCGCTCCTCTCCACGCTCGCGCACGTGGTCGTCGCGACGATCGTGGGCGTCTCACTGCTCGCGACCGGAGCCTTCGCGCGTCGCGTCGAGGGGGAGCGGCGCCTCGACGAGACGAGCTTCGTCGACGCGCCGTTCGACACGGCGAGCCAGCGTCTCGAGACCGAGCGTGCGTGGACTGGCTACCTGCGCGTGCTCGAGGGGCGCCCGCAGGCCGACCCGCTCGATGGCGCGACCGATCGCGGGATGATCTCGGAGACACGCTTCGTCGGCGCCGACGGCGAGCCCGGGAACTTCGCGCTGCGCGTGCGCCGCGGTCGCGCCGTGCTGCTGCTCGTGCCCGACGATGCCGGTGCGCTCCAGCGCGCCGACGGATCCGTCCTTCACGACACGCGCGTGACGGGTCGCATGCTGCCGCGCGGAGGCGGCTTGATCGCCGCGTCGATGGAGCGCATCGGCGGAGACGTCACGGTGCGCCTCGCGCTCGCGATCCTCCTCGTGCTCGCTGCCGTGGGCGCGGCTGCCATCGGCATCGCGCTCGCGCGAAGCATCGAGCGTCGCGTAGGGAAGGGCCCGGCACGCGGCACCGCGCTCGCACCCGCGCTCGCGATCGCCGCCGCTTGCGCGCTCGGCAGTGCGAGCGGGGCGGCCGCGTTCCCGATGCTCGGCCTCGCGGCGGTCACGCTGCTGGCCGTGGTCTTCGGCGTGGTCGTCCTCGCGAAGTCCGTCGAGGTCTCGCGACTCTGATCGCGCGCGGACGATCGGTGAGCTCAGAGATCGGGCGCCTTCACGAACGTGAGCGCTTCGTTCTCGTCGCTCGTGATGATCTCTTGCGCGGTCGTGTCCGACTCCATCGACGTCCGCTTCTGCTGAAGCGCGATCGTCGGACTGTCGACCAACACAGCGCGGCGGCGGAACGTCGGCATCGCCGCCCCGGCGCGCTTGATGTCGGTGAAGAGGTTCGCGGCTTCGCGATCGAGCGGCGAGAGCCCACGCAGATCCGCGAGCACGCCGAAGTTCGAGCCACCCGTGGCAGCCAGCGCGTGTGCGTGCGCCCGCATGATCTGGCGCAGGTTTGCAGAGGTGACCTGCGCCTTGAGGCGCAACGTCAACACCTGCGACGCCGGATCGAATTCCACGAACCACATGTCTGTTCCACCACGAGCGTACCGGAGGGCACGCGCGAGAGGGCAACTGCCGGGGTCGCCGAATGTCGCGGCGACAGTTGCCGGGTCTCCAAACGCCGAACGGCCCCGCTCTCGCAGGGCCGTCGACGTCAGGAACCGTTCTGGATCACTGGCAGGCGGTCGGAACTGCGACCGACATGGCTGTGAGGCCCGTGCGGTAGCCGTCGATCGCCGACTGGCATCCCGGCTCGGCCGCGGGACCCGAGGCCGCCATCTGCGCGTAGGTTCCGCACGCCGCGCGCACGGAGTCGAGCGAGCCCGCCATGGCCGCCGCCGCAGGGCCGGGCGCGCTGCTGATCGCGTCCACGTACGCCGTGCAGCAGTCACCCGCCCGAGCACACACGCCACCGCCGCCGCCCGCCGCCGGAGCAGCGGTGCCACCGGCCGCGCCGGCCGCCTGTTGGGCCGCCGCCGCTGCCTGCTGGGCCGCCGCCTGCTGCGCGGCTGCTGCCGCCGCGTCAGCGGCTGCCTGATCGTAGGCACCCGAGGTCGCGCACATCGAGCACGCCTGGCACGCGCCGAAGACGAGGCAGTTCAGGAGGAAGAGGACGCCGCAGCCGATGCCCACGTACTTGAGCCA
>CAZCVE010000129.1:0-4390 GCA_964502175.1 uncultured Sandaracinaceae bacterium
GCTCAACCGGTCAGAGCTCCCCGCTCATAACGGGGCGTGTCTCGGTTCGAATCCGAGTGGGCCCAGTCCGCTGTTCGGGATGCAGCTCCGCGAGAGGGCGCCGTCGGATCGCGAGCCCCGACGCGATTCACAGTCTTGCGTCAGCGTGCGAACGGCGGTACGAGCGCGATCCCCGTGCAATTCCCGAGCGCGGTGGGTGAAAGGTACACGCGTGGGAGAGCAGCTGAGGGCACTCGTCAAGCTGGCAGAGATCGATGCGAAGGCGCGAGGCATCGACGATCGTTTGAGGGGGCTCCCGGTCGAGCTCGAGGAGCGAAGGCTCGGCGTGAAGCGTCTCGAGGATCTCGTCGCGCGTCAGCGCAACGCCCTCGCAGAGGCCGAGCGTCTCCTCGGCACGCAGGAGCTCGACGTCGCGTCGCGCAACGAGGCCCTGTCCAAGGCCAAGGCCAAGGGCGCCAAGGCGAAGAACGGCCGCGAGGCCGAGGCCGCCGAGCGCGAGCTCGAGGGCGTTCGCCGCAGCATCAAGGACGGCGAGACGCACCGCGACACGCTCAAGGAGCGCATCGAGAAGATGCGCGCCGGCCTGGGCGAGCCGGAGAAGGCGCTCGGCGAGGCGCAGAGCGAGCTGTCGGTCAGCGAGGCCGAGCTCGAGGGCAAGCTCTCGACGCTCCGCGAGGAGCGCGCTGGCATCGTCCTCGGCCGCGACGCCTACGCGAAGCAGATCCACAAGGATCACACGCGCATCTACGACCGCATCGTGAAGGGCAAGCCGCCCGCGGTGTGCGAGGTGCAGGCGAACGGCATCTGCAGCGCCTGCCGCATGGCCGTGGCTCCGCAGCGCTTCATCCAGATCCAGCGCGGCGAGATCCTCAACTGCCAGAGCTGCCAGCGCTTCCTCTACACGAAGGCCTCTCTCGACGAGTAGGGGCTCGACGAGTAGGGGCTCGACGAGTGGTCGTGATCGATCGCATGGCCCCTCTCGTGGACGAGACGGGGCCGCGTTCCTGCCGCTACCATCGCGCTCGCATGCAGCTGTCTCGCGTGCGCGGCGCTCGCCGTGCGGTCTTCGTCCTCGCCGTCGGCGCGCTCGCCGGCATCCAAGCGTGTGTGATCGATCGCGGCGCGATCGAGGGCGACACGGGGCTGTTCGACACGGGGCTGGGGATCGACGCACACATCACCGCCGATGCCGCGATCGACGCCCCTGGCCTCGACGCGCCACCTCCCGTCGATGCCTTCGTCGCGATCGACACGGTGTCGCCGATCGACGTGCGCTCGCCCGACGACGTGTTCACGGCGGACGACGTGCACGCTCCATCCGATGTGTTCGTCGTGCCCGATGCGTTCGTCGTGCCCGACGCGTTCGTCGTGCCCGATGCGTTCGTCGCCGCCGATGCGTTCGTGGTGCCCGACGCGTTCGTGCGCCCCGACGCGTTCGTGCCGCCCGACGCCTACGACGTGCGTGGCGATCTCGTCGCCTGGTATCCGTTCGGCACCGACCCGCTCTCCGACGCGAGCGGCAACGGCCACACGCTCACGAACCTCGGCGTCGGCTTCTCGGGTCGCGTCGGGACGTTCTCGACGGGCGACGCGCTCTACACGCCCGACGCCGCCGATCTCGACACGATCACATCCGTCACCGCGTGGATCCGTCCGTCGCGCATCCCGACGGGCAGCAACCGCAGTGGCCTGGTGGACCGCGAGGGCGGCTTCAGCGTGTTCCTCTACAGCCGCGGCCGAGCTGCGTGTCAGCTCACGGGCGATCGGATCTTCACGCCCGACGACGCGGTCCTCGTCGACACCTGGGTTCACGTCGCGTGTGTGCGCGACGCGACGAGCATGACGGTGCGCCTCTACGTGAACGGCACCGAGCGCGCGACGGCGCCCGCCGCCGCGATGGCGGACAGCATGGAGCGCCTGCAGATCGGCCAGAACTGCTGCGACAGCGCGGACGAATTCGCGGGCGACATGTCCGATGTCCGCCTCTACCGTCGCCCCATCAGCGCCGGCGAGGTCGCCGTCCTCGCAGCCACCCCGCCTTCATGACGGCCGCGGCCGTCGATCGCGAGCGGCAGCGCGCGCGACTCGCTGCGGCGCTCGCCACCTCGGGTCACGCCGTTCAACAGGACACGCTCGGGGGCCTGCTCGACGCCGGCGAGCACCGCGTGATGCTCGAGATCCTCCTCGATCAGCTCTTCGAGTCGTCGTGCGTGCTCTCGCGCGGCGTGCTGCTCGAGCTGCGCGCGCTGTCTGTGGAGCTCGGCGTGTCGGCCGTGGAGAGGCGCTGGGTGGACGAGCGGCTCGCGCAGACCTGAGCGCCTCGTTGGGTGGGCTTGGTTTTGTGGACGTTCCGCGTGACGATGTCGCGCATGTTCATCAGCGGCATGAGCGGCAACGAGATCTACTGCCTCCGGCTCAAGGGCATCGAGCCCGCGGAGATCACCGTCGGCAACAGCGTGCGATCGCTCGGCGTCGCCGGTGGGCTCTCGAGCTTCGGGCGCTCGCTCGCGGGCGGCGAGATCGGCGCGATCACCGAGATGATCTCCGAGGGACGCCACGCCGCCATCCAGCGCATGGAGGACGAGGCGCGCAAGCACAACGCCACGGGCGTGACGGGCGTGGTCTCCGAGCTGCGCACGCTCGCGGGCTACACCGAGTTCCTCGCGCAGGGCACCTCGGTCAACGACACGCGCGGCAAGCTCCCGTTCTTCTCCAGCGCGGCGTCGGGCATCGAGCTCTACTGCCACCTCGACGCCGGCTACCGGCCGATGAAGTTCGTGATGGGCAACATCGCGTACGCGCTCGGCGTCGGTCGCGGACTCATGGGCTCGGTGCGCACGCTCGCGCGTGGCGAGGTCCACGAGTTCAGCAGCATGTACAACCAGATCCGCCACACGGCGCTCCAGCGCCTCAAGGAAGAGGCCGCGCGCGCGGGCGCGAACGCCGTCGTCGACGTGAACGTGCAGATGCTCCCCCACGGGCCGGGCACGGTGGAGCTCCTGCTCACCGGCACGGCATCACACCATGACGGTGTGTCGTCGGGCCCGGTGAGCGCCGCGCAGGTCGTCACGTCCGAGCTGTCGGGCGAGGAGCTCTGGAATCTCACGCAGCTCGGCCTCGTGCCGCACCAGCTCGTGATGGCCACGAGCGTGTACTCGCTCGGCGTGGTCGGCGGCATCGGCGCGCTCTTCCAGGGCCTCGCGCGCGGCGAGCTCAACGAGGTGACCAAGCTCGTCTACGAGGCGCGCGAGAACTGCCTCGAGCTGATCCGCAAGGAGGCGCAGCAGATCGGCGCCGAGCGCGTGATCGGCAACAAGCTCCAGATCCGCGAGATCGGCAGCGGCATGATCGAGGTCGTCGCCGTGGGCACGGCCGTGCGACGCGGCGACGACCGCTTCAAGACCGAGACGCCGCAGCTCATCCCGCAGGCCGTCATCGTCGACAAGGGCTCGGAGCGCAGCGGCGCCTCGATCTCCACCATCGCCCCCGCGGTCGCTCCCATGCAGGTCGCGAATCAGGGCGCGCAGATGGCCGGCAACCAGGCCGTCGGCTGCATCGTCTCGATCGTCATCATGGGCTTCGTCATGCTCATGAGCCTCCTCGGCGTACTGCTCGAAGCCGTGAACCGCTGACGCCGTCCGCCGCGTGGCCAGCCCGCTTGTCCCTCGCGCACTGGTACGCCTACATTCCGAACGGAGGGTTCACCGATGCGCGCGATACCGGACTGCCTGGAGAGTGGTCTGAGTTCTGCGGCATGTGTTGCGCAAGCCGCCATGGCATGCGCGTCGCCGATGCCGTGCATTGCGCCCTGAGACGACCATGCAAGCGAATCGCACATGGCGCCTCGGCTGGGCGTTGCTCTTCTCCGTCTGGAGCGGTTGCAACGGTACCGGCCCTCCGGATGCTCAATCTAGAGATGCTGCACCCGAGGACGCCGTCTTCTGCACTGAGACGGTGCTGCTCGACACACTGCTCCCCGCACCTGACGGGAACGTCCTGCACTGGCTTGGCGACGCTCGTGATGACGGCGCTCTCCCGGTCGCCGCGAACAATCGGTATCTGACGGCAGCCTATCTGCGAGAGCACGAGTTCGAGCGGGCCTGGTACATCCAGCGAATGGAGGATTCCGCGGGCGCTCTTCGCTGGGATGGGCGAAGCGCCGCAGGTCCGATGCGCCGCCGTCAGGAGATGTGGTCGGTTCTCGACGTTCGTTATTACTTCTTGTGGCGCCCTCGGGTGGCGGATGGGGTCGAGGTCGAGTTGCCTGTATTCAGTGGCCGTACGGAGGGCTGGGTGCCTGCGGGATCGACAACGAGCAGCTCGTTCCCACCGAGACCCGCCTCTGGTTCTTTCGGAGGAATCAATGCGAGGGAGACCCCGATCGCGGCAC
>CAZCVE010000130.1:0-4322 GCA_964502175.1 uncultured Sandaracinaceae bacterium
CGCCACCGCCGGGGCCGCCGCCGCCGTAGCCGCCACCACCGCCAGCGGAGTACGTACGTCCGCCGCCAGAGTAGCCGCCACCGGGACCGCCGCCGCCACCACCGTAGCCGCCGCCGCCGCCAGGACGCGGGCCGCGCTCGCGCTCACGCGCTTCGTTCACGTTGATGGTGCGCGAGTCGAGCGTCGCGCCGTCCATCTGCGCCACCGCCGCGTCGGCGTGGGCATCGTTTCCGAAGGTCACGAACCCGAAGCCGCGCGAGCGGCCCGTCTCTCGATCCGTGATCACCTTCGCATCGGCCACTTCCCCGAACCGCTCGAACGCCGCCCGAAGGCCATCATCCGTCGTACCCCAGCTCAAACCGCCCACGAAAAGCTTCTTCGCCATCGAATCCTTCTCTCTCTCGCTTTCTATCCAGTCGCGCTCGCACAGTCCGGAGCGTCCTCGACGCACCGCCAGCGCCCTCCGCCGTCATGCGGCAGGCTGCTCGGGCGCTGACGGTAGCACCGGAGTCGGGCCGGCTCCAAGCCCCACTTTTTTCGCGGGTCAGACCGCGCGCGCGGGCACGGGCCGCGTGGGGGCTCGCCCTTCGGTCGCGGTCAGCTGCGCAGCGAGGAGATAGGGCACCGCGAGGAGCACGAGATCGACGTGCGGATCCAGCTGCTTTCCGAGGCCTTCCGCGACGAGCAGCGCCACGTTGACGACCGTGAAGACGGGATCGACCTGCACGCGGTGGCGACGCAGCACGTTCATCATCCCGCTCACCACGACGCTGATCTCCACCTCGTGCAGACGCGCGCCGTAGAGGCGCTCGAGGTAGCTCGAGACGTCGCGCTCGTAGGCGTCGTAGTCCTCCACCGCGGCGAACGGCGCGTACGTGTAGAAGAGCTCCGCGGCGCGGGCGCCGTTGCGCTCTGCGAGCGCGCTGAAGGTGTCGACCCACGGCCGCATGAGGTCCGGCTCGATCTCCGCGACCATGCCGAGATCGAGGAACGTCATCGTGCCGTCCTCCGCGAGGAGGATGTTGCCCGGGTGGAGATCCGCGTGAACGAAGCCGTCCTCGAACACCATCTTCAGGATCGCGCGCCCGCCACGCGCAGCGAGCTCCGCGCGCGCGAGGCGACGCGACTCGGCGTCGAGATCGCGACCGACGGCGTCGGCGTCGGTGGCCTTCACGCCGCGCGCGAGCTCCATCGTGAGCACGCGATCGCTCGACAGCTCGGCGTACACGTCGGGAACGCGCACCTTCTTCTCGCGCCGGAAGTTGTGCGCGAGCCGACGGTTGTTCGCGGCCTCCTTTCGGAAGTCGAGCTGGTCCTCCAGCGCCGCGCCGAAGCGCTCGATCGTGCCCGGCAAGGACAGCAGGTGAAGCGACGGGACGAGGTCGAGCAGACGCGCGCCGAGCCGCATGAGCACGAGGTCGCCCTGGATCTGCCCGCGCGCCTCGGGCCGCTGCACCTTCACGGCGAGGCGCTCGCCGCTCGGCAGGACACCCGTGTGCACCTGCGCCACGGACGCGGCGGCGAGCGGCTCGCGATCGATCTCGATGCCATCACGCTGCGCGCCCCACGCCTCTCGCAGCACGCGATCGATCGTCTCGTACGGCAGCGGCAGCACGTCGTCCTGGAGGCGAGCCATCGCGGCGAGGATGCCGGGCGGCAGGACGTCGGGGCGGCTGCCGAGGATCTGCCCGAGCTTCACGAACGTGGCGCCGAGCGACTCGAGCGCGCGCGCGAGCAGCTCGCCCCACCATCGCTCGCGATCCGCCTCGGTCGGCGGGCTCTGCGCCGTCAGCTCTCGTCCGAGGTAGCGCACGGGGATCGTCCCGAGGACCCATGCGATGCGCAGCGAGCGGAGGAACAACGCGAGCGACACGGCGCGCCGTCTACCACACGGCGTGCGTGGCGGGCGCCGTGGCATCCTCGCCGCCATGGAACGCTTCGCGACTGCGCTCGCCGCGATCGACGCCGTGCACGCCGAGGATCCGACGATCGAGCGCGACGGTGCTCGCGACGCCCCCGCGGAGCTGCTCTACGCGGAGCGGATGACCGCGAGGCTGGAGGCCATCGCGCCCGAGGCGAGCGAGGCCCTGCGGCTGGCCGCGCGCGCACAGCACCTCGCGCGCTTCCGCGTGCCGCGGGCGAGCCAGCCCGACGGCCGCGCGGGCTACCTCGAGTGGCGCACCGAGCAGCAGCGCGCGCACGCCGCGCTCGCCAGGGAGATCCTCGAGCGCGCAGGCTACGACGAGACCGAGGCCGCGCGCGTGCACGCGCTCGTCTCGAAGAAAGGCCTCGCGACCGACCCGGAGGCGCAGCAGCTCGAGGACTGCGCGTGCCTCGTGTTCCTCGAGCACTACCTCGAGCCGTTCGCGCGCAACGAGACCGACGACGACGTCATCGCGATCCTGCAGAAGACGTGGACCCGCAAGATGACGGAATCCGGCCGTGCTCACGCGCTTCGTCTCGTGCTCGAACCTCGCGCCCGCGATCTCGTCGCGCGGGCGCTCGCGTGATCAGCGCGTGTCGAGCTCTTGGTCGAGACGGTCGAGGATGGCGCGGATCGCGGTCGACCCTTCGGTGATGCCGGCGCGCGCGCGGATGTACGCGTCGGAGTTCGAGAGCACGATCAGGATGCGGCCGTTCTCGGGTCGGTAGCGCGCCTGCGCGGATGTGCCGTAGCTCGATCCGGAGTGCCCGATGAAGCGCTCGCCACGCGTCGACTCGGCGGACCACGTGAGGAACTGATCCTCGTCGAGCTCGGGGAACTGGGCGCGGCGTGTCTCTGCGATGCTGCTCTCCTCGAAGTGGCGCGTGCCCTCGAGCGTGCCGAGCTCGACGTGCATGCGGAGCCAGCGCTCGAGGCCGGCGACGGAGATCATGAGTGAGGTCGCGGGGTAGAACGCGTACTGGTGGTGATCGAGCGCGGCGTAGCCGCGACCGCTGCGCGCGTACGGGATCGCGACGCGATCGACGTCGACGTCGCTGTAGAACCAGCCGGCCCCGTCGAGCGCCATCGGGTCGAAGAGCCGCTCGTCCGAGAGCGCGCGGAGGTCGCGTCCCGAGACTGCTTCGATCACGAGGCCGAGGAGTCCGTAGCCGGCGTTGCAGTACTCGCGGCGCGTGCCCGGCTCGGGCCCCCAGTGCGTCTCGACCGCGACGTAGTCGCGCGTGAACTGCTCGAGGTCGATCGTCGGATCCGCGGTGCCGTTGGTCGTGTAGTCGCCGAGAAAGAGGAAGTCGTCGACGAGGCCCGACGTGTGCGAGAGCAGCATGCGCGTCGTGATCGGCGCCGCGGGGTGCGCGGGGTGCGCGATCGGGACGTCCGGCAGGACCTCCGAGAGCGGAGCGTCGAGATCGAGGAGACCCTCTTCGACGAGCGAGAGGACGAGCGCGCAGGTGAACGTCTTCGAGATCGAGGCGACGTTGAAGAGCGTGTGCTCGTCGACGAGCTCGTCCTCGCTCGCCATCCCACTCGTCACGACGATGCGCGTGTCCCCGTCGGCAGCGAGCGCCGCGACGCCCGCGAGCGAGCCCGCGCTCGTCCAGTAGTCGACCGCACCCTGGAGATCGTCGGGCGGACCTGCGTCGGGCGCGCGGGGCGCGTCAGTCGGTACGAACCCGTCGGGGGTGGCGGCCGCGTCGCTGGGGTCGGTGCGCGCGTCGAGTGACGCATCGCTCGTCGTGACGGGCTCCGCGCAGGCAAGCGCGAGCGGCAGCGAGAGAGTGACGATCGACGCGAGCGCGAGGCCAGGGAGACGCGACATCGCCGAAGAGGATAGCGGGCTTCGCGCCCCCCGGCGCGACCGCGCTTGCAACCGTTGCTCGCTTGCAACCGTTGCTCGGAGCAACTCGCGCCTGCGCGCTTGGGAGCAACTCGCGCCTGCGCGCTTGAACCGTTGCTTGCAACCGTTGCTCGGAGCAACTCGCGCCTGCGCGCTTGGGAGCAACTCGCGCCTGCGCGCTTGCAACCGTTGCTCGGAGCAACTCGCGCCTGCAACCGTTGCTAACTCGCTTGCAACCGTTGCTCGGAGCAACTCGCGCCTGCAACCGCTGCTCGGAGCATCTCGCGCCTGCAACCGTTGCTCGGAGCAACTCGTTGCCGCGGAGCAACTCGTTGGCGCGGCACCGTTGCTCGGAGCAATTCGTAGCCGCGCGGCTCGGAGCAATTCGTAGCCGCGCGGAGCAACTCGTTGCCGCGAACGGACGAGGCGGGCGGGCAGGCCGAGACAGACACGTCCTCCACCGCCCGCGAGCTCACGCTCACCCCCGCTCGACGGAACGCCTCTACCCCGCTCGACCATCAGGCCGGCGGGCGCACGTCTCCC
>CAZCVE010000131.1:0-3499 GCA_964502175.1 uncultured Sandaracinaceae bacterium
CGGCGGCGGTGGCCACGCGGGCGGCGGCGGCGGTGGCGGCGGCAGCCGTCGTGGCGGCGACGGAGGCGCGAGCGCAGGCGAGCTCGGCGGCACGGGCGGCGACAGCGTGATCGTCGGCTCGCGACCGCACGGCACGGGTGGCCGCGGCGGCGCAGCCCCTGGGATCTACGCGGGCACGGACGGCGTCGAGGCCCCGGTCTGTCGTGATCCCGATGGCTGGTGGAGCGGCGGCGGCGGTGGTGGATCGATCGGTCGCGCGGCGGCCGAAGACCTCACCGTGGCGAGCACGTTCCGTCCTGGCTCGGGCGGTGGTGGTGGCGGCTCGCACGCGCAAGGAGGCGGTGGCTCGGACGGCGGCGCAGGTGGCGGTGGTGGCGGCGGCGCGGTGCGCCTGAGCTCGCCCGTCGCGATCACGATCGGCGCGACGGGACGCGTGCTCGCCGACGGCGGCGACGGCGGCGATGTCCCGAATCCCGAGAGCTCTGGCGCGGGCGGTGGCGGCTCTGGCGGCCTCGTCTATCTCGCAGCGCCGATGCTCACGCTGAGCGGTCGCGTGAGCGCGCAGGGCGGCGCGGGCGGGACGAACACGATGTGTGGCGCAGAGGGCGGCGATGGTGGCCCCGGCCGCGTGCGCATCTCGGTGGATCCGGCGATGTGCATGCTCGGCGGCGCGTCGATGATCGCGCCTGCGCTGCCGTCCGGCACGTGCACGGAGACCGGCCTCGTCGACGGCAACGCGTACCTCGCGGCGTGGCCCGATTGACATCGCCGCTCCCGCCGGACACGTTCTGTTGAACATCATTCAACAGTTCGTCGACCGGCGGACGACGGTGAGGTCGCGATGGCTCCGAAGGATCGAACGACGTCAGAGCAAGGCCCGAGCGGAGCAGAGACGCGCGTGGGTCAGGCGCGCGCCGACGTCGACGTCGAGGTGCTCGTGGTGGGCGCTGGCTTCTCGGGGCTCGCGATGGGCCACGCGCTTCGTCGCGTCGGCGTGCGCTCCTTCCGCATCCTCGAGAAGGCCGACGACGTCGGCGGCACGTGGCGCGAGAACACGTACCCGGGCGCCGCGTGCGACGTGCCTTCGCACCTCTACTCGTTCTCGTTCGCGCCCGATCCCGGCTGGTCGCGCTCGTACTCGCCGCAGCCCGAGATCCTCACCTACTTGAAGGACACCGCGCGCAAGGAAGACCTCCTCGCGCACATCGTGTTCGGCGCCGAGGTGATCGAGGCGCGCTTCGACGACTCGCTCGCTCGCTGGAGCGTGACCGCGCGTGACGCGAAGAGCGGCGTGAGCACTACGACGACCTCGCGCTGGCTCGTGCTCGGCAACGGCGCGCTGCACATCCCGTCGATCCCGCGCTTCGAGGGCGCCGAGACGTTCGGTGGCGCGCAGTTCCACAGCGCGCGCTGGGATCACGCGTTCGATCTGCGAGGCAAGCGCGTCGCCGTGATCGGTACGGGCGCGAGCGCGATCCAGTTCGTGCCCGCGATCCAGCCCGACGTCGCCCACCTGACGGTCTTCCAGCGCACGGCGCCGTGGGTCGTGCCCAAGCGCGACTTCGCGTTCTCGGAGACGACGAAGGCGATCCTCCGCCACGTGCCGGCGCTCCAGCGCGCCTACCGCGCGTTCATCTACGGGACGAACGAGCTCCAGGCGTACGGGTTCGTCTACGACCCTCGCTTGATGAAGCTCCTCGGCAAGCTCGCGATCCAGCACATGCGCCGCGAGATCACCGATCCCGCGCTGCGCGAGACGCTCACGCCGAGCTTCGTGATGGGCTGCAAGCGCGTGCTCCTCTCGAACGACTGGTACCGCGCGCTGCGTCAGCCGAACGTCGACGTGGTGAGCGGCGCGATCGATCGCATCGAGGCGAACGGCGTGCGCACGAAGGACGGCGTGCTCCATGAGGTCGACGCGATCCTCTACGGCACGGGCTTCTCGGTCGCCGACTACCTGTCGTCGATGCGCATCTTCGGGCGCGGCGGCGTCGAGCTGAACGAGCGCTGGCAGAAGCGCCCCGAGGTGCACCTCGGCATCAGCGTGTCGGGCTTCCCGAACCTCTCGCTCCTCATGGGCCCCGCGACGGGCCTCGGGCACAATTCGATGATCTTCATGATCGAGGCGCAGGCCCGCTACGCCGCGCAGTGCGTACGACGCCTCGAAGACGAAGCGCTGCGCACGCTCGACGTGAAGCCCGAAGCGCAGGCCGCGTTCACGCGCGAGGTGCAGGAGCGCATGAAGCGCACCGTGTGGGCGAGCGGCTGCGCGAGCTGGTACCAGGCGGGCGATGGGCAGAGCGTCACCGCGCTGTGGCCAGGCTTCACGTTCGAGTACTGGGCTCGCACGCGAAGGCCCGACTTCTCGGTCTTCGCGCAGGCGTGATCAGTCGCTCGCGGCGGCCGCGTCGTCAGCGGTGCTCGCGCGCGCGGGCGGCGTGCCCGGATACCACGCGTGGTACGGCTCGCGGTCTTCGCAGGCAGGGCGATCGCCCGGCGGACAATAGATGCGCACGTGGAAGTGGTTGCGGTGCGGGTGACCGTGGGCGGGCTGCACCATCACGGTCTCGGCGCGCGTGATCACGCGGCTCGGCGCGCGTCGTCGACGGGCGGTGCGGAGCAAGCGCTGCTTGAGCGTGTCGGCGACGAAGATGTACTGCACGCGCGCGTCGGCGTCGGCGACGAGCCGCGCCACGAGCTCCCAGTTGCGGGCGTCGTCGAACGTGAGCGACTCGTTCGGGCTGATGCCGTGACCGAGACGATCGAAGGCGGCGAACGCGTACGGATCGTACGGATGCTGCGCGCCATCGAGCATGTAGAACGCGATGTCGACGTCGCGGCCGTTCTGGTGCGAGCGGTGTCCGGCGATCGCCCCGCCGCTCTGTCGCGAGAGCTCACCAACTGACAGCCGCCCGCCTGGCAGCCGGCGCGAGACCTGCGCGGCGGAGCGCTCGAGCAGACCCACGAGCTCCGCCGTGCCGTAGAAGTTGCCGCCCGCGCGGTACTCGCCCGCGTGACGGATCAGCGGCGACTCGTCGAGGTGCACCGCGCGACGCAGGCGGCCGCGGAACGCGAAGCCGATCGATGCGCTGTTGGGGCGTCGCGGAGCGCGGGCGCGTCGCGTCACGCGCGGCCGGTGCGGCGCCACGGTCGCGATGGCTGCCTCCTGCGCGACGGACGTGCTCGGCCCCACGACGAGCGACGTCGGCACGACCGCCGAGAGAGCGATCGCCAGCGCGAGAAGACAGAGCGTGCGCGGGGTGCGCATCCCCGGAGGCAACGGCAGCCCACGCGTTCGCGCAAGTTTTCTGCCGCCCGATCGAGCTTCCCCCCTCGACCCTGACGGCGCTTCGCCGTTCGCGTCGAAGCGACTCGTCTCGTCGTGATGCCGCGAGGAGCGCGAGCGATCAGGTCGCGGGTCACGCGCAGCTCGGCTCGGGCGAGGTCATCCGCGAAGCGCCCGGCAGGACCGAGGGGAGCAGCACGTCACGCGACGCAA
>CAZCVE010000132.1:0-3359 GCA_964502175.1 uncultured Sandaracinaceae bacterium
CGTCGCTCGATCGTCGAAGACTCCTCCTCACTCCCGCTCCAGGGGTCAGCTGCGCGGCCCCCGCCGCGAGGCGCCCCATGGCGCTCGTCCCGCTCCTCGTCGCTCTCGCGGCGTGTGTGCTCGCGATCGGCTGCGCGGCGCCTGCGCGCTTGTCGGGCCGCTGGGTCTACCTGACGAACCGAAGCGACGATCATCCCGTCGCGGTGGGTCAGTCCGACATGCCGCAGGCCGGAGGCCCGCTGCACCTCGTGCCCGGATCGCCCGCTGCGGGCGCGTGCCTTCCTGCCGAAGAGTACGAGCAGATGTTCGGCAGCACGTGCGAGCACGAGAGCGAGGGCGACGCGCCGGGCGCCGACGCGTACGTGCGCTGGTACTGCGGGGGCAGCATCGCGGTCCGCGTGCGCCTCGAGCCCTGCGAAGAGCACCGCGATCGCTTCCGCGTCGCCGAGCTCGCGATCGCCACGCACGGCGAGTGAAGACTCTTGTAGCCTCCACCCAGAGCGACGATGAGTGACTTCGAGACACTGCCGCCCGAACCGCCCTCGGAGCCCGCGAAGGCTGCGATGCCCATCGTGCCGCTCGCGCTCGGCACCGCGCTCGTCGTGTCGCTGATCGGCAACGTCGCGCTGCTCGTGCGCGGCCCGACGATCGTCGAATCGCCACCGCCCGAGTGCCCCACGTGCGAGGTGTGTGCGCCGCCCGTCGAGTGCGAGGTCTGCGAGGTCTGCGAGGTCTGCCCCGAGTGCCCGACGCCCGACTGGGAGAACGGCGGCGGTGTCGCGGCTGCGGGTGGCGGTGGTGGCACGCGTCCTCCGCGCGTCGACGAAGCGGCCGCGGCCGAGGGCGAAGCGCACCTCACGCACGCCGAGACCGAGGGTGAGCGCGATCCCGTGCAGGTCGCCGCGCAGCGTCGCGTGGCCGATGGCGTCGATCGCATCGTCGCGTCGCACAGCGCTGCGTCCGCGCGTCGCTTCTTCTCGCGCAACCTCCCTTCGTTCGCGAGCATGGACTGCGCGTTCCGCGATCCTGCCGCGGCCGAGCACGTGCGCATGCAGCTGCGTCCGATGAACGAGCTCCTGCCTGCGGCCGAGCGCCTCAGCGAGGATCAGCTCCATCGCTTCGAGAGAGATCTGCGATGCCCACGCGAGTGAACGGTTCGATCCTGGTCGGTCTCGTCGCGCTCGCCGGTGCCTTGGCGATCGCGGGCTGCGGCAACAACCGTCCGCCGCCGTGCCTCGGCGAGGCGTGCCGCAACTGGCCGCACGTCGATCTGCGCTTCCACCGCACGCGCGAGGGCCGTCCGTACACGGGCGCGCTCTGCGTGCAGGTCTCGTTCGACTGTCCCGAAGAGGGACGCCACGAGGTGTGGATCGAGCCCGAGCACCCGCGCTGCGACACGTACCTCAACAGCGACGGCCCCGAGTGGCTGCGCGTCGAGCGCGGCCGCATCTCGGTGCCGTGGCCGGCGCGCTGCATGGGCGATCACGTCGAGATGTACATCACGGCGCAGCCGAACTTCGCGACGTGCACGGCCGTGAACAACGAGCTCGTGACCGTGCAGCGCGAGGGCCTGCGCGGCGACGTCGTCTTCGACTGTAGGTGAGCGGGAGTCGAGGCGAGGAGCGAAGCGACGAGGCGAGCGACGGGGAGCTCGAGGGGCCAGAGGTCCCTCGACCAGACAAGTCAGCGCGCGAAGACCGACAGCGCGCGCAGGAACGCGGCGAACGGTCCGGGGAAGCGGATCTCGTGGCCGTGCGTGGTGAACACGCCCGCGAGCTGCACGAGCCGGCCGAGCCCCTTGTGCCCGCGGAACGCGGCGTACACGCCCTCGAACATCTTCGACGAGTCGAGGCCCGGCGTGAGCGTCGCCTCGAAGACGACGGGCTCGGTGCCGTGGCAGTGCGGCAGATGGAAGTGCCCGGGCTCGAGCGTGTAGGTCTCGCCCACGTGCAGCAGCTTCTCTCTCCCGTCGATCGTGCCGAGGCTCAGCGTGCCCGAGATCACGCGGAACTCTTCGCGCTGCCCAGGGTGCATCTCGGTCGCGGGCGGGCTCACGCCGGGCGGCATGCACATCCGGTAGATCATCGGTCGCTCGTGATCGCCCTCGGCGAGGATGGTGATCGATCCGCCCATGCCGTCTTCGTGCATCGTCGGTCGGATGGTTCGCTGTCGGGTCTCGCGGGTCGGCTGCGTCTGGGTCATGCGGTCCTCCGCGATCGTTTCTAGATGTGGGACCCTCGCGGGCGAAGGACGCATTCGCGCAACGAGCGCGCGCACGGAGGCAACTTGAAGCTCACGGACCTCCAGACGTTCCTGCGCGTCGCCGAGAGCGGGACGTTCGCCGACGCAGCGCGCGCGCTGCGCGTGCCGAAGTCGACGGTCACGCGACGCGTCGAGCGGCTCGAGGCCGACGTCGGACAAGCGCTGCTCGTACGCTCGGCGCGAGCGATCCGCTTGTCCGAGGCGGGGCGCTTCGTGCACGAGCATGCGTCGGCATCGATCGCGGAGCTCGACTCGCTCGAGCAGCGCCTCCGTGAGCAAGCGGGCGAGGTCACCGGCACGCTGAAGCTCACGCTGCCCACCGACATCGCGTCGACCAGCGAGTTCGCGACGATCATCGAGGCCTACCACGCACGTCATCCGCGGGTCCGCGTGCACGTCGTCGCGACCGAGCGCGTGATCGATCTCGTCGAGGAGGGCTTCGACGTCGCGATCCGGCCGCGCGTGATCCTGCGTCCCACGGACGCGTCCTTGCAGAGCCGCGCGATCGCCGAGGTGCGGATCGCGCTCTATGCCTCACGCGCGTACGTGAAGGCGCGCGGAGGCGTGGGCCGCATCACGACGCTCGAGCCCGACCAGTTCCTCGCGCAGGCCGGCGTGAGCCGCATCGCCGACGGCCCGCTCGGCCAAGCGCTCGCGCGCGGGACGCCGCGCTTCATGACGACGGACTTCGGATCGATCCTCACCCTCGTCACGCGCGGCGTGGGCATCGGCATGCTGCCGAGCTACCTCGTCGAAGGAAGAAAGGATCTCGTCGAGGTCCTCCCCGAGCTCAGCGAGCGCGTCTTCCCGCTGCTCCTCCTCTGGCCCGCGAGCAAGCACATCGCCCCGCGCGTGCGCGCGTTCCTCGACCTCGTCGCCGAGCGCCCGAGGTTCACGTCGTCGCGATCGAGGCGCACGCCGTCGGACGAGATCTGAGTCAACCGGTCCACGCCAACCGCTCGGCACCGCATGTTCGACCCGGCGCGGTATCGTCCGGCCCGGAGGATCGTCATGGCCGTGGTGCAGGTGTACGTGGATGAGAGGTACCCGATCGGCCATCCCACCCAACATGCACGCAGAATTCGCCTCGCTCGCCG
>CAZCVE010000133.1:0-3100 GCA_964502175.1 uncultured Sandaracinaceae bacterium
GACCGGCAACTGAGCGCCATCGTGACCTCGCGGTGGCCGGCCCCTCACCCCGGCCCTCTCCCGCGAGCGGGAGAGGGGACTCTGGACCAGGGGACTCAGCGGAGTCTGTTGAAACGCGGACGGGTCAGTTCAGCGAGAGCCATAGACTCCCTCTCCCGCCTGCGGGAGAGGGCTGGGGAGAGGGACAGGCCACCGCGACGCAACGAAACTCTCGCTCTCATCCGCCGATGAGGGCGGATGCGATACGTCATCGTCGATGCTCGACGCCTCCGTGCCGATCAGTCACCCGCCGAGTCCGCCCTCTGGCAGGAGCTTCGAGCGCGACGCCTCGGACCGAAGTTCCGGCGGCAACACCCGTTCGATTGCTACGTGCTCGACTTCTTCTGTCGCGAGGCAGGGCTGGTGATCGAGATCGACGGGGACTCGCACGCGACAGGGGACGCCGCGCGCCGCGACATCGAACGGACGCGGGCACTGGAGCGCCACGGCCTGTTGGTGATTCGTTTCACGAACCGCGAGGTGCTCTACGAGATGCCTCGCGTGCTCGAACGCATCTTCGTCGCGATCGAGACGCGTCTCTGAGGCGACCTCGCGGTGGCCTGCCCCTCACGCCCGCGAGCGGGAGAGGGGACCTGAGACGAGACCCTGACATGAGCCGACCTAGCGATGGAGGTCTCGGCTCAGAGCTCGCAAGGCCCATAGAAGCCTTCGGGCAGACCCTCTTCGTAGGCCGCGGGGTGCATGCCGTAAGGGTGGTCTTCGAGGAAGCGCCACGCGCTCGGGATCGCCGCCGACGGAACCGTGTGCCCCATGCCGTGATCACACACGAACGAGAAGTCACCGCGCGAGTCGAGCACGGTGTGGAGGTTGCGCGTCGCGGTCGCGAAGTTGATCACGACCTCGTCGCGCTCTCCGCCGAAGAGGAGCATCGCGGCGAAGCGCGCGTCGGCGGCGTCGGTGCGCGGCGCGCGCGGCATGATGAGGCCGCCGCTGTAGGTGACGATGCTCGCGACGTAGCTCGCGCGACGAAAGCCCATCTGCGTGGTGTGGAGCGCGCCCGCGCTGAAGCCCACGACGTGAATGCGGTGGGCGTCGATGCCGATGGAGCTCTGGGCACACGCCACGAGCTCGTCGGCGACGAGCAGGTCGTCTTCGCGCATGCCGCCCGCGGTGAGGAACCACGGGAACGTGCCCGCGGCCGGATCGTGCGCGGGCGCGATCACGATGCCGCCCGCGCCGGTGATCTCGGCGACCGCATCGCCGAGCGCGTAGCTCGCCTCGTTCGGTGAGCCGCCCGCGCCGTGCCAGAAGAAGACGAGCGGGCCGTCGCTCGCTGCGGCCTGCTCGCCGACCCAGATGCGCGCCTGTCGCGTCGCGATGCCGTCGGGCGTCACGCTGACCATGCCGCTCTCGGTCATGTCGGGGCACACGCCTGCCGCGGTCGGCAGCGTCGGATCCATGCGCAGCGGACCGGCGTCGCTCGGGCCTGCGTCCGGCGCGCTCACGACGAACGCGTCGTCGCTCGGGACCATCGCAGCGTCGTCGGCCGACACGCTCGCGTCGTCGCTCGTCACGACCTCACCACCACACCCCACGAGCGCGAGGCTCGCGACGCCCAGACCGATCCATGCGCGCACAATCATCGGCGCCTTCTACGGGGTCACTTCTCCGTCCGCAACCTCCCGAAAACACTGGCCCGTTGGAGGACACCGTGCAGACGAGGCCCCGCCCGTAGACACTGAGCGTACGTTCAGGCACGACTCGGGGGTGTTCGTCCCGCTCTGGGTGAAGTCGAACGGCTCGTTCCTCGAAGGCGCGAGTCAGCCGGAAGAGCTCGTCGCGCGCGCGGATGCGCTCGGCCTCTCTGCGATCGCGCTCACCGATCGCAACGGCGTCTACGGCGCGGTGCGCGCGCACAACAAGCACATGGAGCTGCGCAAGAGCGCCAGCGATCGCGCCAGTGATCGCGCCGTGCCGCGCCCGATCGTCGGCGCCGAGATCACCGTGCTCGACGTCGCGAACGACACGCGCCCTACCCAGTCACCTTCGGATCACGATCTCCACGCGCCTCGCGGCACGCGCCGCATCGTGCTCCTCGCCGAGACGCGCGCTGGGTACGGCCACATCACGCGCCTGCTCACGCGCGGCCACGCGCGCGCCGAGAGCAAGGGCGCCGCGCGCGTGACGTGGGACGAGGTGCGCACGATCGCGCAGCGCGACGTGATCGCGCTCGCGCCCGACGCGACGAGCCTGCTCGCGCTCGCCGACAGCCATCGCGATCGCCTCTACGCGATGCTCACGCGTCACCTCGAGGCCGGCGACGAGCCGCGCGAGCGCATGCTCCGCGACGCCGCGGCGCGCGCCTCGATCCCCACGATCGCGCAGCGCGAGGTCCTCTATCACGACCGCGCACGGCAGCCGCTGCAGGACGTGCTCACGTGCGTGCGACACGGCGCGACGCTCAGCACCGCGGGCACCTTGCTCCGTCCCAACGCCGAGCACGATCTGCCCGACCTGCGCGCGATGCTGTCGCTCTTCCGCGACGATCCGAACAGCGTGCACCGCTCGGGCGAGGTCGCCGATCGCTGCCGCTTCCACCTCGGCCTCCTGCGCTATCGCTACCCCGCGGAGAAGGTGCCGCACGGCACGAGCGAGAAGGACTGGCTCCGCGAGCTCACCTACGAGGGCGCGCTCGTGCGCTACCCGCGCGGCATCCCGGACGACTCGCGCGCACAGATCGAGAAGGAGCTCGCGCTGATCGAGGAGCTCGACTACGGCGGCTACTTCCTCACGATGCGCGACGTCGTCCGCTTCTGTCGTGAGACGAAGCCTCCGATCCTCTGCCAAGGCCGCGGCAGCGCGGCGAACAGCATCGTCTGTTACTGCCTCGGCATCACCGCGATCGATCCGGTGCGCATGGATCTGCTCTTCGAGCGCTTCCTCTCACGCGAGCGCGCCGAGCCTCCCGACATCGACATCGACATCGAGCACGACCGCCGCGAGGAGGTCATCCAGTACGTCTACGAGCGCTGGGGAAGAGGTCTCACGGCTCAGGATCGGTCCATGTCGAGACGCCCGAGGGACGCGGGGGTGGGGGGTC
>CAZCVE010000134.1:0-2777 GCA_964502175.1 uncultured Sandaracinaceae bacterium
CGACGGGAGTCGTGCGCCCGCCGGCCGTGAGGTCGAGCGGGATGGACGCGTTTGTCGTGGCGGATAGGCAGATCGTGCGTCCCAACGGCCCAGAGTGGCCCCCGACGACAGCCGCTGGCGTCGCCGCCTGTCGCCTGCGGCGGGCCTCCCGTTTTCCCTACAAATTGCTCTCTGAGCGCAGAAGAGAAGCGCAAATTGCTCTCTGAGCGCAGAAGAGAAGCGTCAGCTGCCGAAGAGCGCGCCGACGGAGATGCCGAAGAGCGCTCCGATGACGAGCGGGATCGCGATGCCGAGGAGCGCGATGCTGATGCCGCCGTACACGAGCACCTTGTCGATCGTCGTCGCCTCGGCCTTCGGGTCGTCGCGGTACTTCTCGATGATCTCGAGGTTCTTGCGGTTGGCGCGCCAGTACACGTCCCACACGTCGCCGAGGATCGGCACGGCGCCGCCGACGGTGTCGATCGCGACGTTCGCGACCATGCGCCCGAGCGCGATCGTCGGCAGGCGCTCCTTCAGGCCGAGCAGCAAGAGCGCGATCGAGCCCGTGCCGGTGATCACGTCGCCCGCGCCCGGCAGCAAGAGACCGATGATCGGGTCGATGCCGATGTGGATGTCGGTGCCCGGGATGCGGATGAGCTCGTCCGTCATCTTCACGAGGCGCTCGGCCCACGGCGCGATCTGCCCCTTGATCGCCTTCTTGAGCTCAGGGGACACGTCATCGCCGAGCACGCGGTCGACGGCCTCTCCCGTGAGCGCGTCGCTCAGCTCCTTCTTGCGATCGATGCGCGGCTCGAGCTCTGCGGCGCCAGAGCCTCCTCGCTTGGCCAGGCCCGTACCGGGGACGTCGTCGTCGATCATCGCGCGCATGTTCGCGCGTAGGAACGCGCGAGTCGAACCCGTTATGTCAGCGGCGGCGCTGCCTCAGCTCGACGACGTGAGCGCGGATGCGCTCGGCCTCGGGATCGCGCGGGCGCTGACGCAGGTACTCGTCGTAGTAGTCGGCCGCGTCGTCGAGAGAGCGCAGGTGCTCGCTGGTCACGGCGAGGTTGTAGACGAGCTCGGGCACTTCGACGTCGAGCGCCTGGAACGCCGCCGCCGCAGCGCTGAACGCTTGCAGCGCCGGCGCATAGCGGCGACGCCGGAACATCTCCTGCCCCGACGCGAAGAGCGCCGCGGCGTCCGCGGTCACCGCGTCCATCGTCGGCGGGAGCGTCATCGTGTTGTCGCGCTGTCGCGCGCGCAGCTGCTCCATCCGCGCGATGCGCGCCTCGACGTCGGTGCGCTCGGTCTCGCTCGGCTGTCCCGTCTCGAGGTAGCGCCGGTAGAACTGGACGGCGTGCTCGGGGTCGGCCATGCGCTGGTAGCAATACGCGATGTTGTAGGCGAGCTCGGGGCTCGGAACGATCGCGTCGACCTGCGTGAGCGACGTGACCGCGTGACCGAAGTCGTTGGCCTCGTACGCGCGCATGCCCTCGACGAAGAGCTCACGCGCTCGCGTCATCGCAGGCGAATCCGGCGGCGGTGCAGCCTCCGGCGGCGGCGCGTCGGGATCGACGGGCCCCGCTTGCTGCGGCTCGGCCTCGACGGTCTCGGGAGCCGGCGCGGTCTCGTCGCCGCTCGTCTGCTCGAACGGCTGCGTGGGCCCCGTCTCGGGCTCCTCGCTCGCCGCCTCGGAGCCTCCGCCGCATCCCGCGGTCGACGCGAGCATCGCACCCGCGAGCGCGAGCGCTCTCGACGACGAGCCGCCCGAGACCACGCGCATCAAGCCTTCTCAGCCCGCGCGGCGGCCTTCGCCTGCGCGTCCTCTTGCTTCTTGAGCTGCGTCTCGAGCTTCTTGATGGTGCGCTTGAGATCGCGGACGTCGTTCTTGGTGACGAGGCCGAGCGACTTCGCGACGCCCTCGACGCGCGTGTCGATCTCTTCCTGCACCTTGCCGCGCAGCTGGAACGCCTGCATCGCGACCTTCATCACGCGCTCGTCCTGCACGACCTTCACCACACGCGGGTCCTGGATGAGCTCCATGCCCTTCTTCATCACGCGCGACTTGAGACTCATGCGAACACGCTACTTCCGCGTCGCCAGCGGGGTCAACGCCACAAGAGGAAAGGGCGCGCCCCCGAAGGAGCACGCCCTGTCGACAGAGATTCGCCGAGCGAACCCGGAGATGCGCACGCGGGGTTGGGGCCCCGCGCGCAGCACGCGCTCTGGCGCGTGGAGCGGGTGGGGGCCCCGCCACGCGGGGGAGGGTCCGCATGGACCCTCGGGACAAGTCAGCCCAGGAGCTTCTGGAGCTTCGTCGCGAGCATCGCGTTGCCCGTGACCTTGAGCTTGCCCGTGAAGTAGAGCTGCATCGCGGCGCCGGGGTTCGAGCTGATCGTCGCCCAGTCGGCCGACGAGAGCTCGAGGCTCACGTCCGACGTGCCCTCGTCGCCCGAGCGAACGCCCGGGTTCGTCTTGCAGTCGACGGTCCACGTGCCGCCGCCGTCGCCCGTGATCTTGAAGAGGAACACCGCGCCGATGGCCTTCGCCTCGTCGGGGTTGCCCGAGATCTTCTCGGGAAGGCGCGTTCCGAAGTCGGTCTGTGCGTCGGCCATGGCTCGATCTCTCCTCTGGTTGCTCGCGAATGAATCGCGATTCAGTGCGCGGGATCTAGTGCGCCGTGACGCGGGGTGTCAAGCGCACCGGCTTGGCTGGGGGGGGGGGGCCCCGGGCCCCCGAGCGCCCCCCCGCGCCGAGGGGAGGGAAAATCCCACCCCGGAAACACCAAGGGGGGGGTG
>CAZCVE010000135.1:0-2647 GCA_964502175.1 uncultured Sandaracinaceae bacterium
CGCGTCATCGCGGCGACGCCGTCGATCATCCCCTCGTCCATGCAGATGTCGATGACGTTGGCGCCATTCTCCACCTGCTGACGGGCGATGCTGACGGCGTCTTCGTACTTGCCCTCTTTGATGAGCTTCGCGAACTTGGGTGATCCCGCGACGTTCGTGCGCTCGCCGAGGATCATGTAGACGCCGAGCTGCTGGGTGAACGGCTGTGAGCCCGAGAGTCGAAGCGGCCTCTCGGTCGTGATCTCGGGGATCGACGCCTTCGGGGCGACGTCTCCCTCGGGGATCGCGCGCGGCGGCACGTTGGCGAGCGCCTTCGCGATCGCGGCGATGTGCTCGGGCGTGTTGCCGCAGCAGCCGCCCGCGATGTTGATCATCCCGCCCTTGGCGAAGTCGGCGAGGAAGCGGCCCATGTCCGCCGGCTCGAGATCGAAGCCGGTGGGAGAGAGCGGGTTCGGCAGACCCGCGTTCGGATACGCCGACACTGCCGTGCTCGACTTCGCCGCGAGCTCGCCGAGGAACGGATACATGAGGTCGGGGCCGAGCGAGCAATTGAGGCCGACCGACAGCGGCTTCACGTGCGCGACGGCGTTCCAGTACGCCTCGATCGTCTGCGCGGAGATCATCGTCTCGCCGCCGCGACCGACCGCCGCCGAGATCTGGATCGGCAGGCTGACGCCATCGGCCGCGAACACCTCTTGAATGGCCACGAGCGCGGCCTTGGCGTTGAGCGAGTCGAAGATCGTCTCGACGAGCAGCGTGTCGACGCCGCCCGCGATCAGCGCGCGGACCTCGTGCACGTACGCCTGCTTCACCTGATCGAACGTGACGACGCGGAACCCTGCGTCGTCGGCGTCGGGCGAGTTCGAGAGAGACACCGTGAGCGGGCCGATGGCGCCTGCCACGAAGCGACGCTTGCCGTCTTGATTGGCAACGCGATCGGCCCACGTGCGGCACTGACGCGCGCTCTCGTAGTTGATCTCCCACGCGAGGTCGTTGAGGAAGCGGTCCTCGATGATCTTTTGATAGAACGCGGGGTCCTTGCGGCCGCCGTGCTCGCGCGGGTCGTCCACGAAGAACTCGCTCTGCGTGATGCTCGTGGCGCCGAACGTGTTGGTCTCGATGATGTCCGCGCCGGCCTCGAGGAAGCGACGGTGGATGTCGCAGATCATGTCGGGCTGCGTGAGCGAGAAGAGATCCCCGTTGTTGAGGAGATCCTTCTTGCTGTCCGCGAAGCGCGTCCCGCGGATGTCCGCCTCGGTCATCCCGTACGTGCGAATGGTCGTGCCCATGGCGCCATCGATGATGGCGATGCGCTCGGTCATGAGCTTTCGGAGCGGGTGCTGGTCGGTCATGTTCGTGACTTCTTCTTCGTGCGTGGAACGGACTTCGGCGACGACGCGGCAGACGTCTTCTGGCCGATCGCGAGGACGACCTCGAGGTGAGGCTTCTTCTGCTCGCGGCTCGCGACCTCGGAGCGGCGCACGGTGAGGCCCGCGCCCTCCATCAGCGAACGAACGCGGCGCGGAGACAGGCCGGCGTGGCGCTCGCCGTAGCGCGACGTGATCTCCTGGTGTCGGTGCTGATCGAGACACAGCACGACGAGCCGTCCGCCCGCGCGGAGCACGCGCGCGCACTCGCGCAGCGCGACCTCGGGTCGCTCGGTGTACGTGAGCGTGTGGAAGACGAGCACGGTGTCGAAGCAGCTCGCGTCGAACGGCAGCGACTCGGCGTCCGCGACCCGCGTGCGCACGTGCGGCTGATCCGCGAAGCGCGCGCTCGCCTCTTCGATCGCGCGCGCGCTCGTGTCGATGCACGTCAGCGAGCGGCAATACGGCGCGATCATGCTCGCAGCGGACGCATCGCCCGAGCCCACGTCGAGCACGTCGCCGAGGTCGAGCAGCGCCGCGATGCCCGTCGCGAGCGACTGCCACGTGCGCCCCGGTGAGTAGGTGTCGCGGCCCACGCGGCGCTCGAGGTCGAGGGTGCGCAGGCGCTCGCGATCGCCGAGCAGCGTCGGGTCTTCGGAGGCGCGCACCTCACCGAGCACCTGGCTCACGGCGGCCGGCAGCGCGTCCGTCGCGAGCGTGTAGAAGCACTCGCGACCTTCACGACGATCGCGCACGAGCCCCGCGTCACGGAGGCGTCCGAGGTGCGTCGAGACGCCCGACTGCGCGATGCCCGTGACGCGCACGAGATCGCCCACGTTGAGCTCGCGATCGGCGAGCAACGTGCAGAGGCGCAGCCGGCTCTCGTCACCGAGCACCGACAGCGTCTCGATGGTCTGCGTCAGTCCCGAGATAACATCCTCGTATCGAGATGCGCAGATATCTCTCCACTCGGAGCGTGTCAAGGGTTCGAACAGGCGGACGGCGGACATGGTCCGCTCCGCGCGCCGCCCGGGCCCATCGTCGAGCGTGGTCGCTCCTCCGCGTCACGACCCCGTCAGCGGCCCGTCACCGCACGACGTCGTTCTCGAGGTCGACGCCGAAGTCGTCGGCGCGTCCGTCAGCGTCAAGGCACCACCAGAACGTGACTCAGCATCGCAGCCAGATCGATGTCATTGATCCGAAGTGGTTGTGCCGCTCCAGGAAGGTACTTCAGCGGCGGCCTAATCGGGATCCATTCGCGGCGCTTCCGCAGATCCACC
>CAZCVE010000136.1:0-2554 GCA_964502175.1 uncultured Sandaracinaceae bacterium
GTACCCGATCGGCCATCCCACCCAACATGCACGCAGAATTCGCCTCGCTCGCCGCGACTCGGCGTGGCAGCGGCGGCGCGGTTCTGATCAGCGCTTGGGCGCGAGCATCGCGGACGCGGGCGCGGTCTTGCGCCACTCGTCGGGCACGAGCTCGCGCAGACGCGCGTACGGCCAGCGTCCCGTCTGCAGCTTGCGCAGCACGTCCTCGACGTACGCCATCGGCTCGACGCCGCACAGCCGACATGTCGCAGTGATCGTGTAGATCGTTGCCGCCCGAATCGCCCCAGCGTCGCTGCCGGCGAACAGAAAGTTCTTCCTGCCTTGGCTCACGCCGCGCAGCGCGCGCTCGACGAGCGTGTTGTCGAGCGGGATCGCGCCGTCGTGAAGGAAGCGAGTGAGTGCGTCCCACTGGTTGTGCACGTAGCCCACCGCGCTCGCGAAGGCGCTCTTGGGTGGCTCCTTCGCCCGCACATCGGCGACCCACTTCTTGATGTCATCGATGATGGCGGTGGAATCGCGCTTTCGACGCACGAGGCGCTCATCACTCGTCTCGCCGGCTTCCGTCGAGGCGTTCTCGATCTCGTACAGCTTTCTGACGTGATGGACCATCACCGCGGCGCGCGCTTCTCCGCGCTCCGCGAGCTCGACGAAGGGCCGACGTGCATGAGCCCAACAGCCGCACTCGACGAGTGGACTCTCGTCGCGCGTGTAGAGCTGATCCCAGCCCTTGTATGCGTCGGCGACCAGATAGCCGCCCTTGCGCGCCGACAAGAACAGACCCGCGCTCTCTTTGGTCCAGTCGGGCGTGTACACGACCGCACACAGTGCTCTGTCCGCGACGTGAAACCAGAGGTGACCGCGCTTGGCGCCGCCGGGCGACTTCTCGTCGAGCACCTTCAGCCCCGTGTCGTCGGCTTGGACGATGTAGCCCTCGAGCACGAGCTTCCAGATCAGCTTCGCGATGGGCTCGAGCGCGAGCGCGCTCGCGGCGACCCAATCGACCATCGTGGAGACGGGGATCGTCACGCCGCAGCGCTCGAAGAACTTCTTCTGCCGGGTGAGCGGCTCGAAGTCGTCGTACTTGCCGACGATGATCTTCGTGAGGAGCGAAGCGTCGGGGCGGCCCTTGTCGATCACCTTCTCCGGCGCGGGCGCGACGGTGAACTCGCCCTTGCACTCATCGGGACACGCGAGCTTCTCGTTGACGTGCTGCTCGACGTAGAGCTCCGCCGGCTTGAAGCAGAGGACCTCGCTCACGTCGTGGCCGATGCAGACTTTGTCCTTGCCGCACTTCGTGCAGTTGCGGTCGTCGGCAGGCACGTCGTGGCGGATCTCGACGCGACGAAGCGAGTCGGGCAGTGGCTTGCGACCGTGCGCGCCCTTCTTCTTCGGCTTGCTCGGAGTGCTCGTCTGCTCCTCGTCATCGAGCGGTGTCGTCGCCTGCGCGGGCACGAGCGCGCCTTCGGGGCGCTCCTCCTCGGGCAGGAGCGAGAACAGGAACGCGAGCTGGTCCTCGCTCACGCGCTCGCTGGTCTTGCCGAGGTGCTTCTTGAGGAGGCGAATGCGATCGAGCTCGAGCTGGCTGTTGCGACGAGCCAGCGACTCGAGCATCGCGCGAACGAGCGCGAGCGCCCCGCTCTTGCCGGCATCGTCGAACACGCGCGCCACGTCGGCGACGGCGTTCTCGACATCAAACAGCTTGCTCGTTCCGGCGCGCATCGCGTGAGTCTGATGTAGCTCACGAACACGCGAAGCGCGTTGCGTTTACGCAGGATCCGTCGTGATTCCGTCCCCCGACTTCACGCGGCCAGAGGCCAGCGAGGCGGACGCTTCACGTTCCGAAGATCGATCCCGTCGAGCAACGCCACCAGCTCCGCGGCTTCGATCGTGAGCGCGCGAGCACCCAGCGAGACCTCGCGCGGAAGATGGAAGCGACCCTTCTCGAGACGCTTGTAGACGAGGCACCAACCGCTCGGAGTCCACACGAGGATCTTCGCGCGGTCGAAGCGTCGATTGAAGAACACGAAGAGCGAGCCCGAGAGCGGGTCGTGCCCGAGCTGCGAGCGCACGGCGATCGCGAGCGCGTCGAAGCCCTTGCGCAGGTCGACGGGCTCGACCGCTGCGTACACGCGCAGTGATGAGGGAAGAGTCAACATGGAGCGCGCTCCGCGATCGCGATCACGCGGGTCAAGGTCGCATCGTCGAAGTCGCCCTCGATGCGTACGGCGCGTCCCGAGCGCAGCTCGAGGGTGATCGTTCCGCGCGACGTGGCTGCCAACACCGTCACGGGCGCGAGAGTGATGGCGATCGCGTCGGCCGTCGCCGAGCGCTCACTCGATGGACTCTCCGAGCGCTTCCGCCAGTACGACAGGCGCGACGCGCTCAAGCCCACCGAGCGAGCCCACGGCGCCAGCTCCATCTTGCTCCTCCGCCACAGCGCGAGCGCCGCCCGCCCCTCTCGCTCAGTCCAGTACTCGCACGCTCGCAGCGCTTCGATGTCCATTCTCCGACCTCCGAGGAGCAGAGTGCGCGGTCACGAGCAAGCTACGCGAGG
>CAZCVE010000137.1:0-2303 GCA_964502175.1 uncultured Sandaracinaceae bacterium
GGCGCGGCTCGGTCACGTTCGCGCGCGATGCGACGCAAGATCGAGGACGAGCGCGAGGCGCGCCGCTGCCTGAAGTCCGCCAAGGCCGCTGGCCTCACCGCGGGCGAGTGGGCACGCGAGCACGGCATCGACGGGCGGTCGCTCAACGCGTGGCGGATCAATCTCTCTCGACCGTCGAGCGAGCGCGAGGTGCAGCCGCTGCGGCTCGTCGAGCTCGTGCCCACCGCGATCGAGCGCAGCGACGCGCCATACGTCGTGCGCGTGGGCGAGCTCGCGATCGAGGTCGACGCAGACTTCGACGACGCGACGCTCGTGCGCCTCGTTCGAGCGCTGCGCTCGTGCTGAGCCTGCCGACCACCGTTCGCGTGTTCGTCGCCGTCGAGCCGATCGACATGCGCGGATCGTTCGACTCGCTCGCGGGCGCCGTGCGTCGCCTCGGTCTCGATCCCGTCGACGGACACCTCTACCTCTTCCTCAACAAGCGCCGACGGATCGCCAAGGCCCTCTGGTTCGACGGCTCCGGCTGGTGCGTCCTCGCGAAGCGGCTCGAGGCCGGGAGCTTCCAGCTCCCACCGCTCGGATCCGTTGATTCCAAGGTGCAGATCGACGGAGCGGCCTTCGCCTCGTTGCTCGCCGGCATCGACTTCACGGCCTCGCGCAAGGGCTGGTATCGGCGCCTCGCGAAGCAGTAGGGGATCGACACGGATCCGCAGACGTGATCCCGTCTGCAGGTGCTCGTCGACGTCGCCGCGCTGCAACGAGAGAACGCCGAGCAGCGCGCGCAGATCGCCGCGATGCTCTCGACGAACGCCTCGCTGCTCGACACGCAGACGATGCTCATCGCGGAGATCGCGAAGCTCAACGATCGCGTGGCCGAGTTGCTCGCGATCGCGCAGCGCAAGCAACGCAAGCGCGCGGGCTCGCCGACGGAGAAGAAGCCCGCGCCGCCGCCGAGCCTCGCGACCGACCAGCAGAAGGCGTTCGACGCGCGACCCAAGGCGCCCGTGGTGCCGCCCAAGCCGCCGCCCGTCGCTGAGGAGCAGAGCCGACCTGGGCGCGCTGCAGTGCCCGAGCACCTCGAGACCGAAGAGCACTCGGTGCGGCCCACGAGCTGCGAGCACTGCGGCTCGGGCGTGCTCGATGTCGTGGACGAGGTCGTCGAAGAGAAGCTCCACGTCGTGAAGGAGCACCAGCGACGACGCGTCGTGAGGCGCAAGACGTGTCGCTGTCGGACGTGCCGCAAGCGCACGACGGCCACGTCGCTGCCCGCTCCGTACGCACGCTCCAAGGTCACGTGCGATTGGCTCGCGTGGTTCATCCACCAGAAGTTCGGCCTGCTCGCGCCGCTCGATCGCATTCGTCGCGATCTCGCCGAGCGCGACATCCCGCTCGCGATGGGCACGCTCGTCGGCTTCGTCGAGCGCGCGGCGGATCTGCTCGATCCGATCGATGGCCTGCACTGGAAGAAGCTTCTTCGTGGTTCGTGGATGGCGACCGACGGCACCGGCCTCAAGGTCCTCGTGCCTGAGCTTCCCGCTGCACACGATGGCTACGTCGAGCTCTATCGAAACGACGAGTGCGCAGTGTTCCAGTACGCGGCGCACAAGGGCAGTGACGACGTCGTGGCCAAGCTCTCGCCGTTCGTCGGCACGCTCACCGCCGATGCCGAGCATCGCTTCAATCCGGTCTACGCGAGCGGGCGAGTGATCGAGTCGGGCTGCAACGCGCACGGTCGTCGCAAGTTCCGCGACGCCGAAGCCACGCAGCCCATGCTCGCGAAGGAAGGCGGCGCGTTCATCGCAGCGATGTACGTCGCCGAGAACGAAGCGCAGGAGGTAGGCCTCGATGGACGGAAACTCCTCAAGCATCGTCGCGCGAAGATCCGCCCGATCGCGACACAGTTCGCGCAGTGGCTCGCTGCTGTCGAGCCCACGCTCTTGCCTTCGGACCCGCTGACATCCGCCGTCGCCTACTACCGCAATCACTGGGCAGCACTGACGCGCTTCATCGACGACGCGCAGGTGCCGATCGACAACTCGCCCACCGAGCGCGAGTTCCAGAACTTCGCGAAGCTCCGACTCAACATGCTCTTCGCCGGCAGCACCGAGGGCGCGCATCGAGCGTGCGTGCTGCTCGGCATCGTCGCGACGTGCCGCGCGATCGGCGTGCCGGCTCAGGCGTACCTCGCGTGGGCGTTCGAGCGACTGGGCACGCATCGCGAGCAGTTCGGGCTCGAGCTCGAAGAGATCACGCCCGCCGCCTTCAAGGCCGCGCGCGGCTGACGACCGCGCTCCCGCCGATGA